>JBMHDL010000010.1:0-174377 GCA_049889415.1 Parvibaculales bacterium | reverse complement strand
ATACCCTCTAGCGCCCACCCCCCTTTACATCCCCCCCCTTTACATATCGGCCTTGAGCCCCCATATAAGGTTTAGGAGCAGAAGGTAAGCCATGGCCGAGAAGAAACCAAAAAGCACTGCCCAAAGCAGAGCATTAACGACCAGCCTGTCGCCGGACGGCAGTCTGCATCGCTATTTGCAGGAAATCCGCAAATTCCCGATGCTCGAGGCCAAGCAGTAATACCAGCTTGCTAAGTATTACATTCAAAAAGACGACACCGACGCCGCGCATATGCTGGTGACCAGCCATCTGCGCCTGGTCGCCAAAATCGCCACCGGCTATCGCGGCTACGGCCTGCCCTTGGGCGAGGTGATTTCAGAGGGCAATATCGGCCTGATGCAGGCGGTCAAGAAATTCAACCCCGATAAGGGCTTCCGCTTGGCGACCTATGCCATGTGGTGGATCCGCGCCTCGATTCAGGAATATGTGCTGCGCAGCTGGTCCTTGGTCAAAATCGGCACAACGGCGGCGCAGAAAAAGCTGTTTTTCAACCTCCGGCGCCTGCGCAATGAAATCGCCGATGTGGACAGCGGCGCACTGAAGCCCGACGAGGTGAAGAAAATCGCCGCCACGCTGGACGTCAAGGAAGAAGAGGTGCAGATGATGGAAGGCCGCATGGCCGGCATTGACAGCTCGCTCAACACCCCGATGCGTCATGACGGCGAGGAAACCGGCGAATGGCAGGACTGGCTGGCCGATGACGCCGACAGCCAGGAGGTCGTGCTGGCTGAGCGCAGCGATTATGACGCCCGCCGGCAGGTCATGCTGGACGCGATGGAGATTTTGAACGAGCGCGAAAAAGCGATTTTGATGGCGCGCCGCCTGCAGGAGCCGCCCGCCACACTGGAGGAGCTGAGCCAGCAGTTTGACATCAGCCGCGAACGCGTGCGCCAAATCGAAGCCCGCGCCTTTGAAAAACTCAAAGACGCCATGACCCAACCGGCAACAGAGCAGGGGTTGTTGGAGGGTTAGGTTGAGCAATTAAAAAAGATTTAAGTTTGCTCACTCAAATTGTTTGATAAGAATTCAAACACCCTATTGAAATTACCCTTGGTCATTTCGTCCACCTCAATCTCTTCATCGCAAGCTAGTTTTTCCTGAAAAAACTGTCTTATTTCTTTCTTTCTTTTGTTTGAAGATATTCTTTCCTTTAATTCATCAGATAGAAGCGATTCAAGGTCGGTAAATTCTTGATCTATTGCATCCAACTCAAGGACAGTTTTTTTGGATAAAAGGAAGTTTTTCCTAATTTTTTTAGCATTACCCTTACCAGCCACATCACCATCTAGGAGCACACAATACTTTTGCCCCCAGCTGATTAAAATGCTGATAATTGGCTCTAGCTTTGATGCACCAGCACCAGGGACAAATTGAAAATTCTGATTTAATTTAGGGGAAAGTTTTTTGAAATATTCATAAATATAATAGTCTCCTTTACCTTCAACCACGATTTTTGGCATTGAGTTTAGAACATCAATTTTAGGCAAACTATAGTCCAAAGCATCAAAGATAATCTTGGAATAAAGGGCCTGATTTTCATCCTCAGAAGCAAGCATTGTCCGATAAGGTGTGATTTTCACATCGACGGTTGGCGACCAAACATCATCATCTGATCGAACAGCTTCATTTTGGACAATAAATGTGCTTTCCAGCCAGTTCGGTTCAATCAAATATGGACTATGGGTTGTATAAATTACCTGACAACAGTCATCGGTAATGTTTTTAAAAGTCTCAAGCATTTTGCTTTGCGCACTAGGATGGAGACTAGCAGCAGGTTCATCTAGAAGAAAAATAACAGGCTTATTTGTTTCTATTCGATTCTTACGGAAAGCGGTGAACATCAGAAAACAAAAAAACCATCTATGCCCTAAAGATGTATCTTTAATTGAGAATTCTTCTTCGCCTTGGCGTAGTTTTATTTCGAGAAAATACCCTCTCTCGTCCTTGCCAGAAACTACTTGAACAGACCTCTCAACGTTATTTTTTGAACCAAAAATATTCTGCCATTCCTTAACAACGGAATTCTCTATTCTGCTTCTAATTCCATTAATTACTCCCTGAAGAGACCTTTGAGCTGAGTCATCTTCAGAAGTAATTCTGTCTATAATATGTTCATCAATATTCATTTCATCAACAGCAAGAATGTCACCGATAATCTCTCGATAGCATTTGATGACTTTTTCGTGCTTCTCGTTGGTTGCTTCGGACTCAGTTTCTTCAAGATAAATTTTTTCTGGAAACTCTGATAATGCAGCAGGAAAAAAGTTTATTGAGGGTAAGAGGCTCAAAAGCTCACTCTCGAATAATTTTTGTAACTCTTCTGGTAGCTCACTAATCACACCGTTAGCAGTAGAAGTAATTCGAATTAGAGGTTGTGATAATTCAGCTTTTTGAAATTCTGACTTCTCAAAATGGAAACTTCTAGTTATTTTAATTGGCTTCCTAAATTCTTCGGCTTTTATTCGCCATAATGAACAATCGTATTTTTGCCGATTATCTTCGTCGTTAATAAATTCATTAAAAACGTTTATAAACTGCTCAATCTCCTGTTCACTAATTTTGATATCAGCAATCAAATCTATGCTATTAGTAAAACTGCTGATTTTATTATTTGGAATAAAGGAAGTTGGCTCCTCTGCGTTATTGAAACCAAAACCTAGAGGCACTACAGGGTTTTCCTCTGGTGCTTCCCCCATGGCAAAACGCTCAATTGCCTCTAATGTGGTCGTCTTACCACTTTCATTTAAACCGATAAGTGAGATGATATTTGCATTTGAACACCTATCAAAACGAATTGTTTGATCATTAATGCCTTTATAATTTTTAATTCGAAGAGACCTGATTTCCATTTCATCCCTCCCTCTTCTTTTTCTTCTTAAGTAAAAGTAAACACGCTGATTTGCCTTTTAATCAACACCCCTATTCTCAAGGTTTGTGATTGAGTGCAGATTTTGTAAATGGTTGATGGGGCCGCTACGCGGGGCAAGGCGGACTAGGGGTCAATAAGGCTCACTGCGTGCGCCAAGTCCTTGTAGCCAGGCGGGTGCACCCCATTCCGCTGTTTCACTTCACGAAACAGCTTCATCGGGAGAATGCGGGCTGGGCTTTCCCTTCAGGAAAGCGAGCCCTTATACTCAATCCTCAAAGGGGTCCTTCACAAGGATGGTGTCGTCGCGTTCGGGGCTGGTGGACAGCAGCGTCACCGGCGCGCCAATCAGCTCTTCCACATAGCGCACATAGCGCACGGCATTGGCCGGCAAATCGGCCCAGCTGCGCGCGCCAAAGCTGGTGTCGCTCCAGCCTTCCAGCGTTTCATAAACCGGCTCAATGCGCGTCTGCGCTGCCGCATCCGCCGGCAGATAATCAATCATTTCGCCATCCAGCCGGTAGCCGGTGCACACCTTGATTTCCTCAAACCCGTCCAGCACATCCAGCTTGGTCAGGGCGATGCCGTCAATGCCGCCGGTCTGCACGGCCTGGCGCACCAGCACGGCGTCAAACCAGCCACAGCGGCGCTTGCGCCCCGTCACCGTGCCGAATTCATGGCCGCGCTCACCCAGCCGCTGGCCGGTGTCATTGTCCTGCTCAGTCGGGAACGGCCCCTCGCCGACCCGTGTGGTGTAAGCCTTGGTGATGCCCAGCACATGGCTCAGCGCCGACGGGCCGATGCCGGAGCCGATCGCCGCCTGCCCCGCAATCGTGTTGGAGGACGTGACGAACGGATAGGTGCCGTGATCAATGTCGAGCAGTGTGCCCTGCGCGCCCTCAAACAAAATCCGCTGGCCTTGTTTGCGTGCTTCGTTCAACAGCTTCCAGACCGGCTCGGCAAACGGCGTAATCTGCGGGGCAATCTCAGTCAGCGCCGCGAGCAGAGGCGCTGCCTCAAACTCAGCCTGCCCGAAACCGCGCCGCAACGCGTTGTGATGGGTCAGCATTTTGTCAATCTTGGCCGGCAACGTGTCGAGATCCGCCAGATCGCGCACCCGAATGGCGCGGCGGCCGACCTTGTCTTCATAAGCGGGGCCGATGCCGCGCTTGGTCGTGCCGATTTTGTCGGCCTCCTTGGCCGCACTTTCGCGCGATGCGTCCAGTTCCTGATGCACCGGTAAAATCAACACGGCATTTTCAGCAATCCGCAGATTGTCCGGCGTGATGGTCACACCCTGCCCGGTCAGCTGGTCAATCTCCTTCAGCAGGGCCCAGGGGTCGATGACCACGCCATTGCCGATGACCGACAGCTTGCCTTCGCGCACAATGCCGCTCGGCAGCAGGGAGAGTTTATAAACTTCGCCGTCAATGACCAGCGTGTGTCCGGCATTGTGACCGCCTTGAAACCGCGCCACAATATCGGCGCGCTCTGACAGCCAGTCAACAATCTTGCCTTTCCCCTCATCGCCCCATTGCGAGCCGACAACCACGACATTGGCCATAATGCGCCCTTTCGAATCCCAGTATTTGCAGACCCGCCCCTTATAGCCCGTTACGGCTTAAAAGGTAAGCGCTTTCACCTGCAAAACCTGCTCCAGGCCCTGAACTTCTTCCAGAACCGCCGGCGACACATCCGTGTCCACGGCAATCAGGGAGATGGCGTCACCGCCGGGCTTTTCACGGCCCAGGCTGAATGAGGCAATGTTGATGCCGTGCCTGCCCAGCACCGTGCCCAGCGCGCCGATGAAGCCGGGCTGGTCATTATTGGTGACATAGAGCATGCGGGGTGCCAGCTCGGCATCCATATTGATGCCCTTGACCTGTATCACCCGTGGCTGACCGTTGGAGAAAATCGTACCGGCGACAGACCGGCTTTGTTTTTCCGTCTCAACCGTCACACGGATATAGGTGTCATAGGCACCGGTGGACTGACTTTTGGTCTCGGAAATGCTGATGCCGCGCTCTTTGGCGATGGCCGGAGCGCTGACCATGTTCACCTCAGCCATGAGCGGGCGCAAAATGCCGGCAATGGTGGCTGAAGTCAGCGGGGCGGTGTTCAGTTCGCCGACATCACCGGCATATTCAATGTTCACGCCCTTGAGCGCCGACTCGGTCACCTGACCGGCCAGCAGGCCGAGCTGTTCGGACAAGGTCACAAACGGGCTGAGGCGCGGCGCGTCCTCAGCAGAAATGCTCGGCATGTTGATGGCATTGGTGACGGCCCCGGACAGCAGATAGTCAGACATCTGCTCGGCGACCTGAATGGCGACATTGATCTGCGCCTCTTCGGTGGAGGCCCCCAGATGCGGCGTGCAGACGACATTCTCCATACCGAAAAAGTCGCTCTCCTTGGCAGGTTCACTTTCAAACACATCCAATGCAGCGCCGGCGACATGACCGCTGTCAAGAGCGGCTTTCAGGTCTTTTTCGGCAACCAATCCGCCACGGGCGCAATTGATGATGCGCACGCCCGGTTTGGTTTTCGCCAAAGCCTCGGCATCAATAATGTTGCGGGTCGTATCCGTCAGCGGGGTGTGCAGAGTGATGAAATCAGCCCGGCCCAACAGCTCGTCCAATTCGACCTTTTCAACGCCAATGTCGACGGCGCGCTCAGGCGTCAGGAACGGGTCAAAAGCGACCACTTTCATCTTCAGACCCAGCGCCCGTGTCGCGACATTGGCGCCGATATTTCCGCAACCAATAACCCCTAGCACCTTGCCGGACACCTCAACCCCCATGAACCGGGATTTCTCCCATTTGCCCTCATGGGTCGAGGCATTGGCAGTCGGCAATTGCCTGGCGAGAGCGAACATCATGGCGATGGCGTGTTCCGCCGTGGTGATGGAATTTCCGAACGGCGTGTTCATCACCACAACCCCTTGGGCAGTGGCGGCCGGGAGGTCGATATTATCAACCCCAATACCAGCGCGACCAATCACTTTTAGGTTTTTAGCCGCTTCAATCACCGGTGGAGTCGCCTTGGTGGAGGAACGAACAGCCAGACCGTCATACTGGTCTATGATTTTGATCAACTCATCGCGGTCAAGACCCGTGATGACGTCAACTTCAATGCCGCGCTGCTTGAAAATCTCTTCAGCGCGGGGGCTCATTTTGTCGGAAATCAATACTTTTGGCATCTTCATGCTCCTTTATTCACGCGGCTGTCGCTTCAGCGAGGGCGGTTTCGAAGGCCCAGTCCAGCCAGTGTGTCAGTTTTTCAAGGTCCGCGGCTTCAACCGTGGCCCCACCCCAAATCCTCAAACCGGCTGGCGCGTCACGATAGGCGCCAATGTCATAGGCGACACCCTCTTCATCCAGCAATGTTGCGAGGCGTTTAGCCAATGCCGCCTGCTCAGCGTCATCCAGCGCCAAGGCACGCGGGTCGGTGATGGTCAGGCAGATGGAGGTGTTGGACAGGTTTTCATCCTTCTGGCACAGAAAGCTGACCCAATCGGTGCGGGCCACCCAGCCTGCCAGAACAGCCAGATTATCGGCCGAGCGCTGCAGCAGGGCATCAAGTCCACCAATTTCTTCGGCCCATTTCAGGGCATCAATATAGTCCTCAACTGCCAGCATAGACGGGGTGTTGATGGTCTCGCCGCGGAAAATGCCATCAATCAGCTTGCCACCTTTAGTCAGACGGAACACTTTCGGCAACGGCCATGGCGGGGTGTAACTCTCAAGACGTTCAACCGCCCGGGGGCTGAGAATCAGCATACCGTGTGCGGCCTCCCCACCCATCACCTTCTGCCAGCTATAGGTTGTGATGTCGAGCCTGTCCCAGGGCAGGTCCATGGCAAAGGCGGCGGATGTGGCGTCACACAGCGTCAGACCGGTGCGGTCTGCCGCAATCCAGTCCCCGTTCGGCACCCGCACACCAGAAGTCGTGCCATTCCAGGTGAAGGCGACATCGCGGCTGAAATCAACCGCCGACAGATCCGGCAGATCGCCGTAACCCGCTTCCATGACCCGCACATCGTCGAGTTTTAACTGCTTGACGGCATCGGTGATCCAGCCCTTGCCGAAGCTCTCCCAGCCGAGAATATCAAGGCCGCGTTCACCGAGCACACTCCACATAGCCATTTCAAAGGCGCCGGTGTCGGAGCCGGGTACGATGCCGATATGGTAATCCTCCGGCACCCGCAAAATGGCACGGGTGCGGTCAATCGCCTCTTTCAGGCGTGCCTTGCCGGGCTTGGAGCGGTGTGACCGGCCCAAAACGGCGTTTTCAAGATGGTGTAATGCATATCCCGGGCGCTTGGCGCACGGACCTGAAGAAAAATCAGGGTTTGCCGGCCGCTCCACTGGTTTGGAGACCGGCTTGGTCAAATCTGTCATATCTCTACCCTCACAGATAGTTGCCTCTCGTTGGGGAGAGGTGTCCCACGCGGAGATATAGAGGAAAGAGGGCCGGAAGGCAAGAGGGGTGAGTTAAAACCTCACCCGCCCCATTTGGCGTTGAAGCGGGCGTAGTGCAGTTCGGCGCGGATTTCGTCCATGCGGATGACCGCCCCCATATCGCCGGCGCCGACATACAGGCTGCGAGCCTCATCGATAAAGGCAATGGCGGCGTCATAGTCACCATTGCGGGCGAGATGGGAAGCGCAGATCTGCCAAGTATGAGGGTTTTGACGGTTGTCCAAATCCGCCATCAGGCTGCATTTGGATAAAAATTCATCGGCGATTATTTCCCTTTTCGGTGCCAGCGGCTGCCCGGGGTCATCAACATTGTGACCGGCAAACCTGGCTTTGACCCCTCAACCCAAGCCGCCTATCTGATCGGCAGTTTTGATCAACATGAACTGAGCTTCTCAACCACCGGCGCCGTAACTCAACACGCAGCACTGCAACTGGATGTCATTTTACAAGCCAGCGATGGCTATGTAGAAAACCTCAACACCGGTGCGCATCATAATGACCGTGATGACATGCTCCTGCGCGGGCAATATCTGTGGAAAGACGATATTAAAGAGTTGCGGCTCATTCTGGATTACAGTGAAAACAGCCGCGACTGTTGTGTTGCTGTACACGCCCCTGGACCGATCAGCCCGATATTGAACGGCCTTGCTGGCGCCGCCCCTTTGACCGGCACCGCCGCCTGGCCCCTGATTGGTGTAACCGACAGCGGCACGGCAAATAATGACACACGTTTCGATGCCGCCTTCACTCCTGGCAGACCCTTTGAGGACACCTTTGAAGATTTTGGCCTGTCAGCCCAGTATGACCGAAAACTGAAAAGCGGCACATTCACTTCGATTACCGCTTTCCGAACATATGAAGCTGAACAGAGTCATGACCTTGACTTTTCAGGTGCTGATATTCTTTATCGCGACGGCAAAACTGACAAGGAAGAAGTCTTCACTCAGGAACTGCGTCTGCAAGGGGTGAACGGTACACTTGACTGGCTGGCGGGTCTGTTTTTCCTGGACCAAAGCATCAGCACCAGCGACACCATCAGCTATGGCACGCAGGCGGATGAATATCTGGACCTGCTGGTAAATATCGCCACCATGGGCGCGACAGATATGGTTAACCAGAATTACAATCAACTGCTGGCCGGCCTGCTGGCCGCGCCTAACCCACTGGTTAGGGCCTTTGCAGCCACTTTGGAACCCAGCGAGGCGAATTATGCGGGCTTTCAACTGTTTGGTACCCTGCCCGTTGATTTAACGGCCGGCACCGGAAGCCCTTATATTTTGGCCAGCACGCAAACCTTCCCCGGGGGCGTCACGATACCGACTTTGAGCGACGCATTTTCCGCATCCCAGGAGGGTGGCAGACAAAACACTGACCAGTTCGAACTCGATACACAGTCGATCGCCCTTTTCACCCATAATATCATCACCCTGAGTCCGAAAGACGAACTGATGGTCGGGGCCCGCTACACCCATGAGAAAAAGGATTTGACCGCCGATTTGACGGTGACCGGCGTGCCGATTTGTGAGGAACTGCTTGGCCCGGACGGAGACCAACTAGCGCAGAACATCCGCGTCCTGTTGCCGATCATCTGCAACCCGACCTTGAACCCTGAATTCAACGGGCGTTATGACGACACAATGTCGAGCAGCACATTTGCCGGCACCATTCGCTATGCAAGACATATCTCAAAAGATTTGATGATCTTTGGCGGCATTTCTCGCGGCTTCAAATCAGGCTCCTACAATCTGTTACGCAGCGGGTTTTCTACATCCGTGACAAGCTATGACAATGATGGCAACATTGCCCAACCCGGAAACACACAGCCCATTCAGGCTTCAGATCTGGCCTTTGACAAGGAAACCAATGACAGTTTTGAAATCGGTTTCAAATCAAGCTGGCTTGACAATCGGCTGACGGTCAACGCAACCGGATTTTACCAGGAAATTGATGGGTTTCAGGAGAATGTTTTCAACGGAGTCAATTTTGTCGTCATCGGATCGGATGTCATCTCTCAGGGGGTTGAACTAGATGTGCGGGCTTTTCCGAACGACAATTGGACACTGGGCGGCGGGGTGCTTTATGTCAACGCTGAGCGTCAGGATGACGTGGACATACTTTCAACCACCTTGCAGAGCGGGGTACAGCTCGGCAGCACACCGGAATATGTGGTGACGGCCCAGGCCACTTATGTTCAGGATTTGACGCCTCTCAGCGAATGGTACGCCCATCTCAACATGCGCTGGAACGAGGAAGCGGCAATCACCTCGGCAGCCGTGGACGCAGAAGGGTTGAGCGCGATGGAACGCGCCGCCCTTAACGATGTTTTAATCAATGACGCCTTTGCGACTTTCGGCGGGCGGATTGGCCTGCGGCATTACAACAATGACTGGAACCTGTCATTTGTCGTGAACAATATTTTTGATGAGAAATACAATATTCTCGCATTTCCGGTGCCCGCGCAACCCGGACAGTTTGCGGTCTTTTCATCACCACCACGGACAATGGGGCTGGAGTTCAAGGTCAATTTTTAAGATAACCGCCCAAAAACCCTTGCGGGTTGTGCCTCACTCAGACCGCTCGGATGTCCCCAAAGGCCAGCCATGGAAAAGCGGCTTGTTATCCCCCTGTCCGAGCTTGGGATCAGCCAAGGAAATGGCCATACGGACATAGGATATCGCCCGCTCGACCGCCTGTTGCATTGGCAACCCCTGCCCCAGGCCTGCGGCGGTGCCAGAGGCCAGGGTGCAACCGGTACCATGTGTGTTTTTGCTGTCCAGGCGCGGGTTTTCAAACACCGTAAAACCCGACTGCTCGGCCAGCAAGTCGATGACGACAGCATCTTGACCATGCCCGCCCTTGATCAAGGCAGCGCGGGCGCCGGACTCCATCAACTGATCTGCGGCGAATTTCATATCATCCAAGGTTTCCACACGGCGTCCAGTCAGCACTTCGGTTTCAGGCATATTGGGTGTTACCAAACCGGCACGGCTGATCAGACAGCTTTGCATCGCCGCCACGGCATCATCGCGCAACAACCGGTCACCGGAGCTGGCAACCATCACCGGATCAACCACCACAGGGGCTTTCTGACCGTCCAGTGCGTCAGCGACGGCTTCAATCACTTCAATATTGGGCAACATGCCAGTTTTGACGGCCTCGGCCCCCAAATCCTCTAACACGGCGGAAATCTGCCTGGCAACGAAAGCTGGCGGCACATCCATGACCTCCTGCACACCTTGCGTGTTTTGCGCCGTCAGAGCCGAAACGGCCGTCATAGCAAACCCACCCAATGCCGTCACCGCTTTGATATCGGCCTGAATGCCGGCACCACCACCGGAGTCAGACCCCGCAACAATTAAAATCGGGGACAGAGTCGTTTGGCCTGCTGTCATATTCAGGCAGCAGTCGCAGAAATGGTTTCAACGATGTCGTCGACAACGCTGCGTACCAGGCCGGCATCATCGCCCTCGCCCATGACCCGGATCAATGGTTCGGTCCCAGATTTGCGGATAACCAGACGCCCGCTATTTCCAAGGCGGTTTTCGCCTTCAGCGATGGCCTGCTTGACCGACTCTTCATTCAGCGGCGAGCCCCCGGAAAACCTGATATTTTTAAGCAATTGCGGCAATGGTTCAAACACGCGCCCAAGCATACTGACCGGCTTGTCGGTCAGGCGCATGATGGTCAACACCTGCAGGGCGGCAATCAGCCCGTCTCCGGTGGTGGCGAAGTCTGACATAATCATGTGTCCGGACTGTTCACCGCCGAGATTGAATCCCTTTTGACGCATTTGCTCAACCACATAGCGGTCACCGACAGCCGTGCGGACAAGGTCCAGTTTCAATCCGTTCAGATAACGTTCAAGACCGAGGTTAGACATGATGGTAGCTACAACGCCGGGCTGGGCCAACAATTCACGCGCCTGCCAGTTGGTGGCAATCAGGCCCATCAGCTGGTCACCGTCAATCTGATTGCCGTTTTCGTCAATAATGATGACCCGATCGGCATCGCCGTCCAAGGCAATGCCGATATCCGCCTTTTCGGCCACGACAGTTTCAGCCAGCAAGGCAGTATCCGTCGAACCACACCCCTTATTGATGTTGAAGCCGTTCGGGTCACAGCCGATGCTGACGACCTCGGCCCCTAATTCCCAAAGTGCGGTCGGGGCGACTTTGTAGGCCGCACCATTGGCGCAATCAACAACAACCTTCAGGCCATTAAGGTTCATAGTGCGCGGCAGGGTGCGTTTGGCGAACTCAATATAGCGTGCTTGGGCATCATCAATGCGTTTGGCGCGACCCAGCTTGTCAGGTGCCGAAAGCTGGCCAACGCCGTCATCCATGTAGGATTCGATTTCATATTCGATTTCATCGGACAGCTTGAACCCATCAGGGCCAAACAGCTTGATGCCATTATCCTCAAAAGAGTTGTGCGAGGCGGAAATCATCACCCCAATATCAGCCCGCAAAGTTCGGGTCAGATAGGCCACGCCAGGCGTCGGCATCGGGCCGAACAGGAAAACATCCATGCCCATGGAGGTGAAGCCGGCAACCAGTGCCGGTTCAATGGTATATCCGGATAGACGTGTATCCTTGCCAATGACGACGCGGTGGCGGTAATCACCGCGGCGGAACACACGCCCGGCCGCCATGCCGAGTTTCAAGGCAATTTCCGCTGTCATGGTTCCGTTATTGACGGTTCCCCGAATGCCGTCAGTCCCGAAATATTTGCGCACCATGATGTACCCTCTTATAACGAATCACCCATGCAGATTGCCAAAACAAGGATTTCGGGGCAAATCACGGCTTTTTTCAAAAAATTTCACTGCATACAGGCTCAATTGCTGGCCACAAGATGCGCCTGCAGGGCCAATGCATCACGCAATTGCCGGCTGTCATGGGTACGGATATAGTCAACCCCATGGCCGGCCGCCCATAATTCCGCCGCCAAAGTCACCGGCCCACTCTCGTCTACACTGCGCCCTGACAAAACCCGCAAAAAACTCTTGCGCGACACTGACACCAAAACTGGCAGGTCAAATGCCTGTTTGAGCCACTCAATATGGCTTAAAACCCTTACAGACGGCTCGGGATCATTGCCGAGGAAAAACCCCATGCCGGGATCTAGCACCAGCCTGTCGCGGGCAATGCCGTGCCGGTCGAATTCCGTCAGCCTTTGCTCAAAAAACCGCGTAACTATGTCCAGAATATCCCCTTCAGGCACCGGCTCACGTTTGGCCGGACCGGCGGACTGGATGGAATGCATGACAAACAGACCGCATGAACTGTCAACCAGAGCCTCCTGCACATGCGGGTTGGCAAAGCCCTGAATATCGTTCAGCCAAGCCACCCCCTGCTGCATCGCCCAGAGCTGGGTTTCGGGCTGGTAGCTGTCAATTGAGATTTCCAACCCTTCGGCCATCAGATGCGGCAAAACTGACGCCAGACGCTCGATTTCCGTTTGCGGGGATACCGGCGTGCTGTCAGGATGTGATGAGGCGGGGCCGATATCGATGATGTCACTACCGCCCTGCGCCAGGGCCTGAGCCTGAGCCACGGCTTTATCAGGCGACAGAAATTGACCGCCGTCAGAAAAACTGTCGGCGGTCATATTCAAAATACCGAGTATTTTGGGCCGCATATTGCCTCAGGTACCCTGCGGTTCGGGACCAGACACTGACTTGCCTCCAGTATTCGGGACCGTGGAAGAGGAAGGTGCAGGTGCATTTCCGTCCGGACCGGAGCTGTCATCGGGACGCACCGGCGGCTCCCCCTTCAGCAAACCAATAATCTCATCACCCGTGAGGGTTTCAAACTCCAACAGCCCCTTGGCGATGGCATGAAGGTCATCAATTTTATCACGGATGATTTTTTCAGCCGTCGCATAGCCTTCATCAACAAAACGGCGGACTTCAGAGTCAATTTTGCTCTGAGTTTCATCGGAATTGTTCTGCGTCTGCGAAATCGAACGTCCCAGGAAAACCTCCTGCTCATTATCGCCATAAGCCAGCGGCCCAAGGTCATCACTCATACCGAATTGCGTAACCATGGCCTTGGCCATATTGGTTGCCATCTGAATGTCGGAGGAGGCACCAGATGTCACCTTGTCATGACCGAAAATGACCTCTTCAGCAATCCGCCCGCCCATAGCGACGGCAAGGTCTGCCTTGAGCTTGGCGCGCGTGACGGATAATTGGTCACGCTCCGGCAGGCGCATGACCATGCCCAAAGCCCGCCCACGCGGAATAATGGTTGCCTTATGAATGGGGTCGGACGCCTCAAGGTTCAGCGCGACCAAAGCATGACCGCCTTCATGATAGGCTGTCAGCTTCTTCTCTTCCTCGGACATGACCATGGTGCGGCGTTCTGCGCCCATCATAACCTTGTCCTTGGCGTCTTCAAACTCAGCGTTGGAGACCACGCGCTTGTTGCGTCTGGCTGCCAGCAGGGCGGCTTCATTGACGATATTGGCAAGATCTGCACCGGAGAAACCCGGCGTACCACGGGCAATGGTGCGCACGTCAACATCCGGACCAAGAGGTACTTTCTTCATGTGCACTTTGAGGATTTTTTCACGGCCGATAATGTCCGGGTTAGGCACGACCACCTGGCGGTCAAAACGGCCAGGGCGCAACAAAGCCGGGTCCAGCACGTCCGGACGGTTGGTGGCGGCAATCAGGATAATACCTTCATTGGCTTCAAAACCGTCCATTTCGACGAGAAGCTGGTTGAGGGTCTGTTCACGTTCATCATTGCCACCGCCGAGACCGGCACCGCGATGACGGCCGACGGCATCAATTTCATCAATAAAGATGATGCAGGGGGCATTGGTTTTGGCCTGCTCGAACATATCCCGGACACGGCTGGCGCCAACACCGACAAACATTTCAACAAAATCAGAACCGGATATGGAAAAGAACGGCACATTGGCCTCTCCGGCAATGGCGCGGGCCAGAAGCGTTTTACCGGTTCCGGGCGGTCCGACGAGCAGCGCTCCTTTCGGTATCCGTCCCCCAAGACGCTGGAACCGGCTCGGGTCTTTAAGAAAATCGACAATTTCGGTCAGGTCGTCCTTGGCTTCGTCAATGCCGGCGACATCGTCAAAGGTCACACGGCCATGCGCCTCATTCAGCAATTTGGCTTTCGATTTGCCAAAGCCCATGGCACCGCGTCCACCACCCTGCATCTGGCGCATAAAAAACACCCAGACGCCAATCAGCAACAGCATCGGGAACCAACTGATGAGAATGCCCAACAAGGTCGGACCACGATCCACCGGCTTGACGGAAATCATCACGCCGCGCTCCGTCAGCCGCTCAACCAGATTGGGGTCATTTGGCGGCACATAGGTCGAAAATTGCATGCCGTCGGAGGTTTGCCCGCTGACCTTGTCACCATTCATGGTCACGCGCATGACATTTCCCGACTCCACTTCAGACAGGAACTGAGAAAAAGTTATTTCATTTTTTTGCGAAGCCCCGCCTTCCCCCTGAAACATGTTGAACAGGGAAACAAGCATGAGGCCGACAATCGCCCAAACCAGAAGGTTTCTCATATTATTCACAACTCAATCCTCGAAATCAAAGTGACCGGCACAGCTTTTCATGACGGTATATGTTAAAGATAGGTAAGGTGGCGGCAGATTACCACCCTATGGTGCTTATTTCAGGCGGAAATTTATGTTTTCCGCGGTAATACGCCGAAAGAAATATGCGGATGCGTCAAAATGCGCGCTACAGCCACTGGTTTCCCAGGAGTTTTGCCATTCAGGACTTGCTTGACGCAGGGCAGTCCGTGAAGGGCTTTCGACGGCAGTTTCGGCAGAGGCACCCCCGTTTCCCTGGCCCATTTCAACCCGTCAATTCCCAGCGGCATGACACGAAATCGACCGGTGGCTTTACGCGAGACCATGATTTCAAAACGTTGATCCCAGACGATTTTTTTTCCTTTGGGCAGATTTTGCGAGGTCGCATCAATATCCGCCGGCTCTCGGTATATCTCCACCACGGTTTTTTTCACTGAAACAATTTGCCCGGCAAGCGTTTTCCGGCCGGTTTCCCCCTTTACAATCAGCTGATAAAGCCGGTCCACCGCAACTTGGCGCGGCGGATAAGGACGATGGGTCGCCAACAGACCGCGCAACACTCGGAGTGCGACATCCTCCGGCAGAGCCTGCAACCCGGCCTTGTCACCTGAAATCACCCCACAGGCGTCAACCCTGATCAGCTCCGCCATCTGGTCTGCAGCCAATGCCTCCAGAACATGACGGGCTTTTTGCAGCCTGTCAGCCGTTTCCGCCAGCCGCACGGATGTCAGTCCCAAGGCATCAAAAGCAGCCTTGCTTCGCCGGAAAGCAACACGTTGAAAGCGGGTATCGGCATTACTTGGATCTTCAAACGGGATCACCTTGTGGCCCTTCAAGACGGCATGCAGTTCGGCTTGATGAACATCCAGAAACGGCCTGATCAGGACACTGTTTTCGCGCTCACTGACAGCCTGCATGGCCGACAGACCATCCAAGCCGGAGCCACGCGCCAGGCGCAGCAAAAATGTCTCCGCCTGATCCTCTAGATGGTGCGCCACAATCAAGCCGTCAGCATCGTTTTTTGCACACCACCCCAAAAGTGCATCATAGCGCGCCGCGCGTGCTGCAGATTGAAGGGAGGCTTTCGGCTTTGCCCCGGGGCGGCTCAGCTTATGCGCCGCCAATCCGAATTTTTCAGCCGTTTTCAGGACAGTCTCGGCGACAGCCGTTGAACCGGCGCGCAATTTATGATCAAACGTCAGGACAGTGAAATCAAGCTTGTCTGTTTTCGCCTGTGCGGCAAGGACAAGCAGGGATAATGAATCCGCGCCACCCGACACGGCAAGGGCAAAATGCTGGGATTGACGACCGGCCGGCGGACACAACCGCCTCAACCGCGCCCGGAAATTTCCCGGTGTCAATTTTCTAGAGGCAACCCGCACGCTGTCTTTCAATCTCTGCGCGCTGAATCACGGATTGCGCCGCATCCGGAAACTTAGACGACAACTCGGCAAAAGCGTCACAACCGGTCTCTTTCTCTCCCATAACCACAAGCGTCATGCCAAGTTTCAGCAGGCTGTCGGGAGCTTTTGCACTGTTTTCAAAAGTTGTGTAGCCATTCAGAAAGGCCGTCGCCGCGGCCTTGTAGTCGCGCCTGACATAATGGGTTTCGCCAAGCCAATATTGGGCGTTGCCGGCGAGTTTATGGGTTTTGAAATTCGCCAGAAAATAGACAAGGTCGTCTTGCGCTTCACCATATGCACCCATCCGCAGTTTCTTGAGGGCCTGGTCATAGACTTCAAGCGGGTCTAGCACCGGCGTATCCATGGGCTGCGGGGCGGTTTCTGGTGCAGGCGCCTCATCCACAAGCCGCGCCTCACCGACCAGCACGGGAGCTTCCTCATCCTGCATCTGATTGATTTGGGTGGTTTTCTTCACCTTTATCGTACCGAGGACCTGCGGCTCCTCCGGCTGTTCCGGCTTGCCGCCGGCTTGCGTATAACCTGTCAGGGATCCCTGGCGTGCAACCATCTCCAATTCCTGAAAACGGAATTCCGTATCAGCGGCAATCTGCTCAAACCGTTCCCCGAGCTTGGTCAAGCGGAAGGAAATATCCTCAATTTGACCATTCAGCGTTCGCATCACCTCTTCAATCTGACCCAACCTCAGGCGCAGGTCCGCGACGCCGGTCTGGTCAAAACTGCCGCCTGTTTCTGCCAAAGGATAAGAGGCCTGAGACAATCCCTGCAATTGGGTTTCTATGATTGATAATCTTTCAAGAACCTCCTGCTGGACGTCATCCTCAAGAGTCGGCAATGTGCCGGCAATCGGCATTTGCTCAAGCCTGCGGGTGATCAAATCCAGCGCCGTCTGAATTGAGGCAATTTGGTCCGTCAAGGCAGGCTCAGTCGGGGCCGGGGCTTGGTTGAGAATTTGCACGGTCTCTATCCTGCCTGCGTCAAGACCTGTCTGGTCGGCATTCGGCTGGCCATCCTGTGTAAAGGCGTCGAGTTGTGAAGAGAGCGGGAAAAACGCTTCATCTTCAACCTGGGCGCGGGCGTCCCAGCCGGATGTCAAGGCCAGCAGGCATGCTGCACCAATGAGCTTGCCTATCAGGTTTTTACGGTCGAACATCAGCACCTCCGAAAGAATTACCATATACATCTAGATCTGAAAAAGGGCAGATATATGGCAGTCAGCCCATAAAAAAAGGCGCATCCCATGATGCGCCTTTTAAAAGACAGGCTAAAGGCCTAACGGACGGCTGATACCGAACGTCTGTTCTTTGACCAGCAGCTTTCATCCGCACACAGGGAGACTGGACGCTCTTTACCGTAAGAGACCGTCGACAGGCGTGACGGATCCACACCGAGGCTAACCATGAAATCCCGCACGGCATTGGCGCGGCGGGCACCAAGCGCAAGGTTGTAATCACGGGTACCGCGCTCATCGGCATGGCCTTCAATCAGCAAGTTCACACTGTTTGTGTTCAACCACTCAGCCTGTTTGCTGATTGTGTTGCGGGCTGACGCCGTCAAACGTGAGCTGTCGGTTTCAAAAAAGACACGGTCACCAACATTACGCACCAATTCGCGAACCGTTCCCTCTTTTGATGATACTGTGCCATTGACGGAGCTTGTGCCAGATGCACAAGCTGCCAGAACGACCGAAAGAAGTGCTACAGCACTCAATTTAAAGGCATTTTTTTGAAACATGTTGGCTCCTTGAAGCGTATGGCCTTTTCCAAAAACTAAAACTATCAGATACTTAACAAATTTTCCCTGTCATGGAAACCTCTTATTTGCCTATCGAATCAAAGGTGACCAGGCTGGGTCGGATGCAAAACCGGGCGTTCTGAGCGGGCGTTCATTCCGGCCCGTGACATCTACGGACCATAGACTCGGCCCACCCTTTTCTCCCTTGCTCTCGCGGAAGAAAACCAGCACCCGCCCATTGGGAGCCCATGCCGGCCCCTCATTATGATAACCTTCAGTCAAAATGCGCTCGCCGGTTCCGTCCGGACGCATGACCCCAATCAAAAACCGCCCCTTATATTGCTTGGTGAAGGCAATCAAATCCCCGCGTGGCGACCAGACGGGCGTTGCATATCGGCCTTCGCCGTAACTGATGCGCTCGACATTCGTTCCATCCGCATCCATAACATAAAGCTGCTGCCGCCCGGCGCGGTCACTTTCAAAAACGATCCGGCTGCCGTCCGGGGCATAACAGGGGGCGGTATCAATCGCCAATGAACTCGTCATCCGTTTCATTTCACGGGTTCCGAGGTTCAGCGTGTAAATGTTGGAATTACCGTTGCGCTCCAGACTCATGATGATTTTCTTGCCATCAGGAGAAAATCTTGGGGCAAAAGTCATGCCCGGAAAATCGCCGACGATTTCCTGCTGTCCGGTTTCGATATTCAGCAGGTAGACCCTCGGCTTACCGCGAGCAAAAGACAGATAGGTTATTTCCTGTGATGTTGGGCTGAACCGGGGTGTCAGGGCAAGGGTTTTGCCGCTGGTGATGAGGCGTGGATTGTGACCGTCCTGATCCATGATGGCCAACCGCTTGGTGCGGTTGTTTTTCGGCCCGGTTTCATCAACATACACCACACGCGAGTAAAAATACCCGCTTTCCCCGGTCAACCTTTCATAAATGGCGTCGGATATCAAATGCGCCACATCCCGCCAATTGTCCTGGGTTGTTGAATATTGCCAGCCGGCCATGCGTTCCTGGGCAAAAACATCCCACAGCCGGAAGCTGACAATCAGGCTTCCATCTGGCTGTATCTTCGCCTCGCCGGTCACCAGCGCCTGGGCATTGATGATCCGCCAGTCTCCAAAGCGTGGCAGGGTGTTCGCCTTCAGGCCGGTCTGGATGAAACTTTTGCGGTCAATGCCACGAAACAGGCCAGAGCGCTCCAGATTTTCCTGCACCAGCCGAGCAACATCCTCCCCGACGGCGGATGGGGTTCCCTGATTGCCCTGAAACGGCACCAGAGCAATGTAAAGCGGGTCAATATTGCCCTGCGTGATGTCAATCCTCAACGCCGCATGGGTGGCTGAAACCGATAAAACCAACAGGAACATCATCCCGGCGGCCATCAGCTTGAGCGGCCTTACAAAGTCATATCCGTTTTTGAACATTATGATTTACCTCCTACCCACCGAACATCTGCTTCGGATCAAAATTCAAATCAAGTTTTTGCCAACTGCGGTATTTATCCGCCGGCATGGTAAAGGGCTGGCAGCGACGGATGGCGCGCAGAACACTCTCTGCCGCGGCCCTGAAATACGGATCACTGATGCGGCTCTTATCAACTACAAACGGCCCATAAGCAAGCGAGCCGTCACGGTTGAGACCAAGTTCAACCCTGACAGCGAGGTCGTCGGCATTGGCTGCACCGACCGGTACACTCCAGCAGGACTTCATCTGCGCTCTGAAAGCATCTATTTCGCTCAAACTCAAAGGCGCAAGCGTCTCAACGGGATCCGCTGCGGGAGGGGGCTGTTGAGGTTCATCGGGCGTCTTGTCCAACAGGGCCTGCAGAGCATTGGTGTCCAGGAAGGTTTTCGCAGGCTCCGGCTCCGGCACGGGTACCGGGCGTGCCAAGGGGCGCGGTTGCGCCACCAGAGTGACAAATGCCTCCGCCTCCGGCTTAGGGTCGGGCTGTGGTTTTGATTTCGCTGTCTCAAGTGGCGGCATGGCATTTGAAGGGGCTGCTTGGACCGGCGGAGGTGGCGCTGTCACCTCAGGCTGTTTAACCTGTGCAGGCTCTGGCTTTTGTTGAGGCTTTGATTGAGGCTTTGATTGAGGCTTTGGTTGGAGCTTTGGGCTTATTTTTTCCGGCTGCGCCTCCGGTTGGCTCAAGCGTGTGAATTCCTCAATCGAGACAAGTTCTATCGGCAGGGCGTTTTCAGGTATAAGAAACTCGCTGGGGGTTGGCAGATAAACCATGCCGGCTGCCAAAACCAACATGTGCAGGCTGAGGGAAAAACCAAGCTCTTTTTGCACGCCCGACTGCTGCATTTATTTTGAACCTGCTTCAGGCATTTCCGTCACCAGAGCCACCCGGGCAAAACCGGCTTGATTGATCCGCGCCATCACGCCGGCAACCACCCCATAAGCGGCATTCTTGTCACCACGCACATAAATGCGCTGGTCATACCCCTCCCCGACAATCGCCCGCAGGCGCGGGATCAAGGCATCTGCATCTATCAATGTGTCCTGAATAAACACCGTGCCGTCTGGCTGAATGGTGATGGCCAGTGGCTCATCGTCCCCTGTCAGGCTTTCTGCGCCGGCTTGCGGCAGATTGACGGGCACACCGACAGTCAGCAAAGGCGCTGCAACCATAAAAACAATAAGCAGAACCAGCATCACATCCACCATGGGCGTGACATTGATTTCACTCATCGGACGGTGATGCCGCCGGCCGCGACCGGTCCCGCGGGCACCCTGCATATGTCTCAGACCCCCGGCCATCAGCCGTCCTGCGAGTCGATGTGACGGGACAAGAGATTGGAAAACTCATCTGCGAACATGTCTAGACGGTTGGCATACCCCCCCAGATCATTGGAAAATTTATTATAGGCGATGACGGCCGGTATGGCTGCGAGCAGACCAAGACCCGTGGCGAAAAGCGCTTCGGCAATGCCCGGAGCGACAACCGCCAGATTGGTGTCGCGACTCATCGCAATCGCCTGAAAACTGTTCATAATCCCCCAGACCGTCCCGAACAGACCGACAAACGGCGCCACCGCCCCGACAGTTGCCAGAAACAGCATGCGCCTTTCAATATTGGCCATCTCACGGGCTATCGACACCGTTAAAACCCGGTCCAGCCTTTGCTGCAGCCCCGGCGCGAAACCGCTTTCTTTCCCGTCACTTTCCGACCGAGTCCATTCCCGCATACCGGCATTAAATACCCGTGCTATGGGATGATCCGCCCCGGCCGCAACTTTGCGATACAGGTTCTGCAGATTTTCGCCGGACCAGAAGAGTTTCTCAAAAGCGTCGGCGCGTTGGGTGAGCCGACGTAACAGCAGGGCTTTCTCAAAAATAATGGTCCAGGTCCAAACGGAAGCCATAATCAAACCGATCATGACCAGTTTGACGACAAAATCAGCTCTGAGAAAGAGTGATAAAAGCGAAAAATCCTGCACAGCCATTTCCTGCGCCTGTTGCATGACAATCGGATCAGTGATCGGGTCCATTTCGAGCCTCATCTGCAAAAAAACTATCCATGGAAAACACTTGAATCCTCCATGGCACCACTATGCAGGAGAATGTGACCAAACTGAGGCTTAGATGAGGTCTTTATTGCCCAAACGGTCTGTTACAAGCCGCATCATCGCATCAGGCAGGCGAACAGGGCGGCCGTCAAGCGTTACACTGGCGGCGACAATATCAGCCATCCAGACCAGTTCATCGCCGCGCAGGATTTTCTGCGAAATTTCAAACCGCGCGCCCTTGGCCTTGGTGTAAACGGTTCTGACGGTCAACAGATCATTGATTTTAGCGGGCATCTTGAAAGCAATATCCATGGATGCGACCACAAAAACCGTTTCCGGAGTGCCGCTTTTCAACACATCATGATCGACACCGCAATGGTATAGAAAATCCGACCGTCCACGCTCGGCAAAGCGCAGATAATTGGCGTGATAGACGAACCCGGAAAGGTCTGTGTCTTCATAATAGACCCGCACCGGCATCTCGTGCACGCCATTACTGAACCGCCCGCTCATCACCCGTCATCCCCAGTGTCATCAAACAGTCCGGGCCCTGCCCCCTGCCCGCGGGCGGGTGGCATCACACCAAGGTGGCTGAAGGCGGCCGGCATCAACATGCGGCCACGCGGGGTTCTGGAGACAAAGCCGAGTTGAATCAAAAAGGGTTCGACAATATCCTCCAAAGCATCTCGTGGCTCACTCAAAGCAGCAGAGATTGTATCTATACCGACCGGCCCGCCGGCGAATTTCTCGGCCACACAGGAGAGATAACGGTGGTCGAGACCATCAAGCCCCTGGGAGTCAACATCCAGTTTCAGTAAAGCCTTGTCAGCAACAGCGGCATCCACCTGATCGGCACCGGCCACCTGAGCAAAGTCGCGCACGCGGCGCAACAGCCGCCCAGCCACGCGGGGTGTCCCACGCGAGCGGCGGGCAATCTCACCCGCCCCGCTCTCGGTCAGCGCCAACCCCATCAGCCCGGCATTGCGGGACACAATTTCGCGCAATTCGTCCTCTTCATAAAAGTTCAGATAGACCGGAATGCCGAAACGGTCGCGCAAGGGGGTCGTCAGCAGTCCGGCACGCGTTGTTGCACCGACCAGCGTAAAGGGCTGCAGGTCAATCTTCACCGAGCGCGCCGCCGGCCCCTCACCGATGATGAGATCCAGTTCAAAATCCTCCATGGCCGGATAGAGAACTTCCTCAACCGCCGGACTGAGCCGGTGGATTTCATCAATAAACAGGACATCCCGAGGCTCCAGATTAGTCAGCAAAGCAGCCAGATCTCCCGCCTTGGTGATGACCGGGCCAGATGTCGCACGAAAACCGACACCAAGCTCTTTGGCGACTATCTGCGCCAGCGTCGTTTTGCCCAGTCCTGGCGGCCCGGCAAGCAGGACATGGTCCATCGCATCGCCGCGCTTTTGCGCCGCCTGAATGAAAACCGAGAGATTCTCGCGTCCCTTTTTCTGACCAATGAACCCATCAAGGGACTTTGGTCTGAGGGCGACATCTTTGTCGTCTCCGGCCCCATCATTGGCATGTGCGTCTATCAGCCTGTCACTTTCCGTCATTTTTACCACCTCAGCGCCCCAACTCCTTCAGGGCGAGACGGATCAAATCCTCTGTTTTCACCTCTGTTTCGCCGGCCTTCTGCACCCCATCCATGACAGCCTTGTGCGCCTGTGACCTGGCATAACCGAGATTCTCAAGCGCCGAAAGCGCGTCGGCAATACCAGCACTCTCCCCACCGACATCCGCGTCGGCAAAAGCGGCAGCCGTGGCAAAACTGGTTTCCGGTATTTTATCCTTCAATTCCTGCACAATGCGTTGAGCCACTTTTGGACCGACGCCCGGCGCGCGCGCCACCATCGCCTTATCCTGAGCCGCAATTGCCTGCACCAGTTCCTCGCCGGACAAAACCCCCTGGATTGCCAATGCGACTTTCGCACCGACCCCCTGCACCCCCATCAGGAGTTTAAACAGGCCTTTTTCATTTTCATCACCAAACCCAAACAGGCGCAGTTGGTCCTCGCGTACATAAGTCTCAATCGCCAGGACGACCGGTTCTCCGACAGTCGGCAACGTGCCCAGCAACCGTGATGACACCTCGACCATATAACCGACGCCATTGACGTCCACCAGCACCCAGCCGTCCCCTTTATCTTCCAAAAGACCCTTCAACCGTCCGATCATGTTAGCTGCCTTTTTCGATCTGCACCCTTGACAGCGAGACGGTCATCGAGCGACCCGCTATGGGCATGGGCGATGGCGACGGCGAGCGCATCGGCGGCATGTTCGCTGTCCGGTTTACAGTTCGGCAGCAGCATAGACACCATGGTCTGCATCTGCACCTTGTCGGCATGACCTGAGCCGGTCACGCTTTTCTTGATCATGTTCGGGGCATATTCTGCGACCTTCAAGCCATGACGTGCCGGCACCAGCAGGCAGATGGCCCTGGCTTGGCCCAGTTTCAGGGACGCCGCAGCATCGCGGTTGACGAAGGTATTTTCCACCGCAGCCAATTGCGGCGAAAATTCTGCCATAACGCTTTCTAGCCCACTCTCCAACTCGACCAGTCGATCCGCCAAATCCGTTTTAGGCGTTGATCTGACGGTTCCATTGGCGATGTGAGTGAGTTTGTTTGCCGACACCTCAACAATCCCCCAACCGAGAAATCTCAGCCCGGGGTCAAGTCCTATGAGTCGGCGGGGGTTTACCATTCAGTGTCTCTTTTGTCGCGCCCAAGTCAAACGGAAAGCTTCTCCATGACCTCTTCATCAATGTCAAAATTGGCATAGACATTCTGAACATCATCAATATCGTCCAGCGCTTCCATCAGCTTCAAAACCTTTTCGGCAGAGTCGGCATCCACGGCAATTTCATTTTGCGGTTTCCAGACGATATTAGCGGATGGCGGCGGGCCGAGTTTGGCCTCCAGACTGTCCACCACATTATGCAAATCCTCCATGGCGCAGAGAATTTCATGTTCATCCTCCGAACTGTTGACATCCTCCGCCCCGGCGTCAATGGCCGCTTCGAACACAGTATCTGCATCAGCAGTTTCGGCCGGATAAACGACCGCCCCGCAACGGTCAAACATGAAGGAAACTGAGCCTGTCTCCCCCATATTTCCGCCGTTTTTGGAAAATGTTGACCGGACGTCGCCGGCCGTGCGGTTGCGGTTGTCGGTCAGGGTTTCAACAATCACACCAATTCCGCCGGGTCCAAAGCCCTCATAACGGACCTCCTCAAAATTTTCACCGCCGGCATCGTCACTTTTCTTGATGGCACGCTCAATATTGTCCTTCGGCATGTTTTGGGCGCGGGCAGCCGCAATCGCCGTGCGCAGACGTGGATTAGCGTCGGGGTCGGGCATGCCCATTTTCGCGGCAATGGTGATTTCCTTGGACAGGCGGGCGAATATTTTGGCGCGTTTTTTGTCCTGCGCGCCCTTGCGGTGCTTGATGTTGGCGAATTTAGAATGTCCGGCCATGGCGACGGAGCCTCCAGAATCAATGTGCGGTTGGTGTTCCTGCCAATCTACACTGTGTCACACCGTGTCACAATGCCTAGGCTGTGATGTTTTAGAAATCATGCGTAGCGGACAGCCGCCCGCCCAGACGCACCGGTTCAATCGCCTGGGCCAGTCCGGTTTGCGGGTCAACCGTCACCAGCGCGCCGCACAAAGTCGGGGTTTCCAGAGCCGGAGTAAAACGTCCGCGCCGCATTTTTGTCGTGAACCGGTAAAGCGGCTCATCCTTTTCCATACCGATGACGCTGTCATAGTCTCCGCACATGCCTAGATCCGACTGATAAGCCGTACCGCCCGGCAAAATCTGGGCATCGGCGGTCGGGATATGGGTGTGACTGCCGACGACCATACTGGCCCGCCCGTCGCAAAAATGCCCGATACCCATTTTTTCGGATGTTGCCTCACCATGAATTTCCACAATCACGGCATCGGCGTTTTCACCCAAAGTCGTAACCGACAATTCCTGCTCCAGCCGGGCGAAGGGGTCCTCAAGCGTTTCCATGAACAATTGCCCCAGAAGGGTAATGACGACAATCTGATGCCCATCATCCGTCTGGTAAAAGCCAACCCCCTGCCCGGGTGTGCCGGCAGGGTAATTGGCCGGGCGCAGCAATCTCGGTTCCCGTGCAATGTGCCCCAAAGTTTCACGCTGGTCCCAGGCATGGTTGCCCAGCGTAATGACATCGACACCGGCATCATAAAGGGCAGTCGCGATATCTTCGGTAATGCCGAAACCGCCGGCGGCGTTTTCACCATTGACGGCGACAAAGTCAGCCTCCAGACCCCGCCTGATGTCCGGCAAATTCGCGATGAGTTCTTCGCGCGCGCGCCGCCCGACAACATCTCCAAAAAAGAGGATTTTCACCCTGACCTGACCTTTCCAGCCTCAATAGGCACTTAACCGTCAAATAGTCTGACACATGACTCAGTAATCACTGCATTTAGCTTTTCATCATGGGGTTCGCAAGGCAAAGCCTCAAAAAACTGCACTTCATATGCCAACCCGACGGCCTGTATTGTTTTCCGGGACCGCAAGACCGACAGCGCCCTGTCATAATGTCCGCCACCACGTCCAAGGCGTGTACCGACCCCATCAAAGCCGAGCAATGGCAAAACCACCACCTCCGGCTCAACCTCGGCCTGCGCCGGGTCCGGCTCCATCATCCCAAACCCGCCTTTCACCAGCTTATCGCCGGGACGATAGCTTCTGAACATCATGCTATCATCCTGCGGCTGCGTCACGGGGAGCGCCAGCTTGCATCCCTGATCAGCAAGCTTCCGCATCAGACCGTCAGTTTCCATTTCACTGCCGGCGGCCAAATACATCGCAATAGTGCAATTTCCTGATGGCAGAGATGCTGCTAAATCATCCCAGACGGAACAGACCGCCATGGCCGCCGCTTCAGCCTGAACAGCTTCAATGGCCTGACGTCGCGCCATCGCCAGCCGGCGGCATGTTTTCTTTTCCTGAGACAAGGCGGAGGCAAACATCAGCGGACTTTCCTGGATCAGTCAAACCATTTTCAACCGTGGTTGGAACCGTCGCGGCCCTGGATCTGATCCCCGGAGACCTACTGGTGTAGGTGGGCGCCGTGTGCAAAAGACCACGATCTAGCGCAGTGACAGCTCCCGTTAGGATCGTAAGGTCCCGAGCGCTATATCGACCCAGGCAACCGGACGGTTCCACCCCAAGTCATAAGACCAAAGGGCACGCTGCACAAGTCTAGTGAGGGTTGATTGTTTCAGGACGGGTCGGCCAGTCATAAGTTTGACTGAGCGGCAGGTCCATGGTGCGCTCGACAATGAACCGGCAGACCGCTTCCACATTGTGCATGGCGTGAATTTTATCATGCCCCGCTTTGGCAACTTTGCGGCGGCTTTCATCATGATCCAGATAAAAATCGATTTTGTCGGCCAGTTCCTCGATGTCAGAAAAGAAAATGGCCTCTGTGTCGTCGAAAAACAGATCGAGGCCACTCATCTTGTCAAAAACGGTAAGCAAGCCATTGCCCATATAATGGCTAATGCGGTCCGAGGTGTAGAGATAATGGTCTTCAAAGCGGCTGAAATTCAGACCGATACGGGCATCGGCGATGGCGCGGAAATACGCCTCCCCCCAGACAGGCTGAACCCCTGAGAAACCATAAAAACTGTAACGCGCCCTGGGCAACCAGCGTGATAATTCAACAGCTTTGTTGACCCTTTCGGGCGACCCTTTGTAAGAGCCAACAGAGAAAAACACATCATGGTCTTGCCCGGTTATGCCAAATACATTCTTGTTCTCAACCCTGGCATCAACGGCATTTGGAATGAAATGTAAATTTTTGACCTTCGCGTTCATCTCCGCAAAGGCGGCCCCGGCCGTTGTCACAAAGCTCGCATCCGCAACAGTGCCGTATTCTTCAACCCTTTTCCGGTTGCGCCGGCTGTCCAGAGGATCCAGAAAAACATTGGCGATGCGGACCTGAGGAAGCAGCGTTTTGATATGATCAAGCGTTTCAATATCAATCAAATCTGCGAAATTCAGAAAAATCAAATCCGGCTGAAAAGTTTCGCAGCATTGAATGAAGGATTTGTTGACACGTCGCGCCCCAACAGACCGGGTGCGGATGAAATTGGTCATGCGCGCCATCAATCGGTCATCAAAATTATATACATGATGCCCGTTCGCCACCAAGCCGTTCGACAGCTTCCGGCACATGACGTAATAGATCTGGGCTTGGCGGGCATAATGAAAATTGCCGACATTCAGAATACGCATAGGGTCACTCAGTATCTTGAGGAGACGGCACCAAGTCCGACATGTTTTGCAGTTTTTGTGTCGCTTCCGTCAGGGTTGCTGCAATCGAAGCTTCGATATCCCTGACCTGATTGCCGGCATCCGCAGCACTTAGGGTGTTTGTGTCAATTTGGCGTTGCAGGGCCGCAAGCCGGTCACTCAAGGACTTGATTTCGTCACACATGGTGAGACCGGCCAGCACCAGCAGCCGACTGTCCCCGACTTCTCCGACATTTTTCTTTATGGAACTGATCCGTGCCGCGAGCTCTTCGGCAAGCCGGGATACATGCGGCTCTTCACCGTCTGCACAGGAGATCAGGAAAGGCCGGTTGTTGATGGAAATGTTCAACTCACCCATCAGCCTGCTCCAGCGCGTCATCAATATCGGCTATCAATGTATCAATCTCCCTGCCGGCTTTCTCATTGGCGGCCAGTTGACGCTTCAGGTCTTTTTTGAGGACGGATATCTCAGCCCTGAGATGGGCACACACCTCATTGACACGGTCCAGTTCGATACGGCGATCAGCATGAAGACGGGCCGCCTGCGTCATTTTTTTCTCTAAATCCGCCAAAACCTGCGTAAATGCCTCCAGGGCGCCATTAATCTGCGACATGTCAGTGATTCTCCTCATATCAAGAATAGAAGCCCATTTTTAATTTCGTCAACTGAATAGGCACAGTTATGAAATTAACTGTTAATAATTAAACGTCTCTGTCAGGAAAATATTACCAATAAAATCAACGGCTGAATCAGCCTGAAGCACCCTAATGGGAGGTGTCAATCAAGAAACCACATTGACTCTGCATAACCGCAAATTCATTCTGGCACTCACAAGAAACCTCTGGTATGTAAACCCCACTGTATCGCCGTTAACGGCAGGGAATTTAATTATGTCATCATTTGACAAGCTGACCGACAGCAAGCGTCTGAACCAGATGGCCAATGCCATCAGAGCCCTCTCAATGGACGCAGTGCAGGCAGCCAATTCTGGTCACCCGGGACTGCCCCTTGGTGCGGCCGATATCGCGACCGTCCTTTTCACTAACCACCTTAAAATTGATCCGCGGTGCCCGAATTGGGCCGACCGGGACAGATTTGTCCTGTCCGCCGGACACGGCTCAATGCTGCTTTATGCCCTGCATTATCTGATGGGGTTTGAGGACATGACCCTGGAGGAGATCAAAAACTTCAGGCAAATGGGCGCCCGCACGGCCGGCCATCCCGAATATGGACATGCATCCGGCATTGAAACAACGACCGGCCCCCTCGGACAGGGTATTTCCACCGCCGTTGGTATGGCTCTGGCGGAACGGATGCTCAATGCCCGTTATGGTGAGGAACTGGTTGACCACTACACCTATGTTCTGGCCTCTGACGGCGACTT
Organism: Parvibaculales bacterium; assembly: GCA_049889415.1. Lineage (GTDB taxonomy): Bacteria > Pseudomonadota > Alphaproteobacteria > RS24 > RS24 > JAYQKL01. The sequence goes on along the minus strand of JBMHDL010000010.1, from coordinate 145,036 downwards.
GATGGAGGGTATCAGCCATGAGGCGATCAGCATTGCCGGTCACCTGAAACTGTCCCGCTTGATTGTTTTATATGATGACAACGACATCTCCATTGACGGACCGCTGGATCTCGCCGAAAGCGGTGATGCCCTCAGACGCTTTGAGGCAGCAGGCTGGGATGCGGTGCGCATAGACGGGCATGACCATGGCGCAATTGACGCCGCCATTGAAAACGCAAAAAGCTCTGACAAACCAAGTCTCATCGCCTGTAAAACCGTAATCGGTTACGGCTCACCCAACAAACAGGGACAATCCAGTTCACACGGGGCACCGCTCGGCGAGGAGGAAATTAGCCTGACCCGCGAAGCCCTCGGTTGGGACTCCGGCCCTTTTGAGATTCCGTCTGATATCCTGGATGCCTGGCGTATGGCCGGTCTGCAGAACACCTCCGAGCGAAAAGCCTGGCAGGAAAGACTTGAAAGTCAGGACACATCAATCAGGAACCGCCTCAACCGCATTGAATGCCAAGATCTGCCGAAGGCTTATGAGTCCGCCGCGCAGGCCTATAAAAAGACACTTGCTGAGGAAAAACCCGGATGGGCGACCCGCAAATCCTCCGAGGAGGCGTTGAAGGTACTGGTCCCGGCGATTCCGGAAATGATTGGCGGTTCGGCTGACCTGACCGGCTCCAACAACACCCGCACGCCTGAACAGAAGGCCGTCAGTGCCGACAATTATGGTGGCAGCTTCATTCATTGGGGTATCCGCGAACACGGTATGGCTGCCGCCATGAACGGCATGGCTTTGCATGGCGGGTTCATCCCTTATTCCGGAACATTTCTGGTGTTTGCCGATTACCTGCGACCGGCACTGCGACTGGCCGCACTTATGGGCAAGCGTGTCATTCATGTGCTGACACACGACTCCATCGGCCTTGGAGAAGATGGTCCGACCCACCAGCCAGTAGAGCATCTGGCTTCCTTGCGGGCCATGCCGAATGTTCTGACCCTGCGTCCTGCTGATGCCACAGAAACACTCGAATGTTGGCAAATTGCTCTGGAACAGAAGGCGACACCAAGTGCTCTGGCCCTGACACGCCAAGGCCTGCCAACAATACGCGAAAGCTATACCGAAAAGAATTTGTCAGCCCGGGGCGCTTATGAAATCGCCTCAAGCTCCGGTAAGGGGGGCAAGGCGGATGTGACAGTGCTGGCAACTGGCTCGGAAGTTCACATCGCCATTGAAGCACGTCAGGAACTTGAGGAACAGGGCATCACGACCAGAGTGGTTTCCATGCCCTGTTTTGAATTGTTTGACCGTCAGGACGACAGTTACAAATCCGACATTCTCGGCGACAGCCCTTTGCGCATAGCGGTTGAAGCCGCTGTCAGGCTCGGCTGGGACAGCTACCTGCGGGACGGCGACATATTCATCGGCATGGACAGTTTTGGGGCCAGTGCACCGGCTAATCAGTTGTTTGAACATTTCGGCATCACCAAAGCGGCTATTGTCAAAGCAGCCTTGGAGAATGTGAAAAAAGAGGCATAGGCAGCTTTAGAATAAGAGGGTAATCATGACGACACGCGTTGCAATCAACGGCTTCGGCCGCATTGGGCGTATGACATTACGAGGCATTATTGAGTCAAAACGAAAAGACGTTGAGATTGTCGCCCTGAATTCAACTGCAGGGGTTGAGAATTCGGCTTTTCTGTTGCAACACGACACCGTACATGGTCGGTTTAACGGCAAGGTAAAACATACCAAATCAACTATGAATGTCGGCTCAGGACCGTTCAAAGTGTTTTCCGAGCGCGACCCGTCAAAACTGCCATGGGCGGATCTTGGGATTGATGTCGTGCTTGAATGCACCGGTGCATTCAACTCAAAAGAAGCCAGCGCCGTGCATCTGCAGTCAGGCGCAAAGCGGGTTTTGATTTCCGCCCCGGCCAAAAATGTCGACCATACGGTCGTTTACGGCGTCAACCACAAGTCTTTGCGCAAAAGCCATAAAATCGTCTCCAACGCCTCCTGCACAACCAATGCTCTGGCACCTTTGGCGATGGTTCTGGATGAGCTTTGCGGCATCAAAAGCGGCTATATGACCACTATCCATGCTTACACTGGCGACCAAAGACTGGTTGACAGCAAACATTCTGACTTGCGCCGCGCCAGGGGGGCCGCCCAATCCATGATTCCGACCTCCACCGGCGCTGCCAAAGCACTCGGTCTGGTTTTGCCGCAACTGGCCGGCAAGCTGGACGGCACAGCCATCAGGGTGCCGACGCCGAATGTGTCCCTTGTTGATTTGGTTTTCACCCCCAAAAGCAAAACCAGTATTGACGCCATACATGCGGCAATGAAGAAAGCCAGCAAGGGAAAACTCAAAGGTGTTCTGGGTTGTGAAGAAGTGCCTCTGGTTTCATCAGATTTCAACCACCACCCCTGCTCCTCCATTTATGACGCCACGGCGACGCAAATGGTCGGTAATGCGCTGATACGGGTCGCGGCCTGGTATGACAATGAATGGGGCTTTTCGCTCCGCATGGCAGACACGGCAGCAGCCATGGGTAAACTCGGCTGAGGCAGTCCATATGACATCCATCCGAACACTTGACGCGCTGATATCTCGACCGGATATTCAGGGGCTTCGTGTTTTGGTAAGGGCTGATTTGAATGTTCCGTTGACGGCGGATGGCATCATTCGGGATGCAACACGCATAGAGCGCCTGCTGCCGACCTTTCAAAAACTCTGCAAAGCCGGCGCCAAAGTCGCCGTGCTGTCTCACTTCGGGCGCCCGAAGGGTGTGCACAATGAAGCCATGAGCCTGGGTCCGATTTCCAATGCCCTCGCCGGTCTGCTGGACCAGCCTGTCGGCTTTTCCGCCGACTGTATTGGCCCGACGGCGGCCGCCGCGATGGATGCCCTGTCGCCCGGCAACCTTTTGGTGATGGAAAACACACGGTTTCATCCCGGGGAGGAAACCAATGAGGCCGGGTTTGCAGCCGCATTGGCCACCAATGGCGATGCTTTTGTCAATGACGCCTTTTCTGCAGCGCATCGCGCTCACGCTTCAACCGAGGCCCTGGCCGGGCTGTTGCCCGCCTATGCGGGATTGGCCATGCAGGCTGAACTGGACGCAATCAACAATGCACTTGAACAACCCGAGCGCCCTTTAATGGCCGTGGTCGGCGGCGCCAAAGTGTCAACCAAGCTGGCCTTACTCTCGAATCTGGTCGACAAAGTCGACAAGCTCGTTATCGGCGGCGGTATGGCGAACACGTTTCTGGCCGCCAGAGGAGAGACCATTGGCCGGTCGCTGTGCGAGGACACGATGCTGGAAACCGCCCGGGACATTCTCGCCAAGGCGGCCAACGGGTCCTGTGATATCATTCTTCCGGCAGATGTCGTCATGGCGCCGGATTTTGGGTCTTGTGACACGCCCGCATATGCCATGGCGGATAATGTGCCGGATGACATGATGATTTTGGATGCCGGCCCGGAGGCTGTGGCAAGTATCAAAAATCACATGAGTGACTGCAAAACCCTTGTCTGGAATGGCCCTTTAGGTGCATTTGAGCTGACCCCATTCGATGCCGGAACGAATGATGCCGCACGCCATGCCGCCGCACTGACCCGCTCAGGAAAGCTGACCAGTGTGGCCGGCGGCGGAGATACTGTTGCCGCTCTTAAACATGCAGGCGCGTCAGACGGGTTCACATATGTCTCCACAGCCGGCGGCGCATTTTTGGAATGGCTGGAGGGCAAAACCCTTCCCGGTGTCAAGGCGTTGGAAAATTCGGCTAAAGCGGTTAACTTATAGATAATGGAATAGGATGACCCCCATGAACAAACAAGAGCTTGAGAATATTGCCAACGCAATGGTCGCGGACGGAAAAGGTCTGTTGGCGGCGGATGAGAGCACCGGTACCATCAAGAAGAGGCTCGACAGCATAAATGTTCAGTCAACATTTGAGAGCCGCCGGGATTACCGAGAAATGCTGTTTCGCACCGAAGAGGCCATGCAGAACCATATTTCAGGGGTGATTTTATATGATGAAACCATCCGTCAGCAGGCCGCGGACGGCACCCCCCTGACCCAGATCATAGAAGCCGCAGAATCGATACCCGGAATCAAGGTCGATACCGGTGCCAAGGATATGGCTGGTCACCCCGGTGAAAAAGTCACCGAAGGTCTGGATGGCCTGCGGGACCGGCTGCAGGAATATCACGGTCTGGGGGCGCGCTTCGCCAAATGGCGTGCCGTCATCAATATCGGCGCTGGCATGCCGAGCCGAGGCTGTCTGAACGCTAACACCCATGCTTTGGCCCGTTATGCTGCGCTGTGCCAGGAAAACGGCATTGTTCCGATTGTCGAACCGGAAGTCATCATGGATGGCGGTCACAGCCAGCAGACCTGCCTTGAGGTAACCACCCAGACGCTGAAATTGTTGTATGAGCAGTTGCTTGATCAAGGCGTATATCTGGAGGGCACCATTCTCAAGCCCAATATGATTGTCTCTGGAACCGAGCATCCGGAACAGGCCGATGTCGCGCAAGTGGCGGAAGCAACCCTTGCCTGCTTCAAGCAAACCGTACCGCAGGCCGTACCCGGCATCGTCTTCCTCTCCGGAGGACAAAGCGATGAGGACGCAACCGCCCATCTTGACGCCATCAACAAAATCGGCGGGTTTGACTGGAAAATCAGTTTTTCCTATGGCCGTGCCCTGCAAGCGGCTCCCTTGAAAACATGGGGCGGCAAGGCCGAAAATGTTGCCTCTGCACAATCTGCCTTCGCTCACCGCGCCAAAATGAACGGCTTGGCGGCACTTGGCAATTGGGACGCCTCTTTGGAAAATGCCTGATCAGCCTTTGCGCGCCGCCAGCAGAAATTCCTGATTGCCCTTGGGACCCAAAATCGGGCTGGCGGTTAGGCCGGTGACGCACCAATCCGCTCGGGAATCGACAAATTCAGTCATTTTCCTGCAGACCATGTCATGCAAATCCGGGTCCTTAACGACACCGGATTTGCCCAGAGCTTTTTTGCCGACCTCAAATTGCGGCTTGATTAGGGCAATCATCCATGCCCCTTTTTGCAGCAATGACATGGCCGGGGGCAACGCCAGCGTCAGGGAAATAAAACTGACATCACAAACAAGCGCATCGGGTCGACATCCGGGTGGCAAATCCGCCTGCCGCAAATGACGGGCATTGCATTTTTCCAAATTGGTGACGCGTGCATCTGACGTTAAAACCGGTGACAGCTGCCCATGCCCGACATCAATCGCAACCACATGATGTGCGCCGTTGCGGAGCAGCACATCTGTAAACCCGCCCGTGGACGCGCCCAAATCGAGGGCCGTTGCACCAGTGGCTGAAAATCCGGAAAAAGCCAGTCCATGAGCGAGTTTTTCTCCCCCACGCGATACATAAGAGGCGTTAGGCGATGACAACTCCAGAATTGTATCCGGCGGGCAGCGCAATGCGGGTTTCCGGGCAATTTCGCCGTTTACGCGGACATGACCTTCAAGGATGAGTTTCTGCGCCTGCGCCCGCGACCGGCAATATCCCTTCTCAACCAGAAAATGATCAAGGCGCAATTTAGACATCAGTCCTGTCAGGCGGATTTTGGCTTCAAGTCAACGACGTCAGGGGCGTCTTTGTTCATGGCTTTTTTCGCAGCCGCCACAATGCTGTCAGCGTTCAATCGGGCCGTTTCATACATGGCGAACGGCTTGTCGTGATCCAGGAACGCGTCAGGCAGGGTCAGGGTACGGATTTTCAGGCCGGCATCTAGATGACCGGCCTGCGCCAGATAATGAAGGATATGCGCACCGAAGCCGCCCATGCTGCCCTCTTCGACCGTTATCAGAACCTCATGATGTGCGATCAGACGGTCAATCAGCTCAGTATCAAGCGGCTTCATGAAGCGGGCATCCGCAACCGTCGCCGGCAAACCTTCGGCCTCAAGCTTTTCGGCGGCAAGAAGCGCTTGCTCCAGCCGGGTTCCTAGGCTGAGGATCGCAACCTTGCCGCCATCAGCCATAATCCGGCCACGCCCGATATCCAGCGGGTCAATCTGCGCCGGCATCTCCAGCCCGGTCGCCTCGCCGCGTGGATAACGGAAGGCCGAAGGGCGGTCCTCAATCAACGCACTGGTATGCACCATGCGAGCCAGTTCCACCTCGTCCGCCGCCGCCATGATGACCATATCCGGCAACACACCCAGATAGGCCAGATCAAAGGAACCGGCATGGGTCGGTCCGTCCGCGCCAACCAGCCCGGCACGGTCAATAGCGAAGCGCACAGGCAATTTCTGGATGGCGACATCATGCACCACCTGATCATAAGCCCGTTGCAGAAATGTGGAATAAATGGCCGCAAACGGCTTATAGCCCTCACAGGCAAGTCCAGCGGCAAAGGTGACGGCATGCTGTTCCGCAATCCCCACATCAAAGCTTCTGTCTGGATAAGCATCGGCAAATTTGTCCAGCCCCGTTCCGTCCGGCATGGCTGCGGTGACGGCAACTATTTTATCGTCGCGCGCGGCCTCACGGATCAGGGATTGGGCAAAAACCGATGTATAGCTCGGAGCATTGGCCTGCGGCTTATCCTGCTCCCCCGTGACGACATTAAAACGTGCCACACCGTGATATTTATCCGGCGACGCCTCCGCCGGAGCATACCCATGACCTTTTTCAGTCACAACATGAACCAGTATCGGGCCATCCTTGCTGTCGCGGACATTCTCCAGCACCGGCACCAGATGGTCAAGATTATGGCCGTCAATCGGGCCAACATAATAAAAACCCATTTCCTCAAACAAAGTGCCCCCGGTGGCGAAACCCCGGGCATACTCTTCGACTTTGCGGCTAGCTTCAGCCAGCTGTTTGGGTAATTTTTTGGATAACACCTTCAACACATTGCGGATGCTGCGATAGGTTCCACCGGATAGCAGACGCGCAAAATAGGCGCTCATGGCCCCGACAGGTGGAGCGATGGACATATCATTATCATTCAAAATTACAATCAGACGGCTATCCATGGCACCGGCATTATTCATGGCCTCATAGGCCATACCCGCGCTCATCGCGCCATCGCCGATTACGGCGACAACATTATTGTCCGCCCCGCTGAGGTCACGACCGACAGCCATGCCCAAGCCGGCTGAGATTGACGTTGAGGAATGCGCTGCCCCAAACGGGTCATAAGCACTTTCCGAGCGTTTGGTGAAGCCCGACAGGCCTCCGCCTTGCCGCAAAGTCCGGATCTCGTCGCGCCGTCCGGTCAAGATTTTATGGGGATAGGCCTGATGGCCGACATCCCAAATCACCTTGTCGTCGGGTGTGCTGAACACATGGTGCAAGGCCACCGTCAACTCAACCACACCCAGACCGGCTCCCAAATGACCGCCGGTTTCAGAGACGGCCGATACGGTCTCGGCGCGCAGCTCGTCCGACAGTTGCTTCAATTCCGGCAACCCGAAGTCGCGGATATCAGCCGGTACTGCAACCCGGTCTAGCAAAGGGGTGTCTGGTTTCAGGCTCATCATACTGCCAATCTAAAAATTCAGTTTCTTGTATCAGCTATTGCGCTGAATCACAAATTTTGCGGCTTCCCGCAAAGGCTCCGCCACCGCACCAAAAGGTGACAGATGGGCAACCGCCTGCTCAACAAGAACCTCAGCTTGGGCGTTGGCGCGTTCCTCTCCCAAAAGGGACACAAATGTCACCTTGCCTGAAGCTTCGTCTTTTCCGGCTGTTTTACCCAGTTCTTCAGATGTTTGACGCACATCCAGCAGATCATCGGCAATCTGGAAAGCCAAGCCGATATCATTGGCATAGGAGATAAGGGCCTGGCGTTGCTCGGCCCCGGCGCCACCCAGAACAGCACCGGCATCAACTGAAAACCTGATTAACGCACCGGTTTTCATCTGCTGAAGATGGGTCAACGCCCCGGCATCAAGTTCCAGTTCTGGACTGAGCATGTCAAATACCTGCCCGCCGACCATGCCCTGTGCGCCTGCGGCTTTGGTCAGCCCTGCGATCAAATCAAGCCGGACGGCTTTGCGGGGATGGGTCTGCTCATCAACAAGAATTTCAAATGCCAATGTCAACAGGGCATCGCCGGCCAAAACCGCGGTCGCTTCATCATAGGCACAGTGCAAAGACGGCTTGCCGCGCCGCATGTCATCATCATCCATGCAGGGCAGGTCATCATGAATTAAGGAATAGCTGTGCACACATTCAATGGCTGCTGCAGCCCGGGCCGCATGTGTCGGGTCAACATCAAAAAGATTGGCACTTGCACAGCATAAAAAGGCCCGGAAACGCTTGCCGCCGCCGAGCACGGAATAGCGCATGGCTTCAATGACCCGGCCTTCCACGCTCTCCGGTACTGTGAGAAGGTCGTGGAGCAGCTTGTCAACACGGGCCGCGGCCTGGGCGGCCTGCTCATTCATATGATGCATTATTCCTCAACATCCAATGGCTCCGAGGATGACCCGTTTTGGGTGATTTTTTCAATCTGAGCCTGAGCATCTTTCAGCTTGTTTTCGCAATGGGCGCGCAACTGATTGCCCCGCTGGTAAATCGCAATCGACTCCTCCAGCGCCACATCGCCGCTTTCCAAACGGTTGACGATCCCCTCAAGCTCGGCAACTGCCTTTTCAAAGCTCATGGACAAAATATCATCGGCAATTTTCAGCTCTTCACTCATTATTGACTCCCGTTTACATCAGCAGGCACGATACCACAAAATCCCCTGCGCGTCCTCATAGCGTTCCACCTGCCCGCGTTTCATCAGACAATTGAGATGCGACAGGGTCTCGCTGAGGGCCATGCCATGATTGCTTTCATTGATTTTGCGCTTGAACAGATTGGAGAACAGATCCGGGTCATTGGCGTTGCGCGGGACGTCCAGCAATTTGAGAATTCTGGCCAATGCTTTTTCATGATTTTCAATCAGATTGGTCAAACGTGCATGCAGACCGAAAAACGGCGTATTATGCGCCGGCAAAACCAGAACAGTATCCGGAACACGTATGGGGATATTGGCACAACTTTCCAGCCAATCAGACAGATTGTCTGAGTCCGGCTCGGTCGGGAATGTGCCGATATGGGAAGAGATTTTCGGCAACACCTGATCGCCGGTGATGAACACATCCAGCGCCGCACAATAAAGCGAAGCGTGTTCCGGCGAATGACCGTTGCCGACAACAACTTCCCAATCATGCCCGCCAATCCGCAGGATGTCACGGTCCTCAATCCGTTTATAACTTTGCGGCATCCGGTAAATGGCCTTGCCGAACCCTCCGAACATTTTTTCATAATTTTCCAGGAAACTTTCTGGCATGGCGTGTTTACGGAAAAAGGACAGCCCCTCAGGCGGTGCCGGTTTGCCGGTATCCGCCGCCAAAAGCCGGCAAGTCAGATATTCCAGCCGCGTCATCACCAACTCGCAGTCAAACCGTTCCACCAGCCATCCGGCCATGCCGACATGATCGGGATGCATGTGAGTACAGATGACTTTTTTGATCGGTTTATCTTGGCAATATTTCTCAATCAGGGTCTCCCAGATCGTACACATGTCTTTGGTGTGAATGGACGTATCGACAAGCACCCAGCCATCCCCGTCATCCAGCATCCAGAGATTGATATGGTTCAGTTCGAAAAAAAGCGGCATCTGGATCCAGAACACCCCATCGGCAACCGCCACCATCTCAGCTTTTTCCGGAACCGCATCAAATGGGAAGCTCAATTTGTCATGAACAGGCTTCGCTGTGGATTGGGACATTGTGCGTAACTTTCTCAAGCAGGAGGGCTTGGTTTAATACCCCCGAAATGGATTTTGCGTATTATAGACTAGCCTCCAAGCTTGGCTCAAGCTATGAAAGGGGCATGGGATGCTTAACGCCCAAAATAACAGGTTTTTTGATGATATATCAGTCAACTCCCGACAATATAGCCCATCTTGCAGACCGCCTGCGCCAGGGCGATTGCATCGCGTTTCCGACCGAGACGGTGTATGGTTTGGGGGCCAATGCGCTTGACGGCACTGCGGTAGCGGGCATTTACGACGCCAAAGGGCGTCCCAGTTTCAATCCGTTGATTGTGCATGTCTCCAGTCTGGAAGAGGCGCAGACATACGGGATTTTTTCGTCAACGGCCCTGACCCTGGCACAAGCTTTCTGGCCGGGCCCGCTGACGCTGGTGGTGCCCCGAACCCCAGAGTGCCCGGTCAGTGAGCTGGTCAGCGCCGGGCTGCCGACGCTGGCCCTGCGCGTTCCGGCGCACGATGTTGCGCGCAGGCTGTTGACGGCCGCCGGCTGCCCTTTGGCTGCTCCCAGCGCCAACAGGTCCGGCCATCTCAGCCCGACCCGACCGGATCATGTCAGCCAATCCTTGCCGGACATCCCTGTTTTGGATGGTGGACACCTTGCCGTTGGTCTGGAGTCGACCATTGTCGGATGTCTGGATGACACCCCCACACTTTTGCGTCCGGGCGGACTTGCCCGCGAAGACATTGAAGCCGTGCTGACGACACCGCTTGGGGCCATCCCGGAAACCGATGACAATACAGCTAAACTGGCACCCGGGCGCCTGCTCCGCCATTATGCGCCACGTGCCGGCATGCGCTTGAATGCCGAGACAACCGAAGCCGGAGAGGCACTCTTGGCCTTCGGCCCGCCCCCACAGGGTCACGACGGTCCGATGATCAATCTCAGCCCGACAGAAAATCTGACGGAAGCGGCGGCCAATCTGTTTTCCGCCCTGCATGAGTTAGACGAAAGGGCTGAAAAAATCGCTGTCATGCCGATACCGTATCACGGCCTTGGCGCCGCCATCAACGACCGTCTGGAACGGGCCGCAAGAGGGTACACCGACCGGGTCTGAGTTTAAAACAGGTCCAGTTGCGGCTTTTCAGCAGGTGGTGCAGGGACCGTTTCGTGCCATAAGGCAGAAGTGTCATTCGACACTTTGTTGACGTCCTTGGATATCGGATAAGCGTGAAAATCGGTTTCCGGGGCCGGCCGTAACAGCGAAACCAGACTGTCGACTTCCCGCCCTGCCGCACCCAGCCAATCTCCCCAATGGCCCGGCTCAAGCATTACCGGCATCCGGTGATGAACCTCGGACAGCGTTTCATTCGCCTCGGTGGTGATGACGGCACAGCTCTCAATTTCACTGCCGTCCGCCCCTTCCCAGAACTCCCACAGACCGGCCATCATGAACGGCGCCTCATCGCGCCGTCGGACGCAAAAGGGCTGTCGGCTTTTCGGGTTCCATTCATAAAAGGCATCAGCAGGTATCAGACAACGTCGGGCGGCGAATGCCTGTTTGAAAAACGGTTTTTCCGCCACCGTTTCGCCTCGGGCATTGTGCTGGGGTCTTTGCTGACTTTCCGCAACCTTTTCGGGTTTCATCCAACCCGGCACCAAACCCCACCGCACCGTGGCCAACTCGCATGCACCGGAGGGTTGACGGATAATCTGTACCGGCTGCGTCGGAGCAATGTTGTACCGCGCCGGAAAATTCGGCTGATTGGTGAAATCCAGCAGTTTCCGGAGGCTTTCAGGCGGGGTGGTTAAAGCAAATCTGCCGCACATGGTCAGTCCCCCCGGTCAATCCGGACAAAGTGCCCCGGTTTGATGCCGTGGCGCTGCGACAGACCGACATTGATTTCCAGCACATAGCGCACCGGCCCAAGCGACAGGCTGGCGGCATCGGATTGCGTGTCATGGCGCTCGACAATGCTCTCAATTTCCCCGTCTTTGCGGATAAACAGCATATCGAGCGGGATTAATGTATTGCGCATCCAAAAACGGGCGCGACGATCCTGCGGATAAACAAACAGCATGCCGGCATCACGGTTAAGCATTTCGCGGTACATAAGCCCCTTTCGCATGCTGTCGGGCGTGGCCGCAACCTCGACAGCAAATTTTACGAAAGGTTGGGGATCAGACAAATTCGCGTAAATCATAGCGCGTGCCTGCGGCAGGGGTTGGTGCCCCCTCACGCTCCCTCCCTCTTGTGCAAAACCCGGCGAGTTCAGCAGGACAAAACCAAAAAAGCCAAAAAGGCAGAGGCGGAACCGGCGGAATGTTTTCATTACAGGTTAAAGCTGATTGGTGCGCCAACCGACGGGGTGGTGAGTTGATTTTCCCACATCACACAATGGCCCCGGACCATGGTGCCGACCGGCCAGCCGGTGATGGGCATGCCGGTGAAAGGCGACCAGCCACAACGGCTGGCAACCCAGTCTTCCGTGATGGTTTCAGTGCGCTTCAGGTCAACAAAGGTCAAATCCGCATCATTACCGAGCTTAACCTCACCTTTGCCGGCAAAATTGAACAGCTTGTGGGCGTTGAGGCTGGTCAAGGCAACCAGCTTCTCGAGGCTCAACCGACCCTCTGCCATATGGTTCAGCATCAGCGGCAACAAGGTCTGGACACCCGGCATGCCGGCCGGAGAGTTCGGATAGGCGTTGGCTTTTTCCTCGCGCGTGTGCGGGGCATGATCCGAGCCGACCACATCAACGACCCCCTGCTCCAGAGCTTTCCACAAGGCTGCCCGGTGGCGGGCTTCGCGGATCGGCGGGTTCATCTGGGCGAAGGTACCGATCCTTTCATAACAGTCCGGGGACTCCAAGGTCAGATGCTGGGGGGTCACTTCAACAGTCACCAAATCACGGTTGGCGGCCAACATCTGCATTTCCTCTTCTGTGGTGACATGCAGAACATGAATTTTTTTGCCGGTTTCCCGCGCCATTTTCAGCAAGCGGCGGGTTGAACTGATGGCGGCCTCGGCATCACGCCAGACCGGATGGGTCAGCACATTGCCGGTTTCCGCTAGCGGGCGGCGTTCGCGCAAACGGAATTCATCTTCACTGTGAAATGCGGCGCGCCGTTTTATGTTTTTCAAAATTTTGGAGACACCCGCATCATCGGCGACCAGCAGATTGCCCGTCGAAGACCCCATAAACACCTTGACGCCACACACTCCCGGCTGACGTTCAAGTTCCGGCAGCAATTCGGCATTTTCAGCCGTCCCGCCCGCATAAAAGGCAAAATCGCAATGCATGCGGTCCGTGCCACGCCGGACTTTGTCAGCAATCGCTTCCAGGGTGGTTGTGGGAGGTTTGGTGTTCGGCATTTCAAAAACGGCGGTGACACCGCCCATGACAGCCGCAAGCGAGCCACTTTCCAAATCTTCCTTATGCTCATTACCCGGTTCGCGGAAATGCACCTGCGTGTCAATCACACCGGGCAGAACCGTAAGCCCCACAGCATCAATGACGGTTTCCGCGCTGTCCGAAACCAGTTCGCCAATAGCGGCGAATTTTCCGTCTGTGATGGCGATGTCGGTCTGCGCTTGTCCGTCTGCCGTCGCCAAAACCCCGCCTTTGATGATGATGTCATAGCTCATATTTTTTCTTCCTGTTGGTGCAGCAGCTTGACCGCCGCCTCATAAACCTGCCGGACAGATAAATCCGCCATCATGGTTCCCTGCATATCATAGCTGAAAGTCGGGTCATTGACGATATCTTCATAAGCACGTGCGCGCACAATCGCCGTATGCGCCCCCCACGGGGCATACAGATCATCGCGGGTCGGCCCGAATAAGGCCAGTGTCGGGGTGCCGACTGCGGCGGCCAAATGGGTCAAGCCGCTGTCATTGCCGATGTAGAGTGCCGCTTTTTCCATACTGGCGGCGGCGGTGATCAAATCGCACCCCGCCAAATTGGTCACCTGCCCGGGCGGCAGGGCATCCAATATCGGCGCCAATTCCTTTTCTTCATTCGGTCCGCCCTGCAGAACAATCTGGGCATTGGCCAAAACCCCATCAGGGCGAGCCAACTCCCAGACAAGTTCGGCAAAACTCTCAGCCATCCATGATTTCGGTGCCCAGTTGGACGTTGACCCGATGGTCAGAACGGGTCGGTCTGACGGCAGCATTTTGTCCATTTTCCGCCGTGTGACCGCATCAACCCAAACACGTGGCGCCGGCGGCGGCGTCAGCCCCATCACCCCGCCAATATGCACCACACGAGGCAGTGTGTGATTGGCCCGCAAAACATGGCGGTGGCGCGCCCACAATAGATAGGCCGTGGCGGAACCGCGCAGATCAATAACCCGGTGCCAGCGTCGGCCCAAGACTTTGGCGCCCAACTCCAACCAATGACCTGCAAACTTTTGCTTGCGCATGACATGGATATCTTCAACACCCGGTGCATGCAGGAACAGGTCATGAGCCAGCGGCCCGCACGCAACAGTGATGCTGGCATCCGGCTCGGATTGCATGATATGCCCAAGCAGACCGGTGGACAGGATGGCGTCACCGATACGATTGGAGGTAATGAAGAGTATTTGACGCAACAGTACTTAACGCATTAGAGGCATTCAATTCGCCTAGAAACAATTGTCTATTCTCATTATACTGATTCTTCGTTGCCCAAACAGCCCGTTACTGTACATAAAGGATAGATCTTTCATCATGAGCAACCATGCTGCAACACTTTCCGACAGAGTGCTTCTGAGCGTTTCCGGCCCGGACAAGGAGAGCTTTCTTGACGGGTTGGTCAGCAACTCCCTGACTCCTCTCAGCACGGGCAAGGCGGTGTTTACCTGCTTGCTGACCCCGCAGGGCAAAGTTTTGCATGATTTCCTGATTTACCCGTTTGAGGATGATTTTTTACTTGATGTCGCAGCCGCGGACGCCCCTGTTCTGGCCAAAAAGCTTGGCTTTTACAAATTACGGGCGGATGTGGAAATCAGCACCACCGATATGACCGTCTCGGCGGTCTGGGGGGATGTCGCGGACCTGCCGAGCACACCATTTATGTTCCGTGATCCTCGTCTCGACGCGCTTGGTCTACGCGTCATCGGACCGTTGCCCGAGATATTAACCCCACGGCTGGTTGAGGCAGACATGTACACCCATCACCGCATTCTCAACGGAGTTCCGCAGGGTCCAGCGGAGATCGACAGCTCTTCGGCTTTCCCGCTTGAATATCGGCTGGATAAGCTGAACGGAATTGATTTCCATAAGGGCTGCTTCATCGGACAGGAGGTGACGTCGCGGGCCTATCGCAAAGGAAGCCTGCGCAAAGCCCTGTTTGTTGTTGCCTTTGACGGTGCGGTGGCAGCCGGCGACCCGGTGCTTGACGGGGAGCGGACAGTTGGAGAAGTACGGGCCGTCAGCGGAACACAGGGACTGGCCCTGCTGCGTCTTGACCGCCTGGATGCCAAATTAACCACGCAACAGGCCGAGGTGACATTAAAGGACTGACAGATGGCACCTGTTTCGGAAAGATGTCCATGGGCACAGAAATACCCCGAATACGCCCCCTACCACGACACGGAATGGGGCCGGCCCGAATATGACGATAGGGCGCTGTATGAAAAACTAATCCTGGACGGCTTTCAGGCCGGATTGTCATGGATCACCATCTTGAAAAAACGTGAGGGATTCAGGCGAGCTTTTGACGGCTTTGACCCGGAAAAAATCGCCCGATACGGCGAAGCGGAAATACAGCGGCTACTCGCAGATGCGGGTATTGTGCGTCATCGCGGGAAGATTGAGTCCGCTATCAAAAGTGCCCGTGCCTGGCTGGACATCAAGGAAAAGGGAGAGGGTTTCTCTGCCTTTTGTTGGAAACATGTCAATGGTACGCCGCTGGTCAATCACTGGGAGACCCAGCAACAGGTGCCGGGCAAAACCGAAATGAGCATCACGCTGTCCAGAGATTTGAAAAATGCCGGCTTCAATTTTTGCGGGCCGGTCATCGTCTATGCCTTCGCTCAAGCTGTTGGCATGGTGAATGACCACCTCATCAGCTGCCCGCAACATGTCGCATGTCAATAAACCTCATATCCCTGTGATTTAACTGGCAAAAAGTCATTTCCAGCATTATCATAGTCGCAATTGGGAGGATTTTATGTCGCGTATAGTCATCAGTGGTACAGGTGTTTTTACGCCTGAAGAGAGTATCAGTAATGAGGAACTTGTCGACAGCTATAACCGCTATGTTGAGAAGTTCAATTCCGAGAATAAGGACGTCATTGCGGCGGGCGAGATTGAGGCGTTACAGCCGTCCAGCGCCGAGTTCATCAAAAAAGCATCCGGCATTGAACGCCGCTATGTCATTGACAAGAAGAACGTTCTCGACATCAATATCATGGCTCCCAGATTGCCAGCCCGCTCCAATGACGAACCGTCAATTTTTGCCGAAATTTCAGTTGATGCAGCCCAAAAGGCGCTTGAAAAAGCCAATCTTGAGGCCGCTGACATTGATGCTGTCATTGTCTCCTGCTCCAATACGGAACGCGCCTATCCGCAAATCGCTGTTGAAGTGCAGAACCTGCTCGGCATTGGGGGGTTCGGCTTTGACATGATTGTCGGCTGCGCCTCCGCCGCCTTTGCCATTAATGTCGCCACCGACATGATTAAATCCGGATCGGCACGCCGCGTTTTGATGATCAATCCTGAAATCTGTTCCGGCCATCTGAATTTCTGTGACCGTGACAGCCATTTCATCTTTGGGGATGTCTGTACCGCCGCCATTATTGAAACGGCTGAGAGCTGCAAATCAGACCACGCCTTTGAAGTCATAAGCACCAAGCTCATGACG
This sequence comes from Parvibaculales bacterium, assembly GCA_049889415.1. GTDB lineage: Bacteria > Pseudomonadota > Alphaproteobacteria > RS24 > RS24 > JAYQKL01. The sequence continues at coordinate 128,426 of JBMHDL010000010.1, read as the reverse complement.
AAATTTTCCAACAATATCCGCAATAATGGCGGCTATTTGAACCGCGCCACGCCGGAAACCATGTTTGACGATGACAAGCTCTTCGTCCAAAACGGGCGCAGTGTCTTCAAAGAGGTTCTACCGCTCGTCTCGAAAATGATTACGGAGCAACTGGCAGACAATGAGTTGAGCGCAGACAACCTCTCACGTCTGTGGCTGCATCAGGCAAACATCAACATGAATGATTTTCTCGGTAAAAAAATCATGGGGCGCGAGCCGAGCCGGGAAGAACAGCCGAACATCCTGCAGGATTATGCCAACACCAGTTCCGCCGGTTCAATTATTGCCTTCCACAAATACAAGGATGATCTGCAGGTCGGGGATGTCGGGGTTTTATGCGCTTTCGGCGCCGGTTATTCGGCCGGATCCATGATTTTGAAGAAATACAGCTGACCGGTCGGCACCGTCTGAACTCGGCTTCTGCGCCTTGCAAAATAGGATAAAAAGCACCATATATATGTCACATGACAAAGAAGGGGCTGCCGGACCGGGATAATCACCCTGAGGCGGTTACGGAGTAAAATTCATGAGCACTGACGGCATGCAAAATTTGGAAAGAGGTCCCGGCCAGGTTACCGCCCAGTCCATTTTGGAGGGCATGGGAATTGGTTATGATGACGTACTGGAAACGGAGCTCTCACCCGTCTATGAGCGCGTCAAATCCGTTATCCCGTCCGTCGAATGGCCGTTTTTCGCACCTTACATCAAGGCCATTAACCAGCTCAAAAAAGAGAAAAACGCCGTCATCCTCGCGCATAATTATCAGACACCTGAAATCTTCCATTGTGTCGCCGATGTCGTGGGCGACAGCCTGCAACTGGCCCGTGAAGCAGCCCGCGCGGAAGGAGACATCATCATACAGTGCGGTGTCCATTTCATGGCGGAAACCTCAAAGCTTCTGAACCCGGACAAGAAGGTCTTGATTCCGGATATGGGAGCTGGCTGTTCGCTGGCTGAAAGCATCACCGGTGCCGATGTCCGCGCCCTGCGCGAAGCCTATCCCGGCGTGCCGATTGTCACCTATGTCAACACCTCGGCCGAGGTGAAGGCCGAAAGTGATGTCTGCTGCACATCCTCCAATGCCGTTGATGTCGTCAATGCCGTAGCAAAAGAGTTCAAAAGCAACAAGGTGCTGTGTATTCCGGATGAATTCCTGGCCCAAAACATCGCGAAGGAAACCGACATTGAGATCATTGCCTGGAAAGGCCGCTGCGAAGTGCATGAGCAGTTCACAGCAGAAGAACTAAAACAATATCGCGCCGACGACCCAGGACTGGTCATTATCGCCCACCCGGAATGTCCGCCGGAAGTCGTTGATGAAGCGGATTTCTCCGGCTCCACCTCCGGCATGATCAAATGGGTTCAGGACCAGCAACCCGAACGCGTCCTGATGGTCACGGAGTGTTCGATGAGTGACAATGTTGCTGTGGAGAACCCGAAAGTGGATTTCGTCCGCCCGTGCAATCTGTGCCCGCATATGAAAAAAATCACCTTGCCGAAAATTCTTGAGGCACTGGTATCGGAGACTGAAGAGATCTTTGTTGACGCGCAAGTGGCCGCGGCCGCCCGTCAATCGGTTGAAAGAATGATTGCCCTGAGCAAATAGGGCCGGTTTCATGCAGACGCAACCTAACATCATTGATGCCGGCGACGTGCTGATTGTCGGGGCCGGATTAGCCGGACTGTTCACCGCCCTCAAACTTTCGCACCGACAAGTCACGGTTATGACGGCCGAGAAACCAAAAAAAGGCAGCGCCAGTGCCTGGGCCCAAGGCGGCATTGCTGCTGCGCTTGGCGAGGATGATCATGCCGATCTGCATGTCGCAGACACCGTCAAGGCCGGGGCCGGTCTGGTGGATGAAAACATCGCCAGAATTCTGGCCGAGGAATCGAAAGCCAGGGTCAATGACCTGATTGCCTTTGGTGTACCGTTTGACAGGCTTGCGGACGGGCGCCTGAAATTGGGACGTGAAGCCGCACATTCCCGCAATCGCATTGTCGGGGTCAGCGGTGACCGGGCCGGTCGTGAAATCATGTCGGCGCTCGGACAAAGAGCAACCCAAAGCCCGTCAATTCGCAAACTTGTCGGATACAGTGCCTATGAACTTGCTGTTGAGGACGGCCGTGTAGTCGGCGTGTTTGCCCGCCCGGTCAATACACAGGGGCCGGTCAGCCCGATGTTGATCAAGGCGCGGGCCGTCATTCTGGCCTGCGGCGGCTCAGGGCATTTATACAAAACCACAACCAATCCGATTTTTGCCAAGGGTGAGGCCATCGCCATGGCCGCACGAGCCGGTGCCGTCATAGCCGACCCGGAGTTCATCCAATTCCACCCGACGGCATTCACCGGCCTAGGTGACCCGGCACCTCTGGCCACGGAAGCCCTGCGCGGAGAAGGCGCCAAACTCGTCAATGCCAAGGGCGTGCGGTTCATGTTGGATATTCATGAGGATGCTGAGCTGGCACCGCGCGATGTCGTCGCCCGCGCTGTCTTTGATCAAATCAGGAACAGCGGTGGTGTCAGTCTTGACTTGCGCGGTCATTTGGCGGAACACCTTGGGCGCAATTTCCCGACGGTTGCCGGCTATTGCGATCAGGCCGGGATTGACCCCAAACAGGCCCTTATTCCCATAGAACCGGCGGCGCATTACCATATGGGCGGCATCAAGGTGGATGAGCACGGGCGCAGCACCCTTCCCGGTCTGTGGGCCTGCGGCGAAGCTGCCGCCACCGGCGCCCATGGTGCCAACAGGCTGGCCAGCAACTCTCTGCTTGAAGCCATCGTGTTCGGTGCCCGTATTGCGCAAAATGTTGACAGTTCCGTGCCGGTCAAGGCGATTGCCGTCCCGGAACCGGCGAAGACGGAATTCAACGAACAGGAAGCCAACATGCCCGCCATTGCCGAACTGCGCGAAACCATGAGCCGTTATGTCGGGGTTGTTCGGAGCAGACAGAGCCTGACCACGGCACTTGAAATCATCACCCGTCTCAACCGTATTGCTTCAGGCGTGGCGCCACTGGCCAATATGACGACTACGGCTTTGCTGATAACAACCGCCGCTTTGCAACGGGAGGAAAGCCGTGGCGGGCATTTCCGCTCAGACTATCCCATGCCGGTGACAAATCCTGAACGCACCTTCATGACCCTCGATCAATGCCGCGCCATCGCCCGCAAAGCCCTGGGCACCGGCTCAGAGACCAAAGCTGACCAAACACGAATGAGTTCATAATGGCTGACCAAACACCATCTCCCCTGCCCCGAAAAACTGTTGAGACTGCCGTGCGGTCAGCGCTTGAAGAGGATATGGGGCGCTCTGGGGATTTGACGTCACAGGCTGTCGTACCAGCCGGCGCCCTTGCCGAGGGCGCGATCGTTTCGCGGGAAAAAGGGGTATTGGCCGGCCTTGATCTGGCAGTGGCGGCTTTTCACGCCATGAATGAAAACATCGACGTCAGCACGCATTTTCAAGACGGGAATGCCTTACTACCAGGCGATGCCGTCGTGAGCCTGCGCGGTCCGGCCCGTGACGTTTTGGCGGCGGAACGGGTCGCCCTGAATTATCTCGGGCACCTGTCCGGTATCGCCTCACAAACCAGCCTATATGTCCAGGAAACAGCAGGCAGTAAGGCCCGCATCACCTGCACCCGCAAAACTACGCCTAATTTGAGAGCTTTGGAGAAATATGCCGTGCGCTGCGGCGGCGGCTATAACCATCGTTTCGGGCTTGATGACGGCATTTTGATCAAGGACAACCATATCGCTGTCGCCGGCGGGGTTGCCGCTGCTGTCAAGGCCGCACTGGCCGGGGCCGGCCACATGGTAAGGGTCGAAATCGAGGTTGATACGCTGGAGCAGTTACACGAGGCCCTAGAAGCCGGGGCGCAGGCCGTGCTGCTTGACAATATGCCGCCTGAGACCTTACGTGAAGCTGTGGCCATCATTGATGGTCGTGCGGTAGCGGAGGCGTCAGGCAATGTCACCCTGCAAACCGTCAAAGCAATTGCCGAGACCGGTGTGGATTATATCTCAGTCGGGCGCATCACACATTCCGCACCCTGCCTTGATCTTGGGCTGGATTTTGAAATAACGCTTTAAAGGTCTTTTTGCGGACGACTGAGAGGGGCTGGCTTGCGCCCCTGAGGATCTTCAACATAAAAGATGTGCCGCCCGATTTTGGTGATTGGCTCCATGTAAGACGACCATCGTGGCTCTACATAATCGGCATGGTAATGCGTGGCCAGACCGGCAATTTCTGAGTTGGAGCCTTTGACAAGCAATTCACCGGCCAGATCATAGGCGGCATCCCAGAATTTTCTGTTATAGGCACGGTCAGAGCGGCCATCACAGGCAAAGGAAAACTGACATCTGTGACGGCGGAACTCACCTTGAAAAACAACTTTACAGACTGTATCAGGATAACGTTTATCACGGACACGATTGATGACCACATCACCAACAGCCTGCCACCCCTCCAGAGGTTCACTGCGGGCCTCAAAATACATGGCTTGAGCCAGACAATGACGGGCTTTTTGAAAACTTTCGGTCCGCGTTTCCAGCCCGGACAGCTGCACAGGCTCGAGAGCCGTCTTGCCATTCAAAACCGAAAGCGCAAACAATGGTTGACCTCTCAGCTTTTCAGCCTGTCCGGCGTTTAAATCAGTGGCTTGAAATGTTTGCGGGTCATAAACGCTGTTCAAGGCTGTGACCAGTGCGCGCATATTGAAAGATGTATAGGCCGAGATCAACAGCAGGCACGTCAGAGTGACTGACAAAAGCTTGTACTTACGCCGTCCCAGAAATTCCGATGTCAGCCCGTGAATGTCGAGCCATTCCATCAATATCCGCATGTGTATTGTCTCCTTGGACACTATATATAGTTTGAAAACGTAAATTACAACAATATATAGATGCTACGCATACATATTTAGTCTTTAAACTGATTTGGGCAAGTTAATCCAGATTTATTAATTTTTTATCGCCTGGTCAGTTCATCTTGTTTTTCAGGACAGCTTGAGCCGCCGCCAGTCTTGCAATCGGTACGCGGTAGGGCGAACATGACACATAAGTCATGTTTTGTCCCTCACAAAAATCAATGGTATCCGGGTCCCCACCATGCTCGCCGCAAATGCCCAGCTTGATGTCTTGGCGGGTCTCGCGGCCGCGCTTGCAGGCAAAATTAACCAATTCCCCGACCCCTTCCGTATCGAGCGTGACAAACGGATCCCTTTCCACAATACCGTCACGCATATATGGGGACAGGAAAGAAGCTGAGTCATCCCGGCTGATACCATAGGTCGTCTGTGTCAAATCATTGGTCCCGAAGGAGAAATACTCGGCCGTTTTTGCTATCTCGGCCGCCACAAGTGCCGCACGCGGCAATTCAATCATGGTTCCCAAAAGAAAAGCGACCTGCGTGCCGGTCTCTTCAGCAACTAGATCGGCCACCCGATTAATGCGGGCTGCCATCAGTTCAAGCTCTTTGGCATCAGAAACCAGCGGTACCATGACTTCCAGGCTGACCGCTTCGCCGCTTTCGGCCTGTGTCTCGGCAGCCGCCTCGAAAATCGCCCGCGCCTGCATCTCATATATGTCTGGGAAAGTCAGTCCCAGCCTGCATCCACGGTGACCCAGCATCGGATTGGCCTCAGCCAATTCATGCACGCGGCGGCGAATGAGTGCCAGGTCGAGGCCACTGGCCTCAGCAAGCTGCTGCTGTTCACGTTCCGTGTGCGGCAAGAACTCATGCAAGGGAGGATCAAGCAGGCGGATGTTGACCGGACGCCCTTTCATGATATCAAACAGATCTTTGAAATCCTGTTTCTGCATCGGCAATATACGCGCCAAAGGCGCTTTTCGGCCGGCCTCATTTTCAGCCAAAATCATCTCCCTGACGGACATGATGCGCTCGGCGTCAAAAAACATGTGCTCTGTCCGGCACAGGCCAATGCCTTCGGCACCGAATTTGATGGCGGTCGCCGCATCCAAGGGTGTTTCAGCATTGGTGCGCACCTGCATCCGCCGGTGCTCATCGGCCCAGTCCATCAACTTCCCGAAATCACCAGACAATTCAGGCTGCAGGGTCGGCACCTCGCCGGACATCACGCGTCCTTTACCACCGTCAATGGTGATGATGTCGCCTTCTTTCACCTCGCGGCCAGCGACGGTAAAGGTCTTGTTGGACATATTGATCTGGATACTTCCAGCACCTGAGACACAGGGCCGCCCCATGCCGCGTGCGACCACGGCAGCGTGGCTTGTCATGCCACCCCGTGACGTCAGAATACCGGCAGCGGCGTGCATGCCATGAATGTCCTCGGGGCTAGTTTCCATCCGAACTAGAATAACCTTGCGTCCCGCTTCCCTGGCGGACTCGGCATCATCAGCCGTAAACACCACCTCCCCGCTCGCAGCACCGGGCGACGCTGGCAGGCCATTGGCAATAACATCCACCTCAACATCGGGGTCCAGCATCGGGTGCAGCAACTGGTCAAGTGCCATCGGGTCAACCCGCAACACGGCCTCTTCACGCGTGATCAAGCCCTCCGTGACCATATCTACGGCGATTTTCAATGCCGCCTTGGTGGTCCGTTTTCCCGACCGCGTCTGCAACATCCAGAGTTTCTGGTTCTGGACCGTAAACTCAATATCCTGCATATCGCGGTAATGTGCTTCCAGACGGTCAAACACATCCGTCAGTTGAGCAAACACATCCGGCATCACCTCTTCCATGCTCGGCGAGGTCATATCACCCTCCTCTTTGGCCTTGACGGTCAGAGGTTGGGGGGTGCGGATACCGGCCACGACATCCTCACCTTGGGCATTGACCAGAAATTCACCATAATAGCTTTTTTCACCAGTGGACGGATTACGGGTAAAAGCAACACCGGTCGCGGACTCATCGCCAAGATTACCAAACACCATGGCCTGCACATTGACGGCCGTTCCCCAGCTTTCAGGAATATTATTTAAACGACGATAGGTTTCGGCACGCGCATTGCGCCAGGAGCCGAAGACGGCCCCGATAGCGCCCCATAATTGGCTCATGACATCCTGCGGAAACGGATTGCCGCTGACCTCCTCAACCCGCTGCTTGTATTGATCAACAATGGTGCGCCAGTCCCTGGCATCAAGGTCCGTGTCGGCGTGATAATTTTCCTGCAGCTTGTAATCATCAAGGATTTCCTCGAAATGGTCATGGTTCACTTCAAGCACAACATCCGAATACATCTGGATAAAGCGGCGATAGCTGTCCCAGGCAAACCGTTCGTCACCAGCATTTTCAGCCAGGCCGACAACCGTGGTGTCATTAAGACCCAGATTAAGGACCGTATCCATCATGCCGGGCATGGAGGCGCGGGCACCGGATCGCACTGACACAAGCAGCGGGTTTTGCGTATCGCCGAAACCGGCCTCAACAATGGCGCCAATATTTTCAACGGCCGTCAAAACCTGTTGCTCGAGACCTGAGGGATAATTGCGGTCATTGTCGTAAAAGGCGGTGCAGACTTCTGTTGTTATGGTGAAGCCAGGCGGAACAGGCAGACCGAGGCGGCTCATTTCCGCCAGATTGGCCCCTTTGCCGCCCAGCAAAGGTTTCATATCGACCGTGCCTTCGGAGGCACCATCACCAAAACTGTAAACCCATTTTATGTCAGACATTGTTCCGCCTATTCAATCATCTCAAAAGTCGCGACCAAACGCATTTTTTGCGTTAAAGCGTTCAAAAGATTTAAACGATTCGTCCGTATCTCGGCATCATCATCATTGACCATCACAGCCTCAAAAAAAGCATCCACCGGCGCCCGTAAAGTCGCCAGACCGTCAAGATAGCTCTCAAAGCCGTCAAAGGTTCCAAGATCAGGTTCACCAAGCGTCTTGATAGCCTGATGAAGGTGTTTTTCCTGTTCAACCTGCAAAAGCCCGGGATTCACATCCGCTCCGACAAAATCAGCTTTTCCCAAAATCCCATCGGCACGGCGGAACGCTGCCAGAAGATTGGCCCCGTCCTCCGCCTGCAAAAAGGCGCCAAGTTTTTTGGCCCGCTGGACAAGGTCAAATACATCATCCGCACCCTCGGTAAACACGGCGTTGACAACATCATGGCCAACCCCCTGATCACGCAAATATACTTTCAGACGATCCAACACAAATCCGAGCAACTGGTCAGCCAGAGCAGCACCGTCTCCGCCCTTGTGCAGATCCACCCCCTTTGCAAAGACATGCTTCAAGGGCAAACGGGTTTCGGTTTCAAGCAATATGCGGATGACGCCCAATGCCGCGCGGCGCAGGGCATACGGGTCTTTTGACCCGGTCGGCTTCTCATTAATGACCCAAAACCCCACCAGCGTATCAATTTTGTCGGCCAGAGCAACTGCACACCCTTCCGGCGTGTCCGGAATGTCGTCACTTGGCCCCAGAGGGCTGTAATGATCACGGATGGCCGCTCCAACATCTGGGTCGTCAGCATAATAACCGCCCATAATCCCCTGCAATTCAGGGAACTCATAGACCATGGATGACACCAGATCCGCCTTGCACAGACGTGCAGCCTCTGTCGCCGTTGCGGTTTGGGCGCCCAGCGGGTCCGACAAGACCTCCGCCAATGACTCAATCCGCCGGGTTTTTTCCCGCACCGTGCCGAGCTTGGCGTGAAAGATGATTTTATCGAGTAGCGGCAGGCGATCGGCCAGCACCGTCTTGCGGTCCTGGTCCCAGAAAAACTTGCCATCTGACAAACGTGCCCGCAACACACGCTCATTGCCATTAATAATCGCCGCCCCGCCATCTACGGTTTCCATGTTGGAAATGGTGATGAAACGCGGTGCCAGTTTTCCGCTCTTAGGGTCGCGCAGGGAAAAATATTTCTGATGCGTGCGCATGACGGAAATCAGCACTTCCTCCGGCACCTCCATAAAGGCTTCGTCAATCCTGCCCATCAGGGCCACCGGCCACTCCACCAAACCGGCAGTTTCGCGCAACAGGGCGTCATCTTCGTTCATGACAAGACCGTCCGCCTCGGCCAGGGCTCGGACCTGCGCCGCAATCCTCTGTTGCCGTAGATTGCTGTCGACGACCACTTTAGCAGCCTCCAGCCTGCCTGCATAATCATCGGCCGTATGGATTTCAATGGCTTCAGGCTGCAGGAAACGATGACCATAGGTCACCCCGCCCGATGCCAGACCATCCACTTCAAACGGTACAATATTCCCGTCAAAACGGCACAAAACGGCCCGCAACGGACGTACCCAGCGCAACTTGCCGTCGCCCCAGCGCATGGATTTCGGCCACGGGAAGTTCTCAATCACCGCCGGAACAATTTCCGCCAACACCTCAGCGACTGCCCGACCGGCAACCTCGCTTTTGAGAACATAATAATCACCCTTCGGATGCTCACAGACCGTCAATCCGTCAGTACTGTCGAGTCCATTGGCCTTCAAAAAACCCTGAATGGCCTGTTCCGGTGCGGCGAGCTTGGGGCCTTTTTTTTCAATATTCCGGTCTTTGGTGTGGACCTCCAGACCACGCGCCAGCAAGGCAAGGCGTTGCGGGGCAGCAAATATCTCAGCCCCATCCAAAGACATCTCATAATCCGCCAAATGGTCACTGACCAGACGCCGCAAATCCTCGGCAGCTTGCACCTGCATCCCGGCCGGGATTTCTTCTGAATACAACTCAAGAACCAGATCCGCCATCTCACTTCGCTCCCGCGACATAGGCTTCGGCACAGGCTTTGGCAAGCGTCCGCACGCGCCCTATATAGGTCTGGCGCTCCGTTACACTGATGACCCCGCGCGCATCCAGGAGATTGAAATTATGGCTGGCTTTCATGCATTGGTCATAAGCCGGCAAAGCGAGGCCGCGTGCGACCAACTGCAGACACTCCTTTTCGGCATCCTCGAAATGACGGAACAGGATGTCCGTGGAGGCGGCTTCAAAATTATAATGGGAAAATTCAACCTCATTGCGGTGAAATACTTCGCCATAGGTTACACCCTGGCCGTTATAATCAAGGTCAAAACCGTTGTCGACGCCTTGTACATACATGGCGAGACGCTCAATACCGTAGGTCAATTCCCCCGACACCAGTTCGACATCCAGGCCGCCAACCTGCTGGAAATAAGTGAATTGCGAGACTTCCATCCCGTCGCACCAGACCTCCCAGCCTAGACCCCATGCGCCAAGTGTCGGGCTTTCCCAGTCATCCTCAACAAAGCGGATGTCATGCTTGGCAGGGTCAATGCCAAGCACCTGCAGACTGTCAAGATAGAGTTGCTGGATGTTGTCCGGCGACGGTTTCAAAATGACTTGAAACTGGTAGTAATGCTGGAAGCGGTTAGGGTTTTCACCATAACGGCCATCCGTCGGACGTCGTGACGGCTGCACATAGGCGGCATTCCATGGCTCCGGCCCAAGGGCACGTAAAACCGTTGCCGGGTGAAATGTCCCCGCCCCCATTTCCATGTCATAAGGCTGGAGAATAACACATCCGTTATCCGCCCAATAACGCTGCAGGTTGAGCACCAGATCCTGCAGGGAAATTTTTTGTGATTCGGTCATATTTCCGTCCGCTTAAATTATCGCGAAACTACCCATCCCAGCCCATAAAAGCAATGCAAAAGGTGCCTCAAACCGTCTTTAGCCTGCCTTGCCCCAATCAAGAGCTGCACCATGGCGTAAAATCTCCTCCACTATAGGCGTATACCCCCCCTCCGGCTCATGCATGACCAGAGGTGACAGGAGTCTCATCGCCGCCTTGCTGTCACGCCGACCTCTGACCAGTATGCGTTTGGCCGGCAGACCGGCTTTCGGCGCCAACGGCAAAACCTCCAGCCCGCCCAGTCGCGGTGCCATTGCATCCAGCAATGCTGGCAGTGCCTCGGCCAGATGAATGAAGGTCACATATCCGCGCCCTTTCACAAGACCGACAGCTCGTCTGACCCACACTTCAATGGTGTCCGGTCGGGCGATATGGGCCGTTTTTTTTGCGGTATTGGGTGGGTGTTGCGTGCTTCTCGGACTGTAAAAAGGTGGATTGGCGAACACATGATCATAGCCCTCCTGAAGCGTCCAGACTGACAAGGGGGCATGGATATCCTGAACAGCAAAATCGGCACTCTCGAAGTGATTGGTTTCAGCATTTGAGCACGCCAGAGCAACAAGTTCCGGATCAATATCAACGCCATGGGTGTGTGCCTGCGGGACCCGCGCCGCAAGACACAGGCTGGCCGCACCGGCACCGCAGCCTAACTCCAAGGCTTTCTCTCCTGCATTCAGGCCAATTGCAGCTGCGAGCAGAACCGCATCCGTCCCGCTGCGGTGGCCGTCCGAATGCTGCGCTATTTTCAAGCGCCCGCCCAAAAACTCATCATAAGTGTGCTTGTCCATAGGCCGCATTTCATTTACTGCAAACGAGTATCAGCGGCGGGAAAATGCCGCACTTGCCATCCATACCCCGGCTCCTTTATATCTGAATACCATAACCGAAAGAAAAGCAGAAGCGATGAGCCGAATAATCCCGTTAACCACCGAGGCCACGGAAAACCCTTATGATGAACTGCGCGCCCTCGTCGGCGATGAAATGCGTCATGTCTCGCAGTTGATTACCGAGAAAATGTCCTCGCAGGAACGCAGCATACCCGATGTCGGGGAACACATCACCAAAGCCGGCGGCAAGCGCCTGCGTCCGATGCTAACGCTCGCCTCAGCCCATTTATGTGGTTATCAGGGGCGCAACCATATCGCCCTGGCCGCTTCGGTGGAGCTGATGCACACCGCAACGCTGCTGCATGATGATGTCGTAGATGAGAGTGACATGCGCCGGGGCATGGAAACCTCACGCCTGAACTGGGGCAATGCCACCAGCGTTTTGGTCGGAGATTTCATGCTGGGTCAGGCCTTCAAGCTGATGGTCTCAACCGGCAATCTGGATGTACTGGATGTCTTGTCCAACGCTGCGGCGGTCATTGCCGAGGGCGAAGTCATGCAGTTGGCGTCCATGAACCAAATCAGCACAGATGAGTCCCATTACCTTCAGGTCATCGAGGCCAAAACCGCCGCACTCTTCGCCTCTGCCCTGGAGGTCGGCGGAGTGATTGCGGATCAGGACAAGACCACCCGTGAAGCACTTTCAACCTATGGTCGCAATCTGGGCATTGCTTTCCAGCTTGTGGATGACGCGCTGGATTACAGTGATGCCAATCAGACCGGGAAAAACACTGGCGATGATTTTCGCGAGGGCAAGGTCACCCTCCCCGTCTCACTCGCTTATCAACAGGGGACGGAGAAGGAAAAAATCTTCTGGGAGCGCACGATTGGTGCTGGCCAACGGCACGATGGGGATCTTGAACACGCCGTCTCCATCATGGAAAAACACAACACGCTGGCACGAACGCTCGAACGGGCGCGTAATTATGGGCAAAAGGCCAAAGACGTTTTGATGATTTTCCCGGACAACCCCTACCGACAGAGCATGTTGAACATTATCGAGTTCTGTATCCGGCGCACTTACTGATCCGTCAGCTTAACAGAGCCGCATGGACAAACCCGTCAGGGTAGATGTTTTTGAGGTCAGCCGCTGCCTGCTCTGCCTGTTCTTGCGTCTTATAGAGCCCGAAACAGGTGGCGCCACTGCCGGACATGGCTGAGATGTCGGCACCGGTTGCAGAAATATGATCCAGAAGCGGACCAATTTCCGGGGCAAGAGACAAAGCAGGTGCAAGCAGGTCATTACCGTGCCGACGGATATATGCGAATAGGGTATTCAAATCAGCAAATCCGTCCGGCACCGCCTGCTCATCGGCGGCATATTCGTTGTTACGCCCCAGCGCCTCAAATACCGGCCCGGTCGGCATTGCAATACCGGTATTGACCAGAACTGCCGGGCATTCCGGAAAAGACGCCAAGCCACTCACTTGTTCGCCACGACCCGACATCCAGGCGGCACGCGACAGCAGACAGACCGGCACATCAGAGCCCAGTTGCGCCGTCTCACGGCCGGAAACGCCGCCGCCACTGCGTTTGAAGAGGCGCAGGACTGCCGCCGCATCCGCAGACCCGCCGCCCATGCCGGCCATTACCGGCAAGTTTTTTTCAAGGCACAAAACCCCAGACGCATCCGGGTCGGCAAAACGCGCAGCCGCGAGCACACCATCTTCACCGACAAGTGATGTCTGCAGCGTCGCACCAAAACGTCCTGCATAATCGAGCCTCAGGTCACCACCGGGGTGGTCTGAGGGGGTAAAACTGACCTGGTCACCAATATCGGCGAAGGCTACAAGGCTGGACAGTTCGTGAAAGCCATCCGCCCGGCGGGCGAGGACGCGTAGTGTCAGATTGATTTTAGCCGGCGCGAATTCGGAAAACATAGCGAGTCTAAATAGCCAGTTTTTGGCCCTGATGGTCTTCAAAAACCCCGATATCAATTTTACGTTTAATCTGCTCGCGCTTTTCCTCGGATATGTCGAGGGTCAGAACACGCTGCCACTGATACCGCGCCTCAAACTGCCGGCCGACCTGCCACAGCGCATCCCCGAGATGATCAATGATTTCCGGGTCCCCCGGCTGCAGCATGGTGGCATGCTCCAAAAACTTGACGGCTTTCTGGAAATCCCCAAGCCGGTAAAACGCCCAGCCAAGACTGTCAACAAAATAACCGTTATTCGGTTCCGCCTGGACAGCCTGCTCAACCATGGCAAGCCCCTGCTCAACATTTTCGCCATTGTCAATCCAGCTATAGCCGAGATAATTCAGCACATATGGCCTGTTGCCCGAAAGATCCTTGGCGAGCAGAAGATCGGCCTCCGCGCCTGGCCAATTGCCGAGCCTTTCGCGCACGATACCGCGTCCGTAAAACAGTTCCCAATCATGTCGCTCAACTGAAACGAGCTTATCGATGAGAGATGTATAATACCCTTCCGCCAGATCGTATTTTTCCTGACGACGCAACATATCCGCGACCAACTTGACCGAGAACCGGCTGTCATCCGCCGCGACTTCCTGCTCCAAAAGGGCGATCGCCGTATTGGGGGCGTCATTGGCCTCATGCAAAAGCGCGATTGAGGCACGTACCGTCTCGCCGAAAAACGCATCATGCCGGATGGTCTCATAAGCGGCTATCGCCTCTTCAAGCAAAGACATTTCAGCAAGTATATCGGCCATGGTCATTACGCCTCTACGGCTGGGGGCCATCCAATGGGCAATCCGGACATGAGCAAGCTTGTCGCGCGGACTTTGCCCCCCAGAATCGGCGATATCATAAAAGCCCCTAGCAATCGCCTCGGCCGGGGTCACCGCCAGCGCCTCCGGCGCAGTCTGGAGCAATGGCCGGATGTGTCGATAAACGGCGTGACCGTCATACTGACCACCTATGTTTTTGAAGAAGAGGTCGCGCTGCTCCTCCCGACCGGCGCGATGCAGGAAAAACAGAAAGTCAAGCGCATGGTCAACGCTCAAAAGACCATGCGTCTTTATGACGGTCTCATAAACTTCTTCAGCCCTTGCCATATTGCCTGAAAATTCATGAAACAGCGCAATAGTTCTCAAGGCAGGGCCGGGCATAACAGTTTCATTTTCAAGCTCAACCAACGCCGGAACCGAAACCCCCTCATTCTGACTCATCTGCCCCGCCCATAATGCAATCATGCCGGCTGTCACACGCTCTGCGTCACCAGAAATAATCATGCCGGCGTGGCGCACGGCCTCATCTGCGTCATCATTCCTGACCGCGGCCGCGGCCAAAACAAGACGGGCGCGGGCATGATGGGGGTTTGAAAGGACAAGGGTTTCCGCCAGGCGCAGGGCTGCGTCCATCTCTCCCAATGTCAGGTGAGCGGTAAATAGTTTATCCAGAATCCGAAAGTCACCGGGATTCAGCCTATGCGCCTTGGCATAGTAAAAGGCCTCTGCCGTAAGATTGTTTTGGCGCGCGGCATAATCCGCCGCCAGAACAGCACCTTCATATGAGGCAATCCTGACATCCGGAATACCCGCAGGGCGCGGAACAAAATTCGGCCAGGCCAGCAAAAGGCCCAGACACACCAGCCCTACCAGGACGGGGACACGGTTGTCCTCTTTAATACGCGCCAAGAAACTGGTGATGCGCTGCTCCGGCATTGGCCTACATGTTCGGGTAGTTCGGCCCACCCGCCCCTTCAGGCACAACCCAGTTGATGTTCTGGCTCGGACATTTGATGTCACATGTTTTACAATGTACGCAATTTTGCGCATTGATCTGCAGGCGCGGTGCATTTTCCTCTGCACCCACGATTTCATAAACACCCGCCGGGCAATATCTTTGCGCCGGCTCATCATAATCTGCAAGATTGACCTCAATCGGCACTGCGGCGTCCTTGAGGGTCAAATGGGCCGGTTGATCCTCTTCATGGTTGGTCGCCGACAAAAACACCGAGGAGAGTTTGTCAAAAGACACTTCCCCATCCGGCTTGGGATAGTCAATTTTTTTGCATTCCGAGGCTTTTTTCAACGTTGCATGATCGGGCTTGCCGTGGCCGACAGTGAAGGGCAGCCCAATGTTCAGTGTCCGCATCCACATCTCGACACCCCCGAGCACGGTGCCGAGGAAAGTACCGAATTTCGACAAAAGCGGTTTCACATTACGGACCTTTTTGAGTTCCTTGTAAATGTCGGACCCCTCATAAGCCGTTTGATAGGCCGATAATTCGTCATAGCTGCGCCCCTCGGACAGGGCCTCATAAGCCGCTTCAGCCGCCAAAATGCCTGACTCGATGGCATTATGGCTGCCTTTAATGCGCGGTACATTCACAAATCCGGCCGCACAGCCCAGCAGCGCACCGCCGGGGAAAGTCAATTTCGGGACAGACTGGAACCCGCCTTCCGTAATGGCGCGTGCACCATAGGAAATACGCTTGCCGCCCTCCAATGTCTCGCGAATATGACTGTGCATTTTGAACCGTTGAAACTCGTCATAGGGGGAAAGATGCGGATTTTCATAATTCAGATGCGTTACAAATCCGATAGAAACGAAATTATCCCCGAAATGATACATCCATGACCCGCCCCCGGTGCGGTTATCAAGCGGCCAGCCTAGCGTGTGCTGCACAAAGCCGGGCTTGTGCTTGCCCGGCTCCACCTGCCACAATTCCTTGATGCCGATGCCATATTTCTGAAAATCCGAGTCCGTATCCAGCGCAAAATGCTCAATCATGGCCTTCGAAAGGGAGCCCCGGGCCCCCTCAGCAAAAAATGTATATTTGGCGAGCAGTTCCATGCCCGGCATCCAGCCATCTTTTTTCTCCCCGGATTTGGAAACCCCCATATCGCCGGTTGCAACACCACGAACCGCGCCATTTTCGTCGAACAAAACTTCGGCGGCGGCAAATCCCGGATAAACTTCAACACCCAGGGCTTCCGCCTGCTCGCCGAGCCAGCGTGCGACATTGCCAAGGCTGGCAATGTAATTGCCGTGATTTTTCATCAAAGGCGGTAGAAACAAATTGGGAATCGGCAAGGCGCCGTATTCACTCAGCCACAAAAAGCGGTCTTTGGTGACCTCATTCTCCAAAGGCGCACCGCGCTCTTTCCAGTCGGGGAACAGGCGATTGAGGCCGCGCGGATCTATGACGGCACCCGAAAGGATATGGGCGCCGATTTCCGACCCTTTTTCAAGCACGCAAACGGAGACGTCCTCGCCTTTTTCAGCTGCCATTTGCTTGAGGCGGATAGCGGCGGATAGGCCGGCTGGACCGCCTCCCACTATGACAACATCATACTCCATGCTTTCGCGCTCTTCGGGGGACAGAACCCATCCTTGGCGCGGGTTGACCTCATTCACGGCATAATCAGACATTTTGTAACCTCTGCTTCAAACTTGGCTCATATTTACCATACAATTACCTTCAAGAAATGGTAAAAATAAAGGAATCAGCACGCATCGTGACAATATATCGCTGTCGTGACCCAAAATTTAAGAACGTATCGGCCGGTTGGCTCCATGAACGACAAAAAAGACAAGATATCTGCGCCTGAAACAGCCCTCAACAAGCGAGACCTGGCCGCCATGCTGCGTTTTCAAATCGAAGCCGGCGTCACGGACCTGCTTTCGGAAACACCGGTCAACAGGTTCAACAAGGCCCATCAGGCGATTGAGCAAAGCGCATCTGAAACCACGCCGCAGGCTCCGCCGGGCATGCAGGAGTCACCCCCCCCGGCATTGGAAAAGTCGGCACCCGGCGACAGTCTGGCACGGGCCAGACCGCCGGTCAGCATCAGCCCTGAGGACGTCAACAACGCCATCACCCAGGCACAGGCAGCCGAATCCCTGGATGCGTTGCAGAAGGCCGTTGAAACGTTTGAGGGATGCCCGTTGAAGCAGGCGGCCCGCACCACCGTCTTTTGTGACGGCAACAACGCCGCAAGGCTGATGTTGATTGGTGAGGCACCGGGGCGCGACGAAGACCGTGAGGGCCGGCCATTTGTCGGCGCCAGCGGTCAATTGCTGGATCTGATGATGCGCCATATCGGCTTTACCCGCGAGACAATGTACATCACCAATATCGTGCCCTGGCGTCCACCCGGAAACCGGGCGCCGAAACCTGAAGAAGCGGCTGTTTGCCTACCTTTTGTCAAACGCCATATTGAACTGGTCAAGCCCGACATTCTTGTCCTGATTGGCGGTACCTCAGCAAAAGAATTGATACAGACCACTGACGGGATTTCAAAATTGCGGGGTCAATGGCATGACATAGATGTCAATGGTACACGCTACAAATCCCTCCCACTGTTTCATCCCGCTTATCTGCTCCGAAATCCGGCGCGCAAAGCGGAAACCTGGCAGGATCTTCTCAAACTGAAGCACGCCTTCAGTTCACAAGGCGAAACATGATCCCTATGCCAGCCAAAACAACCCCCACCAACAGCTCTTATGCCCTCAGCAGCTTTTTTTGCCTGATCATTCTTGCCATGAGCTACTTTTATCCAAATCCGGTCCAGGCGCGGATCACTCAGCCGCCACTTCCGCGCCCGGCCTACACGCCACCGCCGCCGACACCTGACCACATCCTCTATGAAGAAATTTTCGAACTGCACGAGCAGGCCAAATGGAAACAGGCCGACCGTCAAATCCGCCAACTGAATGACAAAACCCTGATGGGACATGTGCTGCGTCTGCGCTATATGCACCCGACAGCCTATCGCGCAAGCTGGTCCGAACTGCGGGACTGGCTTTACGCCTATGCAGATCACCCCGGCGCCTGGCAGGTTTACAATCTGGCAAAAAAACGCCGCCCCAGAGGGGCAAAGATGCCTCCCCCGCCCCCATCGCGCGTATGGGCGCAGGCCAGCGCCCAAAAAGGCAAGCAACTCTTCCGTTCGCGGGCCAGCCGCTCGATCCGGAATGAAGTCCGCCGTTTGACATACCGCGAACGCCCGACGCAAGCGCTCAAATACATCAACAAACGCTCCATTGACCGGCAACTGACCGCCGGCGAGACCGATTGGCTCAGAGCCCTTATCGCGCGTTCCTACTACATTGAAGGCAAGCCGGGAAAATCACTCGAGACAGCCCTGAAAGCTACCAGAAGCCGACACCTCGTGCCCAAGGCGGATTGGCACGCCGGGCTAGCGGCATGGCGGCTGGGTGATGTCGAAACCGCCTTGCATCATTTCACCCTCCTGTTGAGCAATGAAAGGGCGTCAGCCAATTACCGTGCAGCAGCCGGGGTCTGGGCGGCGCGTAGTGTTGACGCTTTGGGGCTGGAAAAACAAGGCACAAAGTTTCTGAAACAGGCTGTTCTGGCAGGTAAAAACAATTTTTATGCCCTGCTTGCCCAACACAAGCTTCAAGGCCGAATCAAAGTGACATGGACTTATGACAAGCCACAGGAAGTATCTGACCTGTCCGCCTTCAAGGCTGTCAAACGGGCTGAAAAACTTCTGCAGGCTAATCAGCAGGAATTGGCCGAGTTGGAACTGTTGTATCTCGGTGAGCGCCTTGGCGAAAAACAGAAACAAAGCCTTTTGGAATTAGCGCGAGAACGGAGGCTGCCTGCGGTTGAACTCGCCATGACCTATCTGATGGATATCGGCACGCAGCAAGAGCCGGATGAAATCTCCGAGGGCCAGTTTCCAATTCCGGCCTATGAGCCAACCACCGGCTACCGGCTTGACAAGGCGGTTCTGTTCGGCCTGATCCGGCAGGAAAGCCGCTTTAAAGCTCGGGCCAAATCATCTGCAGGCGCCCGCGGCCTGATGCAAATCATGCCCAATACCGCCGCTTTTGTCACCGGCGACCGTAAGTTGCGCTACCGTTCCGGCAGGGATCGTCTGTACCGCATGTCCTTCAACATGAATATCGGACAGGCCTACCTTGAGGGTCTTTTGGAGGATGAAAACATCAACAACAATCTGGTTCTCGCGCTGGGCTCTTACAATGCCGGACCGGGAAATGTCCGCCGCTGGCAGAGGGAAATCGGTCCGACTGATGATCCGCTGCTGTTCATTGAAAGCCTGCCGGCGCCTGAAACACGCCATTATATCCGCATCGTAATGCGCAATATCTGGCTCTATCGGGACAAGATGGATCAGGAGGCCGTGACGCTCGAAATGATGGCCATGGGAGACTGGCCGACATACAGCACCCAGGAAAACAAAATAGCCCGGAACACGTCCGGGCTGATTTCAAGATAAAGTCCTGTTATTGTGGTGCAGGTTGTTCAGTGCAGGTTTTTCGCCAAACCGTCAATGGTCTGTTTGACAAGCTTGTCAGACTGCGCTGATGTCATTTTTTCGCCGATCAAATGGGCAGACGCTTCAATTGCCAGCTCGACCGTCGCCTGACGTACCTCCTGAGTGAGCTGCGCCTCAGCGCGGGCAATCTTATCCTCCGCCTGCTTGGTGCGCCGCTCAAGACGGGCTTTGAGTGCCAGCTCAGCCTCTTTAGCAAAACGTTCAGCATCGGCCTGCGCCTGGTCAACAAGGACAGCAGCTTCCTGCTCGGCCTCTTTCGCACGCTTTTCATAATCGGACAATACGGACAGGGCTTCCTGACGCAGAGCACGTGCCTCATCAAGCTGCTTTTTGATGGCCTCGGACCGCTCGTCAAGCATATCGGCAACACGGCCATGCAGGTTGAGCTTCCAGAAGCCGGCAAGAACTAGAACAAAGGCCAGGGCGACGAAAAAGGATGCATCAAAATTCATAATTTCTCTCCAGACCTTACGCCTTGTCGACGGATCCGGCGCCTGACGCCAGAGCCTTTTCAACGGCTGCTTTGGTTACACTTGCACCTGTTGCGGCTTTGACGATGTCACCAACCAGTCCGGCGGCGGCATCTTGCACACTGCCAAGGGCCTGATCGCGGCTGGCAGCCAGTCGTTTTTCCGCTTCCGCGAGTTGAGCGTCCAGCTTGGTTTCCAGTTCCATTTCCTGGGCTGCAACCGCATCATTGGCAGCCTGGCGTGCCTCCTGGGCAATCGCCAGGGCCTTGGCCCGCGCTTCGGCCAACGCGGCCTCATAGCTTTCGAGTGCCTGTTCAGCCTCATCCCGCATCTGGGCAGCCTGGGCGAGGTCATCCTCAATCCGCTGCCGACGCTCCGCCAGGATGCCACCGAGCTTTGGCAGGGCAAATGCAGACAGAATGACATACAGGCCGATAAAGGTAATGGCCAGCCAGACAAGCTGGGGCGCAAAAAAGTCAGGATTTAGCTGTGGCATTGTCGCCTCTTGGATAAGGTTTCATCCCCCTCATCAGAACCAGAGGCTCCGATAAGGGGCAAAATACTGCTTGATGTCAGACAACAAAGAGCAGGATCAAGGCAACGATCAGACCAAACAGGCCAGTGGCTTCTGCCAAGGCAAAGCCGAGAAGCAAGTTCGGGAACTGGCTTTGTGCTGCTGACGGGTTGCGCAGCGCGCCTGCCAGATAGTTGCCGAAAATTGTTCCGATAGAGATACCGGCACCGGCAAGGGCGATACATGCAATACCTGCACCGATATATTTTGCTGCTTCTGCTTCCATGATTTTTCTCCGTATATGTGCCCTTTGAGGGCGGTTGAAATAATAATTAATGGTCTAGGTGGATCGCATCATTCAGGTAAATGCAGGTCAAAATAGTGAACACATATGCCTGAAGGAACGCAATGAGAAACTCCAGTCCGGTAAATGCCACCATCATGGCGACCGGAGCAATGACACCGGCGGACATGACTCCCCCGGCTGAGAGGAAGGCCACGGCAAAGCCGCCGAAAACCTTCAACATAGTATGACCGGCCATCATATTCGCAAACAGACGAACAGACAGGCTGACCGGACGTGTCAGATATGAGATGAGTTCAATCACCACCAGCAGGGGCAACAGAGCGCCCGGAATGCCAGAGGGGACAAACAGACGCAGGAAACCGATTCCATGACGGGCGAAGCCGACGCCTGTAACAAGCAAAAATACGACCGTCGCCAGCGCGAATGTGACAATCAGATGCGACGTCACTGTGAAGGAATACGGAATCATGCCCAGCATGTTGGAAAACAGGACGAAAACGAAAAGTGTAAACACGAAGGGAAAATATTTAAGCCCCTCCGTTCCGGTATTGTCGCGGATCATATTCGCGACGAATTCATAAGCGAGTTCGCCCATAGACTGCAGTCGGCCGGGAACCAGGGATGCGCCACGGGCTGCTGCGGTCAGAAAAACCGTCGCGACGGCGACAACAATGACCATCCACAAAGAGGAATTGGTGAAGCTCGGGTCGATGCCGGCAATCGTCGGCAATTCGAGGATCGGGGAAATTTCAAACTGATGCATCGGATCGACATTGAACCCGCCGGTATCATGTCCGTTGTTTCCTGAAGCCACGCTTTCACTCCTCATTCATCGGGTCATCTGACCCGGCTTTATCAGTCAGACCCATGCGCTCATTCATTTCACGCGAGGTCCGCAACATGTTCACCACCCCTGCCGCCATGCCCAAAACAAGCATCAGCAACAAAAACAGCGGCTTGGTGCCAAGCCACCGATCCAGCCACCACCCGAGATAACCACCGACAACAATGCCGACAACCAGCTCAATCGACAGTCTGTAAGCCAGACCTATGGCAGTGCCCCGACCACGCTGATTTTGCCCAGCCGATGGCTTAGTCCGCGCCTTGTCAACCTTTTGAGAAAGACGATGAAGAGCATTTTTTTCGTCGAAAGACCGTTGGTTCTTACTGACGGTTCCGGACGAATTTTCTGCAGCTTCCTCTAAATCATCGGTTCCCAAATGATTCCCTCAAAATGGGTTTGCAAGAGCACCCAAACTCGCGCGCACACTATCCTCAGACGCCGCAACTGTCAAGCGTCACAAACGCCATTAACTCGCAGTTTTTGCCTGGTTTTCCATTTCCCGGGATGCGACATTTCCGCCGCTCTCGGCATATTGCTCGGCGGTCGCCAAATCCACTGAAATCAGTTGGCTGACCCCACGCTCCTGCATGGTCACCCCAAACAGCCGGTCAACCCGCGCCATGGTCAAGGCATGGTGCGTAATCAACAGGAAACGCGTGTCTGTGGTCTTTGCGATTTCGGCAATCATGTTGCAGAATCGCTCGACATTGGCGTCATCAAGCGGCGCATCCACCTCATCCAAAACACAGATCGGCGAGGGGTTGGTCAAAAAGACGGCAAATATCAGGGACATGGCCGTCAGAGCCTGCTCACCACCCGAGAGAAGAGACATGACCTGGGGTTTTTTGCCCGGCGGATGGGCAATAATTTCCAAACCGGCTTCCAATGGATCGTCTGACTCGGTCAATTTCAGTTCAGCTGTCCCTCCCCCGAACAATTGCGTAAACAATCGCTTGAAGTGAGCGTTCACCTCGTCAAACGCCGCCAACAAACGCTCGCGACCTTCACGGTTCAACTGGCCGATGCCGTGGCGCAGCTTGTTGATGGCCTGGGTCAAATCCTCTTTTTCCGTGGACATCTGCTCAATCTGCGCGGCAATTTCCTCGGCCTCCTCATCAGCGCGAAGATTAACACCGCCGAGATTTTCCCGTTCACGGCGGTAACGCTCAAGCTTTGTCTCCATCTCATCAGCCCCGGGGAAAGGCTTTTCAGGGTCGTGCCCTGAGACATCCAGAGCCTTGTCAGGTTCCACCTGTAATGTCTCACGGATACGTTGACCCCATTCATCAACCCGTTCGACATTGCCTTCAACAGTGGCCTCCAGACGCGCCTTCAACTCACGCGCCTCAGACGCGCCAGCCTCAAGGTTTTTGAGATTTTTATCGGCCAGGGCCAGATTGTTTTCAGCCTCGGCGAGCTTGTCTGCGGCTTGTTGCCTGGATTTTTCGGCTGCTTGTATTGCATCAACAAGAGCCTTGCGGCGGTCCGTCAGCTGTTCCGGAACCGTTTCCGCCTGTCGTTTTTCTTCCTTAACGGCGTGCTTGCGTCGTTCAAGCTCATCAATTTGATTCTGCGCCCGCTGGTGTCGGCTTTGCCATTCCACTACATCACTGCGCAATTGCTGGATGCGGGTTTCACGCGCTTCACGCTCACGGGTCAAACCTGCCTGCTCGGCCCGTTTGCCGGCCAGGTCAGCCCGTGTTTCAGCCACGCGCATCTGAAGCGTCTCAATCCCATCAGCCGGGTCAGGCTGTTCCGTAATGGCGGTCTGGTCAGCGTTTGTTCGGCTGCGGGTTTCAGCAATTTCAGCCAAATCACTGGTCATCCTTTGGCTGGCCTCCTCAATGGCCGCCAGCCTGGAAACATGTTTGGCGGCGCCGCGCTCCAGATCCGCGAGTTCGGCCCGATAGGTTGTCAGAGCCTCTTGCGCCTCCAGCAAGGCGGCGCGGCAGTGCGAGTCGGTTTCCGAGGCAATCTTTAGGTCTTGTCGCGCCTGCCCGGCGGCGGAACCGTATTTTTCAGCCGCGCCCTGCGCCGCCTTCAATTCCTTTTCAAGCTCAACCAGACGGTTTCGCTGTTCAAGCCGCTGAGCCGCTGGTGTCGGAGCTTCTGCGGCAACCCGGTAGCCGTCCCAGCGCCACATGTCGCCTTCCAATGTCACAAGCCGTTGTCCCGGTGCCAGACGCGCCTGCAGGGCGTCACCCAAGCCTCTGTCAACCACACCGATTTGCCCGAGCCGGCGGCTCAGAACACTTGCGCCGGCAACAAAATCCGACAGCGGGCTGACACCGTCCGGCAGAGCGGCGGTGGCGGGGGCCTCGGCCAAATTAAGCCAATGAGCCGGGGCAGCGGTGTCAGAAGAGGCTTCCAGATCTTCGCCCAGAACCGCACCCAAAGCCTTTTCATAACCGGCCTCAACCTTGACCGAGTCAATCAGGCTCGGCCAACTCAGCTTGTCAGGTCTTGCAAACATGGCTGACAGGGCGGCGCGCTCCCCGACCAATCGTTCCACCGCCGCCTGCGCATGTTTCTCGGGGTCGGTAAATTCATCGATTTTCCGGTTTGCTTCCATCAATTGAACTTGCGCGGCATTGGCGGCAGCCAGAGCCTCCTGTTCTTTTTGTTCGGCAACCGAAATTTTGTCGGTCAGCACTTTTCTATCCGCCTCTGACACGCCATCAGCCAAAAGCGCGTCGCGTTCTTCACCCAAACGCCCCTGCTCCGCCTCAATGCGGTCCTGCCTTTGCCGTAGGTTTTCCAGTGCCGTTTCAAGTTCGCGCAGTTTGGCCGTCCGGTCGGCAATCTGACGATTGGTGTCATCCAAAGCCTGTTCCGCCGACCGCATGTCAACCTCAGCCTTGGCCACAGCTTCCTGCGCTTTGACCTCGGCGGCCTCCTCGGCCTCAGTATCAGCCTGCTCCAAAGAGGCCAGTTCGGCCTGTCGCCGCTGCAGCTGCTCTTGGGCATCGGCCAGCGCCGCCTGCTCTCTGCTGCTGTCCTGGTCCAAAACGGTAAGTTGCTCGCCCAGGCGTTCCACCAGTTCTTTGGCGCGGTTTTCCTCTTTTTCAATGCCTTCACGTTCCACAACCAGGCGTCTGAGGGCGGCGGCGGCCTGAACTTCCTCATCCCGCAAGGGCGGCACAATATCCTGAAGTTGCAACTGGGTTGACGTCGCCTCACCAACCTTGCCGGTCAGTTGCGCCACCGCATCTGAAGCCTCTTTCAGCGCTTGCTGGGCTTGCTCGGCAGCATCCACCGCCTGTTGCCAGCGCAGATGAAGGAACAGGGCTTCAACCTGGCGGATCTGGCCGGACAGATTTCGATAACGGGTCGCCTGACGGGCCTGGCGCTTAAGACTGCGCAACTGGGTCTCAAGATTACCGATGGCGTCATCGACCTTTTCCAGATTGCTTTCAGCTCCGCGCAGTCTGAGTTCCGCCTCATGACGGCGGGTGTGCAGACCGGAGATGCCCGCAGCTTCCTCCAGAATTTTGCGACGCGCTTCAGGTTTGGCATTTATCAGCTCTCCGATTTGCCCCTGTTTGACCAGAGCAGGAGACCGTGCACCGGTCGAGGCATCGGCGAACATCAACTGCACATCGCGCGCGCGCACATCACGGCTGTTAATTCGATAGGCCGACCCGGCATCGCGCTCAATCCGACGGATCACCTCAACCATGTCATGGTCATTATATTCAGCCGGAGCCGTCATGTCCTTGTTGTCAAGATACAGCCCAACCTCAGCGAAATTGCGGGCAGGACGCGTGTTGGTGCCTGAGAAAATCACATCTTCCATGCCAGAGCCACGCATGGACTTGTAAGACGTTTCCCCCATCACCCAGCGCAACGCCTCAAGCAGGTTGGATTTGCCGCACCCGTTCGGCCCAACGACGCCGGTCAGCCCGGGAAGGATTTCCAGATCAACAGGGTCCACAAAGGATTTAAACCCAGACAGCCGTAATTTGGAAAACTTCATGTCAGATGCCCTCTGCCTCTAGCTTTTCATCGAGGATTTTTCGAAACGCCTCAATCCCGACATTGCCGGTAACCTTATCCCCGTTGATGAAGAAGGTCGGCGTGGAATTCACCCCCAACTCGCCACCGGCAATGGCCTGCATGTCGCGGATGGCGTCGAGCTTGTCCTGACTTTGCAGGCAGGCCATGAATTTTGCTTCAGGCAGTCCCGCCTGTTTGGCAAAAATCTGCAATTGACCAAACGGGTCTTCACTTTGCACAAGCGCCATTTGACGTTTGAACAACAGGTCAAGGAAAGTCAGGCGGGCGCCCGGTGCCACACATTGCACCAGCATCGCGCCGGCGGTCGCCACACCGTCAAACGGAAATGGACGAAAATAAAACTTCACCAGCCCCTTATCTACATAATCGCGTTTTATCTCAGGCAGCACCTCATTGTGAAACGCGCCGCAATGGCCACATGTGAGGGAGGCGTATTCGATGACCGTTACCGGCGCAGACGGGTCGCCCATGACGATTTCCCCAAGTGGGTTGGGTTTCAACAGCGCCTCATCTGCATTGACCTTGACCAAATCAGGAAATTCTGATGCGGTTACAGCTATTGGGGACGTCTCGCCGCCGACTGCGGTAACGTCAGCACCGATTACAGTTTCTGCCCGTTCACCCGTCCCGTTGCCGGAGAACCAGATAAGCCCAATACCCACAGCAAGTATGACTGCAGCACGGAGCAGAAGCTTGAGATTAATCGTTTTCATTTTGTTTTTTAACCCGTTCTGTTACTTGGTTTTGGATGCAGCTGCACTCCAGCGGACTATCCATAACCGAATCGTCGTCATAGGAGGATTATAAACGACACTGTTCTGCGAACCCATGACTCGTTGAGGTTTCTGGGGCTGCCTGTGGACAACTCAAACGACTTAGGAGTCGCTTTTGGGCGTTACTCGCAGCGACAGTCTTGCCAAAGCCTGCCGCAGGCGCGGCGAGTCAATATCATTCATGGTGTCACTGAGCCTGCTGACATCCTCATGGCTTGGCGGCTTGGGTACATGCGGAGCAGGCCGGCGAAACAGCGGTCCCTGCACAATATTGAGTTTGCCGATGGCAGGATAGCCGTAATAGCCGTTGAGACGCTCGATAATCTGAGGCGCTAGGTGTTGGATTTCCAGCGCCATCGCCCCCTCCACCTTGACCGTCAGCACGGCACCATCTCCCTCACGCATCCCTTTGCGGGACAAACGAACAGGCTGCGACAGGGCCGCAAGGTTATCACCGACAATGGTCGGCCAATGCTCAATCAGGGTTTGATCGGAAAAGCCCCTGCGCCGCATCGCGGGCTTGGCGATTTTCCACAAAAACCGGTTGATATGTGGCGTCCCCCGGCCTGCCCTCGGGACGGAATTTGATTTTTCAAACCGGCGCACCATTTTTTCCTGCCTGAGAGTTGAAATTTCCTTATCATATCATCCCATGCATAAATCGGCAGAAAAAACGCACCCAAACGCAAATCATCTTCTGGCGTGGTATGACCGCAACAGGCGGGACTTGCCGTGGCGGGCCGCTCCCGGGGAAAAGGCAGACCCTTATCATGTCTGGCTGTCGGAAATCATGCTGCAACAGACAACGGTTGCCGCTGTGATTCCATATTTTGAAAAATTTAAAGCCCTGTTTCCGGATGTACACGCTCTCGCGACGGCAAAAGATGAGGATGTGATGGCGGCATGGGCCGGGCTTGGCTATTACTCACGTGCCCGTAATCTGCTCAAATGCGCCCGCATGGTGGTCGCTGATCATGACGGTCAGTTTCCGGACACAGAGACTGAACTCCTCACCCTGCCCGGCATCGGCCCTTACACCGCAGCCGCCATTGCGGCCATCGCCTTCAACCGGAAATCCGCGCCGGTTGACGGCAATATTGAGCGTGTGCTGGCACGGGTTTATGTCCTGACCACCCCTTTGCCGGCGTTGAAAAAGGCGGTGAAACCACTGAATGAGGCGCTTGTTCCAGCCGATCGCCCGGGCGATTTTGCCCAAGCCCTGATGGATTTGGGGGCCGGCATCTGCACCCCGAAGCGACCGAATTGTGCAATTTGTCCCTGGCAAGACTGTTGCCTGGGACGCAGTGAAGGAAACGCCGAGACCCTGCCGCGCCGGGCGCCGAAAAAACCCAAGCCGGAACGTAACGGCACTGTGTTCTGGCTGGAAAACGGCAACAAAGAGGTTTTGATGGCCCGCCGTCCGGATACGGGGCTGTTGGGCGGAATGTTGATGTTTCCGTCAACCGGCTGGGATGAGATCAATGACACGGATTTGCCGGAACTACTGCCGGATAACTGGACGCAACTTTCCGGGGAAGTTGTCCATGTATTCACGCATTTCCGCCTGCGCCTGAAACTTGTTGCACAGACCGCCCCCAAAGGGTTCCGCAAGCCGGCCGGTCATGAATGGGTCAATCCGCGTGATTTCCCCGACCGTGCCCTGCCCAGTCTCATGCGTAAAGTGGCGGTCAAAGTGCTCGGGTAAGCCACCATGCCCCATATGTCCGGTCGGGCATCAAGCTTTGTCGCGGCGCACTTTCTGACGCAAATTATCAATCGGAACCAGTTTGTCGCCGTCATCAATGTGCCAGTAGGTCCAGCCATTGCAGCTTTGCGCGCCCTGCGCCGCGGCACCCATTTTATGAATTGACCCGGTCAAGTCATGCTCCTGAAGGCCTTGATCCGCACCGAGCTTAAGACTGCCATCGGCGCGGACATGGGCCTGAACCTTGCGGGCGGGACCAAACAATTGCGTGCCGGGCTTGACCATGCCGGACTCCACCAACGTCCCGAACGGAATGCGCGGTTGCTGTTTGGCGCTTTGAGCCACTTCGAGGCTGTCGCCATCCAACGGCTTGATTTTGCCGATCCGCGTCATCGCCGCTTCCGCATAGGTGGCATCCGCCTCAATACCAATGAAATGCCGACCAAGTTTTTTGGCAACCGCACCTGTGGTTCCAGTGCCGAAAAACGGATCCAGCACAATGTCGCCCGGATTGGTTGATGCCAGAATCACGCGATGCAACAGGCTTTCGGGCTTTTGTGTCGGATGCACTTTGCGCCCGTCCGAGTCCTTCAAGCGTTCACCGCCATTGCAGATCGGCAAAACCCAGTCGGAGCGCATCTGCACATCATCATTCAGGGTTTTCATGGCCTGATAATTGAAGGTGTAGCCTTTGGCGTTCTCATCCCGCGCCGCCCAAATCAGGGTTTCATGGGCATTGGTGAAGCGTGTGCCCTTGAAGTTCGGCATCGGATTGGATTTACGCCAGATGATATCATTCAACAGCCAAAACCCCAGATCCTGCATCACCGAGCCAACGCGGAAAATATTATGATAGGATCCGATCACCCAAAGCGTCCCTCTGGGCTTCAGCACCCGACGCGCTTGCTGCATCCAGTCTCTTGTAAAGGCGTCATAAGCCCGGAAACTCTCAAATTTATCCCAGTCGTCATCAACCGCATCCACACGGCTCTGGTCGGGGCGGGTCAACTCCCCCTTGAGCTGCAGATTATAGGGCGGGTCAGCAAACACCACATCCACACAAGCATCCGGCAGGCGCCGTAACTGCTCAATGCAGTCGCCCTGCAATATGGTGTCGAAAAAAGAAGTCTGCGTGATTTTTTCAGTCATGAGACCACCATGAGTCATCTGCGACTCGGGGTCAATACTCTATTGATTCCAATATGTTATAAAAAACTCACTTATCCACAATCTCCTCAACACGCACCATATAGAGTCATTCAGGCCGAGTGGGGACTCAAGATATTGGGGTGTGAGCGAACCGCTTGCCCGCGCATTACAGATTTTTAAGTTTAATTTGTAACCATATGCCTCTAACCTGTTCCCCGTGGCTTGTTTCAATGAAAGGAAATCAGACATGAACATAAAAACAATAATAATCAGTCCGGTGAAAGCCTTGCCCCTCTTGGCAATCTCAGTCCTCTTGGCCTTGACCCTCATCTTGGCACCAGCTCTGATGAGCGGCACAGCCCACGCGGATGACAAGTACGGGGAAAAAAAGAAAATGACCCTACGCGAGGCCAGAAAAGCCTTTCAAGCCCGTTTTGATATGATGGACGCCGATAATGATGGGTCCATTTCACGGGCCGAATTTGAAGCCACGCAGCCAAAATTCGATAATATTGACACGGATGGGAACAATGCCGTGTCAAAAAGTGAACTGCGCAGTTTCCTGAAATCCGTCCGTCAAAAACGTCAGGCTGAAAAAGAAAAAGAGAAAGAGTAATTCAGCCGCCTAAAAGCTTGCGGATAGGGGCAAAAGATTTGCGGTGATGAGGCGTCACGCCTTGTGACGCTAGAGCCTGCTGATGGGCTTTCGCGCCATACCCCTTATTGCTGGCCCAGCCATATCCGGGATAGGCCACATCCAGGTCAACCATCATCCGGTCACGGGTGACTTTTGCCAGCACGGAAGCACCTGCAATGGATGGCGACAATGTATCACCTTTGACCAGAGAGCTTGCGGCATATGGCCAATCCGGCAATTTATTGCCGTCGACCAGCACATGATCCGGGGGGTATGGGCAAGCCTCGACGGCCCGGGTCATCGCCAGCAGGCTGGCTTGCAGAATATTCAGCCTGTCAATTTCTTCTACGGACGCAAGCCCGATGCCATGCGGCAACGTAACAAGGATATCGAACAGGCTTTCCCGCTTCTTTTCCGTCAGTTTTTTGCTGTCCTGCAACCCATCCAGCCCGATGTCCCCGTAATCCGGCGGCAGGCAAAGCGCGGCAGCGACAACCGGCCCGGCCCAAGGCCCGCGGCCGACCTCATCCACACCAAGAACCTTGCGGCGGGGCCAGCCTTGAGCCTGCTCATGCTCCAGGGAAAGCATGGGGCTACTCGGCGGCCTGCGCCTCGATTTCAACCACCGGCTCCCACCGCAAGACTGGATTGCGGGCCGCCAAAGTCTCATCCAGACGCCGGCGCGGAGCAAAGCGTGGAGCCTGCTTGAAGCGGTCCATATCACCGTTTTTGGCCGAAGCCGCGAGATCCTTCAATGTGTCAATGAACAGATCCAGCGTCTCTTTGCTTTCGGTCTCCGTCGGCTCAATCAGCATCGCTCCATGCACCACCAATGGGAAATACATGGTCATCGGATGATAGCCCTCATCAATCATAGCTTTGGCGAAATCGAGCGTATCAATGCCGGTGTCTTTCAGGAAACCATCATCAAACAGCGCTTCATGCATGCATGGCCCGTCAAAGGTTGCGGTCATGACACCCTTCAGACCGGCAAGTACATAATTGGCGTTCAACACGGCGTCTTCCGCAACCTGACGCAGGCCGTCCGCGCCATGGCTCATCATATAGGACAAGGCCCGAACATACATGCCCATCTGACCATGAAACGCCACCATGCGCCCGAACGGGCTGATGTCACTTTGCGCCGTCAGCTCCACAAGCTCAAACCCGTTGTCACGAGAGACGACATAAGGCAAGGGCGCGAAGTCAGCCAACCGCTCCGACAAGACCGTCGGACCAGAACCTGGTCCGCCGCCACCATGCGGGGTCGAAAAGGTTTTGTGCAAATTGATGTGCATGGCATCAACGCCCAAATCCCCCGGGCAGACCCGCCCTACAATGGCATTGAAATTGGCGCCATCACAATAGAAATACCCGCCAACCTCATGCAGGGCGTCGGCAATTTCGATGATGTCGCGCTCAAACAGGCCGCAGGTGTTGGGATTGGTCAGCATGATGGCCGCCACATCATCCCCCAGCTTGTCCTTGAAGGCGGCCAAATCGACCCGCCCCTCATCATCAGCCGGTATCGCGTCCACCTTGAAACCCAACAGGGCGGCGGTCGCCGGATTGGTGCCATGGGCTGACTCCGGCACAAGCACACGCCGTCTGGTTTCCAGTTCACCCTTGGCCTCAATCGCGGCACGAATGGCCATCATGCCGCACAATTCACCATGAGCACCTGCCTTGGGAGACAGGGCAACGGCCGGCATATTGGTCAGGGTTTTGAGCCAATGGGCTAACTGGTCCATAAGCTCCAGAGCGCCCTGTACCGTGCTTTGCGGTTGCAAAGGGTGAATATCCGAGAAGCCTGGTAGACGCGCCATTTTCTCGTTCAGCCGCGGATTATGCTTCATCGTGCACGAGCCAAGCGGATACAGGCCGGCATCAATGGAATGATTTTTCTGGCTCAGGCGAACAAAATGGCGCATGGCCTCAGGTTCGGTCAGACCCGGCAGGTCAATCGCCGCCTCATTCGCACAGTCCCCCAGTCTTGAGGTGACATTCGGAGCCGTTTCAATATCGACGCCGCATTTGCCCACTCCGCCAATTTCAAAAATCAACGGCTCTTCCAGCACCAGCCCCTTATTGCCGGTATAGGTCTCTTGCACGCTCATGACAGCACCTCCCTCAGGTTTTCAACAAAGGCGCTAATGTCGGCGTCCTGCGTCACTTCCGTGGCCGCGACAATCAGATGATTGTCCAGCCCTTTGCCGGGCAGCAAACGCGCCGCCGGCACACCGGCCAGAACCCCTTTAGCTGCCATTTTTTCGACCACCCGCTCGGCTTTTTGCGGCAGAACCAAGGTGAATTCATTGAAAAAAGCCTGTGTCTCGCAACGCACTCCATCAACAGCCGACAGGGCATCGGCCAGTTGAACGGCTCGGGCGTGGTTGACCCCGGCCAGTTGACGCAGGCCCGCCCCGCCCAACAGGGTCATATGCGCCGTAAAAGCCAAGGCGCACAGACCGGAATTGGTGCAGATGTTCGAGGTCGCTTTGTCGCGGCGGATATGCTGCTCGCGGGTAGACAAAGTCAGCACAAACCCGCGCTTGCCGTCAGCATCCTCAGTCAGCCCGCACAAACGACCGGGCATTTGCCGGATAAATTTCTTGCGGGTCGCAAACAGGCCGACATAGGGACCGCCGAAATTCAGGCCGTTGCCGATGCTCTGGCCCTCGGCGACCACAATATCCGCCCCCATGTCACCGGGGCGTTTGAGCAGGCCGAAAGAGACTGCTTCCGGCACCACCGCAATCAACAGGGCGCCGCGTTGCTGAACCTGCTCGGCCAGTGCCGTGAAATCAGCTACATTGCCGAAAAAGTCAGGGTTCTGCACAACCACACAGGATGTGTTGTCATCCATTAAAGCGACCAGGTTTTCCACGCCCGTCACTTGCGGGTCGGGTTGTTCAAGGTCAAAACCGCCCATTTCGGTCAGGTTCTCAATCACGGCGGCATAATGAGGATGCAACCTGCCGGACAGAACCGCACGGTTTTTACGGGTGATGCGGTGTGCCATCAACACCGCTTCACCGGCCGCCGTTGAACCGTCATACATGGAGGCATTCGCCACCTCCATGCCGGTCAACTCAGATACCTGGGTCTGGAACTCAAACAAATACTGCAAGGTGCCCTGGGTGATTTCCGGCTGATACGGCGTATAGGAGGTCAAAAACTCCGAACGCTGAATGATGTGATCAACGGTCGCGGGCACATGATGCTTGTATGCCCCCGCACCGCAGAAGAACGGCACGGACGCTGCCGTCATGTTTTTGGCGGCCAGTGCAGAAAGGTCCCGCTCCACCCCCATTTCAGTCTGATGCAGAGGCAGGTTCAGCAAATCCACGCGACGGGCAGCCTCCGGCACATCAATGAACAGGTCGTCAATGCCGTCCGCCCCCATGCCGGCAAGCATGTTTTGGCGGTCATCATTGGTTAAAGGAAGGTAGCGCATGATTAAAGCTCCTTGACATAGGCGTCATAAGCCGCCTGATCCATAAGATCGGAGGTTTCCCCCGGATCACTCAGTTTCATTTTGAAAAACCAGCCTTCACCATCCGGGGCCTCATTGACCAGAGCCGGGTTTTCGTCCAACGCCACATTGCCTTCAACAACTTCACCGGACACGGGGGCATAAACGTCACTGGCTGCCTTGACACTCTCGACAACTGCAGCGTCATCACCTTTGGCGACCTGACGCCCCTGTTCCGGCACTTCAACAAACACCACATCGCCGAGTTGCGACTGGGCATATTCGGTGATACCGACAGTTGCGGTTTCCCCTTCAATCTCGATCCATTCATGGTCTTTGGTAAATAATCTGCTCATGCTGACCCCCTGTAATATCTGTGCGGCACAAATGGCATGGTCGCCACTTGCGCCGGCATGGATTTGCCACGGACCAACAAATTGATCCGCGTTCCGTCCTTTGAAAATTCATCTGCGACATAGCCCATCGCGACCGGTCCGTTGACACTTGGCCCAAACCCACCACTGGTGATTTCGCCGATTGCGTTGCCGTCCCCGTCCAGTATGGATGTTCCTTCACGGGCCGGCGCACGCCCTTCAGGTAAAATCCCGACCCGCTTGCGACCGGTACCCTCGGCAATTTGTTCGTTGAGTGTCTGTGCCCCCGGAAAATTAGCCTCCTGCAGGCGACGCGTGGGCACCGACCACAGCAAATCGGCCTGGGCCGCTGTCGTGGTCGTGTCAATATCGTGACCGTAGAGGCACAAACCGGCCTCAAGCCGCAGGCTGTCCCGCGCCCCAAGACCAATCATTTCAACCGCATCATCAGCCAGTAATTGACGACAG
Source organism: Parvibaculales bacterium (assembly GCA_049889415.1). GTDB lineage: Bacteria > Pseudomonadota > Alphaproteobacteria > RS24 > RS24 > JAYQKL01. The sequence goes on along the minus strand of JBMHDL010000010.1, from coordinate 93,931 downwards.
AATGCCTCTGTATGCTCTTTAGGGAGGGATATTTCATATCCATCCTCGCCCGTGTAACCGCATCTGGAAACCAGCAGCGCCTGACCGTTCCAGTCCACGTTCAGGGCGCTCATAAATGCTATATCCCCCACTTCGGGGAAAAAACCGGACAAGACGCGGCTGGCATCGGGGCCTTGCAGAGCCAGAAGCCCCCGATCAGCAATATCCAGTTCTGCCAACCCACGTAAACCGTTTTGGATATGAGCATAATCCCCATCTTTGCAGGCGGCGTTGACAACCAGCCAAAGCGTGTTGCCAAAACGGGTCGCCATCAAATCATCCAGAATACCGCCCGTCGCATCGGTCAATTGGGTATAGCGGATGCGCCCCTCTTTCAGCGTCATAATCCCGCCTGGGACAAGTTGCTCAAACAGCCGGGCGGCATCATCATCCGGATTTATCGGCGTCAAACGCGCCTGCCCCATATGCGAAACGTCAAAAAGTCCGGCTTTGGCGCGGGTATGAAGATGTTCTTTCATGACACCCAACGGGTATTGCACCGGCATCTCATAACCGGCAAACGGCACCATTTTGGCACCAAGCTCAACATGCAGCTCATGCAACGGGGTGCGATTCAGGGACGGCTGAACCGTGCTGTGATTTTTTATTGTTTCTGCTGTTTCCGTCATGCAATCCATCAGCCAGCGTTTCGAGTCCGAGTCATTCATCAACAGGCTCATAAAGCCTGATCAAAATGCCTCCCTCTGTCGCTGAACCTGAGAGATTGAGGGTATAAACCCCTTACCCCTTCGGTGAGGCTTGAAACAAGCCTGCTTTCCAGAGTGCCATCATGCTGCGGTCCTTTTGCCTGAGAGTTTCCGGAGGCGGTTGCTCCTTCGGCGCCGAATATCGGTCTCTTCCACAGCACTCATCTGTACTGTCTCATCATTCCGACAAAAAAACGAAACTGTCAAATGCCGCCTGTGTATAAAGTGACGCAGGTGGAAATTATATGGAATTTTAGGGACTTACAGACCCAGCTTCTGCTGGCGATATGTGCGGTTGGCGCGCAGTTGGTCAGGGGTGAGTCGGAATCCAACCAAAATGGCGTAACCTTTAATGCTGTCGCCGGATGCCAGATTAAGCGTCAAGTCTCCGACTTCCTTGCTGAACCCGACTGACTTCAAGCCACTATCGGCGGATATGTTGACGTCAAAATCTTTTCTGAAGAGCTGTTTGTCTTCTGGATTAAGAATAACCACAAAGGCAGGCAGGTTCAGCTTTGAGGGCACGCCGGCGTCATTGCCCGCAATGACACTGCCGCGAACCGTCAGCGCGGTAACCAGTTTACGCTCTTCAGGGTTCCAGCTACATTCCAATACCGTCCCGGTAATCTGGCCTTGCCAGGACCGGCCCGGTTCTCCGCCAAGTAGCCGCTCAGTATCCGCAAGCACACCCTCTGTTGGGCAATATTGGCGGCTGACTTCGATGTTGCGGCTGCAGCCAACAAGCGCAAACGAGACGAGCATGACGCAAAGCAGACTTAGGACGGATCGAGCGGAATGATGCATGAGATACCCTGATAAGAAACTTGTTGTTTTCAACTCTTGGAAGAATTGGTGTATAAGCAAATCGAATATCGTTAACCTAACCAAACAATCACTTAACAGCAAGACCCGTTAAAGCACCAAAATGGCAAAACCTCCGCTTCAGATTATGTTGGCCGCTCCCCGCGGATTTTGTGCGGGCGTCGACAGAGCTGTCCTGATTGTCGAAAAGGCCTTGGCGCAATATGGCCCACCAGTCTATGTCCGTCACGAAATCGTTCATAACCGGCATGTTGTTGAGGGGCTAGAGGCCAAGGGTGCTGTCTTTGTTGAGGAGCTGTCAGAAGTTCCAGCCGACGCTCCGGTGATTTTTTCAGCTCACGGGGTCCCCAAATCCGTACCCGAGGAGGCTGACAGACGCCGGCTCACCTGGCTGGATGCGACCTGCCCTCTGGTTTCGAAAGTTCACCTGGAAGCCCAGCGGCATCATGAAAATGGCGCACATATTCTACTGATAGGCCATGCTGGGCATCCCGAGGTCATCGGCACGATGGGCCAGCTTCCCGACGGTGCGATTGAACTGATTGAAACCGTCGGGGATGCCGAGAACATTTCCCCATCAGCAACCCGGAATCTCGCCTATCTGACCCAAACAACATTGTCGGTTGACGACACGGCCGAAATGATTGCCGTTTTGCAAAAGCGGTTCCCGCACATTCAGGCACCGCACAAAGAGGATATCTGCTATGCCACAACCAATCGGCAAGCGGCGGTCAAGGCTCTTGCGGAGCAGGTTGATGCGCTCTATGTCATCGGCGCGCCAAATTCCTCCAATTCCCTGCGCCTTGTTGAAGTCGGTCAGCGGGCGGGCTGCGCTGTGTCTAAACTGATCAGCGGACAGGAGACACTGGATGTGCGGGCTTTGGAAAATGTGAAAATACTCGGCATTACCGCCGGGGCCTCCGCGCCGGAGGAATTGGTGCAGAACGTCATCACCCAACTTCAGCAGACATTTGAATGTGCGGTGACGGAACTTGCCGTAACGCGAGAAAATGTTGAATTCAAACTCCCCAAAGCCCTGCGCAACACCGGTGCGGAGGCATAATGGCCGTCTATACCAAAATCAATGATCAAGACCTTGCCGGCCTGCTGGATGCTTATGACATCGGTGCCGCGACCGGACTCCAGGAAATCGCCGAAGGTGTAGAAAACTCAAATTTCATCCTGATGACCGAAACCGGTAAATACATCCTGACCATTTATGAAAAGCGGGTGAACCCCAACGATTTGCCGTTTTTTCTGGAATTGAAAACCCATCTCAACGCCAAGGGTTTTTCCTGCCCGATGCCGATTGCCCGGTCGGATGGCGGTCTGATCTCAAACATCAAAGGCCAACCTGCAGCTGTTATCAGCTTTTTGCAGGGCGCCAGCATGCGACGTCCGCAAACCGTGCACTGCCATGCCTTCGGCAAGGCCATGGCCGAACTGCATCTTGCGGGCGAGAGTTTTCAGGGCCGCCGCAGCAATGATTTGTCCCTTCCCGCATGGCAGCATATGTTTACCGCCATGCGCGGCAAATGTGACAGCGTCTTCCCCAATCTCGAACGGACGCTTGGCGGCCATCTTGATGACATCTCTGAGAACTGGCCCAAAAATCTACCGCAGGGCGTCATTCATGCCGACCTGTTCATAGATAATGTGTTTTTCATCAATGACCGCCTCTCAGGCGTGATTGACTTCTATTTTGCCTGCACGGACATGCTGGCTTATGACATTGGCATCGCCCTGAATGCCTGGTGTTTTGAGGCGGACGTGAATTTCAACATCACCAAGGCAAAGGCCATTCTGGACGGATATCAATCCGTTCGTCCATTGGGTGAGGACGAAATTGACGCCCTGCCAGTGCTGGCACGTGGGGCGGCTGTGCGGTTTTTGCTGACCCGCCTGCATGACTGGCTGCATCAGGACCCCGGGGCGCTGGTGCGGCCTAAAAACCCGATTGATTATCTGCGGCGTTTGCGGTTTCACAAGACGGCGACACGTCCCGAGGATTACGGCATCACACAAAAGGCAAAGCAATGAAGGAAATCATCATCTACACGGACGGTGCCTGTTCCGGTAATCCCGGCCCCGGCGGTTGGGGTGTTTTCGTGGAAATGGACGGACTCCAGAGCGAGCATTGCGGCGGCGAAGCCAATACCACCAATAACCGCATGGAAATGACCGCTGCGCTTGAAGCCTTGCGGATGATGGAGCCGGGCCGGCCAATCCGTCTGATTACGGATTCGACTTACGTCAGGGACGGCATCACCTCATGGATTGAGAACTGGAAGAGGCGCGGCTGGAAAACCGCCGCAAAAAAACCGGTTAAGAATGTTGACCTGTGGCAGGCCCTGGACGCCGAAAACCAGCGTCACAAGGTAAGCTGGGAGTGGATCAAGGGGCATGCGGGACATCCCGGCAATGAAAAGGCCGATGAGCTGGCCCGCCTTGGCATGTCCCGCTTTCAGTGATCAGAGCTGCGACAGCATGTTGTCGGCACCCGAGTCTACAGCTTCGCCCGGATTGCCTTCAATATTAAGTGTCTCAACGACGCCATCCTTGACAATCATGGAGTAGCGCAATGAGCGCGTGCCCATGCCGAAACCGGAACCATCCATTTCAAGGCCGATGGCCGCGGTGAATTCACCATTGCCGTCAGCCAGCATCATGACTTTGCCATTGGCGCTTTGCTGTTTGCCCCAGGCATCCATGACAAAGGCGTCATTGACCGACAGGCAGATAATGCTGTCCACGCCTTTACCGCGTAGGGCCTCCGCCTGCTGGATGTAACCGGGCAGATGCTGGTTTGAGCATGTTGGCGTAAAAGCACCGGGCAAGGCAAAAAGTGCAACTGTTTTGCCGGCGAAGAGTGCATCGGTTGTGATGGGTGCGGGGCCAGCATCGGTCATATGCATAAAGGTTGTTTCCGGCAGTTTATCGCCTGCAGATATAGTCATCATGATCTCCCAATTTGAATAAGATGGTTAATAGAATAATGTTCCTGAGAAAAAAACAAGGTCTAGGGGCTTTGTACGGTAATTTTTTGCGTCACGGCATGGCTGCCATTGACTATGACCATTTCCAGTTCACGTCCAATAAAAGGCGCATCCAGACCAGCCCAGGCCGGAATGCTGACAAGATAGGCCGTTTCATCACGGCCAAGATGGACAGGCGCTTCAAACCTGTCTAAAGGGCCGCCGGCAATGATGATTTCGGGGTTCAAAAGCTCCCTGCCAAGAACAACCATATTTAGAGAAACCCCGTCAAAGGTCAGATTGTCAACTTGCAGCCTTTCACCGGCCGGCTTCGGCAAAGCCTTGACATGGCGCTCAAATGCCGACTGAAACCGCTCTGATGCAAAATCTGTCTGCGGCAATGTTCCGGCAAAATTGAAGCTCAAGGGCAGACAGACCGTCTGACAGACGCCGATATCAACCTTCAGGCGGACATCCAAAAGCCCGCCGGGGGGCAAGGCTTTCCCTGTATAGATGATGGCCTCCTCCCAGCTTAAAGCCGGCGGAACAATTTCGGTTACACCGTCTTCAGCCAGATAGGGTTCGGGATCAGGGCGCAAACGCGTCTGCATCACCTCAACCGGGATGCTGATCAGCGTACCCGCTTCATATCCGAAATAGTCGCCGGCCGAGTCCGAAAACCGCATTGGTGTTTCAAATATTTGACCTTGTGGCTTGAAATTTGCGGAACCGGCCCAATTGAGGAGCGGCTCTATGCCGGACCCACCGGGGTATTTCCAATAGGTACGCCAGCCCGGTTCGAGGCGTATTTCAACCCCAAACCCCGCCCTTCCGTCAGGAGTTTGCCCGGCCAGCAAACGCATTTTAGCTGGCCCCTGCTCCTGCCATTTACCAAGCACCAGAGGGGATTCAACCGCCGCTGCGGGCTTGACCAGCAAAAGGATCAACACAAAAAAACTGAACCGAGCTTTCATAATCCCATGATAGCGATTTTTTTGATGTTTGCACCTTTTACTCGAAGCCGGTTTGGCTTTAGGGTGAAACAGATGACGCAGACACAATATTTCGCGGGTCAAGTGCTCCTGGCGATGCCCGGCATCAGCGACAGGCGCTTTGAAACCGCTATCATTTACCTTCATGAACACAATGCAGAGGGAGCCATGGGTTTTGTCCTCAACCAGCCTGCGGAAGACATCACACTTGCCGACATTCTGGAAAGCCTTGACATGCCGGACGCCTCAGAAAACAGCGCGGCCCCCGTCTTCATCGGCGGTCCAGTCGATACCGGACGCGGCTTCGTCCTGCATGACAGCAGTTACAAAAGCGACACCACAATATTCAGTCCAAACGGTGAAATCGGCGTTACCGCAACATTGGATGTGCTGGAAGTCATTAGCTCGCGTCATCCGCTTGAAAACGCCATCACCCTGTTGGGATATTCCGGGTGGGGCCCCGGTCAGCTGGAAAATGAATTACAGGAAAATGTCTGGCTGGTCTGCCCGTTTAACCTAGATCTGATTTTCACCATCACTGCTGAAAAAAAATATCAGGCCGCCATGACCCTGATGGGCATAGACCCGGGCCTGCTCAGTTCCGATCAGGGCTCGGCTTGAGCGACTGGGGCAGCAGATACAGGATCACGGCCAAACACAGCAATATCGGGACCATGGCCAGCAGCATTTCCAGCCGTTCAGCCATAAACCCATCAACATAAAACGGACTGAAATAATGCAGTATCCAGCCTCCTGTTACGGCAACCAAGAGCAGATCCAACAGGAAAATCACCGTCCGCCAATACCGCCTTTCCGTCCATGGCACCCTGTTCAGGGCACGGTGGGCGAAAAAGATATATACCACCGCCAGCACCATCAACCCGCGCAGTTCAGACAGTCCGTCCGCCGTCCGGTCATACTCCCAGCGCAAATATAACAGCATGCCGAAAATCAAAGCCAGAATGGACGGCATGACGAACCGCTTGCGCCGATGGATGACGGCTGTCGGGATACACAGCACACCAAAAAAGGCGACAGTCAACAAAAGCAGTTTCCTGAAACTGGCGGTTCGCACCTCAACCTGTTTGAGATAATGCCTGTCCCATAACCATAATGCAGGATTTTGGGACAACGGCCCGATCAGCAAAAACCGCTTTACCTCGCCGGGCTGCAACGTCAATCTGAAAGACAGGTGATCACCTGAAAGTGGCGGCAACTCTGTGTCATCCGACCCGATCAAACGATAGCTGTCATGACCGGGCAAGTGCTCCCGCCCCAAAAAAACCTCATGAAAGACATCCCGCCCGGAAATATGCAGTTCAAATGCAATGGCGATGTCACTGGTGTTTTGTATGGCGAAATCGGTCTGATCGGGTGATATGCGACTCACGCTTTGGGTGATGTTCATTACCCGTAAATTATCCGAGACCAGGACAACATCCAGGGCATACGCTTTTTGCGACGGGCCGAGCATGACAGCCAACACCCAAAGCCATAGCGCAGAAAAAGCATATAAATGTCTCACGGTCATCCCGTAAGATTGCCAAATTCAAACAGTGGTGGCGAGGAGTTTTTGTTAAACAGCGCGACTTTTGCCGGCAATGTAATTCTGCACGGCTGTGAGTTCGTTCGCCAGCAGATCCGAGCGCTCAGGCAGTTGCATCATCTGCGTGACCCGGTCAGGCTCCCGTACTGCTTCACCGCAGGCCTGCGCTACCGAGGCCGGAAATTTCGCCGGATGGGCCGTCGCCAGAGTCACCATGGGAACTTGCTCATCCAGAGTTGATTGCCAGGCCGCCCCGACGCCAATGGCTGTATGCGGATCAATCACCATGCCGGTGTTATGTTTGACCTGATTCATTACATCAGCCATCTGTTCCTGATCAATCCTGACCGCAGCAAACTGCTCACGCATTTTCGAGACAATGTTATCCGGCAAGGTAAAAGTCTTGTCATCACGCAATTGCTGCATCAATTCACGCACCAGCGCATCATCGCGGTCTGACGCCTCAAACAACAGGCGTTCAAAATTGCTCGATACCTGAATGTCCATGGACGGGCTGGCCGTGGCAACCACCTCGCCAATAGCATAAACCCCGGTGTCCAGAACGCGGGCGAGGATATCATTCACATTGGTCGCAATCATCAACTGTGCAACCGGTAACCCCATCTGCGCGGCGACATAACCGGCAAAAATATCACCGAAGTTCCCGGTCGGCACAGAAAACCCGACCGGCTCTGCGGTGCCGGTCAATTTGGCTGAGGCCGTGAAATAATAGACCGTCTGTGCCATCACCCTTGCCCAATTGATCGAGTTGACCCCGGCCAGCCCGACACGGTCGCGGAAATGAACATCATTGAACATCGACTTCACCAAAGCCTGACAATCGTCAAATGTCCCCTGTACCGCCACTGCGTGTACATTAGCGTCTGTCGGGGTGGTCATCTGTTTGCGCTGGACATCAGACACCCGGCCCTCTGGATATAGAATGAAGACATCAATAGAGTCTCGTCCCCTGAACGCCTCAATCGCCGCGCCGCCGGTATCCCCGGAGGTGGCGCCGACAATCGTGGCGCGCTGCCCGCGGCGGGACAGGGCGTCGTCCATCAGGCGCGCGAGCAACTGCATGGCAATGTCCTTAAAGGCCATAGTCGGGCCATGGAACAGTTCCAGAAGGTGATGACGACCACCAAGAGGGACAAGCGGCGCAACCTCATCAACTGTGAAACAGGCATAGGCTTCCTGAACAATGTTCCGGAAACGGGTCAGGTCGTAATCAGGGCCAAGAAAAGGCGAGAGCACGTCAAACGCGACATCCGCATAGGCTTTACCCTTAAATTCAGCCAAAATTTCCGGGCTGAGCCGTGGCCAGCTTTCAGGCACATAAAGACCGCCATCCAGGGCCAGACCAGCCAGCAGAGCATCTTCAAAATCCAGTACCGGAGCCTGTCCGCGTGTGCTTACATATTTCATGTCATTCATCCATTGGGGCGGTGCCGTCATCCCGCCTTTTGCCAAGACTTGGCACGACTTGCCATAAAATGAAAATAATGACAAGTGTTACCGCAAGCCCGTACCAGGTCAAAGCATATTCCAAATGCCGGTTTGAGAAGCTGACCCGTGTCTGACCCCCCGCCGGCCCGCCCGCAACAGAGCTTTTTGCATCAAGCTCAACAAAAAATGGCGCCGTAACCAGACCCGCGCTGGCTGACATTGCGTCAAGATCTTTAACAAAAAACAAGCCCTGCTCCGGATTATCGGGCGCATCAAAACGACTGCGTTCACTTGGCCATCGCATCAAACCTGATACGGACACAACGCCACCGATTTGGCCCTGCAGACGTTGCTCCGGACTCCTCAGCATATCCGGGACAAAACCACGATTGACCAGTACCACGCCGCCATCCTCGAGCAGAAAAGGCGTAATGACCTGCACGCCTGTGCGCCCCTCAAATGTGCCTGCATACCAATGAATTTCACCATCATGATCAAATCTTCCCGTCAGACGCACAGGCTGATAATCGAAATCATCACGGGCAAGAGTCGACCAGACACCAGCGCCGGGCAGCATGATTTGCGGGGCCTGAAGCCGCGTCTCTACCCGGTCAATCAACGCTTCCTTCCATGCCAGACGCGCCATTTGCCAATTGCCCAGGATCATCAAAACCCCAAAGGCCAAAAGACTGAACATTGCGGGAAGTATTTGCGGGTACCTGATCATGAGAACTCAACAAAACAGGGGATGCCGTTTGCAGGCACCCCCCGTTTTTCGGGTGTTAGGAGCAAGCCCTTAATGGGCGGCAATCGTTCCGGCACCAAGGACATAGATCACCACAAACAGGAACAGCCACACGACATCGACAAAGTGCCAATACCAGGCCGCGGCCTCAAAGCCGAAATGCTGTTTCGAGGTGAATTCGCCATTCAGGGCACGCATCAGGCAAATCAGCAGGAAAATGGTGCCGACCAGCACGTGGAAGCCGTGAAAACCGGTCGCCATGTAAAAAGTTGCACCATAAATATGGCCGGAGAAACCGAAGGTCGCATGGGCATATTCATATGCCTGAAAAACTGAAAACAGGGCGCCGAGCGCAACGGTCAGGATCAAGCCCCATTTCAACCCTTCGCGGTCATCATGCTGCAGCGCATGGTGCGCCCAGGTAACGGTGGTGCCGCTGGTCAAAAGGATGAGTGTGTTAATCAGGGGCAAATGCCAGGGGTCAAAGGTCTCAATGCCCTGCGGCGGCCACTGACTGCCGGTCAGTTCCGTCCGCAATTCCTGCAATGGGTGGTCATACATCAGGCTGGCGTCAAAATAGGCCCAGAACCAGGCAACAAAAAACATCACCTCGGAGGCGATAAACATAATCATGCCATAGCGGTGATGAAGTTGCACCACAGGCGTGTGGTCGCCGGAATTGGCCTCCCGGATAACATCACGCCACCAGCCATACATGACATAAAGAACACCGGCAAAGCCGATGGTCATGACCCAATGTGAATAATCATGAAAGTACATGACGGCGCCAACCGCCAGAACAAACACGCTCACGGACGCGATAAAAGGCCACGGGCTGGGGTCAACCAAATGATAATCATGATTTTTTGCGTGTGCATCAGCCATATTCAATCCCTTTGCTATCCTTTCGGGCTTTCACTCTTGACGCCGGTTTGATCCGCCGCCGTTTTTTCTGATCGGAAAAAAGTATAAGATAATGTGATGGTTTTGACATCATCCATTTCCCTGTCATGGACGATTTCCGGATCAATGAAGAAGGTTACCGGCATATTGACTGTCTGTCCGGGCTCCAACACCTGCTCTGTGAAACAGAAGCAGTCAATTTTTGAAAAATAATAACCGGCTTTTTGCGGCGTCACATTATAGGTCGCCGTACCGGTGATACGCTCGGATGTCGGATTGTGTGCCTGATAAAAGGCCAGACCGGTCTCCCCGACCTTGAGGGAAACATTATCTTCCGGAGGCTCAAAATCCCATGGCATCCGGCGGTTGAGGCTTGCATCAAAGCGGACTTTTATGACTCTGTCTCCAACCAGTTGGGACACTTCCGACGCCCTGTTCGTTGTGCCGCCAAACCCGGTTACTCGGCAAAAAAGGTCATAAAGGGGCACCGAGGCATAGGCAAGTCCAAGCATCACAGCCACACCACCGACACAGGCGGCCAGCGTACGGCGCTGTTTTGCGTGAAGCTCCTGACTTGTCTGGTTATGGGATTGCGTCATCAGCGAGTCCTAAAGGGGGCGGTTCACGACATTGGCGCCGAGGCGCACAAGTGTAATCAGGAAAAACAGGACGACAAAAGCACCCAGCAAAAAGCCTGTGACTTTTGCACGCCGACGGCGTTTGGCAAGCAGTTCTTCATCCCACTCAATCTCGTCACGTTCATATTTGTTCTTGTCAGGTGTCATCACTTATCCAATCAGCAGATCCGCCGGCAAAGCCGCAAACAGCAGAAACAGGTAAAATATGGAATAGGCGAAAAGGAATTTCGCCGGCTTGCCGGTAGTTTCCGGCTTGGTGAGAAACAGCCAAACAGCCAAAACAACAAAGATGGCATTCAAAGAAAGCGCCGTCAGGCCGTAAAACATTCCGGCATAGCCCATGGCGTAAGGCAAAATAGCGGTGCCGGACATGACAAGCGCATAGACCATGATCTGGTTTCTGGTTACCCGTTCCCCCGCGGTGACCGGCAACATGGGGACCCCAACAGATTTGTATTCGTCATTCTTGAGCAAGGCCAGCGCCCAAAAATGCGGCGGCGTCCAGAAGAAAATGATAGCAAACAGGACAATTGAATACAGGCTGATCTCTCCGGTCGCCACGGCCCAGCCAATCATCGGCGGAAAAGCACCGGCAGCGCCGCCAATGACGATATTCTGGGGTGTGCTGCGCTTCAACCACATGGTGTAAATTACGGCATAGAAGAATATGGTGAAGGCAAGCAAAGCTGCAGCCGTCCAGTTGACGAAAGCGCCGAGGCAGAAAACTGAAATGCCCGAAAGCCAAAGTCCGAAAGCCAGAACCGTTTCCCTGTCAATGCGACCGGACGGAATAGGCCGTTCAGACGTGCGAGACATCAAGGCGTCAATATCGGCATCATACCACATGTTCAAAGCGGCAGAAGCGCCGGCACCAATGGCGATGAACACCAATCCGGCAAAGGCAATCACCGGATGCAGACCACCCGGCGCAACCACCATGCCGATCAGGGCTGTAAAGACGACCAGCGACATGACCCGCGGTTTCAGCAGTTCAAAATAGTCAGCTGCAGAGCCGGCATCCTTGTCGGAAACCGGCTCAGAAGCCTTGGACATATTTTTTGAGCTGTCTGACATGGTCAAACGCCTTTCGTCACTTCATCCGCCTATTTGATTTTCGGCAAATCGCTGAACTGGTGGAACGGCGGCGGGGAGGACAAGGTCCACTCCAGCGTATCCGCACCCTCACCCCATGGGTTATTGGCGGCTTTTTCACCCTTGGCGAAGGCATGAACGACACCAACGAGGAAAATCAGCACACCGACCGATGAAATGTAGCTACCGATGGATGAAACATAGTTCCAACCGGCAAAGGCATCAGGATAATCCGCATATCGGCGCGGCATGCCGGCCATTCCCAGGAAATGCTGCGGGAAGAAAATCAGGTTCACGCCGATAAACGTTACCCAAAAATGCAGCTTGCCGATGAATTCGGAATAATTGACTCCGAACATTTTGCCGAACCAGTAATACCAGGCCGCGAAAATGGCGAAGACGGCCCCAAGAGACAGCACGTAGTGGAAGTGGGCCACGACAAAGTAGGTGTCATGATAAGACCGGTCAACACCCGCATTGGCCAGCATTACGCCGGTCACGCCGCCAAGTGTGAACAGGAAGATAAAGCCCAGCGCCCATAACATAGGTGTCTTGAACTCAATCGAGCCTCCCCACATGGTGGCGATCCAAGAGAAGATCTTGATGCCTGTCGGCACCGCAATCACCATGGTTGCCGCGACAAAATAGGCTTGTGTGTCAACGGACATGCCGACTGTATACATATGGTGCGCCCAAACGACAAAGCCCACGCCGCCGATGGCGACCATGGCGTAAGCCATGCCCAGATAACCAAAGACGGGCTTGCGGGAGAAGGTGGAGACCACATGGGAGACGATACCGAAGCCCGGCAGGATCAGAATGTACACTTCAGGGTGACCGAAGAACCAGAACAAATGCTGGTACAATATCGGATCACCGCCGCCGGCGGGGTCAAAGAAGGTGGTGCCGAAGTTACGGTCAGTCAACAGCATGGTGATGGCGCCTGCCAGAACCGGCAGGGACAGCAACAGCAGGAAGGCCGTGACGAGAACGGACCAGACGAACAGCGGCATTTTGTGCAGGGTCATGCCCGGTGCACGCATGTTCAAAATCGTCGTAATGAAGTTGATGGCACCCAAAATCGAGGAGATACCGCCGACATGCAGGGCGAAAATCGCCAAATCCATCGCCGGTCCGGGCTGTCCGGATGTGGACAATGGCGGGTATATGGTCCAGCCGCCGCCGACGCCGTTTTGCCCGGGCGGGCCTTCAACGAAAATCGACATCATCAGCAGCGCAAATGCTGCCGGCAGCAGCCAGAAGGAGATGTTGTTCATACGCGGAAACGCCATGTCAGGCGCGCCGATCATCAATGGCACGAACCAGTTTCCAAAACCGCCGATCATGGCCGGCATGACCATGAAGAAAATCATAATAAGGCCGTGACCCGTAACCAGAACGTTATACAGATGGTGGTCACCTCCGAGCACACCGTCGCCTGGCGCCTGAAGTTCCATCCGCATCACCACTGACATCGCACCGCCGATGATTCCGCCAATAATGGCGAAAATCAGATACATGGTACCGATGTCCTTGTGGTTGGTTGAATATACGAAGCGCTTCCAGCCCGTCGGGTGGTCTTCGTGATGTCCGTCTGCTGCGTGTTCTGTTGCCATCTTTACAACTCCTTATTGTTGTTCAAGGCCTGATGCATCACCTGCATTGGCCAGGCGCACTGCGCCGTCAATTGGTTCGATTTTGGCGAATTCAACCTTGGCCTCTTCAACCCAGGCCGCGAACTCCTCCTGCTCGACGACTTTCACCATAATCGGCATAAAAGCGTGGCGGATACCGCACAATTCAGAGCATTGCCCGTAATAAGTTCCGGTTTTCTCAGCCCGGAACCAGGTTTCGTTCAGACGACCCGGAATGGCGTCCATCTTGTTGCCGAAAGCTGGCATCGCCCAGTTGTGTATGACGTCAGCGGAGGTCACCACGACGCGCACTGTTGCGTTGACCGGCACGACAACAGCATTGTCGGTAGCCAACAGGCGCGGCTGGCCAGCCTGCAGTTCATCATCTTCCAGCATGATGGCGTCAAACGCAAAATCACCATGATCGGGGTACTCATAGCCCCAATACCATTGGTAGCCGGTCGCCTTGATGGTCATATCGGCTTCCGGAAGTTCGACCTGGTCGTAAAGCAGACGGAAAGACGGGATCGCGATAACCACCAGTATCAGGATCGGCACAACCGTCCAAATCACCTCAATCAATGTATTGTGGCTGGTTTTTGACGGCTCAGGGTTGGCCTTGGCGTTGAACCTGATCATGACATACACCATCAGGGCCAGAACCAGCAGGGTAATTGCGGTCATAAGATAAAGGAGGAAATTATTAAAAGATGTAATCCGAGACATCATATCGGTTGCGGCGGGCTGAAAACCGAGCTGCCAAGGCTCAGGCTGGGCTGCAAAAGCTGTATCTGCCAAAAAGGCTGATGTCAGTGCCAACATCAAAGTAAAGGTTTTTCCAAAAGTCGAAAATCGCATGTTCGAGTCCACTTGTAATTGGTCGGTCATTCCGGACGCAATACGCCACCGGTTTGGTCGCCTGATTATACTCATTTTAACCCGAAAACCCATAGGCTTTGCTGCGATGCGACCAAATGACCAAGGGGGAGACTTCGGGAGTCTTTGCTTCATCTATAAACGATATAAAGAGCTGTTTTAAAATGGTTATTTATCAATCCCTGACGACCAGAGCCGCTGTTGGACGATCCTTTCCGCCTTTCCGCTTGCCCAAAGCCGACAAAGCGCACATATTCTGCATAACGAAAGTGAGGAAAAAGTGAGTGAAAACATCAATTCCACCAATCCAAAGGATCTTTTTTTCGGCTCTGAGTCGGCCTCAGGTCTGGATGAAAACCAAGCCGTCAGCCTCACCGAAGCCGCTCTGGGTAATGCTGATGATGGTGAGCTGTACCTTGAATATGCTCTGTCCGAGAGCTTTTCATTTGACGATAATCGTCTGAAAGCGGCCAGTTATGACACAGCGCAGGGGTTTGGCCTGCGCGCCATTGCCGGAGAGACCACCGGCTACTCCCATTCGACAGACTTGTCGCCCGACGCCATCAAGCGCGCCGCAGCCGCTTTATCACCTGTGTTATCAGGTCATGCCGGGCAATGGGGCGAGAAGCCCAAAACCGGCGGCCCAGCACTTTATAAAGGCGAAAACCCGCTTAACGGGACGGAGTTTATTGACAAAACCAAACTTCTGGAGGACATCAACGCATATGCCCGCGCCAAGGATAATCGTGTGCGGCAGGTCTCCATCGGCCTGTCGGGCGAGTGGCAGGTGGTCAGCATCATCAGGCCCGGCACAGCCCCTCTTTATGATGTGAGACCACTTGTGCGGCTTGACGTGTCAATTGTCGCCGGTGAAGGCGACCGCCAGGAGTCAGGTCATTGCGGCCGAGGTGGACGAGCCGGTTACGCCCAATGGCTCGACCCGCAAAACTGGCAGGGACAGGTTGATGAAGCCCTGCGTTCGGCGCTGGTCAATCTTGAGTCGGTTCCGGCGCCAGCAGGTGAAATGGATGTCGTGCTGGGTCCTGGCTGGCCAGGCATTTTGCTGCACGAAGCGGTCGGACACGGGCTGGAAGGCGACTTCAACCGCAAAAAAACCTCAACTTTTTCTGACCGCATCGGCGAGCGTGTCGCCTCCCGGGGGGTCACCGTTATTGATGACGGCACCATACCTGACCGCCGCGGCTCCCTGACCATTGATGATGAGGGGACGCCAAGCGAAAAGACGGTACTGATTGAAGACGGCATTTTGAAAGGATACATGCAGGACCGCATGAACGCTCGCCTGATGGGCATGGCCCCGACCGGCAATGGACGGCGCGAAAGCTTTGCTTGCCAGCCCATGCCGCGCATGACCAACACCTACATGCTTGGTGGCGAGCATGACCCGAACGAGATTCTCGGGTCAGTGAAATCAGGCATTTATGCCACAGCTTTTGGCGGTGGCCAGGTAGACATCACCTCCGGAAAATTCGTTTTTTCCTGTACGGAAGCCTATGAAATCAAGGATGGCAAGCTCGGCGCACCGCTAAAGGGAGCCACCCTGATTGGCACCGGTCCGGAATCCATGCAGCGTATTTCCATGATCGGTAATGACATGCAACTTGATGAGGGCATCGGCACCTGCGGCAAAGCTGGTCAAGGTGTTCCTGTCGGCGTCGGCCAACCGACATTGCGACTGGACGGTCTGACGGTTGGCGGCACGGGATAAGGGCCGCTGCTCAGACGTTTTTATTGAACCCGCCGGACAATGTGCCGACCAGCGACTGTGTCCGCATCGGCCTGCCCGGGTCATCATCTGAGCCGCTGCAACTTGCCCGTATAATGTTCTTAAAGCCGTTTACCAGTTCCATTTTCGGGCCTTGGCCGGTATCCATCAGATGATGGTGTATTTCCGGCAGCCGGAAACACGGTACATGCATCAACAAATGATGTTCAATATGATAATTGACCCAATAAGGGGCAATAAAAACCCGTTCCAAAAGATTGACCCGCGTCGTGCGCGTATTGCGTAACGGATCGTCTTTGTCCGGCACAAAGGCATGTTCAGCAATGTTGCGCAGGCGCAAAACAGCCATGTAGCTGGTCATTAGCGGCAATACCCAGAACATAAGATAATAGCTCCAATGGAACAGAACTGTACAGGCAATCAAGATGGCCGTATTAACCAAGGCAAACGGCCCGAGTTCTGACACAGCGCGGGCGAACTTCTGACCGGCCGGCGCATCCGCCGACCCAAGAGCCATTTTGATTTGCATCAGCCGCTGCTGATAAGCCGTCTGCCCGGTCAGGTCACGCAGCATTTTGCGGCGGAAACTTGCAGGGGATACGGGAAACTGATCCGACAAAACAACATCCGGGTCTTGATCCTGTTGGGTAAAGGCGTGGTGTTTGAGATGATAATGGCGGTACTCGCCCGTATTTGCCAAAATCGGCCAAGCACAAAAAATATTGCTGAGCAAGTCATTGAACATTCGTGTTTTGAAAAGGGCATTATGGGCACCATCATGCATCAAAATACCCAAACCCAACTGCCTTGCACCAATCAGCATGACCGCCAGAATACAAGTCAAGGGGTTAGGGAAAACGTAAAACAACGCCATGGCGCCAAAAATGACACCCCAGCAATGCAGGATAAGAAAAATGCCCATGACATCCGACTTGCGGGATAAATTCCTAATCGTTGCCTTGTCAAGTATTCGTGAGGTGCGCAATGTGTTGCCGGCAACCCGGTTTTGTTCAGCCATCTGCTTCTCCCCTATTTCTGACTATAAGCGAGAGCGGGATTTTCGGCAAGAATGGGTTAGAAAGCCAATTCCGTGAATATCGGGCGGACATCTCGGCCCCAGTCAGTCTCATATTTTTCAACCAGGATCTCTGCCGGCGTTTTGCCGGTGGCAACCACGTCCTTCAAGGGACGCAGGAAAATCGTTTCGTCCCCGCCGGCACCGTCTGACTTGTTGCGAGCCCGCAATCCGGCTTCCGCCAGTTCCAGAACCTGCTCCGCCAAATCACGCAATGTGCCGCCTCGAAAGGGTGTGGCAAGACCTGTCACCGGTGCCGCTGCGCGCATGGCGTCGCGCTCCGCTTCCGTCCAGTCCGCAATCAGCCGGTAAGCTTTTTTCTGCGTGTCAGCATCATATAACAGCCCAACCCAAAAGGCCGGCAAAGCGCATATGCGATTCCATGGGCCGCTGTCGGCACCCCGCATTTCAATAAAACGTTTGACCCGCGCCTCAGGAAAAAGGGTCGTCAGATGGTCTTCCCAATCCTTTTCGGTCGGCAATTCGCCTGGCAAGGCCGGCAGCTCACCCTTAAGAAAATCCCTGAAACTCATACCCAAAGCATTAATGAAGCCACCATCGCGTACAATAAAATACATCGGCACATCGAGGGCATATTCAACATAATCTTCAAAGCCAAACCCCTGTTGAAATGCCAACGGCAACATACCGGTCCGCTTCGGGTCCAAGGTCAGCCAGGTCACTGAGCGCTCCGACAGATTGCCGGTGATCGCGTTTTCCTTGAACGGGGAATTGGCAAACAAAGCCGTGGCCAATGGTTGCAACGCCAATCCAATGCGTAATTTCTCCACCATATCAGCCTCAGACCCGAAATCGAGATTGACCTGTACCGTTGAAGACAGGAACATCATATCAAGGCCCCGTTGTCCCTGTTTCGGCATGTATTCCCGCATCAGCCGATATCGTCCTTTCGGCATGCGAGGGGCGTCTTCCAGTCCCCATAGCGGCGAAAAGCCGACACCTAGATAACCCTGACCTAGTTTTTCGGCTACAGACTGCACTTCCTTAAGATGCCGGTTGACCTCCGCACAGGTCTGATGAATTGTTTCCAGCGGTGCACCGGACAACTCAAGCTGACCGCCCGGTTCCAGAGTAACCGAACCGCCGCCCTGCTCCGGGGGACGTGTCAGCGCAATAACCTTGTCCCCTTCATAGACCGGTTGCCAGCCAAAGGCCTGCAGCCCTTCCAACATGGCGCGGATGCCAAAATCACCCTCATATTCCAAAGGGGCGAGCGTATCCCTATGGAAACCGAACTTCTCGTGCTCTGTTCCGATGCGCCAGTCTGATCCGGGTTTACACCCCGTCATCATCCACTCGACAAGCTGGGATTTGTGTTCTATTGGCGAATGGTCTGCCATTTATGCTCCTTGCACAAGCGGGGGGTGCTGGATTAGAAGTAGGGTTGTTCCACCCCAGAAGCAAGCCTTAACATGACGTCCGCCGGCTATTTCCAGTCCCCCAAATTGGACTGGCAAATGGCCAGAGCGGCGACCGCAGCTGTATCCGCCCTCAAAATCCGCGGACCGAGGCTGATGGAAAGCGCTTGCGGGTGCGTCAAAAGCCGGTTTCTTTCTACATCCGAAAACCCGCCCTCAGGCCCGACAAAGACGGCAACGGGCCGGTTTGCCAGATCATTCAAAGCCGCCATGGCGTCCCCGGGCTGGGCCTTTTCATCACAAAAAATAATCTTGCGGCCCGGCGCATAATTATCCCACCCCTCAAGCAGAGCTTCTAAATCAACCAGATCATGAATCTCGGGCACCTGCACCAGCCCGCACTGTTCGGCGGCTTCGACAGCATTGGCCGCCAAACGGTCTCGCTTGAACCGGCCGCCCTGAGTGAACCGCGTGCGCATCGGCAACAAAACCCCCGCCCCCATTTCCGTCGCCTTTTGCGCCAGATAATCCATCCGGGCGCGCTTAAGCGGCGCAAACACCAGCCAGATATCCGGCAGGTCGGCCTGTGGTCGGGTCTGTTCCTCCAGCTCAAGGATTACCATCTTTTTCGCCATTTTGCGGATGACGGCCCGCCACTCCCCGTGGCGGCCATTGAACACCAGCAGGCGGGTATCGACGTCACAGCGCATGACATTGCGCAAATAATGATGCCGGTCGCCCTCAAGTTCCACTCTGAGCCCTTCAGCGAATGTCGGCACCTGCTCCGCATCAAGATGGAGCCTGATCTTTCCGGTACCGCAATGCTCCGGCGCGTCCGGATTACCTGCCTGCATGATGTCCTCCAGCTTAACCCTGATAAGGCATTGTGCGAGAATGTCGCCTTGCGGCATTGTACAGGAATCTGGCAAACTAGCGTAGTAAATTCCCATGGCAGCCGGAATAAGATGCAGGATACCGTCACCACAGACGCCGAAACAAACAGCTGGGTCAACCATTTGCCCCGCCCGACAAGGCCGTATGCCCGCATGATGCGGCTTGACCGGCCGATCGGATCCTGGCTGCTGTTTCTCCCGTGCCTGTGGAGTCTATCCCTGGCCGCCAGCCAGAGAAACAGCTGGCCGCCGATGGACTTGATTGTCCTGTTTGCCGTTGGATCGGTCATTATGCGTGGGGCTGGATGCGTGTTTAATGACATTGTTGACCGGGACCTTGATAAAAAGGTCGCGCGCACGCGGAACCGCCCGCTCGCCGCCGGCACAATCAGTCTGGCCGGTGCCTGGATGTTTTTGTTTCTGCTCTGCGGGAGTGGCCTGCTGATTTTAGTGCAGTTGGACATTGCCGCCATTGCTCTGGGATTGATGTCAGTCGGGCTGATCGCGCTCTATCCGTTCATGAAGCGCATCACCTGGTGGCCTCAGTTTTTTCTGGGCCTGACCTTCAATTGGGGTGCTTTGATGGGTTATGCGGCCTTTGCCGGCAGCCTGATGATGGAGGCCGTGATATTATATGTCGCCTGCATGTTCTGGACGCTCGGCTATGACACGATCTACGCTCATCAGGATCGCGAGGATGACGCCATGGCCGGCATCAAATCCTCAGCTTTACGGCTGGGACAGCTCACCCGCCCTGCAGTCAGCCTGTTTTATGCCATTGCCGGTCTCAGCCTGCTGGGGGCTGCATTAGCGGCCGGACTGAACTGGCCGACATATTTTCTGATATTGCCCGGCCTTGCTCACCTGATTTGGCAAATCCGCCATCTCGATATTGATAATCCTGACCAATGCCTCTATCTCTTTAAGTCGAACAGGGGGTTTGGCCTGATCATTGCGATCGCATTTCTGGCCGGACACTGAACCCGTCGCCCCGACGCACGACCGCCATAACGAAAGACGATGCATGTCCAAACAGTTAGAACTCGCCGACCTTCTTGTCCAAAAAGCCCTCCAACGCGGGGCCGATGCAGCTGATGCTATGGTCAGCGAAGGCGTGTCCTTGAGCGCAGGATCACGTTTGGGGAATATTGAGGATCTTGAGCGGGCTGAGGCCATGGAATTGGGCCTGCGCGCCATTATTGGCACCAAGCAGGCGTTTATTTCCGGCTCCGGCATCACGCCTGACGGCCTCGACGCCATCGCGGAACGAGCCGTCGAAATGGCACGCCTGGCACCGGATGACCCTTTTTGCGGCCTTGCCGACAAGGATTTACTGACCGGTGATTTTCCGGATCTCGATATTTGTGACCCGAATGAACCCGACATGGAGCAGTTGCAGAAATTGGCTGAGGCGACGGAAGCTCATGCCCGTGAAGTGGAAGGCATCACCAATTCAGAGGGTGCTGGCGCCGGCTGGTCCCACGGCAAAACCGGACTGGTGACAAGCCATGGCTTTTCCGGCAGCTATGCAGCGACCTCATGGTCCCTGTCCTGCGCGGTCCTTGGCGGTGCGGGTGATGCGATGGAACGGGATTATGCCAGCCACAGCGCCCGTCACTTTGCAGACCTGGATACGCCTGAAGAAGTCGGCCTGCGCGCCGCGGAAAGAACCCTGGAACGGCTCAACCCAAGAAAAATTGAGAGCACAAAAGTCCCTGTCCTGTTCAACCCCAGAGTTTCGTCCTCCCTTCTCGGTCATTTCTCCGGTGCCGTCTCGGGGAGTTCCGTGGCGCGTGGCACAAGCTTTTTAAAGGACATGATGGACCAGCAGGTTTTTGCCAAAGGCATTCGGATAGTTGATGACCCGCTCCGCAAACGCGGCCTGCGCTCAGTCAGTTTTGACGGCGAAGGTGTTGGCGCGCAGGCTTTGACCCTTGTTGAAGACGGCATTTTGAAAAGCTGGGTTCTTGAAACCTCATCCGCCAAACAGCTTGGCATGAAAAGCAACGGGCGTGCTGCGCGGGGCATGGGCGGCCCGCCTCACCCCAGCGTCACCAATCTGCACATCGAGGCCGGAGACCTGACACCAGAGGCGCTGATGCGCCAAATTGGAACCGGGCTGTTGGTTACGGAACTCATCGGCATGGGGGTCAATGGCGTGACCGGGGATTACAGTCGGGGTGCTGCCGGCATGTGGATTGAAAACGGCGAGCCGGCGTTCCCGGTCAGCGAAATCACCATAGCCGGAAACCTTAAAGATATGTTCCTCACTATGACGCCGGCCTCGGACCTTACATTCCGCCGCGGCATCAATGCCCCAAGCCTGCTGATAGAAGAGATGTCTCTTGCCGGCCTCTGACCCCTCACTGGATGAGGACTTCACGCTTTTGCAGGAAACCGTCAGACAGGCCGGAGATCTGGCCATGCGCTATTACGGTGCCGATCCAAAAAGCTGGCACAAGGATGATAACCAGCCGGTAACAGAGGCTGATATCGCCATTAATGACCTGCTGCAGCGTCAACTGCTGGCTGATCGCAGCCATTATGGCTGGCTGTCGGAAGAAACCGAGGACAATATGGAGCGCCTTCAGGCCCGCAGGACATGGATCATTGACCCGATTGACGGTACCAGTGCCTTTATCCGAAAAAAACCCGAATTTGCCATCTCTGCCGCATTGGTTGAAGACAACCGGCCGGTTTTGGGGTGTGTTTTCAATCCGGCAAGCGAGAAGTTTTATGCCGCCCGTGCCGGTTTCGGCGCCACCAAAAACGGACAACCCATTCAATTCTCCGGCGTTACGGAAATAGAGGAGAATATGCATGTCTGCGTCTACCCTCCGGTTATGGAACATGAGGCCTGGCGGGACAGCTGGCCCAAAATTCGTGTCGGCAACCGCAATTCCGTCGCCTATCGGCTGACCCTGCTGGCGGAAAGTTATTTTGATGTCCTGATGATGCTCAACACCAAAAAGGACTGGGACATGGCGGCCGGTGACTTGATCGTTCATGAAGCAGGAGGCTTTGTCGCCGGACTGGATGGTCAGCCATTCCTCTACAACACCGAAAATGTCAGCCACCGCAGAACCCTGGCGGGCAGCAAGCCGATGATTGAGGAACTTGGTCAGCGGATTGACGCTTTTTTACGCTCTTTGTGAACGCAGCAGCTTATGCTATTTTGAAGTGTTGAACTTTGGATTCAGGAAACCGCTTTGACACAAACCGATACTGGTGCCCCAACAGGGGCTGATGCCCAAAAACAGTCTCAGACAGAGTCAAGGTCAAAGACCTATACCGTCGTTTCACGGATGGTTTCGGTTTATCTGCGCCCCTATTTCAAACTTATTCTGCTCGGCGTTTTCGCCAATATTCTGGTTGCCGGTGCCGCCGGCTCCCTGCCCTGGTTCATCCAGCAGGCCGTGGACAGCGTGTTCACACAAGGCGACAGAGAAAAACTTTGGCTGATACCGCTTGGCGTCATTTTTGTCTCTCTGGTACGAGGCGTCGCCACTTATGTTTCCAGCGTCATTCTCAATTATGTCGGCCAACGCATCACCGCCACCCTGCAGTCAGATGTGTTTGAAAAACTGGTCAAGGCTGACATGGCGTTCATCGCCGAAACCCATTCCGGCAATCATGTCGCGATTTTTCTGAACGACGCTAAACAACTTGCCAATACCATCAACAATACTGTCATCAACCTGTTCCGGCACTTTATCACGCTGCTGGTACTGACCGGCATGATGTTTGTCATGAACTGGTATCTGGCAACAATTTTTGTGGTCATAGTTGTACCCGGTGGCGCCCTGTTAATGCGCCGCTTGAGCAAAGTGACGCGGGTAGCCTCCCATCAGGGGCTTAGCGAAACCGGAGAACTGTCCTCACTGATTTCGGAGACCCTGACAGGATTACGTGTGGTCAAGGCCTATGGCCAGGAGCAGAAACAGATCTCCAATGCCAGACAGACCATTGAGCGGGTTCTTGAATTCACTATGCGGGCCGTGCGCGCCAGGTCTGCCGCCTCCCCCGCCGTCGAAGCCCTGGCCGGTATCGGCATTGCCGGGATTATTTTCTGGGGCGGCTATGAGAGCATCAGGGGCAATTTGACCGCCGGTGAATTTATGGGCTTCATATCGGCCCTGTTGATGGCCTATCAACCTTTGCGGGCCGTCGCCAATCTTCCGGTGTTGATGCAGGAGGGTGTATCCGCCGGCCTGCGAGTGTTCGGCATTGTCGACACAAAAACCGAAATCACAGAACCGGCTAACGCCAAAGACCTGGTCGTCACCAATGGTGACATTGAATTTGAAAATGTTTCCTTTACCTACAAAAACAGGAAATCCCAGGCATTGCAGAATGTTTCCCTGTCAATCAAACAAAACGGCACCATCGCTTTTGTCGGACCGTCCGGAGCCGGCAAGTCCACCCTGCTCAATCTTGTGCTGAGGTTTTTCGATGTCACAAGTGGTGCCGTCACAATTGACGGGCAGAATATCCGCGATGTCACGATTGCCAGCCTACGCAAGGCATCCGCGCTGGTGACACAGGAACCGTTCCTGTTTGATGCAAGCATCGCCGAAAACATTGCCTATGGCACGCCTGATGCCGATCGGAAAGATATTGTTGAGGCCGCTAAGGCCGCTGCCGCTGACGGCTTTATCACTGATATGCCTGACGGTTATGACACACGGTGCGGCGAAGGGGGCATGCATTTGTCCGGTGGCCAGAGACAGCGGATTGCCATCGCCCGCGCCATGCTGAAAAATGCGCCGATTCTTCTGCTTGATGAGGCGACGTCAGCGCTTGACACGGCATCGGAACAGCAGGTGCAGACCGCTTTGAACCGCCTGATGAAAGACCGCACCGCCCTTGTTATTGCCCACCGCCTGTCCACGATCCAGAATGCAGACTGTATTTACGTCCTTGATGAAGGCCGGATCATACAATCGGGTACGCATAATAGTCTGCTGGCACAGGGAGGGCTCTACGCGGATCTGTATCATGCCCAATTCGAGAAAAACAAACCCGCTGCGGCGGAGGCATAAATGCCGGTCCTGCTGTACAGCTATGTGGCGCTGACCTGGATCATGTTGCCCTTTATGTGGCTGATGTTTCGGTTGCGCGCGGCCAAAGGCCGTGAAGACCCGGCCAGAATCAGTGAACGCAAGGGGTTGGCCTCCTGTCCGCGACCGGACGGAAGGCTGGTCTGGTTTCATGCGGCAAGTGTCGGGGAAGTCAATTCCGTTTTGCCGTTAATCAAAACATTTCTAGATAAAAACTCAACAGATACGTATGTCTTGTTGACTAGCGGCACCTTGACCTCAGCGGAAATTGTTGCAGGTCAGAACATGGATCGGCTTATCCATCATTATGTCCCGGTGGATCAGCCTTTATACGCAGAGAGGTTTCTGCAACATTGGCGCCCTGACATGGCAGCCTTCGTTGAGTCAGAGTTATGGCCGAACCTTCTGCGCAAAACCTTCAAGCGCGGCATTCCGATGATCCTCGTCAATGCCCGCATCTCCGTCCGGTCCTTCAACAATTGGTCTAATGCACCGGATACAATCAGGGTAATTTTGAACCTGTTCACCGCCATTCTGGTCCAAGATGAACTCAGCAAGGAAAGAGTGGCCCGATTGGGTGGAACAAACATTCACACCCCCGGCAATCTGAAACTGGACGCACCACCGCTGAAAGTTGACCCGACCAAGCTCCAACAAGCCGAGCAATGGATTGAAGGCCGCAGGCGTTGGCTGGCTGCCAGCACCCATCAGGGCGAGGAAATCCAGATTGCTCAGACACATATGGCGCTCGCGGAGGATATCCCTGACCTTTTGACGGTGATTGTCCCGCGACACCCGCATCGCGGTGACAGCATTCGCCGCCAGCTTGAAGATATCGGCTTGAAGGTATGCCAGCGCTCGAAAGCTGAAACACCCGGCACTGACTGCAATATTTATTTGGCCGACACGCTGGGCGAACTAGGCCTGTTCTACCGCTTGTGCGGCACGGCCTTCATCGGCGGATCCATGATTCCCCATGGCGGACAAAATCCGGTTGAAGCAGCACTGGTCGGATGCGCAATCATCACCGGTCCGTACATCCAAAATTTCACCTCGGTCTATGATCATTTCATTGATAATAATGGCGTGTTCAAAATCCGCGACCAGATTGAACTGACATCAACCGTCAACCGGTTGATCAAAAACAAGGGTCTGTCAGACGGAATGAAACAAAAAGCCCTGGAGACGGCCGAAAGCCATGGCGGTGCAAATGCCAACAGCTTGAAAATCCTCCAAGAAGTCTTTGCCCCGCAAAATGAGGTGCAAACATGAAGGCGCCACAGTTCTGGACGTCCAAGCCGGGGGCTTTCAGCTCGCTTTTGTCGCCGCTTGCTTTCCTATACGCCACTGCCGGGAAACTGCGCCACAATTTCGCAACCCCAAGCCATTGCGGACGGCCGGTGATTTGCATCGGCAACATTAATCTCGGCGGCACCGGCAAAACCCCGGCAACCCTTATGATTGCTGAACTGTTGAAAGACGCAGGGCATAAACCTGCGGTTTTGTCACGCGGTTATGGCGGCTCGCTGAAAGGGCCGCTTGCGGTAGACCCGAACAGGCACAGTGCGGCTGAGGTTGGTGATGAGCCGCTCATGATGAGTGCCGACGTGCCGGTCATTATCGGGGCTGACCGGCACCGCACGGCACGCTTGGCAATCCTGGACCCGGACATTGCTGCGGACATTCTGCTGATGGATGACGGCCTGCAAAACCCGGCCCTGTCCCGTGCCTATAATATTGCCGTGATTGACGCTGAAACGGGCTTTGGAAATGGCAGGGTGTTTCCAGCCGGACCGCTCCGTGAAATGCCGGAAAGCGCATTAGGGCGGCTTGACGGCATTTTTCTCCTGCATCGGGACACATCTCAGCGAACCGGCCTCCGGCACGATGTTCAAACCTTTCTGGAGCACTGCCGTCAGCGCGGCATTGACATATTTGAGTGCCGGATAGAGGCGCAGCTCTCCTTCAAACCGCAGCGGGAGGACATTATTCTAGGCTATTGCGGCATCGGGCGTCCGCAGAAATTTTTCGATACCCTCGCTGACCTTGGGTTCAAAAACATCCACACGGCAGCTTTTGCCGATCATCATCCCTTTTCAGAGCGCGATGCCAGGCGCCTTCTGGACTTGGCGGCCATAAACGGAGCCCATCTCATAACCACCAGAAAAGACATGTCACGCCTGCAAAACGCCGCCCCAGGCAGCCGTGTTGCGAAACTTTGCGCTGAAAGCCATGTCGTGGACATCCGCTGTCACCTTGATCAGCCGAAGGCATTCCGGAAAGCGTTGGAAGCCGCCATTTCCGAAGACATGATGTCCCGCCTCTATACAAACCTCTAACCCCCTTATATAAAAAACTGATGCCGTTATTGCTAAAAATCAGACATCTTTCAGAAGCACTTTTTGCCTATGCCATCATCGGCCTGTTCCGGCTGCTCGGCCTGCGCCTGGGCGGACGGCTGGCTGCAGCCCTGATGCGGGGGCTGGGGCCATTAAATCGTGTGCACAAAGTGCTGCTGGGCAATTTGCGGGCAGCCTTTCCGGACAAAAGCGAGAAGGACATCAAAGTGCTCGCCGGTCAATGCTGGGACAATGCCGGCCGCACGTTCAGTGAATATGCCAATCTCGACAAATTGCGCAAACGCCATGAACACCACCTTACAATTCACGGTGCTGAAAAGGCGCGCCAAGCCGTCAAGGACGGTCGCGGCCTGATCCTCGTATCCGGACATATCGGCAATTGGGAAAGCATGTCCATGGCGATTGACCTGACCGGACTGGACGCTGCCGGCGTCTACCGCCATGCCAACAATCCGATCATGAATCGTTGGATGATTGACAAAAGGCGCGCCAGCGTCATCCCCGAGCAGTATCCGAAAGGGGCCAAAGGCACCAAATTTCTGATCAAAAAACTCAAGGCCGGCGGAACCGTCTGCATGCTGGTCGACCAAAAAATGAATGACGGCATTGAAGTCCGTCTGTTCGGACGCAAGGCCATGACCCCCTCGGGCGCGGCGAGCATGGCCCGACGCTATAATGTACCCTTGATGCTGATCACCAATAACCGTGTGGATGCCACGCGGTTCAATGTCACCTTTCATGACGCTTTTGAAGCTGACCGGACGGATGATGTGGCCAAAGACATCCAGACCACAACGCAGAAAATCAATGATTTGCTGGAAGCTGCCATTCGGGAGCATCCGGCCCAATGGCTGTGGATGCATAATCGCTGGTCCTGACAGCCATTATTCGATCACCAAGGTTCATTTCAGCCTCGCTCTCTGGTCTGCATCCAGAACCTTCATCGGATCAAGACGCCGTTTTTGCCAATACAGCCGCCAGTCCAAATGCGGACCGGTGCTGCGCCCCTGCTTTGCACCAATGGATGCAATCACAGTACCGCGGTCGACATAATCGCCGGCTTCGACCTTGATGTCGCCCAAATGCAGATAGGCGGAAATCAGGTCCAGGCCGTGATCAATGAAAATCAACCCACCCTCATAATACATATCACTTTCGGCCAGAGTCACGCGCCCCGGCAAGGTTGCCTGCACCGGCGTGCCGGGCGGGGCGGCGATATCCAGACCGTAATGCGGCCGCTTTGGCTTGCCGTTGAAAAAACGTTGTGATCCGTATACGCCACTGATACGGCCGGCTGCCGGCAGCAGAAAACCGTCGGCAATGTACGGCGTAGTAAAGTTGCTTTGACGGGCCTCACGTTTCTGCCGCCCTTCATCCGCAATCCGTTTCAGCACCGCCTCTGGCGGTGTCACATATTTCGGTTCCACACCCTCCACATACTGAATGTCATATGTGCCGGGTTTGACGGTTTTGACAAATTTTTGAACCGACCTGTTTTTGGTCAGGACAATTTCACTCAGGCCTGAGGCGTCACGCCCATAGCCGAAGATTGCAAGATTGTCATGCACCTTGACCGGGAGACCGTCAACCGTGACCTCCACACCGCTTTTAAGCTGCAAGGCAACCATCCCTCCGGCCTCGAACCGACCGGATATTTTGTCAATGTAAGCAGCCGGTACGTCTTCAGTCTGAAGGGGAGAGAGATTAAGCAAGCCGGCAAGCAGAAATGTAGAAAACAGCCCCGTCATCAGCCCTCGGCATCATCCGGCCGGGGGTCAGCCTGAGCGTTTCGATAAGCCTGCAGAGACGCATCTGCATCAATATAGGCCTCCTGAAGCGCCACACTCCAATAGCGCAGCATCTCAAGCGGAATGGGCTGGCCGGTCACGGCGCACATCACATGCGTACCGGGGCGCACCACATCAAAATCTCCATCCATGTAGGAAAGCTCAGCAACCGCCCCCAATTTATCCGCCTTGATATCCATTCCAGCCCCTTAAAACAAATCGCCCTGTTTCGGTTTTTCGGTTTTATCAGCACTAAGTTTAGCAGATTTTCGAACGGTGGCGGGCTTTTCTTTTGATGCATCTTTGCTTGCCGGAGTATGGGCGGAAGCGACCACATGTGCCGAAAGTTTCTGCTCATCGGCCAATTGGATCGTCAACCGGCTGCCTTCGGGCGCCTGCGCCACCTTTCGCAGGGGCTGCCCGTCAGGGCCGAAAACTAGGGCAAAACCCCGCGCCAGAACCGACTCATGGCTGAGCAGCCGTAGCTCCCGGGTCAGAGCCGCAATCCGATCCCGCCGGTTTTGCAGACCTGAGACCTGCCGTAAGGTCAGGCGTTTATGCAAGTCCTGCACCCGGCTTTTGGTGTTTTTCATCGACAGATTGACCATCCGTAAATTCAAACGTTGTTGCAGGGCTGAAAACCGGCCGCCTTGCAGCTCAACCTGGCGCCCCAACCCCTGTGTGAGGCGGCTGGTGAGGTAATCAAACCGCTGCCGCGGAACGGCCAGCACATCCTCCAGCTTGGGCAGACCGCGTGACAGACCCGTAAGCCGGTCTTTTTTGACGGTAACAAACCGGGCTGCTGCACGCTGCCGACGGCGGTCCAAATCTGCAATCTGCGACACCAGTTCAGCCCTGACCGGCACGGCAATCTCTGCCGCTGCGGTTGGGGTCGGGGCGCGCAGATCGGCGACATAATCGACCAGTGTGGTGTCGGTTTCATGGCCAATAGCGGAAATGACCGGAATGTCAGATTGTGCCACCGTGCGCGCGACAATCTCCTCATTGAATCCCCACAAATCTTCCATACTGCCGCCACCGCGGGCGATGATCAAAATATCCGGTCTGGGGACGGCTGCCCCCGATTTGAGGGCGTTAAACCCGGCCACCGCGCGGGCCACCTCTTCAGCGCAGGTTTCGCCCTGCACCCGCACCGGCCAGACCAGGACACGCCGGGGGAAGCGGTCATTCAGCCGGTGCAGAATATCACGGATGACCGCCCCGGACGGGCTGGTGATGACACCAATACAGTCAGGCAGATACGGCAGGCTCTGCTTGCGCTCGGGAGCAAACAGACCCTCCGCCGCCAGCGCCTTTTTGCGCGCCTCCAACAAGGCCATCAGGGCACCGACACCGGCCGGTTCCATATGTTCAATCACCAGTTGATAGCGTGACTGCCCGGGAAAAGTCGTCAGCTTGCCGGTGCAGATGACCTCAAGCCCCTGTTCCGGCTGAACCCTCAGTTTGGCGGCGACCCCTTTCCAAATAACCGAGGCCAGCACCGCCTTTTCATCCTTCAGGTCAAGGTAAACATGGCCCGAGGCGGGGCGCGACACCCGCCCCAATTCCCCGCGCACACGCACATAACCGAAGCCCTCCTCAATCGATTTTTTTACCGCACCGGAGAGTTCACTGACCGTATATTCCGCAAGATTGCCGTCCGTATTGGCGTCCGTCATGGCCTGTCCACCCATATCAAAAAACCCATCCTAACACATTCGCCGGCCCCGCAAACAGCTCTTGCACAATGGTTCACATATCCACCGATTCCTGATAGGTGTAGCTGTGTTTCAATCTCTTGTCAGGAAAGGCGGACCCGTGAGCGACGACACTTTGGACATATTGGTATTGGGCGGCGGTGGCCGTGAACATGCTCTGTGCTGGAAAATTGCGCAAAGCCCGTTGCTTGGCAAACTCTATTGCGCACCGGGAAATGGCGGCATCAACAGTCTCGCTGAACCGGTGTCCCTTGATGCCGAAAACCCTGATGAAGTGGTCGCTTTTGCGACAGACAACAATATTGCGCTGGTGGTGGTCGGCCCAGAAGCGCCGCTGGTTGCCGGTGTCGCCGATGCTCTGAACACACAGGGCATTGCGGTCTTCGGCCCCTCAGCCTTTGCTGCACAATTGGAAGGCTCGAAAGGCTTCACCAAGGATATTTGCGCCGCTTATGACATTCCGACAGCGGCCTATGCGCGGTTTGACAATGCCGCCGACGCCCATGCCTATCTGGACGAGCACCCGGCCCCAATTGTCGTCAAGGCCGACGGTTTGGCGGCGGGTAAAGGGGTCATCATTGCGGAAACCGACGCCCAGGCCCATGAGGCCGTTGACATGATTTTTGACGGTGGCTTCGGCGCTGCCGGTGCGGAGTTGGTCATTGAAGCGTTTTTGACCGGCGAAGAAGCCAGTTTTTTTGTTTTATGTGACGGCACCCGCGCCCTGCCACTGGCTACCGCCCAGGATCACAAGCGTGTGGGGGATGGTGACACCGGGCCCAACACCGGGGGCATGGGGGCTTATTCGCCGGCCGGCATCATGACCCCAGCATTAATTGAGCAAACACTGGACTGCATCATCGAGCCGACGCTCAAGGCCATGGCCGATAAGGGCCACCCCTATCGTGGCGTGCTCTATGCCGGGCTGATGCTGACCGGAGACGGCCCGCAACTGATTGAATACAACGCCCGCTTCGGCGACCCCGAATGTCAGGTCCTGATGATGCGTCTGGAAAGTGATATTGTGCCGGCCCTGATGTCTGCCGCCAATGGTGACCTGACCGACATCGGGCTGGACTGGTCGGATGATGTCGCCATGACCGTAGTGATGGCAGCCAAGGGTTACCCCGGTTCCTATGAGAAAAACACCCAGATACAGGGGTTGGAAGCGGCTGAACAGAGCGGGGCTGTTGTCTTCCATGCCGGGACCAAGGCTGAGGACGGCAAAATTTTTGCCACCGGCGGGCGTGTACTGAATGTGACGGCCCGCGGCGCCAGCGTGACACAGGCCCAGCAGAACGCCTATGCCGCCATTGACAAAATAAACTGGCCAGACGGCTTTAACCGCACTGACATTGGTTGGCGCGAAGTAGGGCGTGAACGGAAATCCTAAGCGCGGTCTGACAGCTTCAGAAAATACAGTAGCGTATCACCATAGCTGCGTTCATCCTGCAAGTCGAAAGCCGGCGGCGGCGTAAATCCGCTGCGCCGGTCCTCCTCAACAATGATCAGCGCATCAGGCGCAAGCCAGCCGCCACCGGCCGCCCCGATCAAAGCCTGTTCGGCCAACCCCTTGCCATAGGGCGGGTCGGCAAACACCAAATTGAAACCAGGAGCCATGCTGCCCGGCATCTGCCCGAGCCTCACCGCATCACGCCTGAAAATTTTACTGATACCTTGCGCACCCAACGCCTGTGTGTTTTCCCGCAGCACAGCCCGGGCACCGGGCTGCGTATCAACAAACAAGGCGAATACCGCGCCGCGCGACAAAGCCTCAAATCC
Source organism: Parvibaculales bacterium (assembly GCA_049889415.1). Lineage (GTDB taxonomy): Bacteria > Pseudomonadota > Alphaproteobacteria > RS24 > RS24 > JAYQKL01. The sequence continues at coordinate 61,712 of JBMHDL010000010.1, read as the reverse complement.
CAATGCGCCGGTACCGGCAAACAAGTCCAGTACCCGGCTGCCCTCAAGGTCACAATCGGCTGAAGCCGCAAGAATGGAGAATAATGCTTCACGCGTGCGATCGGATGTCGGCCGGGTCTGCCGGTCACGCGGTGCCGCCAAACCCCGCCCCTTCCATTGGCCGCCGACAATGCGCATCAGTTTTTGCCTTTTCCACCCATCTTCCAAGGCGCAAGATTGCCCTTATCCGATGCTGTTTGTGACGTCGCCTTTCGTGGCGGACGGTCAGAGCTGTCGGTTTTGGACTTTTGGGCTCTGGACTTTTGGGTATTTGCCGGTTTGTTCTCTTTGCGGGGTTTCCCAACCGCTCGGGACGCAACGCTTTTACGCCCTTTGGCCTTCCCAGGCGGGGACGGCTCGCGACCCTCCAGCAAATCCGTCCAGGCGCCGCCAAGCTGCTGCCGCAAAACGCGGCGCGGTACCTCTTCAACCGCGCCATCCGCGAGATTACCCAATTGAAACGGACCAAAAGACAGCCGTATCAGGCGGTTGACCTTAAGCCCGGCATAGTCCAGCAATTTTTTGATTTCACGGTTTTTGCCCTCACGCAGAGCCACCGTCAGCCAAAAATTATCCCCCTGCTGGCGCTCGACCTCCAATTCAACCTGCCGATAGACGATTTTGTCAATCACGACCCCTTTGCGGATTTCCTCCAGCCGAGCCATGTCCGGCCGCCCATAGGCCCGCACCCGATACCGGCGTAGCCAGCCGGTTTCCGGAAGTTCCAAAAACCGCTTCAAGCCGCCATCATTGGTCATCAGCAGCAAGCCTTCCGTGTTGATATCCAGTCGGCCGACCGACATCACACGCGGCAGTTCCTCCGGCATGGCCGCAAAAACGGTTGGACGTCCCTGCGGATCGCGTTCGGTGGTCACCAGGCCGCGTTTTTTGTTGTACCGCCATACCCGCGGCGGATCCGGTTCGGCGACAGGCTTGCCGTCAAACAGAATTTTCGCCCCGGGCAAAACATTCAAGGCCGGACTTTTGATCGGCTTGCCGTTCACACTGACGCGGCCGTCGGCAATCATCCGCTCAACCTCACGCCGTGAAGCAATGCCTGCGCGTGCCAGCACTTTAGCGATTCGCTCACCTTTGGCGGTTTTGTCATTTGCTGCGCCGGTTTTTGATGCAGGGGAGGTTTGCTCGGGGGAACGCGACATAATGGGTAGCCTGTAAATGATGCTTCATGGACACTGAAAATTCAGTATAAAGCATTATGAACATGAAATCCGCAACTCATATCAGTCCGATGGACATCGCCCTTGATCAGGCTGAGAAAGCCTCGGCACGGGGCGAGGTGCCGGTCGGAGCCGTTTTGGTCGCCCCTGACGGCACCATCCTGGCGGCGGACGGCAACCGCATCAAAGAGTTGAATGACCCAACGGCGCATGCCGAAATGCTGGTTTTGCGGGCGGCGGCGAAACAGAACGACAATGAGCGCCTGCTCGATTGTGATCTCTATGTCACCCTGGAGCCGTGCACCATGTGTGCCGGTGCTATTGCGCTTGCCCGCCTGCGGCGCATCTATTACGGCGCCGCGGACGAAAAGACCGGCGCCTGTGACCACGGCGTGCGTTTTTTTGATCAAAAAAGCTGTCATCACCGTCCGGAAATCTACGGTGGCATCCGGGAAACAGCCTGCGGGAATCTTCTGAGGGATTTTTTTGCCAAACGACGCTCGTGACAAAAAGTCTGCTGGCAATGTCTGACCTCATAGGGCAATATGCGTGCTACAGGGGAGAAAGACATGAACTTTGACTATAGTGAAAAAACAAAAGCAATGATTGAGCGCGTTCAGAATTTCATGGACGCAAATGTATATCCGAACATTCAGACCTATAATGAGCAAATGGCCGCTTTTGGTGCTGATCGCTGGCAAGTTCCCGCCATTCTGGACGACATCAAGGCCAAGGCCAAAGCTGAAGGGCTGTGGAACCTGTTCCTGCCGGAGTTTGACGAGGGTGCCGGCCTGACCAATCTGGAATATGCTCCGCTGGCGGAGTTGATGGGTAAAGTGGCCTGGGGTTCTGAGGTTTTCAACTGCAGCGCACCGGACACGGGAAATATGGAAGTGCTGGCGCGCTATGGTGATGACGCCCAAAAAGAGCAATGGCTGACACCTTTGCTGAATGGTGAAATCCGCTCGGCCTTTTTAATGACCGAGCCGGACGTCGCATCTTCCGACGCGACCAATATTGAAACCAGCATTGTCCGCGACGGCGACGAATATGTCATCAATGGGCGCAAATGGTGGTCTTCCGGTCTCGGTGACCCAAGATGTAAAATCGCTATTGTCATGGGCAAGACAGACTTTGACGCCCCCAAACATCAGCAACAGAGCATGATTTTAGTCCCAACTGACGCGCCGGGTGTCGAAATTGTCAGGCATCTGAGCGTGTTTGGCTATGACGACGCGCCGCATGGCCACATGGAAGTGAAACTCAACAATGTCCGTGTACCTGCCGGAAATATGCTGCTGGGCGAAGGCCGCGGTTTTGAAATCGCGCAGGGACGTCTTGGCCCGGGCCGGATACATCATTGCATGCGGACCATAGGTTTGGCTGAAGCGTCGCTTGAAATAATGTGCAAGCGCCTTTTGTCCCGCACGGCATTCGGCAAAAAAGTTGCTGAGCATTCGGTCTGGGAGGAGCGGATCGCCCGCGCCCGCATGGATATTGAAATGACTCGTCTTTTATGCCTGAAGGCGGCCTATATGATGGATACGGTCGGCAATAAGGTGGCACAAGGCGAGATTGCTATGATCAAGGTCGCCGGTCCGAACATCGCCCTGAAAGTCATTGATGATGCCATTCAGGCGCATGGTGGCGGCGGGGTTTCACAGGATTTCCCGTTGGCCTCCGCTTATGCCGGCATGCGCACATTGCGGCTCGCAGACGGGCCAGATGAAGTGCATAACCGCGCCATCGCCCGACTGGAGCTGCGCAAATATATGGACCCGTCACAAAGATCAAAATAAACGAAAAACAAGCGGCGAACACGCAAAAGCAGTTCACCTTTCATTGGCCGGCCCGAAGGAAAATTCAGCGCCGGCCAAAAAGTTTTTCAATCTCGTTTTTTTTCAACTCCACATAAGTCGGGCGGCCGTGATTGCATTGGCCAGCATGCGGTGTGACTTCCATTTCCCGCAACAGCGCATTCATTTCGTCCTGCGTCAGGCGCCGGCCTGCCCGCACAGACCCATGACATGCCATGGTCCCGCAAATCTCAGCCAATTGCTCCTTGAGTGACAGCGCATTGCCCAGTTCAGACACTTCCTCCGCCAAATCCCTGACCAATGCCTGTATATCCGTCTTGCCAAGAAGTGACGGAATCTCCCGGACCAGCACCGTGCCGGTGCCGAAGTGCTCAATAATGAAACCCAATTCCGCCAGTTCCGCCGCCCGGGCCAACAGCAATCCGGCTGAGACCTCGTCCAACTCAACAACCTCAGGAATAAGAAGCAGCTGCTTGTCGATACCGTTATCCGCCATCTGTTTTTTCATGCGCTCATAAACTAGCCGCTCATGGGCGGCATGCTGGTCAACAATCACCAAGCCGTCAGCCGTCTGGGCAACGATATAGGTTTCATGCAGTTGTGCCCGCGCCAGACCGAGCGGCATCTCAGCCGCGACCCCGCGATCATCCATCTCAGGCTGGGCCTGCGCCGGTGTGCTGAAACCGCCAAGATCCTGAAAACCACTTTGCGGTATGTGTCCGGTTTCCGTTGATTGCATAAAGTGATGTCGAGCAGTCTGACCTGGTTCCCCGAACGCCGCTCCTCCAGCCGTGAACGGACCGGGCGTAAAGGCGGACAGAGCCGCATCCGCGACCGTTGACGATGCCTGATGCCCGGCTTCATTCAACGCCGCCCGCAAGCCGCCGACAATCATTGAGCGCACAAGTGCCGGGTCACGGAACCGCACCTCCGTCTTGGCCGGGTGCACATTTACATCCACCTCACTAGGACTCACCTCGATAAACAAGGCAATAGCCGGATGCCGGTTACGGGCCAAAAAATCCTGATAAGCGCCGCGCACCGCGCCGCTCAACAACCTGTCCTTGACCGGCCGTCCGTTGACAAACATGAATTGCGCCCGCGCCGTTGCCTGGTTGTAGGTCGGCAGGCCCGCAAATCCCGCCAGAACATACTCGTCGCGCTCCGCATAGACCGGAACGGCGTTCTCAGCGAAATCACGGCCCATCACCCGGCCAAGCCGGTTCAACTGCGCCGCCTCATCCCCAGCCATTTCTGCCGGGTAATGGAACAGTCGGCGTCCATCAGAAGTCACGGAAAATCCGATATGGGGATGCGCCATGGCAAGCCTTTTGATGACATCAGAAATGGCCGCAGTTTCGGCCCGGTCGGATTTCAGAAATTTCAGGCGTGCCGGGGTCGCATAAAACAGGTCCTCAACATCAATATGTGTACCTTTCTGCCCGGCTGCAGGTCTGATCGGCTCGACCGTGCCGCCATTGACCTTGATCTGCAAGGCTGTATCAGCCCCGGCAGCCCGGCTTGTAATCGTCATTTTGGCGACCGCACCGATAGACGGTAACGCCTCGCCGCGGAATCCGAGTGTCGCAATATGGAACAGGCGGTCGCCCCTGTCCCCTTCCGGCAGCTTTGAGGTGGCATGACGCTGCACAGCCAGCTGCAAATCCTCCGCCATCATGCCGACACCGTCATCGGTGACGCTGATCAGGGATTTGCCACCTGCCCCCAGCATAACATCAATGGCCCCGGCACCGGCATCAATGGCGTTCTCCACCAGTTCCTTGACCGCGCTGAACGGGCGTTCGATGACCTCCCCGGCTGCAATCCGGTTGATGGTCCCTTCCGACAAAAGCTGGATAACCGGTTTCCGGGACTGATCCAAAATGCGGCTCCTTTTGCTGTTGACGCCTGCTGATCCGCTCGGGCGGGCAGGCCGAATCCATATCCCAGCATATCAACTGTTGGCAGGTCGCGCCTCCCCTGTTAGAGATAAGTTTGTGTATAAATTCATGCGGGGGTCATCATGGCGGACGAAACGATCAAATGGCGGGGACAATTGGGGACTCTCATCTTGGCGTTTGCCTTGATGATTGGCGTCATCGGCTTGATAAATGCCGGTAAACCGCAGATTGATGACAGCCTGCCGGCGGCTGCTCATGTCAACGGCAGACCCGTTGCCGCCGGAGCTTTTGACCTGATCAGGGCGGATATGGAAATGGCCAAAAACGGCGCCCTGACGGAAGAGGAGCAGGATCAACTTCTGGATCTGATGATTGATGAAGAGCTGATGATTCAGAAAATGCTGGCTGACGGGTTTCTGATCACGAATATCGACATCCGGAGGCGGATTTCCAACGCCTATATTGCCCGTTTGAAAGAGGTTTGGGACACCAAAACCGTCAACACGGCGGACCTGCAGGCCTATTTCAACGACAATGTTGAGGAATTCACGCCAAGCGCCGCAATACATGTCAAAAGGATTTTTGTCAGGGGTGCACGCGAAGATGTCGAACAACGCCTGAACGCCATCCGTCAGGCGTTCCAATCCGGCGCGAGCTTTGAGGAGGTTTCCGTCAATTTCGGAGATGCCATTCCTCCCGCCATCCCGGCCAAACTGCTCCCACTCTCCGAACTGGGGCAATATATCGGCCCTATTTTGACGCAGAAACTGACCAATCTGCCGACCGGGACTTTGACGGATGCTATCCAAGCCGGAAGCGGATGGCACTTCCTTTACATTGTTGAGCGCGAGACCGGAACCCCGCCATCCTTCGATGCGGTTCAGGATCAGGTCGAAACCATGTACCGAGCCATGGGGTTTGAGGCGTTTCTGGATGAGAGCATTGCGGCCCTGAGAGGGGATGCTGTCATCCAAAAGGCAAAATAAAAGGCCCGCGAGAAACCCGCAGGCCTTTCAAGTTTCAAAACTGACGGATCAGAACTGGTTCATGGTATTGTCTTCACCCGACGCCAACAGAGCGTTGTCACCGGAGAAATATTCCTTGTGATCATCACCGATATTGGAACCGGCAAGATCCTGGTGCTTGACCGAGGCCATGCCACGCCGGATTTCACGCCGCTGAACATCCCGGACATAGGCCAACATGCCAAGCTCACCGAAATAACCTTCAGACAGAACATCGGTTCCAAGCGCTGTGTCGTGATAGGTCGGCAATGTGATGAGATGGTGGAAAATGCCGGCTTCGCGTGAAGCATCTTTCTGGAAGCTCTGAACCAACCGGTCGGCTTCAACGGCAAGCTCGCTGTCGTCAAATGACGCATCCATCAGACCTTGCGGGTTCTGAGCCGGGTCAGGATAGGCTGAAACGTCCTTGCCAGCCGCCTGCCACTCTTCAAACACCTGTTTACGGAAATTCAGCGTCCAGTTGAAGCTCGGGGAGTTGTTGTAAACGAGCTTGGCGTTGGGTACTGTCTCGCGGATGCGATTCACCATGCCGGCAATTTGGGCCACATTGGGTTTTTCGGTCTCAATCCACAACAGGTCGGCGCCATTTTGCAGGCTGGTGACACAATCAAGAACCACGCGGTCTTCGCCAGTATCATCCTTGAAAGCATACAGGCCGTTGGGCAGACGGACCGCCTTGACGGTCTGACCATCTTGAACCAGAACCTGCTCACCATGGGCTACCTGCGAAACATCCGTGACCGGTTCGGTTTTCAGGAAAGCATTATATTGATCGGCCAGATCACCCGGTTGGGCAGACACTGGAATTTTCTGGGTCAAACCAGCCCCAAGAGAATCGGTCCGCGCAACAATGACACCATCCTCGACCCCCAGTTCAAGGAAGGCATAGCGCACAGCGTTGATTTTTGCCAGGAAGTCCTCATGCGGAACCGTCACCTTGCCATCCTGGTGGCCGCACTGCTTGGCGTCTGACACCTGATTTTCAATCTGAATACAACATGCACCGGCTTCAATCATTTTCTTAGCAAGCAGATATGTCGCCTCTTCATTGCCGAAACCTGCATCAATGTCGGCGATAATCGGCACAACATGGGTTTCATAATTGTCAATCTGTTCAATAATTGCCGTTTCATCTCCGCCACCAGCGCGGGCGGCGTCAAGGTCAGCGAAAATATGACGCAGTTCGCGCGCATCCGCCTGGCGCAGGAATGTGTAGATTTCCTCAATCAGGCCGGCAACAGCCGTCTTTTCATGCATGGACTGATCAGGCAAAGGTCCGAAATCAGAACGCAGTGCCGCAACCATCCATCCTGAAAGATAAACATAGCGGCGGGTCGTTGATTTCTGGTGGCGCTTGATTGCCATCAGCATTTGCTGCGCGGTGAAACCGTGCCAACAACCCAATGACTGGGTGTAATTTGTCCAGTCCGCATCGTAGGCATCCATGTCGGCACGCATGATGGAGGCCGTGTAGCGGGCAATATCCAGACCTGTCTGGAAGCGGTTTTGAATACGCATTCTGGCAGCATATTCCGGATTGACGCCCTTCCATGCCAAGCCGTTGGCTTGCTTTTGTTGTTCAAATTGTTGGATGAGATCGTGATATTTGGTCATGGCATTTCCTTGTTCAAATGGCCGGTCTTAAGGCGGAAAGTGCGGCCATGATAACCCTAAATGGGAGGCACTTATCATGGCCGCAGAAACGGTGTGCATGAGCCCTAAACTCCCCCGAGAAAAAGCTCACACAATCCGATGTGTTTCCACAGTGAGCTAAATACAGCTTTTACAAGGCAGTTCAAGGTTAATGTTAAGCAATTGATAATATTAAAGTAAATATATTTACAAATTTTCTATTGTTTTTTGTTGATTTTGTAAATATTGTAAACTTTACTAATTAACCCTCTGTTTATGTTGGTTTTATTATGGCAACAAAAAACAAAAACAAAGACGGCTTTGTGGAAAGAAAACTGTTTGCCGGCGCCCGCATCCGCCGGCTTCGCCGCGAATTAAGACTCACCCAGGCGGCCATGGCCGACGCTTTAGGGGTCTCGACCAGCTATTTGAACTTGATTGAGCGCGACCAAAGACCAATCTCGGCGCAAATACTCCTGCGTCTGGTGGAAGCGTTTGACATCGATCCACGTGGTCTGGCCGGCGACGAGGAGGCGCGCGCCTACGCCCAACTCAGGGAAGTGTTCGCCGACCCTTTTTTTGCCGACACTCAAATCACCGAGCAGGAAATCAAGGAAATCGCCGGCGTCAGTCCCGTCGCCGCCGATGCGATTGCGCGCCTGTTTCAAACCTTCCGGGAAAACACAACCACAACAAATATTTTGGCTCAGAAGCTGGACGATAAAGGTCCGGGCGAACGCCATACTGTGGATCTGTCGCATGAAGAGGTGCGCGATTTCATCAATCAGCAGTCCAATCATTTCAGCGCCTTGGATGAGGCGGCGGAAACACTTTACGGCACCATCGGTCTGGATACGGATGAGCCATACCTTGTATTGCGCAACTATTTGTCCGAACAGCACAGAATCAAGGTTCGCATCGCCACCTCTGAAATGATGGGCGGCACATTGCGCCGGTATGACCATCATCGCCAGACCGTTTTTATCTCTGAATTGCTCGACCAGCCGGGACGCTGCTTTCAGCTGGCTTATGAGTTGGCCTATCTCGAAAACCGAACAGTCTTGGAGGAAGAGGTTGATTTAGCCGGTTTTGAAAATGAGGAAACCAAGCGTCTGGCCAGAAAATCCCTGGCGAATTATTTTGCTGCCGCTCTGCTGATGCCTTACGAGGCATTCTTGAAAACCGCAGAGGAAACGGGATATGACATTACTTTGCTGGGGCGCAGATTTGCCACCAGCTTTGAGCAGGTCTGCCATCGGCTGACAACGTTGCAGCGCCCGGGACTCAAAGGAATCCCCTTTTTCCTGATCCGGGTCGATAATGCCGGCAACATCTCTAAACGCTTTGCTGCCGCCGGGTTTCACTTTTCCCGCTTTGGCGGCACCTGCCCGCTTTGGCATATTCATGATGCCTTCCGCGTTCCGGGGCAGATCTTAACGCAGATCATCCAGATGGAGGACATGACTCGCTATTTTTCCATCACCCGCACCGTCGGGAGAACATCTTCAGGCTTTGGTGTTCCGGGCAATCAGTTTGCGATCGGGCTGGGCTGTGAAATCGCCCATGCCAATAGGCTGGTTTACGCCGCCGGTCATGATTTTGAGCAGACCGTAAAAGACACTTTGATCGGCATCAATTGCCGACTATGCGAGCGCCAGAACTGCCAGCAGCGCGCCACCCCACCGATCAACCGGCCCATCAAGCTCAATGAGCAGGTCCGCGGCTTAAGTCCGTTTGATTTTTAACACGGAGTTCTTGCCAAAACAGGGGCTATGGATTACGACAACGCAGGACAGGTAAAGGTCATCACATGGGCAAAAAACAGAAAACTTTTAAACCAAAGGCGCGCATTCCGCGCGGCATGCGGGATATGGCTGGCGAGGAGCTTGCTCTGCAGTCGAGCATGATCAACACCATTGCAGCAGTCTATGAATCCTATGGCTTTGACGCCCTTGACACCTCCGCTTTCGAGTATGCCGACGCTCTCGGCAAATTCCTGCCCGATGAAGACCGTCCGAATGAAGGCGTCTTCGCATTGGAAGATGATGACGGCCAATGGCTGAGTCTACGCTATGACCTGACAGCACCATTGGCGCGTTATGTTGCCGAACATTACGACCGTTTACCGAAACCGTTCCGCCGCTATCAGTCCGGTTTTGTGTTCCGCAATGAAAAGCCCGGCCCCGGGCGGTTCCGGCAGTTCCTGCAATTTGACGCCGATACGGTCGGCGCAGGCGGCCAACAGGCGGACAGCGAAATTTGCGCCATGGCCGCCGACTGCATGGAGGCATTGGGCATTGCGCGCGGCGATTATGTCATCCGCGTCAACAACCGCAAAATCCTAGACGGCGTACTTGAGGGCATTGGTCTGGATGCCGCACAAGCGGATTATGAAAACCGCCGGTTGACTGTCCTGCGTGCCATGGACAAGCTCGATCGGCTCGGCTCTGACGGGGTACGCCAGCTGCTTGGTGAGGGTCGCAAGGATGAAAGCGGTGATTTTACCAAAGGCGCAGGCCTTGATGACGCATCTGCCGACAGCATTATCAGCTTTATCGAGTGCGGTGGAACGACACGCTCTGAGGTTCTTGATAGACTGGCGGAACTGGTCGCCGACAGTGACGTTGGCCTGGCTGGTGTTGAAGAATTGCGGGCCATGGATGCAATGCTTGACGGGCTGGGCTATGGCGCCGAACGGATCGCCTTCGACCCCTCCGTGGTTCGGGGACTGGGGTATTATACTGGGCCGGTTTTTGAGATTGAGCTGACCTTTGAGGCTGAAAATGAGGACGGCACACTGACCCGCTTCGGCGCCGTCGGCGGCGGCGGACGCTATGACGACCTTGTCAAGCGTTTCAAAGGGGTCGAGATACCGGCCACCGGCATCTCCATCGGTGTCAGCAGACTGGCCGCCGCCCTAACCCTGCTCGGCCGTCAAGACAGTGCTGCACCCGACCCGCTGGTTGTGGTGCTGGTCATGGATAAAAAGATGATCACGGATACCGCCAAAATGGTTCATCATCTTCGCAAAGACGGCATCCGCGCAGAAATGTATATGGGCGACAGCGGCATGAAAGCCCAGCTGCGCTATGCCGACAACCGGCAGGCCCGGCTGGTCGTCATGGAAGGCGAAGATGAACGCGCCAAAGGGGTTGTAACGGTCAAGGATCTGGAGCTTGGAAAAGTCAAATCAGCTGAAATTTCGGATAATGCCGAATGGCGGGCCTCAGCTCACGCCCAATTTGAAATCAAGAAAAATGAACTTTCTAAAGAAATTCTGAAAATTCTTGACTAAAATAGCCTTATTTCAAATAATATGAACTTCAAATAAATTGAATAATGGATATTTTTCAATTTACATGAATTTTGTTTCATGGTAACCCCAATTGAACTTATGAATGGGACCGACCATGTTAACATCACCTGCCGAAATTATTGACGCTCTTGGCGGCACCAAAAAAGTGGCTGACATGCTAGGTGTCGGCGCGTCAGCCATTTCCAATTATCGCCGTGACGGATTCCCGGCCGCCAAACACTACGCGCTTGCCAAAGCCTGTGAAGCCTCGGGACTGGTGGTTGACGACAGCATTTTTGGCGGGACATCCCGCGCTGTTCCACGCCATTTCCGTTATGACAATCCGGTTATGGCAGAACGTGACCAGCTCGCAGGCTGGCTTGCCGCCGGCTATCAACAAGTTGAAACCGCGATTTTGCAGCCCAGCGCCCCGTTTATCAACCGCATGGGGGCGGAAATGCAGCGCCGGCTTTACCGCTTTACCGATCCGGGCGGGGAGGAGCTTTGCCTACGCCCCGATCTGACCCTTCCGACGGTTCTGGATTACGTGCAGACCGGCCGGTATGACGAAGCGCGCCTGTGTTACCAGGGCACGGCATTCCGCTATCAGCCGCGCGGCGCCGGCAAGCCGGAAGAATTTACCCAAATGGGCTTGGAAATCATCAACGGCAAAACCGGAGATGCCGCCCTTGAGGATGATATTGAGGTGCTAACCCGCCTTCTCACTGTCATTCAGTCAGCCGGGGTGATCAGGTTCAAGGTTGTCGTCAGCGCTGCCGCCGGAAATGACGGAAACACCGCCGTGCTGACCCCGCAGGCGCGACTTGACACCATCATCCCCCCCAGTCCGGATGCGATGATTGCTGGCCGCAGCGGTCAAGCTATCCGTCGGCGGCTGGCCGACAAGCAGAAACTGAATGACCTTCTGGCCCGGCAAGAGCCTAAGCAGGCGTCACAGGCCGCGGATGAGCAGACATTGGCCCAGGCGGACCGCTTCATCAGCCGCGCCACCTCTGAGACGGGCGTGCCGGCAGAATGGTTTGTCACCAACCCCGTCAACACTTCGCGCATGCGCTATTACACCGGTCTGAGCTTTGAAATTGAGGTGCCAGAACTCGGCCCGCGCAAAGTCATCGCATCAGGCGGGCGCTACGATGATCTGGTTCAAAGCCTTGGGGCGCCGCATCAAATCCCGGCCGTTGGCGGGGCAATTGCTGTTGAGCGAATGCAGGAGGCGGCAACCCGGCAAGCAGGACAACAGGTGAAACAAGGAGACGGCTCATGACCCACCCTTTGATCATCGCCGTGCCGTCCAAGGGCCGGCTGGAAGAAAAATCCGCCGAAATTTTCGACCGAGCAGGCATGACGCTCAAGCGTGCCGGCGCACGCGGCTATACCGGCAGATTGGCGGGCATTGACGCGGTCGAGATCTCCTATCTGTCGGCCAGCGAAATCGCCGCACGCCTGCGCGATGGCTCTGTGCATTTCGGCATCACCGGCGAGGATTTGTTGCGCGAGGAGGTGCCGGATCTGGATAGCTCCATCCAACTCGTCATGCCGCTCGGCTTCGGCCACGCCGATGTGGTGGTCGCCATCCCCAATGGCTGGGTCGATGTCGCCACAATGGCCGACCTGGCAGAGGTTGCGTCCGATTTCAGGATTCAAAACGGCCAGCTGATGCGCGTAGCGACCAAATACATCCACCTCACCACGGATTATTTTGCCGCCCATAATGTGCAGGACATCCAGATTGTCACCAGCTTCGGGGCCACGGAGGGTGCGCCCGCCAGCGGTGCTGCGGAACTGATTGTCGACATCACCTCAACCGGCGCAACGCTGGCCGCCAATGACCTGCGCGTACCCGAGGATGGCGTCATCTTGAAAAGTCAAGCCAATCTCGCTGCGTCCTTGACGGCGGACTGGTCACCCGAAGCTCGGGGTGCCGCTAAACAGATCCTGGCGCGGCTTGCGGCGTTCAGAAATGCCGCCGATATGCTGGAGGTGAAATTCAATGCCGGCGCCGGGGGCATTTTGCCGGATGAACTCAGGGGGTTCGGTGCCGTGACGGTCAATGTCTCAGTAACGGATGACGGCCACTTTGTGACCGCGCTGATCAACCGGTCGGAATTGCAAACCCTGGCTGAGTTTCTGGCAGCCAAGCAGATTGGATTGTCTGTTTCCAAGCCGGATTTTGTTTTCTCCCCCCGCAACGAAATGTTTGAAAAACTGGCCGGAGCGCTCGTATGAGCGCCATAGCGCTCATTGTCATCTGGGCCGGAACCCTGTTCACGGCCGCCATGTCGGGCATTTTTGGCATGACCGGCGGCATGATTTTGATGGGCCTGTTGACGGCAGTTCTGTCGGTCAGCGCGACCATGGTACTGCACGGCCTAATTCAGTTGACCTCCAACAGTTACCGCGCCTGGCTCAACCGTGAGGCGGTGCGGTGGGACGTCATCCGCGGTTATCTGTTGGGCAGTTGCGGCGCCGTCGCCCTGTTTGTGTATCTTGTCACCAGCTTTGACCGTCCCTCCCCGGCAATTGTATATCTGTGTTTGGGTTCCCTGCCATTTATAGCCTATGCACTGCCGGTCGGACTGCGCCTCGACATCACCCGCCCATATATGGCACCTGTATGCGGGGTGTTGATCGGCACGACAAATCTTGTCGCCGGCGTAGCCGGCCCCTTGCTTGACGTGTTTTTCCAACGCAGTGGTCTGACCCGCCATGAGGTTGTCGCCAGCAAAGCCATGACACAAGTGATTGCCCATATCATCAAAATCTTTTTCTACGGATATCTGGCCGAGACCTTTGCGCCGACAGGCGAGGCGGTCTGGCCGGCGCTATGGGTGCTTGCGGGTTGTATGATTTTCTCCGTTCTCGGCACAAGGCTTGGAAAAATAATTCTCGACGCCATGACGGACACCGATTTTTTTATCTGGACTGGGAGAATTATGGCTGCCGTCGGACTGACTTTCATCCTGCGCGGCACCATACTTTTGATGAATTAAGCCCTGCCAGCACATGACTGAGCACATGATTAAGCGCAAGACTAAATACATAACCAAAAACATGGCTGCGCACCGGCGAACCGATACGCAGCCGTTGGACGATGACCAGCCAAAGGTAGGTGGGATAAACCTCAGGACCGATTAACGCCAACATGCGGTCCGCACAGTTGAAAATTTACAAAATTCAACTCTGACCTCAAGCCCATAAAGTTCAATAAATTCAATAGGAAAAAGATTTTTTCAATGATTTCATTTATTTTGTCAAAAAAAAATCCTTTTTTCTGGATTTTCCCCTTGAAACTCTGAGGACCGCCACTTATGTGATGCGTGGAGCATGGTAAAGCCCTGAAACATGGGCCTGACATGCGGCTCATAAATTAACACACCCATCCATTACGGATTGGACATTGGAGGAGACAAAATGACTTTCCGCCCCTTACATGATCGCGTCCTCGTACGTCGCGTTGAAGAGGTCACCAAAACAGCCGGTGGCATCATCATTCCGGACACCGCTCAGGAAAAACCGTCGGAAGGCGTTATCGTTGCCGTCGGCAGTGGGTCACGCGCCGATGATGGTACGGTTACGCCGCTTGACGTTAAGCCAAAGGATAAAATCCTGTTTGGCAAATGGTCCGGCACTGAAATTACCCTGGATGGTGAAGAACTGCTGATTATGAAAGAGTCCGACATTCTCGGCATTATCGGCTAACCCAGTAAACATAGAGAGACAGAAAAATGGCAAAAGACGTAAAATTCGGCTCCGAAGCCCGTGAAAAAATGCTGAAAGGCGTGGACATCCTTGCTGACGCCGTCAAAGTGACACTCGGCCCGAAAGGCCGCAATGTTGTTCTCGACAAAGCGTTTGGCGCGCCGCGCACAACCAAAGATGGCGTTTCCGTCGCCAAAGAAATCGAGCTTGAGGATAAGTTTGAAAACATGGGCGCACAAATGGTCCGTGAAGTCGCCTCACGCACCAATGATGTCGCCGGTGACGGCACCACTACGGCAACCGTTCTGACCCAGGCCATTGTCCGTGAAGGCTGTAAAGCCGTGGCCGCAGGCCTGAACCCGATGGACCTCAAACGCGGCATCGACCAGGCTGTTACAGCCGCCCTGGCCGACCTCGACAAGCGATCCAAAAAGGTTAAATCCAATGAGGAAATCGCCCAAGTCGGAACCATTTCCGCCAATGGCGAAGCTGAAATCGGTGACATGATCGCTGAAGCCATGCAGAAAGTTGGCAATGAAGGCGTCATCACGGTTGAGGAGGCCAAAGGGCTGGACAGCGAGCTTGACGTTGTGGAAGGCATGCAGTTCGACCGCGGTTACCTGTCGCCTTATTTCATTACCAACCCTGATAAAATGTCTGTTGAACTGGAGGATCCGCTGATCCTGCTGCACGAGTCCAAACTCTCCAACCTGCAGTCCCTGCTGCCGCTGCTGGAGTCGGTTGTGCAGAGTTCACGACCGCTCCTGATCATTGCCGAAGATATTGAAGGCGAAGCGCTGGCTGCTCTGGTTGTCAACAAATTGCGCGGTGGCCTGAAAATTGCCGCTGTCAAAGCACCGGGTTTCGGCGACCGCCGCAAAGCCATGCTGGAAGACATTGCCATTTTGACCGGTGGACAAGTGATTTCCGAAGATCTCGGCATTAAGCTGGAAAACACCACTTTGGATATGCTCGGCTCCGCCAAGCGCGTCAACATTTCTAAAGACGACACAACCATTGTTGATGGCGTCGGCAAGAAAAAAGAAATTGAAGCCCGTGTTGCACAAATCCGTACGCAGATTGATGCAACGTCTTCAGATTATGACCGCGAAAAGCTTCAGGAACGTCTTGCTAAGCTGGCTGGCGGTGTAGCTGTGATCAAAGTTGGCGGCGCCACGGAAGTTGAAGTGAAAGAACGCAAAGACCGCGTTGATGACGCGCTCAACGCGACCCGGGCTGCCGTGGAAAGCGGCATTGTGCCGGGCGGCGGCACAGCTCTTCTGCTTGCTAAAAAAGCCGTTTCAAAAATCACCAGCGACAATTCAGACATTCAAGCCGGTATCAATCTGGTTATGAACGCACTGGAAGCACCGGCCCGACAAATTGCTCAAAATGCCGGTGTTGATGGCTCAATCGTCGTCAACAAGGTATTGGAAGCAAACGGCAAGCTGGGCTTTGACGCGCAGAATGAAAAATATGTCGATTTGATCTCCGCCGGTATTGTTGACCCGGGCAAGGTTGTTTCAACAGCCCTGCGTGACGCTTCCTCCGTCGCCGGTCTGATGATCACCACCGAAGCCATGGTTGCAGACCTGCCGGCACCGGCCTCTGCGGCTCCAGCCATGCCGGATATGGGCGGCATGGGTGGCATGGGCGGCATGATGTAAATCAGCCGTCATGTCGGCGAAACGCCAAAAGAAACCCGCCCCATAAAAGGGGCGGGTTTTTTCATGCCCGAAAAGCTGTTTACAAAACGCCGCTAAATATGAGCGATGGTTTCTCCGCCATCAATCACCATGGTCTGGCCGGTCATGAACGTGCCAGCGGAACTTGCCAGGAATACGGCGGCTCCGGCTATTTCATCGACATGGCCAATGCGTTTCAACGGCGCGCCGGCGACGGAACGCTCAAGAATTTCTTCATTGTCCCAAAGCGCCTGCGAGAAATAGGTCTTGATCAGACCCGGTGCAATCGCATTGGCGCGGATATTGCTTTTGCCATGCTCGACGGCAAGATTACGCACCAGACCCAGATCCGCGGCTTTGGAGATACCGTAAGCTCCAAGTACTTCCTGACCGACAAGGCCGGCAATGGAAGACACAATGATAATGCTGCCGCCTTCGCGCGCGCGCATATGCGGGACTGACATATTGGCAAGCCAGTGATTGGCTTTGACATTACATTCCAGAATTTTATCAAACGCATCATCTGGGCATTGCTCCGACGGCCCGAAATACGGATTCACAGCTGCGTTGCAGACCAGAATGTCCAGCCCGCCAAACGCCGCCACGGTTTCGTCCACCAGATTTTGCAAGGCCTGCTTGTCGCCGATATGGGCAACCACAGTTTTAGCCTTGCCCGGAAACTTGTCGTTAATGGCATCGGTGACGGCATCACAGCCAGCAGCCTTGCGGCTGGAAACCACGACATTGGCACCATGCTCGGCCATGCGGTGCGCAATCGCCTCCCCGATGCCCCGCGAGGCCCCCGTAATGATGGCTGTTTTACCCGTAAGATCAAAAAGTGACATGTTTTCCCCCATGTAATGTTTTCGAAACCTTATCCACTTCCGTCTTGCCACTCAACAAGAAATAGAGCATTTTGCGCTCATGACTGATTTGGTTATCCCTGAAAAAATATCCGGCATTGAGGCACTGCGCGCAGATTACGATGTATTGCTGTGCGATGTTTGGGGTGTCATTCATAACGGACTGTCTCTGTTTGACGGGGTCAATCAAGCCTTGACCGACTGGCGCAAAAGCGGCGGCAAAGTCGTGTTGTTGACCAACGCCCCGCGCCCCGCCACAACCGTGCAAAAACGCCTTGATGCCCTTAAACTGGCCCGCACCGCCTATGATGATATTTTATCCTCTGGCGATGCCGCCCGCGATATGCTCATAGATCGGGCCGCACAGGGGCAGGCCTGTCATTTTGTTGGTGCGGACAAGGACACCGACCTGATTACCGGCATTGAAATCCCTTTGGTGGACGTCGAGCAGGCTGATTTCATCCTGCTGACCGGCATGGCCAATGATGCCGAGGAAACCCCTGAAGATTACCGCGCCGCCATCGAGACCTGGCACCATCATGACCTGCCCCTGATCTGCGCCAATCCGGACCGGGTCGTACAAATCGGTGACAAGGTCATGTATTGTGCCGGCGCCCTGGCGGAAATCTATGAACAAATGGGGGGCGAGGTTATCTGGCTCGGCAAGCCTTACCTGCCGATTTATAAAACTGCCGCTGCGCGAATTGCGAAACTGACAGGGGTCGAAAAATCGCGGGTTCTGGCTGTTGGCGACGGGCATAAAACAGATGTGCCAGGTGCAAATGCAGCCGGTTATGACGTGCTTTATATCACCGGAGGGTTGGCGGAAACCTTGGATCACCCGCCTGAAACGCCGACCGAGGCGGCGGATTTTTTATCGCAACACCATGCGTTTGCGCGCTATTTCTTGAAACATCTGGTATGGTAACGGCATGAGCCTGTATCGTACATTGGAGTCTCTGACAGATGCCTGCCGGCATGGCGTTGTTGTCATCGGTAATTTCGACGGTGTTCACAAAGGGCATCAGGCGGTTCTGGAACAGGCGCGCCTCAAGGCTGAAAGCCTCGGCGGCGTTCCCGTGACGGTTTTGGTGTTTGACCCTCACCCCCGCCAGTTTTTCGCCCCGCATGCGCCTTCACTGAGACTGACACGCCTACTCACCCGTTCCGAGTTGATCGAAAGTTTTGGCGGTGACCATACGGTCGCACTCACTTTTGATAAAAACATGGCGTCCATGTCGCCGGACGCCTTCATTGATGACATCATCGTTTCCGCGCTTGACGCCAAGGCGGTCTGTGTCGGCCATGATTTCCACTTCGGCAAAAACCGGGCCGGCACGCCTGACATGCTCAAATCCTACGGCGCTGAAAAAGGCTTTGAGGTCATCATTCTTGAGGCGGTTACGCCGCAGGAACCGGGGGCACGACCCTACTCATCCACCGCCATCCGCGAATGTCTGACGCGCGGAGAAATTCGCCACGCCACCAATCTGCTCGGGCACAGCTGGCGCATGGAAAGTGAAATTACCCGCGGAGATGAGCGCGGACGCACCATCAATTTTCCAACCGCCAATCTTCATCTCGACGATTACCACCTCCCCCTGTTCGGGGTTTATGCCGTGCGGACTGAATTCAAAACCGGCGCCTTTGCCGGCAAACAGTTTGACGGAGTTGCCAATCTCGGCATCCGCCCCAGTTTCGACACGCCTGCGCCACGGCTTGAGGTGCACCTGTTTGATTTTGATACCATGGTGTACGGCGAAACGCTGTCTGTCGCCCTGATTGACTTCATCCGGCCAGAGCAGAAATTTGACTCTCTTGACGCCTTGAAAGCCCAAATTGCAAAAGACGCGGAAAGCGCCAAGCTGATGCTTGCGGCCCAAGGCGCAGACTGATACAAACGGCGCATGAGTGACACAACCAAAACCCCGGAAAACGGGCGGGATTACAAGGACACCTTGAACCTGCCGCGAACTGATTTCCCGATGAAAGCCGGCCTGCCGAAACGTGAGCCGGACATACTGACATTTTGGCAAGACACTAAACTTTATGAAACCCTGCGCGCTGAAGCCAAGGGGAAAGAAAAATTCATCCTGCATGACGGGCCGCCCTATGCCAACGGTAATTTGCATATTGGCCACGCGCTGAACAAAATCCTCAAGGATGTCATAACGCGGGCGCAGCAAATGATGGGCAAAGACGCCATCTATGTCCCTGGCTGGGACTGCCACGGGTTGCCGATTGAATGGAAGATTGAAGAAAAATACCGCAATAAGGGGCTCGACAAGGATGCCGTTCCGGTCAAGGAATTCCGCGCCGAATGCCGTAAATTCGCCGAAGAATGGGTGGCCATCCAAAGTGAGCAGTTCCAGCGCCTCGGCGTTGTCGGGGACTGGGACAACCCCTACACGACCATGGCCTATGCCGCGGAAGCCGCCATCGTCAATGAATTCCAGAAATTCGTCATGAATGGCGGCCTGTATCGCGGCTCCAAGCCGGTCATGTGGTCTGCAGTTGAAAAAACCGCCCTGGCCGAGGCGGAAGTGGAATATGAGGAGCATGTTTCCCCGACGATTTTCGTTAAATTTCCGATTGCACAGGGGCCGAAAGGAACAGAAGGCGCATCCGTCGTCATTTGGACGACAACACCCTGGACCATCCCGGCCAACCGTGCCGTCGCCTACTCTCCCTCTTTGACCTATGGCCTTTATGACACCGGTACAGAAAAGCTGGTTTTATGCGACAGCCTTGCCGAGCAGGTGATGCAGGCCGCAGAGGTTGAAACATATCACCGTATGTGTGACATCGAATCCCCTGCGGACATCACCTGCAAACACCCCTTCGCCGAACATGGCTATGATTTCCCAGTCAACCTTTTGCCGGGGGATTTCGTCACCGATGACACTGGCACGGGTCTCGTCCATATCGCGCCCGGGCACGGACAGGATGACTTTGAGCTCGGACTGAAGCACGGGTTGGAAATTCCGTTCACCGTGGATGAGGCCGGCATTTATCTTGACCATGTGCCGCTGTTTGCCGGCAAATGCGTCGTTGACCAAAAAGGCAAGATGGGGGACGCCAATGGCGCCGTCATTGGTCAGCTGGTCGACAGTGGCCGCCTGCTGGCCAAAGGCAAGCTGCGTCATCAATACCCGCACAGCTGGCGTTCCCGCGCTCCGTTAATTTTCCGCAACACACCGCAATGGTTCATTTCCATGGACACCAATGAGTTGCGCGCCACAGCCTTGCGGGAAATCGACGCCGTGCGTTGGGTGCCGGAAGCCGGACGCAACCGCATTCACGCCATGATTGAAAGCCGCCCGGATTGGGTCATTTCGCGCCAGCGCAGCTGGGGTGTGCCGCTGACAGTTTTTGTGCACAAGGAAACTGGCGAGATTTTACGCGACGCCGACGTCAATGCCCGCATTGTTGAGGCCGTCAAAACCAATGGTGCAGATGCGTGGTTTGACCTGCCCGCACAGGACTTTCTGGGTGACGCCTATGATGCCGAAGATTATGAACAGGTTATGGATGTGCTGGATGTCTGGTTTGACAGCGGCACAACCCATGCCTTTGTGCTTGAGGACCGGGAGGATTTGCAGTCCCCCGCCGATGTCTATCTGGAAGGCTCCGACCAGCATCGCGGCTGGTTCCACTCATCCCTGCTTGAAAGCTGCGGCACACGTGGCCACGCGCCTTACAAGGCAGTGGTCACGCACGGCTTTGTCATGGACGAAAAAGGCCGCAAAATGTCAAAATCAGCCGGCAATGTGGTCGACCCGCTCAAGGTTATCCAACAATCCGGCGCCGACATCATCCGCCTTTGGGTCATGAGTTCGGATTACTCCGAAGACCTGCGCATCGGGCCGGAGATCATCAAATCCAACACCGATGCCTACCGGAAAATGCGCAACACATTCCGTTTCATGCTTGGAAACCTCAATGGCTACACTGAGGCCGAACGTGTCGCGGTGGATGAGATGCCGGAGCTGGAACGCCTGATGCTGCATCGTCTACACGCAATGGATCAACTCGTGCGCAAGGCGTATCATGATTTTGATTTTCGCAGAATTTACCAGGAACTGTTCAACTTCATGACACTCGACCTCTCATCCTTTTATTTCGACATCCGCAAGGACACGCTATATTGCGACTCGCCCGCCAGCACCGTGCGCAAAGCCTGCCGGACGGTCATGGATGAGACATTTGCCTGCCTGACGGCCTGGCTCGCGCCCATGCTGTGCTTCACCATGGAGGAGATTTGGCAGTCGCGCTTCGGTGCTGAAAACAGATCGGTTCATTTGCGCCAATTCCCTGATGTGCCGGCTTCATGGACGGATCCTGAGCTGGAACGACGTTGGGACGACATCAAGGCGGTCAGAAAGGTCGTCACCGGGGCGCTGGAGATTGAACGCCGCGAAAAACGTATCGGCTCAAGCCTCGAAGCCGCGCCGGTGGTTTATATTAAAGATGATGCACTGCGCGCCCTGGTGGAAGCCCAGAACATGGCCGACATCTGCATCACCTCCCAAATGACGATTCACCCGGGGCCGGTACCTGATGCCTGCTTTACCCTTGATGATGTTGCCGGTGTCGGAGTTCAGCCGGCCCTTGCGGAGGGGAGCAAATGTCAACGCTCCTGGAAGATCCTGCCTGAGGTCGGTACGGATGCTGATTATCCGGACCTGACATTGCGCGATGCGGAGGCCGTAAAGGAATTTGATGGCAAGCAGGCTTAGGAAATCATACGCTGCCTTCCATCAACCCGGGCCGCCCAGGCGGGCCTTGCCGATATTGCTTCTGGCTTTCCTTCTCGACCAGCTCAGCAAATGGCTGATTCTTTTCAGCCCCGCCGCCAAGTCGCGTGTGCCGATAACTGGATTTCTTGATTTTGTTCTGATCTGGAACACCGGCATCAGCTATGGGATTTTCAGCGGCAATGGCAGCATCGGACAGTTGGTGATGGTGGGAGTCACGCTCCTCATCTGCCTGTTTTTCATCTGGATGCTGGGCGAGGCAAAAACCAAAGCGGGCGCATTCGGCACGGCGCTGATTATCGGCGGTGCGTTTGGCAATGTCATAGACCGCATCGTGCACGGCGCCGTGGTTGATTTCATCAGTCTGCATTATCGTGATTATTACTGGTATGTCTTTAATCTTGCTGACATTTGGATTACATTAGGCTGCATATTAGTTTTGATTGACAGCTTTATGCAAAAGGATGAAGCTGTCGAAACATAAAAGGATTCCGAAGGTCACATGGGCATGTCTCACCACAAAAAAACCCTTAAAAACTTTGTACTTATGTCAGCCGGTGCGGTTATGCTGACCGCCTGCGGAGATGATATCAGCGACACATTCGGCTACGGCAAAAACGCTCCGGATGAATTCGCCGTCGTCACCAAGGCGCCCTTAATCCTGCCGCCGGATTATTCTTTGCGCCCCCCGACCACAACTGGGGAAGTCCGCGACATACGTGCACCACGTGAACAAGCCAGGGAAATTCTGTCCGGCGCACAAACATCCGCCGGTACAACAGTGTCCGCCGGTGAACAAATGCTGCTCGCCAAGGCAGATGCGACATCCAGCAGCAATGATATCCGAGAGCAAATTGAAACAGACGGCAAAACAACAATCCGTAAAGAGACAACCTTTGTCGAAAACCTTCTGTTCGGTGAGGAATTGCCGAAATCACAAATCATTAACCCTGAAGCGGAAGCTAAAAGGTTGGAAGAAAACAAAAAGCAGGGCAAAAAGCCAAATCAGGGCGAGTCTGAACTTATTTCAGGCGAGTGGTCGACCCTTGATGCCAATCTCGGCGAATAATTCCTGAATGGACCAAAAACACGCAGGCCGGCGCTCCCCGCATCAACCCGGCATATTTGTGTTTCCTGTTATGGCGGCGCTGCTGATTGTTGCCGCGCTTGCCGTCACGTTTCTTATGCCCACGCGCGATGTTGTGAAAACCGGTGCTCTGCCGGCCATTTCCCCTACTTGGGAAATGGCCAGTCTGGACAATGGCATGCAGATTTTTGTGCTGACAAACAGACGCGCCCCGGTTGTCACCCATATGGTCTGGTACAAGGTCGGGGCAGCCGATGAACCCAAGGGGAAATCCGGGATTGCACATTATTTCGAACATCTGATGTTCAAAGGCACACCGAGCGTGCCCCCGGGAGAGTTTTCAAAGCGTGTGGCGGCGCTTGGCGGCAGTGACAATGCCTTCACCTCCTATGATTATACGGCTTATTTCCAGCGCATCGCCGCTGACCAACTCGAAACGGTAATGGCGATGGAAGCTGACCGGATGCGCAATCTGGCCCTGTCACAAGACCTGATTTTGGCGGAACGGGATGTCGTTTTGGAGGAGCGGTCAGTGCGCACGGATACCAACCCTGCCGCCCTACTCGATGAGCGCATGAACAAGGCCTTATATGGCGATCACCCTTATGGCATCCCGGTCATTGGCTGGCGCGAGGAAATCGAAGCCTTGACTCTGACTGATGCTGAGGCGTTTTATGACCGTTTCTATGCCCCCGACAATGCGATTTTGGTTGTGGTCGGGGATGCCGACATGCCTCAGGTCAAACAGCTTGCAAAACGTTATTATGGCCCGATCCCGGCGCAAAACAGGCCGCGTGACGCCCGACCGGGCATCAGGAAACTCACCGCCCCTGTTCGTCTGGAGCAGCGTGATCCACGGACTTTACAGACCCAATGGTCCCGCTATTACCAACTGTTCCTGCCGGTTGATAAAACCAGCCGGGCTGAGGATGTCGCGGCATTGGACGTGCTCACCGAAATTTTGAGCAGCGGCACTATGGGCCGTATGTATGAAAACCTTGTCGAAGACAGGCAACTTGCCACTCATGTTAGCGCCTATGCGGATACCGAAGGCATTGATGACGGCTATATAAGTCTGCGCATCACCCCGCATAACACATCATCAATAACCGAAATTGAAGACACGCTTACGCAGACATTGGATCGGCTCAGGACGGAACCCGTAACGGCCGCTGAACTGCAACGCGCCAAAACGGGCCTGCTGTCTGACTATATCTATGCACAGGACAGCCAATATATGATGGCACGTGTCTTCGGGACCGCATTGGTTTACGGGCATACGCCGGATTATATCGAGGCCTGGGTACGCAGTGTTGAGGCCGTCAAGGAACACGATGTGATGCGGGTGGCGCGGACCTATTTCAATGCCGACCAGAGTGTGACGGGTCTTTTGCTACCGGAACAGGAGGAAACGCCATGATTGCCCGCCTGTTGCTGCAAATTTGCCTGATCTCAATGCTGGTTCTTCCTGCACGGGCCATTGACCGGGCCATTGACCGGGCCATTGATTTGACCGTACAGAACGTGACGACGAAAAGCGGCATCAAATTCTGGTTTGTCGAAGATAAAAGCCTGCCGGTAATCACTGTACGGATGACCTGGCGCGGGGGAGCGATAACCGAAACCGACGCCACCAATGGCGTGACACGCCTCATGGCCAGCCTTTTGGATGAGGGTGCAGGCCCTTATTCGGCGCGCAGATTTAAGGCCGCACTTGCGGAAAAAGCCGTCAGATTGAGCTTCGGCACTGATTTGGAGGGCGTTTCCAGCACCTTGCAATGTCTAACCACACATAAGGACGAGGCCTTCCACCTGCTCAAACTCGCCCTGCAGCAGCCTCGCTTCGATGCGGATGCGGTTGAACGGATGCGTACGACCCTGATCAATGGCCGCAGGAGTGCACTCGGCAATCCACGGGTGCTTAACGGTGAAAACTGGTGGCGAATGGCTTTTGCCGGCCATCCCTTATCCCGGCCTGTTTCCGGATCCATCGAAAACCTGAAAGCTTTCAGCAAGGCTGACATCGCCGCAGCCCATCATGCTCATCTGGCGCGTGACAATCTGGTCCTGACCATTGTCGGGCATATGAGTGCTGCTGAGGCTGAAGCGGCCGTCGAACAGACGTTCAAGGGCCTGCCGGCGCAGTCGGACTTGCCGACCATCGCAGACGTAAAGATAAAGCCCGATGGCCGCACCGCGCTGATTGACTACCCGACCCCGCAGGCGGAAATTCTGTTCGGCCTGCAAGGGATTGCGTATCAAGACCCTGATTTTTTTCCCGCTTATGTGATGAATTACATTCTGGCCGGAGGTGGGTTTTCCTCCCGACTGATGGAGGAAATCAGGGAAAAAAGAGGGCTGGCCTATGGCGTTTACGCCGGGTTGAGCAATTATCAAAATGCCAGCATCTGGCGTGGCAATATTGCGACCGCACCCGACAACACGGCAACGGCCTTGGCCCTGCTGAAACAGGAGATCAAACGCATCAAAGAAACACCCGTAACAGATGCCGAACTTGACGCCGCCAAATCCTATCTGACAGGCGTTTACCTTATGCGGTTTGACAGTGCACAAAAAATTGCAGGTCAATTGCACGGCACCCAATTGATCGGTTTTGACAGCGCGTATATTCATCGGCGCAATAATCTGATCAACAAGGTCACACCGGAACAGATTCAGGCCGTAGCCCGTCGGCTGCTGAACGAAGATCAGCTTGTGATCAGCATCATTTCCAGGGCAGCGGAAAAAGAGGCTGACTAGACGATAACCGATGTTCTTTTTTCCACTCAGAGATGAAAACCCGACCAAAGCCAAACCCTATGTTACCTGGGCGATCATTGCCTTATGCGCCATGGTGTTTATGTGGCAACTCGGCCTTGGAGAAGGCGGTCGCGAAGCAATCCTGTCCTATGGGGTCACACCGTCTGCGCTTCTCGGCGGTGAGCCCTTATCCCAAGGCCTAGACCGCATTCCGGCAAGTTGGACCGTTCTGACCTCCATGTTCATGCATGGCGGGTTTATGCATTTTGCTGGCAACATGCTGTATTTATGGATTTTTGGGGATAATGTGGAGGATGCCGTCGGGACACGGGGACGCTATATCGCCCTGTACCTTGTTTGCGGAACAGCAGCGGCTCTGGCCCAATCTTTAGTGGACCCGCAATCCGATATTCCGATGATTGGGGCGTCAGGCGCCATTGCCGGCATGTTGGGCGCCTATTTGATGCTCTATCCGCGTGCCAACATCCAATGCCTGGTCGGGTTTTTCATATTCTTCCGGGTCGTCAATATTCCCGCTTTTCTGGTGCTGTCGGTCTGGATTGGTTTGCAATTCCTTAATCTTGGTCAATCCGGGTCCGGTGTTGCCTATGTCGCCCATATTGGCGGGTTTCTGGCTGGCATGGCCCTCATCTCCTTTTTCAAAAAACCAGGTGTCAATCTGTTCGCCGCCGCCAACAGCAAGCCTTTCCATGTCGTCAAA
Organism: Parvibaculales bacterium; assembly: GCA_049889415.1. Classification (GTDB taxonomy): domain Bacteria; phylum Pseudomonadota; class Alphaproteobacteria; order RS24; family RS24; genus JAYQKL01. Next base: position 35,232 of record JBMHDL010000010.1, on the reverse strand, counting down.
TCCGTCCACAGCAAATCCCATATCCCCAGCATGGTTCGTCGCGAAACTGACACTCAACCCCCTCGGGAACGGCCAAACCAGCGGCAAAAAAGGCATCCCTGGGATGATTAAACGGCGCTCTCGACCACAGGGTTTGCTTCACCGCAGTTTTTCTCTTAATCTTACAACTGGTCCAATTAATGAGACTTGACCCGTATGCGTTTTTCAAAGTTCCTATCGTCGCTTCGTTTCCACAAGGGTTTTCCGGTCATTTTGCCGGCCGTTTTATTAGTGCTTTGTGTTTACGCCCTGTTGAGCCGGCCACCGCTCGTGGAAGCCCTGCAAAATCGGGTCTTTGATCAATATAACCGTTGGCAGCCGCGTATGGTGTCTGACAGTCCAGTTGTGTTTGTCGATATTGACGAAACCAGCCTAGAGAAAATTGGGCAATTTCCATGGCCGCGTAATATTTTTGCCGACATCATTATCACCGCAACCCAAAGCGGCGCTGCCGCCATAGCTTTGGATGTTCTGTTTCCGGAAGCTGACCGTAATGGCCCCGACGCCATTCTGCCGGTTTGGGAAACCCTTCGCAAAGACCTTGACGCGGAGGCCTGGTCAACCCTGACGGGAACCCTGAAGAAGGATGTTGAAAACCCTGATGACCGGTTTGCCGAGATTTTGGCTCAAACCCCGACAGTCGTGGCAATTATGCTTAACCGGGAAGGCAAAAGCCTGCCGGACCCTAAAGTCGGCTTTGCCATCCGCACATCCGGCCTCACACAGGGCAAGGAAGCGGATATGGCGGACCCGCTTGCGCCAATCCCGAATTCCGCTGCCGCCATCTTCAACACTGAAGTACTGCAAAATGCGGCGATCGCCCAAGGCACGATAAACGCCCAGCTGGATCCGGACGGGATTATCCGCCGGACCCCCCTACTGCTGCGCGGTGCCGACACCCTTTATCCGAGCCTCGGCATTGAAGCGCTGAGGGTTGCCCAAGGCGCCGGTTCGATCGCCCTGAAAGCGTCAGATGTGCGCGGCGAAGCCAGTTACACATCCGGCCTTGGCCTGTCACGCATGAAGGTCGGCACCTTCATTGTACCGCTTGAATCTGACGGATCGATGCGGCTTTACTACGCCCCGTCAGAGAGTATTGAGAAAATTTCGGCCTGGGAAATCCTGTCCCCCGGTTTTGACCCGGCCCGCATCGCCGGCCGTATTGCCTTTATCGGTACGTCCGCAGCGGGTCTGAAAGACCTCAGAGCCACACCCATTGATCCGGTCATGGCCGGGGTGCAAATACATATACAGGCGGTCCAGCAGATCCTTGACGGTGTCTTTCTGCGTCGACCGCTTTGGCTGCAAACTCTGGAACCCCTGTCAACGCTGATTTTCGGTATAACCCTGATTTTTCTTGCAGCGCGTTTCGGCATCACCCGCGCTATTATGGTCTTGGCCTGCGGCATCGGGGCATTGCTCTACACCTCATGGTGGGCATTCAGTCAGCACCTGCACCTGCTTGACCCGGTCTTGCCGTCCATGGCCATAACCGCGAGCTTCCTGCTGGCCGGATTCCTGAACTATCTTGGCACGGAGCGGGAACGCCGCGAGGTCAGATTGGCTTTCGGACAATATCTGTCACCCGAACTTGTCGAGCAGATAGCCCAGGAACCCGATGCCTTGCAACTTGGCGGAGAAGTGAAGCCCGTAACGGTGATGTTTTCAGATATTCGGGGGTTCACGAATATTTCAGAGCGGTTCAAGGATCATCCGCATCTGCTGACCCATATCATTAACCGTTTCCTAACGGATTTTTCGCAGTCTATCCAGGATAAGTCCGGTACGATTGACAAATATATCGGGGATTGCATCATGGCCTTTTGGAATGCGCCCACACAGGTGGAAGATCATCCACGTCTTGCCTGTCTCGCCGCACTCAAGATGCGCGACAGCCTTTCGCGTCTGAACTCGGAATTGGCGGATGACCCGGAACTTGACGGCATGTGGGACGATGAGCTGAGGATCGGTATCGGCCTGAATACAGGTGCCTGTCTGGTCGGAAATGTTGGCTCAACCCAAAGGTTCAATTACTCTGTCATGGGAGACCCGGTCAACATCGCCTCACGTCTGGAGGGACAGACCAAAAATTACGGCACGACCATTCTTGTTGGAGCGGAAACCAGGAATGAAGCGTCTGATCTGGCTTTCCTTGAAATGGACCTGATATCACTCAAAGGCAAAGAGCACCCGGAGCATATTTATGCTCTGCTGGGTGATGCAACACATGCCGACAGCGAGACGTTTAGGTCGATTTCAACACGGCATGAGGCCATGCTTGCTGCTTACCGGTCACAAGATTGGGCAGCAGCTCTGGAACACCTCGACGAAGGTGAAAAAATCTGTCCTGAGCTTGCCGACTGTTATAAGCTTTACCGCGACCGTATTGACGTATTTGAGACTTCACCACCGGTAGCGGACTGGGACGGTGTCTTCCGGGCGACGGAAAAGTAAGATGGCGGACAGGATGGCAGAGCAGAACTATTTCAAATTCTGGGGAACCAGAGGTTCCCTACCCGTAAGTGGGGAAATGCACACCAAATATGGCGGCAATTCCTCCTGCGTGGAAATCAGACATAATGGAAAATGTCTGGTCATGGATGGCGGCTCCGGGCTGCGGTTCTTGGGTGAGTCCCTTGTCGAAGAGGGAGTGCGCCAGATTGATGTTTTCATTTCCCATTTCCATAATGATCACATTTGCGGCATTCCCTTTTTCGCTCCCCTGTTTGACCCGGAGGCGGAAGTTAGATTTCATGCCGTCAATAATGATGACGGCATCAGTTTTGAACAGGCGCTGGCAACCTATATGTCGCCACCGACTTATCCGGTGGGCATGGAAATCTTTGCCGCCAGGGTGAGCTTTAATGAATTGCCGTCCGGGACACAACTTGCAGTCGATGATGTGCACGTCACAAACCACCCGATACCGCACCCCGGCGGCTGTCATGCCTATCGGTTTGACATGGGGGGTACATCCCTCGTTTATGCGACGGACACTGAACATGTGCCGGGTGACTTGAATCAAGATCTCGCGGCCTTCTGCAATCAGGCCGATTATCTTTTGTATGACTGCACCTATGATGATGAGGGGTTTGCGGAGAAAACCGGATACGGACATTCCACCTGGCAGGAAGGGGTACGCCTGTGTGCGGCCGGTAATGTAAAAAATCTTGCCATTATGCACCATGCTCCGGAATTGACTGACGCACAGCTTGATTTACGAGCTGAAAAGGCGGTTTGTCTGTTTGAAAAAGCGTTTGTAGCGGCAGATTTTCAAAAGATTCCACTTATCCACCGACCAACTGTTTAGAATCAGGCTGTTTTGGTCTAAAATATATCGGTCAGCTGGGAAATTCAGACATGTCGTTTGCGGAAATCAAAAAGAATATCACCTATTTTGTTGGCGATGATCTTGAATTCATCATTGCCGCAGGGGTCGTCTTTATTCTGCTAGTCGCCCTGCTGATATTCCGGGCTGTCAAAGACGGAAAATCCAAAAAAGCCGCCCGTCGCGCGCCGCCGGCTATTCTGGAAAGTGAGGAAGTCGTCGTACAGAAACCGCCGTCAGGACTGGCCGCGGTCATGACCTCTTTGCATGCCCAGGAGAAAGGCGAAACGGATGACAGCATCGCCTTGTCGATTGACGATGAAGTGTCCGTGCCGGCTTCGGGACATGAGGCCGGTGTTGCGCCTGACGAAAGCATGGATCTTGATATTCCAAGAATTGGCGAGACAAGCCCGGTTGCATCCTCTGACAGTGGAGAGGAGCTTGATGATGACCAACCCAAGAAAAAACACGGCCTGTTTTCATTTGGCGGCAAAAACAAAGACAAAACACGAGACAAAACACGAGACAAAACCCAAAATCAGGATGCTGATGCAAGCGCACCTCCAGCCCCCATTACTGCTCCGGAGGCGGAAACCCAGGTCGAAACCATCATGGATGAAATTGCCGCCGATGTGTCCGCTGCTCTTGACAATGGCGGGCTGGTCGAACCGGCCGACACAAGCGCCAACATGATTGAGGAATTGCAGGACCTGGAACGCCAGATGAAGGCCTTGCGGGAGCTGCACGATGCCGGCTTGATTGCCACTGAAATCTATCTCCACAAATCGCGTGAGCTAGCTGGCAAAATCTGATGCTGAAGCCGGTCACATTACAAGGGGGGTTCAGCCTGGTTGAAACCCTGACACTTGTCGCCCTTTTGGGTGTCATCACATCGGCGCTTTATACCATCATGAACAACATCACGACCCAAAGCGAACGTATGCGGGTCATGGCTGATCTTCTCCGCCAGGGCGACCGGATCAAAAACGAAATGATGATCTCAGCCCAGCGTGCCGGCCACAAAAAGGAAACCGGGGCGGCGATGACGAGAAGCCAGGCCCTGAATTTTGTTACCGCCAGCCATGTCCAGCTCTGCGCTGACAATATATCCGGAACACGGCAACTGACCGAATATCGACTTTCCACACTGACCGACGGCAAAGGACGGCTGGAGAAGCGCATCAGCAGCACGGCTTGCACCGCTGACGCCGATGAAGATTGGGAAAGCGTCACGCCGAACATGCTGACGGCAGTTGAATTTTCAATGGACACCACAACCCCGCCCAGCCTGATCCTCAAGTCCAAATTCACCTTGTCCAAAACGGTTCCCGGCAGTGGGGAGGTGCAGACACTTACCCAACAGCATTTGTTGCCGACCTATGCACTTGTAGGACTGGATTGATGGCTGAGCGCCCTGCCCATACCCGACACCATTTGAATGCGAACACTGAAAGCGGGTTCGCAATCTATCTGGTGCTTGGGTTTATTATTCTGGTCACATTAAATCTGACCAGCATCGGACAGCATTTGACCCAACAGAACAAAATCCAGTTCAGGTCCATTGCCGACCAGAAACTCTTGCAAAAGGCGCATATGGCGACACAGTTTGGTTTGCTTGACATGCGGTCACAGGCGGCAGATATTGTGGCTGATGAAAGCGGATACACCCTTCCAGCGGGCGTCTCGGACAGTGATGTCGCCTCTCACAGGCAGGTATGCTTAACCAGCCGGGGAAGTTTTTCCGACATCAATGCTGCAAATTACCTTCCCAGCACTGTTGTTGAAACCGAGGGGATTGAGATGCGTTATTTCCTTCATGACGCATCAGCCGGCAGCACACCCCGAAAATTTGAGATCTATGGCTGTGCCATAAGAAATGACCGCACACGCCTTGCCTATGGTGTCTGGACGTTTGACGCCGCAACCCAGACCTACAGCCTGGTGAAAACCGAATTATTCTGAGTTTACCAATTCGTCAAAAGCTGACGAGTGCGTGTCAGTGTAACCCCGTTGCGACCGACAACCGTCAGGGAAACCCGATAAGCCCCAAAAGATATATCGTTGGAACTGAGTGTCAGGCCATCAAGCGAACATCCCGTACTGTGCACCAGGGTCAGGTTTCCGGCCGTACCTGAGACCGTTTCAACGTCACACAGATATTTCCCGGCATCGATTTGAAACACCTCCCCTTCCTGCGGCAAGGCAATGCCCGGTGTGGTGCTGGTGATAACAAGGGTACGCGACGCGGCCGTATAGCTCGAAAGCTGATAGGTTGCGAGACCGCTCAAGTCCGTGAAGGACAGCACAACATCTGATTCATCAATCCCGTTTTCCGACAAAAACGTGCTCCAATCGCTTGGAGACAATGACGTCAGATTGCTCCCGCTTTCACCGGCGACATGGCGCATGTCAATATCATCCAAAATGCCGTTGGCGGCAATCAACAGCTGTCCGCGGACACTGTTTTGTTCAAACAGCTCATTATTCGACGCCATCAGGGAATAGACCCCGATGATGCCGGTCGCCAACAAGGTCATGGCAACGACAATTTCCACCAGGGAAAAACCGGCCTCAGCACTTACTTCACTTCGATTTTTGGTCTCAACGCACGGCATTGGCGGGAATAATGCCGGTCTGCGGCGTAATCACGGTCGGGGCAAGGAAAATCACCAGCTCGTCAGACTGCAGCTGGTCGTCAACACTGCCGCCAAGCAACGGTCCGAGAAACGGTATCCCGCTCAGGCCAGGCACGGTCTCACGGTTGCGTTTGTTGCTTTCCTTGTAAAGCCCGGCGAGGACAATGACATCACCGGGCGCGGCGTTCAATGTTGTCGTGATATTATTGGACAGCTGCGGACTGTTGGCGTCATCCCCGATAAAACTGCTGTCTTCAAAATTTATATCAAGCTCGACATGGTCATTAAGGACATTAATGGTCGGTGTCACAGCCAGAGTGAGGGTCGCCTCGACCGGTTCGAAGGTCGTCTCGGCACTGGTGACGGGCACACCCAAATCGTTCAGCGTGCCGGTCGGCACCTGGCGGGTGATTTCACGGAACCGGGTCACCGTACGGTTGATGTTGGCCGCCACCTGATCTTTCGCCAAAATGGTCGGGCTTGAAATGGTCCGGCCAATATCATTGACCTCCATAAAGTCAATCAGGGCCTCAACACTACCGCTCCGGCCGGGCATGATGGAAATCTGGTTATTCTGCGCTTCGCGGGCGACATTTGAAATGAATCCCAGTACCCGTCCCTCTGGCCGGATGGCCCCGGCGACGCTTTCCAGCTGAATCTCCAGCTTGCGCTGCCAATTACGCGACACATTGACCATGAACACCTCGACAAGTACCTGTTTCGCCGGAATATCAAGATCATCAATCAGTTGATGTGCCAGATCAATATCGGTTTTCATACCGGTAATGATGATGGAGGTCTTATTGCTCTCGATTTTAGGAGGCTGGAAGCTATTGTCCTTAAACCGTGTGTCTTCCTGCAATGGCAACGTTAAAGACGGAGGCGCCCGCCCGGCGCCTGCCGTATCGCTGTCTTCAGCTGTTGTACCGGACTGCGCAATGGCCGCCGCTGACGGGGTCATGTCTCCGGGACTCTGAATAGCCAGATTTTCTGGATAAATCTGATCAAAATAGGTGTTCAGGGCCGTCTTGATGTCATCGCTTTCCTGATAGAAAATCGTGAAGCTGTCCGTATATATCGGTTGTGAGGTTGCCAGCGAGGCGTCACGGACAATCGAAACCCTGCTGCGTTCCCGCTCAAGCATCTGCGCGGCACTGATGCCGTCAGTCGAAACATTGGCCGCAGTGCCACCGCCCACAGAAGTAAGCTGGCTTTGCTCCAGATTACTCTTGGCACTGTCCACGGCAATCTGAAGCAATTCAATTTCCTGCTTCAGGGTAAAAATCTCATCCAACAATAATTGCCGCTGCTGTTCGGCCTGCGCCTTGGAGTCATTGAGCGCCTTTTGCCGCGTAATCGCCAGCTGTTTGAGCTGTACTAGAACTTTAGGCACCTCAATCGACAAGGCTTCGTCAAGAATAAGCTGGGCCTCAATGGTTTTCATCCGCGCCTGCTCGCCCGGCTGCCGGAAATACCGGTTATAAAGCGTGTAAAGCTCCTGTCTCTGGTTTTCGAGTGACTGGATATTTTGATAAGCCAATGCCTGCTGATTGTGGGAAGCCGCAAAAGCGACGGCCTGCTCCACTCGTTCCCGAAATTCAGCATTGGTATAGAAACGCGCAATACCCATATCGCGGTCATAAGCCAAAGCGATGTCGTGTGTATCAATCAGGATGTCCATAATGTCGAGCACATCATTGCGCTCAGCCTGCAGAACAACCTTGTCTGTCGACGCCCGCAGGTCAGGAGACAGGAAGATCGACATATTTATAGCACGAGCCAGAGACTGCAGGGCGGCGGGAAGCGGCAAGCCGTTGAAATTGACGCTCATTTCCTTTGACATAATCTGACCGTCCAGACCGTTCATACGCCCCAATGAAATACCAGTGACAACATCATTACCAACGAAGAAAAAACTGCTTTTCAGATCGACGATTTCGTCCCGAGCCGCCATTTTATTACGTCCAAACAAAATCGCGGCCTCAACGGAAGCTCTGTTGGCGTTGCCGATGACGAGAGCCTGCTCGAGGGTTTTGATGTCGCCTTCTAGACGCGAAATCTCATCCAACAAAATCTTTTCAATTTCAAACAGATATTCCTGCTCTTCTAAAGCTACAAGCTTGGCATGGGTGCTGTCCGACTCGGCTAATTCACGTTCATTAATCTCCAAGGCCCGTTGTTTGACCTGCATAGACTGATTGGCGCGAATGAATGTCTGTTGCGCCGTGATGGAGTTGGAGCTGTTGGGAACGAGTGTATCGATTGAACTGAGACCGGCAAAATCAAAACTTTCTGGCACGCGGATTTGCAGCGTCCGGCGACGCTTTTTCATGTTTTCAGCCTGGGCTTTTATGGCCATTTCCTGCTGGCGTTTTTTCTCGGCCTCGTCCGTTTGGTTTGACATCAGGCGCTTTTTGAACAGTTGCCGGGCACCATCCATGCTGATGTCGCGGTTTGGGCTGACGCCACAGGAAACCAGAGAGACGGCCAGCCCAAAAATCATCAGGGGCCGGAGCATTTTGAATATTTTATCGGAAAAACCTGAACGCATCACAAAACGGGAATTCACACCATTACAGCCGCTTCTTGCCGACATCCGCTATTTTGCCGATGGCTTCCGTCACGACGGAGCGGGCAATGTCCGGCATATGACGTTCTATCCAGTCCTGAATGAGCGGTTCGGTTATCTCCTGCACGGCTTCGCGGATGGTTTCACGGGTTTTATCCGTGTCAAAAACGCTTGAGAATCTAAGAAACTCGGCCCGCAAAGCCATGGTCACTTCCTCGGAAATCAACACATCAAGGCCGTCAAGATACTCCTTGATTTCCCCTTCATCAGCTTGGGCCGGAAGTTCAGCTGCAGGGGTCTGGGCAAAATTATTGGCGTGCATGCGCGTTTCGGCCCGGGCAACCCGTTCAGCTTCTGCAAGCAGACTGCTGATGGACTCCTGTATTTCTTCGATGCTTCTGTTTTCGGACACGAGCATCCTCCCGGACGAATCTCTATGAGTTACAATTATATCCCTTTATTGAGAAAAATTGTGAAAAACCCTTAAATAAACCGACAATGTCCACTTTTTTATGACGCTATGAGGAATATGGGTAACGCGATAGAATCGGCAAACAAAACCCATAGTATGGCGGCCGGAACCAGAAAACAGCCATAGGGCAGTACCGGCGCCTGTTGCGTCTCAGCCGCCATTAGTGGCGTTTTGTTGAGCAAAATCAGCACAATCCCCAAAATGGCACCGGCAAGTGAGGAAAAAAACAAAATCGGCAGAATCGCCACCGGCCCCAACCAGACACCATACATCGCCATTAACTTGACATCGCCAAACCCAAGACCGTCATGTCCACGCCAAAGCTTGTAGGCCGCATTGATCGCATAAAGCAAACCAAAACCGAAAACGCCGCCAATCACCGCCTCGCGCAGGGTTGGCAGGCCGTCAAGACCGGCGCAAACCATCAACAGGCCTGCGGCCGCCCCGCCGAGAGAGGCAAAATCTGGAATAATGAAATCCTCCAGATCGGTCAGAAAAATCACAACATTAAGCATGAAAAACAGGCTGAATATCAGGCTCATGGACAGCCCAAGCTGAACATAACTGAGCACAGCCAGGCCGCCGCAGAACAGCTCAACCAGAAGATAGCGCAAAGGCAGTTTCGCGCCGCAACAGGATGCCTTCCCGCCATGTCCAAGCCATCCCCAGACGGGGAGGTTTTGGCTGAAGGATAATTTTACGCCGCAGGAAAAACATGCTGACGGGGTTTTGATCCAATCTTCACCCAGGACATAGCGCAGGGCGACAACATTAAGAAAGCTGCCGAAACACAGACCAATCAAGAAAACCACAACACTTGCAAAAGTCACTTGCGCGTCAAAAAACACTGAAACCTCTCACGCTGATATGGCGGTCGCCCGCAATTGGGGTTAATATACATCAAATTGTGCGATAATTTTTTGTAAATGTGTAGGCGTCATGTCAGACAATCCAGTCTATCAACTTCTCGAGCAACTTCCCCAGCAATACCGCATATCCGATTTTCATTTCCGGGCCGGAGATGCCCTGGCCGTGCGGACCAATGGCGACATAAAGGTCTTTGAGGAGCATATGGTCACCCATGAAATGCTTGATGAGGTGTTTCGTGAGGAATTGGGCGAGAAGCTCTATAAGGAGTTTTGTGAGACCAATGATGTTGACTTTGCGATTGTCGTCGGCACCCAGCGCTTCCGTGCAAACGGCTATCGCACCATGCGCGGATGGGCCATGGTACTGCGCACAATCGTGACGGAAGTACCGAATATTGACCAGCTTGGCCTGCCACCGGCCGTACATAATATTTTGGGCAAAAAAGCCGGACTGGTGCTCGTCACCGGTCAGACCGGCTCAGGTAAATCCACCTCATTGGCCAGCATGGTTGACAAAATCAACCGCGAGCGGTCAGAAAACATCATCACCATTGAAGACCCGGTGGAATTTGTGCACAAGCCGATCAAAAGCATCATTTCACAGCGGGAAGTTGGCCGAGACACCAAAAGTTTTGCCTCCGCCCTGAAGGGTGCCCTACGTCAAGACCCTGATATCATTCTGTTGGGCGAATTGCGGGATTATGAAACCGTCTCCATGGCTCTGACCGCCGCCGAGACGGGGCATTTGGTGTTCGGCACGCTGCACACATCAGGCGCGCCCGAAACCATCAACCGGATCATTGACGTTTTCCCCGCGGAAGAGCAGGCCCAAGCCCGGTCGCAACTGTCGCAATCGCTTCAGCTGGTGATGACCCAGCAATTGTTGAAACGCAAGGGCGGGGGGCGCATTGGTGCTTTTGAGGTGATGGTCTGCGTGCCGGCCGTGCGTAATTTGATCCGTGAAAACAAGATTGTCCAGATTAACACCGCCATGCAGACCGGCGCCCAATTCGGCATGATTACCATGGAAAAGTATCTTGAGGAACTTGAGAAGCAGAACCTTATTGAACCTGTCGAGGAGAATGAGGAATAGCTTCTTCCCTGTAAGATGATACTTCCTCCGCCATTGATTGCGCAACTCTTGGACGCAAAAGGCTGACCTTATCTATAAGGGCATTGGCCTTGTCAAATTCGCCCAGTGCCAAAAGTGCCCGCAGCTCGACATACCACAAACTGACTGACGAGTATGTATCGGAGATTTGCGCCTCATACATTGGGAACAAAAGTTCTTCGAGCATTTTCAACTGGCCCTCGCGTGTTGCGCGTTCCGTCAAATAGATGACCGTCGTATCCGAGTTGTTATGCCCGACAATCGGATGCACAATATCGGAATGGGTAAACCTTATGGCAAGGATTTCGCCAAGGGACTTGACCTGCATGACCTTGTAGCGATGTGCAGCAAGCGCATCTTGATAGGCGGTTGAATAAGCACCGGTAACAAACAGGCCGCCCAATACCCCCAGCGCCGCCATGCTCATCAAAGATTTCCCTCTGGACAGAGCAACCGACGATACCGACCCACTTTTTTCAGCGTTAGTTTGGGTCACCGCCGTCAGGAAAATGGCAAACAGCCAGAAATGTGTGCTGGATTGCAGGTAAGGTAATTCCAGTTGAGTGTGCAGCAAAATCGGGAACAGCACCACCAGCACCAAAACATTTCTGGCGTTTTGACGGATCAAACCAACCAACGCATAGATATAGGGACCAAGAATGGTGAACACTCCAACCACCCCGGTCTCCACCAAAAGAAACAGCACCAGATTATGGGGGTTTGTCAGATTTTCCTTGAATATGAGGTCTTCCTGCAAACCATATTCCGCATAGGCGCGCACAGACACATCATGAAAAGAGCCAAGCCCATGCCCCAAGAGCGGAGCCTCGAGAAACTCACGCCATGCCACATACCATATAGAAAAACGAACTATCAGAGAGCGACTTTCGCCCCCCCATCTTTGATTCATTCCGTCAACACTGCTGACAATTTGAATATCAGAGGTGAGTGGAAGGACAGACAGCAGCTTGGTTATCAGCCCACCAAGAAAAGAATCGAAGGCAAAAGTCAGGCCAATCAAGATGGCCCAAATGAACAAAAGCCTATGAGGGAAAGTCAGACCCTCCCCTCGCCACAGCCGGTTTTTGCGGTTGAACAACGTCCCACGGTCATGCCAGCAAACATAAGCCAGCAAACCCAAAACCGCACCGGACAAACCCACAACACCAGTCTTTGAGCTGTTGAGGGACAAAATCAACACAAAATAACAACTGCAGGCCTGCAACAAAATGATGAACCAAATGTTTTTGAGCTTGAGGCTGTACAGGCCCCACCCGATGAAAATCACCAGGGAAGCCAAAAAGGAACCCATCAAATTATATTGGGAAAAACCGAAGAAATCGCGCACAAACAAAACAGGCATCCGCTCAAGCACAAAGTCTTTTTGCAAAACCCCGACAGTGTTCAGGGTAAAAAAGGACTGTGGCAAAACACAGATGCTGATGATGCAAATAATCATGCACCACTGTATGGAAGTCAATCTCGCCTGTTGCCCGCCGAGCAAAACCAGCCCGAATATCAGCAAAAGAACTGGAAACCCCAAAGCCGCTGTGGAGACCGGACCGGACAGGGACGCCATAGCGAGAAACCCTGTCAAAGAAATGACCGGAAGCATTAGGGGCCAGATAAACAGCTTCGGGGTTTTGATTTCACCTTGATTGAGCACCGGTATCCACAGCGCCCAAACGGTCAAGATCATGGCAATCCAGCCAAACATGTTGCGCGAATTGAACGGGCCGCCATAGCTGAAAAAATGTATCTGAAAAAGAACGCCAAAGAAAATCAGGCTGACCAAAGCCAGGGGTGAAAAATATGTCTTGGCGATCTGCGTCATTTCAGAATTTCAGGCAAAAAAAAGGTGCGGACGAAGCCGCACCTTTTTTCATGTATTTCGGCTTACCAATCTTTGATGGTTGCATCACGCTTGGTCAGGTCATCATTGCCATTTTCGTCTTTGGCGCAGAAGTAAACGTCAATATGCTTGACCGTTCCACTGACACGAACAATCACATCACCAAGCTTAGAACCGGCAAAAGTATCATCACAGTCTGCACCATCAGAAATGCTGCTTGTGCTGGACTTACCGTAAATAGCACTGCTGCCCGTCCGGGTCGTGTCATAAGGGTTCTTGAAGCTTTCAAATGGGGCACCTGAACCGGCCATGGAACCGAAGCAACCTGCAGAAGCCACGGAAGACGCGGCAGATGTGTCAGCCGGTGTGTTGGAAGAGCCGGTACCGCAAACGGCCGGGTCCATGTCGATGCCGGCGGCACGGACGGTCTTGGAATTGACCAGCCACTGGTGCACAGCCTTGGCGTTTGCGTCTGTTACTGATTTCTTAGTGCTGTCGATATATCCCTGATAGCCAACGACACCAACGGCGGCAAGAACACCGATGATGGCGACAACCACAAGAAGTTCGATAAGGCTAAAGCCCTTTTCGCTTGCTACGCGATTATTCATGTGAGTACTCCTTAACTCAGATTAAACACCGCGCGATGCGCGATTTGTTAATTAACCCGATTATCTAACTATATTTTAAATACATTTGCAAATGTCATTTAAACAATATTTAATGAATTGATATATCTTAACAACTTTGGATTGAACAGTGAGACTTCGCCATGCCATTCAGTTTTAGCAAGGATAACAATAGCTTAAAGCTTTTTTTATCAGGTGACATAGATTTGGAAGTCACACCGGATATAAAAAATCAATTATCAGACGAAATTGAGGAGTGTGGTAGCCTGGATATTGACGGATCTCGAGTTTCCTATATTGACTCATCAGGAGTTTCGATACTGGTCATTGCCATGCAGAGCTGCGCCAAGAACGATGTTCCTTTCACAATCAGCAAATTGAGCGAACAACTTATGCGTGTCATTGAGCTCGCGCATCTGGACAAGTTACTTCCCATCGGAGAGGTGCTTGGGGAGGCTGATGCTGAGGACATTACTGACTTTGAAAATACGGAATTCACCGATGGTGACATTCTCCATGATATCACCACGGAATCAGATGACAGCCCAGTTGACGAGGGTTTGGGACTGGAAGATGAGGCGATTTTGGCTGAATTGGGTCAGGACAAGACCTCCGACATTGAACCGGTGGCTGATCCTGGGCCAAGCAAACAAATGGACAGTTCTGGCGAGGAAAGCACGTCCGGCTCCGCAGACGATCTCTTCAAACCCGGTACTTTCTGACGGCTGGGATGGCGTCGACGCAGGACATTAACCCGCAGCTTGACATCATCTACCGGATGATGAACGCCTTTGCGACAAATGCGGATGTCGACGAAGCTTTGCAACAGGGGCTGCAATATGTCCAACAGGCACTCAATGCCGAAGCCGCCAGTTTTTTCATCCTTGATGAAGAAAAGCAGTCCGTCACCTGCCGCGCCTGCTTTGGTCCGGTGGACATCACCGGACTGAAGATCCCGGGGGATCAGGGCATTGTCGGCAGCGTCATCGCTGCCGGCGATACACGGTTCATCGCCGATTGCCTTGCGGATCCGAATTTCAACAGCTCGGTGGACGATAAAACCGGTTTTACAACACGCTCGATGATCTGCGCTCCCGTAGCCGGCCTTGATAAAAAATTCGGTGCCCTGCAACTGATTAATAAGCTTGATGCAAATCCGCTTTTTGAAAACGAGGATGCCGCCTTGGTGACGGTTTTAGCAAATTCCGCCGCGCTTGCCCTGGCCAATTCCGAAATGACAAAAGCCATTGTTGAAAGCGAAAAGGTCAAACGCGATTTGCGTATGGCAGCACGAATTCAGGAAAGCTTGTTTCCTCAAAAAGTTCATGCGGTTGCGCATGGCCGCAATATTCCGATGAAAGGGGTTTCCGGAGACCTGTTTGATTTCGTTGAGCGGGTTGACAGGCTTTATTTTTGCCTTGGCGACGTCGCCGGCAAAGGCATCAACGCCGCACTGGTCATGGCCAAAACTCACAGTCTGTTCAGATCCTTGAGTCGCAGCCGACCGGAAATTGACCAACTGACAGCAGACATTAACCGTGAATTGGCTGAAACGGCGACCAACGGCATGTTCGTGACCGCAATTATCGGCTATTACGACCTGGTAACGAACAGGGTCAATCTCTGCAATGCCGGACATGAACCGGGGCTGGTCCTGACGCAAAACGGAGACATGCATTATGTGGCGGCCAGCCTGCACCCGCTTGGCATAATGGAGTTCGCTGCTGATGCCGTACAGGTAGAAACCCTTGATCTGTCCAAGGCCCGCCTCTTCACCTATTCGGACGGCCTGACGGAAGCCAAAATTGGCAACGCAATGCTCGGTGCCGAAAATTTGGCAGCCAAACTCAAATCCAGTGCCGGTCTCTCCTTATCACAACAAGTTGATGCAGTTGTGAAAGAGGTTCATCAAACTTCAGATATTATCAGTGATGATCTTACCCTGCTTGGAATTGGGCGCTGAAAATGACTGAAATACTGCGTATCACCGTTGACACTGAAGTGACAGCCTTGCGGGTCATCCGACAGGCATTATCCAAAGCCCTGGCTTCAGCCCTGAAAAGAACCTCGCTTGAGGGCAAAATCAATGACATCATGTTGGCAACGGATGAAGCCGCCCAGAACATCATCAAACACGCCTTTCTGGGTCAACCGGACGGCAAAATGACCGTCATTGCTGAAATTTGTGGGCAGACCCTGCACGTTTATCTGGAGGATACGGCGCCGCTCGTTGACCTGGAGACAATAGCCCCGAGAGATCTGGCGGATGTCCGCGAGGGCGGTCTGGGTACACATTTCATCAAAACCCTGACCGATGAAGCCATATGGTCGCATCACAACAACCAGAACCGGCTTGACATGAGATGGCGGCTTGACCGGTAATCAGATCGCTTGATGCATGTTTTGCCTGATAGATTTCAAACGCCTGCGCATGGCTTTTATTTCCGCCTTGCCGGGCCGGGCACTTGAAAAATAACCGCGGCACCATTGACGCGCAAACCCCCTGATTTCTTCGCCTGACCCGCCGGACTGCGCTGCAAGACGGTCGGCAAAAACCAGTCTCCCCTCGCTGTCAGCCCTTTGTAGGCCAGCCCGGGCGGCAAGTTTTATGAAGTCCTTGTCAAGGGCCAGCATGGGGTCATGAAGCAAATACCAACGTAATGCGGCAAAGGGAAACAACAGAGCCAAAGAGCCGAGAATCCAGAAACTCAGATAGGAAACCAGCTTGCTGACATCCAGTTTGGAAAGGAAAGCCTCACGTGAATTATTGTCGTAAAGCACAATGTCATTGTTGATTTGGATAAGAAAATTATCGGCCCAGCGCAGCCAGGTTTTCAGACGTTCTTGCAAGTCCGCGTCCCTGCGTGCAGGCTGGACGGCGACCGGAGAGGGAGAGCCTGCAAACCCAGTGACTGAACGGGCGTTTTGCGCAAATGGAACCGCAATGGTCGGATCAAGCCTTACCCAAGCCTGACCGTCCGGTTTGGCTTCAACCCAGGCATGGGCATCCGACTGGCGCACGACAACATAATTTCCGAACTCGTTCCAGCTTCCCCCGGAATAGCCGATGACAACATTGGCCGGTATACCGGCAGCCCGTAAGATGCTCGCCGTTGCAATCGCATAGTGGCTGCAATAACCGGTTTTGGTTTCAAAGAAGAACTGGTCAATTTTGTCACCTGATAATGTCGGGGCGGACAGGCTGTAGCGATAACCGGCACTGCCGAACTGCGCCATGACAAAATCAATGAAGGCGGCATCGGATGAATAAGCGGCCCTTTTTTCCTGCGCCCAGGCCCGCAGGCGCGGATTGCCGTCCACCTTCAGCGAAGTGGGCAAGCGCAAATCCATCCGCCTCACCAAAGTGCTGGCGAGCGTCCATGTTTTCAAACCGAGGTCCTTGTTGTCGCGCGACACAATTTCACCGCCAAATGTCATTTTCAGGTTCGGATCGAGCGGTTCAGCCGCCGGAGAACCAAGCACCGGCAACCAGGCCTTGTTACTCCCGGCATGCCGGACAGCATAATTTCTGTTGGCAGGCAGATTTGTGACCGGCATGAGCGGATCTGCTGAGGCGACCCCGCGTGACCACTTCCCGCCGCTGTTTTCCGTCAGGAGATAGACCCGCCAGTACAGCGCCTGATTGGAAGGAAAAACCGGCATGAATGCTCTGAACGCAATATCCTCGCGCTGAATGACGGATGAAAACCGCCCAATATCCAGCGTATCCGTCACACCACTCTCGGCTGCATTCAACTGAAAACCGGGCAATTCCTGGGTCTCTAATCGGGGCAGAATGAGAAACAGCACGATCGTGACCAAAAAAGCGCCGCCCAGCGCCATCAAGACCGGCAGCAGCCGGATCCGTAATCCGGACAGCGGCATGCGATTAAAGCGCAGGACAAACACGCCAATATAAAATGCGGTGCTGACCAACATCAGCACAAAAACGAGCAGGTTGACGGACAGCACCATCACACACAGGGCAGGAAACACTACGGTGAGCAGATTGAAAGGGTTCGGACGCCCGGTCCTGTCGAGATGCTCCGGCACACCAAGGAGCAACACCATGGCCATGAAATATTCCTCACTGAGCACCGGAATAAAGACGCGCAAAACCGCTAGGCTGATGATCAGCCCGGCACAGAGCAAGGCCAGTCGCCAGCGTGTGCGCGCCACCAAGGCAAACCCCCACAGCAAAACCCAGTTCACAAACACGACAAAATGCGTCTGCATCGCCAGTGCCAGGGCTATTGGCGCAGCTGCCAGCCCCAGCAACATGGCACTGGTCTTGATTTCTGCGTAATCCAGGCGTTTAGGCACAGGCAAGGACATGGAACGCCTCGTCAAATTGTTGTCGGGTTGAGATGAAATAAATGTCCTCATCCAGCGCCATGACGACATTGACGCCGGCGCGTTCGCAAACCCTCAGGCCACCGCACAGATAAGACAACGCCTCTTCACGCGCCATGCCATTGGCGGCCTCAAGATAAACATCACCCTCGCTTGAAGTTTCAAAATCGCGCACCAACGCTTCCCGCGTTGCGGCGAACCTTTTCCAGTCTATGCGCGACGGCAGGTCTCCGTCCTGAAACGGGCGCGGGTCCTGATATTCTTCAATTTCATTCTTTGTTCCCTGTTGCAGATCCATTCGGGCCAGACGCCTGCGGTCAAGTCTGGGATATGCCGTCAATGGACGTTCGTCAGGCCTTGGTGCAATCATCACATCCACCGGCGGTGCCAGCCAACTCCAGCAGCGTACAATACCGAACGGAAAACGGGTCTGCAGTTTCAACGGCGGAAAAGCATGCCGTCCCCGCTCAGCCCTCAAAACCGGCAAGCGATAAAAACCCCGACTTGAAGACAAGTCCAGCTCAACCCCATTGGGGGCGTCAAGAATACCGAACAGCCTGACATTATAAGCCGCGCTCTCTTTTTTCAGGCGACAGGTGGCATGGGCGGTTTCCTGGGCGAAATTACGGGCCTCGGGCCGCAGAGCAATATTTGTTCCCTGCAGGTTCCGGACCGCTGAAATCAGCGACAACATAAACAGCAGAAACAGGAAAATGACGCCAATCAAAATGAAGTTGTTTTGTACCTTATAGCCCAGCCCGAAACTGGCAAATACAAGAAACGCGACATATAGCCCAAACCGGTTGGGCATGATGAACAGGTCGCTTTGGCGCAAAACCTTGTTGCCACCCTGCCACCCTTTTTTGTGCAGAAAACGGTCAGACAACTGCTCCGCGATCCGGCCGAACATCACGGCACCGCAATTTCGCTTGTCAGTTCGGCAAGCCGCGTTTCATTTTCATCTGAACGGACTGGCATACGGTGGCGGAGGGCCGGCACTAGCACCGCCTGAATATCCTCGGGCACAATGTAATCGCGTGCATCTATCACGGCCATGGCCTGCGCCAGCCCTTTGACCTGCATCAAGGCGCGCACGGACAGAGACGGGATCAGGCCTTGGCGGATATGTGTCGCGACTTTTTGTAGATATTCAATCATCCGCTCAGCCGTCTCGACTTCCGCCGTCTTGCTTTGCAGCACCTGAAAGTCACCCGGTTGCAGAACCGGCGCAGCACTCAAATCAACCGGATCGCCGGCATGGAGGTCCTGCAGCAGCTGGGCTTCGGTCTCAGGCGACGGCAGCCCCAATGAGAAGGACAGTGAAAAACGGTCAAGCTGCGACTCCGGCAAAGGCGACACTCCAATCTGTTCACCGGGATTTTGGGTGGCAATCATCAAAAACGGATCCGGCAAGGCATAAGCCATGCCGTCAATGCTGGCCTGCCGCTCCGCCATCGCCTCCAGCAAAGCGCTTTGACTCTTGCTGGGTGCCCGGTTCAACTCGTCGACCAGAAACAACTGCGTGAACAATGGACCTTCCCGGAAAGTAAAGGAGCCAGCATTGGGATCAAAAATATTCACCCCCAGAATATCTGACGGCATGGTGTCGTTGGTGCATTGCAGGCGCTTCCAATCAAGGCTGAGATGATGTCCCAATGCCCGCGCCATACTGGTTTTGCCGGTTCCCGGCGTATCTTCGATCAGCACATGTCCGGAAGACAGAAACGCCGCCAAGGCCAGCGTCACCTGAACATCCTTGTCCCTGACAATTTCGGAAACGGCCTTGATGACCTCTGCGGATACGGAATTCATGTTACTCACCAAACAAACGGACAAAAAGAGAGCCAAGTATCGTTAAAAATACCCTGCCTTACAAGTTCAACATGGTGTAATATAGGTATCTGTTGCAAAAAGTCATCCGAGTCGACCATGGATCCGTCCGAGTTCACCCCACCCCTGCCTTCCGTGCCGATTGTCCATTGCCGGCATTGCCGTTATTGGGACGCCAATCTGATTGAGCAGCCGACAAAAACGCCGGAGGGTCTGTGTCGGCGCCACGCGCCACACCCGGCCATGATTGATGAGAGCATCGATAATGGCACCAGCTGGCCGCGCACCTTTGAGGATGACTGGTGCGGTGAGGGCTCACCGCCGGAACTGCCCTGATTTCAGCCGCCTGCGAGGTCACCTGCAGAGAAGATCGGGAGATAAAGTGCCACAACCATGGCCCCGACCATGCCGCCTACAAAAACGATCATGATTGGCTCAATGACCGTAGACAGGCCTTCCACCACAGCGTCAAACTCTTCTTCATAATATTGAGCAATGGAGTTCAACATTTCCTCCATGTTACCGGTGCGTTCTCCTACGGCGATCAATTGCGAAAAGGCGATGGGAAAAACCTTTTCCTGCCCGAACAGGACCGACAGCTCAATACCTGACATGACGTCCTTTTTGACCCGGTCAAAGGCCTGCAGAAACAGCACATTGGTGGTGACGGATTTGGACACTTCCAGCGTGTCCAACACACTGACCCCGGCAGCAAACAGATTGGCCATCAACAGCGAGGAACGCGCAACCACGGATTTGACGCCAATATCACCGAACAGCGGAAGCTTCAGCAAAATCCAGCACCATGCCTTGAAATAGGGCGGTACATATTTACTCATCAATTTATGAAAGGTGATGGTACCGAACACCACCGACAGGACCCCGAGCACATTGGACGGTGTGCCGATCCACTCGCTGGCATCAACAATTGCCTGTGTCGGCCCGGGCAATTCCATGCCCATGCCCTCATACATTTCCTGGAAGGTCGGCACCACATTGGTCAACATGAACACCGAAATGGCGACCGTCACGGTGAACAGCGTAATCGGATAAAACATGGCAGATTTGATACCGGCCTTGATTTTGGCCTGCTTTTCAAGAATCTCAACCAGCTTGTCGATGAATTTGTCAAGCTGACCGGACACTTCACCGGCTTCCACCATATTCAGGTAAACATTGTCAAAATGACGGCTTTGTTGCCTGAACACAAAGGACAGCGGCTTACCCTCGTTCAGATGTGTGATCATTTCATTGATGACACGCTTCATATTCGCGTTTTTTGTCTGGTCACCGACCATGATGAAACTGTCAAGAATCGGCAGGCCGGCTCGGATCATGGTGGACAGCTTTTTGGTGAACATCAGCAGTTCCTGTGCCGGAATGGAGCCAAACGGCCCCCAGGTAATTTCAATGTCCAGCGCGCTTTTCTGCTTGGGTTTCTGTTCCTTGATTTTGGATATTTTGATGCGCTGCTTGCGCAGTTCTGAACGGGCACGCGATATGGAAGGAGCGTCCAAAGAGCCTTTGATCTTCTTTCCCTTGACGGTACCGACATATGTGAAAACTGCCATTTACCTTCCCCGAGCCTTAATGCGCCGCCAGAACCCGTGTATATTCCTCGACACAGATGACCCCGTCCTGAATATAGGTCCGCGCTACTTCCTGCATCGTCAAGAAGCCGTCCGAGCGGGCCGCCTCAAGAATCTCAGGCGCCTGAGCATTGCGCAAAATTGCCTCCTCAACATCCGGCGTCACCCGCAGAACCTCGTAAATGCCCTGACGCCCCTTGTAGCCAGAGCCGTCACATTGGGCGCATCCGCTGCCTTTCCTGGCCTGAATGTTGGGGATCTCCTCTTCCGTGAAGCCAATAAATTTCAACGCCTCATAAGTTCCCGAGGGATCCGGGACCAGGCAGTTCTGACAGTTTTTGCGCGCCAGTCGCTGCGCGACCACCAAGGACAGGGCGGCGGATATCATGAAATTCGGCACCCCCATATTGGTCAGACGGGTGATGGTGGCGATTGAGTCATTCGTGTGCAGGGTTGACAGCAGCAAATGGCCCGTAAGGGCAGCTTTCACGGCAATCTCCACCGTTTCCTGATCACGGATCTCGCCAACCAAAATGACCTCCGGATCCTGCCGCAAAAAGGCGCGCAGAATGGAGTTGAAGGTCAGGCCGATTTTCTCATTGGCCTGCACCTGCCCCAAGCCTTCCAGATAATATTCTACCGGGTCTTCCGCGGTCATGATATTCTTGGCCGGGTCGTTGATATATTGCAGGGCCCCATAAAGGGTCGTGGTCTTGCCTGATCCTGTCGGCCCGGTGACCAGCACCATGCCCTGCGGCGAGGTGATTGCCTCAATCAGTTTTTGCAGATCACTGTCGGTGAAGCCGATTTTCTCAATGCTCAGAGACGGGTCACCCTTCAGTAGCCGGATGACGATGCGTTCCCCGTTTTTACCGGGCAGAACATTAAAGCGTGTATCCACATCCTCGCCGTCCTTGGTCCGAAAGGTGATGGCACCGTCCTGTGGAAGCCGTTTTTCGGAAATGTCACAGTCGGCAAGAATTTTGAAGCGCGTGATGACCGCCAAATAATTCTCGAAGAGATAGTCGGAATACTGATCTTGAACAACCAAAACGCCATTGATGCGGAACCGGACGCGGGCACTTTCCCGATAGGGTTCGATGTGAATGTCACTGACATCCAAATCAATCGACGACTGCAGAATATCATCACAAAACGGGGCCACCAAAGACGGATCCGCCGCATCATAACGCGGGGCGCGTTTTCGTCGGGCGGGTGCCGCCGCTTTGGGTTTGGGCGGCGCCTCTTTTTCCGATACCGAGGCAAGATATTCCTTGACCTTTGTGTCTTCCATACAGGCTTCAAAATCGGTGAGCTTGATGATGAAAAACTCAATATTGAAGTTAGTCAAAGCCTTGATCTGACCGGCCAGGGTCGCCTTGGTCGGATCCATAATGCCGACCCGCAAAAAACGTCCTTCCTTGACCAGTGGCAAAATCTGCTCATTTTCAATGAACTTCAGTGGCAGGGCTTTGAATGCCTCCTCCTGTATGGTCTCAGCTGTTACGGATTTGCGCCGCAATGCATAGGCGCGGGACAGAACCGTCAGCAACAGGTCTTCGTCAAGGCCGTCACGAACAAGCTTTTCAAGCGCGGCGCCGCTTTTATTGCCGACCTCGGCCAAAACGGCCGTCAGCCTGTCCTTGTCCACCTGCCCCCCGGCCTGGAGAATTCTTAATACGCGATCCGCAACATCTTTGCTGTAAAAACTCATTGCACTTGACTTATCTCAAATCCCGGCTCAGGGCAATTGATCCGTTGATCCCTTGCGCCGCTCGCGCTCTCCCTCGGCAAGACGTTTGGCGATGTTCGGAGTTTCCAGTTCCGGCGCGTCCACACTGGCGGCGGCGGCAGCAGCCGCGGCGGCAGCAGCATTAAGCTGGGCCTGACGCTCAGCCTCTTTGCGGGCCTGAAGAACCTCCTGATCCACCTCGGGAAGGTAGTTCAAATTCAGGGCCAGGACGTTCGACATTTTGTCAGCCACAAGAATTTGTTCCTTGGTGATTTTGACGACAACCCCTTCATCCACACCAAGCATCTGGCCCTCTTTCAAATGATACTGAATATCCTTGGTTTTGCTGATTTCAATCAGCTCGGAAGAGATTTCTTCATCATAAAAAATAGTCGGCGACACGCGCACAACCGCCTGGCTTTCAAACGTGTTCAAACGTTCCTGACCCGGCACCCGCAACACCGTCTCACAGGCAAGGCCCTTGACCTTGAAAAGTTCGCAATACCCCTCGACCTGCTGCCGCGACGCCATTGGACCAATATCAAGATTGTACATTTGGCGGCCGGTTTCCGCGATTTCCAACCTGAGAACCAGATCAGAGTCCACTAGCTCCCGGTATTCGGCATAAAATTCACGCGTACTCCGCATGGCCTTAGTCAAGTCGGGATAGCGTGCAAGGCGGGCATAAGGCTTACGAGCCATCAGTTCGGCATTGCGGTCAAGTTGTGTCGGTGCCGGAACCGCCATGCGGGCCTGCATTTCGGAAATGGTCTTGTCACGGATGTACAGCCTTTGACCGATGATCAGAAAATCTTTCTTGGCGAGCTTGTTACGCTGTTTGATCAGAGCAGCCGGAACGTCATAAAGCTCGGCTAGACCATTCAGGGTTTCACCTTTGCGAACCGTATGTATCAGCGGCCCGTTATCACGGGGGGAAATAAAAATGGTTGGCTTGCCGGCGAGCTGGTCGGGGTTGCGGACACGGTTCATGTCCAACACATCCTGAGGATGCAATTTAAAGGTCTTGGCAACAGTCAAATAGCTGTCACCGGGGGCAAGACGATACACCCAACGCCGATCAGAACCGGACCAGAAAATAGCCTTTTTGCCACGCCGCAATTCGGCATCATTGACATGGATCACCGGCACAACCGGCCCCTCCGAAACCAAAATCCCGTCAAGACGGTAACGGGGCACTTCAAACGCATTGGTAAAAGACGGATCACTGATAATCTCTCGCCCCTCATCGACCACATCCATTTCAACCGGATTGCCGTCGGCATCGGTCACAAGTTCAGTCTCAGGGGTCGGCCCAGATCGGACGCCTTTCTTGATCCGCTCCATTTCAAGACGGGCTTGCTCCAGCTCCTTCTCGACTGCCGCCAGCGCATTTTTTCGTGCCGTCTCCGCCGCATCCAGGCGTTGCAGCCCGCGCACAAACGGATCAGAAAAAGCTGCCGGATCATCCGTCTGCGCCAAAGACACAACCGGTCCTGCAAGCAAGACTGCCGCCACCAGGATTGTCTTGATCTTGCCGGTTGCGCGCATCATTCAGCCTCTCTCAGATAAACGACAGCCATTTTCAGCTTAATGTTCAACTCATTTTCGCCCGGGCGGGCCGTGATTTTTTCCTCAATCACATTGACCGACCCCATCTGCTCCATAAAGATATGCCGGATGTTCTGGTAGACATCGAAGCGCGTCTGAAGTTCCAAATTCATCATCGCCCCCTCAATTGACGTCTTCTCATCCAACTTGGTGGTCAGCGACTCATCAATCATGGTTTGATTGCTCAGGATCTTGACGTCATAGCGCTCCAGCGCACCCAAAAAAGCTGTCGTGAGAAAGTCAAAATCCGCCTGTTTTTTGACATTCAACGCATAGCCACCGAGATTGTTTTCAAGCTTTTTGATTTTATTCTGCAAAATCTTGGCATCATTGGTCTTCGCCTCAATCTGTGCCGAAAAATTCGCCATCATGGTCATTTTTTGGTTGTTGTCGGTGATGGTCGGCTGGATATAGGAGAGGTTGATGATCGGCGGTATGGCCGCCACCAGCAACAGCACCACAACCAGAAAAATCGTCGTCAGGTAAGGAGATCTCGATGTCTGCTGCTCAAAGGCGCGCCGAACATCCTTCAACCCAACTACGGTTTTAAGCGAAGAGCCGCTTTCGAGCTGCTCTGCGCGCTTGAAAAACCGCATGAACCCCCGCGGTGCGTCCTCGGCCACATCCTCAAAGGTTTCAAGGTCCAAATCCTCTTCAGCATCGATACCCTCAACACTCAGGAATTTGACATCATCATCCTGCTCCGATGTCTGCGGTACATCCGCATCAACACCTGAGAGTACGGACAGCAACTCAACGGCCTGCTCCTCCGCTTCAGCCAACGCCTCGTCGGCACCCCGGACGTTTTCAAGCTCGACACCGGCGTCAGTTTCAAAACCGGTATCCTCCACAGCACCCGCCGCTTCATTGTTGCGCCCGGAAAGGTCATCAGCCGTCCCGGCAGTCAGTCCGTCTATCACACCGTCATGCATGTCTGACGGGGTTTGACCCTGAACAATGCCCTCCACCCGCGGCCTTTGCAGGTTAAGAGGCTCGTTCAGCGCCAGGCTGGTCAACACGTTGCGGGCATCCTCGGACAGCGGCATGGACTTTATGTTTTGAGGAATGTAGATACCGCGCATCATCTAATTCCTCGCCACAAGCCGCGCCGTGATGGTGAAGGCAAACAAGTTACCGGATTTTGATTGGGTAACCGGGGCTTTCCTGGCCAATCCTTTTTTGATGATGTTTTTGGCAAACTGGTTGATTGCCACGGTGCTGCGAGAATAACCCGTAATCACCAAATCCGCATTCTCATTCACGGTCAGACTTTCCAACTCCGCCTGCTCAGGCAGCATTTCGGACAGGGAGGACATCAAGATTGTATAGCCTTGCGGGTTCACAAGATTATTGAGCTTTTTGTTGCTGGCTTCCAAATCCTTCATTTTTTTGGTCAAAGCCGCATGCCGCAAATTCTGGCTCTGGGCGTCAGATGCAATGTCATCATAAGCTTTGACGGCCCTGTTGGAGGATACAAGGGTCGGGATGTTCGCCACACCGATCAAAAGGAAAGACGCAACGAACAACATTGAGATGCCGACCAGCAGCAATTTGTTCAAAGCCGCAAACTGCCGGGTTCTACGGATGGCGCGGACATCAGGCAGAAAATTGAGGTCAATCAGCCGCCGGTGACGCAAATCCTCACTTTTGCCGGTGATGTTGATCCCCTGTGTTGCCAGACCCAATGCTGTTGTAAACACGGAACTGTTGCGGAAATAATCAACATAGCGCGCCTGATCACTGGGCACCTCCACGGCATCCAACGCATCCCAAGGCACCAGCCGGGTTGAGCCGACATAATCCTTGAGCAAATCGGTCATGTTCTGAATATTCTTATGTTCGCTGATCAGGTGCAGTTTGCTTAATTTCGGGAAGTCACGCTCCTCATGCAAAAAAGCAAGAGCTTGCTTGACCTGCTCACCGACACGGATGGAAATTTCTTCCCAAAACGGGCCGTCCACAGTGTCAATATCTTCAAGTTCCAGCAACAAGGCCTCGTCGAATTCAGAAATATCAACTTTCTGCATGACGACGCGGTTACGTTCAAAGCCGATGACCATATTGCTGTTCGGGCAGAGATGCAGCATCAACACTGGATTGGCGAGCTTTTCAACATCCAGCCGCGTGTAAATGCCGTTGATCAATGAAAAGGCTTCATTCTCTACAAAAACAGGCATCAAATCCGCATCAATCAGCAGCCCGATATAACGCCGCACCGTCGCCTCGGGAATGGCGGAGAACAAAACCACCGTCTTGTCATCATTCTCATTGCTGTAGAGAACTTGATAGCGGACAATCTTCATGTCCAGATTGGTCAATTCAGGATCCTGCTCCTCCCAGAACCCCTCAAATCCGGTTTCCTCCTCCAGCTCATCTTCCGGGATGTATGGCAGGGTCAACAGGCGGGTTTCAAAAAGGTTGGCGGGAATGGAGATGCCAGCATCAATGCCGATAATATTAGCCTCTTCGCGGACCATGCGGATCTGGTCAACAAGATAGGGATAATTCTCCTCAACCGGACGGCGCCCGATATCCTTGCCAAGCGCCCAGGTCACGATCCGGTCCAGTTTCCATTCATCGACTGTCGGCTGTAGCTGCATGACGGAAACCGCGTCAGGATGAAGCTTTACGGCCACGACATTTTCTTGGACCGCCTGCAGAGGGCCGGCCACCTGAACAACACCCGTCAAAAATGCTTCAGCGCGACTCATTTACCAACTCATTCCAACCGAACGCAAAACTTCAAGCCCGCATGATCATTGGCCATCAAACTCAAGTGATTCGGTTTTACCTCAACAAAATAGCACATAAGCGGCGATATATTTACAACAAACCTCTACTATCAGGGATTTATTGCCCCCCCCTGCCCACCCTGAAAGGTTCGGCATTTGTCATTTTTTATCGAAAGCTTTGGTCAGTGCACGAGTCTTTTCACGCGAACTAGAAGAGGATCCGAAAAAGAAAGCAACGACCTGATCCGCTTTGGCTGAGACATAGCCAATGATTGAACCGATTAGGGTCATGGCTCCGCCGTCAACATGCTCAAGGCCACCAACCAGAACAAAGCCGACCGTGCTGAAAAATCCAAACAAAACAAACCCGCCCAAAATATTCGGGAAATGATCACCCATTGCCGCCTGACGTTCACGGGCCGAATGGCGGTCCATCTGCACCAGCCGGTCTGCGTCCAAATCCAGACGACGCATCTGCAGCACAAAATCCTTCTCGGCGGACTGGATCCGTTTCATCGCTGCAGGCAGGTCCTGATTGCCTCCGGCCAACACACGCCTGAAAGCGTCCTCGGACGGAATGTCATCCGCATCCGGAAAGACGGCACGGGACAAGGACTGCATTGCGAGACCCGCAAACGGGCCGCCCAGGGCAACGCCAATGGTCGGTGCAATCTGTCTGACAATCTGTCGCCAATCATGGTTTTTTATTTTTTTCATCGTTTCGACCAGAGTCCGGGTGAGTCGTTTTATACCCTTTTCAGGCTTGCGGATTTGCCGGCAGATGATTTTACCCCAAATCATGCTGAACGGGGATAAACCAAACAATAACAATATGTTATATTCTGTTATCCCTGCTTCAAGTGGGCCTGCCACAACTGTAAAACTTGACCCTTCGGCGCACCTAACGCATGTTTGGGATGTTAACAACAATAAATTGGAGGTAATCCAATGCTTGATACAGCTAAATCTTTCTTGCGTGAAGTTATTGATCTGGGTCTTTTGCTGATAGCCGTCGCTGTCATTCTGCAGGTTATTTTCGGCCAAGCCGTTCCGTTTATCGGCGGCGATATTGTCGGGAACATCATTAATATCATTGCCCAACTCGGTGATGGTGGCCTGGTTGGACTGATAGCAGTCGGTGTCATCCTGTATCTGATCAACAGGAAATCAGCCTAAACGGAAAAAACCCCCGTCATGCTGCATGGCGGGGGTTTCACCTGAATTAGGGCGGACTCACCGCAAAGTGTTGATGATTGCGGAAAAGTCCTTGACGTCCCCGCCCTCTTCACAAAACGCTTCGAACATTTTTGTGCACAACTCACCCAGGGGGGTGTTGGCGCCGCCTGTTTTGGCCGCACCCATGGCGAGATGCAGATCTTTCAACATCATCGCCCCAGCAAACCCCGGCTGATAATCATTGTTTGCCGGAGAAGCCGGTACTGGCCCGGGGACAGGGCAATAGCTGGTCATGGACCAGCTTTGCCCGGATGCCTGGGATGAAATATCAAAGAATTTCTGGGCGTCCAGACCAAGCTTTTCTGCCATTAAAAACGTTTCCGAAGTGCCGACCATGGTAATTGCAAGCAGCATATTATTACAAATTTTCGCGGCCTGACCCGCACCGGAAGTCCCGGCATGCAATGTCGCTTTCGACATTGGCTCTAAAGCGTCCTGGATATCTGCGAAATCAGACTCCTCACAACCAACCATGAAGGCCAGTGTTCCGGCATCAGCTGCGGCCGTCCCACCCGAGACCGGCGCATCGGCGGCACGGAAGCCGGCCTCTTTCGCCATGGCGCTCACCGCACGTGCGCTATCAACATCAATGGTTGAGCAGTCAATCAATAAAGCCCCCGGCTTGACATTGGGCAACACATCCTGCTCATACAAGCCGCGCACATGCTTGCCCGCCGGCAGCATGGACAGCACAATATCAGCCTGACCGACTGCTTCCGCAACCGAAGCGGCAGCCTCGCAGCCGTTTTCGACAGCCCGGGCAATCGCCTCCTGCGACAAGTCAAAAGCCAGAACCCGGTGACCGGCTTTCGCCTGGTTGGCCGCCATGCCGGACCCCATATTCCCCAATCCAATAAATGCAATCGTGCTCATATTTTCCCTCTCCTTCTGCGTTTACACGCGTGGCTTCCATTCCTGCGGAAGCGGTTCAAAATAGGCGTCAATAATCTTGTCCTCAACATCCGCAACATCATTGTGCTGCCATTTCGGGTCATTGTCCTTATCAACAATGACCGCCCTCACCCCTTCATGAAATTCCGGATTGACCAATGCCCGACACGCCAGACGATATTCCATTTTCATGTTGTCGGCAAAGTTGGACATGCGTCCGCCCTCACGAATTTGGCGCAGCGCAAGTTTTACCGTCAGCGGGGATTTGATTTTCAGGCTCGCCAATTGGCTTGCCGCGAAGTCCGACGCCGATGACGCCAGCCGGGTGACTATGTCTTCGGCGCTTTCGCCGGCAAACAGCTCATTAATTTCAGCGATATTGGCGTCAGACAAAAGCTTGACGTCTCCGGCGGATCCGCGCGCCCGCCCAAACACATCATCCAGAGTGTCGCCTGATGTCAATGCAGCCTGAACATCACCTTTCAATCCCGCAATTTGGGCAACCTCAGCATAATGGGTCGCCACGCCCGCCTTTAATGTGTCGGCCGTCTTCAGCCGCGCACCGGTCATGGCGAGCCATGCCCCAAGTTCGCCGGGCAAGCGCGGCAGAAACCAGCCGCCGCCGACATCCGGCAACAGGCCGATGCCGGTTTCCGGCATGGCAAAAGTCGTGTTTTCCGTCGCCACACGATACCGCCCGTGAACAGAAATGCCGACCCCGCCGCCCATGGTTACACCGTCCATCACCGCGATGACCGGCTTGCCGGACAAGCCCTCATAGCTATGCAGCAGATGGTTCAACTGATATTCGAGATGGAAAAAGGCACAGCCGTCAACCCCGTCGGTCCGGCCGCTTTCCTGCAACAGGCGAATGTCACCGCCGGCACAAAAGCCACGCGTTTCTGGCATATGATCAATCCAGACAGCCTTCACACGATCATCTTCACGCCAGTCTTCCAATGCCGCAACCATCAGGGCACACATATCCCTGTTGAGTGAATGCAGAGCTTTGGGGCGGTTCAACGTTAGGCAACCAAGCCCGTTTTCCACTCGGCTGATAACAACATCCTCAGACATGGCACCTCCGTTCAGTTGGATTTCAGCAATGTACGAGCGACAATCATCCGCATGATTTCATTGGTGCCCTCAAGAATCTGGTGCACTCGCAAATCCCGGACAACCCGCTCGACATTATATTCCGACAAATACCCATATCCACCATGCAATTGCAGGCAGGCATTGGCAACATCAAATGAATTATCCGTCACAATCCGTTTGGCCATGGCACACCATTTGGTCGCGTCCGGTTCTTTGGCATCAAGTTTCTGTGCAGCGGTATAAAGCATCAGGCGGGCGGCCTGCAGATCCGTTTCCATATCCGCCATTTTGAACTGCGTGTTCTGGAAGTCGGCAATGGCCTGACCAAACTGGCTTCGCTCCTTGACATAGCCGAGTGTCTGGTTCATGGCGGACTGGGCACCGCCCAGCGAACAGGCGGCAATATTTAGGCGGCCGCCATCAAGCCCCATCATAGCAAATTTGAAGCCATCCCCTTCATGACCAATCAGATTGGCCGCCGGTACAATGGCTTCATCCATAATGACCTGTCGCGTCGGTTGGCAGTTCCAGCCCATTTTCTTCTCATTGGCGCCAAAGGACAGCCCCTCAGCCCCTTTTTCCAGAAGAAATGCCGATACGCTGTCGCCGGTTTTGGCCATGACAATATAGACATCAGAGACACCGGCACCGGAAATGAACTGCTTGGTGCCTGTCAGCTTGTAAACGTCACCGTCCTTGACGGCTTTGGTTTTCATGCCGCCGGCATCCGAGCCTGAGCTGGGCTCCGTAAGGCAATAGCTTCCGATTTTTCCCATGGTGACGAGATCCGGCACATAGCGGGCACGCAAATCATCCGAACCGAATGCGTCAATCATCCAGGTGACCATATTGTGAATGGAGATGAAAGCGGCCGTGGACGGGCAGCCCTGCGAAAGCTGTTCGAAAATCAAGGCCGCATCAAAACGCGTCAGACCAGTGCCGCCATGTTCCTCGCCGGTGTAAATGCCGCCAAAACCAAGTTCGGCTCCCTCACGCATTTCCTCGACCGGAAAATGCTTCTCGGCATCCCATTCAGCCGCGCCGGGCAATAGCCGCTCCTTGGCGAAATTGGCGGCCATATCCTGAATCATGACCTGTTCTTCTGACAGTACAACGCTCATGCTTGATCCTCACATATCTTATTTGTCTTTGAAATCCGGTTTGCGTTTTTCAACAAAGGCGGTCATACCCTCCGTCTGGTCATCCGTGGCAAACAAGGCATGGAACAGACGGCGTTCAAATTTAACCCCCTCTGCTGTTGACATTTCCAGCGACGCGGCGACCATTTCCTTGGCGGCAATCAGGGATGGAATCGAATAGCCGGCAATGGTTTCTGCGGCTTCCAAGGCGACCGTCATCAAGTCGTCATGAGGAATAATGCGCGAGGCAATCCCGAACCGTGTCGCCTCATCCGCATCCACCATGCGTCCGGTCAAGATCATGTCCATCGCCATGGCCTTGCCGACCGCCTTGGTCAGGCGTTGTGATCCACCCATGCCGGGTGTGACACCCAGCGTGATTTCAGGCTGGCCGAATTTTGCCTTGTCAGAGGCCAACACCATGTCGCACATCAGCGCCAATTCACAGCCACCGCCCAGCGCAAATCCGTTGACGGCGGCGATGACCGGCTTGCGGCAAGCAGCAAAACGATCCCAGCCGGCAAAGAAGTCATCCATATACATTGAGGTGAAATTTTGCGGCTGCATTTCCTTGATGTCAGCACCCGCGGCAAAGGCCCGGCCTTCACCCGTCAGGATGCTCACGGCAATGCCGTCATCATTATCGACGCTTTGAAAACACGAAACAATCTCGCTCATCACCTGCGAGTTCAAGGCATTCAGACTGTCGGGCCGGTTGAGTTTGACGACAGCCACGCGGCCTTTTTGTTCAAAAGAAATCGTTTCATATGTGCGTGACATGGTTAGTCTCCCTTAATCCATGGTCGGGATGATGAAGGACTGGTCCGCGACTTCGCCTGACGGCCAGCGTTGGGTGACCGTCTTGACCTTGGTGAAAAAACGCACCCCCTCCGGGCCATGCTGGTTGACATCGCCGAAGGCTGAGCGTTTCCATCCGCCAAATGTGTGATAGGCAACCGGCACCGGTATCGGCACATTAATGCCGACCATACCGACATTGACCTTGGTAGCGAATTCGCGTGCAGCCAGACCGTTGCGGGTGAAAATAGCGACCCCATTGCCATATTGGTGCTGCGAGGGCAGACGCGCCGCTTCTTCCAATGTCTCGGCCCGCACAACCTGCAATACCGGTCCGAAAATCTCTTCATTGTAGCTTTGCATATCCGGTTTGACATTGTCGAACATGGACGGGCCGATGAAAAAGCCGTTTTCCAGCCCCTGCAGCTTCTGACCCCGGCCATCAACCACCAGATCAGCGCCTTCCTCAACACCCATCTGGATGTATCCTTCGATTTTGGCGCGGTGCTGGGCTGACACGACCGGGCCGTAATGCGCATCCGGGTCGGTGGAAACACCGACTTTCAGTTTGGCCATTTCATCTTTCATGCGGGCAACAAATTCATCGGCCGTATCCTTGCCGACCGGCACTGCGACCGGCAAGGCCATGCAACGCTCCCCAGCAGAGCCGAAAGCCGCGCCTGAAAAATCGGCGATAACCTGATCCATATCCGCATCCGGCATGATGATACCATGGTTTTTCGCGCCACCCATGGCCTGTACGCGCTTGGCGTTGGCCGTACCGCGGGAATAGACATAATGGGCGATGTCGGATGAGCCGACGAAACTGACCGCCTTGATGGTATCATTGTCCAAAATCGCATCTACTGACACTTTGTCACCATGCACAACATTCAAGACGCCGTCCGGCAGACCGGCTTCACTCATCAGTTCCGCAAGACGCAGCGGAACGGTCGGATCTTTCTCGGACGGTTTGAGGATGAACGCATTGCCGCAAGCAATGGCGACACCGAACATCCACATCGGAATCATGGCAGGGAAATTAAACGGCGTAATACCGGCGACTACGCCCAGCGGATGACGGGCAGACAGCACATCAATGCCCGGGCCGGCACCTTCGGTATATTCGCCCTTCAACAGATGCGGAATGCCGCAGGCGAACTCGATGACTTCCAGCCCGCGCTGAATGTCACCTTTGGCGTCAGCAATGACTTTACCATGCTCTGATGACAGGATTTCCGCCAGCTCGTCCATATTTTCTTCCAGCAACTGCTTGAAGTTGAACATCACTCGGGCGCGGCGCTGGGGGTTGGTGGCTCCCCAGCCAATCTGTGCCTGCGCGGCAACTTCAACCGCGGCGTCGAGTTCAGCCTTTGTCGCCAATTGAACCTGTGCCTGCACCTCTCCAGAACTGGGGTTGTAAATGTCTGAGAAAAGCCCCGATGAGCCTTCCACGATTTTGCCGTTTATGTAGTGCGGTACTTGACGCATTATTCATTTCCTTCTTTGGTTTATATGCAAGGACTTTAGTTCCTAAAGCCCTACGAGACAAACTGTCGTTTAGGTTGGGTTTCCCTAGCAATTTTTTCCTGCATATCCAACACGGTTTTTCCAGCCGGCAACCATCGGCCCATCATTTTGAGAACCTGCGAGCCGCCCGAACATTCATAAGGAGATGGTATATTCAGCGTCTCTCCCCCAACATAGATGTAAATATGTCACAGGCATGTGTGTTAATATAATGCCATTACATTTCTGTTGTAATTGCTCTCTCTTTAAGTCATGATTTTTGGAATGTATTTGGATTTTTGCGTCTGATTGCATTTTTTAATGTTGCTAAAAAATTTTGGTAGGGAGTACACATGTCTAACATCATGTCAAAATCATTGCTCGCCCTTACCCTGGGTCTCACCGGGACCATGGTTTCCAGCCATGCCCTCGCCCAGGATGGTCGTGTGATTGACAACATCATTGTGACGGCTCAGAAGAAAGAAGAGTCACTGCAGGATGTGCCGATTTCCATCTCAGCCTTTGATACCGAAGCCCTTGAGGTTCGTGATATTCAGGGTTTTGAGGATATTTCTGAATTTACACCGGGTCTGTTCACATATCCGGCTGCTGCGAACCCGAACGGTATCCGCATCAGTATCCGTGGTGTCGGAACGATTGACCCGCAGCACGGTTTGGACTCAAAAGTCGCTCTCTACCAAGACGGCATGTATCTGGGTAAGGTGATTGGCCTTGCTTTTGACTCACCTGACATTGCCCGTGTTGAGGTTTTGAAAGGCCCGCAAGGTACATTGTATGGACGTAACTCCGTTGCCGGTGCAATCAATATCATTTCGGCCAAGCCGAGCACGGATGAATATTTCGGTAAAGTCCAGGCCGGTTACGGCACCTATACCAAGAAAGTCAACGGATATGTCAACATTCCGCTGTCTGAGACACAAGCCGTCCGTCTGTCAGCCAACTTTGAAGATGATGAAGGTTGGGTGGAAAATAACGGACCAGGTGAAAACTTTGCCGCCTCCGAGCGCTATGGTGCCCGCCTGTCTTACCTGAATGAGATTTCCGACGAACTGGAACTCAGCATCACGGCTGATTACTCCATGACGGAATCAACATCTCTGTACTACCAGCCGACACCTATTTCCAACACCGGTGCGGTTTTTGGTTCAGCCATTCAGTTTGGTTCAAATACACCAACATTTGAACGTCAGG
>JBMHDL010000009.1:0-105856 GCA_049889415.1 Parvibaculales bacterium | reverse complement strand
CATGAAGTGTCTTCCAAAGGCCTGTATTCTTGCCAAGGGCATTCAGAACGTATCCCAAATCTTTGCTAGTGTCGGCGGCAATGGTGATCATTTCCCGCCCCTCAGTCTCCCAAAATTTGAGGATTTTCGAAAAGTCTGTTGCCCAAGACATTTTGTAGCTATGAGGATCCTTAACCACGAACCATCGAAAAGATGCCAAGATAGGATACAAAGCGGGTTTCGCCAGCCTGTATTGGCCTTCTGTTCCCAGGACTTGGAATTCGAAGTTGCCTCTTTTCTTGCTTTCCATAATCTTTAAGCCGCCACCTCGGGAAACATCAGCAGAGGCATTGTAAACGTCTATGGCGGTTGATGAAATAGTATCCAGCAACACGAGGGCATCAGAAATAATTTCGCCCATTCCCTCAAAAACCTTCGGCGACTTGATATAACGCTCCAAGGTCTTTTCTTTTGAGGTGTAAGCAAATGTAGGATGATCGGGCTTATCGTTTGGACACAGTTCCACGTTAAGCATCGCGAGAACTGCTACAAGATCACGGGCATCTAAATACTTTCCAGTTTCATTCTCCGACCAGGCAATCAGATCAGCCCTTGCCCCAAGAGCTTGTTGCATCCAGTTGAAGCTGCTTTTGAGATTTTCAAGTGACATAGTTTGAACTTGAACTGCAGTATTGAGGCCACCAGAGATCATTGGTATCCACGCAGGGGGAGTGCCTACCCTGACATCAACACGAACATATTGATTCTCGGGTATCTCGTCCTTGTTCTCCTGGATAATTTCGTAAGTGTGACCACCATCCACTATGCCATGTTCACCGCTCTCAAGAGATATTGTATATTCGTCGTTGTTGCCCGTCTGTTTCACCTCATCGGCGACTATGGTGATGCCTTTATTCTTCAGGTGAAAAGTCCCAGCGTCATCGCCGTCCTGCTCCAAAAGGCTCTCTGCAACTTTTTTGTATGTCAGCTTTGCAATATTTGCTGGTCGAGCGTTTGGATCATTCGAAATCCCTGCAGGCAAGTCACGACAGCGCACGAGAAACATGTAAGTTTCCATGTTATACTGACTCTTGAAATTTGGATCGGGAATTCTGCGAGCAAACGCGCTTTTGATATGAAAGTTATATTTCATTCTACTTCTCCTATATTAATGCCAACCTCTGTTGACTTAAACGACTTCCGTCGCGGTTGAATTTGCATGAAGACGTCCGTCATCTGCATTACAAAGATTACAAGCCATCAAGATTTTGTCAAATGTTTTTGGATAAATTGTAGACCCACTTGTGGGTTGTGCTGATGTGCTCTATAATTTATTGAAAGGTTTCAGATAGTTAGATACTGGTTTGGCGGAGGGACTGTCCGCCACATGCTTCGCCTTTCTAATATTATTGAGACTCCGGCACGGCTTTACAAAGCTTTGGCCCTATGCCAGCATGTTCGGCAAATATAACAGCCTTATATAAGTTCGGGAGGGTTTCATGAAACGTCAACACGCCTATTTTGTGGCTGCCGGGGTGCTTGTGCTGGTTACAGGGGCGCTTTTGTTTTTCCGGGCCACGCCGTCTTCGGATTATGCATTTTCCGACCAGCAGACAGAGAATCTGTCCGAACTTATCAAGGACAGACCGGCTGACGCCCCACCACCCAATGTCATCATTCTGCTGGCGGATGATCTGGGCTGGGCCGATGTCGGCTATCGCGGCTCTGATATCCAGACCCCGAATATTGACCGGCTGGCAAAAGAGGGCATGCGGCTGGAGCGGTTCTATGCGACGCCCTTCTGTTCCCCGACCCGGGCCGCTCTGATGACCGGGCGCGACCCGATAAAGCTCGGCGTCGCCCATGCTGTTTTGATGGCGTGGGATAATGGCGGCGTGGCGCCTGAGGAACATTTCATGCCAGAAAGTTTTAAGGCCGCCGGTTACCAGACCGCGATGGTCGGCAAATGGCATCTGGGCCATACGCTGGAACAGCATACGCCGAATGCACGGGGCTTTGACCATTTTTACGGCCACTTCAACACTGATGTAAATTATTACACCCATGCCTTTGCACAAGGCTATGATTTCCAGGAAAACGGCGAAACCGTTGACCATAGCGGCGAATATGCGACGGATGTTCACGGCGACCAGACCGTGCGGTATCTGCGGGATTTGCGTGACCCTGACAAGCCGTTCTTCCTCTATGTGCCGTTTCTCGCCCCGCATTCGCCCATGCAGGCCAAAGAAGAGGATATTGCCAAATATTCGCACCGGCTGGACTTGCCGACGGGCCAAAAGAAAACCTATGCCGCCATGGTTGACAGTCTTGACCAGGCCATCGGCCAGATTCTGGATGAGTTGGACGCGCAGGGTCTGACCGAGAATACGATGATTTTGTTTTTTACCGACAATGGCGGTTTTGGCGGCTTTGGTGGGGACAACACGCCGCTACGCGGGGAAAAACTGACCCCGTTTGAAGGCGGTGTGCGCGTCAATGCCGTGCTACGCTGGCCGGAGGTCATTCCGGCTGACACAGTAAACGAGAATGTGATTTCCGTGCTCGACATGCTGCCGACCCTGACCAATGCGGTCGGCATTCCGTCGCTGCACGAAAAAGAGATTGACGGCATTAACCGCTGGGATGCAGTGCTGGGGAGAGGGGAAAAGGACAGGGGAGATCCGCTGTTTTTCACTTCCAACCTGTCGACCTATAACTACTTCCAATATGGCGTGCTGGACGGTCCATGGAAACTGTATCAAAAAGTTGACCATCAGCGGCGCACAACCGAAGTTGAAACCATGCTGTTCAATGTCTGGGAAGACCCGAATGAGTCGACCGACCTGTCTGAGGAGCTTCCAGGCCAGGTGCAGCGGTTGCAGGATTTGCTGGATGCACGCCTGGCCCTGCATCCGGTTGGCGGGACATATGTCAAAATCTCCCCGCATCCGGGTTGGCGGGCCCCCAAAGACTATGCCAAAACCGTCCTTCCGGCCGACAGCGTGGTTGCTGAAAAGCATCCCGGTTTCGGACCTTTGAAAAGCAAGGTGCTGCAGCAGAATTACGGCGAGCGGGGCCGTATCCTGTATGACTGAGGCCAAAGACCAGAGTTAACCGTTCGGATCCACTGCGGCGAAATCCGCTGGGAGGTTATGGAAATAGCTCAGCTCTTCCCTGCGGCTTGAGATCCGCCACCCCTTGTCGGTACGCACCAGCTCATCGACATACCATATGCCACAGAAAAAAGTGTGGATGCCCTCCTTTTGCGGGACATTCATGGGATTGAAACAAATGGTCTTGGCCGTTGCGGTGTCGCCGTTGAGCCGTAATTTTGTGGTCGCCACCATATGCTGTGACCCCTCAAACTGCTCCAGGGCACGATCCAGATAGGCTTTGGTCTCCTGAAGGTTGCCTTTGGCGCCGCCGGCAGCCGTATAGTCGATGATGGCGTCTTCGGTAAAAATATCGTCCAGCGCATCCCAATTGCCGTCATCAATGGCATGACAATATTCCGTCAACAGCACATCAATCTCAATACGGTCTGAAATCTCTTGCATACTCAGCATCATGTCCTCCCTGTGTGATTGCCTGTGTCAATTATAGCACAGTTACGAACCTATGCGTTGTTACAGGCTGGCAATAATTGACACTGATGCTGGAATGCAACAAAATTTTATTTGAGTACATCACTTTTTGAGGAGATTTAAGTGACCCATTCATTGACCAAGCTTATGACAAGATGTGGCGTTGCGGCATTGTCCGTCGCCTTTGTCCTGTCCCCCATGCCTGCGCATGCTCAACTGGATGAAATTATCGTTACGGCGCAAAAGCGTGAACAGAGTCTGCAGGAGGTTCCGATCGCGGTGACGGCCCTGTCTTCCGATTATATTGAGTCACGTGCCGTGACCTCGATTGAGGGATTGAGCGGCCTGGCGCCGAACCTGAAAGTGGAACGGTCTCCTAACAATACAACCGCCGCACAGGTGTCTATCCGTGGTGGTGTCACCATCAACCCGGCCATCACCTGGGAGCCGACCACCGGCATGTATTTGAACGGGGTTTATATCGGCAAAGGCCAAGGCGCGATTTTTGATGTCGCCGAACTGGAGCGTGTCGAGGTTCTGCGGGGTCCGCAAGGCACCCTTTACGGCCGCAACACACTGGCCGGTGCAATCAACCTGATTTCCGCCAAACCGTCGGATGAAGCCGGCGTCAAGGCCGAGCTTGGTTTTGGCAACTACAATGCTCGCCACGTCAAGGCGATTGTCGACACGGGCACAATCGGCAAATTACGCATGAAACTGGCCGGGATGGTCAAAGAGCGTGACGGTCTTGTGGAAACCACAGCCGGCAGCAGCGTGTCCGAGCTGGAAAATATTGACCGCAAGAGTTTTCTTTTGTCAGCCAATTATGAAGCCAGTGATAAGCTGACTTTTGATTACACTTATGACTACAGCGATGTCGATCAAAAGCCGGCCTTTTCCCAGCTGGTCAAGGTTTCCGCACCGTTCTGGTCATTTGTGCAATTACCGACCTATCCGAACTTTGCCTCCACCCAGCGGATTGAAACCGCTTCCGTGGACGGTGGTATTGGCGGCGCGAATTTCGAGCGCAGTGAAGTCTCAGGTCATGGCCTGACCATCACCTATGATTTTGACAATGTTACCTTCAAGTCAATCACTGGTTATCGTGACATGACCTGGCAGGACTCCCTTGACCTTGACGGCTCACCGCTTTTCATCGCACATACGCAGCGTTTCACGGATTATGAGTCACTGTCACAGGAGTTCCAGATTGTCGGTGGCAATGACAGGCTCAATTATGTTGTCGGCGCTTATTACTTCGAGGATGACGCCTACACCAACAACCCGCAGCAATATTTCTTCGGGGCCAGCAATTATGACTCACAATATGGCTCTGAAACCGAAGCCATCGCGCTTTATGGCCAGATTGACTATGCGGTCAGTGACGATGTTACTCTGATTGCCGGTCTGCGCTACACGGAAGAGGACAAGAGCATCGAGCGCCTGTTCCGGATTCTGGCGGATGCGACATTGCCGCCCGGTACACCGTTGCCTCTGACGGTTATTCCGGCTTCTACGACAGCAACGGAAACCTTTGACGATGTGACACCACAATTGGCCGTTGAATATGCCTATAGTGATGACATAAACCTGTACGCCAAATGGTCTCAGGGCTTCAAGTCCGGTGGCTTTAACGGCGAAGCGGGTTCAGTTGCAGAAACCGTGCGTCCTTACAGCGCTGAAGAGGTGACGTCCTATGAAATCGGCGCCAAAATGATGCTGCTGGACAACCGCCTGCAGTTGAACACAGCGCTGTTCTCGAATGATCATGAAGACATGCAGCTTTCCATTTTCTTGGCCCAGGGGGCGGCCGCATCTGATGTGCGGAATGCCGGTAAGGCGACCATTCAGGGCTTTGAGCTTGAGGCACTTTATGCCATGACCGAAAATGTCACCGGTCGTTTGAGCTATGGCTATCTGGATACGGAATATGACGAGTTCATCGAACTCGGACAGAATGTGGCCGACAACCGTGCTTTCCCGCATGCGCCTGAGACCACGCTGACCGCCGGTCTCGATGCCAGATTGTCAGAAGGCAATATGGGTGTCTTTGATCTTGGCATTGATGTCAGTCATACATCCGAGTACTTCACCTACCCCTATGCGCTGAACCCGGTTGGTACGGAGAACAATGCCTATAATACGCAGGTTGGGTCACGCACATTGCTGGATGCACAATTGCGCTGGTCCGAGATTCCAGTCGGTAATCAGGAGGTCTCCATCACGCTTTGGGGGAAAAACCTCACCGATAAGGAATACATCGCCAACTATATTGATTTTGGCGCTGGGTTCGGTGGTCTGACCCCTGGTTATTGGGGTGAGCCACAAACTTACGGCCTGACCGTCAATATGAAATGGTAACAGCTCTGCGGGGCTTTGCCTGAAACGTCGCCGTCATGGTTTCCTGATCATGGCGGCGGTTTTTTTGTTCAAACAGTGATCAGTCTGTATTGAGACTTTCAAGAACGTCCATACGCATATGCTCGGATGTGTCACCGACCAGATCCATGGTCTTGTACTGACGCGACCGGAATGACCATATGCCCTCAGGGGTCTTGAAAAACCGGTCGTGATACGTCCCCGATACAATGGCCTGCAACGGCAGTCTTGCTGTCGCCTGAAACACCACATAGACGGAACGGCAGGTGGCTTCATCCCCTTTAATATAAATTTGCGGATTGGTGCATAAATGGCGCGTGCGCGGCAGCCCGTCATGCAAGATCACCAACTGGTCCCAGAGCCGGCGCATGTCAGGGGGGGCTACTTCATCGCCATCGGCCATGACAAAACAGGCGTCATGGAATAGCTCAATCACTTCGTCAAAACGCCCCTGATCGAAAAGTTCACCATAGCGGTAGAGAAGGTTGGTGATTTGCGTGGCGTTATCCATCATCGTGTCCGTCATTGCATGTCCCCTTTTGTCAAAAACCATTGCCTTAACCATTGCCTTTTCTCAATATAAAAGCACAATTGATGAAAACGAAACTGTATTCAGGGAGTGTGTTGTGGAATTTATGAATGATATGAGTTGGGTGATGCCGTTGCGCACTGATGCGTTGACGGTGTTTTTTACGTCTGTGACCAATTTGGGATATGGTGCGTTTCTGTTTATTTTTATTTCCGTCGGATATTATTTGCTGCGCTCCGCAACTTTTTACCAAGCGGCCCTGCTGCTGTTCCTGACCGGGGCCATCAACATTCTGCTCAAGGATATATTCCAAGACCCGCGTCCTGACCTGATTTATCGGTTGGACGGCAAAACCGGTGACAGCTATGGCTGGCCCAGCGGTCATGCCCAAATGGCGATTGTCCTGTGGGGCTGGCTGGCTCTGCAGGCCGAGCAGCGCTGGCTGAAGGCCTTTTTGTGGACAGTTGCAGTCTTGATCTGCATCAGCCGCATTTATCTCGGTGTGCATGATGTCGGCGATGTACTGGGCGGCACAGTTCTTGGTGCTCTGACGCTGTATTTATGGGTCAGCCTGTCGGGGCTGGACAAGGTGG
Organism: Parvibaculales bacterium; assembly: GCA_049889415.1. Classification (GTDB taxonomy): domain Bacteria; phylum Pseudomonadota; class Alphaproteobacteria; order RS24; family RS24; genus JAYQKL01. The sequence continues at coordinate 98,792 of JBMHDL010000009.1, read as the reverse complement.
GCCAGGCTTTCGAAGAACTCGGCAAACCCCGTCTGATGCTTGGCTTGTTTGTGGTGCAGCTGATGTTTATTTTCGCCCATCCGGTTAATGCGCTGGTCTTTGTGTCAGCTTGGATGTGGGGGATGATGATGGGCTGGTTTGTCGGTCATTATCTTGACGGCGGGCAGGGCGTTACCCTGAAAGGTGGTCTTGCCAGACGCATTCTGGTTTCGGCCATTGGCGGCGTGCTGGTATTTGGCGGGCTGATTGTCTCTGGCCGGTCCCTGTCGGTCGCGGATGCCGCCGGCGGCTTGCTGGCCGGCATGGCACTTCCCTATGTTTCCGGGCTGCTATATGGCCTGGTGATGGTCTATATCATCCCGCAAATATTCCGACGCGCCGGTATGACGACATGACGGCAGCCTACAGGCTAGGCGAATAGGCATGCCAATGCAAACCTGAGGTCGTCCGAGCCTTTACGGACTGTTAAAGATTGAAAATTCTTTGAGCCGTATCGCCCAAAAAAGCGGCCTTGGTGTCGGGGGCTAAATCAAGCGCATCCAGATCCGCCAGACATTTTTCGGGCGTAATCATTGGATAATTTGTACCAAACAGGACTTTACCGGCTCCGTTGGATTTTAAATAGCGTACCAGCTCATCCGGAAACCGCTTTGCGGTGTAGGCTGAGGTGTCGATGTAAACATTTTCATGTTTGGTAGCAACGGCGATGGCCTCTTCTGTCCACGGATAGCCGATATGCCCTCCGACAATCGTCAGGTCCGGGAAATCCAACGCGACTTGATCGAGGTATATCGGGCGTCCGACTTCAGACGGCATCAACGGGCCGGTGTGCCCTATTTGCGTACAGAAAGGTACGCCAAGATCGGTGCAGGCCGTGTAAACCGGATAGAACAGCCGGTCTGTGGGCGGGCGCTCACACAGCCAAGGCAGAACCCGAATGGCCTTGAAACCCAGCTCTAGGATACAGCGGCGGATTTCAGCGACCGCCTCCATCGGTCTGGAGACATCAACGGAACCGACCCCGACCAGACGGCCATTTGACTGTCCTACAAAGTCAGCGACCTCATCATTGGAAATCATGTCGCGATGGGGTGCCTGCCAGGCACTGATCAGCATTTTGCCGATACCTGCTGCATCCATCAGGGCCAAAGTCATCGAGACGTCTGGAGCCTCGCTTGGTCGGGATGTCCGGTTCCAGCGATAGAGGCTGTCAAATATCGGGTCCTGAATAAATCTCAAAGTCGGGTGTTGTCCCCAAACGTCAATAATCATCGGCTGGACCTCCAACTAGAGTTTCTTATAGACCTCAGCCCCGCCGACGACAAATTCAGTGGATTTTTCAGCCATGCCTGCCTGTAACGCATCTTCGGGTTGCATGTTCAGCTTTGCTGCATAATCACGCACATCTTGTGTGATTTTCATCGAGCAGAAATGCGGGCCGCACATGGAGCAGAAATGCGCCACTTTCATCGACTGCTTGGGCAGGGTCTCATCATGATAGGCGCGTGCCGTATCGGGATCGAGCGAGAGGTTGAACTGATCTTCCCAGCGGAATTCGAACCGCGCCTTGGACAGCGCGTTGTCACGAATCTGGGCACCCGGATGACCCTTGGCAAGGTCGGCGGCATGGGCCGCCAGCTTATAGGTGATGATACCATCCTTGACGTCCTGCTTGTTCGGCAGTCCCAAATGCTCTTTGGGCGTCACATAACACAGCATGGCGGTGCCATACCAGCCAATCTGGGCGGCGCCGATGGCTGAGGTGATGTGGTCATAGCCCGGCGCCACATCCGTGGTCAGCGGCCCAAGTGTGTAGAACGGCGCTTCATCACACCAGTCCAGTTGCTTGTCCATATTTTCTTTGATCAACTGCATGGGGACATGTCCGGGTCCTTCAATCATGACTTGAACATCATGTTTCCAGGCGATCTGGGTCAGTTCACCCAGTGTCTTCAGTTCGCCGAGCTGCGCCTCATCATTGGCGTCCCAGACGGAGCCGGGACGCAGACCGTCACCGAGTGAAAAGGCGACATCATACTGCTTCATGATTTCGCAGATATCCTCAAAATGGGTGTACAGGAAATTTTCCTTATGATGCGCAAGGCACCATTTCGCCATGATTGACCCGCCCCGGGATACAATGCCGGTCATGCGGTTGGCGGTCAGGGGTACGTATCGCAGCAGGACACCGGCGTGAATGGTGAAATAATCAACCCCTTGCTCGGCCTGTTCAATCAACGTGTCGCGGAACATCTCCCAGGTCAGATCTTCAGCCTTGCCGTTGACCTTTTCAAGGGCCTGATAGATCGGCACCGTGCCGATCGGCACCGGCGAATTACGCAGGATCCATTCGCGTGTCTCATGGATATGTTTGCCGGTCGACAAATCCATGATGGTGTCAGAACCCCAACGTATGCCCCATGTCATTTTATCGACTTCCTCGCCGATTGAAGACGTGACGGCTGAGTTGCCGATATTGCCGTTGATTTTGACCAGGAAATTACGCCCGATAATCATCGGCTCACTTTCGGGGTGGTTGATGTTATTGGGGATGATGGCACGTCCGGAAGCGACTTCTGAGCGCACAAACTCCGGTGTGATTTCCGTCTGGATGTCGGCTCCGAAATCTTCGCCAGGATGCTGTGTGGTCATCATTTTCGCCATGCGCGCCCCACGTTCTCCCGTGGCGGCGAGACTTTCCAGATAGGCAGCGCGGTTCTGGTTCTCGCGTATGGCGATATATTCCATTTCCGGCGTGATGATGCCTTGGCGGGCATAATGCATCTGGGTCACGTTTTTTCCCTGTTTGGCGCGGCGCGGAGTGCGTTGCAGGTCAAACCTCAGGGCTGCGAGCTTGTCATCCTCAAGCCGTGCTTTGCCATAATCACTTGTTGGTCCGTCCAGAAGTTCTGTGTCACCGCGTTCGTCAATCCAGCCGGCACGCAGAGCCGGCAATCCCTTACGGATGTCAATATCGGCATTTGGGTCGGTGTAGGGGCCGGATGTGTCATAAACGTAAATGGGTGGGTTTTCCTCGCCGCCCATATCGGTAGGGGTCATATCCTGTTCGATTTTGCGCATCGGCACGCGAATATCAGGCCGGGAACCGGTAATGTAAATTTTTTCGCTGTTCGGCAGCGGCGCTATGGCGGCACTGTCGACATGAGCCTGTTCAGAAATGAATGTTTTTGCTTCAGACATGTTTATTTCCTATCAAACCGTAATGACGGGGTCTCCGGCGCGGAACAGGAGACAGTCTTCTTTTGGAGAAAAGAATATGCTCCCTGCATCGGCATGACCCGTGGACAGGTACGAAGAGTTTTTCTCACCGGGCAAACGGGCGCCCGGACCCCTGCATGCGTCTAAATTAGGCCATTCGTCGCAGGCAGGCAAGCGGTCTCTTTCTTGTTGCAGGGGCAGGGGGGCTTTGCCATGTTAAGGGAAAGGAGACCCATAGTGTTAGAGGAATTGTTTTTTGTCGACAAAGGCCGTCCGGCCTGCCCGATTTACCTTTTGACCAAGACTGATTTGCCTGGCTGGTTGGAACAGCATGCCGGACGTCAGGCGAACTGGGTCAATCAAAGCGGGTTTGCGGCCGGGTCCGGGACTGTTCTGACAATTCCGGACAAAACCGGCAACATTGAGTCTGTTCTGGTCGGTCAGGGGAATGAGACTGATTTCTGGACTTTGGGCAGTCTGACAAGAAAATTGCCGGAAGGTGTATACCGTCTTGCTGAAACACCGGGGGATGAGGATATGGCACTGGCGGCCCTGGCCTGGGGGCTTGGACAATACAGCTTTGAGCGGTATCTGACCAAGGCGGAAGACCGCAGCCTGCCGAGTTTGGTCATTCCGAAAAACCTGTCTCTGGATGATCTTGTCGCCCGGATTGAAGGGCTTAGTTTGGCGAGGGATTTAATCAACACACCGGCTAATGATATGGGGCCGCAAGCCTTGCATGAGGCTATGGAAACTCTGGCCGGGCGTCATCTCGCCGGTTTCAAGGCTATAGTCGGGGACGACTTGCTTGATCAGAACTTCCCGTTGGTACATGCGGTCGGGCGGGCATCTGACCAGGCACCGCGTGTTCTGGAACTTGTCTGGGGGGATGAGGCGTATCCCATGCTGACTCTGGTCGGCAAGGGCGTGTGTTTCGATTCCGGCGGATTGAACATCAAGCCGGGTACGGCCATGGATTTGATGAAAAAGGATATGGGCGGTGCGGCCTGCGTGCTCGGCTTGGCGCATATCATCATGTCCTGCAATCTACCGGTGCGTTTGCGGGTGTTGGTCGGGGCGGTTGAAAATGCCATCAGTGCCGGCGCGTTCCGGCCGGGGGATGTGTTGTCGAGCCGGAAAGGCACGACGGTGGAAATCGGCAATACCGATGCAGAAGGCCGTCTGGTGCTGGCAGATTTGTTGACACTGGCCGATGAAGACGCGCCGGATTTGTTGATTGACATGGCGACCTTGACAGGTGCGGCCCGAGTGGCTTTGGGGCCGGAAATCGCACCTTTTTACACCCATAATGATGAATTGGCCAGTGCTCTGGAAGCCGCTTCGAGCACAGTTAAAGACCCCGTCTGGCGGATGCCGCTTTGGCAAGGTTATGACGGCTGGCTGTCGAGCAAGGTTGCCGATATGAACAATATTTCATCCGGGCCGTTCGCTGGTTCAATTACGGCAGCGCTGTTTCTGGCGCGCTTTGTCGAGACTGAAAACTGGATGCATTGCGATGTTTATGGATGGAACGCCAAGCCCCGGCCGGCGCGCCCGGTCGGTGGAGAAGCGACGGCTGTCAGGGCTTTGTTCAAGATGATTGAGGCCCGCTATGCCCGATGAACGCAACATGTCCACCCACAAAAAACCTGACCCGAGGCTTAATCCCTGGCGCGATGATTTGGCGGCGGCCTATCTGCGCGGTGAGGTTGACGCGCCGAAATATGTCGAGGGCAGGGACATGATGGTCATCAGTCCTGTGGCGGCACTGCGCCGAAGCCCTGCCGACGGGGCGAAGATGGACACCCAATTGCTGCATGGCGAGATTTTCAGGGTTTATGAAAAAAAGAAAGGCTGGGCCTGGGGGCAGTCCCAACGCGATGATTATGTCGGCTACGCCAAGTTGGTGGATCTGGCCGGGCCGGTGCGAACTGACATGGTGGTGACGGCGATGCGCAGTTTTGTTTACGAAAGCGACGACATCAAGTCGCGTCCTGTGATGGCTTTGTCAATGGGCGCGCAGGTGAAAATGGTCAGCAAGCAGGGGCGATTTGTCCATATTGACGGTGATGGTTGGATGATCGCGGATCATCTCGGCTACAACACCGAACATGATGTGGATTTTGTTTCAATTGCCGAAAAGTTCCTGCATGTCCCCTATCTTTGGGGCGGTAAGGAAAGTCTGGGGCTTGATTGTTCGGCATTGGTTCAGATTGCTCTGCAGCGTTGTGGCATCAGTTGCCCCCGCGACTCGGACATGCAGGAACGGGTCCTGGGTGAGACCGTGGAGCCTGACGCGCCGCTGCAGCGCGGGGATCTGGTCTTCTGGAAAGGCCATGTCGGCATCATGCAGGACGCAACACGGCTTTTGCATGCCAATGCCACGCATATGAAAGTCGTGTCGGAGCCTTTCCAAGAGGCCCGCAGCAGGATTGCTGAAACCGAAGGTGATATTACGTCAATCAAACGTCTCAACGGCCTGTCAGCCTAGGTCAGTAAACCGTCAGCCTCAGGGCTTTGAGAGTTCAAAGGCGGCTTTAATCAGATTGCGCGTATAGTCTGTTTGCGGGTTTGAGAAAATATCGGCGCAGGGCCCCTGTTCGACAATAACCCCGTCTTTCATAACCATTACGCGATGTGCCAGGGCACGGACGATTTTCAGGTCATGGCTGATGAACAGATAGGCCATGTTCCGGGCTTTCTGAAGCCGTCGCAACAAGTCGACGATCTGCGCCTGGACAGAGCGGTCCAAGGCGCTGGTCGGCTCATCAAGAACCAACAATTCGGGATTGAGGATGACGGCCCGGGCGATGGCAATACGCTGCCTTTGTCCGCCTGAAAATTCATGTGGATAGCGGTCCGCCATATCCGGGCGCAGTCCGACATCGCTGAGCACTTCACTGACGGCAACATCACGCTCCATGACGCTCATCTCCGGATGGTGCAGTTGCAGACCCTCGCTGATGATTTCCCCGACACTCATGCGCGGCGACAGGGCGCCGTAGGGGTCTTGAAAAACGATTTGCATATGCCTGCGCAAAGGCCGCATGGCGGCGGCACTCAACCCGCTTATGGTCTTATCGGAGAAGGAGATGAGGCCTTCAGCTTTTTGCAGTTTCAGCATGGCGCGGCCAAGTGTTGTTTTGCCGGATCCGCTTTCCCCGACAATGCCCAAGGTCTCGCCCGGGGCTATGGTGAAGCCGATATCATCCACTGCCTTGACGACGGATGTGCCGGTGCCGAAAACTCCCTTTTTGACGGGGAAATGAACCCGCAGATGTTCTGCGGTCATCAGGGGGGCGTCGTCTCCGGCGAGCGGTGCGGCCTGTCCGTCCGGTTCGGCGTTGATCAAATCCTTTGTATAGGGGTGCTGCGGGGCGGAAAACAGCCTTGCACAGCTGTTTTGCTCAACAATCTCGCCGTCTTTCATGACACAGACTTTGTCGGCCATATATTTCACCACACTCAAATCATGGGTAATGAGCAGTAAGGCCATACCGGTCTCCGCCTGCAATTCTTTCAGCAGATCAAGGATTTGTTTCTGTACGGTCACATCCAGTGCAGTTGTCGGCTCATCGGCGATCAACAGCTTCGGCTTGTTGGCCAGGGCCATGGCGATCATGACACGCTGTCTTTGTCCGCCCGACAGTTCATGCGGCAAGGCGCCGAGTCGATTGGCGGCATTGGGGATGCCGACGCGCTCGAGAAGATGCAAAACCTCCTTCTTGAGTCGAGTACCACGAAGCCCCTGGTGCAGTTCCAAAACCTCGCCGATCTGTTTTTCAATGGAGTGCAGCGGGTTGAGCGACGTCATGGGCTCCTGAAAAATCATCGCAATCTCATTGCCGCGTACGCCCCGCATTTCCTCCGGGCCAGCATGCAATATGTCGCGTCCGTTGAACAGAATTTCGCCGCGGTCATGAAAGGCTGTCGGATAGGGCAGCAATTGCAAAATCGACAGCGCTGTGACCGATTTGCCAGATCCGCTTTCTCCGACAATGCCGAGTGTTTCTCCGGGTTCCAGCGTGAAACCTGCATGATAGACAGCCGTCATGCTGCCGGTTTGGGTCTTAAATCCGACTGACAAGTTTTTCACATCCAGCAAAGGTGAGGTTTCGGTCATGGGGACTCCAGTGCCTTGCGCGGGTCGAAGGCGTCCCGCACAGCCTCGCCGATGAAAATCAGCAGCGACAGCATGACGGCAATGGTCAAAAACCCGGAAAATCCTAACCAAGGCGCCTGCAGGTTGGCTTTGCCCTGCGCCAGTAATTCCCCCAGGGAGGGAGAGCCGGGCGGCAGTCCGAAGCCAAGAAAATCGAGTGATGTCAGGGTGGTGATGGAGGCGTTGAGTATGAAGGGCAGAAAGGTCAGGGTCGCCACCATGGCGTTGGGCAGGATGTGACGCCACATCAAGGTGCCGCTGCCGACCCCCAAGGCTCGCGCGGCCTGCACATATTCAAAATTTCGGGCCCGCAAAAACTCGGCCCGTACCACGCCGACCAAGGCCACCCAGGAAAACAGCAGCAGAATACCAAGCAGAATCCAGAAACTCGGTTCAATGATGGCGGCAATGATGATCAGCAGGTAAAGTGAGGGCACACTGGTCCAGATTTCAATAAAGCGTTGGGTCAGGAGATCCGTCCATCCGCCGAAATATCCTTGAATGGCGCCGACAGCAACACCAATAAAAGATGAAAACACCGTCAGTGTCAGGCCAAACAGAACCGATATGCGGAAACCATAAATCAGCCGGGCCAGCACGTCCCGTCCCTGATCATCCGTGCCCAGCCAGTTTTCGCTGCTTGGCGGAGCCGGCGCGGCGACGCTTAAATCCAGATTAATCGTATCATGTCCGTAGCGTATCACAGGCCAGACCATCCAGCCTTTCGCTTCGATTAATTCCTGTACATAGGGGTCCCGATAATCTGCTTCCGTTTCAAAATCACCCCCGAATTGGGTTTCCGGATAGGATATGAAAACAGGCGTGTAATAGGCGTTATCGAATTTCACCAAAAGGGGTTTGTCATTGGCAATCAACTCAGCAAAAAGGGTGGTGACAAACAGCCCCAGGAAAATCCACAAGGCGAAATAGCCGCGTTTGTTGGCCTTGAAATTCTCCCAACGCCTGCGGTTGATAGGGCTGAGTTTGAGGGCGGGTCTTGCCATGCTCAACCCTCCCGACTTTCAAAATCAATGCGTGGGTCGACCAGCACATAAGTCAGGTCGGAAATCAGCGTCACCACCAGTCCTAGCAGGCCGAAAATATACAGTGAGGCAAACACTACGGGATAATCCCGGTTGATAATCGACTCATAAGAAAGCAGGCCCAGCCCGTCGAGCGAGAAAATAGTCTCAATCAGAAGCGAACCGGTGAAAAAGGCGCCGATAAACGCCCCCGGAAAGCCGGCGACGACAATCAACATGGCGTTGCGAAAAACATGGCCGTAGAGAATACGGTTTTCCGTTAGCCCCTTGGCCCGGGCCGTGATGACATATTGCTTTGAGATTTCGTCCAGAAAAGAGTTTTTGGTCAGCAGGGTGGTGGTTGCGAACGCGCCGATGGTCAGGGCCAATACGGGCAGGAAAATATGCCACAAATAATCGAGTAGTTTTCCGGCCCATGACAGTTGATCGAAATTTTCCGAGGTCAGGCCCCGCAGAGGAAAGAGGTCGAAATAACTGCCGCCGGCGAACAGGACAATCAGTAAGACGGCGAACAGAAACCCAGGAATGGCATAGGCCAGAATGATAGCGCCCGAACTCCAGACATCAAACCGTGTGCCGTTGCGTTGCGCCTTGGCAATCCCGAGCGGAATGGAAATGAGATAGGTAAACAGGGTGGTCCAAAGCCCCAGTGAAATGGAAACCGGCAGTTTTTCCTTGATCAGGGAAATGACGGATACGTCGCGGTAATAGCTGTCCCCGAAATCAAAGCTGGCGTAATCCCGCAACATTTTCAGGAAACGCTCATGTGCCGGTTTGTCAAAACCGAATTGACGTTCCAACTCGGCGATGAATTCTGGATCAAGTCCCTGCGCCCCGCGATAGGTGCTGTCGCCACCCTCGAAATTGCCCCCTGAGGCCTGCTGCATTTCAGTGTTGGTGCCGGCGAAACGCGATGTTGCGCCCACATCATGGCCTTGCAACTGGGCAATAATCCGTTCAACCGGTCCGCCGGGAGCGAACTGGATAATGGTGAAGCTCAGCAACATAATGCCGATGATGGTTGGTATCATCAGCAAAAGACGACGAAGTATATAGGCGGCCATCCGGGTCGACACTCCCCATTTTCGGCAGGCTACTGGCTGATCACCAGCCGCTGGGCGGGAAGGGAATCAACCTTGTGAAACTTTTCAAAGCCTAATATGGGTTGCTGACACAGAGCAAGCCGCAAATTGAGAAACCCTCAGGCTGGCGGCTTATTTCATGGTATCCATATCGTCCATGGTATCCATATCGTCCATTTTCATGCTGTCCATACTGGCGTCATCGCTGGCCTCGAAAGGGTTGATGAGACCTAGTTCACGTCCAGCTTCGGTCTGACTGAAGACCAAAAGCGCCAAAACTATCAGAACAATAATTATGATCACGTTACGGGTCATTGGAAACTCCTTTTTATTATTATGTTTTCCCAATTAATGCTTAAACCTAACTCAAGCTTTTTTGTTTGTATAGTCCTAGGGTGCCTGGTCGTGCCACCAGATGTCAGGGAAGCCGTGCGCATAAGGCGGAAGACGGTCCGGGTGCTGCAACGGTTTCCAATAGGCCAGCCGGTGATAGGGGATGTGCCAGTGCGGCACGACATAGAAGTTCCATAGCAGAACCCGGTCCAGCGCCCGCGTGGCGGCAATTTGTGCCGCCCGGTCCTCGGCAAAAATTATGTGTTCGACCAGTTGATCCACCGCCGCACTTTTGATGCCGATTAGATTTCTCCCGCCCTGACGGTCGGCACTTTCCGACCCCCAATAATTGCGTTGCTCATTCCCCGGTGACAGCGACTGTCCGAAGCTGTTGACCATAATGTCGAAGTCAAAACCCAGAACCCGGTTCTGATATTGGGTCACATCCACCATGCGAATGGACGCCTCTATCCCGAGTTTTTTCAGATTCTTTATATAAGGCGAGATGATGCGCTCAAAAGCTGCCTGCGCGAGCAGAAATTCAACCTTGAATGTCTCGCCATTCTTGCTCAGCTTGCCGTTGGTGACCCGCCATCCCGCTGCCTCCAGCAGGGTTTTGGCCTGCCGCAGGTTCTTTCTGACATCACTCGGCTTGGTGTTGACAGGATTGATGAAGGTTTGCGTAAAGACCCGCTCGGGGAGGCTGTCCCTCAAAGGCGACAAGAGTGCCAATTCCGTGTCAGACGGCAGGCCGGTGGCAGCCAGTTCGGAATTGTCGAAATAGCTGTCGGTACGTTTATATTGCCCATAAAAAAGTGTTTTGTTGGCCCACTCAAAATCAAAGGCATAGGAAAAGGCCTCCCGCACTCTCGGGTCTTTGAACTTATCCCGCCGCGTGTTGAACACAAAACCCTGCATCCCCTGTGTGTTGCCGTTTTCTGGGGTTGCCAGGACCATGTTTCCGGAAGTGACGGCAGGAATTTTATAGCCGGTGGCCCAGCGTTTTGAGTTGTTTTCCGCCTGAAAATCCAGCTCGCCTGCTTTGAACGCCTCAAACGCCACCGTCAGATCGCCGAAATAGTCATAGCGGATGGCGGCAAAATTATAATGCCCGACATTGACGTTCAAATCTTTGGCCCAATAGTCCTCCACCCGCTCAAAGGTGACCTGACGCCCGGCTTCAAATGCGCCGATACGGTAAGGTCCCGACCCAAGCGGGGGCTCCAGTGTGGTTTTGGAGATGTCACGATTGTCAGATGTCCAGTAATGTCTCGGGAGCACCGGCAGTTGACCGACAATTTGCGGCAATTCGCGATTTCCGGTGACATGGAAAACGAATGTGACCTCATTTGGCGCCGTCTGCGTCACAGCTTTCACATCGGCGTAATAGGCCTTATAGAACGGATGATTGCTTGTCAGAGTCTCAAAGGTCCAGATGACATCCTGGGCATCAATATGATGACCGTCATGAAAGCGGGCCTCCGGGTTGAGTTTAAAACTCACACTGGAATAATCGGCGCCATAGCTGACGGATGCAGCGACAAGACCGTATTGCGAGCCGGGTTCATCGAGGCTGGATTTGGTCAAGGTATCATAAATGAGGCTGATATTGTCGGCGACGGACCCTTTGATGATGAACGGGTTGAAGCTGTCAAAGCGGCCAAAAGCCGACAGACGGACAGTGCCGCCTTTCGGGGCGGCGGGATTGACATAATCAAAATGGGCAAATCCTGATTGGTATTTGGGATCGCCGAACAATGACAAGCCATGGCGCTCCTGGGCTGCAACCGGCAGCAGCATAATAACAAACAGAACGGTAAGGGACGGGACTGCCCGGAGGATGTGTGAAGGTTTCATGCCTGTACTGAAGCAAAGCCGGCAGGTAAATTCAACCGAACTTTCACCTTGAATCAGAATGCAATGCGGCTGGACTATTCAGTGAGCGGGGCCGGTGTGTCGGCGTTGTCACGAAGATAGGCGATAATGTTAGCGCGGTCCGAGGATTTGCGCAGACCAGCAAACGCCATCTTTGTTCCGGCGGCATATTTTTTCGGATTTTCTAAAAAGCCGTTCAAGGCCTCATAATCCCAGACACCGCCAAGACCTGCCAGGACGCCGGAATAGGCATAGCCGTTGTCGACGGCAATTTCGCGATTGACCACGCCATACAGAGCAGGACCGATTTTATGGGCGCCGCCTTTTTCAAAAGCGTGGCAGCTGACGCATTTTTTGGCGACCTTCATGCCTTTGTCGATATTTGCGGAGGCCAGAAGGACCCTGATATCAGGCTCCTCTTCGGCAATAGCCTGGGCGCCCGCCCCACCGGCGACTTCCACGCCCTCAACGACATAAGCCTGCTCATTTGCCGGCTCGACATGGAAAAGCACATCCCCAAGATTTTGGATGCCGATAAATACGAGCAGGGCAGCCAGAACAGCGCCCGCAATTTTGTTGAGTTCAAATCCGTCCATGATAAATCCGTTCAAATGTTCCAAGCCCTAGAGGCTCTGACGTCATGAGGCAATTTACCTGTTTAAGTGTTCAAAAACTTGCGGCGAAGCGTCGCATTTGCATTTTTGCAGGCCTTCCGAAAGTGATTAGTTTTTTCCCGGAAAGCAAGCTTTAAGGTGCAAAATCCTGCAAATCGCTTATCATGACCGACAAAGGGAGTGAGCCGTGTCTGACAAGTCTCTGATATTGATTCCTGCACGATTGGCGTCAACGCGATTGCCAGAGAAACCTTTGCTGGATGTCTGCGGAAAACCGATGATTGTGCGGGTCTGGGAACGTGCAAGTCATGCTGGTCTGGGCCGGGTTGTTGTCGCGGCCGGTGATGATGCCATTGCGGATGCGGTTCGGGCCGCCGGTGGTGAGGCGGTGATGACGGAGCCTGACCTGCCGTCCGGGTCTGACCGGATCCATCAAGCTTTGCAGCGCGTCGATCCTGACGGGCAATATGAGACCATCATAAATCTGCAGGGTGATTTGCCGACCATCGCCCCGGAGCTGATATTGGCGGTTAAGCAGGCGCTTCTTTCCGGTGGCGATATGGCTTCGCTGGTCGCTGAAATAAGCGATCATGACGAGCGCACGGACCCAAATTGCGTCAAGGCCGTCATCGCCTGGGATGACAAAACCAACCGGCGGGGGCGGGCGCTGTATTTCACCCGGGCGACAGCACCGCATGGGGACGGTCCGCTTTACCACCATATCGGCATTTATGCCTATCGGCGGGCGGCTTTGGAGCGGTTTGTATCCTTGCCGCCATCGCCTCTGGAACTGCGCGAGCGGTTGGAGCAATTGCGGGCTTTGGAGGATGGCATGAGCATCCGTATGGCCCGGGTGGACACGGTGCCTTTGGGGGTGGATACCCGCCAGGATTTGGACAAGGCGCGCGAGCAGTTTGAGCGCATAGCGGGAGACGGTCATGACTGATACATCAAACATCATCGCTTTTCAGGGAGAATTGGGGGCCAATTCTCACATTGCCTGCAAAACGGTCTATCCGGATATGGAGGTTCTACCATGCACCACTTTTGAAGGGGCGTTTCGGGCGGTGCAGGACGGACGGGCGAAACTGGCCATGATGCCCGTTGAAAACACGGTCGCCGGCCGGGTCGCTGATATTCACCGGCTGCTGCCCGGTTCCGGACTGTATGTCATTGGTGAACATTTCATGCGGGTGACGCACAGCCTGCTGGGTGTGCCCGGCAGTTCGCCTGAGGGCCTGTCTCATATTCACAGTCATGAAATGGCGCTCGGGCAATGCCGTAAAGAGATTAATGCGCTTGGTGCCGAGCCGGTGATTGCGGCGGATACAGCCGGTTCCGCCCGTGAAATAGCGCAATTGGGTGATAAGGCGCATGCCGCCATAGCTAGTGATTTGGCTGCTGAGATCTATGGTCTGGAGATATTGAAACAGGGCATTGAAGATGCCGGTCATAATACGACGCGGTTTTTGGTGATGTCCGGTGAGCCGGATGATGCGGATCCTGATGCTGGCGCTGTTATCACCAGCTTCATTTTCCGAGTCCGTAATGTGCCTGCGGCGCTTTACAAGGCGTTGGGCGGGTTTGCCAGCAATGGCGTCAACATGACCAAGCTAGAGAGTTATCAGATTGAGGGCAGCTTTCAGGCGACCATGTTCTATGCCGACATTGAGGGCCACCCGGAGACGGAAAAAGTCCGACTGGCGATGGAGGAATTGAATTTCTTCTGTTCCGAAGTGACCGTTCTGGGAGTCTATAAAGCCGCCGCCTTCAGGGACGGTCAACCCGGTTAACGGCTGAAGCCGTCTGAAGCTTCCACAAACGCCTTGATTAGCTGATGGGCGATGGCCATTGATGGCGGCACCATTAAGTCACTGTCACCGACCATGGCCCGCTTCAACTCATCGCGGGAGAACCAGCGCGCTTCCGCCAATTCCTTTTCATCAACCGTGAAATCCATATGGTCGACCTCAGCATGACAGCCGATCATCAGTGAGGCGGGAAAAGGCCAGGGCTGGGTGGCGTGATAGCGCACCTGCGTCACCGGCAATCCGGCTTCCTCCATGGTTTCGCGGGCCACCGCCTCCTCAATGGTTTCACCTGGTTCCATGAAACCCGCCAGGGCGGAAAAAAGCGCCTCCGGCCAGCCGGCCTGACGGCCCAAAAGCGCCTGGTCACCCTTAATCGGCAGCATGATGACGACGGGATCGGTGCGCGGAAAATGCTCAGCACCGCAGCTCGGACACCGGCGCTTGTACCCGGCCTCCTCAATTTCGGTTTTGGTGCCGCATCTGGAGCAGAACGGGTTCATATTATGCCATTCCGCCAGGCCTTTGGCCTGGGCGATAATGGCCAGTTCCCCGCCCGGCATGTCGGCGGCTACGGCCAGCTCTCGCAGATTTTCAAACGCCCCGCCGGCTGACATCATCGGAGCCAGAGCGGCGTCTGTTGTCGGGTCGGGGATAGCGCTGATGTCGAGATAGAATCTTGGCGCCCCGCGTGTATTGATGCCCAAAAAGACCGGTTCCGTATCCGCCAGATTTGAAAAAGCCTTAATTGCGGGATGAGGCAACCAGGCCACATCGCGGCCGGCACCCGCTTGTGCTTCCGGTAACACCAGGGGCATGCCGTTCCATAGCAGCATGATGAGGGAATCGGGGCTGTTCAGTTTCTCCCCGACCCAGCCAGGATCCGCCCGCTCATGACCGGCACGGTCCAGCGGGTTGTTGGCAAAGGTTGTCAGGCGGGGTTTCAGACTCATGCGGCACTCCTCAAACGCAGATCCGGGTAGGACGAGATTTGAATATATGACGTTGCGGAGATCTTATCCACATTTGTCAGCATTTGTGAGAAAATAAGATGAAGGTGCAAGAAAAGTTGCTATATTGACCCCGAGAGGTTGGCGGCAGACGTGTCCCTCGCCAATCGGGTCAGGTCCGGAAGGAAGCAGCCCTAACGAGACCGGCGCGGGTTGCCTGTCCAGCCTCTCACCGACTTACGGTGGCTGGGCCGGTGCACGGCTTTTTTTGACCCTGTCGCCATCCGGACATCATCAAGAATCACGCTAGGCTTCAGGCATGTCAGACAGTCAGGAAACAGAGCAGGCCCCCGTCATTGACCCGGATACAGCGCCGGGATTTGACATGCTTGCTGAGGCTGATGAAGAGAATAATGTTGCTCCGGATCAAACCTATAAGGTTCTGGCCCGTAAATACCGGCCGACCAATTTTGATGATTTGATTGGTCAGGACGCCATGGTGCGGACCTTATCAAATGCCTTTGAAACCGGCCGGATTGCCCATGCTTTCATGCTGACCGGGGTGCGCGGGGTCGGCAAGACCACGACGGCCCGTATTCTGGCGCGGGCGCTGAATTACAAATCCGATGGGTCGGACCAGCCGAGTGTTGCGCTTGGTGAACCTGGGATTCATTGCGAGTCGATTATGGATGGCAGCCATGTTGACATCATTGAAATGGACGCCGCCTCGCAGACCGGCATTGATGACATCCGTGAAATTATTGAAAGCGTACGCTACCGCCCGGCTTCAGCACGGTATAAGGTTTATATTATTGATGAAGTGCATATGCTTTCCAAGGCGGCTTTTAACGGGCTGCTGAAGACGCTGGAAGAACCACCGGAGCATGTCAAATTCGTTTTTGCTACAACCGAAATCCGTAAAGTGCCGATTACGGTATTGTCGCGGTGCCAGCGGTTTGACCTGCGTCGTCTCAATCAGGATGAAACTGTACAACTTCTCAAGCGGGTGTGTGCCGCCGAGGAGATGGAACTCAGTGATGAGGGCCTGGCCCTGATTGCGCGGGTTGCGGAAGGCTCGGCGCGCGACGCCTTATCGCTGCTTGACCGCGCCTTTGCCCATGGTGGTCAGGCTGCCGGGTCGATGGATGTTGATGAGTTGCGGTCCATGTTGGGCCTGGCTGACAGGGGTCGTATTTTTGACCTTTTTGAACAGCTTATGCAGGGCAATATTTCTGAAGCGCTGGATGAGTTTACGGCACAATACCGCATGGGCGCCGACCCGGTCACCGTGCTGTCGGATTTGACGGAATTAACCCATTGGTTGACCCGTCTTAAATATGTGCCGGCTGCGATGGAGGACATTACGGTTCCCGAAGTCCAACGCCAACGCGGCCGTGATACGGCCGATGCCCTCTCGGTCCGCATATTGTCACGGGCGTGGCAAGTCCTGCTCAAAGGCCATGGTGAAGCCCTGCAGGCGCCAAACCCCAGAGCGGCGGCTGAAATGGTTTTGATCCGTCTGGCCCATTTGGCGGACTTGCCGGCGCCTGAAGAGTTGTTAAAGCAATGGGAAGCCTCGGATTCCGGTGGCTCGACCGTATCCAACACTGCACCGCAAAACGGCGGGAATGGTACCGCATCCCAAACCGCATCCGTGCCGCAAGCTGGCACTCCGTCCGGTCAAGCTGGCACAGCCGGTGCGGGGCCAAGCATGGCCATGGCGCAGCCTGTCCAGGACGCTGCACCCGATACAGTCAAACTCGGCTCGTTTGAGCAGATGGTTGCCTTTGCAGGAAAGATGCGGGATATCCGGCTTAAGCATGCACTGGAGTCTGGGGCGCATCTGGTTCGCTTCGAGCCGGCAACCAATGATCGCGGTGGTGTGATTGAACTGCGCTTGGCTGACGGACAGGAAGATTTTTCACGGGATTTAAGCAAGAAGCTCAAGCAATGGACAAACCAGCAATGGATGGTCAGCCTATCGCAGGAGCTTGGCGCCTCTACTTTGAAGGATGTTGCGTTGACCAAAGCCGAGGAGAGGTTGTCGTTGGCGGAACAAGACGCCATGGTCCAACATACCAAGCAGCTTTTTCCGGGAGCTGAAATTGTCAGTGTCACCGATATGGACAGCGGCTTTGAGGTCGAAGACACCATGTTTGACGACCCCCCGGACACAGAGATGTAATCCATGTACGGCCCTGAAATTGAGCACTTGATCAAATTGCTCGGGAGG
Organism: Parvibaculales bacterium; assembly: GCA_049889415.1. Classification (GTDB taxonomy): domain Bacteria; phylum Pseudomonadota; class Alphaproteobacteria; order RS24; family RS24; genus JAYQKL01. Next base: position 81,473 of record JBMHDL010000009.1, on the reverse strand, counting down.
CTACCGGGACTTGGCCCGCGCTCTGCGCGGCGTGCGGTGCTGCATCTGATTCGCAAACGAGAAGCCCTGATGGTGCCCCTGACGGAGGCTTTGGCAGTTGCCCGGGACACGATTGTGACCTGCGATGAATGTGGTTCAGTGGATACCCAGTCACCGTGTTCAATATGTGCCGATCCGCGCCGTGATGTTTCGGTTTTGTGTGTGGTTGAGGATGTCGCGGATTTGTGGGCACTGGAGCGGGCGCAGGCGACCAAGGGGCGGTACCATGTGCTTGGCGGCATTTTATCGGCTTTGGACGGGGTTGGCCCGGAAGACCTGAATTTGCAGGCGTTGAAGGACAAATGCGCCAAAGGCATCGTCCAAGAGGTGATTTTGGCCATGAATGCCACGGTTGAAGGGCAGTCAACGGCTCATTACATCATGGATTTGCTGGCTGAGGCTGATGTCCGGGTAACCCGTCTGGCACATGGCGTTCCGGTCGGTGGAGAACTGGATTACCTTGATGACGGGACCTTGGCGGCGGCGGTCAAATCGCGGCGAGAAATTTAAGTTTCCGTTTCAGTTTTGCTTGCGTTTGAGGTTTCAGGTATCGGTCAGGGATGGCACCTCATCACCCCCATCCTCCAGCTCAAGGCCGGTGATCTTCTGCCCGCGCTGGTCGATTTTCTTGGTTGATGTCTCAATCAGCTCAACATCCTTATTGGCCTGTGAGAAATGGCTACGTAGCTTGCTGACACGGTCTCCCAGACGGGCAATGTCTTCCATCAAAATCCCGACTTCCTTCTGAATCAGCCCCGCCTGCTCGCGCATTTTCACATCGCGCATAATGGCGCGTACGGTGTTGAGGGTCAGGGACATGGTGTTGGGCGAGACGGGATAGACCCGCAGGGCCCGGCATTTGTCAACAATCCCCGGTAAGGCCAGATGCAGCTCCGAAAACACGCTTTCAGACGGCAGGAACATCAAGGCCGCATCGGCCGTTTCCCCGGAGAGGATGTATTTTTCTGAAATATCCTGGGCATGTTTCAACGTATCGCGGCCGAGTTGGTTCAGCGCGTCCTTTTTCTCTGCCGGGTCTTCGGCGCTGCTGTAGCGTTTGAACGCCTCCAACGGGAATTTGCTGTCTACCACCACCGGCCCCGGCGGATTGGGTAGCCTGATCAAACAGTCGGCACGTTTGTTGTTGGACAGCGTGTGTTGCAGTTCAAAGGCGTTTTCCGGCAGACCGTCGCGGACAATATCGGCCAGCTGGGTTTCTCCGAAGGCGCCACGCGCCTGTTTGTTGTTCAAAATATTCTGCAAATCGACGACCTGACCGGAAAGGGCGCTGATCTGCTGTTGCGCGGCATCAATGGTCGCCAGCCTTTCGCCCAGATCGCTGAGGGTTTTTGTGGTTTTTTCACCGGTGACGCGCAGATTGTCACCAACATTGCGGGAGACCGTGTCCAGCCGTTCTGCCAGATTGCGATTCAATTCGCCGCGGGCGGTTTCCTGCGCCTGGGCAAAGCTGTTTAAACTCCCGGTTAATTCAGTCTGTTTGCGGTCAATTTCAGCCAAAAGCGCCTGCAGATGGGCGGCATGGGCGGCGTCTGCCGGGTCTTTCCGATTGTGCGACAAGGCCTTCAACAAGGCAAACACCAGACCGGCAAGGGTGGTTGAAAGAACAATGATAGCAAGGGTGCTGGATTCCATGAGGTTCCTTGTAGTATCTGACTGTGCCGGGTGCCGCAAGCGGCTGTTACTCGTGCCTTGACGCCCTGACCAACAAGGCTTATCTCAACACTATGACCATTAGAGAGATTATATCAGTACCTGACCCGCGGCTCAAAACAATATCCAAGCCTGTAGACGAGGTCACGGATACGACCCGCGCCTTGATGGATGACATGCTGGAGACCATGTATGCCGCCAATGGCATTGGTCTGGCGGCGATTCAAATCGGGGAGGCACAGCGTGTCATTGTCATGGATCTGTCGCCCTCAGAGGCGCCCGATGACAGTGATCAGGAAGACCGTTATGACTTGTCAGGGTTGAAAGATGAAAAGCCGCGCTATTTCGTCAACCCTGAAATCACCTGGACATCGGAGGAGATGTCAAATTATCAGGAAGGGTGTCTGTCTGTCCCTGGCTTTTATGATGACGTCGAGCGGCCGGCGCGCTGCAAGGTAAGGTTTATGGATTATGACGGTGAAACGCAGGAGATTGACTGCGAGGGAATGTTGGCGACCTGCATCCAGCATGAAATGGATCATTTGAACGGGGTTGTGTTTCTCGATCATCTGTCCCGCCTCAAGCGTGACCGTATCATGAGCAAATTGCGCAAATTGAACAAGGAAAAGGTCCGTTCTGCGTGAGCGGAGCCGGGGCAGCTAAGGCATGCGTATTATTTTCATGGGAACCCCTGAATTTTCTGTTGCGGCGTTGAAAGCCCTGCACAAGGCTGGGCACGAAATCTGTGCTGTGTACACACGCCCGCCGGCCAAAAAAGGCCGCGGCATGTCGCTTCAGCCCTCGGCTGTCGGGGCATGTGGCGAAACCATGGGGCTGCCTGTTTACTTCCCGACCAGCCTAAAATCAGAGGACGTTCAGGCGGAGTTTGCGGCCCATCAGGCGGATCTGGCGGTAGTGGTGGCTTATGGCATGATTTTGCCACAGGCCGTTCTGGACATCCCGACACTTGGGTGTTGGAATATTCATGCGTCCCTACTACCGCGCTGGCGAGGGGCGGCGCCGATACAACGCGCCATTATGGCAGGAGATGTCCAGACCGGCATCAGTATCATGCAGATGGAAGCCGGACTGGATACCGGGCCGGTGCTGTTGACGAAAACCATGGATATTGACATTGATGACACGGCACTGACCCTGCATGACAAACTCATGTTTTTGGGTGCGCGCGGTATTGTTGATGCCGTCGGCAAAGCCCGCTCCCTGACTCCGGTGCCGCAGCCGGCATTTGGCGTGACCTATGCCGAAAAAATCGACAAGTCGGAGGCGCGCATTGACTGGTCGTGCCCTGCAGATGAGGTTGTCCGTCACATACACGGCCTGTCTCCGTTTCCCGGCGCTTGGACGCAAATTAATGATATGCGTTTAAAGATCCTCCGGGTCAGCCATGTGACCGGGCAGGCGGACCTGTCACCGGGCACGGTTCTGGATGACAGCCCGACCATTGCCTGCGGAGAGGGCCTTGTGCGCATTGAGGTTGTCCAAAGAGCCGGTAAGCCGGTGACGGCGGCGGCTGATTTTCAGCGCGGTGCCGGCCTGAAAACGGGCGACGTGTTAGCATGACCCAACGCTACAAACTGCTGATTGAATATGACGGAACGCCGTTTTGCGGTTGGCAGAGCCAAAGTGAGGGATGTGGTGTACAGGATGCCCTGTCAGGTGCCTTTCAGAAATTTTGCGGGGAGCAGGTTACGGTTTTCGGAGCCGGTCGCACAGATACGGGCGTCCATGCCCGTGGCCAGGTGGGGCATGTTGATCTGGCAAAGGACACGGACGCTGAAACGGTCAAGAAAGCCGTCAATCAACACCTGAAACCCTTGCCGGTCGCTGTTTTGGGGGTTGAGGCGGTGACGGATGATTTTGATGCCCGCTTCTCCGCAATCCGCCGGCATTATCTCTATCGCTTTCTTGACCGACGGGCTCCTTTGACGCTGGAGCGTGACAGGGCCTGCTGGGTTCCGGTCTCCCTGGATGTCGAGGCCATGCATGAAGCGGCGCAGGTGTTTTTGGGCCGGCATGATTTCACCACTTTCCGGTCGGTGCAGTGCCAGTCAAAATCACCGGTCAAGTCGATTGAGGCCATCCGGGTTCAAAGGCAGGGTGCCCATATAGATCTCACAGTGTCGGCGCGCAGTTTTCTGCATCACCAGATCCGTTCATTTGCGGGGGCCTTGAAACTGGTCGGTGAGGGTAAGTGGCAGGCCTCGGATGTTGCGGAAGCACTCGCAGCCTGTGAGCGTGCTGCGTGCGCGCCGGTTGCAGGCCCCGAGGGGCTGTATTTCATGCAGGTTGATTATGCCTGAAAATAGGCGGTGAGGATTCTGCCGTAAATTTCCGTCAAGGCTTCAATATCGGCTGTGCGCACACGCTCATCGACCTGGTGCATCGTTTCCCCGACCAGGCCGAACTCAACGACCCGGGTAAATTGGCTGATGAAGCGCGCATCTGACGTCCCGCCGGTGGTCGACAGGTCGGCTGTTTTCCCGGTAACGGAGGTGATGGCATCACTGATAATGTCGGTCAGCGGTCCGGTTTCCGTCAGGAAAGACTCACCCGAGTGACTAAGCTCCAGATCCATGCCGCATCCTTGTCTGGCACTGTCCAAAGTTTTTTCAATCCAGGCGGTGATGGTGTCACGGCTCCACAAATCGTTATAGCGGATGTTGAAGCGCGCCTGCGCCTTTGCCGGAATGACATTGGTGGTGGCGTTGCCGACATCAAAGCTTGTGACCTCAAGATTGCTGGCCTGAAAATGCTCTGAGCCGCCGTCAATCTCGGTCTCTGAAAGTGCCTGCATCAGTCGGATCAAATGCGGCACGGGATTGTCGGCACGGTGCGGATAGGCGACATGTCCCTGTTTGCCGGTTACGGTGACAATGCCGTTGACACTGCCGCGCCGCCCGATTTTGACCATCTCCCCCATCGTCCGGGGATTGGTCGGTTCGCCGACAATACAGTCATCAATACGGATGTTGTGATCGGCCAACCATTGCAGCATTTTGACGGTTCCATTGACGGACGGGCCTTCCTCATCGCCGGTAATGAGGAGGCTGATACTGCCTTGCAACGGGGTAGGGCGGGCTATAAAACCCGCAACCGCGGCGACAAAAGCGGCAATGGCGCCCTTCATGTCAGCGGCACCGCGCCCCCATAACACGCCGTCTTCTATCTGACCGGCAAAGGGGTCCTTGCTCCAGGCGTCTGCATCACCGACCGGCACAACATCTGTGTGGCCGGCGAAACAGAAATGCGGCGCACCTGAACCATATTGGGCGAAAAGATTGTCAACCCGTGCCGTCCCTTCCTCTTCAAACGGCAGCCGGGTACAGCTGAAGCCGAGTTCCGTCAGGGCTTTTTCCAGCACATCAAGCGCGCCCGCGTCGCGTGGGGTCACGGACGGGCACTTGATCAGTTCAGCTGCAAATTCGACGGCGTTGACAGGCATTTTGGTCCTTAATCGCGCAACAGTTCGTTGACGGAGGTTTTTGAACGGGTTTGGGCGTCAACGGTTTTCACAATTACCGCGCAGGCCAGACTCGGACCGCCATCTTCGCTCGGCAATGTGCCGGGCACAACTACCGAATAGGGCGGCACTTCGCCGCGTGTGATCGTGCCGGTGGCGCGGTCAACAATTTTGGTTGAAGCTGAGATGAAAACCCCCATCGATAAAACCGCGCCCTCGCGGACAATCACGCCCTCAGCAACTTCAGAGCGGGCACCGATGAAACAATTATCCTCAATAATGGTTGGATTGGCCTGCAACGGCTCCAAAACACCACCAATACCAGCCCCGCCGGAAAGGTGGACATTTTTGCCGATTTGCGCGCAGGATCCGACCGTAGCCCAGGTGTCAATCATGGCGCCGGTGTCAACATAGGCTCCAAGATTAACGAAACTGGGCATTAAGACCACGCTTGGGGCAATATAGGCACCCCGGCGCACCACGCAGTTCGGGACGGCACGAAAGCCCGCCGATGTGAACTCATCGGCGCCCCAACCATCAAATTTTGAGGGTACCTTGTCCCACCAACTTGAGCCGTCTGGACCTCCGGACTGGGTGCTCATATTGTTCAGCCGGAACGACAGGAGGACGGCTTTTTTCAACCATTGGTTGACCTGCCAGTCATCCCCCGTTTTCTCCGCGACCCGCAAAGTGCCGTCATCCAGTCCGGTCATGGCCGCCTCGACAGCCCTGCGGATGTCACCGCCTGTTTCCGGCGTGATATCGCCGGAATTGTCGAAGGCGTCATTGATAATGGTTTCAATTTCGGTGCTCATGCCCCGCTCCTTTGTCTGTCTCAGTGCTAACACATATTTGTTTGGCGCGAAATTAGCAATCACCGCCCGAGTGTCAACAAAAACCGCAGATCAAGTGATCTCCTTGAGGAATGGCGTCAGGGCGTCAATGACAAAATCAAACTCATGGGTGTCTGATTGTTCATGACTGATATGGGTATGATCGGGGGCGTCGGGGGCCAGGGCGGGACGCACCCAGACCGTTTTGAGGCCAAGCTCCGCTGCCGGCGGAAGGTTGCGGGCCATATCCTCAAAGAAAACCGCCTCCACCGGGTTGATGTCGAAATGCGCAATCATTTTTTCATAGGCTGGTTTTTGCGGCTTGGGGATGTAATCGGCGGCCCGAATGTCGAAAATATCCTTGAAATGATGCCGGATACCAAGTTGGCGGCTGACATTTTCGGCATGTTGCGTGGTGCCGTTGGTGAAGATGTATTTGATACCGTCAAGCCCGGACAGGGCTGCGTCCAGCTCCGGATCCGGTGACAGGGGGGAGACGTCAATATCATGAACGAAATCCAGGAAATCATCCGGGCTGAGTTGATGTTGCTGCATCAGGCCGGACAGGGTCGTGCCATATTCCTTCCAATATTTTTTCTGGATGGCAAAGGCATCTTCCCGCGGCAGGTTGAGGCGGTCCTGTATATATTCTGTCATCCGTACATCGACCTTGGCAAAAAGGTCCATTTCAGGGGGGTAAAGGGTGTTGTCGAGGTCAAAAATCCAGTATTTGACGTCTTTTAAATCATGTTTACTCAAAATTCAGTATCCAACTGGTTTCAGCGCCGGTGTCAATTTTCATAAAACCTGTTTTGTCCAGGCCCAGACTGGCGCAATCATTGCGTGTTTCGATGGCAAAGCGTGTCGGTTTGGTGCATAGCTCAAATGTTCCGTTCCAGACCTGACGCCGCCCGGCCCGGATGACCGGATTGCCAGCAGGGTCAACCGCCTCGGCATACACAAAATAATAGCGTGCCGCCAGCTCATCATTTATCCCCTTGCGGCACTTTTGCGAGTCAATCGATAGCCAACCTTCGGTTTTGAAACCGTCGCCCTTGACCCGGCCGACCGCAGCCCAGATCAGATCATCGGTCTTGTTGCAAAGCAAAAGCCCGCGCTCCCCGGCTTTACGTGACGCCTGCTCATAAAGCTCCGTCAGAACAGCTTTTGTGACATTGCCGCTTTTCGGATACCCATTTGCCTTCTGGAAATCATGCAGAGAGGCAATTGTCCGCCGCCCCGACAGGCCGTCAATGCGACCAATATCATAGCCCATTTCACTCAGGAGACGCTGTGCGGCCGCCGTTTTGGACTGGCGGCGGCTGAACCCCAGAGGGTCAGAGAAGGTTACCTCAGGTGTGGCGGTGCTTATATCAATCAGCGCGAAGTCAACCGCAGCAAAGCCCCTTTCGCGGCAGTCCCGGCGGCCGTCAATGTCAAAATCCCCGTCAAAAGAAATACAGAACTGTTCGTTGCCTTCAAATCTCTGCACGGAGCCGGAATAGATGCTGTCTGACTGAGCATAAACAAAGGCCTCATCCATGTCTGCCGATGCCAGCAGTCCGGTTTCGCATGTTCCGGGCATGACCTGCAGCCAGCCTTGGGATTTGCTGGCTGCCCCGACCCTCAAGGCTGTCGCAACATTCAGGAAATGGCTGGTTTCATTGCACAGTTTCACTTTGCCTGCTTCCTGCGCCTGCGCAGAAGGCATCATAAAGGCGGACACCATCAGCACAGGCAGCAGCAGTGTCAGTGTCAATGCCCGCACTTTCATAATCACCCCTATTCCAGTAAAGTGCCGGCACCCAGCTCGGTGAACAGTTCGAGCAGGATGGCATGGGGGACCCTGCCGTCCAGAATGGCGACACCATTGACCCCTTTCCTGCGGGCGTCAATAGCGGTTTCAAGCTTGGGTATCATGCCGCCAAGGGCTGTGCCACTGGTGATTAACTGTCTGGCGCGCCGCGCTGTCAGACGCTCTATTAAGACGCCTTTTTTGTCCATGACACCGGCAATATCCGTCAGCAGTAAGAGCCTTTCAGCCTCCAAGGCCGCAGCGATGGCGCCGGCTGCCGTGTCGGCATTGATGTTTAAAGTCTCCCCTTTTACGGAAGTGCCAATCGGGGCGACAACCGGAATCATGTCCGAGGCAACCAGGGTTTCAAGAATTTCAGGGTTCACGGTTTGCGGCATGCCGACATAGCCCAGATCTACGACTTTCTCGACATTGCTATCCGGATCCCTGTGCCGCCGTTTGGTTTTTTTGCCGACCAGCAGGTCCCCGTCCTTGCCCGACAGGCCGATGGCCCGGCCGCCGGCCTGGTTGATGGCGGTCACAATCTGCTTGTTGATGGCACCGGCAAGAACCATTTCGACAACTTCAATGGTCTGCTTGTCAGTGACCCGCATGCCACCTGAAAATTTTGACTTGATGCCCAGCCGCTCCAGCATCTCGTTGATCTGAGGGCCGCCACCATGGACGATGACCGGATTGATGCCGGACTGCTTGAGCAATACGATGTCACGGGCGAATTTCTGCGACAAGGCTTCATCGCCCATGGCATGACCACCATATTTGACCACAATAGTGCGCTTGTCATAGCGCTGCATGAAGGGCAGCGCCTCGGTCAGCACATGCGCTTTTTCAAGCCAGTCTGCACTGGCCTGAGGGTTCTTGCCCCTTCTTTTTGGAGCTGTTTTTTTCGATGTTGCCATTTGCGCAACCCCATTCATGTCTCTTCACGCGGTTGATAGCCGATTGCCTCCAAATCCACCATGCTGGCGATTTCAGATCTCAGTTCTGCAATGCCATCGTTTTTTTCACTCGAGGTGACGATGACCTTTGGATGCGCGGCCGCCCGCTTGTGTATGGCTTTTTTGACATTTTCAAGACAATCGGTCAAATCCCCTTTTTTGGGTTTGTCCGCTTTCGTCAAAATTATCTGATAGGGAACCGCTGATTTATCAAAATCTTCCATTTGCGCCACGTCATTCGGTTTTAACCCGTGGCGTGAGTCAATCAGCAGGAAAACCCGTCTGAGATTGGGACGCCCCTGCAAATAAGCGATGAGAAGTTTGTTCCAGGCCTTGATTTTTGACTTTGACTCACGGGCATAGCCGTAGCCGGGCATGTCCACGAGCCAGAGCACACCATTTTCGTCAGCACTGCGATCCGGCGCCAGAGCAAAAAAGTTCAGCTCCTGCGTGCGTCCGGGCGTGGAAGAGGTGCGGGCGAGGTTTTTATGTCCGGTCAAAGCGTTGAGCAGGCTGGACTTACCGACATTCGACCGTCCGGCAAAGGCGATCTCATCACGGTCGGCGGGGGGCAGGACGGTCAGGTCCGGCACACCGATCCGGAAGGTTGTGCCCTGAGCGAACAGCCAACGGCCTGCTTCAGGGTTCCCGCTCTCCTCATTGTCTGAACCCATGGCCGTCACCCCCGTAGATCAGCTGTCTGATTTCTTTTTCAGGCCCAGATTACTCAGTAATTCTATCGGTGCGCCATTACGCTGCATGATGTAGCCTTGCTGCAGAACCGACAGGAAGTTATTCCATGCCCAATAGATTACCAGCCCGGCCGGAAAGCTCGCCAGCAGAAAGGTGAATATAAGCGGCATGAACATGAAAATACGCCGCTGGACGGGGTCGGGTGCCGGCGGGTTCATCTGCATTTGGATGAACATGGTGATACCCATAATCACTGGCCAAATCCCGAGCATCAGGAATTGCGGCGGATCGTAAGGAAGCAATCCAAACAAATTGAACAGAGAGGTTGGGTCGGGAGCTGACAGATCTTGAATCCAACCGAAGAAGGGCTGGTGCCGCATGTCAATCGTGACGTAAAGAACCTTGTACAGGGAAAAGAAGACAGGAACCTGAATCAATATCGGAAGGCATCCCGCCATCGGGTTGAGTTTTTCATCACGGTAAAGCTTCAAAAGCGCCTGCTGTTGCTGTTGTTTGTCATCGGCCATGGTTTCGCGGATACGAGTCATTTCCGGCTGTAGCTTTTTCATTTTCGCCATGGTTACATAAGACTTGTTGGCCAGCGGGAAAAAGACCAGCTTGATGACAACGGTGACGATCAGGATTGCCAGCCCGTAATTTCCGAACAGGCCGTAGAAAAAAGCCAGCAGCTGGAACATTGGCTTGGTCAGGAAGTAAAACCAGCCCCAGTCAATCAGCAGGTCGAATTTCAAAATGCCGTCTTCATTATAGTTGTCAATCAGATCGACTTTTTTGGCGCCGGCAAACAGGCGCGACTCGACCTCAACGCTTGCGCCGGGGGCAATGGTGCGCCCGCCAAGTCTGAAATCAGCCCGGTAGAGGGCGCCGCCGGCACCGGTGGCGGCTTCCCCGTTCATGCGCGCCTGATATTGCTCGTTTTGGGGCGGGATGATGGCCGCTGCCCAGTATTTGTCGGTCAGACCGAGCCACCCGCCAACGGCGTTTTCTTTGATTGGTTCATCCTCGACCAAGTCGCTGTAATCGATTTCCTGCAGGCCTGTTTCCTCTCCGAGAACGCCGATGCCGCCTTCATGCAGTACAAATATTTCCATATCCGCATCATTGCCGCGGCGCGTGATCTGGCCGTAGGGGAACAGGGTAACGTTCTGATCGCCAGTATTTTCAATCGACTGGCGTATGGTGAACATGAAGTTTTGATCGACCGAGATATGCCGCCGGAAAACCAGTCCGTTGGCGGCCTCAAACCGCAAGGTTACGGGTGAGTCGGGAGTTAAAATGTCCCCGCTCTCAACCTGCCAGAGGCTGTCCGGCGCAGGCAGGCTTGCATTGATATCGCCGCGACCGATCCAGCCATAGGTGACGTGCCAGAACTGACCTCCCGTTTCAGGCGCCAACAGCGTGGTAATTTCGGAACTGCCGAGTGAAACCGGATATTGTTTCAAAGACAGGTCATCCAGGCGTGCACCCATCAGGGCGATGCTGCCGTTCAGCTGCGGCGTCTCGATTGCAAGGCGCGGACTGTCGGTGAAATCGGGCGCCTGCAGCTGTGCCGTCTGAAGTTCCTGCTCATCGGTTTCAATGCCGGGCGTATCGACATAGGTCGGCGTGGCTGCCGCCTCAGCTTCCGCCTGCTCGTTTAAAACTGCCTGACGGCGGGCGTTTTCCTGGGCGATTTTTGGATCGATGATGAAATATTGCCAAGCCAGAAGGACACCGAGACAAAGCATGATGGCCAGAAAAAAATTGCCGTTATTGTTATCATTCACTTTGCGGTCTCCTCAACTGACGCAAACTCAGGGTGACTGGCCATATCATGGACGCGCTCGAGAGCGGTTTCAAGGTCTTTTGCCAGCTTGTGATAGGGGCGGTCGAGCGTCGTCACGCGCCCGATCAGGACATAATCAAAACCGGATTTGCCTTTTTGCGGCAGAAGTTCAGCCGCAACGGCCCTGAGACGGCGGCGAACGCGGTTGCGGATAACGGCATTACCGACTTTTTTGGTCACGGTCAGCCCGTAACGAATGTCGGTTGCGTCAGCGTCTGCGGTCTTGTCCAATGCCTGTAGGACAAGTCCCCTGCGGATGAACTTCAGGCCTTTCGCGGCAGCCAGAAAGTCGCGTCTGACTTTAAGTCTTGCGAGGCGCGTCATGATGCGGGCGGTCCGTCGGTTTATGCTGACAGGCTCTTGCGGCCTTTGTTACGGCGACGGTTCAGGATTTGACGACCATTTTTGGTCGCCATGCGGGACCGGAAACCATGGCGGCGTTTGCGGACCAGATTTGAAGGTTGGAATGTGCGCTTCACGGTTTGACTCCTCAGCCTGATATGCAGGCCTGTATGAATTGGTTAAGTTGAGGGCTGATGTAGCTAAAAAAAGCCGTTAAGTCAATCCAATTGGCGATTTTCGGGAGGTTTTCTGATGCTGTTTTGTTGGCCACCGGACCAGGATGCTGCATTTTCACAATATTGTGATCTTGACAGAAATCGGTGGACATACGGCGCCTTTTTATTCTTAGTGGTATTCAGTTAAAGCTTGGTGTTAGATTGTTTCCATGGATTTAAGAAAACTGAAAAGGTTTATCCCGCTTGCCGTTATTGTTGTGGTAATGGCTTTGGTTTTGTCCCTGGGTCTTGACCGATATCTCAGTTTCGAAGCACTCAGGCAAAATGAGGCCGCCGTCAAGGAAGCGGTCAAAGCCATGCCGGTTTTGAGTGCCTTTTTATTCACGCTTCTCTATGTTCTGGTCGTCGCCCTATCGCTGCCGGCAGCCACAGTCTTGACTCTGACGGGCGGGCTTGTGTTCGGTACTTTTGTCGGCGGCGTGTTGACCATTGCCGGGGCTACCGGCGGTGCATGTCTGTTGTTTCTGGCGGCGCGCACGGCCTTGGGGAACGCTCTGCGGCAAAAGGCGGGCCCGAGGCTGCAGCAGTTTCAGGAAGGGTTTCAAAAGGACGCCGCGTCATATCTGCTTATGGTGCGGTTCATCCCGGTATTTCCGTTTTTTCTGGTGAATATTGCCGCCGCCCTGACAAATGTATCGTTTTCGGTCTTCTTACTGACAACGGCTGTCGGCATCGCTCCCGGGACATTTGTTTACGCGAGTGTCGGCAACGGTTTATCCGTTGTGCTGTCGCAGGGCGGAGTTCCTGATTTGAGCATTATTTTCAATCCTGAGGTATTTCTGCCGCTTTGCGGTTTGGGCTTGCTCAGCCTCGCACCGGTTTTTGTCCGCAAATACCAGCAGGTCAAGGATATTGAGTTGAAAAAAAGAAAGCTGATAAAGGCTGATATCTGTGTAATTGGCGCTGGGTCCGGCGGGTTATCGGTGGCTGCGGGGGCAGCCCAGATGGGGGCGCGTACGGTATTGGTTGAACGTGACAAAATGGGCGGTGACTGTCTCAATACCGGTTGTGTGCCCTCCAAAGCTTTGCTTGCTGCGGCGCATGCATCAGACGCCATGCAGCAGGGCAAAGCGCTCGGTGTCAGTGCTGCGCGTGTGAAAATCGATTTTGATGCGGTCAAAGCGCATGTTCGCAAGGTTATTGCTGACATAGAGCCGCATGACTCGGTTGAACGCTTTGAAAGTTTGGGCGTGACGGTTCTGAAGGGCAATGCGCGGTTTTTGGATTCCCAGACAGCCAAAGTCGGCACATATCAGATACAGGCCAAAAAGTTTGTTATTGCCACCGGGTCCGCCGCCGCTGTGCCGCCGATTCAGGGCTTGCGCAAAACCGATTTTATGACCAATGAAACCATATTCGACCTTAAAAAACCCCCGGAACATCTGCTGATTATCGGCGGCGGGGCCATTGGTGTCGAAATGGCGCAAGCGCATGCGCGTTTGGGGTCGAAAGTCACCATTCTGGAAGCCGACAGACTTTTGCCGCGCAGTGATCCTGATTTGGCCGGATTTGTCCGTGACAGGCTTGTGGCCGAGGGTGTTGAGTGTCTCGAGGGTGTGAAAATCAAATCGGTCGTGCAATCTACGCGACTTTTCAAAATCACCTTACTGGACGGAGAAACGACAAAACTCCTGACCGGCTCGCATTTGCTCGTTGCAACCGGACGGCGGCCACAGACGGCGCGGCTGGATCTGGACATGGCCGGTATTGAATTTGATGATACCGGCATCAAGGTTGATGACCGCCTGCGAACCAGCAATAAAAGAGTTTTTGCTGTCGGGGACGTAACTGGGCTGACTCAATTGACCCACGCCGCCGGATATCATGCCGGGATTGTCATACGAAACGCCTTGTTTAAATTACCGGCCAAGGCGCGCCATGATGTCATGCCGCAGGTGGTCTATACCGACCCGGAACTCGCCCAAGTTGGTCTGACAGAGGCTGAAGCTGTTGCCGGTGGCTTGAAAGTGAAGGTTCTGACGGAAGCCTTTTCGGGGAATGACCGGGCGCGTGCAGAAAACGATATTGACGGCATGATTAAAGTTGTTCTGACCCCGAAAGGGAAAATTCTCGGGGCAGGCATTGTCGGCAAAAATGCCGGTGATCTGCTGGCACCCTGGACGCTTGCGCTCGAACAAAAGCTTTCAATTTCAGCCATGGCCGGCACCATCGCCCCGTATCCGACACGGGGTGAAATCTCCAAACGCGTTGCAGGGAGCTACTACACGCCGACGCTCTTCAGCGCCAAAACAAGAGGACTTGTCAAGTTACTGAACTTATTTAGTTGAGAATGATTGCGTAGGTGGGACTATGATTAAATAGTTTATGGCCGGTGTGCGCTCGGTCATTGGAGTCAAGGAGACCCCTATTCAAAGGGCGACCCTCAGATTGCTGGTAAGCTTTCTCGGCATATTTGTTCTTCTGAATATCATCATCACACCCGTAGCAATGATCCGGTCCGGCGAGCATGTTGCCAAGGATATCTTCAAAAATGGCGTGCTGGTCGCCGAACTCATCCGCAACCGTCCCCTGACGGCCCTGGAGAAGGAGATTTTGGTCGTTTATCAACATGTTGAGGGCATCCGGTTTTACGAGTCTGAGGAAGGAAATTTGCGGACAGTGTGGTTTCGGGAAAACCTGACCCTGCCGGCCGCACCGGTAAGGGTTAATCTTGGATCGGATCTTGTGCGTGACAGTTTTACGAACCTTTACCGGTTGATGTCATCGCCGCGGGATCATTTGGGGGTGGTCGCGAGCACTGACGATAAAATCATGCAGAATATTAACGTCATTTTCCGGCACGACGCCGTCTTGGATTATGTGATTTACCAAACCAAGCGGTCCATTCGTCTGGCGGCCTTTTTAAGTCTTTTTATCGTGCTGATACTTCCGCGTCTGTTTCGCCGCGAATTATCCCTGTCAATGACCGCGCTTTTGATGAACCAGAAAGACGACCCGGCCGGTCCGGCGCAAAGGGCATCCAGCATTGATGAGTTGGAAAACACCATCACCAAGCACATTGAGGAGCAGTCCCGTTTGGCGTCGCTTGGTGCCGGTGCGGCGCGGCTAGCGCATGACATACGAAATGTCCTGGCAAGCATGCAATTGTTTGCGGACCGGCTGGTTGCTGCCGATGACGAAAAAGACCGGCGCATGGGCGAGCGGATGAATATCAGTATTGAACGCGCCGTCAGCCTGTGTGAATGGACCACGCAATATGCGAGCGCCACCAAACGGGAAATCAATTACAGCGCCCATGCCGTCAGGCCGCTAGTCAATGAAGTGATGACCCTTGTGCGGTTGCACGACGTGGCGAACAGGGTGCAACTCATCAATCAGGTTGGGGCAAGCGAAAAGATTGAGTGTGAACGCAATCTTGCTTTCCGTATCATCTATAATGTGGTGCTGAATGCTATTCAGGCGATTAAATCAACCGGCCGGGCTGGGCGGGTGGTCACAAGCCGTCGGGAAAAACAGGGTATAGCCCTGATCATTGAAGACACCGGCCCTGGCATGGATGAGGGTACGGTCGAAAAATTATTCGTTCCCTATCAAGGCAGCCTGAAACCCGGCGGTACGGGCTTGGGCATGGCGATTGCAGATGAATTGGCCAAGTGGCACGGGGGCCGCCTCGAGCTTGTCAAAACATCAGATAAAGGCTCTGTTTTTGAGCTGTATTTGCCGTATGAGGCCCCGTCTCATCAGGCCCCGACTCACGGATGCTGAGGGGAAATCCGTCGCCTGAGCCGGCGCTTATTCGGCTTTCAGTTGCATCACCACACCCTCACGACGTGGGTCGGCGCCGCCGTCCAGGCCGTCAGACCCGTTTATGCGGATGCCGTGCAAGCCACTGTGGTGGCGGTTGATTTTGGTTTTATGTCCCATCTGCTCCAGAACTGGCGCGAGATTGGACAGGGGAGTGCCGGCTTCGAGTTCAATTGTGCCGGAGGGCGCAACATGACGGGGCAGGGCAATGGCTTCCTGCATGGACATGCCCCAGTCAAGCAGGGCGATGACACTCAACGCTACATAGCCGATGATTTTGGGGCCGCCGGGTGAGCCGAGGGCGGCGAAAGGTTTGTTCTGCGCATCAAAAATAATGACCGGCGTCATGGAAGACCGCGGCCGTTTCCCGCCGGCGGGGGCGTTGGCGGCAGGCTTGTCTTGAGCGTCACTGGCGAAGGAAAAATCCGTCAACTGATTGTTGAGCATCATGCCGCCGGCCATCCGGCGAGAGCCAAAGGCCGATTCCACCGAGCTGGTGAAAGATACGATGTTGCCGGAAAAATCCCGTATGGTGAAATGCGTGGTCGAGGCCATTTCCGGGGAGCGCGCCGCTGAAAACCGCGATTTGGTGCCGGCCGGATCACCCGGGGTGACGGATGGCATGGCACGGTTGATGTTGATCAGGCCGGCGCGGCGGCGCAGATAGTCCGTCTCCAGCAGAGCCGCAACCGGCACGTCAACAAAGTCCGGGTCAGCCAGATAATGATTGCGGTCTGCAAAGGCCAACCGGCCGGCCTCGCTGATCAAATGCACCGCCGTCACACTGTCCGGGCTGAGTTCGGAAAGCTTGAAATGCGACAGGATGCCGAGCATTTGCAGCAAGGCCATGCCGCCCGAGCTTGGCGGACCCATGCTGCACACTTTGAAGGTACGGTAGCGCGCACATAAATTAGACCGCTGCTTGGCTGAGTAGGCGGCTAAATCAGCCGCTGTCATGCTGTTGCCGGCAGCGGTCAATGTGGTGAGAATCTCATGGCCCGGCGTACCGGCACCGGTGCCGTAAAAGCCGGCACGCGGCTGACGGGCAAAGGTGTCCAGGGTTTCGGCATAGGCCGGATTCTTGATAATATGCCCGATCGGGACAGCTTGATAACGGCCGGTTTCATCGCGGCGGTAAAACAGAGCGCGGGCCTGTTCGTTGTCCCGCAGATGCGAGTCGCGTTGCAGCAGAATATGCAGGCGGGGCGTGACGGCAAAACCTTTTCGGCTGAGGGTGCTTGCCGGTGCCAGCAGGTCCGGCCAGTCAAGTTTACCGAATCGGCTGTGCGCCTTGACCAGCAAATCCGGTATTCCCGGCACACCGGTAGCGTGTGCACTGGTGACGGCGCGCATATAGTTTTCATAGCTGCGCGGGCGGGCATATTGGTCAAAAATATCCTTATCGAGATTGGCCGGTGCGATTTCGCGGCCGTCCCAGCTGGTCAGCTCACCGTTATCTGCCTGATAGTGCAGCAGAAACCCGCCCCCCGCCAGCCCGGAGGATTGCGGCTCAACCAGCCCCAGCACGGCCTGCACGGCGACGGCGGCATCCATGGCGGTCCCGCCTGCCTCCAAAATCCGTCGTCCGGTCTGTGCCGCCAGCGGATGCGCCGCCGCGACCATGGCTTCATTGCCGGGCGTGATGAGGCTTTGCGCGCCAACCCGTCCGGTCTGCGATATTACCAGACAGAGGGTCAATATTATGGCATTTCCAAGGCTGAGCGGTCTCATGCCGACACCTTACTGTGCACCACGCGCAACTGCAAAGAAATTGCTCAAACGGTCATTCAGGGCTTGCCAAAAGCGACCTGAGTGATTAAACAATCCCAACGCGCTGGTTACAGCGTCCAGGCACCGGTAGCTCAGCTGGATAGAGTACTTGACTACGAATCAAGGGGTCGGGAGTTCGAATCTTCCCCGGTGCGCCATTTTCTTCACAATTCGGTTATTATATAGCTTTTATGGTATTCTGATGCCATTGGCCTTGTTCCAGCCATTACCATTGCTTAAGGGGGACTGGATATGACGGAGACATCACTGCACACTCTGGATAAATTAGCGCTCGCCACTGGCCGCATTTTATTGGGCTTGTATTTTATCCTGCCGGGACTGGCGAAATTTGCCGACTGGCAGACGCATATTGATCTGATGCTGCGCCATGCTGTGCCGCTTACCGGACCGTTGCTCGCGGTGGCCGGCATCGCCAATTTGGTGTTGGGCGGATTATTGCTTGCCAACCGGCAGGTCTGGCTTGCAGCTTATGGCTGTGCTGCTTACATCCTGGTGATTAATTTCGCATTGCATGATTTCTGGAATTTCAGCGGTATGGAAGGCCGGCATGAAACCCAGAATTTTGTCAAAAATCTCGGAATTTTTGCCGGCTGTCTTGTTTTGGCAGGGTTTAGCCGCAAAGACACCTCACTGGCTCGGCAGTAGTTTAGAATAATTATAAAAAATATTGACAGGGGTGTCTCTAATCCCTATATTAGAATTATTCTAATAAAGGAGAAAGTTCATGATTGGTCAAACCGTTCCAGAGGCGACATTCAAAACCCGCGTCAGAGACGCAGCTATTGGAGGTGATAATCCCTATCGCTGGGAGCACACAACATCACAGGATTATTTCGCCGGTAAAAAAACAGTCTTGTTTTCATTGCCCGGTGCCTTTACGCCGACCTGCTCAACTTACCAATTGCCGGATTTTGAAGAACTGTATCCGGAATTTCAGGCCTGCGGGGTTGAGGCGATTTACTGCATCGCCGTCAATGACGCCTTTGTCATGAATGCCTGGGGCCGGGGGCAGAACATTGAAAATATCGGCTTGATTCCTGACGGCTCCGGACATTTCACCGAGGCGATGGGTATGTTGGTGGATAAGGATAATCTTGGCTTCGGGCGGCGCAGTTGGCGTTATGCCGCCATAGTCGAAAATGGTGTGATTACCGCGTGGTTTGAGGAGCCCGGTCGGTGTGATAATTGTGAAACCGATCCTTATGGGGAGACGGCACCGCAAAATATTCTGGCCCATTTGACCAAAACCCGACCGGCAGCTGCTGAATAGCCCTTTCGGCCGGATGAGCCGACTCAAGGAGAGGCTGGAAAGCCCTTTTCTGCCCGCCTGAAACCCTCTATACAGGCTGTGACATAAGCACAGAAGGGGAAAAGCATGTCGGAATCCAAGCTGGTTCTGCCCGGCAGGGTGTACTATGACGATCTCGAAGTCGGTAAAGTGCATGATTGCGGCGTCTGGGAACTCAACCCGGAGGACATGAAAGCTTTTGCCCGCCAATGGGATCCCCAGCCTTTCCATACCGATGAGGCGGCGGCACAGGAGTCAATTTATGGCGGGCTGACGGCGGCTTCCATGCATATTCTCTCGCTGATGTCGATTGCCGTGTTCCAGGGGCCGGCCCAGCCTGTCATTGTCGGGGCTTTGGGGGCGTCTTATAAAATCCCCAACCCGATGCGGGCCGGTGAAAAGGTCACCATCACCCATTGTTGCACCAGCAAAAGGCTGTCCAAATCGCGGGAGAATATGGCGATTGTGGTCAATAACAATGTGATGACGAACCAGCAGGGTGACGTGATTTTGGATTTCACCTGCACGGTGATGATACAGGCCTATCCCTGATATCCGCTCCCTAATAACCGCTGAGGCGGGCATATCTGTCGCGGTGATAGCGCGAATCGCCCAAATGCTGCACCTGCACGCGGGCACGTTTCATGAACAGGCCGATATCCACATCATCTGTCATGCCGATGCCGCCATGCATCTGCAAACCTTCATTGGTGACCAGGGTTGAGGCTTCCCCCAGGCGGGCTTTGACGAGACTTGCGAGGCGCGGTAGATGATTGGTTTTCTTATCGGCCTGCGCCAAGGCATAGGCGACGACTGATCTGCAGACCTCAATTTCACTGAACATATGTGCAGCCCTATGGCGCAGAGCCTGAAAGCTGCCGATTGGCACTCCAAACTGTTTGCGTTCCTTAAGATAGTCAAGTGTGCGGTCAAACACTTCCTCGACCGCGCCAAGGATTTCAGCTGACAGCGCAATGCGGCCCATATCCAACGCCGCCTCAAGCGCCGGCAGCCCGCCACCATGCGGGCCGAGTATGTCGTTTTTGCTGACCTTGACCTGACTGAAAACGACTTCCGCAGCATTACGGCTGTCCACCATGCCGGTGCGGGTCACACGGACACCATCGGCTTTGGCATCCACCAGACATAAGGTTATCCCGTCATCATCTCCGGCCTTGCCGCTGGTTCGGACGGCGACAATGAACTGATCAGCAATATGCCCGTCTTGAACAAAAGTCTTGTTGCCGCTCAGCATCAGCCCGTCGCCATCGGTCTCTGCGGGCAGCGACGTCATTGACGGGTTGTGATGACCTGTCTCCTCAAGCGCCAGTGAAACCAACATCTCACCACTTGCAAGGCCGGGCAACAGGGCCTGCTTCTGCGCGTCACTGCCGGCGCTCAGAATAAGAGAGGCACTGATGATAGAGCTGGACAGCAGGGGCGTGGCGGCCAGACACCGGCCGGCTTCCTGCATGACAAGCCCCATGCCCACCATGCCGAAATCCGTGCCGCCATATGCCTCCGGAATCAAAATGCCGGCAAAGCCCAGCTCCACTGCTTTGGCCCATACGTCGCGATCAATCCCGTCCGGATTGTCCTCATCCCGCAATCTACGGAGATTGGCGACGGCGACATCCTCGCGGAAGAACTGCCGTGCCATATCCTGCAGCAGCACATGTTCCTCAGACAGGACAAAACTGCTGTGAGGCGGGTTGTTTCCAGGCATCAGGATTGCCCCCCTTCAGGCAGGTCCAAGACGCGCTTGGCAATCACATTGAGCTGAACTTCCGTGGTACCGCCTTCAATGGAATTGCCCTTTGAGCGTAACCACTGACTCGACATGCCAAGCTCATGCGCCTCATAGTCATCACCTTCGGTCGCGAGCGCACGGGTCCCCATCAGTTCCAGCAGCAGCTCGAACCGGCGTTTGTTCATCTCGGTACCGTAATATTTGAACATGGACGCAGCCGCACCTACGCCTTTACCGGCTTTCGCCAATTCTGCGGTGCGCCGCAGGGTCAGCCCGAACGCCTCTTCATCCATTTTATGGCGAACCACCTTGTCGCGCATGACCGGTTCGGCAATCATGCCGTCAAGTTCGCCGTAAATGTCTTTGGCCAACTGTTCCATGCCGCCCATCGCGGCTTCACCGCTGCCCATATTCATGCCGGACACCATGGCACGTTCATGCTCCAAAAGCCGTTTGGCGATGGTCCAGCCCTTGTTCAATTCACCGACAAGGTTTTCCTTCGGCACTTTGACGTCGGTCAGGAAGGTTTCGCAGAAGGGTGACTTGCCGGAGATCAGTTTGATCGGCCGCGCCTCCACGCCCTGGGTGGCCATGTCAATGAGCAGAAACGAAATGCCCTCATGCTTCACGCTTGTGTCGGTTCTGACCAGACAGAACATCCAGTCGGCCTGATCGGCATAGCTGGTCCAGACTTTCTGGCCGTTGACGAGATAATGGTCGCCCTTGTCTTCGGCGCGGGTCTGCAGACCGGCCAGGTCGGAGCCGGAACCGGGTTCCGAATAGCCCTGACACCATCTGATTTCACCGCGGGTGATTGGCGGCAAATATTTCCGCTTCTGTTCCTCAGAGGCGAACTCCAGAAGCGCTGGGCCAAGCATCCAGACACCGAAACTTGTGAGGGCGGGGCGCGCTCCGATACGCCGGAGTTCCTGGTTGAGTATGGACTCTTCGGCCTTGCTTAATCCGCCGCCGCCATAGTCAACCGGCCAGCCGGGGGCCGTCCAGCCTTTTTCGACCATGCGGTCAAGCCAGAGTTTTGTGTCTGGGTTCTTGAAGGTCGGATTGCGGCCGCCCCAGGGCGACTCGTCATCCGGCATCGGTGTGCGCATGGAGTGCGGGCAGTTTTCCTCCAACCATGCACGGGTTTCCTGCCTGAACTCTTCCAAATCACTCATGATGTCTTCCCCCTGTTATTTATTTTGAATTGTGGTGTGGTTTAATCTTTCCCGGACGTGCCATAGCGTTCCTGACGGATTTTCAGGGCCACCTTCATGCCTTTTTCCTTCACCGTCTTGAAAAACTCACGAAAGGTCAAGCTTTGGTGGAAAACGGCATCAAGATCGGCCGCCCTGCGCGCCGACGGCTCGAAGCCCATATTCTCATACCAAGCGTTGGCTGACTCCTTCAACAAGCTGAGATGATTGACAGGAGAGCGTGCAATATCACGGGCGATTTCCAGAACCCGCTCGTCCAGGGCGTCATCGTCAACAACCTCATTAATCAGCCCATATCGGACGGCCTCATCCGCGTCAATCAATCTAGCTGTGTAAAGCAGCTCCTTGGTCTTGCGCATTCCGATCAGGAGCGGCCATAAAAATACGGTGGGTGGTATGCCCAAATCGCGGGCGGCCGGATGCCCGAACCGGGCGGCTTTACCGGCGATTACAATGTCTGACATGGCGATCAGCTCGCCGGCCCCCGACAGGCACGGGCCTTGCACACGGGTGACGATCGGCTTGGGAAATTTCCATAAGTCCAGCCAGTAATCCAGTAATTGATGAATATCCTCGCGATCTTTTTGTAACTCTACACCGTCGGGATAATCAGCCGGGAACTGCGAAATGATCCAGTTTTCTTCGCTGATGTCATAGCCCGGTGAGAAGACGGGGCCGGTGCTTTTCAACACCACGACGGAAATTTCTGGATTGACCGCTGCAGCGTCCAGCACCTGCTTCAACTCTTTCAGAAGCGTCGGGGACAGGGCGTTGAGCTTGTCCGGACGGTTCAGCGTGATGTGAAGTAGCTTGTCATCCGTTTCCGTCACCACTGTCTGCATGGACATGTCTATTTCCCCTGTCTCCTGTGCCATGACCGTTTTAACCGGCGGCTTTTAAAGCCCGAGAGATGTCAGCCAGGATGTCGTCAATATGCTCAATGCCGATGGACAGGCGGACATAGCCGGGCGTCACACCCGAGGCCAGCTGCTCTTCGGCGTTCAACTGGCTGTGGGTGGTGCTGGCCGGGTGGATGGCGAGCGAGCGGGCATCCCCGATATTGGCGACGTGATAAAGAAGCTCCAGCGCATTGATGAAGGCTTTGCCGGCCTCAACACCGCCAGCCAGTTCAAAGCCGAGCAGGGCGCCATAGCCGCCTGACAAAACCGCATCGGCGCGCTGGCGGTGGTCACCTTCCATCAGACTTGGATGAATGACTGAGGTCACCTGTGGCTGCTGTTTCAGAAAAGCGGCAACAGCATTGGCGTTTTCGCAGTGCGCCCGCATGCGCAGGGGCAGGGTTTCCATGCCTTGCAGGAACATAAAGGCGTTGAACGGGCTCATGGCGCCGCCCAGGTCGCGCAACAGGGTCGTGCGGGCTTTCAAAATATAAGCAATCGGGCCGAGCGGTTTGACGGCCTCCGTCCACACGGCACCGTGATAAGACGGGTCCGGGTTGTTGAGCATAGGCTGGCGCTGACCGGCGCCCTCCCAATCGAAATTGCCGCCATCGACAATCAAGCCGCCGATTGATGTGCCGTGACCGCCAATATATTTGGTCGAGCTGTAAACAATGATGGCGGCGCCGTGATCAAACGGACGGCAAATGACGGGTGCTGCGGTATTGTCCATGATCAGCGGTATGCCGTGCTTGCGGCCAATATCGGAGACGGCCTTGATCGGGAAGACCTGCAGTTTCGGATTGGGCAGTGTTTCAGCGTAATAGGCGCGGGTGTTTTCATCAGTAGCCTGTTCAAAGGCTGCAGGGTCGGCCGGGTCGACAAAGCGCACCTCAATGCCCATATCCTTCAGAGTGTTGGAAAATAGGTTCCAGGTGCCACCGTAAAGGTCGGTCGAGGAAACAATATTGTCACCGGCGCGGGCGATGTTCTGAATGGCCATGGCCGAAGCCGTCTGCCCGGAGGCAACCCCGAGTGCCGCCGCGCCGCCTTCAAGTGTTGCTACGCGCTGTTCCAGAACATCAGTGGTCGGGTTCATCAGTCGGGTATAGATATTGCCAAGCTCTGACAGGGCGAACAGGTTTGACGCATGCTCCGTGTCATTGAACTGATAGCTGGTTGTCTGGTGAATCGGAACCGCGACGGAGCCAGTAGTCGGGTCGTTGCGCCACCCGGAATGAAGAACAATGGTTTCTGGATTTTTCGACTCAGTCATGGTGGTTACCCTCTACTTACAGTCCTTAAACAAGTGCATATCCCATGAGCGCATAGGATATTTGTGCGGCGGTGAACTCACTATAGGTCTGGCCTGAAGCGGGTGCAAGCTCAACCACGTCAATCCCGACACAGCGGCGTCCGGCCAGGCTGGTACGCACCAGATCCAGTGCCTGATAATAACCAAGACCGCCCGGCACCGGTGTGCCGGTGGCCGGCAGAACACTCGGGTCCAGCCCATCAAGGTCAAAAGTCACATATATGTTTTCCGGAAAATCCGCCGGCAATTCCACGCAGGCTATATTTTGACGCACCAGCATGACGGCGTCATAGGTGATGACGCCATGGGTGCGCCGTGCCTCATCTTCTTCTTGCGATAACGCTCGCACCCCAAAGCTCGCCATGGGGAGCCCCTCTTTGGCCAGCAAATTCATGACGCTAGCATGCGAGTGCTTGTGCCCTTGATAAGCGTCTCGGAAATCGGCATGGGCGTCAATATGCACCAGACCGACCGGCTCTTGCAGGGCATCAACAACCCCCATGACCGCCCCGTATGACAGGGAATGTTCGCCACCCAGAGTGACGGGGATCTGTCCATTGGATGTGATTTCCCCCGTCAGCTGTCGTAAATCCTGCAGGGCAGCGTCAATCGGCTGGGTGCAATCGATCGATGGATGGGTGAATATGCCTGCTTTGGCGGGTTCCAGACCTTCAAACAGGCGTTCCAGCTGATGGCTAGCGGCAATAATGGCGGCCGGCCCGTGTGCCGTCCCTGTGCCGTAGGACACGGTTTTCTCCAGTCCGCAGGGGATAACCTGAAAACGTGCTGTGTCGCGGCGATTTTCTGAATCCAAAAGCTCCTCGCCCAAAAACTGGTCTGAGATATGTTCGATTGTCATGACAAACGCCCCTCGAAATCCGCATAAGTGAAGTTTTTGACAATTTCCAAAGCATCCGTTTCGCTGTTCCAAAGCGCGAGGCTGGGAAGCTGCACGCCATTGAATGTGGTGGTTTTGACCATGGAATAATGTGCCTGATCCAGAAAGGCGAGACGCTGGCCCGGGGCCGGCACCGTGTTAAATCCATAAGTCCCGATGACGTCACCGGCAAGGCAGCTTGGCCCGCCCAACCGAATTTTGGTGCCCTCAGGGTCTTCTCCCAGCAAGGCCGGGCGATAGGGGGCTTCCAGCACATCCGGCATGTGACAGGTCGCTGAGATGTCCAGAATGGCGTTCGGCCCATCATTGTCCATGACATCTAAAACCTCGCCGACCAGAATGCCGGCGTCAAAAGCGATGGCTGTTCCCGGCTCGAGATAAATCTGGGCCTGCATGTTTTTTGCAAGGTCCTGCAAAAACCGGGTTAAGGCCGCGATGTCATAATCTGGCGACGTGATCAAATGCCCACCACCAAGATTGAGCCATTGCAGTTGCCCGGCGAAGGGGAGCAGTTTTGCTTCAATGGCTGCCCATGTCCGCTGCAGAGGCTCAAAGCCCTGTTCGCACAATGTATGAAGATGCAGCCCGTCCACTATAGTAAGATGGTCGGCTGTGAGTTGGGAAATCGGCCAGCCAAGCCGGGAGCCGCGCGCGCAGGGGTCATATCTCTCCACCGGCCCCTCGGAGTGTTGCGGATTAATGCGCAGGCCCAGCGATGCGCCCTTGGCCTTTGCCTGCATTGCGAAGGTTTCGAGCTGCGCCGGTGTGTTAAACACGACATGGTCTGATAGGCTTGCGATGTCATCCATTTCAGCGGCTTTATAAGCTGGGGAAAAGGTCTCAACCTCGCCGCCGTAATGTTTATGGGCCAGTTTTGCTTCCCACAGGCCGGAGGCGCAGCTGCCGGCCACATGCTGGGATATAAGAGGCGCCAGACGCCAGAAGGAAAACGCTTTCAAGGCGCCGAGGATTTTGCACCCGGACGCCTCAGCCAAACCGGACAACACGGTTAGATTGCGGCGGACTGCCGCTTCGTCGACAACAAAACAGGGGCTTGGTACCCGCATCAGATCAAAGTCCGCAAACCGTCCGGCGCTGTATGATTTTGTCGACATCATGGCTTGTACCTGTGGTTGTAAGGATCAGAAATCGACCGGCGCGTCCAATTCCCTGAGCTGCCAGGGTAGGCCGTTTTCGTTCAGCATAGCCATGAACGGGTCCGGATTCAGCTCTTCCATATTGACCACGCCCTTTTTATCCCAAACACCCTGCACCATCAGGGCGGCGCCGATCATGGCCGGTACGCCGGTCGTATAGCTGACTGCCTGTGCACCGACTTCGTCAAAACACTGCTCATGGTCGCAGATATTATACACATAAAAGGTTTTTTCCCGCCCGTCTTTCAGGCCGGTGATGATGTTGCCGATGCAGGTTTTGCCCGTGGTACTTTGCCCAAGGCTCGCCGGCTCCGGCAATACGGCCTTGAGGAATTGCAATGGCACAATTTCGTGCCCTTCATAAAGAACCGGTTCGATTGCGGTCATGCCGACATTCTGTAAAACCTCCAAATGCTTGAGATAAGCATCGCCGAAAGTCATCCAGAATCGCGCCCGGTTGAGGGTCGGATAGTTTTTCGACAGGCTCTCCAACTCCTCATGATACATCAGATACATGTTGCGCACGCCGACCTCCGGAAAGTCGAAAACCTGTTTGTGTGATAAGGCCGGGCTTTCGACCCATGCCCCCGTACCGTTGAGTTTCTCCCAATGACGCGCATTGGCGGTTACTTCGCGAATATTGATTTCGGGATTGAAGTTGGTGGCGAAATGCTGGCCGTGATCGCCGCCATTGCAATCAAGAATATCGAGGCTGTGCAGCTCATCCAGACAATGCTTGGCGATATGGGCCGTGAACACATTGGTCACGCCCGGATCAAAGCCCGACCCCAACAATGCCATCAGGCCGGCCTGCTCGAAGCGTTCCTGATAGGCCCATTGCCAATGATATTCGAATTTGGCTTCGTCTCTGGGTTCGTAATTGGCGGTATCGAGATAATGCACGCCCGTGGCCAGGCAGGCTTCCATGATTGCCAGATCCTGATAAGGCAGAGCCAAATTGACCACCAGCTTGGGTTGAACGGCCTCAATTAGCCGGATGGTTTGGTCAACATCATCAGCGTCCAGTTCGGCCGTGCGGATGGTCACCCCGCAGCGCTTCCGCACGCTTTCGGCAATGGCATCACATTTTGCGACCCGCCGGCTGGCCAGTGTGATGTCGGTGAAAATATCCGCATGCATGGCCATTTTGTGCGCTGCAACCGACCCGACGCCGCCGGCGCCTATCACCAAAATACTAGACATAAATGTGCCTTTCTCTCAATCCCTCAAGACTCATAATAGGTGTAGCCCTGAATGCTCTCCTTGAAATCCCGGATGATGTCGCGTCGGTCGGATGCGGTGATCTTGCCACGCTTTACGCCTTTTTCAGCGATCTTCTTGAAATCATCAATCATCTGTTTCGGGTCATATTCCACATAGCTCAAAACCTGCTCAACCGTGTCGCCCTCCAGTTCATGGACCAGCTCAAAGCCGCCATTTCCATCCAGTTCAATCGTCACCACATTGGTGTCGCCAAACAGATTATGCAGATCGCCAAGCGTTTCCTGATAAGCGCCGATGAAAAAGACGCACAGATAATAGTCGTCCGCATCATCGGGTTCATGGACGGGCAGAGTTTTGGAAATTCCGCTTCCAAGGACAAAACGGTCAATTTTGCCGTCACTGTCGCAGGTGATGTCGCTCAGTATTACATGCCGGGTCGGCACCTCATTATGGCGGCTGATTGGAGCAATTGGGTGAATTTGATCAATGGCCCAGACATCCGGAAGGCTTTGGAAGAGAGAAAAATTGCAATGGTATATGTCGGAAACACGGTCGAGGGCTTCGCGCAGGTCATCATTAATGTCCGCAAGGCCGTTGAGCAGGGACTTAATTTTGCTCATGTAAAAAAGATAGAGTTTTTCCGCCTTGGCGGTCATTGCCAGGCTGGTCTGGTTGCGCCGGAACAAGGCCCGCATTTCGTCACGGTAAAAGATCAAATCATTCCAGCATTCCTGCAGCCGTTCCGCAGACAGGTATTTTTCTACCGCATACATGTTTTTTAATAGAGGATGGTCGTCCGCTTCCGGGGCTACCGCGGTTTGGCTGTCATAATGGGTCGCTTCCAGCACATTGAACAGCAGCATGGAGGACTGGGCGACGCAAGCGCGGCCGCTTTCGGTCAAAATGACAGGATGGACCAGGCCGTTCTCATTCATTTCATAGGTCACCGTCTCAACGATGTTCAGGCAATATTCCTGCAGGCTGTAATTGGCGGAATTGACACTGTCGGTTTTCTCGCCGGTATAATCAACGCCGAGACCGCCGCCGAGATCAAGATATTGCAACGGTGCCCCTTCTTTGCTCAACTCAGCAAAAAAACGGCATGCTTCCTGTGTCGCCATGCGGATTTCGATGATGTTGGGAACCTGAGATCCGAGATGTGAGTGTTGCAGCACCAGGCAATCAAGATAACCCCGAGCACGCAGTGCGCAGACCACATCCATGATTTGTGCGATGGTCATGCCGAATGTGCTGCGGTCACCGCTGGACTGCGACCACTTTCCGCTGACCCTGTTGGTGAGTTTGATGCGGACACCCAACTGCGGGCGGACACCCAGTGCATCTGCCAGGTTCAGCACCATATCCAGTTCCCGCGGGCTTTCCAGAACAATGAATGTGTTGAACCCAAGGCGCTGGGACATCATCGCCAGGCGCAGGAACTCATTGTCCTTCACCCCGTTGCAGACCAATGCGGCCTCTGCCGGCAGATCCTGTGACAGGGCAATCAGCAACTCCGCCTTTGATCCGACCTCCAGTCCGAATGCAAAGGGGCGCCCGAAATCGACAATCCGCTCAATGACCTGCGCCTGCTGATTGACTTTAATCGGAAAAACACCCTGATAAGTACCCTGATAGCCGATTTCCCTAATTGCATCCTGAAAGGCCAGATTGATCTGTTCTATATTGTGTTGGAGAAAATTGCTGACCCGCAACAGGATCGGGGCTGATATGCCACGATGGGTCAGGTTTTCCAGGATCAGGGTTATGTCAACCGGGGGCGCGTCCGGTTTACCGGGATGGCACAGGCCAAGATGACCATTGGCAAGGGTTGTGACAAAGCCTGTCCCCCATTTGTCAATGCCGTATATGTCTGGTTGCTGATCCATAGATGTTGCCTGATTTCAGGGAAAAATTTCCACAACGCCCCTTAGACAGATAGCGCAATAAGGTCAAGAAGGAAATGCGGGCAAAAAAAGCCCCGGGCGGGAGGGTGCCCGGGGCTTGAGGTGACTACGAGGAGTATTTTTATTATGTGAACTCGGGATAAGCTTCGATACCAAGTTCTGTTTTGTCGAGACCGTCCATTTCCTCTTCATCCGAAACCCGCAGGCCTAGGGTGAATTTCAGGATGGTCCAGGCAATGATGCTCATGATCACCGCAAAGGCGCCGATTGAGACAACACCCAGAGCTTGTGTGGCGAAGCTGGTACCGGTATTGGTCAGCGGCACAGCCATGGTTCCCCAGATGCCGCACACCAGATGCGCCGGAATCGCGCCGACCACGTCATCAATCTTGAACTTGTCAAGCAGTGGGACGGCCAGAACCACCAAGACACCACCAACAGCACCAATCAGCATCGCCATCGGGACGGTTGGGGTCAGCGGTTCAGCGGTAATAGACACCAGTCCACCGATGGCACCGTTCAGGGCCATTGTCAGGTCAACTTTGCCATACAGAACCTGTGTGGCGACCATCGCGGCGACCACACCGGCTGCAGCGGCCATGTTGGTGTTGATGAAAATCTGCGAAATCGCAACCACATCGGCGCCGGACCCCATGGCGAGTTGAGAACCGCCGTTAAAGCCAAACCAGCCGAGCCACAGAATGAAGGTTCCCAATGTGGCCAGCGGCATGGAGGAGCCCTGAATCGGGGTCACGCGACCTTCGGCATCATATTTTCCGGTGCGGGCGCCGAGCATGATGGCCCCGACCAGAGCGGCCCAGCCGCCGACAGAGTGAACCAAAGTGGAGCCGGCGAAATCGGAGAAACCGGCTTCAGACAACCAGCCGCCGCCCCACTGCCAGGAGCCTTGAATCGGGTAGATCAGACCTGTCAGAATGACGACGAAAGCCAGGAAGCTCCAGAGTTTGATGCGTTCTGCTAGGGTTCCGGAGACGATGGAAGCGGCGGTCGCTACAAACACCATCTGAAAGAACCAGTCCGAACCGGCTGCATAGCCGCCGCTGAAGTCGCCATCCATGGCGGCGCTGTCATCTGGCCCCCAGATGGAGAAACTGCCGATATAGCCGCCATCCACGCCGTCATACATCAGGTTGTAACCGACCAGATAGTACAGAATGCCGGCAATGCCGAACAGGGAGATGTTCTTGACGCAAATGGTGGCAACATTTTTGGCCCGCACCATGCCGCTTTCAAGCATGGCGAAGCCGGCGGCCATGAACATGACCAGAAAGCCGCACATCAGGAACAGCAGTGAGTTGAAAACATAGGCTGACTCACCCGGCACCTCGGCAAGGGCGGGGCCGGCCAGCGTGATGGACGCCAGGCCTAGCCCGGCAAGGAATGTTTTTTGCATAATTTTGTACATGATGAGACTCCTATATTGCTTCGCTGCCGCTTTCGCCTGTGCGAATGCGGGTCGCGGCTTCCAGTGGCAAAACGAAAATTTTGCCGTCTCCGATCTGTCCGGTTTTGGCAGCCCCGATTATCGCATCAGAGGCGGCGTCAATCTGATCGTCCTCCAGAGCGATTTCGATTCTGATTTTTGGCAGAAAGTTGATTTCATACTCGGCACCCCGATAAATTTCGGTTTGCCCTTTTTGACGGCCATACCCTTTAACTTCGGTGACCGTGACCCCTTCAACATTGACAGATGACAGAGCTTCACGTACATCGTCTAGTTTGAAGGGCTTTATGATGGCTACAAGCATTTTCATTGTTAACTCCTTCTGTTCGCAAGAACATACGGGTCATATGTTGCCGCATATGGCCCGTACTTTTATGTGTCATTAAAATTCAATGCCATATGACAGGGAAACTTCCGGGTCTGCGCCGGACAGGTCCGTATCGGTGATGGCGAGCGTGAATTCGTCCTTAGAAATGGTCAGGGCATAATCATTCACTTCATCCGCACCTGCGCCGTCATAGTCGTATATACCGGCGGAGAGGCCGACGGTGTAAGCACCGACCTCGGTTTCGTAACCGAGATTGTAATACAGGTGGTTCAGATCCTCGTCGCCGTCATTATCGACCTGATAGGCCAGGCTGAAGGAGACGCCGCCGGCGCCGATGCTCGCATAAATTTCGGCGAAATCGAGATCTTCGTTGCCATCATAAATGTAAGCAATGTAACCAATGTCGTAGCTGACACCATTGGCTTCGCCGGCATAGCCGCCATAAAGATCCCATTCGTAGCTGGTGTCGTCGCCGAAATCGACATTGGACGCCCAGGTACCGAGATAAAAGCCACTCTCAAAACCAAGATCAGCACCGGCCTGGAATGCCGGATTGTCATTGGTCTGGGTCATGCCGCGCCAGATGTAGTTGCTGGTCACTCCGGCGTTAAAAGATAAATCCTGCGCCATGGCGGGTGCTGTGAACACCGAGCCGGCCAGAAGCGCTGCTGCAAATTTAGTTGCTGTTTTCATCGGTAGGTCCTTTCTTATTACACTTAGAAAAACGTTAACCGCCCAATCATTACAATATGCGTGCCAAAAAATTCAAAAAACACATAAAATATTGAAATCAAATGAAAAATTTAAATTTTTTGCTACTATGGCAAAAATTTGAAACAGTTCGGTGCAAAAATAATGATTAAATATTAATCATACTATAATTATGATTAATAAATAGGCATATAATATTCTGATTAATCATCAAAGCCGACTCTGTCGATCAGCAGACTAGCTTTTTCATAATTCTCGGCGATTTTTGATAAAGGCGTTGTATCGGCTTGCAGGTCCCCCCAGCCAGCCACCAACGCGCCGGCCGCCACGGATTTACGGGCTGGGTATTCATAATTGGTCTCTGCATATATTTTTTGTGCTTTTTCAGACACCATGAATTCCATGAATTTTCTGGCGGCTTCAGGATTTGGGGCATGTTTGGTCATGATCATGCCGGAGACGTTCACATGCGTTCCAAATCCCTGACCTGTCGGGAAAACAAGGCGCACGGTATCGGCCCATTCCTTTTGTTCAGGTTTTTGGGTGTTGTCGAGCATTTTGCCCATATAATAGGTGTTGGCGAGGGCCACATCACATTTGCCGGCAAAGACTTGTTTGACCTGAGCGCGGTCATTGCCGGCCGGCCTGCTTGCAAGATTGGCTTTGACGCCTTCAAGCCAGTTCTGTGTCCAGTCTTCGCCATAATGGGTCAACAGGGCGGCGAACAGGCTCAGATTATAGGGATGCTGGCCGGAGCGCATGCACAAGCGCCCGCGCCATTTCGGATCTGCCAGAGACTCATAGCTGATCCGGGTTTCAGAAACGCGCTCTTTTGAAACAAACAGGACCCGTGCGCGTTGGGTCAAAGCAAACCAATGGTTTTCCATGTCGCGCAGTGCCGGCGGGATGTGGGCCGTCAAAACATCAGATTTCACGGGTTGTGCAATGGTTTTGCCGGCGCGTTCCATGTGATGAAAATTTTTGGTCAGCACGACATCCACCGGGCTGCGCTCGCCTTCCAAGGCCACCCGTTCGATTAGACCTTTGCTGGCAAATACGGTTTTGACCTGTATGCCGGTCTGGTCTGTAAACTCATCAAACAACGGCTCGATTAAAAATGGTTGGCGGTATGAGAAGATATTGACGGTTGCGGGTGCATTTGCGGTTTTTTCCGCAGTCTTGTCCGTGGCTCCAAGACGCAAGGCGGCAAGTGCGGCCAAGAGAAAAATGGCTGATGCGGTCAGATAGCTGGTTTTGGAAAGCTTGACACCCATGCCCCGCCCTTATTGATAGTGATAACCATTCGCAATAACGAATGGCAATCATTAAGCAATACGGAAGCCCGTGTCAAGAAATGATCCTGTTCGAAGAGGTCAGACCTTGAACATGCGGTTGATGAGACCACTATATCCGACAGGCGTCAGGCGCTTAGTCCAGTCCACAACTTTTGCATCCGGACCGACAAGACATTTGGCTTTTTGCTTCTCGACAGCCCGCAAAATGATTTCAGCCGCCTTTTCAGGCGATGTTATGGTCATTTGAGCAAAGTCTTCTGCCAGCTTTTTTTGCAGGGCTTCGGCATCCTCTGTCTGCATGATGCGGGCCCGTTCGGCAATCCGCGTGGTGACGCCGCCGGGGTGAACAACGGTGACGGCGATGTTGTGATCCGCCATTTCCAGCCGCAGGGATTCGCTGTACCCCAGCACGGCGAATTTGCTGGCACAATATCCGGCCTGATTGGGCAGCCCGATCAACCCCAAAATGCTTGACACATTAATGATATGCCCGCTGCCTTGTTCCATCATTTGCGGCAGGAAGGCATTGCAGCCGGTGACGGTACCAAAAAAATTGATGCCCATGACCCAGTCCAGCTCTTCCTGGGTCATTTTGTCGGCAGAGGCATAAACTGTCACGCCGGCATTGTTCATCAATATGTCAACCGGTCCGTGTTGCGCCCTGACTTTGTCAGCCAGTTCAAAAAACCCCTCGCGGTCTGTCACATCAAGTCCGTATCCATGGGCTTTCTGGCCGGTTGCTGAAATTTCGGCGGCGGTGGCCATGGCACTGTCTGCATGAATGTCAGTAGCAATGACCTGAGCCCCTTTGCGGGCGGCCAACAATGCGGTCTGTTTGCCGATGCCGTCTCCGGCGCCGGTGATGAAGAAAAGTTTGCCGTTCAAATTCGTCATGGATACCCCCAAAAAAATCTGCCGCAGACGTGTGCAGCAGATTTGAGAGTAAAACCGGGGGTGCTGTTTGACCAGTCTTAATTTGGTTCAGCCGGCCTTGGATTTGCGGCGTCGTTCGGTCGGTTGGTAAGCCTGCGCGGCATGGGTCTCGCAATAGGGGTTGTTGGCTTTGCTGCGGGCACCGCAAAAATGAAAATTCTTTGTCCCCGGGTCTCCGACCGGCCATTTGCAGGTATGTTCGGTAAGATTGAGCACACTAGCGCGTTCCTCTTTCGACAAGATCGGTTCCGGCTCGGCGGGTGTCTCAATGTTCTGCAGTGTGTCGTCTTCTTTGTAGGACAGATTCGTCGCTGCTATTGACGGCTGGCTGGGTTGGCCGGCGGTCGCGGCCGAGTTGATTTTGGCTGTTGTAACACGGGCGGGTGTGGCGCGGCCGGACAGTCCCAAACGGTGAACCTTGCCGATGACTGCGTTGCGGGTAACCCCGCCCATTTGACGGGCGATCTGGCTGGCACTCAGGCCCTCCGTCCATAATTTTTTGAGCATTTCAACGCGATCTTCAGTCCAAGCCATCATATATCTCCCAAAGAGTCAGTATTACGGCCACAATATGTTGTGGTGCCTCTGTTTCGAACCTACTAAATGTAATGTGGATTTCAACACCATTTGGCCGCTTATCCACAGAGAATTACTGCGGCACAGGCGTTTTCCGGCGCCTTCAGTAATTTTGGGATGATTTTGCGGGGCTTGCCTGCAGGGCGAAAAAACTCTACTTTTGTCACACCCCGCCGATTTCATCAGGTTTCACATGTCAGACACGTCACATAACAACTCCCTTAACGCGCAAAGCGCGAATGAAAACGAATGGCATGGATTGGGCGTCCGCCGCTTTGGGCGGCTGAATGTCATTGGCGTCTGGACTCTCTACATCAAGGAAGTCCAGCGGTTTTGGAAAGTCATGACCCAGACGGTGGTTGCGCCGGTCATTACGACACTGTTGTTTTTGACCGTGTTTGCATTGGCTTTGGGAAAATTTCGTCCGGATGTCAACGGGGTGCCCTTCATCAGTTTTCTGGCGCCGGGGCTGATTATCATGACCATGTTGCAAAACGCTTTCTCCAATCCTTCTTCGTCACTTTTGGCGGGCAAGGTGATGGGGAATATTGTCGATATTCTGATGCCGCCGCTTTCGCCGATGGAAATGAATCTGGCTTTGGCGCTGGGCGGTCTGACACGCGGCCTTGTGGTCGGCTTCGGTACTTATTTGGGCATGATTTATTTTGTTGATTTTCTGTATGAGCAGGTTTGGGCGGTTTTCTTTTTCGCTGTGACGGGGTCTTTGTTCATGGCGCAAATCGGTACCATTGCAGGCATTTGGTCTGAAAAATTTGACCATATGCAGGCCATTATGAACTTCATCATCACGCCGCTGGCTTTTTTGTCGGGAACGTTTTATTCCATCAAGCAATTGCCGGAGACGTTTCAGCTGATCTCACAATTCAACCCGTTTTTTTATATCATTGATGGATTTCGGTATGGGTTTACCGGCCATGCCGAGGGTGATATTGCGGTCGGCATGGGGCTTATGGTCTTCTTGAATGTCATGTTCTGGATGATTAATTTGCATGTGCTGCGCAAAGGTTACCGCATTAAAAGCTGAGCCCGGGTGCGTGTTAAGACATTGACAAAACACACTGCATAATAGGATAATCCAGTCTGGTTGCCGCCAGACACATTGAGTGATTGGGCGGCTTTTTATTTTTTTGCAGCGGTCGGTATGCGCAGGCCGCCATTAAGGTGTTCCATGGGTGATAAAAGCCACGTCATGCCAACCTACAACCGGTCGCCGCTGGCGTTTGAGCGGGGTGAGGGCGCGTGGCTGTTCACCGAGAGCGGTGAGGCTTATCTCGATTTTGCCTCCGGGATTGCGGTTAATGCCCTGGGGCATAGCCATCAGGGCCTGATTGCGGCTCTCACGGAGCAGGCCAACAGGCTTTGGCACACCTCCAACCTCTATACAATCCCGGGGCAAGAGAGTCTGTCTGACCGGCTTTGTGCTCTGACCTTCGCGGATCAGGTCTTTTTCTGCAATTCCGGTGCGGAAGCGATGGAAGGGGCCATAAAAACAGCCCGCAAATATTTCGCCGCAAAAGGGGATGCTGAACGCTATGAAATTCTGACCTTCACCGGCGCATTCCATGGCCGGACCATGGTGACGCTGGCGGCGGCCGGCAATCAGGCCTATCTGGATGGCTTTGGACCGGTTCCGAAGGGCTTCACGCAACTGAACGGCTTTGATCTTGACTTGGTCGAGCAGGCCGTCGGACCCCAGACCGCCGCAATCCTGATTGAGCCGGTGCAGGGTGAAGGCGGTATCATGCCGGTTCCGACAGAGTTTCTGCGGGGACTGCGGGCGTTGTGCGACAAACATGATCTGTTGCTGATTGTCGATGAGGTCCAGTGCGGTGTCGGGCGGACGGGACGGTTGTTTGCTCATGAATGGGCCGGCATCAGCCCGGATATCATGGCGGTGGCCAAAGGCATTGGCGGGGGCTTCCCGCTTGGGGCGTTTCTCGCAACCGAGCGGGCCGCTAGTGGCATGGTGCCAGGCACGCATGGCTCAACTTATGGCGGTAATCCGCTGGCTGTGGCAGTCGGTGCGAAAGTCCTCGACATTGTCTCCGATGAGGGGTTTCTCGCGGAAGTCGAGCGGCTCGGCCTGCTCTTAAAGCAGAAACTTGCGGGTTTGAAAGACAGATTTCCCGACATTATTGCTGAAATCCGCGGGGAAGGCCTGATGCTTGGGGTGAAAACCGTGCCGCTCAACAGTGACATGGTTGCCGCCCTGCGAGAGGCAAAATTATTGACGGTCGGGGCCGGAGACAATGTCGTCCGTCTGATTCCGCCGCTTACCATAACGGATGCGGATGTTGAGGCCGCTCTGGCATCACTTGAAGCGGCGTGCATGAAGCTGCAGGCCGTCACTGACAGGGACCAAAGCCAATGACGGATACTATCAGACATTTTCTGGATTTGTCGGATCTCAGCCCGCAGGATGTCAGAGGCATTCTGGATGCGGCGCATGCCCGTAAGAAAAAACGTGCCGGATGGCCTCATGGTGCTGTTGATGCAGACGCGCCGTTGCAGGGTCACCTGCTGGCCATGGTTTTTGACAAGCCGTCAACGCGGACGCGGGTATCCTTTGACCTCGCGATGCGTCAGCTGGGCGGACAAAGCCTCGTGCTGAATCAAAGCGATATGCAGTTGGGACGTGGCGAGCCTTTGTCGGATACGGCGCAGGTTTTGTCAGGTTATGTGGATGCCATGATGGTGCGGACCGGGCCGCATGAAAACATTCTGGAACTGGCGAAATATGCTTCCATTCCGGTCATTAACGGATTGACGGCGTTTTCCCATCCCTGTCAGATCATCGCCGACATCATGACGTTTGAGGAGCATCGCGGGCCGATTGAGGGGCATAAAATCGCTTGGATGGGAGACGGCAATAATGTGGCCGTTTCCTGGGTGCATGCGGCGGCCCTGTTGGGGTTCGAACTGCACCTGGCGGTGGCGGATGCGTTTCGGCCACCGGAAGACGTGGTTGACTGGGCGGTGTCCAAAGGCGCCAAAATTACGGTGGACTCAGATGCCGCAGCGGCTGCCCGCGGTGCGTCGGCAATCAATGCGGATTGCTGGGTATCCATGTCGGATGACCCTGAAACGGCGGCAAAACGGGCCGAAGCATTCGCGCCTTATCAGGTAACACGGGAGTTGATGGATTTGGGTGATGACGCCATTTTCATGCATTGCCTGCCGGCATATCGGGGCAATGAGGTCACAGCGGATGTGATTGATGGCCCGGCATCAGTGGTTTTTGACGAGGCGGCGAACCGTAACCATGCCCAAAAAGCTATTTTGAACTGGTGTCTCGGCAGAGCCTGACAACGATCAATCCTGAAGACGGTAAAGTAAGTGCATGACCCAGACAATTTCCGATAATTCCGCCATGCCTTTCAAGATTGAAGGGCTGGATGTACAGGGGCGCATCGTCAGACTTGGCGGAGAAATCGACACGATACTTTCGCGCCATGATTATCCGGAACCGGTCGCCCAGCTTCTGGCCCAGGCCATGGTGCTGACAGTCATGCTCGGCTCATCCCTGAAATTTGACGGTCGCTTTGTCGTCCAGACCCAAAGCGACGGGCCGGTGCCGATGCTAATCTGCGATATGCAGACCAGCGGTGAAATCCGCGCCTATGCGAAAATTGATCAGGACAAGCTGTCCATGTACGGAAAAAACCCCAGTCAGCACATTCTGATGGGCAGGGGTCACATCGCCTTTACCGTAGATCAGGGCGCGGATATGGAAAATTATCAGGGAGTCGTGCCGCTTGAGGGCAGTTTAAGCGATGCCGCGCATATGTATTTTGAACAGTCTGAACAGATTGAGACGCGGCTCAAACTCGCGGCTGAAAAAACCGAGGCTCCCAACGGTGTAGCTGTCTGGCGTGCCGGCGGGATTTTGTTACAGCAAACCGCACAGGAGGGGGGCTGGCGTGATGACCTGCCGACTATAACGACCGCAGGCGCTGGAAACTGCACTGAGGATGACTGGCGCCGGCTGACGAGCCTGCTCGAAACGACCGAAACGGATGAGTTGCTGGACCCGGTATTGGGGCCTGAAATGCTCGCCTTCCGCCTTTTCAACGAAGACGGTGTGCGGGTTTTCGACTCAATCAATGTTCGTTTTGCCTGCAACTGTGCGCAGGACCGGATTGAACGCATCATCCAAACCTTCTCGGATGAGGAAATCCATGACATGCTGGAAGACGGTATGATTAAGGTTGTGTGTGAATTTTGTAGTGAACAATATGTTTTTGACCCGTCTGCCTTTGTCACATTAAGCTGACCTTCACAAGTGCCGGTGCACGCGCCGGAACAGGAAGGGGACGCAATGCCGTTATCGACCATGACCGACGCAGTTCAAAAAAATGCAAAACAGATGCTCGCCCTCGGACTGCTTCTGGTGTGCATGGCCTGCACCATCGCGCCGCCGTCCCCGCCTGTCCAGACACAAACTTTTGCGCATCTGCCACAACTCAATTGGCGGGCGGCGCCGCCTGAAATCCGTTATGCGCCGGGCATTAACCGTCCGGAAGGGGCAACATCAGACCCTGTTTCAATTGTCCAAAATTGGGTCCGCGACCGTTTGCCTTTCGGGGGACGCTTCCAGGGCAATGGAGGGCCGGACGGCATCAGCGTGACCTTCACCCTGATGGCGGCCGGAATTACGGAAAACCGTTCCAAAGTGCCGGGTCTTCTGGTTGACTCCGAACAGGTGAGCCTGCAGGGTATTTTGAAAGTCCAGACTCAGATCAGACTGCACAACGGGACCCTGCTTGAGAATATGATCGAGGCGCGGGCTGTATTGAACCGCGAGGGCGCCATCAGCCTGAATGAGCTTGATGCCGGACGCTTTCTTGTTATTCAGAGGCTGAGTACGGATTTTGATCGCCGCATGGAAGTTTATTTGCGTCGGCAAAACATTGTTTTTTAAAAAAATCTGACTGGGATTCCATCTTAAAAACGTTATATAGACCAGCAAGAACAGGAATGTGCTGTGTTGGATTTTTTCAAAAAACTTTTTTATACCCTGATCGTCGGCCTTGAGCGTATTCTCGGTGTTTTGACGGGGTTTTTGCCCCGCACGGCCCGCTTGCCTGCGAAAATCATTTTGTCTGCCGTTTTCATTTTTGTGGTGATGATTGTTTCAAAACCACAGACCAAACCCTTTGAGCCGGCGGAAAAGGCCTGGCCAGTCAGTGTCCATAAAGTCACTTATTCGTCCCTAAAGCCGGTTTTAAACGCCTTCGGGGAAATTGTTGCGGCCCGAGAGATTGATCTGCGGACGTTGGTTTCCGGGGAAGTGATTTCGGTGGCCCCAGGTCTGGAGGAAGGGGCGTTTGTCAAAAAAGGTGAAACCCTTTTGACCATTGATCCGTTCAATTATGAAAATGCACTGGCGGAAGCTGAGGCTCAATTGCTCGGTGCCAAAGCCGCCTATATGACCAGCAAAACCGATTATGAGCGAGCACAGAAACTGTTTGAGAAAGGCACGGTCGCCAAGAAATATCTGGATGACCGGAACGCTGACTACCTGATCAAAAAAGGCAGCCATGACAGGTTGGAAATTGTTGTGCGTCGCGCCAGACGGGATCTGGAAAACACCCGGGTGACGGCACCGTTTGACGCTTATGTCAGTCGTGTAAATGCCCGCGAAGGGCGGTTTGTCAGCCCGAACGATTTTGTTGCCCATTTGAGTGATGCCAGCAATTATCAGTTGCGGTTCAATCTATCCGACGCTGAATATGGATCCTTGCTCAGTGCCGGCAGCGATATTGTCGACCAGCCCGTCAAGGCGATCTGGACGGTCGGGAACAAAGAATTTGAATATGACGGCAAAGTGCGTCGTGTCGGTGCCCTGATTGATCAACGCACGCGCGGTGTTGATGTTTATGCCGACATCACCCAAAACGATGCCAGGGTTTTGCGTGGCGGCGCTTTTGTCAGGGTTTTTCTGGAACTTCCTGACCTTGACCGTGCGACAGTCATTCCGGTTGATGCACTCGACTCCAATGACCAGCTTTTTGTGGTCAGGGACAGCCGCCTGGAATTGCGTCAGGCGGATGTTTTTCTGCGCTCCGATGACAAGGCATACATAACCGCCGGCCTGCAGGATGGTGATCAGGTTCTGTTGACCCGTTTCAGTGAGATTTCCAGCGGCCTGCTCGTCGAGGTGAAATAGCCATGTCTGAAACCACGAGCGCCGGACCTGAGGCGACCGCCGCCCCTGCGGGGTTTTTCGCAACGCTGGTCAGGATTATGGTGCGTCACCGGAATGCCGCCAATTTGTTCATGATTTTCGCCATTGCCATGGGCATTTACGGCATGAATCAGGTCAACAGGCAATTTTTCCCCGATTTTGAGGTGGAAGTGGTCTCCGTTTCCATTGTTTGGCCAGGTGCCAGTGCCGAGGATGTTGACCTTAACATTGTTGACCCATTACAGAGCAGTTTGAGGCTGGTCGAGGGGGCCCAGAATTTCTCCGCCACCTCGTCAGACGGCATTGCCCTGTTCAATATTGAGTTTGCGTCTGAATGGGACATGTCCAAGGCGAAATCGGACGTTGAGTCCGCCGTTGACCAGATCACGACCCTGCCGAAAGAGATTGAACGCCCGATTATCCAGCAATATGTGCCCTATGAACCGGTTGTTGCGATGTTGCTCTTTGGCCCCTATGAGGAGCGGACCGTGGTTGAGCAGGCGAAAAAAATCAGAAATGATCTCTTGGACCGGGGTATTGCAAAAGTTGATTTCAGGGGTGTGCGGGATCAGGAAATTTGGGTTGAGACCAAATCTGAAATGACCCGGCGCTATGATTTGACGCCGGAGCATATTGCCGGTGCCATCCGTCAGTCGGCGCAGGATTTGCCCGGTGGTCTGGTGCGTGGCGAGCGCGAACGGCAGGTGCGCTCGGTCGGTCTGGTCAAAACCGCTGAGGAAATCGCCGAAATCGAGGTCCGCACGGGCCCTGCCGGAGATCGTGTTCTGGTGTCGGATGTTGCCAAAGTCTATGAGAATTTCGATGTTGACCAACCTGTTGCGTTCAAACAGGGGCAGTCTGCGGTGCAGATGAGTGTCTTCCGCACCGGTTCCACGGATGCCCTGCAGTCTTTGGAAACCGTCAGGGCGTATGTGGACGGGGTCAGGGCCAACCTGCCGCGGGGCATGGAACTGAGCGTGTACAACATCACCGCCGAAAAAATCAATCAGCGCATCGGCGTTATTGTCCGCAACGGCACAGGCGGCTTCATTCTTGTTATGCTGATCCTGTTTCTGTTCCTGAATTTAAGGGTGGCAATCTGGGTCGCCATGGGCATTCCGATTGCGATTATGATGGCCCTGAGCCTGTTTGACGCATTTGACCAGACCATCAATATGCTGTCCATGTTTGCCTTCATCATGATGCTGGGGGTTATTGTGGATGATGCGATTGTGGTCGGGGAATATTCCAGTGCGGTCTATGCCAAAGGCGGGGTGACGCCTGAAGAGGCTGCGGAGCAGGGTGCTTTGCGCATGGCCAAGCCGATTTTTGCCGCGGGTCTAACGACATTGGCTGCGTTTTTGCCGATTCTGCTAATTGGCGGCAGTTTCGGAGCGATGTCCGCCACATTGCCGACGGTGGTCAGCATTGTCCTGATTGCCAGCCTGCTGGAATGTTACTTTATCCTGCCGTCGCATATGGCCCATGCCTTATCCTTTCCCCAGGGTCAGGCAAAGGGTATCCGGCGGAAATTCAGGGACAAGTTCGACGATTTCAAGACCAATACGTTTCCCAAGATTGCCGGGCGTGCGTTTGACAACCGTTATACAACCCTGAGTGCCGCTTTCGGGGTTTTGATTGTCATCTTTGGATTGATTGTCAGCGGCTGGGTGACCTTCAGCTTTTTCCCGGCTCCTGAAGAGGAGCGGTTGAGCGCCTATATCAGGTTCCAGCCCGGTACACCCAAGGCCCAGACCGAAAAAGGCATGTTTCTGGTCGAGCAGGCCATGTACAAAACGGATCTGGAACTGCGCGGCGACGGGCCGTCTTTGATCAATCAAAGCTATACTATTCTCGGTCAGGCCGACAAATCGCGAGGCAATAATCTGGCGACGGTCCAGATTGAACTGACCCCCAGTGAAGCACGTGATGTCCGCACCCGAACCTTTATCAGCGCGTTTGAGAAAAACATTCCGAGCATTGCCGGTGTCCGCGACATCAATGTGGGTGAGGCGATTGATGAATTTGCCGGGGCGCCGATTGATTTCACCCTGGTCGGTGATGACCCGGCGAATTTGAAACGCGCAGCGGAAGAACTGAAAGACGCGCTGCGTCTTTATCCCGGAGTGCAGACCGTCAATGACACTTTGAAATATGGCCGCCAGGAGTTGCTGATCGAGGTCAATGAACGCGGTGCGGCGTTGGGCTTCACAAATCAGAATGTCGGGCTGCAATTGCGCAATGCCTTTGAGGGGGTGATTGCACGTCGCTTCACCCGGGATGATACGGAAGTCACCATCAAAGTCCAATACCCCAGGGATGCCGGGGCCCAAAATCTTGACGATTTCTATCTGGTCATCCCCGGCAGCAACCCGCCGCGATACATTACGTTGCCCGAAGTGGTCAGCATTGAGGAAAAACCCGGATTTGCAACCATCCGCCGCGGACCTTCCGGGCGTGAGGTACGCGTGACGGCAAATTACAATGTTGACTCCCAAAACCCGGAAGCCTTGTCCCAGGAAATCCGCGAGACTAAGCTTGATGAGATACTCAAGCGCAATGGTGTGGAGGAGCGGGTTTCAAGACGGGCGGAAGAGTTGAGCAAGTTTTTCAGGGGCTTCATGGGTGGTCTGCTGATTGCCCTCGGAACGATCTATATGATCTTGGCGCTGGTTTTCGCCAGCTATTCCCGTCCAATTGTCATCATGTCGATTATCCCATTCGGTCTTATTGGGGCCGTGTTCGGCCATTTTGTGCA
Source organism: Parvibaculales bacterium (assembly GCA_049889415.1). Taxonomy (GTDB): domain Bacteria; phylum Pseudomonadota; class Alphaproteobacteria; order RS24; family RS24; genus JAYQKL01. The sequence continues at coordinate 38,099 of JBMHDL010000009.1, read as the reverse complement.
AGGCACGCCTTTGAGTTTCCTCAGCCTGATTTCCCTGCTCGGCTTGTCCGGCATTCTGGTCAATAACTCGATCATTCTGATCACACGGATTGAGGAGTTGCAGGCGGAGGGTGTCGCCTTGCGCGAGGCGGTTATTCAAGGCGTTACGGATCGTCTGCGGCCGGTTGTCCTGACATCCGCCACCACCGTGGTCGGTCTGGTGCCGATGCTTTTTGAAACCAGTGTACAGGCCCAATATATTATGCCGATTGCCATTACCATGGCATGGGGACTGGCCTCCGCCTCTTTCTTGGTGTTGTTGGTTTTGCCGGCAATCCTGGGCATACAGGAAGATTTCCGGGTCAAGCTCCACAACAGTAGACGTTCAAAGAGCGATGCCTCATCGGCTGCTTAACGGCGCCAGAAAGCCGGTGTCAGCATCACCAGCAGGGTGAACAATTCCAGCCGTCCCAACAACATGGCCAGGCACAATACCCATTTCGCCCCCTCCGGCAGGCTTGCGTAATTGCCTGCCGGCCCGATGGTTTCTCCGAGGCCGGGCCCGAGATTGGAGATTGTTGAGGCGCTTGCCGACAAGGCCGTCATGACATCAATGCCGAAAACACCCAACCCGCAGGCAATGAGGACAAACAGAATGAAATAGGTGATGGCGAAGGTCAGCACAGACTCTGCGACATCATCATTGACTGGACGTCCATTATACCGCAATGCGAAAATGCCGTTGGGATGAACCAATTGTCGGACGGAACGAATGCCAGCCTTTAATATGAGCTGGAAACGGAACACTTTGAGACCGCAGGCCGTCGAGCCGGCACATCCGCCGATAAAGGCCATAAGGAAGAACAATCCGAGTGGCAGAGTTCCCCATTGATCAAAATCGGAAGTGACATAGCCTGTCCCGGTCAGCACGGAAGTGACGTTGAAGAACACCTCCCGCAGTGCGCGCAACGCCCCGACATCACTGCTGAGCAGACGATAGGCCCAGATTGTGCCGACCAGTCCGAGCAGTAAGGCGGCGAATGTGCGCACTTGCGCATCTTGAAACAGGGGCAGGCGGTTGCTGTGGACGGCTTGCAGATATATGGCAAATGGCAGGCTGGAGGCAATCATGAACAGGATGGCAACCCAATCGATGATGGCCGAGTCAAAGGCGGCAATCGAGTTGTCCATGGTTGAAAAGCCGCCGGTGGCGATGGTTGTCATGGCATGGGCAATGGCGTCGAAGCCAGACATGCCGGCAAGCAGGTAACCGACGGCGCAGGCGAGGGTTATCCCAAGATAAATCCGGGCAATGGAACCGGCAATCTCAGTCGCACGGGGCAGTATTTTCTCGGAATTGTCGGAGGATTCGATCCGGAAAAGCTGCATCCCGCCGACATTTAGAAGGGGCAGAACGGCAATCGCCATGACAATGATACCGATGCCACCGAACCATTGCAGTAAAGCCCGCCACATCAGCAATCCCTTTGACGTGCCCGCCAGATTGTCGATGACGGTCGCTCCGGTTGTGGATAGTCCGGACATGGCTTCAAAAAACCCGTCTGTATAGCTTAATTGAAGCCCCCCGAGGCAGAATGGCAGGGCAGCGAAGGCGGTCAGGCTGATCCAGGACCAGCTGGTCAGGGCAAAAGCCTGCTGGACGTTTAACACCGTTATGTCGCCGCGACTGGTGAGGACCAGAATGCCGGCAAAAAAACCGGTCATAGCCGCAGCTGCAATAAAGCTTTTCCAATTTTCATCGCCTGAGACAAAGTCAAGGCCGGCCGGAACCAGCATGCTGGCTGACAAGGCCGCCAGCAGGACACCAATGATGAAAAAAACGGGGCGGAAGTCCTGCATGGTCAGTGCATCACTTTTTGTCCATGCGGGCTGTCGAGGGAGAAGCCGGGTACATCAGCGTCAAACCGGCTGCCGTCCTCGGTGTGCATCTGATAGGTGCCGACCATGAACCCGCTGGCCGTGTTCAGGGGCGTGCCGGAGGAATAAGTGAAACTGTCTCCCGGAGCGATGACCGGCTGTTCACCTATGACTCCGTCGCCTTTGACCTCCTGCAGGCGGCCGAGTGCGTCGGTGATGCGCCAGTGGCGGGAGATGAGCTGCACGGTTTCATGACCGAGATTCTCAATCGTGATACGGTAGGCCCAGACGAAATAATTCTCATCCGGGTCGGATTGCTCATCAATAAATTTTGTTTCGACGGAGATTTTGATGTCGCGGGTGATGGCTTCATACATGGTGTCGCCTCCAAAAGCGTCAATTACAGATTATCAAGTGCCTGATACATGTCATCTATTAAATCCTGCACATCCTCCAGGCCGACAGAAATCCGCAGGGTTCCCGGGAAAATACCGACTTCGGCGCGTGCCTCTTCAGTCAGTTTCTGATGCGTCGTCGTCGCCGGATGCGTGATCAGGGTTTTCGCATCCCCCAAATTGTTTGAAATCGTCACCAGTTCCAGAGCGTTTTCAAACTTGAACGCCCCTTGTTTTCCGCCCTCAACCTCAATCGCAATAAGATTGCCGGGACGTGACATTTGTTTCTCAGCAATGGCGAATTGCGGATGATCCTTATGGCCGGGAAATATGACGGTTTTGACGTTCGGATGTTCCGTCAAGGCTGCGGCCAGCTTTTCGGCATTGTCCACATGGGCGTTGACCCTCAACTCGAGGGTCTCCAGGGATTTCAGCATGACCCAGGCGTTGAACGGGCTGAGGGACGGCCCGGTCTGGCGGATAAAGGTCGTAATGTGCTCATTGATCCACTCCTGAGGGCCAATGACGATACCGCCGAGACAGCGCCCCTGTCCGTCAATATGCTTGGTGGCGGAATAAATGACAATATCGGCACCCAGTGCCAACGGTTTTTGCAGCACCGGGGTGGCAAACACATTATCAACCACCAGCATAGCCCCGTGGCGGCGGGCGATGTCGGCGACATGAGCAATATCAATCAGTTCCAGAACTGGATTGGTTGGGGTCTCCAGGAAAAAATACTTGGTGTTCGGTTGCACCGCCTGTTCCCAGGCGTCCGGGTCGCAGCCGTCGATCAAGGTGGTTTCTATGCCAAAACGCGGCAGCAATGTCTCCACGATATACCGGCATGATCCAAACAGTGCTCTGGCCGAGACGACATGATCACCCGCCTGCAGATACCCCATCATGGCGGCGGTGACGGCGGCCATTCCGGTTGCGGTGGCGCGAGCGTCATAGGCTTCGGCATTGTCCAGGCCGTCCGTCTCAAGCGCCAGCATGCGACGTTCGAAACTGCGGACGGTCGGATTTCCGAAACGTGAATATTGATACCCGCCGTCTTCCCCCAAAAACCTGGCTTCAGCCTGTTCTGCATTGTCATAGGCATAGCCGGACGTCAGGTAGAGTGCTTCGCTGGTTTCCCCGAAGGGCGAACGCGGCTCAGCCTCATGAACCATGTTGGTTCGAGTCCGCCATTTTTTCCTGTTCACATCTGCCATGTTTCAGTTCCTATAAAAAATCCGACCACAGGGCCGGATCCGCCCGGCTTGTTTAGCAAATTGTTTTACGTGGCCGCAAGCCAGCCGGCTCAAATCACCACAATCAAGAGAATATTTCGGCACAATGGCGAAAAACGGGTTTCGCGTCAAGCGCAATCCCTTTGCGGTGACATGTGCCGGATGACGGCTTTCCACAAAAACTTGGGCGTTCAGGCTTGCGTTCGGCGCCTTTCGCGCCTTAACTTGGGACAGGAGATCCACTATGAGTCAACCCGACCAAGCCATGCAATTATTTCCCGATGAACGGGACCAGGCCCCCGTGACGGCGCCGGGTCAAACGCATCCGACCGGTATTTTACCGGCTCATGGTATCCGCAATATGGTTCGGGAACAGCAGATTTGGGCACCGGGGGGTATTCTTGATGACCAGATACAGCCGGCCTCACTTGATTTGCGGCTGGGGGATACGGCTTACCGCATTCGGGCCAGTTTTCTTCCTGGTCCGGCAGGCCAGGTGATGAATAAGCTGGATGAACTGGCTTATCACAAGATTGACCTGACCAATGGTGCAGTGCTTGAGACGGGATGCGTGTATCTTGTCCCCTTGATGGAGGCTTTGGCCCTGCCGGAGCGGACTACCGCATTTGCTAATCCAAAAAGTTCCACCGGCCGCATCGATGTCTTCACCCGCGTCATCACCGATTACGGGACGGAATTTGATAAGGTGCCGCCCGGCTATAAGGGGCATTTGTATCTTGAGGTTAGTCCACGGACGTTTCCGGTTCTGGTTCATGCCGGTTCGCGGCTTTCGCAAATCCGTTTCCGACGCGGCAGCGCATCACATAGTGACGCCGAAATCAAGCGTCTGCATGAGGAAACGGGCCTGGTGGACAGCCCGGCAAATATTGACGGCGGTCTGGCCCTGTCGATTGATCTGGTGGGTGACAAGGAGTCCGGGCTGATAGGATACAGGGGAAAACGACATGCCGGCCTGATTGATGTGGACCGGGTTGGTGTACTGGACATAGATGATTATTGGGAACCGATTTACCAGCACGGCACCCGCCGGCTGATTCTGGATCCCGACGAATTTTATATTCTCGTGTCTCGTGAAGCGGTCACCATTCCCCCGAGCCATGCCGCCGAGATGGTGCCGTTCAATCCGCTGGTCGGGGAATTCCGTGTGCATTATGCCGGCTTTTTTGACCCCGGGTTCGGGTCCGGTGAAGCTGACGGCAAAGGCAGTCGCGCCGTTCTGGAGGTCCGGTCGCGGGAGGTGCCCTTCATTCTCGAACACGGTCAGATTATCGGGCGTCTGATTTATGAACGCCTGACTGACCAGCCTGAGGTGCTTTACGGCGTCGGCCTGCAGTCAAATTACCAGAAACAGGGTTTACGCCTGTCCAAGCATTTTAAACATAGATAAGCCATGGAGGATAAGGCCCGCTTTTTGCCGCTGGTCGGCGGTCTGTCTGTGCTGTGCGGATGTTACGCTGCCGGTTGGCTGGTGCAATGGCTGTCGCAAACGCCCGTACCGGCGGGTATCTATGGCCTGTTAATCCTGTTTGCTGGTTGTGTCGCGTTTGGCCGCGTGCCGGCGCCAGTCAGGGTGGCGGGTGATTTCCTAATCACGCACATGCCCCTGTTTTTTCTGCCGGCCACCGTCAGCCTGATTGGATATAGGGATGTTTTGAGGGTGCAGGGTTTCGCTTTGACGCTGGCTTTGACGCTGAGTACGGTCATGGCCCTTGCTGTCGCCGCAGCCCTGATGCAGCGCCTCTCTCTTGGTGATTCTGGGCAAACCGGGGGCCATGATGAGTGACATCGCGTCATGGACGAATATGTTGCCACCCACCCCCGGGCTCACTGGTGGGGCATGGTTGGCTTTGACCATCATCGTCTATGCCGGTGTTCACAAGCTCACCGTGATGTCCGCGCCGCGTCCCTGGACAAACCCTTTGCTTGTTTCGGCGCTTATGCTGATGGTTGCTGTCTTGATAACGGGGAAAAATGCCCGAACGGATGAGGCTCTGAATCAGTTCATGCAGGGGGGTGAGTGGCTGATGATCTGGCTCGGCCCGGCCATGGTCGCATTGGCATTGCCGCTTTATGACCAGCTTGGAAAAATCTCATCAATCAGCAGGCCGTTTCTGCTCAGCCTTTTGACGGGCTCTTTTGTTTCGGCAGGTTCCGCCGTCACACTCGGATGGATATTGGACCTCCCGGCAACAAGTCTCTGGGTATTATCGACCAAATCCATAACCAGCCCGATGGCCATTCATGTGTCGCGGTTGCTGCCATCTGACGCCATGTTGGCCGGCGGTCTTGTTGTGGTGACGGGCATTTTCGGCAGTCTGGTGGCGCAGGCTGTATTCTCTCGCTTGCGCATCAGAAGCAAGGCAGCGCAGGGCCTTGCTGTCGGCCTTGCGGCGCATGGCATCGGCACCAGCCTGTTGTGGCGCCGCGATCCGGAGGCAGCCGCGTTCGCCGCCCTGGCTCTGGTGCTGAACGGATTGATCACAGTTTTTTCTCTTTCGCTCATCGCCCGTCTCCTCGGTTCGGCGGGATGAGCCCGCCTGCGAATCTGGTGTGCGGGGTTTTGTTCCAATAGCTTGGTTTGGTCATGAGCTGGACTAGCGCAAAGATGAAGGTCAGGCTTAAAAACAACCAGTGGAACGGCAATAGGGGGAGCGCAAAAATCAGGCCGAAACGCTGCTGACGGAAACAGGCGACAAGGTTCAAAATGATCAGCATGGCCAGGCAAAAGATAATGACCCGACCGGAAAAATTCGTTGGATCCAAAGGGGAGACTTGGGTCATGACCATGGACAGCAGCAACAGCATATAAAACAGCGGTGATATAATTCTGTTGAGAAGGGTCAAGGCGACATGTGCGACCTGTACCGGGTTCAATGCCGAGCGGGACATGGATCCATAATGGGCTACCAAGGTTTGAAACGAGCCTTTTTGCCACCTGCAACGTTGGGTGAAATGATTTTTCAACCCTCGTGTGGCGGTTTCAAATGTCGGCTGGGCCAGCATGTTTATGGTGAAGCCCCGCTTGACCATGCGCAGGGATAGCTCCGCATCCTCGGTGACATTGAATGCGTCCCATCCGCCGGCATCAGCCAAATCCCGCAACCGCATATGATTGGATGTTCCGCCGAAGAAAACAGGTAATCCGATTGAGGCGTTGACCGGCATTTGCAGGTTGAACTGGGTGGTGTAGTTGACCGCCATTAGCAGGCCAAGCCAGTCATAATTTCTGTCTTGAACAATCAGTGGTGCCTGCAGACAGATTTTGTCCTCGGGGTGGGTGGCAAAAATCCCGCCGGCCTCACGCAGCTGGTCAGGATGCGGCATGTCTTCGGCGTCGTAAATCACAATCAATGAGCCGGTTGCAAAAGTGAGGGCATAATTGCATGCCCGGGGCTTGGTCTGCGGATGGCCTTTGGGCACGATGATGACTTCGGCTTTCGCTTCAATCGGCCCTGATGCCAAGCCAGCCCGTATGGCGGCAAGTGTGTCGTGATCCTCCTCCTCAGTGATGAAAAAAATTTCCAGCCGGTCAGGAGGGTAATTGAGATGTGCCATAGCAGAAATCAGCTGCGTGACCATATTGGCCTCTTTGAAAAGAGGCAGAAGAATTGTGTAGGTTGGCAATTTTTTGTCCGACACCTCCACCGGGGCCGGATTTTTTGGACCATGGCGACTGAGGCACACTGTTTCATTAAGCACCATAATTAGGCAGGCGCAGGCCACTGCAATGGACGCATGTACCGGGAAAAGCAGATAGGATGCAAACAAGGTGAAAAATGAGAAGACCAGCAACTCCACCGCCAATATTTGCTTTGGATTTGTCGCCGAAATATCCGGATGTTGACGGTTTAAATGGTTGACGGCTCTGTCTAGCCGGTCTACCGCCATTGTGTCAGCGCTGTGCAGCAGGCTGACGGGGATGTCTTGAAAGCCGGGCATCCCGTCATGGTGGTTGTGATTATTGTTGTTATCGTCCGCCATGCCCTCATTAGGCATTGCACAAATGATAAAAGCAATAAATCACAGATTTAATGAATTAGACATTCAACCTATAGTTGTATTTTTCACGATGGTGGCAGGGCAAACCGTGCTCTTGCGCCGCGCTCAATGGCCGCGGCGGCAAGTTTCTCAAGTTTCAGCGTGTCGCGTAACAGCTCCAAAAACCTGATTTCCTCAGGTTGGACAGTCAGGTCAGCCGCCGCAATTTCCACGGCCAACGCATAAGCGGTTTCATGCAGGTTTTCCGGCAAGGTCTCAGCTGCCGTTTCCAGTAAGGCATCAAGCCCCTGATCATCCGACATGAGGGCGCTGAACTGGTCAAGCATGAGCGGCATCTGGTCACTGGAGAGGTTTTCAAAAACCGGGAGAAACGCCATTAAGCGTTCAATACGCTCAATTTCGACATCCGAAACAGGCCCGTCCGCAGCGGCTGTGGTCAGCATCAACTGTACCAGAACCTGCTCAATCGTGAAAATCGACGGTGGGGTCATGCCATGGGCTCCATAAAGTTCAAAATCCCCTGTTCAACACCTCAAGAGTGCGCTAGATAATGCTCTTTGACAACCCCAGTTTAACCGCGAGAGGACAGCATGAGCACGCCTGATGCCCTAACCCGATTGGCACACGAAAGCAAGGCGTGGCCTTTTGAACAAGCCCGCAACTTGCTGGCGCGGGTGAACAAAAGCGGCCAAACATCGGTTGTGTTTGAAACCGGTTACGGTCCGTCAGGACTTCCGCATATCGGCACATTTGGCGAAGTGGCGCGCACCAGCATGGTGCGGCAGGCCTTCCGCTGCCTTGCGCCGGAGATTGACACCAGACTGATCTGTTTCTCTGATGATATGGATGGTCTGCGCAAGGTACCCGACAATGTGCCGAACCAAGACCTGTTGAGCCGGAACCTTGAAAAGCCCCTGACCGGCGTCCCCGACCCGTTCGGCACCCATGACAGTTTCGGCGCCCATAATAATGCCCGCCTGCAGGCATTCCTTGACCAATTCGGGTTTGATTATGAATTTGCCAGCGCCACGGATTATTATCGCTCGGGGCGGATGAATGAGACCTTGCTGAAAATCCTCGCCAATTACGAGGCCGTCATGAACATTATCCTTCCGACCCTGGGTGAAGAGCGCCGCAATACCTATAGCCCGTTTCTGCCGATCTGCCCGGAGACCGGCAAAGTCCTGATGGTCCCCGTGACCGGGATTGATCAGGAAAACGGAACCATTACCTATATTCACCCTGACAGTGGGGAGGAAATGTCAACCCCGGTCACGGACGGTAAGTGCAAGCTGCAGTGGAAAGCGGATTGGGCCATGCGGTGGACGGCGCTGGGCGTGGATTATGAAATGGCCGGCAAGGATCTGATGGAAAGCGTCAAACTGTCCTCGCGCATTTGCAAGGCCATTGGCGGCACCCCGCCGGAAGGTTTCAGCTATGAGTTGTTTCTGGATGAAAACGGTGAAAAAATTTCGAAATCAAAGGGCAACGGGCTGACGATTGAGGAGTGGCTGACTTATGCCTCACCGGAGAGCCTGTCACTGTATATGTTTCAAAGCCCGCGCAAGGCCAAACGCCTGCATTTTGACGTTATTCCGAAAAATGTTGATGAATATCTCACCTTTCTCGACAAATTCGGTGATCAGGAGCCGGAACAGCAGCTTGCCAATCCGGTCTGGCACATCCATGCCGGCACCCCGCCGCAAAAGGGTCTGCCGGTCAGCTTTGCCCTATTGTTGAATCTTGTCTCGGCCAGCAATGCTGACAATAAGGACGTGTTATGGGGATTTATCAAGGCTTATGCGCCCGACGCCACCCCTGAAACGCTTCCGATGCTGGATCAGTTGGCGGCTTATGCCGTGACCTATTTTCATGATTTTGTGAAACCGACCAAAGCCTACCGGCAAGCTACCCCTGAGGAGGCTGAGGCGCTGGGTCTGTTGAAGGAAAAGCTTGCTGCGCTGCCGGCCCGGTCTGATGCGGAAACCATCCAGACCGAGGTATATGCCGTCGGCAAAACATATTTTGAGGATAATCTGCGCGACTGGTTCAAGGCCTTGTACGAGATTTTGCTCGGGCAGAGTCAGGGGCCACGGTTCGGCTCCTTTGTCGCCTTGTATGGCGTTGACAAAACCATGGCCATGATTGACACGGCACTAGACGGCAGGCGTGTCGGAGCCTGATGATGCCCGAGACGGACTCATCCTGCATCTATAAAATCTGTGACCGGGCGGACTGGCAGAAGTCTGCTGATGACGGGGTCTTTCACGGCACATCTCTGGATGTCCGGGACGGGTTCATTCATTTTTCCGACCTGACACAATTGCACGCCACAGCCGGAAAACACTTTGCCGGCAAGGACAATCTGATTGTGCTGGAAGTGGAAGTTAAGGCTCTGCAGCAAAGCGCTTTGAAATGGGAGACTTCACGCGGCGGTGCAGTGTTTCCCCATCTATACGCCCCGCTGTCAGTTGATCAGGTCCGCCGGCATTGGCCATTGCCGTTGGTCGGGGGGCAGCATTGTTTTCCCGAAGAATTGAAACTGTGAACAACTCGGGATAGAAGAGAGATTATGCAGTTCTATAAAACCGTCAGACCGATCCTTTTTCTTCTTAAGCCTGAGACGGCACATACGCTCACCGTATCCGGACTGTCTTTTTTGGGACGCATACTGCCCAAACCGGGGCGTGATGATTACATCCTCAAACAAACATTTTTTGGCCTGGATTTCGACAATCCTATCGGCCTGGCCGCCGGGTTCGACAAAAACGGTGAGGCGGTGGACGGGGTTTTGAAACTCGGTTTCAGCTTCACCGAAATCGGCACCGTGACGCCACAACCGCAAGCCGGCAATCCGAAACCGCGTATTTTCAGGTTGAAAAACCACGAAGCAGTCATCAACCGGCTCGGCTTCAACAATCAGGGTCATGAAACCGTGCGTACACGGCTGTCGCGCCGCGCACCTTACGGGATTGTCGGGGTCAATATCGGGGCCAACAAGACCGCGCGCGACCGGATTGCGGATTATCAATCCGGAGCCGAGGTGTTCAGGGAATATGCCTCTTACCTGACTGTCAATGTGTCGTCCCCGAATACGCCGGGCCTGCGTGATCTGCAGGCCGGCAAGCCGCTGAAGGAGCTGCTGGGCAAAGTGCGGGCGGCGGCACCCGACAGGCCGATTTTTCTCAAAATCGCTCCTGATCTTGATGATGCCCAGCTTGGTGAGATTGCCAAAACCGCCCTGGCGGCCAAGGTGGACGGGTTGATCATCTCCAACACCACCATATCGCGTGAGCCAGTAGCCGGTGATGCGCTGGCGCAGGAGGAGGGCGGACTGTCGGGCCGGCCATTGATGGAGATGTCCACGCAGGTGCTGGCAAAAATGAGACTCCTGACCCGGGGGCGTCTGATCCTCATCGGTGCCGGCGGGATTGCTGATGCGCAGGATGCTTACGCCAAAATCAAGTCAGGTGCCAGCCTGCTGCAACTTTATTCAGCCTTGACCTATCAAGGGCCGGGGCTTGTGTCGCGTCTTAAACGTGAGCTGGCCGAACTGTTGCGTGAAGACGGTTATACCAATATTTCCGAGGCGGTCGGCGCAGATGTACCCCTGACCGTCCGGAAAACCAAATCTGCATCGGCAAAATCGACGAAGCCGGCCAAATCCCAAACCCAAAGCAAAAGCAAAAAAAGACCTGCGGTCAACACAACATCCGCTCAAACCAAAGACACAAAAGCAAAAGGAAAACGCACCATGTCCGCAACGATTTATCATAACCCACGCTGCTCGAAATCCCGCCAGACACTGGCTTTGCTCGAGGATAAAGGCGAAAAAGTAAAAATCGTGGAATATCTGAAGGACCCGTTGACAGCCGCAGAAATTGAAGCGGTCTTGAAAAAGTTGAAACTCGGCCCTGCAGACGTGCTGCGCAAGGGTGAAAAAATCTACAAGGAGCTGCAACTCAAGGATGTCACCGATGACGGCAAGTTGATCGCCGCAATGGCCGAAAACCCAATCCTTATCGAGCGCCCGATTGTCGTCAAAGGGCGCAAAGCGGCACTGGGGCGTCCGCCTGAAAACGTACTGTCCATTCTCTGATGCCGCTTTCCCTTTGATTTGGCGAACAATAGGGGCTATAGCTTGAGTAGGGGAAGCTATGTCAAATCTTGTAAATTCAGGACGGGAAAAAACCGGCCGCCGTTCCGCCAAGCGCGCCGATAATCGTTCGGCGATCTTATCTGCAGCCAGAAGCATGTTTTCCGAGCTTGGCTATGGGGCCACCACCGTGCGCGACATTATCCGCCAGACCGGACTCGCCAGCGGAACCTTCTATAATTATTTTGACGGTAAGGATGAGATATTTCGTGCGTTGATCGAAGATATGGGCATCCGGCTGCGGGCAAGTCTCAAGGAAAGCCGGCAAAACCCGAACTCCGTTGAAGAGGGCGTGATGATGAGCTTTTTCGCGTATTTTTCATTCTTCGCCAATAATCCGGAGGATTATAAACTGGTGCGCTCCAATCGTGGGCGCGAGGGCGGACGCATGAGCGGTCCGCAACTCAGGGCGGGGCTGGAGGAATTACGCCAGGACATTCAAGACTACATCGCACAGCATAAATTCCCCGAGGTGGATGTGGATTACATGGCCGCTGCGGCCACCGGTATCGCCTTCGCCATTCTTGACGTCATGATGGCGCGGGCGCAACCGGACCCGCATGAGGCCGCCCGTTTTGCCGCCTCCTTGACTCTGCGCGGTGTTGAAGGTTTGAAATAGGCTTTTACACCATCCCGATCTGGTAAAACCCGACCGCCAGCAGGCTGGCAGCCGCCCCCATCGTCAGGCCCAGCCGCAGGGGGGCGTACCAGCCAGGCAATACCCCGGTTCGGGCTGCATAAATGTCTGACGCCGCCTGTAGGATGTGCAGTACGGCCAGCCCGACCGGGCTCCAAATATTGACCGGAAAGATCAGGAAAAAATAGGCGAAAAGTGCCGGTAGGACGCTGAGGCTCAACCCTCTGGCGAAGGCCGGGTCGGTGCCGTCCAGTGACATCATGGTAGTCCCCCATCTGATGCCGGCCATGAAGGACAGGATCACGGCGCCGTAGGTCAGGGTGAACATTGCGGCCACCTGTCGCCATACATCAAAAGACGGGGTGAGGGCAATCAGGGCTGGGATGATGAATGGCAGCAGGCCCATACAGCCAAGGATGAGGGCGGCAATGGGGATAGGGTTCTTCGGTGCGGCGTCCGTCATCAGGGGGTCATCCGAGTTTAGCCAGGAACGGAATCCAGTCCAACAGATAACCGGCTAAATTCTGTAATGAGCCGAGGTAGATCAGAATGCCGGTTGCGGCAAGCAATATGCCGGTACCGATTTCTATCATCCTCATGTTCTGTTTCAGCCGGGCGCTGGTTTGCAGGAAGTAGGACACGCCGAGCGATGTCAGGATAAACGGGATGCCCAAGCCCAAAGCATAGGCGGTGAGGAGAATGATGCCTTGAGTCAGGCTTTCGCTTGAGGCGGCGAGGGTCAATATCGTCGCAAGGATCGGGCCGATACATGGGGTCCAGCCGAAAGCAAAAGCAATGCCGAGACCGAACGCCGCCAGCAACTGCCATTGCGGGGTTTTGGTGTCTTGTGTGTCGATGCGCGAATTAACTCGCAGCTCTTTTTGCAGAAAGCTGAAACGGATAAGGCCGGTCATGTGCAGCCCCAAGGCAATGATGAATACGCCCGCGATTTTGCCCAGTATCTCCTTGTGACCCAAAATCAGGGGGTTGATGGCCGCGGCGCCGGCGCCGAGGCTGATGAACACAACCGAGAACCCCAACACAAAAGCAAAAGCTGTTGGCAAAACCCGGGTATAAATGGTGCCTTTATCCGCTTCCGCCAGCTCGTCAAACTCCATGCCGGCCGCAAAGCACAGATAGCCCGGGACCAGCGGCAGAACGCAGGGGGACAAAAAGCTCAACAGACCGCCAAAAGCGGCCAGAAGCAGAGAAAAAATGAAACCGTCAGCCATCGCTCACCCCTTCAGTCATCTTGTCCGCCTAGGCGCGGCGACGGAACGCGACCGCCGTCCCCCATCCGCAAACTATGGACACGATAACACCGATCACTCCATATAGGCCGGGCCGGTCAAATGCCCAGCTGTGCAGAAGCTGCTCCAGGCCGCCAATGCCGACATTTATGCGATTGATTTGCTGGCCGGTCAAAATGCCGTTTTCAAACAGCAAAATCCGGGCTTCATATACGCCGACCGGAATGCCGGGCGGTAGCGCGATTTCCGCCCTGAAGAGCCTGCCGTCTATCAGCGTCACACCTTGTGCGTTTTCATTATACAGACCGGCTGCCAATTTATTGCGGATCAGGCCGGCGACAAATTCAGGGCTGTCCTCCGGCGCATCCGTGGTGTCGGAAAAGGTGACGGGTAAAAAAGACAGACCGGCGGCATGGCGTTCCAATTCAGCCGGGATGGTGATGCGGTCAAGTCGTCTGGTGCTCGCAATGGCATAATAGGAGGGCGCCGAGGCGAAATGTCTTTGTTCGCCATTGATCCATATGCCGAACCGTTGTTCCTTGCGGCGAACCGTCAAAGCCTGCGGCGGGCCTTTGATGATGACGATGATGTCCTGCTGGGCGTCACGGTTTTTTTCTATCGCGCCGAACAGCAGAATATTTTCTCCGGTAAAGTCCGTTTCGATCGCAACCTCATTGGTTGACAGGTCGCTGATCAGCTGTGCAGCCTGCAACCAACCGGCATAGAGACAAAACAGCATCAAAAAAGCCAGAAATCTGCTCATGGGGCCAGACCTCTCAGCGCAACATAGGAATACAGCTCGTCCGGCTGCAAAGCGAGGTCGAGGAACATCTTGACACCGACACCGAGCACAATCAGGGCCAGACATGCCCGCAACTGTTCACCACGCAGACGCTGCCCGACCCTGGCTCCAATCTGTGCCCCGATGACCCCGCCAAGAAGCAGAATGAAGCCGAGCACAATATCAACCGTCTGGTTTTGCACCGCATGCATAATGGACACCGCCGCTGTGACGAAAATGATCTGGAACAGGGATGTGCCGACGACTACGTTGGTCGGCATGCGCAGGATATAAATCATAGCCGGCACCATGATGAACCCGCCGCCGACACCCATGATTGCCGCAAGCATGCCGACAACAAATCCGATGAATATTGGCGGGATGATGCTGGTATAAAGGTTGGACGCCTTAAAGCGCATGCGAAACGGGAGTCCGTGAACCCAACTGTGTTGCCCGGGGCGTTTGGCCGGAACAGGATTGCCCAGTTGTGCAGATCGTATGGCGCGCAAACTTTCCACCAGCATCAGGGCACCAATAATGCCCAAGAAAATAACATAGCTGACGGAAATCATAAGGTCGATTTGACCAATGGCGCGCAGTTTGGCATATAACTGAACCCCGACAAAAGACCCGACCAACCCGCCAGCGAACAAAACGGTTCCCATTTTGACGTCCACGGCGCGCTTTTGCCAATGGGCCAGCCCCCCGGAGACGGATGAGGCCAGTATCTGATTGGCTTCCGTTGCCACCGCCACAGCCGGCGGTATGCCGGCGAAGATCAGCAGAGGTGTCATCAAAAAACCTCCGCCGACGCCAAACATGCCGGACAGAAAGCCGACAACACCACCCATGCCAAGCAATAAAAAAATGCTGACACTAATTTCCGCTATGGGCAGGTAAATTTGCATCCAATGGCCTTGGCTCGGAAAAAATACGTGCTGCGTCTTTAGCATATTTCAGGTTTCATGACCAGAAAACCGCCTTGGCTTGAAATGGTAATTGATGCAAAGATCGACCTAACAATGAGGCAAGAAATAAGGCAGAGCCTACAGGATGGGTTTTGGGACAGAATGCGTTAGATACTTGCAGACAAAAGGTCTTCTGGCTCGGGGGAGGAAATGCAAAAGGAAATGTTAGTGCCGCATCAGGCTGTGCACAGCCTCCCGGCGATGCCGTCCGAAGCGCCGGTTTTTCACTGGGCGCATGCTAACGGGTTTTGCGCTAGGACATATACGACATTATTGGCGCCGCTCAGGGACCATGCACATGTCTATGCCTGGGACGCCAGGGGGCATGGGGAGACCGAATTGCCGGCGGACCCGGCGGCACACAGGAACTGGCAGGTTTATAAACATGACCTGATCGCAGTATTGGAGCAACTTGTCGCCCGCCACCAAAAGCCCGTTTATATTGGTGGTCACAGCATGGGTGGAACAACCAGCCTGATGGCGGCTGCCGAGCGGCCTGACCTAGTGGCCGGTCTGCTTTTTGTCGATCCGGTGATTTTTCCAGATTATTTCATGACAGTTGATAAATATCTCAGCCGGTTCACCGGCAAATCCTTTCAGGACATGTTTGTCAAACCAGCCTTGCGCCGACGCCGGGTTTTTGCCTCCGCTGAAGCAATGTATGAGCGCTATCGCGGTAGGGGGACGTTCCGGAGCTGGCAGGACGCTTTTTTGCGGGACTATGTCGCCTATGCAACTCGGCCGGTTGCCGAGGGCCTGCGTCTGCGATGTGAGCCGGAATGGGAAGCGGCGAATTTCGCCGCCCGTAACCGCCGGCCTTTTGATGACCTGAAAAAACTGTCCTCGCCCTTTGTTGTCCTGAAGGGAGAGACGGGGTCCACGACAAGGCACCCGGGTGCTTTCAAGCGACACGGCTTTTGTCTTCATTATGAGGAAATTCCCGGCAGCACGCATATGTTGCCGATGGAGTTTCCTGACCGAGTGCGCGCTGTTGTGCTGGAAAAGTTGATGGTCAGCGCGTAAGCAGCCCGGCTTGCCGGAATGGCTCCAGATAGTCGGCATAACCGCGTGCCGCCATATGCGTTACGGGGATGAATTCCATCGCGGCTGAATTCATGCAATAGCGCAAGCCGGTCGGTGCCGGTCCGTCCTTGAAAACGTGACCCAAATGATTGTCGCCGTAACGGGAGCGGATTTCCGTGCGCGGCCAGATCATTTTGAAGTCGGTTTTCTCGACGATGTTCCCGGCAATCAGGGGTTTGGTAAAGGACGGCCAGCCGGTGCCGCTTCGGTATTTGTCCAGTGATGAGAACAGCGGTTCGCCTGACAGAATATCAACATAGATGCCGGCCCGGGTGTTGTCCCAATAAGTGTTTGAGAAAGGTCGCTCCGTTCCGTCATTCTGGGTGACGTCATATTGCAGGGCAGAGAGCTGGTTTTTGAGCTGGGTGTCGTCCGGTTTTTGATAAGTGTGCCAAGGGGCGGGGGCGCTTTTTAAGCCGCCGGTATTTTCTGCAAATGCTGCAAAAGGGTTCAAGCTTATCACGGCCGCCAATGTGGTGACCATAACTGAATATATTAGTGGAGAGGGCATGGGTCTTTCCTTCTTCTTTATGCGATATAAACTATATTGAAGAAAAATGTGCCGATTTTATGACTGTTTTCATGACTGCCCGCAAGGCTGTCCTGATGGTTGCCGTCCCGGCACCTGTCAGCTGTCACGGAGGATAATATGAACGAAAATGTTTTCAAACCCGCCCGATTGGTTTTGTGGATCGCGCTGGCGGCATTCATTTGGGTGCTTGTATGGGCAATGATCAATCACCGCCTGCCCGGTTTTGCGGCAATTTTTGCCCAGCCCTGGTTTGTTGTGACCATTGCGGATTTTTATCTCGGGGTGCTGTGCCTTGGCGGTGTGATGCTGGCCTTTGAAAAATCCCTCCTGACCACTTTGGCGTGGTTTTTGCCGTTATGTTTTCTCGGCAATATTGTGGCTGTGATATGGGTGACGGTGCGTTTGCCGCAACTGGTGGCCAGCCGTTGAGGGGATGCGAACATCTTGTGGATAATTTATTTGAAAAAAATAAAAAAAAGTCATTTGGCAAAAACCCTGAATTCTGGTGTTTTTTGTGTTTGAAGCAAAAAAAATCGTATTTTTTAAAAAAAATTATTCACAAGGTGTTGACGAGTTGAATCGGTTCAGACACTATATGTTGTAGTTCAAGTGCCGCTGGTTGGATTCCGGGCATCGGCAAGGGAGCGAGTTTTCAAACCGAAGGAATATCATCATTCCCGGCGTGCTGACGCACACCGACAGGAGATCTTGCCCCAAAATTTGGACTTATAAACAGGTCCAAGGGGCAAAAACGCGGAGGGATACGTTTTTCTCTTTGTAACAGAGGTAGGGCAAGATGTTTAATAACTCAGATCGCAAACCAGGACAGGCTGAATCAGCCGAACAACAGGTGCAGGATATGTTGGAAACGGCAAGCAGGGAAGTGCATTTAAAACGCAAAGCGGGCGGTGAGGAAAACTCATCACAAGCGCGTATGGACTTTGAAAATGTTGATCAGGTCGTCCAGTTCGAGTCGCGCCCAGGTGTCAAAATCGACGCCTCCCGTGATGCTTTGTTGACCGAGTTCGGCAAGGCGACATTACTTGACCGCTATTTGATGCCCGGCGAAAAATTCCAGGATTTGTTTGCCCGCGTTGCCTCCTATTATGGTGATGATGCCGAACATGCCCAACGCATCTATGATTATTGTTCAAAGCTCTGGTTTATGCCGGCCACCCCGATTCTGTCCAATGGTGGTACCGAGCGGGGCCTGCCGATTTCCTGTTTCCTCAACGAGGCTGATGACAGCCTCGGAGATATTGTCAATCTGTGGAATGAAAATGTCTGGCTTGCCTCACGCGGCGGCGGCATCGGCTCTTACTGGGGTAATTTGCGCTCTATTGGTGAGAAAGTCGGGCAAAACGGCAAAACCTCAGGCATCATTCCGTTCATCCGGGTTATGGACAGTCTGACGCTGGCCATTTCCCAAGGCTCACTGCGCCGTGGCTCAGCCGCCGTCTATCTGCCTTGCGACCATCCTGAGATTGAGGAATTTGTTGAAATTCGTCGCCCCACTGGCGGCGATCCGAACCGCAAAGCTCTGAACCTGCATCATGGTGTGCTGATTTCTGACGGCTTTATGCGGGCGGTTGAAAATGACGAAGAGTGGGCTTTGCGTAGCCCCAAAGACGGTTCTGTCCAGGATACGGTTCAAGCCAGAGATTTGTGGATCCGCATGTTGACGGCGCGAGTGGAAACCGGCGAGCCGTATATGATTTTCAAGGATACGGTCAACAATGCCCGTCCGGAGCATCAGAAGTTGCTCAACCTCGAGGTTAAAACCTCAAATCTGTGTGCTGAAATTACCCTGCCGACCGGGGAAGATCACCTTGGTAATCAACGCACTGCCGTGTGTTGCCTGTCTTCCCTGAATGTTGAAAAATTCGATGAGTGGCAGGACCATGAAGAATTTATCCCCGACGTGATGCGGTTCCTTGATAATGTGCTTGAGGATTTCATCCAACGTGCACCGGACTCAATGGCCAAAGCACGCTATTCCGCCATGCGGGAGCGCAGTGTCGGTCTTGGTGTGATGGGTTTCCACTCCTTCCTTCAGGCCAATATGATTCCTTGGGAGTCGGTGATGGCTAAAGTCTGGAACAAGCGTATTTTCACGCATATTAAGGAGCAGGTGGACCTGTCGTCAAAATTGCTGGCAGAAGAGCGCGGGCCCTGCCTTGATGCGGTTGAATGCGGCATGAATGAGCGGTTTTCCAACAAGACGGCGATTGCTCCGACAGCTTCCATCTCAATTATCTGTGGCGGCGCAAGCCCCGGCATTGAACCGATTGCAGCCAACAGCTTCACGCACAAGACCCTTTCCGGCTCTTTCAACGTCCGTAACCGCCATCTCGCCAAATTGCTGGATGAGAAGGGTCATAATGATGAGGATACTTGGTCCAGCATTGTGACCAATGGCGGTTCCGTCATGCATCTTGA
The DNA here is from genome assembly GCA_049889415.1 of Parvibaculales bacterium. Classification (GTDB taxonomy): domain Bacteria; phylum Pseudomonadota; class Alphaproteobacteria; order RS24; family RS24; genus JAYQKL01. The sequence goes on along the minus strand of JBMHDL010000009.1, from coordinate 18,746 downwards.
TTTCCTTTCAGATGACGAAAAGGCTGTCTTCAAAACCGCATTTGAAATTGACCAGCGTTTTCTGATTGAGTTGGCCGGAGACCGGGCGGAGCTGATCGACCAGGCTCAGTCCCTCAATGTTTTCCTGCCGGCCAATGTGCATAAGCGTGATTTGCATCAGGTGCATTATCAAGCTTGGAAGCGCGGCGTGAAAAGCCTTTATTACTGTCGTTCGCTGTCCATTCAGCGAGCCGAAAAAGACCAGTCCAAAGAAGCTGCGGCCGCACTTGCTGCGCAGGCCGAGTCCGTTGCGGATTACGAAGAGTGTCTTTCGTGCCAGTAATGCGGCCCATCAGCCGGCCCATCAGCCGAATTGATCGGCACCCATTGATCCGCCCGGATGCCCATAAAGTAACTGACAGTGTAACTGTAAGAATAAGAGGAATTTGATTATGTCGCTTTTGGAAGAACGTATTGTTTATAAACCGTTCCGTTACCCATGGGCTTACGATGCCTGGTTGACCCAGCAACGCATCCATTGGCTGCCGGAGGAGGTGCCGCTAGCTGAAGACGTCAAGGACTGGCACAAGAAGCTGACCGGAGCAGAGAGGAACCTGCTGACCCAGATTTTCCGGTTTTTCGTGCAGGCGGATGTTGAGGTCAATAACTGCTACATGAAGCATTATTCGCAGGTGTTCAAGCCAACAGAAGTGCAGATGATGCTGGCGGCATTCTCCAATATGGAAACCATCCATATTGCCGCCTATTCACATCTGCTGGATACCATTGGTATGCCGGAGCTGGAATATGAAGCCTTCATGAAATATGGCGAAATGAAGGATAAATACGATTATATGCAAGAATGGGGCGTTGAAACCAAAGCTGATATCGCCAAAACCCTGGCGGTTTTCGGCGGTTTCACAGAAGGTCTGCAACTTTTCGCCAGCTTCGCGATTTTGATGAACTTCCCGCGCTTCAACAAAATGAAGGGCATGGGACAGATTGTGACCTGGTCGGCGCGCGATGAGACCCTGCACACCAACTCGACGGTTCAGCTGTTCAACACCTTCGTCAAGGAGAACCCTGAAATCTGGACCAATGAGATGCATCAGGATCTTTATAAGGCCTGTGATACCGTCGTGACCCATGAGGACGCCTTTATTGACCTTGCCTTTGAAATGGGCGGCGTTGAAGGGCTGGAGCCACAAGAAGTAAAGGATTACATCCGCTTCATCGGTAACCGCAGACTGTCTCAGCTGAACCTGAAGCCGATTTATGACATTGAGAAAAACCCTTTGCCTTGGATGGACGAGATGCTGAACGGCATTGAGCACATGAACTTCTTTGAAGGGCGTGCCACCGAATATGCCAAGGCCGCCACGCAAGGCAACTGGGACGAGGCTTTCGAATAGGCTCAGTTCCTTAACATCGAAACATGACTGATTTGAGAGGGCGCCCGCCGCCCTCTTTTTTTTTGACTCCGGTCCAGCAGGCCGTTAATTTGGAATTTCGAAATTCAATAAGAATAAAAAAGGGGAATTTCATGACTTATCAGCGTTTGGCCTGCTTTCTTGTGACAATTTTTTTGGCGCATTCTCAGTCAACTCTGCATGCAGAAGAGCAGGGCGGGTATTATTTGACTGTTGGTGCTGTTTTAGAGAGCGATTTTGAATTTGCCGGTAATCTCAATGAGTTAGAGGAAGAGGGGAGCGGCTATTATCTGGGTGGTGGCACATTCCTTTCAGATACACTTAGTCTTGAACTGGCTTATACAGACGCCAATGACTATTCCAACGATGCCGGTCAGGTTTCCGAGGTTAATATGATTGAGCTCAGCGGTCTTGCGCGTTGGAACAGGGATATCCCTGTCACGCCCTATGTCAGGCTTGGCCTGTATCATGCCAGCGCAGATTTAAACAATAGTCCCGGCGTTGATGAAACCGGTTTTCTTTATGGTGTCGGATTGGATTATGAGTTTTCGCAAGGGCATTCCTTAAGACTGGATTTTACCCCAGGCAGCATTGATGGTGAGGACCTAGACCGCCTGATGATTGGTCTGGTGGTGCCTTTCAGCGATTAACGGTGAAATAAGCCAATGCATTCATGGAGCGAAGTGGCGCCAAATGTATTGCATTATGCGTCAAGGGTTGAGCCATTAAAATCAGGCTTTATCCTAAACCAATGAGAAGTTAGCACATTTTTTGAGACGCCCTGTGTCCAATTTTTTGACAGCGCCGTCCCGAATTGTTATTGTTACCCATTGAAATTCAATAATAAAAAAATAAGGAGGGTTTCATTATGTTTTTACGTTTTTCAGTTTGTTTCACAATTATATTGGGGTTTTTGACTGTTTTGCCAGCGCGGTCACAAGAGCTTACCCCTTACTATCTGACCCTGGGGGCTGTCATCCAAAGTGATTATGAATTTGCCGGTGATCTCAACGACAGAGCTGAGGAAGGAAACGGCTATTATATTGGCGCTGGCAAGGAATTATCAGATATGTTGAACCTTGAATTGGCTTACACGGACATCAATAATTATTCCAGCAGTTCAGGGACGGAAAATGAGGCTAGATTGATTGAATTGAGTGGTATCGCACGGTTTAATCAGGGTGCAGCTGTCATCCCATATGTCCGATTAGGGGTTTATCATACAACCTCCGACAGGCAGAACACCGCCGGTATTGAGGATAGCGGGTTTCTCTATGGTGTCGGATTTGACTATGAGTTTTCAGAGGGTAAGGCAATACGTCTGGATTTCACTCCCGGGAGTGTGGGCGGAGATGATTTGGATCGTTTGATGATTGGAATGATTATATCATTGGGCGATTAGGAGCCAGACAGGCGAAACTGGGGAGCAGGGCTGGCAACGGTCCTGCTTTTTTGCTACATATCCTGCAGGGGGGCATTGCCATGATTGATTTATACACCGCACCGACGCCGAATGGCTGGAAAGCCTCCGTCACGTTGGAAGAGCTGGAACTGCCTTATGAAGTGCATACGATTGACATTTCATCGGGGGTGCAGAAAGAACCAGAGTTTCTCGCCATCAACCCGAACGGGCGGATACCGGCCATAATTGACCGTGATAATGGACAACGTGTGTTTGAAAGCGGTGCGTTGATGATTTTTCTGGCGGAAAAGGCTGGAAAGCTTCTGCCGACTGAGGCGACGGCCCGGGCTGAAACTTTGTCCTGGCTGATGTTTCAGATGGGCGGCATTGGGCCGATGATGGGGCAGGCAAATGTGTTTTACCGCTATTTTCCTGAAAAAATCCAGCCTGCGATTGATCGTTACCAAAATGAGGTGCGCCGTCTTTTTGAGGTTCTGGACACGCATCTGAAAGACAATGAATGGTTGGCAGGTGATTTCTCCATCGCGGATATCGCCAATTTCTGTTGGACCCATACGGCAAGTTGGTCAGGCGTGGAGAGCCGGGATCTAGAACATTTGAAACGCTGGGAGGCTGCAATGGAGTCCCGGGAAAAAGTTCAGAAAGGGTTGGTTGTCCCGTTTGATATCCGTGATGTGCTCAAAGGCGATGATGATGCGCGCGATGAGAAAAGCGAGGAAGAGTTCATCAAAAACGCCCAGAATATAGTGCAGAAGTAAACAGGCAGTTTCATGACAGATGTAAGTTTTTACAACCTTGTCGAAAGGTTGACCGAAGGTGGCAAGGTCAATGACCTTGATTTGCCGGAGAGTTGGTTGCAGGGCCGCACGGCATATGGCGGTCTGAGTACGGCCTTGATGGTTGCGGCGATTCAGCAGGAAAACCCAGATGCGCCGCCTTTACGATCTCTGCAGGTCACATTTGTGGGGCCTCTGGCCGGTACTCTGTCATTTTCCCAGCGGCTTTTGCGGCAGGGAAAAAATTCGCGGATCATTGATGGAGAAATTGCAACCGAGGATGGTGTCGGTTTGAAAGGAACCTTTATTTTTTCAAATGAACGTCACTTCACCAATGAGTTACCGGCTGTTCAACTGACAGAGTTCATCAAGCCCGAGGACGGACAAGTTATTCTGCGCGACGGCCCGGCTCCGCGCTTTATCCGCAATTTTGACTGTGTCTGGGGCGGCGGTACACCGCCCTTCAGTTCTGATAAGGAAAAAGATCCGCGTTTCGCCATCTGGTTCCGGCATGCGGATCCAGCCTCCCGGGAAGGCTTGCTGCCGTTTCTGGCGATTGCCGATGGGCCGCCGCCGGCCATGATGACCCGCTATCAGATGCGGACACCGCTGAGTTCAATGAATTGGCACATTAATTTCCACACGACAGATCTGACAACCAAAGATGGGTGGTGGCTGGTGGAATGTGGGGCTGATTTCGCCAATGAGGGCTACAGTTCTCAGACCATGAAGATTTTCAATTATGATGGTGAGCAGGTCTGCGACATGACGCAATACATCGCCATTTTTGAGCCCAAGCCGGAGAACACGGCGCCTGATAAGCTGGAAGAGATTTCAAAATCACGTGCCGCCCGCACCGGCGAAGACCTTTAATCCGGTCGCTTTTCCAGACACCGAAAATCAGCCTCAGGGGTCTGACCTGCGAAATCGACATGGCAGACATTCAAGTCATGTCGCCGACACCAAATCTGTAGGCCGCGGTCTGTAAAGCCTGCATCCAGGCGTGAATAGACCTGCAGGCTGGTGCTGTCGGTCTGCCCGGCCATGAACTCATCATGACATTTCGTGCACACAACCGGTTGTTTGATTTGATTGAAAAGATGTTCCATGGCCTTCCTCCAACCACCCAATAAATAGGGCGCGAGGCGGGGGAGTAAAGACGATGCAGACAGCGATCAGATCATGTCCTTCCACAACAGATAGATGGCGGCGATGCCGATCAGCTCGACAATGATGGCGGCAAGGTTTTCCCTGCTGGCACCGTCAACGAAATAACTCCAACTGCGCCCAATAGTGACGGCGCCGGTTGCCATCATCGCTGGCACCGCCCATGCGTTGCCTTGGATCAAGAACAGACCATAAAACACCCCGATGAGCAGAAGCATGCCAGCGACATCGCCGCGGATCAGGGCCATGCCCTTTATCTGGGACGCGTCCAGGGCCAAAACGTCTTTCAATTTCGAATATGTGAAGACAATGGCCGCCCATGCGCTGATCAGCGTAATGGCCGCAATCCCAATTATGATTTGCAGTAAAATTTCCATGTATCCCTCTCTTTTTATCTATCAGGCTGAGCTTGCCACAATTTTGTGGACCAACCAATGCTGTTTCGCCGGCCAGGTGATGACGCAGTCCCTGTGACCCGATGAAGCGGTTCGGGGAGACGGATAATGATTGCAAGTTGTGGCGGCAAAACTAAAATAATCAAATATGCTTACAATATATCCGGGGGGATAAAGCCATGACGCAGGTAATCAACAGACGCAATACGGACTTCATGCTCTACGAAGTGCTTGGGGTTGATAAAATGCTTGAACATGAAAATTTCGCGGATTTTGACCGTGAAGCGGTGACCGCGTTTATCGATACGGCGCAGTCGATTGCCGATGAATTATATGTGCCAATTGCCTCGGAACTGGATGCCAATGAGCCGGTCTTTGACGGCGAACAAGTCCATATCATGCCGGAGGTCAAAGAGGCCTTGTCAGCCTATTGTCAGGCCGGTTTTCTGGCGACCGGATTTCCGCAGGAGGTTGGTGGCCTCAACATGCCCCTGACGGTGCAAAATGTCATCAGCGGCATCTTCAATGCCGCCAACGGACCGCTGGCTGGCTACACTTTCCTGACTGTCGGCGCCGCCAATATGCTGTACGCCCATGGTTCGCAGGAACTCGTGGATAAATACCTCCCCTCCATGATGGAGGGACGGTTCTTTGGAACCATGTGCCTGTCTGAGCCGCATGCGGGGTCCTCGCTGGCTGATATCCGCACCAAGGCGGAGCCTTTAGGGGACGGGCGTTACAAAATCACGGGGACCAAAATGTGGATCTCCGGCGGTGAGCATGAGTTGTCGGAAAACATCATTCACATGGTTTTGGCGAAAACGCCCGATGGTCCGCCCGGCGTGCGCGGGATTTCGCTGTTTCTTGTGCCCAAATACCGGGTCAATGATGACGGTTCACTGGGGGAGAAAAACAACATTGCCTTGGCCGGCCTCAATCACAAAATGGGTCAGCGCGGTACGGCGAACTGCCTGCTGAACTTTGGCGAAAACGGCGACAGCATCGGCTATCTCGTCGGCGAGGAGTTTCACGGGCTGGCGAATATGTTCATGATGATGAATGAGGCGCGTATAGCTGTCGGGCTGGGCGCGGTGATGTGTGGTCAAAACGGGCTTCATTATTCGCTGGAATACGCCAAGGAACGTCCGCAAGGGCGCAAGCCTGGCGGTAAAGACCCGGAAGCGCCGATGGTCAACATTATCGAGCATGCTGACATCAAGCGCATGCTGATGGCGCAAAAAGCTTATGTTGAAGGCGGCATGGCCCTCATTTTGGCTTGCTCCAAGCTGGTTGATGAGGCGGCGGTCAGTCCCGAGATGAAAGAGGATAATGAACTGCTGTTGGAAATTCTGACGCCGATCGCTAAATCCTGGCCGTCGGAGTTCTGTCTGGAGGCCAACAAACTCGCCATTCAGGTTTTGGGTGGCTATGGTTACACCCGCGATTATCCTGTCGAGCGCTATTATCGCGACAACCGGCTGAACCATATCCATGAGGGCACGCATGCCATTCATGGTATTGATATTCTGGGCCGCAAGGTGCGGATGCAGAATGGAGCGGCGTTTGCCCTTTTGAAAGAAAAAATCCGCGCCACGATCAAAGCCTCGTCACAAATCAATGAACTGGCTGATTATGGGCACAGTCTGAATGACAGCCTTGAGGCTGTGGATCAGGCCACGCAGAAGGTGTTGGCTGAAACAGACATTGAATTGGGCCTGGCCAATGCGACACCTTATCTGGATGCGATGGGGCATCTGGTGGTCGGCTGGCTGTGGCTGGAGCAGGGGCTGGCGGCGCAAAAGGGTTTGGAAACGGCAGATACGCAGGATGAACAGGATTTTTATGAAGGCAAAATGCGGGCTCTGCGTTATTTCATGCGTTACGACCTGCCGCAAGTTGCGTTGAAGATGGATCTGGTCGCCACATTGGATGATACTTGCCTGCGTGCCCCAGTGGGGAGTTTTGCGAGCGCCTAGAGAGTGTCATGTTCGGGTTTAGGGCTTATTCCTTAGGTTTGTTGGTTTGCGCGCTTGCGGCGTGTCAAGCACAGCCTGAATCTGCTGTAACAGGACTTGCGGAAGCGCAATCAGGCGAGTGGGTTCTGCACGGCTATAATGGGGGCGAGCAACGCTTTGTCACCCATAAGGCGATTAATACGCAGAATGTCCGGCGTCTCGGTTTGGCGTTTCAATATGACGGCATACTCAACCGGGGACGTGTCCTGCGTGGTACACAGGCGACACCGCTCATGAAGGATGGGGTGCTGTATTTCACCGGTCCTTGGAGTGTTGCCTATGCCATTGATGCCCGAACCGGTGAGGAGATTTGGGTGCATGACCCTGAGGTTTCGGGACAACACGCCAGACTGGGATGTTGTGATGTCGTCAACCGTGGGATGGCGTTGCGCGGGGACACACTGTTTTTGGCCACTTATGACGGCTATTTGGAGGCTTTGGACAGGCTGACTGGTGACGTCAAATGGCGGGTTGATACCTTTATTGACCGCGGCAAATCCTACACCATTACCGGCGCCCCGCGTCTTGCGGGCAATCTTGTGCTGATCGGCAATGGCGGCGGCGAAATGGGGGTGCGCGGTTATGTGACCGCCTATGACCAGGCGACCGGCAAGCAGGTTTGGCGGTTCTGGAGTGTGCCAAGCGCCGGCCCGGATGAAAATGAAGATGTTGCCTTGGCCCGCAAAAGCTGGTCGGAAAACACCCGTTGGGAATTCGGCGGCGGGGGTACGGTCTGGGACAGCATGGTTTATGACAGCGACCTTGGGCTGGTTTATATCGGGGTCGGCAATGGCAGCCCTTGGCCGGCCTGGGTCCGCAATGGGGGTGACCGGCCTGATAATTTGTATCTCTCTTCAATCGTTGCCGTTGACGCCAAAACCGGCAAACGGGTCTGGCATTATCAGACAACCCCGGCCGACAGTTGGGATTATACGGCGACCCAGCATATGATTCTCGCGGATCTGGAATTTGACGGGCGCATGCGCAAAGTCATCATGCAGGCACCCAAAAACGGTTTCTTTTATGTCTTGGACCGTCAGACCGGTGAGTTGCTTTCCGCCGAACCCTTCGTGCCGGTCAATTGGGCCAGTCATGTGGATTTACAAAGCGGGCGTCCGGTTCTGACCGGAGATGCCGATTTTCAGGGCCGTGATGCCTTGGTGTTGCCCAGTGTCACCGGTGCCCATAATTGGCACCCCATGTCCTTCAGCCCCGACACCGGTCTGGTTTATTTTCCGACGCTTGAATTGACGACCGTGCTCCGCGAGGATCTGGACCCGGCGCCTTTCATGGTGCAGTCACGTAATCAGAAAACGACGGTGCTGCAACCCGATCCATCCAAACATGCAGAACTGCTTGCCAAAGCCCCAAAACCGGCCCTGCAGTCCCTGCTCAAGGCTTGGAACCCGGCAACCGGCGCGGCGGCATGGCAAAGTGACCCGATGCCCTATTGGGGCGGTGGGGTGCTCTCGAGCGCAGGCAATCTGGTCTTTCAAGGCTCACCGGACGGGTATTTTTCAGCCTATAATGCGTCAACAGGGGCACTTTTGAAGCGGATTTACACAGGGCTTGGTATTGCTGCCCCGCCGATCAGCTACATGCTGGACGGGGAACAGTATATTGCGGTTTTAGCCGGCATGGGCGGCGGCATGGCACGGGCCTATATGCCCGGTTTCGCGACGGAAAAATATGTCAATGAGAGCCGCCTGCTGGTGTTCAAATTGGATGGCGGGGATGTCCCTTTGCCGCAGGAGCGGATTGATGTCCCGCAGGAGCCGGTTCCCACCGGTCTGCCGAACAGCCCGGAGCTGGTTGTCCATGGTGCGAAGCTTTATGAGCAGTTCTGCATGGCTTGTCATATTCCCCGAGGCTATGACAGCGCCTATCCCGATTTATGGAACCTGTCGCCGGAAACCGACGCCATGTTTGATGATATCGTGCTTGGCGGCGCACTGGTCTATGCCGGCATGGGGAATTACAGCGATCATTTGACCAAAGAGGATACGTTGGCGATCCGGGCATATCTGGCACATGACCGGCTGCAGGCGGGACAAAGCCCGGCTGATGATGCTGGCATGGTCGTCCCCAGTCATTAAGAAGCCGGTGAAGTGTGAATCCAGAGTTGTTTTGGTGCCTGAACACACTTAAAACCAAGACATGAGTATTTTTGGCAATTCAGGCGATGCAATGAAGGACACTTCTTCCAAACCAAAATCAGACGGACGCCAGGAGCGGTTGCGCCAGGCTTTGCGCGATAATCTCAAACGCCGCAAAAAGGCCGCCAAGACCAATGATACCGTTTTGTCGAAATCCGACAAGCCGCGCGCGGTATAGGCGGGAGACCGGAATTGGACCGAATTTGCATTGAGGGTGGGCACAGGCTGTCTGGTGAGTTGGCAATCAGCGGCTCGAAAAATGCCGTCCTGCCCCTGATGGTGTCCGCTCTGCTGACGGAAGACCCCGTTGAACTGGCCGGCACGCCCAGGCTGGCTGACACGCGGACACTGGCTGCGGTTCTTGCGGAACTGGGCTGTACAACCGAATTGTTCGGGACAGGCCCGGGCGAAGGGCTGAGACTTCAGGCCAAGGACATCACTTCCACCAAAGCCTCTTATGAGTTGGTTTCCAAAATGCGGGCCAGTTTCTGGGTCATCGGGCCGCTATTGGCGCGGTGCGGCGTCGCCAATGTTTCGCTGCCCGGCGGCTGTGCGATCGGGACACGGCCGGTCGATATTTATTTGCAGGGCTTGGCGGCTATGGGTGCCAGGATTGATGTGTCTGACGGCTATGTCAATGCGATGGCTGACGGCGGCAAATTGCACGGGACGAGTTTTGACATGCCGATGGTGTCGGTTGGTGCCACACATGTATTGATGATGGCAGCCTGTCTCGCAGAGGGGCAGACGGATTTGTTCAATGCCGCGAGTGAACCCGAAATAGTAGATGTCGGTACATGCCTGAACGCCATGGGTGCTCGGATTGAGGGGCTTGGCACGCGGCATTTGCGCATTACGGGTGTCGACAGGTTGAACGGGGTGACCCACCGCGTCAGCCGTGATCGGATTGAGGCCGGTGCTTATGCCTGTGCGGTGGCGGCGACCGGCGGTGAGGTTAATCTTTTGGGAGCGGATGCGGCGCTGCTGGGTGCCTTATATCCGGTTTTGGAGGAAACCGGTGTTCAGTTTGTGCCGCAGGAAAACGGGCTGTTGGTCACAGGGGCAGCCGGCCGGCCGAAGGCCGCCAATGTTGTTACGGCCCCCTATCCGGGATTTGCCACAGACCTTCAGGCACCTTTCATGGGGCTGATGTGTCGCGCCCAGGGTGAAAGCCATATCCGTGAGACCATATTTGAGAACCGCTTCATGCATGTCCAGGAACTGGCCCGTTTGGGGGCTCAGATCCGTCTGGAGGGCGATACGGCGATCGTCACGGGGGTTGATGCCTTGAAAGGTGCGCCGGTCATGGCGACAGATTTGCGCGCTTCGGTTACGCTGGTGATTGCCGGGCTGGTCGCCGAAGGTCTGACGACGGTCAGCCGGGTCTATCATCTTGACCGGGGCTATGAACGGCTTGAGGAGAAGCTCTCACAATGCGGTGCCAGAATATGGCGGGAAAAAGATGTTTGAGGCAGGTGCGTGATGTCTGAGCCGCTTCACTTATGGGCCCAAGATACAGAGGACCTTGTGGTCATATCCGCGACCCTGCAGGATGCCGTTTTGAAAGCTGATGACATGTCATTCGACAAGGGGCGGCGTGTTTTCGCCCTGGTCGCCAACCGGTATTGCTGGGAGCAGGGACAGACCGAAAAGAAACGCACACGCTGTGGGGTGCATTTCGAAAACGTCCTTGCCGTCAGGTCAAAAAACATTTCACAAAAATCGGATCAACCGCTTGCCCTGTTGGCTGTCATTTTTGATCCGGATGAAAAAGAGGCAAATACACCCTCGCCAGAAGGCATTATTCGGCTTATGTTTTCTGGAGATGCTGAAATGAACCTGCATGTTGAGGGCTTGAAGGTCGTGATGCAGGATGTTACAGGGCAGTGGGCCGCTCGATCCACGCCCAATCATGATGAGGAATAAAGGTCTGATGACTTTGCGTCTGAACAGTTCTGACCCTGATTTTGGAAGCCGTTTTGCTGACGTGCTGTCAATGAAGCGCGAGCAGGATGCTGATGTCACAAACGCGGCACAGGACATCATCAACCAGATCCGGCAGGGGGGCGATACCGCCTTGTTTGCCCTGACGAAAAAATTCGACCGGTTTTCCCTGACACGGGACAATCTGACTTTTTCTCGAGAGGACATGGAGGCCGCCAAAACCCGGCTGGATACCGAGGATGTCGCCGCCCTGCGGGCTGCGGCAGAGCGGATTGAGGCTTATCACCGGCGGCAACGCCCCGAAGATGATTTTTATACCGACGCAGCCGGTGTCAAACTTGGACACAAATGGACGCCGGTGTCCGCTGCCGGTGTTTACGTGCCGGGCGGCACAGCCAGCTATCCGTCTTCTGTGCTGATGAACGCCATACCCGCCAAAGTGGCCGGTGTCGGTCGTCTTGTCATGGTTGTGCCGACCCCGGACGGTGTCGTCAATGATCTGGTGCTGGCCGCAGCGGATTTGGCCGGCGTGGACGAGATTTATCGCATTGGCGGGGCACAGGCTGTTGCCGCACTGGCTTACGGCACCGAGTCGATTGCCCCTGTTGATGTCATCACCGGCCCAGGCAACGCCTATGTTGCCGCGGCAAAACGGCTGGTTTTCGGCCAGGTCGGGATTGATATGGTGGCCGGCCCGTCAGAAATTCTGGTTGTTGCGGACGGCGCCAACGACCCTGACTGGATTGCCGCCGATCTTCTGTCTCAGGCGGAACATGACACCGCCGCCCAGTCAATTTTGCTGACTGATGACACCGCTTTCGCAGATGCCGTGCTTGCGGCGGTTGACCGCCAGCTGGAAAACCTGCCGCGCCGTGACATTGCCAGCAAAAGCTGGGCTGATTTTGGTGTCGTCATTACCGTGCCGGCACTGTCACAGGCCGTCAGTCTGATCGACCGGCTGGCGCCGGAGCATTTGGAGCTGGCGGTTGATGACCCGCAGGAATTGGCGACACAGATCACCAATGCCGGCGCGATTTTCATGGGCCGTTATACGCCCGAAGCCGTTGGGGATTATGTGGCCGGGCCGAACCATGTGCTGCCGACGGCGCATACGGCGCGCTATGCCTCCGGCCTGTCCGTCCTTGAATTCATGAAGCGCAGTTCTTTGGTTTCCTGTGATGCGGACAGTCTCGCCCAAATCGGGCCGCATGCGGTTCGCCTGGCGGAGCGTGAAGGCTTGGATGCTCATGCCCGGTCGGTTGCTATAAGGTTGAACAAGTAAATGACGGCGGCATCGGGCAAAGAGGGACAGAGAATTGTTCATCTCTCTTTGGAAGATGAGGCTCTGATTGCGCGCAACCCAGATGTCGAACATGAGCGCCGTGTGGCGATTTTTGATCTTTTGGAGGAGAATAGCTTCCGGCCTCTTGACACATCACCCGGGCCTTACAGGGTCACGCTTTCGGTCAGTGATAAGGGGATAAGATTCAACATCCGGAATCAGTCAGAGGATCTGCTGAAAAAGGTGGAATTATCGCTGATGGTGTTCCGCCGCATCGTCAAAGACTATTTTCTAATCTGTGAAAACTATTATGACGCTATTCGGTCCTCGTCTCTTGACAAAATTGAGGCTATCGATCAGGGACGCCGTGCCCTGCATAATGAGGGATCGCAATTATTGCAGGAAAAACTTTCCTCGCAGGTTGAAGTTGACTTTGACACGGCAAGGCGGCTGTTCACCCTCATCTGTGTTCTGCAAATGCGCGGATGACGTTCCGATAACACGTAAAAGCAAGAAAAAGGCTTGATTTTGAGGCGTTTTATCTCCATTCTCCGCCCATATTCAAAAGAGAGTGTTTATGGCTAAAGAAGAACTTCTGGAGTTTCCCGGTGTGGTGGTGGAATTGCTGCCCAATGCAACTTTTCGTGTGAAACTTGAAAACGACCATGAAATCATTGCCCATACTGCCGGCAAGATGCGCAAGAACCGCATCCGGGTTTTGGCTGGGGATAAAGTCCTCGTGGAGATGACCCCCTATGACCTCACCAAAGGACGGATCACCTATCGTTACAAATGACCCATTGTGGCTTGCCAGCGCCTCGCCCCGACGCCAGGCGCTTTTGAAGCAAATCGGTCTGACGCCCGACAAGGTGATGCCGGCGGACATAGATGAGACCCCGGCACCACGGGAGTTGCCACAGGCATATGCCAAACGTATGGCGATCGAAAAAGGCAAGCGGATAGACCTTCAGGGGGGTGACGGTGCACCGCCTTATGTGTTGAGCGCAGATACTGTGGTGGCTGTCGGGCGGCGCATATTGCCCAAAACCACCACTGAAGAACAGGTCCGCACTTGCCTGCATTTGTTGTCAGGCCGTGCGCACCGAGTCTATACGGGCATCAGCCTCATGCATGCAGACACGCATCTTGTCAAAATAGTACAGAGCCGGGTGCATTTCAAACGGCTGAACGAGGATGAAATCGCTTGGTATATTGATACTGGGGATTGGGAAGGCAAAGCCGGCGGATATGCCATACAGGGCCAGGCGGCTGTTTTTGTGAAGAGCCTGCAGGGGTCTTTCAGCAATGTGGTTGGGTTGCCGTTGTTTGAGACAGCCGGCTTACTGAAGGGTTGCGGATATAGGTTTTGAAACGTGAGAGGTTAAGTCGATGGATAAGATGAACAGTGAACTGATTATCAAGTCTGAAAACGGTCTGGTGCAGGCGGCCCGCGTGGATGACGGTACAGTGGTGGATATTGCCGTTGAACCGGTGTCCGGGGACAACAATGCCAGCGGTCAGATTCTGCTAGGTCATGTTGAGCGCGTCGTGCCGCATCTGCAGGCCGCCTTTGTTGATATCGGTGAAGACAAAGCCGGATTTCTCGGGGCACGTGAAGCGCGTGTCTTGGCTGAGGAACCAAGTCGGGAGACTGAGATAGACGAGTGTGTGGCGGCCGGCGACACAGTTCTGGTACAGGTGATCCGCCCGGCCTCCGGTGACAAAGGGGCCGGCATAACCGCAAATGTGACCCTTCCCGGGCGTCATCTGGTGCTTGCGCCATGCAGCAACCGAATTGCCGTCTCCCGTTCGATTGAAGACGAGACGGAACGTTCGCGGTTGACGGAGTTGGCTGAAAAGGCCCGCACCCGCCTTGATATTGAGGGACTGGACGGCCCGGCGGGGTGGGTCCTCAGAACTGCTGCTGAGGGTGTGAATGAGGAAACTTTGGTTCAGGATATGGAAACCGTCGCCAAACACTGGGATGAGGTTCTGGACCTCGCCGATAATAATGAGGCGCCATTTGTCCTTTATCGTGACCTTGGCGGTTTGGAGAAAATTCTGCGCGACCATGTGACGGTTGATACTGGCGCAGTCATCATCGGAGATGCGGATCTGGCGGCGCAGGCGCAAAGCTATATGGCGACGCATATGGCTGGAAAAGAAAAGCTTTTACAGTCTGCCGATGGCGAGGATGTGTTTGAACGCCATGACATTCACGGGGTTATTCAACAGGCTTGTGAAGCGCGTGTCGATCTTCCCTCAGGCGCTTGGCTGGTCATTGAAACCACACAGGCCATGACCACAATTGACGTTAATTCCGGGAGCCAAAATGCGGCGGCGGAAGAGGTTAACCGCCAAGCGGCATCGGAAATCGCCCGCCAGATACGCTTGCGCGCGATTGGAGGGCTGATCGCCGTAGATTTTATAGATATGGCGCCTGATGTGGATCCCGGCCCGATCATGGATGCCCTGCATGCCGGTTTTGATGGCGACAAGGCGCCGGTTCGCATTGGCGAACTGTCTGATTTTGGTGTCGTTGAAATGACCCGCAAGCGTGACCGCCTGCCACTCACCAAAGCCCTGCGGGGTGCTCATGGGGGATAAAAAGCCGCTTTGCCCGATTTGCAAAACCGAGGAGACCCAGCAGGCGACCCGCCCATTTTGCTCCAAACGCTGCGCGGATATTGACCTGCACCGCTGGCTTGGTGAGAAATATACCATTCCAGCCGTCGAGCCACCCGATAATTGGGATGAGGCGCAACCGGATGGTAACAGCAGTGACGTGACGGACGCCTCTGACCCAACCCTGCATTAGGATTTTTTGGGATTTCTCATGTTCTGGGACTGGACAGCCGCATCACAAAACCCTATAAACGGCTGGTTCCTGATGTTTTTGCGGAACGCCCGGGTAGCTCAGGGGTAGAGCAGCGGACTGAAAATCCGCGTGTCGGTGGTTCAAATCCGCCCCCGGGCACCATTCTCCCTTAAAATCAAAGTCGATGCGTCCCGCTGAAAATGCGTCTCCCAACTGACGTTCTGGACAATGGATCATGTCAATGCCATCAGCTTGGCGTGACAATACAAAAACCATCTTTTATGTTGGCCTTATGACACTTCTCATTCTTTATCTGCTTTTGGCTGTTTTGGTCTCCTTTTTCTGTTCTGTAGCCGAGGCTGTTCTGCTGTCAGTCCGGCCGTCTTATATCGCGGCATTGGAGGCCAGAGGGTCGCGCAGTGCCAAAAAGCTAAAAGCCTTGTGCGGCAATCTGGACCGCCCGCTTGCAGCAATCCTGACCGCCAACACTATCGCCCATACGGTCGGGGCGGCCGGTGTCGGGGCGCAGGCGGCGGTGGTTTTCGGCAATCATTATCTTGGCCTCACATCTGCTGTTCTAACCTTCTTGATTCTGGTGTTTTCGGAAATCATTCCCAAAACGCTGGGTGCGGTGTATTGGCGGCAACTGGCTGCGCCCTTTGCGGTGCTGATTGACGGGCTGACGCGCCTGCTGTTGCCTTTTGTGTGGCTGTCGGAACGTTTGACGCGGCTGATTTCGCGCTCAGGTGCGCGTGACTTCACCTTCAGTCGCGATGAATTTGAGGCCATGGCTAAAATCGGGGCGCATGAGGGGCTGTTGGAGAGCAAGGAGCAGACCATCGTCATCAATCTGATGCGCCTGCATCGGCTGTCTGTCCGCGACATCATGACCCCCAGGCCGGTGGTGTTTTCCGTGCCTGAAAAGATGACGGTGAAAGACTTTTTCACCGCCCATGCCGGCAAACCCTTCTCCCGTATTCCTGTCTATGCGGATAAGGAAGACGATGTGACAGGCTATGTGCTCAAAATCGACCTGCTGACGGCGCAGGCGAAAGACCAGTTCGAGCAGTCGCTCGAACAGTTCCGGCGGTCATTTCATGTGGTGCCGGATGTCTTGGATGCCTCAAATATTTTTGACCGGTTGATTCATGAAAAACAGCAGATCGCACTGGTCTTGGATGAATACGGTACCATGCAGGGCATTGTGACGATGGAAGATGTGATGGAAACCCTGATCGGGCTGGAAATCATGGATGAGTCCGACAAGGTGGAAGATATGCAATTGCTGGCACACAAACGCTGGCGCGAGCGCATGAAAAGCATGGGCATTGACGCCGATGAGCTGAAAAAAGATTGACGGCTGACGCCAAGAAACACGCCGGAATTGTGAAATAATTACCCCGGCCAATAAAAAAGCGGCGGACCGAAGCCCGCCGCTCTCTTGTATGATTTTCCAAGTCAGACTTAGAAGTTCATGCCGACCGTGACACCAAAGGTACGCGGCTCACCGAACACATGCGGCTGATTAGCGAACGTCTGGAAGGGCAGGCCTTCAATCCGATAGCTCTCATCCATCAGGTTCTTGCTCCACAGCATGACATAAGTGCCTTTGCCATCGGCGCCCGGATAGTCAAAGCGGACATTGGCGTTCACAATGTGACGCTCATCCGTGTACAGGGCCGGTGAGGCTTCCTGCTGGGTCTTCCAGTTGTAGTCGATATGCGCACGCAGACCGACGCCATTGGCCAGCTCATCAACAAAGTCCAGAGCTGCGGACAGGGAATGCTCCGGGTTGGCCCGGATGTCTTCCCGCAGATCCGTGGTGCCGAGATACGGGTTGTCAACCGGATCGGCGTCACCGGACGTGTAGGCGTAGTTCATGGACGCCGTGAAACGATCACCGATCAGAGCGACGACATCAAGTTCTAGGCCATACAGGTCTGAGCTTGAGTTCACAATGGTACGGTCCGTTGACAGCAATGCACTCTTTGGAATGTTGTACTGTTCGTTGTCCAACTCATAGAAGTACACAGCACCATTGATCCGCAGACGGCCATCGTTCAGGTCTGATTTGAAACCAAGCTCATAGGCTGTGATTTCTTCAGGGCCGAAGAGGAAGTCTTCACCATAGGTTTTGCCCGGCAGCCGGACGCTGGTGGATGACTGGTTGAAACCGCCGGACCGGAAGGCTTCGCTGCGGGATGCGTAGACCATGACCTGGTCGCTGACATCATATTCCACAACAATGGCCGGGTCGGTTGAGTCAAACGATACGGTGGCAACGTTTTGCGCGATGGGGTTGCCCATCAGGGTCACATTGTCGCCAAAGAACGGGGAGACAGGCTGTTGCAGACCGTCACGCTCTTCGTCAGATACCCGCAGACCCAAAGTGACACGCAGAGCGTCTGAAACATTATATTTCAGGTTGGCATAAGCGGCCATAGCTTCAGTATCAATAATGATCGGGGCGCTTGATGCGTTACGCGCCAGATCAAGAGCGGTTGCATAAGCGGTGTAAGAACCACGGACAGCCGGGTTGTTCAAATAAGCGACAACAGTCGCGAATGACGCTCCGATTTCAGCTGGTGTGCCTGGTACCTGACCTGTTGCACGACCATAATCGAGGGCTGTCGGCGGAACGCCAGCAGCGGCAAGACCTCGCAGCGCACCAAGCGGTGCCAAGGCTTGCAGATAATGCTGGATGTCATCACGACCACTGAAGCCACCTTCAATCTGACGATTGGTGGCTGTATCTTCACTGAAGTAATAGAGGCCGGCGGTGTATTCCAGCTTGCCGTCCATGACTTCACCGGTGAAGGTAGCCTCGAAAGAGTGCTGCTCATGCTCATCAGGACCCTTACTGCCGTTCGGTCCGGTGATAAACCCACCGTTCAGCGTTGCAGCTGTGCTGGCGAGTTGTGCATTCAGATCAGCACGCGGTGTTGTGTCCACAGGCAAGGCTGTTGTGCCGGGTAGGGCTCCGAAGAAGCCGAGATACTGGTTAGCACCTTGGATGTTCGGATTAAAGCCGGCGGCAATTTGACGTAAAATGCCGACATTGGCACCTGGTTGAAGCGCCACATTGCGTTGACCGTCCTGCATGCGGTAACCGGCGGTGAATTTCACGCTGTGGTTATCGGCATAATCATATTTCAGATTGGCCATGAAACCATACTGCTCCAACTCACCCGGGAAAATCTCGGTTGTTGAAGTGGCTGTGTCCTGACGTTCAAATGTTGGTGTATTTGAACCAAACTGAATGGCTGAACCAAAAACCGCACCGGTGTTGGAAATAGGTGTCGGCTGGTAGTACAGAGATGTTGATTCCGTCATGGAGTAATCAGCCGTGATGCTGAGTTCC
>JBMHDL010000008.1:0-91487 GCA_049889415.1 Parvibaculales bacterium | reverse complement strand
CCCGCCCCCCCCCCCCCCCCCCCCCCCCCCCCCCCCCCCCCCCCCCCCGCCCCGCGGACGCTAGAGGGTATCAGCTAATGCCAGCTGCAGTGCCTGCATGTCGGCGGGCAGAGAGGCGGTGAAGCGCAGGGCCTCGCCGGTTTCAGGGTGTTCAAAACCCAGCACAGCGGCGTGCAGGGCCTGCCGTCCCAATGCCTCTATCGCAGTCGCCACCGCATCGGGCAGGGTGTTGGTGCGGGTCATCTGACCGCTCCCATACAGGCTGTCGGCGACCACCGGATGCCCGATATGCGCCATATGCACCCGAATCTGATGCGTGCGGCCGGTTTCCAGCGTGCATTCAACCAGCGATACCACCGGCGGAGTCCCCCCTAAACCCCATGCGCCAAGGCGTTTATATTGCGTTGCGGCAAAGAGGGCCTGCTGGCTTTTCGACACATGAATTTTGGTACGGCTGTGCGGATGACGCGCCAAAGCCGCCTCAATGCGCCCCGTTGCCGGCAATGGCGCTCCCCAGACAAAGGCCTGATATTGGCGCTGCATGCGCCCGTCGCGCCCATGCGCGGCAAACTGGTCGGACAGCGCCTTGTGCGCGGCATCGGTTTTGGCGGCAACCATCACGCCGCTGGTGTCCTTGTCGAGCCGGTGGACGATGCCCGGGCGTTTTTCACCGCCAATGCCCGACAGGCTGTCGCCGCAATGGGCGATGAGCGCATTGACCAGCGTGCCGGCACTGTGGCCGGGGGCGGGGTGCACCACCATGCCGGCCGGTTTGTTGAGGACAATCACCGCGTCATCCTCATACAGCACGTCCAACGCAATGGCTTCACCGCGAATGGCGGTGTCTTTGGGCGGCGGCAGGCGAAGAATTATTTCATCATCATGTTTGACCCGCCAGGACGGGTCCTCTATTTTGTGCGCAAGCCGGTCGCGCACGACATCCACCTCGCCCTGTCTGATCAGGGTCTGGATGCGGGCGCGGCTCAGCCCGTCCTGGCGGTCCGCAATCACCTTGTCGAGGCGGTTGCCGTTCTGCTCGGGCGCGACATAGAAATTCAGTTCGGAGTGGTCAGCCATGACGCAAGATACACAAAATTCAGACCTGACGGAAGAGCCGGGGCAACCAGATCCGCGCCGTGTACGCACCCTGCTGATTGTGGTGATTGTGTTGGGTATTCTGCTGGTCGGCGGTCTGGCGGTCGTGGTCGGCACCATCATCAAACGCCTGAATGATCCCGACGCCGCCGTTGAGGCCAAATCCAAACGCATGTTCGGCGACATCCAGACCCTTGTGCCATCCGGCAGCCGGATTGTCGGCATGCAGACCACCGCCGACAAGCTGGTCGTGCAACTATCCGGCCCTGACGGGGAGAGCCTGCTGGTTTATGATGTCCGCAAAGGGGTGGAACTGGGCCGCATCAAGCTTGTGACCGGCAATCAGAATTTCCAGAAACTCTCGTCCGATGAGTAGCGCAGATACCCGATATTGGCGCCGGCACGCACACCGACGCCGGTGCGCATAGGGGCCAGCGTGATCTCTCCGCGTTTTTGATAATTCACGGCAATACCGGCAATGAAATAGGCTGAGCCCTCAACACCAGGAAATCTCTGGTGGATGTCCTCAATGGCGTTGAGATTATAGACCAGGGTAAAGGTTTTGCTGGCATCACCACCGGCGTCAAACCCGACCGACGGGCCGCGCCAATAGATCGGCTGACGTTCACCTTCGCGGGTGACGATTTCACCCCGTCCAAAGCGCAGGCCAATGCCCAGGGCACCGCCAGCTTCCTCACCCTTGATGTAAGCGTTGGGTTCCCCCTGTTCGTCAAACACCGCATTGACCACTTCTGCCACCGACTCGGCAGACATTTCGAAATAATTTGCGATGATTTTTACGACTTCATTTTCGGTGAAATTCTGGATTTTGGCCGGTTCTTCGGCCCGAGCAGGCAACATCAGCACCATCACCAGCAAGGCGAGCATGCCGCCAAGCCCGAGAAGATGCAGCTTCAAGCGCGTGTAGAAGGTTTTGCTTTCCCTGATATCGCTGAACATGATTGCCTCCACGCAGGAATAGTCCTCCGATTCGGCTTATTTTTCCATTAACGGGTGAAGAAACTTGTGTTGGGTCAGGCGCGGGCGATGAAAAAGGGATTGTCGAGACCGCGTTCCATTTTTCCATATCCAAGCGTATTCCCCTCTACATCCTCCACAGACCCGCCGGCTGCAAGCAGCACTGCATGCGCGGCGGCGGTATCCCATTCCATGGTGCGGCCGAAACGGGGATAGATGTCAGCCTCGCCCTTGGCAATCAGACAGAATTTCAGCGAGGATCCGGCCGATACCAGCTCTTTCACGGGCAGGGTGGCGAGATAGTCATCTGTCTCGAGAGTTCTGTGGGAGCGGCTGGCGACGACAACAAGGCCCTTTTCATCCGCTGTCCGGGTTTTTATCTCCCGGCCGGTTGAAATATCGAGTGTTTCAAGAGCTGAAGGCTCCGGCGCAAGGTCCATGAAAAAGGCCTTGTCGCCACAGGTGAAATACAGCTGTTCCAAGGCCGGGGCATAGACAATGCCGGCAACCGGTCGCCCGTGCTCAACCAGACCTATATTGACCGTAAAATCAGTCTTTTTGTTGATGAATTCCTTGGTGCCGTCCAATGGGTCCAGCAGGAAGAAGCAATCCTCCAGCTCCGTGATGCCAGATTCGTGAAAACTCTCTTCCCCGATGATCTGGAAGTCAGGGCAAACGTGTCTGAGCCCATGCGTGATGATGTCCTCGCCCTCGCGGTCGGCCAGGGTCACCGGGCTGTCATCGTCCTTTTGCTCAATCTCGACGCCGGCATGGTAGTGCCGCATGGCGTTGATGCCGGCCTCCACGGCCAGGCGGCACAGGGCGGTGATGATGGTAGGGGAATGAACGTCACATTTGGTCATTCATTGTCATAACATTCAATCTTTGTTTTCGCCACACCTCGAGGAGACAACGGTTTAAATTTTTTCATTCAGCGCATAGCCTCGGCCCCACACTGTGCGGATGCAGTTATTGCCGTCATTGACCGCTGCCAGTTTTTTCCGAAGATTGCAGACGAACACATCGATGATTTTTGCATCTGGCTCGTCCATACCGCCATAGAGACAATCCAATATGGCTTCTTTGCTGACCGGATTGACCTTGCGCAGGCAGAGCATTTCAAACAGTTGATATTCCTTTTCCGTCAAGGGCACCGGCCCATCCAAAGTGCTGACCTCACTATTGGTGAGGTCAATCTGCAATCTACCAATACTCAGTGCCTGCTTGCTCAGTCCTTCGGCGCGCCGAACAATGGCATGAATGCGGGCAATCAACTCATCCCTGTGAAATGGTTTGATCATAAAGTCATCGGCGCCTGTGTTCAGGCTTTCAATCTTATTTTCAAGTTGATTGTGTCCTGACAGAACTAGGATTGGGGTGTACGGGCAAAGCTCACGCAACCGTGTGATCAAATGCGTACCCTCCATATCCGGCAACCCCAAATCAACAATATAAAGCTGATAGGTTCCTGTTTCCGCCATCAGCAGGCCGTCCTCACCGGTGGCAGCGGCATCGGCCTGATGGGCGTTGGTGGTCAGGATTTCCGTGACACATTCCGTCAGCAGGGGATCATCTTCTATCAATAACAAATGCATATCATTCCTCTTACAGTTGACCTTGATTGCTCATAGGGCTATCTCAGGGAGTGAGGCGTTCACATGCAAATCACATCCGCGTGAACAGGTGTGGAAGCAGGTCAGAGCCGTCTCAGGAAGAGACACATGAGCACAGACAAAGCAATGGAAACCGGCGCATTGCCGGTCATTGACCTGGACCTTGGCCCCGGTAAGCCGGCGGACAAGCGCGTTGTCGTGGCCATGTCCGGTGGGGTGGACAGCTCAGTTGCAGCGGCATTGGTCAAACATGCCGGTTATGAGACCATTGGCATCACCTTACAACTTTATGATCATGGGGAAGCGGTACGCCGCAAGGGTGCGTGTTGCGCCGGCCAGGATATCCATGATGCGCGGCGGGTGGCTGCAGCCCTGGACATTCCCCACTATGTTCTGGATTATGAAAGCCGGTTCAAACAGTCCGTGATGGACGACTTTGCCGATACCTATCTCTCCGGACATACCCCAATTCCCTGCGTGCGCTGCAATGAAACCGTGAAGTTCCGCGACCTGCTCGAAACTGCCCGTGATTTGGGTGCCGATGCGCTGGTGACGGGGCATTATATTGAAACCCGCCGCAGCGATGCCGATCCGATGAAATGGGAGATGCACAGGCCGGTCGACGAAGGGCGTGACCAGTCCTATTTCCTGTTTTCAACGACCCAGGAGCAGCTTGATTTTCTCCGCTTTCCTTTAGCCAGACTGACCAAGGATGATCTGCGTGATTATGCCCGCCAGCTTGGTCTGATTACGGCCGAGAAGCCGGACAGTCAGGACATTTGTTTTGTGCCGGACGGTGATTACGCCACGGTCATCAAACGATTGCGCCCGGACTGCAGTTTGCCCGGTGAAATTGTCGACATGGACGGGCAAATCCTCGGACAGCATCAGGGGGTCCTGCATTACACCATCGGCCAGCGGCGTGGGCTTGGCGTTGCGACCGGGGACCCGCTTTATGTCGTGCAGATTGACGCCGCGGCCCGTAAGGTCGTTGTCGGCCCGCGGGAGGCTTTGGCTAAAACCGTCATTGAACTGAATGATGTCAACTGGCTCGGCGATGAAACAGGTGACGGAGCCGTACCGATACTTGCCCGCATCCGGTCTACGACGCAACCCCAACCCGCAGAGCTTCGGCTCAAAAGCGACGGCCGGGCAGAGGTCGTTCTGGCTCAGGCTGAGGAGGGCGTTTCGCCCGGTCAGGCCTGCGTCTTCTACGGAGATGACACGCTATCAGGGCGGGTGCTGGGCGGCGGATGGATTGTGGACAGACAGGACGTTAGGTCTTAGTCTGAAGCTTGTGACAGCCAGAACGTGAACATTTCCCCGTCAGGCCTGTCGGCTTTCAACCAACATATGGGTGATTTCAGTGTCGGATAAACCGCTATCAAGACGAATCATTGAGGAATATGTCCGCTCCGGCAATCCTTACACCTTCTGGCTGCTTCAGGCATTGGGCTGGTTTGCTTTCAGCTTAATCACTTTTTTCACCTTGACGGTCTGGTATGAGCAGGTTCGTTTTCAGCATGTTCTGCATATTGGCCTGCAGGCCATGGTCGGGGTCGTTCTGACATTACCCCTGCGCCATATCGGACACCGGGTCTGGAAGGAGGGCACAGTCAAACTTGTTGCCATCAATGCGTTGGCTGTGGCGGTCTTTGCGATTGCCTGGACGCTTTTGCGTATGCAGACTTTTTTGTGGGTTGCGGAGGAATATGATATTTGGGCTGATTTCGGGGGATGGGCGTTCGGTTCTATCTTCGTTTTTACAAGCTGGACGGCGCTTTATTACGCCATCAAGACGTTTTTGAATCTGCAGGAGGAGAAGGAAGCGCTGCGTTTGACGGAGTTGCAGGCGCGAGAGGAGAAAATCCGGCGTTTGACGGCAGAAAATCTTGCTCAGGAGAACCGTGTCAAAATCCTCAGATATCAGGATAACCCTCACTTTCTTTTTAATTCCCTCAACGCCCTGACCGGTCTGATATCCATGAAACGGGGTGAGGAGGCAGTGGAGATGATCCAATCGCTCTCGGGTCTTTTGAGGTTTTCTCTGGATCTGGACCCCCTTGACAAAATTCCGCTGAATAAGGAGGTCGATGTCATAGACCAATATATGACCATGCAGAGGATCCGTTACGGCGACAGTCTGGTATTCGAAAAAAACATGCCGGACTCGGCGACGAAGGAATTGGTACCAAACCTCATTTTGTTGCCGATATTCGAAAATATCTTCACACATGCCTTTCCCCATCATGTGCCGGAGACCCACGCATCCTTTCGGATCAGGTTGAGCGCGTATCGCGATGGCAATGATCTAGAGATATGCGTCGAAAACTCAGGCGCCCTGTCCGCTGAGGATTTGCAGAAAATTCAGTTTGATCCGCCTTCCAGAAGCATTGGCTTGCGGAATCTCAAGGAACGGCTTCAGGTGATTTACGGCCCGAAAGTCAGTTTTAGCGCTGATGTTTCAGACCTTGGCGGGGCCAAGATACAAATGAGGATGAGCGCAGCATGATGACAGTCGGCATTTTGGATGATGAGCCGATTTCGGCCGACTACCTCCGGTCGGTTTTGCAAAAAATCGTTGATATCGAGGTTGTCGGCTGTTTTTCCAATGAATTTCAGGCGCTCGAGCGGTTCGAAGCTGAACCGCCGGAGTTGATCTTCATTGATATCAACATGCCGCATATTAACGGATTTCGCTTTCTGGAGGAGTTGCAAAGCAGAGTAAGAAGATTGCCGCTGGTTGTTTTTGTTTCCGCGCATACGGAGTTTGCACTTGATGCGTATCAGACCAAAGCGGTTGATTATGTACTGAAGCCGTTTACGCACAAACGCGTATATGAAGCCTTGCAACGTGCGCGTTCCATCATAGCCCATCCATCTCTGCAAACGGTTCCTTTGATCGCCAAAGAGGGGGAGGGTGTTGCGCGGAAACTCGAAGAGCTGACCTCCGGAGATGGCCGGCAGAAACCGACAAAAAGCCCGAAAAGGCCGAAAATGATCGTAAAGGACTCCGGGAGCCGGATTGTCGTGGATCTTGAAAAAATCATATGGGTTGAGGCTGAAGGCGATTATGTGAGGCTGTCGGATACGCGTCGTGTCTATTTCACCCGTGGCACACTTAAATCCATGCAACAAAAGCTGGAAGGTCTCGGATTTGTGAGGATTCACAGATCCCGCATTGTCAGGCTGGAAAACATTACCAAATATAATTTTTCATCCAGTGGTGAAAATCTTGTTGAAATGTCTGACGGCACCCTTTTTGCCGTCAGCCGCAGCTATAAAGCCGATCTCCGAAAAAAAATCGAAGCCGACTAGACTCTACCGCTTGTCGCATTTTCCATACCGTTCATCGAAAACAGCTATGCCAAATATAAAGTGGGGCTAGTGTGGCGTGTGAATTGTAAATCTGGTTACCTTTGGGGGGTTTTCACTATGAACTTCAAAACCAAACTTTTGCGCAAGCCATTGCTAGTGGGGCTTTCCGCTGCGGTCATGATGACCGGTGCGCAGGCACAGGAGGCTGAGTCTCTTGATACAGCCGCTTTTGATGAAATCGTTGTGACGGTTGAACGTCGCGAGCAGTCGCTGCAGGACCTCGGCGGGACCGCAGCAAGCTTTGACAGTGAAATTCTGAAAAGCCTCAACCTGACGAAGATTCAGGATTTGGATGGTGCCTATCCCGGCCTGAATATCGCCAATAACCAGGGTAACATTGAAGTCTGGATCCGCGGTGTCGGCAGTTCCAACAACACTGAGCTGGGTGATCCGGCCGCCGCGACCCATATGGACGGTGTTTACGTCCCGCGTCCGTCCGGTTTCGGTTCCGCGTTCTTTGACATTGAGCGTGTTGAGGTCAATTTCGGCCCGCAAGGTACGCTGCGTGGCCGCCAGGCAATGGCCGGCTCCGTCAACGTCATCCCGTTCAAGCCGGGTATTGGCGTTTTTGATGCCATGTTGGAAGTCGGCATGGGCAATTACAGCGAGGAGTCAATTGAAGGTGTCGTGAACCTCCCGGTCAGTGACAACTCCGCGTTCCGCCTCGCTTTTTACAAAATGCAGCACGATTCCTACTACACCAATGCTTCTCCGAACCCCGAAGATATTGGTCTGACAGGCGTAACGAAGCCGGATCTGGCTGAGGCGGCTGATAACACATCCTTCCGTGCCAGCTACTACATTGAGCCGACGGATCGCCTGAGCGCCACCTTTACTTATGAAAATATTCGTGAAGAAGGCACAGGTTACACCGGAACCAACTATGCCAACCCGCTTGGCAACGGCATTCGAGCCGAGGACATTGACGATCCGCGCACTGTTGTGGCCCGTTATGCCGGTTCTCCGGAAGAAAACACCAGCCATAAGGGTTACAAGGTCGAGATTGACTATGAAACCGACTGGTTTGATGTCGAATTCACAACCGGTATCCGTGACCTGACTTACGACTATCGTGCGCCGACGCCGATGTCTCCGCTGTATAACGGCGTTTATGACAATCTTGTCGCCGCCAACCGTCCGGCCCGTGAGGTTTACGACAATTACTCCTTCTTTGAGTCCATCACGGACTCCTGGTCACGTTCACAGGAACTGCGGTTCATGAGCAATGATCAGGACTCACCGCTGACCTGGTCCGCAGGTGTTTTCCGTTTCATTGAAAAGCAGAAAACCTTCCTCGGCTCCGCTGCTGATACAAACCATGGCAGCTTCCTTGGGCAGGAATTCAACCAGCGTACGCTGGCGGAAAGTGAAGCCGTGTATTTTGACGGAACTTACGAGTTGAACGACCGTAGCCGTATCACGGCCGGTGTCCGTCGCACGGAAGAGGAAAAAGACCGTTATGGTGTGAACGCCACTTACCAGTTTGCCTTGGGCGGCTGGGACGGCAGCATGATTTGGGGTGATATTGGTAACGCCCGAATCGGTACACAAGGTTTCGAATTCTCTAAGTTTGACCGGACCATCTATAACCCGGACACCAATAATGATGGCACACTTACCGGCAATGAACGTGTTGCGTTCTTCCTGGATGGTGTCGCCCAATTCGGTGAAAACGACAATCTGGACGAGATCTTCGGCGCCGGCATTGAACTTCCGGGCGGCTGGTGGTACGAGCCTTGGTTTGCCACGCAACGTGCCGAGGCGGCAGCAGCCGGTATTCAGCTTGGTCGTTGCTCGGACTCCAACTCAGTTGACGGCGTTGGCTGTCTGAATCCCGATCCGGGTAATGGCATTAACTGGCCGTTCCACTCTTATGCCGTCGCATATGGTGGCATCGCCATGCAAAATGGTAAAATCGAAAACGAGTTTACCGATTGGCGGATTCGTTACGAGCATGACATTGACGAAGACTGGATGGCTTATGGTGTCATCGCAACCGGTCACAAAGCCGGTGGCTTCAACGACAACATTGCCGGCACAGACGGTCTGCAAATCACGCCGTCCGGTGTAGCACCTGTCGAGTTTGACGTTGATACGCTGGCTCCTGAATATGACAGCGAAAACGTCATGTATTACGAGCTGGGCTCCAAGCGCGAGTTCGAGCTGGGCAACACGGATGTTCGCCTGAACACCAGCCTGTTCTACTATGATTACGAAGACATGGTTCTGTCCACGCTGCTGACCGTTCAGAGCATTTTGGGTATTGTCGGTATTGACGGTTCAACGCTCGATACCAACACACAAAACCAGATTGTGACGTTTAACTTCAACGCCTCCAATGCGGAAATCATGGGCTTGAATGTTGAAGGTGGCCTGCGTTTTGATAATGGCCTGAACATTGACGTCAATGCCGTTTACATGGACACGGAAATCAAGGCTGAACAGACCATTCAGGATGCCCGTTACGAAGCGCAACGCCTCGTATCCATCGACGGCAATGAGTTGCCGCGTGCGTCCAAGTTCCAGTTGCGGGCCAATGTCAGCCGTTCACATCTGCTGAACGATTATGGTCGCCTTGACTGGATCCTGTCTGCCGGTTACCGGTCGTCCCAGTACATGACCGTCTTCAACTCCAAGTTGTATGGCGAGACCAACAACACGGCCCGTCTTGACGGCAAGGTTGACGGTTACTGGACTCTTGATGCCGGTATCGGTTTCTCACCGAGCGACAATGACAAAGTCCGTCTTGAGGCCTATGTCAACAATGTGACCGATGAAATTCAGCCGCAGGCTATTATCATCACACAAAGAGACAACACCCGGTTCTTCAATCGTCCAAGAACAGCTGGTGTCCGCCTGAGACTGAAATACTAGTCTGATGAACAGGCCCCGGCATGTGTGAAAGCATGCCGGGGCTTTTTTTATGCGTACTCAAACCTGATAAATTAAAACTTGCAAAAAATGACACGTGTTCTGAAAATTCTTTCTCTTATAGCCCTTCTTTTTCCGATTGCGACGGCCCAGGCGACAGATAAGTGGCCACCTATCCGCCCTGCAGTTCCGTTAGATCCTGCGACTGAGGAGAAAATCACTAACTTGATGTCCGGTATGTCCATCAAGGAGAAGGTGGGACAGCTGGTGATGGCTGAAATCCAGTCCATTTCGCCAAATGATGTCCGAAAATACAATATTGGCGGCATTTTGAATGGCGGTGGCTCCTGGCCTACCAAAAAACCCGGATCCGATATCGGCAGCTGGTTGGCCATGGCCGAGAGCTTTTATAACGAGTCGATCAAAAGCAGCACCGGCATTCCGGTAATTTGGGGTACCGATGCGGTACATGGACATAATAATGTTTATGGCGCAACCGTATTTCCGCACAATATTGGTCTTGGTGCCGCAAATAATCCGGGGCTGATGCGGGATATCGGCATTGTGACGGCACGCGAAGTTGCGGTGACCGGTATTGATTGGGTGTTTGCTCCGACAGTTGCCGTGACCAAGGATCTGCGCTGGGGCCGGAGCTATGAGAGTTACTCCTCCAATCCTGATATAGTTGCCGAACTGGCCAAGGAAATCATTATTGGGTTGCAGGGGCATCCGCAACTTGGCGATTTCCTGAATGAGCAAAAGGTTGTGACGACGGTCAAGCATTTCGTCGGCGACGGTGGCACCGCCTATGGTACCGGCCGCAATAATCGACTTGATCAGGGTGATACACAGCTCAATGAAGAAGAATTGGTGACCATTCACGGTAAGCCGTATTTTTACGCCCTCGGTGCCGGTGCGCAGACCGTTATGGCCAGCTTCAACAGTTGGAATGGTGAAAAATTGCACGGCAGCAAATATCTGCTGACAGACGTCCTGAAGGACAAAATGGGCTTTGACGGCTTTGTTGTTGGGGACTGGAACGGCCATGAACAGGTTCCGGGTTGTACGTCAAAAAGCTGTGCCCAATCGGTCAATGCCGGCGTGGATATGATCATGGTGCCGGTCGATTGGCGTCTGTTCCTCGACAACACAATTGGTGATGTCAAATCCGGTAAAATATCAACAGAACGGCTGGATGACGCCGTGCGGCGTATTTTACGGGTAAAATACCGCTCCGGTCTGATGAATGGTGTCGCGCCGTCAAAGCGTATGCTGGGTGGCGCATCGAAAATGCTTGGTCATGAAAGTCACCGGAAAGTTGCCCGTCAAGCGGTGCGGGAAAGCCTGGTGATGCTGAAGAATGACGGCGTTTTGCCGGTTAGGCAGGGCAATGTCTTCATCGGCGGCCCGGCGGCAGACAGCGTGCGCTTCCAATCCGGCGGCTGGACAATGGACTGGCAGGGGCGTGATGTCAGCGAGTCCCGCTATGCCGGTTTCACTCTTGTGGCTGACGGCTTGCGCGATGCCATAAAATCGTCTCCTGCCAAATTGGTCAAAAGCGCCGGTGATTTGAGCCGGGGTGACACAGCCATTCTTATCGTTGGAGAAAAGCCATATGCCGAATTTGAAGGCGATCTGGACACAACTGACTTTCGGGAATTGTCCGATGCAACCGTGCGTCAGGTCAAAGAGTTGGAGAGCCGGGGTGTTAAAACTGTGGTGATTTTCCTGACCGGGCGTCCGCTCGGCATTGACCGCCTGATTGACCCGTCGAGCGCTTTTGTTGTGGCCTGGTTGCCCGGCAGTGAAGGCCATGGTGTCGCCGATGTTCTGGTGGCCAATGCGGACGGTAAACCGGCTTTTGATTTTAAGGGTGTGTTGTCGTTCAACTGGCCTTATGATCTGGCTAATGCCTCTGAGAAAGGCAAAGTGACCCGTTACGGGATGGGGTATGGCCTGACCTACCAGGCTGACTAGACAGGGAGGTAGTCATGCTTTCGAGCCTTGATAATTTTGTTATTGGACTTTACTTGGTTTTGCTTGTTTCAGCGGCATATTACATATCGTCCAGAAAGCCATCCGCGGAAATGTCCAGTGAGGATTACTTTTTAGCCGGTAAAAGCCTGCCCTGGTGGGCGATCGGGGCGTCTCTGATTGCTGCCAACATTTCGGCAGAACAGATTATCGGGCAGTCGGGGCAGGGCTTTGTGCTGGGTCTGGCGATTGCAGCCTATGAATGGCAGGCGGCGATTGTGCTGATTATTGTCGCCAAATTCATGCTGCCGATTTTTCTGAAAAACAAAATCTACACCATGCCGCAATTTCTGGAGCAGCGTTTTGGCAGTGAAATCAAGGTTTTGATGGCTGTTTTCTGGCTGGTGCTTTATACGGCAGTCAATTTGACCGCGATTTTGTGGCTTGGCGCCCTGGCCATCACCACATTGACCGGCGTATCCATCAATGTTGGTCTCGTCTCCCTGGCGGCTTTGGCAATCCTTTATTCCATTTATGGCGGTTTGCGGGCTGTCGCCTTTACCGACATCATTCAGGTCGTTGTCCTGATCCTTGGCGGCATCATCATCACGCTGATTGCCCTCGGTCAGGTCGGTGGGGACAGTGGCGTTGTCGGCGGTCTGTCTACGCTAATGTCCGAGGTGCCTGGGCATTTCCGAATGATTTTCTCTGCTGACAGTCCGCATTATCAGGCTTTGCCAGGTATCTGGACTTTGCTGGGCGGTTTGTGGGTGCTGCATTTCTCTTATTGGGGCTTTAACCAATACATCATCCAGCGTGCACTCGCGGCTGAAAGTGTGCAGGAAGCGCAAAAAGGTCTGGTATTCGCCGCTGGCCTTAAACTGCTGATACCGCTGATTGTTGTTATTCCCGGCATTGCCGCCTTGTGGCTGGCGCAAAATGGCGCACTCGACTATGACTCCCTGTCCGCCAAGCCGGACAGCACCTATGGTGTGCTCATTGGTCTTGTGCCAGAGGGCATCCGGGGTGTTGTATTTGCCGCGTTGATTGCGGCAATCCTTTCCTCTCTGGCCTCCATGGTCAATTCCATTTCGACGATTTTCACCATGGACATGTATCGCGGCTACATCAAAAAAGAAGCTGAGGAAAGCCATTACGTCTTTGTTGGACGGGTTTGTTCCGTTGTCGCCATGACCATTGCCGTGTTTCTGGCCAAGCCGTTTGTCGGCAATATGGAAAGCGCCTTCCAGTTGATACAGGAATATACCGGCTTTGTGGCGCCCGGTATCGTGTCGGTCTTCTTGTTGGGTATGTTCTGGCCGAAATGCACCAAACAGGCGGCATTTGCCATGCTGTTAATTTCGGTGCTTGCAAATATCGCCATGAAACTGGCCTATCCGGATGTTGCCTTTGTCATTCGCATTTGGGGCGTGTTCCTTGCCTGTCTGGCCGCAGGGTACTTCGTCTCGGTATTCAAGAAAGAAGAGGCGCAGGCCGCGATCGCGGACCTCAGCGGCGTAAGCTTCCGAACATCCACCGGTTTCAATCATGCTTCACTGGTCATCACCAGCATTCTGGTGCTGATCTATGTGGTTTTTTGGTGATGAGTTAGGGGCGTTTCCCTGGTGAACCAATTCACAAAGCGCATCGCTCACATGGCGGTGCGCTTTTTGATTTCCGCCTCAAACCGCTCCCAGTCTCCAGCTGCAATCGCGGCTTTGTCTATCATCCACGAGCCGCCAATGCAGGCGACATTCTCAAGAGCCAGATAGGAGCGTGCGTTTTCGCGGGTGATGCCACCGGTCGGCATAAAGGTCAAATCAGGCAGCGGGGCATGCAGACTTTTCAGGGTGGCAACACCGCCGGCGGCTTCGGCCGGGAAAAATTTCTGATGGGAAAACCCGTATTCATATGCTGTCATGGCTTCGCTGACGGTCGCGACACCGGGAAAAACGGCTGTGTCGAGTTCAGCAAGTTCTTTGAGCAGGCCTGGCGTAGTGCCCGGTGAGACGATGAAATCGCTGCCGGCGTCAAGAGCCTGCTGGATATGGGTGCTGGACAAAACGGTACCGGCGCCGATTGTCATTTCAGGAAAAGCCTGCTTGATGGTTTTGATGGCCTCTGCGCCATAAGCGGTGCGGAAGGTGATTTCCAGAACCGTTACACCGGCCCGGGTGAAGGCTTTCGCCATAGGCAGGGCTTGCTCGGGCGTTTCAATCACAATCACCGGCACCAGTCGGGTCGGGGCGGTTGCGGCAAACAGCTTTGCATAGGCACTCATATCAATTTTCCTGATCAAAAAATCCATAGGCCGCAGCACCAACCAAGGGCGCAGTGCCGTCAATCAAAAGCCTGATGGGAATGGTCTTAAGGTAGTCATTATCTGCCCAGACGGTTGTAAAATTTGTCAATGCCTCTTCTGTTGTCAGGAAATTGACGAGGTGTTTGGCAACACCACCGGCGATTACAACTCCGCCTCTGGCACCGGTGACAAGCGCCATATTCGCCAGGCCGTTCATAATGGCGTTGGCCCGCACTCTGGAAACGGTATTGAACGGTTCTTCTCCGGCGCATGAGCGCTCCACCATTTCATGTGGGCTGAGATCAACATAATCATATCCCTGCAGTTCACATACGGCTTTGGTCAAATCACTTAAACCTTTTCCGGCACAGATGCGTTCGATTGAGACACGCTCTCCGTTGCGGCCGAGAATGGACACTATGTCCTTCTCCAGATCATTTTGCGGCGCATATAAGCTGTGGCCGCCTTCGGAAGACAACGGGGTCCATTTGCCGTTTTGGCTGACCAATGTGCAGGCGCCGAAGCCTGTGCCGGGCCCGGCAACCAACATCGGCGCATCAGCAACGGCAGTACCGGGATTGATTTCAATGAAGTTGTCCGGGCTGATTTCCGGAACGGACCGGGCCATGGCTTCGAAATCATTAATCAATTTGACTGACGGGATTTTGCATTTCTGCTCAAGTGTTGTGCTGTCTATTTGCCACTGTTGATTAGTGAAGCCGACCTTGCCGCTGTTGACCGGACCGGCAACCGCCAAAATTGCTTTTCCGGGCTTGTGGTCAATGCTGTCTATGAAACTCTGAACCAAATCCGAAAAATCCGGAAAATCCCGGGATTTAAATTTCTCATAATCGCTGATGACGATTTTTTTTCCGGCTGCTTCTATGGCAATGGCAAAGCGGGCGTTGGTGCCGCCAATGTCTCCGACAAGTATCATTTCAGTCCTCCCCGAACATGAACACCGACCCACCGGCTTCAGCCGATGCAGCCTGTTGGCGCATCTGGCCAAAAAGATTCCGTCCCAGCGTCAGGGACAGCCTGTTATACCCTGATGGCGGTGGTGTTGCCCGTGTTTCAAAACCTTCTGTGCGGATGTTTAAGGTGCCGGTGGTACAATCTAGGTCAATGAGGTCCCCGTCCAAGATTTTTGCCAGCGGGCCACCCTCCAGCGCCTCCGGAGTCATCTGGATGGCTGCCGGCACGGTACCTGATGCCCCGGACATCCGGCCGTCTGTGACCAAAGCGACCTTATATCCTTGCTCAAGCAGGGAACTGAGCGCTGGTGTCAGCTTGTGCAATTCCGGCATGCCGTTTGATTTCGGCCCCTGATAGCGCAGAACAACCACGACATCCTGATTGAGTTCACCCGCCTCAAAAGCCATCATGACTTCATTCTGGTCCATGAAGACCCTGGCCGGGGCCTTGATATGAAAATGTTCCTGCGCGACGGCTGAGGTCTTGATCACACCGCGGCCCAAATTGCCGGTAGCTGTCCGCAGTCCGCCATTGGCGCTGAAAGGGGCTTTGGTGTCGCGCAGAATATTCAAATTGGAGGATATGGAAGGGCTTTCCTCCCAGACAAGTTCTGCATCAACCAGTTTCGGCTCCTTGGCGTAGTCAGCGAGACTGTTGCCGGCAATGGTGTGAACATCAGCATGCAGATAACCGCCCTCCAGGAGGGTTTTAATGATAAATCCGATGCCGCCAGCGGCATGGAAATGGTTGATGTCAGCTTCACCATTGGGATAAACCCGTGCCAGTAACGGAACAACATTGGACAGTTCGTCAAAATCATCCCAATTGATAAGGATGCCGGCGGCTTGAGCTATGGCCGGCAGATGCAGCGAATGATTGGTTGAGCCTCCTGTGGCGAGCAAGCCGACCATGGCGTTGACAATGGCTTTTTCATCAACGACTTCATAAAGCGGCTTCAGGCTGTCTGTCCTGGCATTGGCTGCTGTTAGTCGCACGGCCTCATCTGTGAGGGCGTCGCGCAAGGGTGTGTCCGGGGGGACAAACGCCGCACCGGGGACATGCAGCCCCATCATTTCCATCAGCATTTGATTGGAATTGGCGGTGCCGTAAAATGTGCAGGTGCCGGCACTGTGGTAGCTTTTCATTTCCGCATCGAGCAATTCTTCGCGGGTCGCCTCGCCGCGCGCATAGGCTTTTCTAACCCGGCTTTTTTCCGCATTGGGCAGGCCACTTGGCATTGGGCCGGACGGCACAAACGCAGCCGGCATGTAGGCGAACTGCAATGCGCCGATCAACAGCCCCGGAACGATTTTGTCACAAATTCCCAGATACAGTGCCGCGTCAAAAGTGTTATGCGACAGTGAAATCGCCGTGGACAGGGCGATGACATCGCGGGATAACAGTGATAACTCCATACCTGGCTGTCCCTGCGTGACCCCATCACACATTGCCGGAACACCACCGGCCACCTGAGCCGTGGCTCCATGTTGTCGGGCAAAGGTTTTGATTTTTTGCGGATAATGTTCATAAGGCTGATGGGCGGACAGCATGTCATTATAAGCGGTGACAATGGCAAGATTGGGCCAGTTTCCGCCAATCATGGCTTTTTTATCCTCCAACGGGCAGGCGGCAATGGCGTGTGCCGTATTACCGGCGGAAATGGCGCGCCGGTCAAATTCAGACCGACCTTGTTGCATAAGTGCGAGATAGGCTGTCCGGCTGGCCTTGGAGCGGGCAACAATTCTCTCGGTGACGGCTTTAACGGTTTTGTGCATGATGTTACTCGCAGGTGAAAATCGTTAATCTCGAACCCAGGCTATCAAGTGCATGATGAATGGGAAGAGGTGGATTGTCATTTTTAAGCCATTTTTGCAAAAGTCTGATTTTGGTGACGCCGTTGATCAGCAAAAAGGCCTTGGTGCAACTTCTCAGCACAGCCGGGGTTATGGTCATGCGCGAGGTGTAATCGCCGGTAATGTCAGACCGCACCGGATTGACCGGGGCAACAAGCTGCCGCCCTTTTGACTGCATCAGTGACCCATATTCGGGCGCCGAGGCAAACCAGGAGGCGACATGCCCGTCTTCCCCCATGCCCAGAACGACATAATAGGGTGCCGGCAATTGTTGATAGGCCATCTCAACCGAGCCCCATCCGGTTTCAGGATTTGCATGCGGCGACTTCATCGGGGTGAAAGGAGCTGAGGCTGCTTGGTTTTGTATCAGCGTCCCTTTAATGAGCCGGGCGTTGGAGCCGGAGTCATTTTCATCTACCCAGCGTTCGTCAACCGGGGCGACATTTACACGTCTCCAGTCCAAGCAGGTATGGGACAGGTTTTCATAAACGGGCCCGGGCGTGCTTCCGCCGGACAAAAATAATGTGCAAGGTTGTTTCTCTACTGCCGCCGCAATTGCGTTGGCAGCTGCATCCGCGGCTTTTGCCCGAGATGTGAAGAAGAGATTTTCCGGTGTTTTTGAGCGTGTTAGCATTTTATGCCTCATCCCACCATTCCCGCTCATCGCGGTCCAGCAACATGGCGGCCTTGAGCGGCCCGTTCGAGCCGGCCGGGTAGGTTTCTACCGGCTGGTCGCCTTGTTCCCATGATTGCAGTAGATTATCGGTCCATGCCCAGGCTGCCTCGACCTCATTATGCCCCATGAACAGAGACAGGTTACCGCGCACAACGTCCATCAGCAGGCGTTCATAAGCGTCGGGATAGCGGATGGCGGAAAAACTTTCTGCATAGGAGAGGTCCAAAGGCAGGGACTGCAGTTCCAGCCCACCCGGTCCTGGTTGTTTGATCTGCATGTAAAGACGCATGCCCTCATCCGGCTGGAGGCGGATCACCAGACGGTTGGCCGCCTGATTTCCGTCGCCGAAAACATTATGCGGCAAGGGTTTAAATTGGACCACGATTTCTGAACATCGCTTCGCCATACGTTTGCCGGTGCGCAGGTAAAACGGCACGCCTGACCAGCGCCAATTTTCGATTTCCGTCTTGATGGCGACAAAAGTTTCCGTCGAGCTGTCCCGCAGAGAGTCTGGCAGCATTTCCTTGTAGCCGGCGACTGGCTGATTATCGATATGACCTGCGGTATATTGTCCGCGGACGGTGTTTTTAAGCGCTGATTTCGGGGTGAAGCCCTTCAAGGCGCGCAGGATCTTGATTTTCTCTTCGCGAACATCATCTGCATCGAGGGACAATGGCGGCTCCATGGCTGTCAGGCACAATAACTGCAGCAGATGATTCTGGACAATATCGCGCACGGCCCCCGATTTGTCGTAATAGTCATGCCGATTGTCGACCCCGAGGGTTTCCGAAACGGTGATCTGAACATGATCGATTGTGTTATTGGACCAAAGCGGTTCAAACATCGTGTTGGCAAAGCGCAGAACCAAAAGGTTCTGAACCGTTTCTTTACCGAGATAATGATCCATGCGGAAAATGTCTTTTTCGTCAAACACCGCGCCAACACCCTGATTGATGTTGATGGCGCTGGCCAGGTCCGTGCCGATGGGTTTTTCCAGCACCACACGGGCATTCGGCTTTTTGACACCACTGGAATTGATCGCTTGGCAAATTGGCACATAAATGGTCGGGGAGACAGCCAGATAAAAAATGCAGGGCCGATCATCGGTTGAAATCAGCGATTTCAACGTCTGCCATTCGTCGCCGTCCTGCGTGGCGTCCATTTCAATATAGGATAGCATTTGGGAGAAGGAGTGCCATTTTTCCTGGATCATATCCTGCTTCTGTTTGGCGCAGGCTTTGTGCGCCATTTGCAGAAAATCCGCTTGCGCCATGGATTGTCGAGAAACCCCGATAATCCGGCTTGTCTGGTCAATCTGACCGTCAAGGTAACGGTGGTAGAGGGCCGGCAGCAATTTGAGTTGCGACAAGTCGCCTGTCACACCAAAAATAATAATGTCGAACGGTTCGACTGGAACAAATTTGGCCATAACAAAACCCCGCTTTTTGTGTGGCGATATACGTATATCATACGCATAATTGACAGCGTTGTCAATTTCTGCAAAGCACTAGATTACGCCAAAACCCGTGTCAGTCCGGGCGCATTAGGTGATTGAGTTAACGGTGCGACTTTTTAGGCCGGAGGGGCGCTGCTGTCGCGCAGATACAGGTCAGAAGTGAATTCGCGATGCCTGTCAGCGGTTTCTTGGCCTGATGCAACATCAATCAACAAATCAGTCGCGTGCTCGGCCATCTGGATAACCGGTGGCGCAACTGTCGTCAGACTCGGCCAAAAGACGGCCGCAAGGCGTGAATTGTCATAGCCGGCAATTGAAATATCCCCCGGTACTTTGCGACCGCTGTTCAGCGCCGCCATAATCAGACCGAATGCCATTTCATCATTGGCGGCGAATATCGCTGTCGTCTTTGGGTCGGCGTCGATAATCCTTTGATAGGCCTGATGGCCTGACTGCATGGAAAAATCCCCAGTCTCGATAGTAAGGGTGCCATCGCCGTTCAAATGACGATGACACGCAGCCCGATAACCCGATTCACGTTTTTTGGCCGCCATATGTTCGGGTGGGCCACCCAGATAGGCAATGCTTTCATGGCCAAGTTGTATCAGGTGTTCCGTGATTCTTTCAGAGGCCGCCTGTTCATTGACATAGACGCTCGGGTCATCCTTGGCGGGGGTGTTCGGGGAAATCAGAACGTAATGAATGCCGTGATCGCTGAGCTGACTGAGTAACTCGCGGTCGTCACAGGCCGGCGGTGAGAGCACCACGCCGTCAATGCTGAATTTGGCGGCATAAGCGAGGATTCCCTCGGCATAAGGGATATCAGGGGGCAGGGGCTCAGCTACGGCATAATAGCCGCGCCGATTACAGGCCATCAGCATGCCTTGATAAATGGTCGAAATATAATCCGTGTTGGCATTGTCGTAAAAATGCACAAGCACAAATGAGCGGTTGCTGGCCAATTGCCGGGCGGAGAGATTGGGCCGAAAGTTGAGTTCTTGGGCGGCTTGCAACACGGCCTGTCTTTTCTCGGGGCGGACATTCGGGCTGTCATTAAACACACGCGAGGCCGTTTTTAAAGAGACGCCGGCCCGCTCGGCGACATTTTTGACCGTTACTTTTTTGCCCTTTAACCTGTCCGGCATCTGTGCAGACCTTTTTAATCTTCAAGGCAGTCAGTGTACCACAAATCAACCGGTCGGGTAGGGGGTAGACGTATTTTGACCTGAGCACGGTTTTTATCAGCCAAAACATTTGCAAAATCGGCGGGATATGGTAAATCCAACTCACCCGAACGCCTCGGCGTTTGTCAGGGGCGGAGTAGCTCAGCTGGTTAGAGCAGCGGAATCATAATCCGCGTGTCGGGGGTTCGAGTCCCTCCTCCGCTACCATCTCATGTAAAAACAACTCTAGTCCATAAACGTTATTTGTGCATTATCTGGCGTGCCCGCTGGCCTTTCCGCTCATGAAATTCTAAATTAGAATTATCGAGATAGGCGAAGTTATGAAAACAATTATGTTGCTGGGTTCCGGTGAATTGGGCCGGGAACTGACCATCAGTCTGAAAAGATTAGGGTGCACGGTCGTGGCCTGCGACCGATACGAAAATGCCCCCGCCATGCAAGTGGCTGATGCGGCATTGGTGTTTGACATGCTGGATGCGGCTCAACTAAGGGCGCATGTTGACCAGCTTGATCCGGATCTGGTGGTGCCGGAAATAGAAGCCATCAATACGCAAGTTCTGATTGAAATTGAAGCGGAGCGGACCATTGTGCCCTCCGCCAAGGCGGTGGACTTGACCATGAACCGCGATCGCATTCGTGACCGCGCCGCCGAAATCGGGTTGCCGACAGCTAGATATGGCTATGCTGAAAGTCTTGAGCAAACACTCGATCTGTGCGCCGATATGGGCAGTCAGGTTGTCGTGAAACCGGTGATGAGTTCATCGGGGAAGGGGCAGTCAACTGTGCCGGCTCAAGATACGGATGCAGCTCAGCAGGCCTGGCATTATGCCGTTGAGAATATGCGCGGCGACCGCCCGAAAGTGATTGTTGAGGAGTTTGTTGACTTTGACTATGAAATCACATTGCTCACCGTGCGGCAGAAAGACATCGAAACAATCTTTTGTCCGGTTTTGCGGCACCAACAGGTCAGCGGTGATTTTAAAATCAGTGAACAGGGCACTTTCGATATGGGCGCTTTGGAGACAGAGGCGCAAGCTCAGGCAAAGAAAATCACGGATGAGTTGGGCGGCTTTGGCTTGTTCGGAGTTGAATTTTTCATTCGCGGCAACGAGGTGATTTTTTCAGAATTGAGCCCGCGACCGCATGACACCGGCCTGCTGACCTTATACACACAGGATTTATCGGAATTTGATTTACATGCACGCGCCATTCTGCACCTGCCGATCAACGATATTCGTGCATTGCGGTCTGGTGCTTGCCATACCATCAATGCCGATCAGGAAAGTGACACTTATCAGGTGCATGGCATGGCGCAGGCAGAGGCAATGGCGGATGTGCAAGCCATGTTGTTCGGCAAGCCCTCAGCTTATCCCAACCGGCGTATGGGGATTGTGTTCGCGCCTGATGTTGAGACGGCTAAAACGGCGCGCGATGAAATTTCCATCAGTTACGGTTAATCATTGTGCATCATGGTCACTATTGTCAGAACCGTTATCTGCTCATTTTTCTTAAATATCTATAGATTAGAATTGTAGATGACCTGTTGCTTTCTTGCAGAAAGTTGTAAAGACGAGAAACTTGCCTTTTCATTTCTTAATGGTAGCATATGGCTGTCAAGTTTATTTTGTTAACCCTATGTAATTTATAGATTTTATTTGTTTGTGTTTGGGGGTTTTTATGCAGGCCGTTATTTTTGCCGGTGGATACGGTACCAGAATAAGTGAAGAAACCATGTACCGCCCCAAGCCAATGGTTGAAATTGGCGGCAAGCCAATTCTCTGGCATATTTTGAAAATCTACAGCCTGCACGGCATTCATGATTTTGTGATTCTGAGTGGTTATAAGTCGGAATACATAAAAAATTATTTTACGCAATATATCTACAATCAAAATGACATCACGGTAGACCTGTCAGCAAACTCTGTTGAGATCCACAGCAAGATAACCGACCCTTGGAAAATAACAATTTTGGATACGGGTGAAGACACAATGACTGGAGGGAGGCTTAAAAGGGCAGCAAATTTTCTTGAGGATCAATTCTGTCTCACTTATGGAGACGCTGTAGCTGATATAGACATAAGCGCTAAAATCGCCTTCCATGCCCAGAATGAAGGTCTGGTTACGCTGACCGCAGTGCAACCGCAAGCCCGCTATGGTGCCCTGACAATCTCAGGTTCGCAGGTCACCAGTTTCCGGGAAAAACCGAGTTCAGAGGAAAACTTCATAAATGGAGGCTTTTTTGTCTGCGATAAAGGTGTGTTGGATTACATTGATGGCAATGAGACCATTTTAGAGCGCGGGCCCTTAGAAAACATGGCATCTGATGGGCAGCTTTTTTGTTACCATCATGCAGGTTTTTGGGCTGCGATGGATAATGTTCGTGACAAGCAGCATTTGGAAAGCCTCTGGAGTTCCGGTAATGCACCATGGAAAAAATGGTAAGCATACCCAATAGTCACTTCTGGTGTGACCGAAAGGTTTTCCTAACGGGTCATACAGGTTTCAAAGGCACCTGGTTAAG
Organism: Parvibaculales bacterium; assembly: GCA_049889415.1. Taxonomy (GTDB): domain Bacteria; phylum Pseudomonadota; class Alphaproteobacteria; order RS24; family RS24; genus JAYQKL01. Next base: position 68,611 of record JBMHDL010000008.1, on the reverse strand, counting down.
CCTGTGGTTAGCCGAGTTAGGGGCTGAACTGACAGGTTTGTCTTTGCCCGTTACGGCTGACAACACCTTTTTTGAAAATACAGAAATAGCCAAAGAAATATCTCACATTGAAAGTGATATTCTTGACTACAATTCCCTATTGCATGCTCTGAAAGCCTGTAATCCCAGCGTAATCTTTCATTTCGCTGCTCAATCTCTTGTCTCAAAAGGCTATGAGGACCCCCTCAAAACATGGAACACTAATGTTCAAGGCACCGCAAACCTGCTTCAAGCCGTTCATGAAGCAGATTTGCAAAACTGCACAATCCTGGTGGCGACAACTGACAAGGTTTACCTGAATCTGGAAGCAAACATTCGTTTTGTTGAAACTGACATGATTGGTGGTCACGATCCATACTCTGCCAGTAAAGCAGCCACTGAGATTTTGCTGTCAAGCTGGAGCAAGTCCTTTGACAAAATCATGAGCGAAAGAAACTGTACACTTCTATCCCTGCGCGCCGGCAATGTCATCGGCGGCGGGGACTGGTCAGAAAACCGTATTCTGCCTGATCTCGCCAGAGCCTTTTATGAAGGCCGAACCCTGAATATTCGCCAGCCTGAAAGTGTCAGGCCATGGCAATATGTTCTCGACGTTTTAAACGCTTATCTTCTCCTGGCCGAAGGCGGGTCAGATGGCAGGATAGAAACGGCAAGTGCCTGGAATATTGGCCCCCCTGAAGGGGAAAGTCACAGTGTTAAATCATTGGTTGAAGAAGCCAGAAAGAAATGGCCCGGGGAAGTCAATTATGCTGCAGAAAGTGATTTTCAGGAGGCTAAAGTTTTAAGACTAAATATTTCAAAGCTTGTCAGTCATCTATCATGGCGCCCTGTATTGAGTTTTGAACAAAGCGTTGAGGAAACCGTTAATTGGTATCGAGAAGCTTTGAGGGGTGGTTGCTTGAAAAAATTATCCTTACAACATCTGCGCGGTTATTTGGATGGAGCTCGAAATGGGTAAAGGGGCTCAAAGTTGCGAGATATGCGGGTCAACGACCTTAATTGAGGCTTTTGATATGGGTCATCAGGCTCTTTGCGATGATTTGATACCAATAGGGTCACGTGAGACAAACAAAACCTACCCCCTGAAAATTTTAGGATGTGAGACATGTTATAGTTTTGTTCAATCTTACCATGTTAAGAAAGAAATCCTCTTTCCGGAAAGTTATCACTATCGGGCAGCTCTGACCAAAGATGTGCTCAATGGGATGGCAGAACTCGTTGGACAAGTGGAGACATATCTCGATGGGTTGACCGATAAAACTGTATTGGATATTGGATGCAATGATGGCAGCCTGCTCAGTTTTTTTAAACAAAGAGGTGCCGTCACGCACGGGATCGAACCAACTCATGCAGCTTTGGATGCTGATGCAAAAACAGATTGGATCTACAAAGGGTATTTTGATGCCAGTGCAGTGGAAACCTATCTTGCAAACCATCCAAAACCCGACATCATCACATTTACAAATGTGTTTGCCCATATAGAAAACTTGCCTGAGTTGCTGGATAATCTTGGAAAACTTCTTGGTGATGATACCAAGCTTGTTATCGAAAACCATTATATGGGTGCGGTTTCGGAACATCGTCAATTTGACACATTTTATCATGAGCATCCCAGAACCTATTCGGCGAAAGCATTTCAAATTATCGCTGAAAAACTGAGCCGGTACGTAGAAGCGGTTGTTTTTCCAAAGCGCTATAACGGAAACATCAGAGTGATAATCGGCAATAAAAAAGGACTTCGTGATTGGCTGACTGATGAAAAACCCATGTTTGAGGCATTGGTAAATTTTCAACCTGAAATGAAAAAAGCCTGCTCCCGGGTTCAGGAGAAACTGAGGTCATTGGCCGCAAAATATGGGCCGCTTCCTGGTAAGGCCTTTCCAGGACGAGCGGCTGTTAACATCCATCTTTTTGGGATCACCCGCGACATTGTTGATTGCACCTACGAGCAGTCCAAATCCCCGAAAATCGGTCATTATGTACCGGGAACAAGAATTGAAATACGTGATGAAAATGAGTTTTTCGAATTTCGGATGGACAGTCCCGTCATGATTAATTTTGCCTGGCATATTCATGCAGAAATAGAGAATTATATGAGAGGAAGAGGCTATCAGGGCGAACTTGTCAAAGCATGGATAGAGTAAAAAAAGCTATGATATTTGGCCGCGGATTTGGTCTCTACGGGCACGCCGTTGCTATGGTGGATTTGGGCTTTGAAGTTTTTTTTCCAGCCGATTACCGCCCCGACGTTTTGGAAAGAGAGGAGATGGCGGAACTTTGGGATAAATTTCATTTTATTGATGATGCAACGTCTTCTATGTCTGGAATGGATTTGGTGTGTTGTGCAAGGCGTCCGGCGGAAAATGCGGGACTTGCTGAAAAGTTATTTGAAACAAACTTTTCTGGATCTCTGGTTGTTGAAAAACCAATACATGTGACACCGGATACAGCGATGCGTTTGGCAGAAAAGCTTAATGCCTCAGGGCTAAACTGGGGTGTTCCTTATCTCTTTCTTTATGAAGATTGGTTTGCTGATCTCAAGGAAGGGATTTCATCGAACAAAAAAATGGTTCTGAACTGGTCGCATCAAATCTTCTCCACGCAGGCGACATGGAAATCCAATGCTCATCAGGGGGGTGGGGCATTAGCTTTTTACATGATACATATTCTTGCAGTTTTTCAAGCTCTTGGCTTGACGTATCGCTTGAGGAAAAATGAAAAGGCAGGATGGACTTTTGAAAGCGCGGAACTTTGTGTGAATTTTCAACTTGACGAAATTGCCAATTTTGAAATTTTGGAGAATGGCAAGGTTAAGCTATCTCAGGCTGGACCTTTCGGAGATATGCCAAGAAAAGGTCTTCGTGATCCCCGTGCAACCGCATTACAGAAATTTTACCAAGACCTGTTGACCGGACAGGGAACGAACAAAACCCTTGCTTTTCATCAAGGGATACATGAGCGGTGGCAGGATGCAATTCCGAAGGTTTAACAGCAGTGAAACGCGCACTCAGTTTTACAGGTTCCTGCTCATAGGCGGTATTAACACTGTGTTTGGATATTGCGTATTTGTCATATGCCTGGTCGGGGGTGGCTTTTCAAAAGATATGTCATTGGTCGCTACTTATGTGCTCGGGATGACGTTTAATTTTTTCTCTATTGGTCATGGTGTGTTTGCAAATCTCAGAATGAAGGCCGTGTTGCCTTTTATTTTTATCTATATTACCGTTTTTGCCATCAACTTGGGTTTACTCGAATGCTTCGTGACTTCCGGGGTCCACGAATTACTGGCTCAGGCAGTTTTAGTTTTGCCAATGGCACTTATCTCTTTTGCAGGTTTTAAACTTATTTTCGCGAAGCCATGACATCAAAAAAGCCCATAATTTCAATCATTACTCCATGTTTCAATGAAGAAAAAAGCATTGAAAATTGCCTGTCAGCGGTTCAGGAAGTCTTTGAAAAACATCTGCCTGAATATGAATATGAGCATATCTTTTGTGATAATGCTTCAGACGATAAAACAGTCAAAATTTTAAAATCTCATGCCCAAAAAAACAGTCGTATCAAAGTAATCGTCAATTCCAGAAATTATGGCCCCTTTCGTTCCATGTTTAACGGATTGCGCCGTGCTTCAGGTGGGGCTGTGCTGCCCTTTCTGCCTGCCGACCTGCAAGATCCGCCTACGCTCATTCCTGAAATGATTAAACTTTGGGAGAGTGGGTATGAAATTGTGGCCGGGAAAAGGGAGACACGGGCAGAACCACTTCCCCTTCGTTTTGCACGAAACATTTTCTACAGACTTCTCAACTGGATGTCAGATTTTGATGTCCCTCACGGGGTAGGTGAATTCCAGTTGCTTGATCGCAAGGTTGTTGATGCTGTTTTGGGGTATGAAAGCCAATATCCTTTTCTTCGGACCATGATCGCGTCTGTCGGATATAAGCGGGTCATCCTTCCCTATCATTGGGATAAACGCGCTCATGGGAAATCACGATTGTCAGTGTTCAATCTTGTAGATCAGGCTATGACAGGCTTTTTTTCGTTCAACTCAAAGCCGCTGAGAATGAGCATTTGGATGGGGTTTTTGATTGCCGTTTTATGTTTGGCCTATGGAGTTTATGTTGCTTTTATTGCAATCTTTGGGTTGGCATCCCCGCCCGAAGGAATTTTCACTCTGATCATGAGTGTCATGTTTCTGTTTGGCGTACAGCTAATCTTCTTTGGAGTTTTAGGCGAATATATAAGCCAAATACACCGTGATGTAAGAGGCGGAAAAGTCGTGTACGAAAAAGAGATTATCAATTTTGATCAAGATTAACCCGCCTAAACTTCTGATGAGCCCAGGCCAAGTAAGCCTTGGTCTGATTGGTTTGGCCTTGGTGGCTTTGGTGGCTTCAAGTTTTTATGCTTTTTTATCATTGCTGTCTTTTATTCGCATAACACCAGAGTTAACGGATGCGGCTTATTATGTTTTTCAAACGCAATTTGCTCATTTGTTCCCCGTTCAAATTCATACCTACGGAAAGGTTTGGCAGTCCTTCTTTGGGGAAAATGGAATTGTTTTCAATCGCGTACTTCATATTCTCATTGTTGTCTGCGCCCCCTGTTTTTTTGCTTTTCGTCTCGCCCCGAACACGGACAAGCTCAGGTTCCCGATGATCATAACAACAGGTCTGATCGGGTGCCTCTTTTTAACTTATTTCGGTATTGGAATATTGGACCCATCCTATAACTCACTGGTTGGCTCAGTCAGTTGTGTTGTCATGGGCGTCGCTATAAGGTCTTTTAAAAAACTCTCTGGAAAGCATGACATCATTTTTCGAAGTTTTCTGCTCGGCGGATTGGTGCCAGTCTTAACATTAACAAAAATCACTGCTGCCCCTCTGATTGGATTGTTGGCCATTATCTACTTTCTTATCAGCCTAAATCAGGATCCTTTTCGTATTGGAAAAACACTCGGCCTGGTGGTTGTTTCTGGTGCCGCTGGATTGTGTCTTTGCCTGTGGGTTATCTATGCCCAAGGATTTGGGGGTGTTTTTCAAATCGTCAGTCAACTTTTAAATAGTGCTGAGCTTTTTCAGTTACTCGGCTCCCATGATACGAGTTTTTTCGATCTTCATAATAAATCGGATGTTTTTTTTGAATTACTCTTTAAGCGGTTCGCGCATATTGACCACGCGGCACTTGCTGTCAGTTTAGCTTTTGTCGTGCCTGCGGTGATTGTATTTTATTGGGATCCAAAAGACCGTTTTAAATGTGCGGGACTTCTGCTGTTACTTGCCCTGATATTTATGTCCGGGTATCAAGGGGTGCAAATCATCAATAACTCCACACCGCAATTGGTGTCGGAGGCTTTTGCGCGCATTCTTTTGTTTGGGGTTATTCTGCTTGCGCTAAATGATTTGAACACACACAGGCAGCTATCCAGGCTTAAATATCTACCTTTGTTATTCCTTCCATATTTCCTGATGGTTGGAACAAATAATGACTATGCATTTTTTCTTCCTGCCTATGCAGGATTTTTCTTGATTTCTGCCCTGCCATATTTTGATTTGGCGTGGTTCGGTTTTGAGAGGGAAGATCACACTGTTTCAATTTTGATCGGTCAAGCTCTTTGTGCTGTATTATTTTTAGCTGCCAGTATTTTGTTATATGTTCAAATTGAAAATTTTAGGAATACGCCCTACAGGTTTCATGGTTCCTTGAATAATGAATTGATTGAAACTGAGTTTGGTATCAATTCAGAAAAAATGCTGACAAGCGAAAAGTTATACTCTGTATATGCGTCCATATCCGATCTCAGGCAAACAACAGCGCTTTCCGACACCAGCATCGGAATGATTGATTGGACAGGGCGTTTGCCTGGTGTAGCTTTACATTTGGGACTTAAACCTTTGAAAGTGGCATGGCTGGTAGGTTCTTATCCAGGTGAAAATGAATTTGCCGATGAAATCCTCGTCACTGCTTCGCCTGATGAAATAGCTTCCAGTTGGATTTTGATTTCAGAGGATATGACAAGGTCAGTTAGTCTTCTTATTGAAATTCTTGACCTTAATGGGCTTAACTTTCCTGATGACTATGAGGTCGTTGCTACATTTGAAAACCCAAATCTTGGCGACCAGAGTCTTGTTTACCGTCCAAAATGAGACCTGTCTGAAGTCATGGGTCAAAACCCGCTTTCGGTATTGAGCCAGAAGCGGCAATTTGGTTTACTGGGGCATATCTATTTCTGGGAGGACCAAATGAGTAGAATTTCAATGCCGGAAGAGCAGGTTAATCAAGGAATTGACCCGGGCAGTCATTATATTCCGGAAATCACCAAGGCCGCGAACAATTACGCCTATGCCGTTTACAGCCACAGTCAGCTGCCTTTGCGGGTGTTTGAGGGTGCCCGCATAGCCACGGCTGTGCTGAACGGGTGCAAAATCTGCATGAATTGGCGGGCTGCCCGCGATGTCGCGAATATGGGCATCACAGGTGGTGTTGCCGAAAATGGCGCGGCGCCGGATGAGGCCTTTTATCAGGCTGTCCTGCGCGGGGATTATGAGGCGCTTGAGACCCGGGAACGTCTTGCCATAAGCTATGCCGAAACCATGGCGAATGACCCTCGGGGTCTGTCAGCTGATGAGGGCTTCTGGCAGGAGATGAAGGCAGAATTTTCAGAGGCTGAGATCACCGATTTGACCTATTGTATTTCAATGTGGATGGGGCTTGGTCGCATGACTCACGTGCTGGGCCTTGATGCCGGCTGCGAAGTCATACTCGACTGAGCGGTCCGGCTTTTGCAAATATGACGGATTTACCTGTTTTACCTGAATGTGTTTCCCTAACGGTCGCACAAGGCCTGGCGGTTGTGACGCTGACCAGGGGGCAAAGCCGTGCCGGCTGCAAGAATCCGCTGTCCCTGGATGCCATGACAGGTCTGCGCGATGTCGCCCTTTGGCTGAAACAGGATATATCAACGCATTGCGTCATTTTATGTGGAGACCCTGTCTTCACAAGTGGTGCCGATCTTACAGACCCCAATCTGCAGATCACAGATCTTGACCCGCTAGAGCAAAGACAGATCCTTTTGGTCGGGCCGGATATGTGCGCTGCCTGGGAAGCTTTGGAACAGGTGACCATTTGTGCGATGGAAGGTTTTTGTATTGGTGGTGGGTTGGCTTTGGCCGTAGCCTGTGACTGGCGGGCTGCCTCTGAGGACTGCCATATCCGACTGCCCGAGGTGTCTTTGGGAATGAATATGAGTTGGCAGACCAATCCGCGCCTGACGGCCTTGATCGGCCCTGCGCGTACCAAACAACTTGTCATATTGGGTGATCCTGTGCCGGCCGAAACGGCATTGGCCTGGGGGCTGGTTGATTGGATTTGCCGCCCGGGCGAAACGCTTGCTGAAGCCAAAAAGATTGCCGAAAAAGTTCTCGCTATGCCCGCTCTGCCGGTCAGGATGAGCAAACAGGCGATCACCGCTCATGCCACCCAACTCAATGCGGCCGCTTCGTTCATGGATCTTGACCAGTTTGCCTTGCTAGCAAACGCACATGCGGGTAAGGGGAAGGATAAAGTTTGAAGGCGCTCAATAAATCCCGGATTTGGAAGAGCGTGCGAATTTGCGGTATTGGTGTACATTAAGTCTCATTGACAACAGGCTGAAGTTTCAACCAATATCCTGCAATAGTTATGACACAGGCAGGTTGAGCCAACCTGCTTGACGATATGTAGACGAGGAAAAAGTAAGATGCAGAGCAATTGGGATAAAGAAGTTGATGTATTGGTTGTCGGCTCTGGGGCCGGTGGCATGATGAATGCACTGGTTGCGGCGCATTACAACAATGACGTGCTGATTGTTGAAAAGGCGGAGTTGTGGGGCGGTTCGTCTGCGACGTCAGGCGCCGGTATCTGGATCCCCGGGAGTGACCAGGCACGCGAGGCCGGTTTTGAAGATAATCTCGATGATGCGTTCACATATGTGCGGGCGCTGTCCAAGGACAATGTCCCGGATGAAAACATCCGAGCCTATGTCAATGAAGCCGCACCCATGCTGCGCTGGATGGGCGAGCATACGGAAATCAATTATGCGGCTTTCCCTTATCCGGATTATCACGCCGAAAACCCCGGCGGGTCCCCGACCGGTTTTCGTACCCATATGCCGATGCCGATGGATGGTCGTAAACTTGGCAGTGATGTGCGGACATTGCGTTTCGCCAATCCTGCCGCCAGCCTGTTCGGTTATTTAAACTGGCATTTTGACGAAACTTACGCCCTGTTGTACCGGGCCAAGGGTTGGTGGCTGATGCTGACCAAAATGCTGGCCAAATATTGGCTGGATCTGCCCTTCCGCCTGACTTCCAGAAAAGACCGTCGCCTGACGCTTGGGAATTCACTGGCTGGCGGCCTGCGGCTGGCGTTGAAAGAGAAAAATGTTCCGCTCTGGCTCGAAACACCTTTGGTAGATCTGGTCAAGGATGGTGATGTGGTAACAGGCGCGGTCGTGACGCATAAAGGCAAGGAAATGCGCATCAGAGCCCGTAAGGGTGTGGTACTGGCAGCCGGCGGGTTTGACAAAAGCAGTGACATGCGCGGTGAAAATGCCCCCCTCTATCCTCAGGCTGTATTGTCCGGCGGTGTCACCAGCAATACCGGCGACAGTATCCGTGCCGGCATGTCCATCGGTGCCAAAACCATGAACATGCACTCAACCTGGGCGGCGCCGGTTTTTCATGTGCCCGGAGAAGATCGCGGACGCTTGTCTACCGTGGAGCGGGCTTTGCCTGGTTGCATTATGGTGAACCAGAAGGGCAAGCGTTATCTGAACGAGGCCGCATCCTATCATGTGACCGGACAGGACATGGCGAAACGGGCCTTGGAGGAGGGGGATGCTTCACCCAGCTATATGATTTTCGATCACACCTACCGGCATCTTTATGCCATGGGGCCGCTTTATCCCCTTATGCCATTATGGTTGCACAACCGTCATATCCGCTCGATTGTATCAAAAGCTCGCTCGATTGAGGCGCTGGCCGAGAAAATCAAAATTGATCCTACTGCTTTGTCTGAAACGGTTCAGCGTTTCAATGAATTCGCGGCAAAAGGGGAAGATCCCGATTTCCAAAGAGGTGCGGCGGCTTATGACCAGATGTATGGAGACCCGCGTAACCAGCCCAATCCGTGTCTGCGTCCGATTGAGAACGGTCCGTTTTATGCCATGCCGATTTATCCAGGCGACATTGGCACCAATGGTGGCATGGTGACCAATGATAAAGCCCAGGTGATAGGTGAGAATGATCAGCCGATAGAAGGACTTTATGCCATCGGCAACAATGCCGCTTCATCCATGGGTGAAAGTTATCCAGGCGCTGGTGTCACCATCGGCCCGGCATTGACCTTCGGCTATATCGCGGCACGGCATATGTCTGGATCCAACGACTGATTGGTTGCATCTGCCTCAGTTTGGCTGGGCTGTCAAATTGGCTTTGATGTCTTCAATAAAGCGCACCATGGCTGCGCTGACCTCTGCGGAGCGCTCCAATTGCACCAGATGACCGGCGGCCGGCACCATTTCGATTTTGCGCAAATCCGGGAACTGGCGTTTCATCAGGCTGATCGGGTCATCACCGTGAAAGCCCTTCAAATCAACATCATGCTCGCTGCCGAGGAAATAAGCCGGTACGTCGCTGACCATATCATGGGTTGATTTGCGTTCTTCCCATTTCAGGTCCATGGCACGGTACCAGTTCAGGCCTCCATTGAAGCCGGAAGCGCGGTAGCTGTCGATGAAAACCTGCATGTCTTCCGCGGACAGCCAGTCCCAGGGCAATGACGGTGCCGGGGACAGGGCATCAATGTAATGCGTACCTTTGGGAAAGTTGAAGGTTTCAAAATAATCCCCGCCGGCACTCAGGGCCCAGAACACTCTCGAGAAAAACACGTCAACCCGTGCCAGCAGGTCGGCATCTGCCTCTTCAGCCTGTTCGCAGAAGTAATTAATGTGCAGAAAATGGTCTTTACCCATTTCCTTATATTCCGCCAGTGGCGACATGTCGGGATTATGCGGCGCGGCCGGGTTTTCAAGCCCGATGACCGCCATCACCCTGTCTGGATGTCTGAGGGCCAGGTCATAACAGGCAAAAACACCGAAATCCAATCCAGAAAACACTGCTTTTTCGAGACCAAGGTGGTCCAGAAGTCCCAATAAGTCCTGACAGATTGTGTCGACTGAATAGGCGTTTATGTCTTTCGGAGCTTCTGTTTCCCCCATGCCCCGCATATCAGGGACGATGACCCGGCATCCGGCATCAACCAATGGTTGTATCTGGCGGTTCCAACTGTACCAGGTATGCGGAAAACCGTGGCAAAGAACGATCGGCAATCCGTCACCATGTTCGACATAGTGCATGGTGATGTTATTGATGAGTGCTTTGTGGTGGGTGAATGACATGCTTTTCTCCTGTCTGGTGCTCAAGAGTATGGAAAGTTTGATCTGTTTGGCAAGCCAATGTCACTTTAAACGTTACTTCAAACGTCATTTTAAATGTTTTGATCTCTAAAAAGCCTTGTATTTCCTGAGTTTTTTGAGGTTTCGCGCATAGGCTGGTTGATCCTTGACGGGGATGAATTTTTTTGAAAAAAAACCGCTTTTTTTTAGGTTTTGGGCTTGTCATGACAAAATGTCGCACTAGGTTAGGAGTCGTGCGTAATTTAAATCGATTTTTTGCGTAGGGAGGCATTTTAAATGCGTAAACTTTACAATTCACTTAAACTTTCCTTGGGCGCTCTCGCCCTGACAGCAGTGCCAAACATGGCTTCTGCTGCTGAAACTCTGGCACCAGATGATTTTGTCGGCATCAGCTTCTGGCTGATTTCGATGGCTCTGGTCGGTGCGACAGTGTTTTTCTTCATTGAGCGTGACCGTGTGTCATCAAAATGGAAAACATCACTGACTGTTTCAGGTCTGGTAACACTGATTGCTGCTGTACATTACTTCTACATGCGTGATGTATGGGTAACAACCGGTGATACACCGACCGTTTATCGTTATATTGACTGGCTGCTGACTGTGCCGCTGCTGATGATTGAGTTCTACTTGATCCTGACAGCTATCACTGCCGTTGCTGCCGGCGTATTCTGGCGTCTGATTATCTTTACGACACTGATGCTGGTCTTCGGTTACCTGGGTGAAGCAGGCTACATGAACGCAACCGCTGGTTTCGTTCTGGGCATGATCGCTTGGTTTATCGTTCTTTACGAAATCTTTGCCGGTGAAGCCAGCAAAGTCTCTGCAGAAAGCGCAAGCCCGACTGTCCAGAGTGCATTCAACACAATGCGCTGGATTGTGACCATTGGCTGGGCCATCTACCCGCTTGGTTACGCACTGGGCTATATGGCCGGTACTGTGGACATGGACACGTTGAACATTGTCTACAACCTGGCAGACGTTCTGAACAAGATCGCCTTTGGTCTGATCATCTGGAACGTTGCTGTGCAGGAATCTGCATAAGCTTTCCAACAACGCACATTCACGGCGGGGGTGCTTCGGCACCCCCGTTTTTTTTTGCTTTCCAGTATGTTCATAAGGCCTTGGATGCATTAACATTAATTTGATTTTGCGTTTTATTGGAGTTCTTTATGTCCGAGTCATGGTCAAAGGGTGAAACCACGGGGCAGTGTTCCTGTACAGGCTTAAGCCGTCGACATTTTATTCTGGCAGGTCTTTCAACGGCCCTGATGGCCTCTCAGGTTCTGGCTGACGGGCACGGTGACAAGGCGCGCCTGATCGCCGGCTCTGCCAAAGCTGACGGCAAGCGCGTGTCTGGTGAGGCAATTCTGGCTGAAAAACCCTTTAAGCTGGTGACTGGCAAAGATGCCGCTATTGCCGCGATTGGGAGTAATGTTTTCCTGTTGTCGCCGGGTACCGAAATTGATTTTGAAATTGATGGCGAGAACCGGTTTTCTGGGTTTAAAATTGCGTTGGGGGCGGTGCATAGTGTTTTTACCCCCAAAGCTGGCAATCGCCGGGTTGAGACACCCCATGCGACAATCGGCATTCGCGGTACAGGTCATTATGTCGAGGTTCAGCCAGACCTGAAGCGGACATATAGCTGCTGCTGTTACGGTGGCATTGAGCTGAAAAACACGACATCTGGCGTGAGCGTTGCTCAGGAGACCGCCTATCATGAAGCGCGCATCATTACAGCCGATGGCGCAATTGGTCCTGCGCCCTATGATGTCCCCTTGAATCATTATGATGACAGTCTTGTGCATCTGGAGTCGCTGGTCGGGCGCAGTCCGCATTGGACGCTGCCGGGCGGAGAGCTGATTTTTCTGTCTCCGACACCCATTCCGCAATAGGCCGCAATAGGCCATTATGGCCAAGCGCGGGAAAAAGCTGGTTTCATGCCCTGTTTTCTGTAAGGTTGAACTCTGAAATGAGGCTTGATGCATGCCGACCGGCGTTACTTTTAAGACACAGGAAAAAAAAGCTTCCAACAGCCTTTATCTGATTTTATCAGTGGTGATGGGGGTTGCCGGTGCGTTTGCGGCATTGGGGTTCAAAACCCTGATCGGGTTTTTCAATGCGCGTATCTCAAGCTTCAGCGGCGATATTCGAACAACTCAGGAACTTGGGTTTATTGGTCTGCAGGGGGCGGGCATGCTGGCTGTGATGTTGTTCCTAGTCGCATGTCTGATTTCAGCAGTTGTTTTTGCCGGTAAGCTGCAACGGTTTCACGGCGTTGCCGATACCATTGAAGGGGCCAGACGCCCCGATGCACAAGTCGACGTCAAGGACGGGCTGCTGTCCTCACTGGTTGCCAGCCTGTCCATTGCCGGGGGGGCTCCGGTCGGTCAGTATGGACCGCTGGTACATTTGGGCGCCACCTTGGCATCTGTAGTATCAAAGCTGGGCAATCTGCCCCGCAATGCATCTGAAACCCTGTTGGCGTGTGGAGTCGCTGGAGCCATTTCCGCGGCCTTTGGGGCACCGATAGCTGCGGTTTTGTTTGTTCACGAGGCGGTGTTACGTCATTTCTCATTGCGCACATTTGCTCCTGTCACCGTTGCTTCGGTGATGGCCTATGTCGTTATGCAGAACTTGTTTCCTACGCCCCCATTTTTGCCTGCAATTAACCTTGCGGTTGCAACGCCCTCATCTGTGATGCTGCTCTGCCTTGTTGGTTTGGGTGGCGGGGTTTTGGCAAGTTTGTTTATGCGCGTGTGCCTGAGTTCTGAACTTGCCGTACCTAGGATGGGGTTGCCGCTTTGGGGTCTGCCTTTTGCCGGGGCGGTCGTGTTGCTGTGTGCAGGTATGTTTGCCCCGCAGATACTTGGCACCAATATGGATATCATGCATTTGGCGATTGCCGGTGAAGTTGATCTGCTCGTACTGGCTGTTCTTTGCCTTGGGAAGCTGGTTTTGGCCGCCTTTTCAATTGCCTTGGGCTTTTATGCCGGCGTTTTTGCTCCGGCCCTGTTCATTGGTGTGATGTTCGGCGCCCTTATGGGGCAATTGGGTGTGATGTCTTATTTTGTTGCGCCTGAAACCATCGGTTTGTTTGCCCTGGCCGGCATGGGGGCCGTGATATCCTCCACGATTGGTGCGCCGATCAGTACAATTCTGATTGTTCTTGAACTGACCGGGGATTACGCCACGACAATCGGAGTGACGGTGTCCGTGGTGTTTTCTAGTCTTGTCTCATCACGGCTGTTCGGGCGCTCCCTCTTTGACCGCAAATTGCTGGCAAGGGGCCACGACATGTCTTTGAGCAGAGGGGATTACAAACTTTCCCAAACCCCCGTTATGTCCCTGGTTATGCATGAGTATTGCCGTTTGACGGTTGGTCAGGAGCGGGACGAGATGGTTTCCAGATTGCTCCAGAGCGGCTATTCTGACGGGTATGTTCTGGACAAGCATGGTAATCTGACGGGGAAGGTCACGCTATCGGGGCTTTTACGGCAGTCTGAGCGGGATCGAACTTTTGAGGCGGAAAATTTTTTGCTTGGCAGCCTCTCTGTTCTTGACGCGATGACGGTGTTGTCTGATTTTATTGGGGAAAGCCTGCCTGTTGTGGATGAAGAGGGACATTTTTTGGGCGTGGTGACTGAGGGAGCGATTTTCAGCCATTATCTGAGCATTTCGGGTCAAAGCCATGTGGAGGAGACGCAATGAAGCTTCAACCACAGCTTAATTTGAAACAATCCCAAAGTCTGGTCATGACGCCTCAGCTTCAGCTGGCCATTCGGCTGCTGCAACTCAATAATCTTGAGCTTGAGAAAAAAATCATTGATGAGGTCGAGAAAAACCCGCTCTTGGAACGCGAGCGCGGCTCAGATGACATAGCCATTGCATCGGACGGCGATATGCCCGATGACATTCCATCTGAGCCGGGGGGAGGTGAGACTCCGTCGGCAATGGATGAGCAGATGCGCCGTGGGGAAATGCTTGGGACGGGCTCTGATACGGATTATGAGAATCGCTGGGACATCGAGGAAACAGGGCTTGGGGCAAAGGCCGAACAGGATCCCGGGGCGGTCATTGAACAGGTGGTTTCCGAACAGTTGGGTCTGCGCGAGACCCTGCGCCAGCAGATCCATCAGGACATCAGCGATGTCCGCATCAAGCCGGTTTGTCTGGCACTGGTGGAATGGCTTGATGAGGAAGGCTATCTGCGTGAGGACGACGGGGAGCTGATGAGTGCGCTTGGTGTTGATGACAAAACGCTGGAATATGCTTTGGCGCAATGCCGTCTGTTGACCCCGGCCGGCGTGTTTGCCCGTTCCCTGACTGACTGTCTGGGGCTTCAGCTGCGTGTGAAGGGACTGTGGACACCGGCTCATGAAGCCATGCTGTCCAATATGGAAATGATTATGCGTGGTGAGCTGGGTAAGCTTGCCCGGTTGTGTAATGTAAGGCCGGCGGAGCTTGACAGGATGATTCATGATCTGCGGGCACTCGATCCGCATCCGGCGCGTCTGTTTGAAAAGGATGTCTTTCAGGCCCGTCCGCCGGAAATCATCATCACGGAAGATGACCGCCAGGAGCTGGGCTACAGGATTGAGCTGAACGAGGAGACCCTGCCGCGTATTGTCGTGTTAAGCGGCTACTGGCAGGAGCTGGCCGACCGGAAAATGTCCAAACAGGACCGCAAATATTTGCAGGACTCCTATCAGAGCGGGCAATGGCTGGTACGCGCCATGAACCAACGTGCAGCCAGCATGCTGCAGGTGGCCCGCGAGATTTGCCGGCGCCAACAGGCCTTCTTTGCACAGGGCATTTCCGGCTTGAAGCCGATGATCATGCGTGATGTGGCCGATGAGCTGGACATGCATGAAAGTACAGTCAGCCGGGTTGTCGCCAACAAGCTGGTACAGACCCCCAGAGGCGTTTTTGAGATGCGCTATTTTTTCACGTCCGCCATCGCCAGTGCCGATGGCGGCGAGGCGCATTCGGCGGAAGCGGTGCGCGCCCGCATCCGTGAGCTGATCGACACCGAGCTGGAGCAGGGCGCCAAGAAGGTTCTGTCGGATGAGGCCATCGCACGGGTCTTGAAGGATGAGGGTATGGACATCGCCAGGCGCACGGTCGCCAAATACCGCGAAGCCATGAACCTGCCAACCAGCGCCGAACGCAAACGCGCTGCAAAACTCCGCAAGGGTTAGTCTACGGTTTTCAGTTCCTCCCACCGCGTGGTGTAGCGCGGCGACAAATGCGCCTGCGTCATATACCAGTTGGTTGGCCGCCGCGTCTGCCCGAAGGCCAGCATGCGGCCGCCTTTTTCGCCAAAGCGTTGATTGACGGCATCGACCGCCTGCATCAAGCGGGTGTCACGGGCGCGTTTGGCCGCCGCCGCCAGATCCGCCTGTGCCTCATGGTGACTGAACAGGGTTTGCGGCCGCGTCTGCAGCCTGTCCGTTACCTCGGCGCGCGGGCGCAATCCGGTCAACAGCACGCCGGCCTTTTTGTAGGCATAGCCGTTACGGTAAAGCCGCCGCAGCAAATCCGCCGCTGCGCGCTGAATGTCGCGTGTGTGGTTGGTCATTTCCAGAAACCGGAAGCTGGCGGCATTGCTGTAATAGGGGGCGTCTTTTTTGAATCTGTTGGTGCGGATGAAAACGGTCAGGGCATCGGCCAGCAGATCGGCGCGCCGCAGTTTTTCGCCGGCGCGGGCAGCAAAGCTCGCCAGCCGGCTGTCAAGCTCAGTGGCCTGTGAGACTGGCTTGCCGAAACTGCGTGAACAGCAGATGCTCTGCTTGTCAGGCGCGGCCAATTCCAGTGAAAGGCAACTTTCACCGCGCAATTCACGCACCGTCCGCAAACCGACAACGCCCATTTTGCGCCGCACCCAGCCATCTTCGGCATCCCGTAAATCCCGCGCCGTCATGATGCCGCGTCCTTTCAGCATTCTGGCCCACCGCCGGCCGATACCCCAGACATCACCGATTTCCGTCGCCGTCAGCACCGCATTGCTTTCGGCATCGCACAACTGATATGCACCGTCATAGTGCGGCTGTTTCTTTGCCACACGATTGGCGATTTTAGCCAGTGTCTTACTGCTGCCGATGCCGATGGATACCGGAATGCCGGTATATTGATGCACCACCCGCCGCATGTTGCGGCAATAGGCGGCGAGGTCGGAAATCGCCGCTGCCGTGCCGGTGAAGTCGAGGAAACATTCATCAATGCTGTAGATTTCGGACTGCGGTGCAAAGCCGCCCAGAACGCTCATTACACGAGCGCTCATGTCACCGTAAAGCGCATAATTGCTGGAACGTACAATGATGTTCTGGCGCCTGATCTGGTCACAGACTTTGAAAAACGGTGCCCCCATTTCAATGCCGAGGGCTTTGGCTTCATTTGAGCGGGCAATCACGCAGCCATCATTATTGGACAGCACCACAACGGGTTTGTCGCGCAGGCTCGGGTCAAAGACACGCTCGCAGGAGGCATAAAAATTATTGCAGTCAACCAGTGCGAAGAGCTTTGGGCGCATCACCTGAACCCATGAATGGTATGGCTGACGACCCCCCATATTTCAGCATCCTCGGGCAGGGGGATCTCTTGATAGGCCGGGTTTTCAGGTCGCAAAACATGTTCGCCGCCGCGCCGTACCAGCCGTTTAACGGTCAGTTCATTATGCACCACGGCAATCACAATATCATTATGGGTCGGGGTCAGGCTGCGGTCAACAATCAGCAGATCACCGGGAAAAATTCCGGCGCCGGTCATGCTGTCGCCGGAAACACGCAGAAAAAACGTGGCCTGCGGATGTCCGATCAAGTGCTGGTTCAGGTCGAGGCTGCCTTCAACAAAATCATCGGCCGGGCTTGGAAAGCCGGCTGAAACTCTGGAGACGAAAAAGGGACGCCGCACCGTGCGCAGCACACTAGCTTGATACAACATAACGCAACTTCTGAAAAAAGAACAGAACATGAACATTAAGATGAAATTATTGGAGAGTCAACGCGTCCCTCTTTTCTTTATGTGGAATAAATGCGAAAAGACACACACTGAAGAAAAAAAGGGGAAAGAATGATGCCTGATTTGAATGATGTTGTGATTTTAAGCGCTGTCCGGACCGCGGTCGGCCGGTTTGGCGGCAGCCTGTCCAGGACTCCGATCGAAACACTGGGGGCGGTATGTGTACAAGAAGCCGCCAAGCGTGCCGGAGTTGATGTGTCGGACATTCAGTCGGCGGTCGTCGGCAATGTGATCCGGACCAAATCAAAAGACGCTTACGTCTCCAGAGTCATTGCGATTGAAGCGGGCATGGGCATTGAAAGCCATGCGGTTACCGTTAACCGCTTGTGCGGGTCAGGGCTTGAGGCCATTGTCAATGCAACGCAGCAAATTCAAACGGGGGAAGTGAAACTGGCGGTGGCCGGCGGTGCGGAAGTGATGTCGCAATCGACATTTTCCAGTGCGGCGCCACGCGATGGGCAACGCATGGGGTCTTTGGCTTTTGAAGATGATTTGCTGGCCACGCTGTCGGATCCGTTCGGAGCCGGACATATGGGGATGACGGCCGAGAAAGTTGGCGAGCAATTTGATATTTCCCGCGAAGCGCAGGACGCGTTTGCGGCGGAAAGCCATCGCCGGGCGGCCCATGCCAGTGAGAATGGCTATTTCAAAGAGCAGATTGTGCCGGTTGAGGTGAAACGCCGCCGCGAAACGGTTGTTTTTGACACGGATGAGCATTTCAGAGCAGATGTGACTGCTGACGGCCTTGCTGGTCTGCCGCCGGCCTTCAAGAAGGATGGCGGCACGGTGACGGCCGGCAATGCGTCCGGCATCAATGACGGTGCGTCCATGCTGGTGCTGGCCGATGCCGCCTATGCGGCGGAGAACGGATTGCAGCCGATGGCACGCATTGTCGGTTATGCACGGGCGGGTGTTGAGCCGTCCATCATGGGCACCGGGCCGATTCCTGCAGTGCGGAAAGTGCTTGAGTCCACCGGTCTGAGCCTTGACGACATTGACGTGATTGAGAGCAATGAGGCTTTTGCTGCGCAGGCCTGTGCCGTATCAAAAGAGCTTGGTTTCCCGGCTGAAAAAACCAACCCGAATGGCGGTGCGGTTGCCCTGGGGCATCCGGTCGGCGCAACAGGGGCCATCATATCGACCAAAGCCCTTTATGAACTTCAGCGTATCAATGGACGTTATGCCCTGATTACATTGTGCATTGGTGGCGGGCAGGGCATTGCCGCCATTTATGAGCGTCTGACCTGAAGTCCGCTATCGGGTTGAAGGGTGCTTGCGGACGCTGGTGATTTCTGCAAGGACAGCATCTTTGAGTTGGATGCCGCCCCAGCTGGCGTCCGACCATTCAATCACGGCCAAGTCGCCGGGGTAGAATTTATAGTTGAGTTGGGCCCGGTGCGCTTGCGTGTTGGCCTGCACCTGCAGGATAAAGTCCTCAAACCCCGGATTATGCCCGACAAGCAGAAGCGTCTGATAAGCATCATCAATACCCTGGGCGATATCCAGAATGTCCTCAACGTAACAATGGTAGAGCAATTCGCTGAACAATGGATTGACATCCGCCGTGAGGGCTTCAAGGGTTTCGCGTGTTCGGGTGGCCACGGAACAGATGATGGCGTCAGGGGAGTGGGCGGCTTCGATTCGTTTTGCGCTGACCTGGCGTTCCTCACGCCCCCGCGCGGTCAGGAAGCGGTCCATGTCCTGCAATCCGTCTTGATGAACCGCTTTTGCATGGCGCCATAAGAGCAGTTTCACCATCAGTAGCCGGCCTCCACATCAAACACGTTTTTCAACGGCAGATCATTTTTGAACAAGGCAAGGTTTTCAAGAAAAACCCTGGTCATACGCTCAACGATTTCCGGATCTCCCCAGGAGATGTGCGGACTGAAACGGATGCGCGCATCGGTATAAAACCAGTGACCGTCCGTCAGCGGTTCGTTCTGCGCCACATCCAGTGAAGCGCAGCTGATAATGCCATCATCAAGGGCGGTTTTCAGATCCGCCTCATTGACCAACTCGCCGCGGGCGATATTGATTAAATGGGCACCCGGTTTCAGGGCGGCAAAGGTTTCCCGGTTGAGCAGGTGGTGCGTCGCCTTGGTGCTCGGAGCCGCCAGTACAATATGGTCGGCGTTTTTCACCAGTTCTGAAAAACTTGAGGCGTGGTTGACCCCGTCAAGATCTGGTGTCGATGTCCGCGTCATGGCGCTGACCTGCATGCCGAAAGCCAAAGCACGTTGGGCGATTGCCCGCCCAATGGTCCCGAAACCGACAAGCGCCAGCTTTTGGGTGTTCAAACTCGCTATCGGGGCATTGCCGAAACTCCAGGTTTCCGGCGGGGCGCTGATCCACTGGCCGGGGAGGCTTTTGGCCTGCGTCAAAATCATGGCCATGACCCATTCTGCAATCGGCACGGCACTGACGCCTTTGCAGGTGGTCAGGACCCTGTCTCCCAGAGCATTCAGCGGAAAACCGTCAATGCCGGAGCCGACGACCTGTACCCATTTCAGCCCTTCAATATCTGCTATGACGGCATCCAGCCCCTGTAAATTTGAAGCAACCGCCAACAGACAGTCGGCACTGGTGCCGGCCGGTACGTTTTCACCAATGCCGAGATAGCTGATGTCAACATCGTCATGTGCGGACTTAACAGCTTGTTCCAGTTCCGGAAGTTCTATTTGTGACAGTATTTTGACCATCTGTTCCTCTTAGTTTTTGTAGTCCTGGCTGTCATGTGATGAGTTTTACACGCTTTGCGATATCACCGGATTGAACCACCTGCATAAAGTCATAGCCGAGTTCATGACTGCGCTCCACTGTTTCCGTCCATTTTTGTGCCCTGATGTCCGGGTTTTTTGCATATCGCCTGAAGTCTTGACGTGACGGAATGCGGCGATCCGGCAGGGTGTCAATAAAGGCACGGCTCGGACATAGCAGAATGACACGATCAAGCTCTCTGGCACCGGCCCGGCGCCACGGGTAGAATTTATCAAACCATTTCAGTTTTACTGTGCTGTAGAAATGCGGATACAGTGTCAGGCCGTGATCGGGTTGCCAGAACACATCCGGCACGGGGTGATAGTCCAGCATACCACCGTCATAAAGATTTTCCCGCTTTTCCTGAACCGTGTGACTGACCGGATGCATATAGACTGGCATGGAGCCTGAGGACATAACGGCATCAATCAGATTATCCGGAGTCAGATCCAGAACTGTTGTCGGATAGGCATCACCTTGCACAATGCTTTCCCGGGAACGGGGGTCCTGAAAAATGACCCGTTCACAAAGATGACTTAATTCCGTGCGGCTGAAAGGGGACTTGGCCAGCGCGCTGGTTAGCGCCATACTTTGTTGTGCCAGACTGTCGGCGGCAAACCAGCCCAATGGGCGAACCGTACCGCAGTGGTAGCGGAATCTTGGATTGTTGAGGATTTGCTCTGAAATCTCCCGATTGAGCACTGTGTGAATCATGTTTCGGGTGGACTGGGTGATCACATCCCGCATCGAACCGCTGAGGCCGGAATCGTCATAAGCGGCATACAGGTCAGCCAGTTGCGTCAGCTTCTCGGCAGAGTTGCTGCTGGCGGCGGCGGCCAGTTTGAAGGCTCCGACGGATGTCCCGAACAGGCTGATATCGTGCCGGCTTTCCGCCAGCCAGTCCCCGAAAATCACAATATCTAGACCGGCAATGGTCAGCCATTTCGAGGCGCCGGACGCCCCCATAATACGGGTGATGTCAGACGGTTGCAGACCGTTTTCCTGAATATGCCGATAAGCTGTCGGGCCTGCCAGAATGTCCAAATTGTACTGTGTCATCATTTGTACCCGGATGCGTCTTATGGGTTATACTGGCTGAGAATATTGCAAAACAATATCATTCCAAGAATTATTTCCACAAGGAGGGGGTCGGGTTTGACGGATCGTGAGAAAGACGAGTTGGCGGTACGCCTGACACGGCTGGAGGAGCTTGTGACGCATCAGGCGGTACTGATTGAGGAGCTGAGCCAGCAGTCGCACAAGGACGGGCAGACTTTGGAAAAGGTTGAGCGCAGTCTGCACATGTTGAAGGAGCGCATCCAACAGGTTGAAGATTTTTCAATAACGGCGCCGGATGGTGAAAAACCGCCGCATTATTGATGTGTCTGCCGTCACCTCAGCATCGGGCGGGTCTGCAATCCAAAGCCAATCCAGATGGTCTCATAATCAAGGCTGCTTTCCGGTATATATTCCGGCAGCCCGGTGAGGGCTGTCGGTTGCCCCATATGGCGGGCATCGACACTCTGATTATGAAAATTTACGCCGATTTTGAAATAAGCTGACGGCGAGATTTCATAGCGAACACCGAAGTTTAAACTATAACCGTCAACATCCGGATCGGTATAATCCGAGAGCGGAGTCTTGAATGTGCCTTTGGTCAGGCCCAGTCCCGCGAAGGGACGGAAGCCGGCAAAAGTGTTTTCAAAAGTATGGGTGATATTCAGGCTGAGCAGTTGCAGGTTGCCATCATAAGTGCCCGGGGTCAGCCCGATCCGGTACAGTTGTCCGTCATCCAGCAATCTGTAATCGTGAAGCAGGGCCTGATCCAACTCAAAGTCAATTTCTTCAGATTTCAGGCTGATTTCAAGCGGGAAAGTCTCCCGTAACTGCATCCCGATTTCAAGGGAGGTGCTTTCGGTGCCCTGATGTTGCAGCAACCCGGGATGCGTACCACCGACGGTGCTGTACTCAAATTTGTGGTGTGACAGATTCACCTGACCGAAAAAACGGGTTTCGGCCTGTGCCTCAAGAGGGTGTTTAAACAGTAAAGGCAAGACAAAACAAAGGGATGACAAATACAAAAAAACACAACGCATAATACAAGCTCAATTGTTAAAGGGTTTATGACTTTAAGCGTGTGTCGGTTAGCAAATCGTAAACCCTGTCCTGTTCAGAAAAAGCTCCGTTACGCGGCAGCGGCACGATCGGGATGTCATTGACAAAAGGGATGAGGGAGGCGGCGGTTTCTGCCAAGGGTACCGGGCTTTGGGGCGACTCGTTCAAAATGACCGCCAACGGCATGATACCCTTGGCCGACAGGGTATCCAGAGCCGTCAGGCAGTGTGACATGGTACCCAGATAGCTGCCGATGACCAGCAGGCAGGGTATGTTCAATGCAACTTGCCAGTCCAATGTTGTTGCACTTGCATTGAGGGGCACCATAATGCCGCCCACCCCTTCAATAAAGGTGATGTCGGCATCTGAGCGGTTGGCGTCCTGACGGCAAAAGTTCGTGACTTCCTGTATCTCAATGTGCCGGTTCTCACGCGCCGCTGCCATGTCCGGGGACAATGCGGCCCGCAGGCGCCAAGGGGATATTTTAGCGGCTTCGTCTGGGGTTGGAGGTCTATCCATTGCAGCCAGCAATTGGCCGGTATCACTCTCGGCAATATTGTCGTCCTCAAAACCGCTGATGACGGGTTTGAGCGCACAGGCCGCAATGCCGGTCGCCCGCAAATGCCGGATGAGAGCACCGGTAACATAGGTTTTGCCGATATCCGTTCCGGTTGCGGCGACAAAGACCTGTTTGTGAAGTTGCGTCATCCGCCGGCCCTCTGATTGGCGAGGATCCCGGCGACCTGTTGCGCCAAACGCGCAATATCCTCTTCCCGATGATCGGCGCAAAATGCAAACCGCAGACGGGCTGTATTTTCGGGAACTGTCGGCGGCCGAATGGCGCTGACCAGAAAGCCGTGCGACAAAAGGGTTTCGGAAGCCTGCATCACAGCCTCATTGGTTTTTAGAATAATCGGAACTATAGGTGATTGCGGCGGTTCAAGTCCGAGATGTCTGCAGAATAAGGCCGCCTTTTCGACCGGTAAAGAACACAGCTCCGGCTGAGTGTGAATGATGTTCAGTGCGGCGCTGGCGGCGGCGACATTCATCGGTGCCAGGCCGGTTGAAAACACCAGACTTCTGGCCCGGTTGCGCAAAAGATCACAGACGGTGCGGCTGGCGCAGACATAACCACCATAACCGCCCACGGCCTTGGACAAGGTGCCCATATGCAGATCAACCCGCACGGCGGGGGTGAAGGCATGAGCACTACCGCGCCCGCCGCCGACGACGCCCAGACCATGTGCGTCATCACTCATCACCCAGGCATCATGTTGATCTGCCAGCCGTCTTATCTCAGGAAGCGGAGCCAGGTCACCGTCCATCGAAAACACGCCGTCCGTGACAATCAAGCAGTGGTCATGGTGGGGACGCTGCACCTCTAGTAGTTGGGCCAGATCCGTCATGTCATTGTGTTTGAAGCGGATTAGTTTCGCGCTCGACAATTGTCCGCCGGCATTGATGCAGGCGTGAGCCAGCTCATCCACCAGCAGCAGGTCTTTGGGACCACACAGTGCTGGAATAATGCCGATATTGGCGAGGTAGCCTGACCCGAATACGAGACAATCCCGGGTACCTTTCAGGGCCGCAAGCTGTGACTCAAGTTCCGCAAACAGCGGATGGTTGCCGGTGATCAAGCGGGAGGCGCCGGCGCCCGTGCCGTATGTTTCGGTTGCCTGTTGTGCCGCAGTGATGACTTTGGGGTGTTGGGACAGACCAAGATAATCATTGCAGGAAAAGCTGATCAGGCCGTCTGCGCTGTCGGGTCGTGAAGCAGCCGCTTGCGGGCCGCGTGTTGTCGAGACGAGAAACCGGCGTGCTTGACGTAATTCAAGCTGCTCAAGCTTGGTTGCGGCAAAAGCGTCCAGTGAGGATGGTGTCCTGTCAGCAGTCATACGTCCGTTTGTTACGCAGTGTGTGGCGAGGTTCGTCCCGGTTAATGAGTGTGCCACCCCTGACCGGCGCGACAACCTATACCCTATGAAAAATAGGTTTGAAAAGCTATAGTTAGTGTCATTCAAAGGGCTAAAATGACCGTATCACCTGAAAATCCGGCACTTAACCGGCATCCTGATTGGCAACTGGACGGCGCAGACCATCTTTGGCCGCCCTACACCCAGATGCAGACAACACCGCTGGGCCTGCCCGTGGCAAGTGCCGAGGGTGTCCGCATCAAGCTAACGGACGGGCGGGAGTTGGTTGATGGCGTGTCCAGTTGGTGGTCAACCTGTCATGGTTACCGCCATCCGCATATCGAGGCGGCTGTCATGGACCAACTCCAGAAACTCCCGCATGTCATGCTTGGTGGATTTCAGCATGAGCCGGCCAGCCGGTTGGCAAAAAAGCTCGCGGATCTGTGTCCCGGCCATCTCAATCATGTGTTTTTTTCCGACTCCGGTTCCGTTGCCGTCGAAGTCGGTATGAAAATGGCTGTTCAGTATTGGATGAACAAGGGGGAGAAAGGGCGCTACAGGTTCCTGTCTTTCACCGGCGGCTATCATGGCGACACGCTCGCCACCATGTCAGTGTGTGATCCTGAGGAGGGTATGCACAGCCTGTTCAAGGACGCGCTCGCCAAGCAGGTTCTGGTCGATGTGCCGCATACGCAGGACGAGCAGGAGGCTTTTTCGCGGATTTTGGCAGCCCACTGTCATGAGTTGGCTGCAGTGGTTATCGAACCTCTGGTTCAGGGGGCAGGAGGCATGAAGTTTCATGATGAAGACACCTTGTCGTTCATTCATGCGCAATGCAAAGCCCATAATGTTCTGCTTTTGACGGATGAAATCATGACCGGTCTTGGGCGGTTGGGACATATGTTTGCCTGCGAACGGGCGGGGATTGTTCCTGATATTCTCACTCTGTCAAAATCCCTGACCGGAGGCACTATGGCGCTTGCGGCAACCATTGCCTCGACGGATGTGTTTGAAGCGTTTTTGTCGGATGATGACAGCAAAGCATTGATGCATGGCCCGACTTATATGGGTAATCCTCTTGCCTGTCGGGCTGCTTTGGCCTCTTTGGAATTGTTTGAGCAGGAACCGAGACTTGAGCAGGTCAAGCAGATTGAGGTGCAATTGCGCGATGAGCTTGCGCCGGCGGCGGACTTTATCGGGGTCAGGGATGTCCGTGTGCGTGGCGCCATCGGGGTGATTGAGTTTGACAGACTGAAAGACCTTAATCACATCAAGCAACGCTTTGTTGAAGAGGGGGTCTGGGTTCGTCCCTTTAGGAACATATTGTACACTATGCCGCCTTACATTATCCAGCCGGAAGAGTTAAGCATGATTACCTCAGCCATGGTGAAGATCACCAAGGAAATCTCTCCAGGTGGAAATCTGCCTAAATTCCTTAATAAGTAATACTTATTATATTCTTGGTGGCTTTTTCCTGATAATCCCTGCCACCATTAGGGATATGACAAAGAAAGCGCTCATATAAGCGACGATTACTGGCCCGTAAGGGAGAGCCATGTCAAGAGCTGTCGGCACGCCCAATGCGAGGGCGCTGAGGGAGGCTATATATGCGTAAATAACCGTATTTCTGGGTGTTCTGGACCATTGCCGGGCTGCTGCCGCCGGTAAAATCAACAAGGAGGTGGTGAATAAAATCCCGACTGTCTGGACACTGAGGGCGACCGTAACCGTCAGGCATGTCAGGAGAACATATTTCAGCCTTAACGTGTTGTGCCCTTCCGCTGTTGCGAGTTCCTCACTCAAAATCATCAAAATCAACTTTGACCAGTAACGCCACAGCAGCGCAAGGATGACCATGACAGAAAAGCCCAGAACCATAAGGTTTTCTCCTGATGTCTGGGATAAATCTCCAAAAAAATACTGTTCGTAGTCATGCAAATCGACATCTTTTGCATGCCCGTCATCAGCATTGCCGTCTGTCTGATTTTGGGGGGGCAGCAAACTTAAGGTCAAAATGCCGACCGCCAGCCCGCCATGTGCCAGAATGCCGAGCAATGTGTCCGTCGAGAGCTTGTAGCGGTTTTCCATCCAAATCATTGCAAAGGCGAATATGGCACAGATGAAAATCGCACCAAGATGTGCATTGCCTCCCATCAACAAACCCAAGGCAATTCCGAGCAGTGCTGTATGGGAAAGGGCGTCCCCGAAATAAGCCATGCGACGCCAGACAACCAAACACCCCAAGGGGGTCGCCATCAGACTGACGAAAAAGGCGGTGGCAAGCATTAAAATTTCATGAAGATGTGTCATGTTTTGTTCGTGAAGGCTTAGTTGTGGTCATGGTCGTGATCATGATTATGATTATGGTCATGATGATGTGGGTAAACAGCCACCATCCGTGCCATTTCATCGCCGAACAGAGATGTGAATTCCGGATCTTGGGCAACAGTCTGCGGTTCGCCCTCGCAACAAACGTGATGAAACAGGCAAATGACTTTTTTGCTGGATGACATGACAAGATGAAGGTCGTGAGACACCATTAAAATCGCCAGTTTTCTGGTCTCGTATATTTCATTAAGTTTCTTATACAGGTCCAATTGCCCCTTTACATCGAGGTTTTGGGCTGGCTCGTCCATAATCAGAAGTTCCGGATTGTTCAACAGGGCGCGTGTCAGCAGGACCCATTGACGTTCTCCACCGGACAGGTCATGCAATTGCCGGTTTAGCAAATGACTGATGCCGACCAGTTCAACCGTCTGCCTGAAATGTTCTGAGTCTGCGGACCCCGCGAGTTTGAGGAAATAGTCAACAGAGAGCGGTAAAACTGGGTCTATGGCAATATTTTGCGGCATATAGCCAATGCGCAGCCCCGGTTTATGATCCATACGCCCCTCACTTGGGTTCACCAGACCTAACAGGCATTTTAACAACATTGTTTTGCCGGCCCCGTTGGGACCGATAATCGTGACAAAATCATTCTCTGCAATGGCGATATTGATGTCGTCCAACAATCGGCCATGCGACCCTTCCAGACTTAGGGATTTTGTTGTGATCAACGCAGTCATGACCGTGGACTAATGCCCTGAATGACTGTTGTGGTTGTGGGTATCATGCTCATGAGCATGGGGGGTGTGGCTATTTTTTTCTCTTTGACCGACCTGCAGGGTTACGGGCACCTCGCCGGCGGTTTCAAACACCAGCGTCACTTCAACATTACTCCCCTTGTTCAAGGGCTGAATCGGATCGAACAGCATCAAGTGTAGGCCGTGCGGTTTGAACTGCAGGCTATTATGGGCGGATATATCAAGGTGCTCAAGTTTACGCATACGCATCACCCCGTCTTCCATGATGTGCGTGTGGATTTCGACTGTTTTGAAAGCCGGGCTTTTTGCGGCTATCAGCGTGTCGGCTTCGCCATGATTGCTGAGTTCAAAATATCCCGCAGCAGGCCTGTCGGGAAGATGAGCACGCACCCATCCCGCCTTGATAACAATTTCTGCATGGACGGGACCAGAGAAGAA
Source organism: Parvibaculales bacterium (assembly GCA_049889415.1). Taxonomy (GTDB): domain Bacteria; phylum Pseudomonadota; class Alphaproteobacteria; order RS24; family RS24; genus JAYQKL01. The sequence goes on along the minus strand of JBMHDL010000008.1, from coordinate 40,796 downwards.
AAAGCTTGCAGCGAGAAAAATAATCAGACTGCGTAAGGTTTTCGTTATCATCGGCGGCTCATTTCAGGCTTTGAAGGATAGCGGATCATTTGCGTCCTCGTAAATTTTGAAGATACTGGAGATATGCTTCGAAAAAGCGAATTTTTCAAGATTATATTCATACCTTTTACCGGCTGTCTCAGGGGCGGCTAGAAGAGCGGCGGCAAAACCGTCAACATCATTTATGTCAACAACGGACCCGTGAGGTTGCTCACGCATAATATCACCCGGACCGTATGTGTTGATGGTGATGGCCCAGCATCCTGCTTCCATGGCTTCAATCAGGGACAGCATGAACGGCTCTGACCAATTGGAGGGCAAAAGAATGATATCCATGATCTGCATGTAGGCGCGGGCGTTGTCCTTGTATCCAGTCAATGTGATATTGGTCATGTTGGCTGTTTTTTGGGATAATTCCTCCCGTAATGGTCCCTCGCCAATCATCAATAAGTGGGCATTTTCCATATTGGCGCGGCAAAAGGCTTCCACGGCAATGTCCGCTCCCTTTGTGGTGTTGATGGCACCCACGAAACCGACGATCCGCGTATCTGGCGCAATACCGAGTTCCCGGCGCAAGGCGTCTTTCTCAGGCTGTGAAATTTTTTCCATGCTTTTGGTGGCGTTACGGACCAGCCGGCTCTTCAATTTCAGGTTTTCCGGCAAGGCTTTCATCTGCCAATCAGAGATGCAGATGATACGGTCTTGGCCGACATGGTGGTGCGGGCTGAATATATGCATGGAGGAAACGCGCAGCAGATTGGGCTTAAGCCATGTCCTCAAACGGACTGCGCGGCCAAGATGAGCATGAAAAATATGCGGTTGCCATTTCAGTATGAGAAAATTGGCGCATAGGGCCCGCATGAAATTCGGCACCCTGATGACTTCAATATCCGGGTCAAGGGCATCTAATATTGATGGCCCATCGCGTGTGTCACAATCACTCCGGACCATCACGCTGACGGGGTGAGTTTTACACTGCTCATTGGCAATCAAGGCAAGCGCACTTTCCGAACCGCGATATCCGTGGCTGAAAATTGCATGCATGATGCGTGGTTTTTTCAATGGGGGCGGGGCGTCTCGCTCACTGTTTTTGCCACCGAATTCAAGCTTGAAGCAAATGAGGGCGAAAATTATGCTGACCATCCACCAGGATTGCCAGATGCCAAAAGTAAAGGAGAGGATTGTCAGAATACATCCAATGGCCGCTATCAAGAAAATCTCTGTCTTGACGATGTTGAAATTCATTCTCTGAAGCATGAAATACATGAAAAGCAGAAACAGAACCGCGCCGACATAACCTGTTTCAAGCAGAATTTGCAGGGCATAATTATGCGGATGCAAGGAATGTACGTTTTCTATTTCGGCAGTCATGGTTTCCTGAAGCATGGACGCGCTTTCCAAACCGTGCCCGAAAACCGGTTTTTGCAGAATGAGTTCACTCACAGCGAAATGGGTTTGAACAATTTGATCCAGTGTCTCATCCTTTTCCGGCGGAAGAGATAAAAGGTTTTGCACAAATTGTGTCTCGTAGCTTTTGATTGAGACAGGGACAATTAAAACTGTCTGGAGAAACAGCAATGCAAATAGGATTTTTCTAGCCTGTTTTTTGAAACCAACGGCGATTGTCATAAATGTCAGTCCTGATAAAATGCCGATATATTCGGGTATAAAGCCGAATTTCAGGCAGAAAAACGCCCAGAGTATTAGTAGGGTCAAGCCGCCCAGAATATTGGTTCTCTTGGCTGTGTGAGCGGCAATAAAAAACAGGAACAAGCTGAAGACCGCTACGGAGCGCTCAAGATGCCTCGGGTCAAATAATCTGTCAGTCGCAACTGTTTCCAGCCAGAGTCTGTAAATTGGTTGGTCGTAATAGGTTTCCAGAAACAGTAAGCTCATGGCCAGGGCGATGCCATAGCGCATGGCACGTCCCATTTTCTCAATATCTTCCCGGTCAATGCAATCAATATACCGGCTCAATAGGCTGGCGGATAACAATATGGCAGCGAACTGCAGACATTGAATTACAGCTTCCTCCGGTTTCGACGACCAGAGACTCGACAGCATGACATAGCCGATAAAGGCCATCGCCGTGAGTGTGATGTTGGATACTCTCGGGCGCCAGGCGATCTGGTGTTTTTTCATCTCCACAAACGCCAGTAAGGCTGACAGGCCGAGCAGGGCGGGTAAAAGGTTGACGGAAAAGCTGGCAACAGGTCCAATAAGCAGAAGCAAAAAACTGATTTTGCTGTTTAATTTCAGATGGATCGCTTTTAGGTGTGTCATCTAACATCCGCCATAATTTGCACAGACTATAGCCAGCAGGGTAAAAAGTTAAGCGATAAATGTCCTGTATTCTGTGTTTTTCCAGACAAAAAGCCCAGTAAAAAGCCCAGTAAAAAGCCCGATAAAAAGATTGCCAAGCCCGGCATGCGGGTTACAGTCAGTGGCTATAGGAGTATTTCATGAATCAATCCAAACCCGGTTCTAAAGTGGGTTTATCCACTTTGTTTTATTTTGGTCTGCCGACGGTTGCCTATGGCTATATGTTCTGTCTGGTCACACTGTATTACATGAAATACGCGACCGATATTCTTTTGATTTCCCCTGCCGTCATGGGGTTGATTTTCGGTCTGTCCCGTTTCTGGGATGCCGTTTCCGATCCGCTGGTCGGCTACTGGTCAGATCGGACAAAGTTCTGGCTGGGAAGACGGCGGTCTTGGATTGGCATGAGCGCCTTGCCGACGGCCCTGACATTTTTAATGATTTTCGTTCCGCCCCAAGGCTTGGGAGATAGCGAACTGGTAATCTGGGTGGGGGTGGGGATTATCGGATTTTTCTCCGCCTCAACCTTTTTCTATGTCCCGCAAATGGCGCTTGGCGCTGAGCTGACGGATGACCATCATGAACGCAATAAGGTGTTCGGCGTCCGTCATGCCGGTTGGATTGGAGGGTACATTATCGGTATCGGGGCCATGGCGGCTCTGATCAGCGCCGAGCAGACCGGCATTGCAGCGGTGCAGGAAACTTCGCGTCACTTGGCGTATATTGTTGCGCCGCTGGGCGGATTATCCCTGATTATCTGCGCTTACGGTATTCGTGAGCGTGAGGAATTTGCCTCCAGAGGAGGCAAGAGACCCTTCAAAGCTATTCGTGACGTGTTCAAAAACCCGCATGCCCGGCCGCCTTTGATCGGCTATTTTTTCGACAATATCGGTTTTGCCTTTACCTCCATTTTGATGCTTTATGTCGGCACCTATATTCTCGAAGCACCGGAAGCTGCGCCAAAATTTCTTTTAACGTTTCTGATTCCATCATTCCTGTTGACCCCGGTCTGGATGCCTTTGGCGCGGCGGGTTGGAAAAAAGACAATCTGGTCTTTTTCCATGTATCTGTCGGCCATGTGTTATGGCCTGATGTTTACGCTCGGTAAAGGTGACGAATTGCTGTTGATGGGGATCGGCTTTCTTGCCGGCATCGCCAATGGCGCCGGGCATGTCATCGGTCCGTCCTTAATGAGTGACACCATTGATTATGATGAGTTGCAGACCGGGGAGCGCAAAGAGGGGGCGTATTTCGCAGCCTGGAATTTTACCTGGAAACTGGCTAACGGCATTTCATTGATAGTAGTTGGCAACATGTTGTCATGGGTCGGTTTCCAGCCGAATGTAGCGCAGGCGCCGGAGGTTATTTTGGCGATCAAAATCATGTTTTCGATTGTTCCCTGCCTGGCCTATGTCACGGCGGCTTTGGTGTTTTCAAGTTACCGGCTGGATGAAAAACTGCATGTGGAAATGCATGCGGTTTTGGATGAAAACCGGGCCAAGACGGCTCAGTGAGTTGAGTATGAAGCTTCCACTGGATATTGAAACCGTCAAAGGGTTTCTGGACCCAGATGAGGGTAGAGCCCTTTACGAAACGCTCTCTGAATTGCAGGTGAGCGGCCCGGCGGTTGAAATCGGCAGCTATTGTGGCAAGTCTACTGTGTATTTGGGAACCGCCTGTCGCATGACCGGGCGGCAGCTCATTGCCGTTGATCATCATTACGGATCTGAGGAAAACCAGCCTGGGGAAGGGTATTTCGACCCTGATCTGGCCGATACCGCTACTGGCGGCATGAGTTCACTGGCGCATTTTCGTGATACTTTGCGCCGCGCCAAGCTTGAGGAAGTGGTGGTTCCGATTGTTGCCCCGTCAGTGCAGGTCGCTCCTTTGATTACCCAGTCGCTGGCCTTTGTGTTCATTGATGGCGGTCATTCCATGAAAGCCGCTTATGATGATTACAGACTGTGGAGCGGCAAGCTGGCACCGGGCGGGGTTTTGGCCATCCATGATGTGTTTCCAAACCCGCAGGACGGCGGGCGCCCACCCCATGAAATATACAAAATGGCCATGGCCTCTGAGCTTTTTGAGGAAGTGGCTGTTGTTAAATCCCTCAGGGTCTTAAAACGGCTCTAAAGTCCCTGATGCAAAAACAGGTGGCTGGCAGGGGACAAGTCGTTCACGCAATCTGTTGCCAGAATAACCGCTCCGGCCGTCCATGGCGGTTTTTCAACCGGCCAGAAGACTTTGCTCTCATACTCAAACCCGATCCAGTAAGCCCCATTTTCATCGCGCTGCCGGTCGAGCCATCCAAGCATTTCAGCCGCTCTGTCGTCCATGCTAAGGGATTTCAGGGTCAGAATAAGCTCGGCCGTTTCCGCTACGGTGACCCAGGGTTCATGGGAAACGCACCGGCAGCCATGGCCTTCAACCACAAATTCGTCCCACCGTGCCTGCAGGCGGTCAAGGGAGTCCTTTTTGCTGAGTGCGCCGCTCAGGCAGGGATAATACCAGTCCATCGAAAACTTCATGTCAGAGCCTGTTTGACGCTGAAACCGATGCGGCTTGTCCCGCAGGGCCTGCCCCAACAGCCGGTGTGCGTTGACCCAGTCCGATTTCGACTCATTCATCAGTTCGGCCAGCTTCAGGCCGCAGGAAAGGCTTTTGAAAAGGGAGCTGTTGCCGGTCAGCAGAGAGTCGGTCTGCTCCAAAATTTCGGGATCTATCGGGTCGCTGTCACCGGTTGGTGCATGGGAAATCCAGACAATATCGCCATGCGGGGTCTGATGCCGACACACAAAATCCAGAGCCCTTGTGACGACCGGCCAGAGCCGGTGGATAAAATTCATATTGTTATGCAGCAGATAATCATGCCAGACGGCGGTGGCGACATAGGCGGTGAAATTGGTTTCCCGGATTTGCTCCCCCGTATCCATGCCGTCAGATGAAAAATTCTGCAAGGTGTCATCAATCGGGACGGCGCTGCCGAGCCGACCCCACCAGGACCCGTCCGGCAGCTGGGTGTTGATCAAAAACTCAAACCCTTTGGAAACCGCTTCGGCCTCACCGCACAGGTTCAGCCCCATGACCGCCTCCAAATGATTCCACGGATCAACAACGCCTCCGGCATACCACGGAATGGCACCATCACTGCGTTGCAGGGTTTTTATCCGGTCCACAGCGCCCCTGAAAAAACCATCGGTCAGTTTGCTCATTCTGCGCCTGCCGGTTTTTCGAAATACAAAACAACGCTTTTGCCGATGCAGATGTCAAGAAGTCTGGAAAGCCCGCGCAGCCAAAGCGGATTTTTCATCATTTCCAGAACCAACAGGCTGTGCCAGGCCCTGGTCAGAGGATTGAGGGGTTTCTTGACCCCGAAAGCGCAGCGCAGCCACCAATAAGGTGTGTGCAGGCCGTGCGCATAATCTTTTCTGATCAGCCTGAAACCGCGTGAGCGGAAATCCTCTGTCAGTTCCTTCTGGTTGAAAATTCTGATATGTCCACCCGGTTCGTTGTGATAGTCGGCCGACAGCCACCAGCATATTTTTTCCGGCCAGCGGCGCGGAACGGAAATGCCGATCACTCCGTCTGGTTTCACCACCCGGTCAATTTCTTCAATGACGCGCAAATAGTCGGGAATATGCTCCAGCACTTCCGAGCATATGACCCGGTCCATGCTGTGGTCGGGGAAAGGCAGCGATAAGGCGTTGCCGACCAAGACATGAAACCTCTGGGTCTCGGCCGGGGCGAGCACGGGCGCGGCGGCAAAACCATCACGGGTTTTTCGGACATCCGCAAATCCAAGGTCCAAACCGATGACATGGCACTTGGCTTCATGGTATACGGCATGACAATGCCGTCCCTCTCCACACCCAAGGTCGAGCACTTTGTGCTCAGGCAAGGGGTGAAGATGCGCCAGCTTAATCGTCTGCATGATGAAACTCGATTTGATGATGGTCTGCGATGGCTTTGCGATAAATCTGGGCGCTGTTCATGGCGCAATGCCGCCAGGTGAATTTGTCAAGAATGTGCTGGCGCGCTTTGGCTGACAATGTCTGCCGTTTGGTTGCATCCGCCAGTAGCACGTCAATGGCCTCGGCCAAGGCATCGGGATCAGAGTGGGGAACAACCAATCCGGCATCGCCGACGACCTCGGGCAGGGACCCGCCATTCGTGGCCACCAGCGGCAGGCCGCAGGCCAGTGCCTCACCGGCCGGAAAGCCGAAACCTTCATAGACGGACGGCGACACGGCGACCGTCGCCTCGGCATACAATTCGGCGATTTCGCGGGACTCAAGCCCGGAAGTGAAGCGGACGCGGTCACGGATGCCGCGCTTGTCCAATTCATCCATGGTTGGCCCCTCACGCAGACTGCCGACCACCACCAGTTCGAGATCTGGATAGCTGTCCAGCAATTTGTGATAGGCGCGGATCAGGTAAATCAACCCTTTCAAAGGCACATCCGCGCTGGCGGTCACCATTAACCGATTGGGTTTGCGGGTGACGGTTTCCACCGGTTTGTAGGTTTCGTGGTCAATGCCCAGATGAATGCGGTAGATGTTGTCGGGCTTAAGGCCGAAATCCTTGATAACGTCCTTTTGGGTGTTGTCGGATGGGACGATAATGTGATTGAGGCGTCGTGCGACCTTGATCTGCATGTTAAGGAAACTGTACCAGCGCCATTTCAGCAGTTTCAGGCTCAGGCTGCCGGCATGATGAATGTCGATACGTTTGTCCATTGTGATCGGGTGGTGCACATTGCCGACGACCGGCAACCCCATATCCCTGACCTTCAAAAGACCGTGGCACAGGGTTTGGTTGTCATGCACAATGTCATAATCGCCGATTTTGTCTTTCATGTATTTAGCTAGCCGTTCGCCGAATGTGTAAGGCTCCGGAAACCCGCCGCTGTTGTGAACCAGATACTCGTACAAATCGAGCGGGGTTTTGAGAATGTCCCAGTTTAAGCTCAAAATCGGGTGCTCACGGGCATACATGTCGAGGGATGGCAGTTCAATCAGTCCAACACGCGGGTCAAGATCCGGATAGGGTGGCCCGGATATGACATCAACCTTGTGCCCCAGTTCAACGAGGGCTTTGGAGAGGTGCCGGAGATAAATACCCTGTCCACCGACAAAAGGGTGACTGCGATAACTTGGCATCAAAACCCGTAAAGGGCGCGTCCCGCTCAGGACATCCATCAAATCGGGCAACAGGTCTGAATTGGCGGAAAGGATGTTCATGGCGGTCCCGAAGCGAATATCACTCAAAGTGAAACGAATAAATTTTGCAACTCAAGCAGCGGGGGGATGAGAAACTTGCGCCCCTTTATAGCGTAAAGCCGCGGGTCTGTCTTGCATCAAAAACAAAGGTCCGTCCAAATCCACCAAATCGCAGATTTGCGCAAGATAATAGGCCGGGGTCAGGGCAAGGGAGCTTGAGACCATGCAGCCGACCATAAGTTTGAAATTAGCCTGACGTGCCGTTTTTACCAGTCTCAGCGCTTCCGTCAGGCCGCCGGTCTTGTCGAGTTTGATGTTAAGCCATTGATATTTTCCGGCCAGTTTGCCGACGTCTTTGCAGTCATGGATACTTTCATCGGCGCAAAAGGGAAGGTCAATCCTGGTCAGAACGGCTTCCTCCTTCTCCGGAACGGGTTGTTCGATCAGGGTCAGGTCAAAGTGCCGCAACTGTTCGGCATGCGCCAGCAAGTCTGCCGAACTCCAACCTTCATTGATGTCCACCATAATCTGTGCTTCGGGTCGCGCCTGTCTGACTGCCGCCAACCGCCCCAGATCGGCCGCCAGACCGTCCGGGCCGCCAAGTTTCAGTTTCAACAACGGATAAGCGGCGGCCTGTTTTGCCTTATTGGCCATGACCGCCGGGGTATCCAGAGAGATGGTGAAGGCCGTTTGCAAAGCCACGGGTTCAGGCAGCCCTGCGACTTTCCATAAGGGCTGTTCGGCCGCTGCCGCCGCCAATTCCCATAGGGCACAATCTAGGGCGTTGCGGGCAGCACCCGGCAAAAGGGCGGCCTGCAGACTGTCCTTTTCCATGCCGTTTTCAATGAATGGCTTGACGTGTTCAATCGCCGCAGTCACGGTTTCCATGGTCTCACCGTAACGCGCATAGGGTACGGCTTCGGCGCGACCGATCAAACCGTCTTCATGAATTTCCACCACCACCACATCCGCCGCCTGCTTGCTGCCGCGGGCAATAACAAAACTCTCTTTCAAGGGCAGGGTTTCGGCAAAAATTTTCAGCGTTCTTGTTTTCATGTGCCTGCAAACTATTTCCAATCACACCTGGACTGGTTAGGGGCTCTATGCTATTAGAATTGCCGAAATTAGGACCGCATGTCGAGTCCTGTTTAAGTACTTTATTTGAGGGAAGATCTGAAAATGCCCAAAATTACCTTTGTTGAGCAAGACGGAACTGAACACAGCCATGACGGTGATGTTGGCATGACGGTCATGGAGGTTGCGATCAAGAACTCCGTTCCCGGTATCGATGCGGATTGCGGCGGTGCATGTGCCTGTGCGACCTGTCATGTCTATGTTGATGCAGCCTGGACCGAAAAGGTCGGGGGGCCGATCGACATGGAAGAGGATATGCTCGACTTTGCCTTCGAAGTACAGGACAACAGCCGCCTGAGCTGCCAAATCAAGGTAACGGATGAGTTGGACGGTCTGAAACTGAGCCTGCCGGCCCAGCAATTCTGATCATCATCTAATCATCCGACCGGGTTTCCCAGTCGAAAATCTGATATTCATGCGCAATGCTCTGCTCAATCAGCAGGCGCCAGATCTTTTCCGTCATTACCGTCGGCAGGCCCGCTTCCTCGGCCTGCTCAATAACGTTGGCGACGACTTCCTCAATACGCGGGTTATCGACAACCTGGTCGCGGCTTTGCTTGACCTTGCCGGCCTGTTCAACCCAGTTCAGCCGTTCACGCAGCAGCGCCACAAGTTCACAATCAATGCGGTCAATCTGAGCGCGCACATCAGCCATTTCAGGGCAGGGCAGAGGGGCTTTTTGTCTATCTTGTTTTTTCACAATGAGGGTTTTATAAGCCTCAGGTGTAATTTTGCCAAGATGTGATGATGCAGGGCGACAATTCGGCACACAGATTTTTGAAATTTCACCTTGTATTTTGGCAGAAAATGACTAAATAACCCCTAAATAAAATGTATATTTATTTTAACTACATTTTCATTATGTATATTGGAGCCTGAAATGTCTGAAACCATTAAAACGGATGTTGTGATCATCGGGGCCGGGCCGGTTGGTCTGTTTGCTGTATTTGAGCTCGGTCTGCTGGATATGAAGGCGCATTTGATTGACATTCTGGACAAGCCGGGCGGCCAGTGCGCCGAGCTGTATCCGGAAAAGCCGATTTATGACATTCCCGGCATGCCGGAGGTTTCCGGTCAGGAATTGACGGACCAGCTGATGGCGCAGGCCGCGCCGTTTGACCCGACCTTCCATTTCAACCGCATGGTGACGGGGCTGGAAAAGCTTGATGACAATCAGTGGCGCGTGACAACGGATGAAAACGAGGTGTTTGAGGCACCCGTGGTTGTGATTGCCGCAGGAGGCGGGTCGTTCCAGCCGAAGAAGCCGCCGGTCCCGGGCATTGAGGAATTTGAGGCGGCGAACAGTTCCGACGGCGCTGGCGTGCATTATGCCGTGCGCAAAATGGAAGCGTTTCGCGACAAGGACATTCTGATTTCCGGCGGCGGGGACTCGGCGCTGGACTGGGTGTTGAGCCTGCAGCCGATCGCCAACAGCATGACATTGGTGCACCGCCGTGATGAATTCCGCGCCGCACCCGCCAGTGTCGCCAAAATGCGCCAGCTGGTGGAAGAGGGCAAAATGGACCTGCATATCGGTGCCGTGACCGAGCTGACCGGCGCAGACGGAGTTTTATCCGGCGCGACCATCAAAACCAAAGAGGGTGAAATGGTGCCTGTTGCGGCCAATTCCTTCCTGCCGTTTTTCGGCCTGACCATGAAACTCGGCCCGATTGCCGATTGGGGGCTGAACCTGAATGAAAACCTGATTGAGGTGGATACCGAGAAATTCGCCACCGACCAGGACGGTATTTACGCGATCGGTGACATCAACACCTATCCGGGCAAGCTGAAGCTGATCCTGTCTGGCTTCCACGAGGCGGCGCTGATGGCGCATAATGCCTTCAAGCGCGTGCATCCGGATGAAAAGCTGACCTTTCAGTACACGACCTCCAGCACCAATCTGCAGAAGAAGCTGGGTGTGAAATAGGGTGTGAAATAGGGTCTGAAATAAGGCATTTAGTGCCGGTTGCGGCCGGTTACTTTTTGCGGGTTTTGAATAACGCCTCCAGAGCGGTCTGGAGGCGTTGTTGCAGGCGGCCAAGGGTGCCATCAACAATCAGGAACACAACATCCCCGGCGGCTTTGCGCAGGGGCGCACTGAGCTGCTCGGCAATTGTGAGCAGGCGACGCAGCACCGGCTCTACGCTCAGGGTGAAAAACATGCCCACCGGCGCCAGCAGCCATGCCAGCCCGGCGGTGAGCATGTCCGTGAGGGGAAGCAGGGCGCGGTCGATGCGGCGCAGATGCGGCGTGACATAACCATGCCGCAAATAACCGATCAGGGCGCGCAGGGCCGGGCGGTGGGTTTTGTCGAAGGTGACGGCGGCGGGGCGGCCACCGGCGTGATGCACCTGCACGGCAGTCCAGCCGGCGCGGTGCCAACTGCGGGTGCGGGCGTGCAGAGTGGCAACACGGTATCGCCAAGCGCAAAAGCGACATCCTCAACGGCGAGCGCAAAGCGCGCGGGCGACGCGTGTCGTTGACGTTTCGGAGTCTCTCAGCGTGAAAGTTCCCGCATGGCTTTGTCCAGCCCGTCAAGGGTGAGGGCGTACATGCGGTCGGAGAAAATCTGCTTGATTATCTGGGTGGACTGGGTGTGGTTCCAGTATTTTTCCGGTGTCGGGTTGAGCCAGACGGCGCTTTCATAAATATTCGTCACGCGCTCCAGCCAGATGGCGCCCGGCTCTTCATTCATGTGCTCGACCGAGCCGCCGGCGAACGTCACCTCATAGGGGCTCATGGACGCGTCACCGATGAAAATGACCTTATAGTCATGCGGGTATTTGTGCAGCACGTCCCAGGTCGGCATTTTGTCGGTGTGGCGGCGGGCATTGTCCTTCCACACGCCCTCATACAGGCAGTTGTGGAAATAGAAATACTCCATGTTCTTGAACTCGGCGCGCGCGGCTGAGAACATCTCCTCGCACAGCTTGATATAGGGGTCCATGGAGCCGCCGACATCGAAAAACAGCAGCACCTTGATGTTGTTGCGCCGCTCGGCCTGCAGCTTGATGTCGAGATAGCCGGCATGGGCGGTGGATTTGATGGTGTTGTCGAGATCCAGCTGGTCGGCCACGCCCTCGCGGGCAAAGCGGCGCAGACGCCGGAGCGCAACCTTGATGTTGCGGGTGCCGATTTCCACATCACCGTCCAGATTCTTGTATTCGCGCTTGTCCCAGACCTTGATGGCGCGCCCGTGGCGGCCCTCTTTCTGGCCGATGCGCACACCCTCGGGGTTGTATCCATTGGCGCCGAACGGCGAGGTGCCGCCGGTGCCGATCCATTTGTTGCCCCCTTCATGGCGCTCGTCTTGTTCCTCGAGCCGCTTTTGCAGCTCCTCCATGATCTTCTCCCACCCGCCGAGGCTTTCAATCTGCGCTTTTTCTTCTTCGGTCAGATATTTCTCGGTCAGCGCCTTCAGCCAGTCTTCTGGGATTTCCGCCGTCTCCACCTCGTCCAGCGCGTTCAGCCCCTTAAAGGCTTTCGAGAACACACGGTCGAACTTGTCGAGATTGCGCTCATCCTTGACCAGCACCGAGCGTGACAGATAATAAAAATCCTCGACCTTGGAATGGATGACATCCGCATCCATCGCCTCCAGCAGGGTCAGATATTCGCGCAGGGTCACAGGCACGCCGACCTGCTTCAGATCATGGAAGAAGTTAACGAACATCGCCCGCGCCTAGTTGCGCTCGCGCCGGGCCAGAAACGCCAGCTTCTCAAACAGCTGGACATCCTGCTCGTTTTTCAACAATGCCCCGTGCAACGGCGGGATCAGCTTGTTCGGGTCGCGCTGGCGCAGCGTGTCCTCGTCAATGTCCTCATTCATCAGCAGCTTCAGCCAGTCGAGCAGCTCGGACGTGGACGGCTTTTTCTTCAGCCCCGGCACCTCGCGGGTTTCATAAAACACGCTCAGTGCCTCCTTGACCAGCCGCGCCTTGATGTCGGGGAAGTGTACCTTGACGATGTCGGTCATTGTGTCGGTGTCGGGGAAGGCGATATAGTGGAAGAAGCAGCGGCGCAGAAAGGCGTCGGGCAGTTCCTTTTCATTGTTGGAGGTGATGATGACCAGCGGGCGCTGGGCGGCCTTGATGGTCTCGCCGGTCTCATAGACATAAAACTCCATGCGGTCGAGTTCCTGCAACAGGTCGTTCGGGAATTCAATGTCAGCCTTGTCAATCTCGTCAATCAGCAACAGGGCGCGGCCCTCATGCTCAAAGGCTTCCCACAGCTTGCCCTTATTGATGTAGTTTTTGACATCTTTGACCCGCTCATCCCCGAGCTGGCTGTCGCGCAGGCGGGTGATGGCGTCATATTCATACAGGCCCTGCTGGGCCTTGGTGGTCGATTTGATGTGCCAGGTGATCAGCGGCATATCGAGCGCCTTGGCGACCTCTTCGGCCAGCACCGTCTTGCCGGTGCCCGGCTCCCCCTTGATCAATAGCGGGCGTTCCAGCGCTAAGGCGGCATTGACCGCCACCCGCAGGTCTTCGGTCGCAATATAGTTTTCAGTCCCGGTAAATTTTTTCGTCATGTCTTCCCCAATCAACGTTGCGTGACCCGATACGGGCCCGAAACGCATATCCTTCAGATTTACTTGAGCTATACCTAGCTTTTTCTTCAGAATTTCCACCCAGTCTTAAAACATAACTTGAAAATAAACTAGAAAATTATATAAAACACATCTTACAAAAAACAGACGGTGGGATTCCATGGCAACGAGACTACCCAAAAATTACCAGCCCTCAGATGATGAACCCTTCATGAACGCCAAACAGAGGGAATATTTCCGCCGCAAGCTTGTGGCCTGGAAGGAAGACATTATCCGCGAAACCCGCGAGACGGTCTCGACCCTGCAGGAAGAAAGCGTCAACCACCCGGACATTACCGACCGTGCTTCGTCCGAGTCGGAAAAGGCTTTGGAACTGCGCACCCGTGACCGCCAGCGCAAGCTGATCAGCAAAATCGACGCCGCCCTGTCGCGGGTTGAAGATCAGACCTATGGCTATTGCGAGGAGACCGGTGAGCCGATCAGCCTGAAGCGGCTGGATGCGCGGCCCATAGCGACACTGAGTCTGGAAGCGCAGGAGCGCCACGAAAAACGCGAACGCGTGTTCCGCGACGACTGAAACCGCGCCTGAGGCCTGAAAAGCCGTTTTTGTTTGAGTTGCGATATGATAGGCTCGGTCTGTCCAAAGCACACAATAATAAAAACGGTTTGGCATGCTGATACAAAAAACCATCAAAACCCGCACGATTTTCTGCTGCGACAATCTTGACGTCATGCGCGGCATGGATGACCAGTCCGTTGATCTCATCTATCTCGATCCGCCCTTCAATAAGGGGCGGCAGTTTCATGCCCCGATCGGGCGCGGGGTGGAGGGCGCGAGTTTCAGGGATATCTGGGATGAACGCGACACCAAGGATGAATGGCACGGCCAGATTGCCGAACAGCACCCGAAACTCTATCTCTACCTGTCCGGGGCCGAGGCGGTGGGGTCAAAATCCAGCAAATATTATCTGATTTACATGGCGGTGCGCCTGCTTGAAATGCACCGCATCCTCAAGCCCGAGGGCAGCCTGTATCTGCATTGCGACCCGACCGCCAGCCATTATCTGAAATTGCTTCTGGACGCCATTTTCGGCCACCAGAATTTCCGCAATGAAATCATCTGGAAACGGACAAGCTCACACAGTGACGCCAAAACCATGGGCGCGGTGCATGATGTCATTCTGCTCTATACAAAGTCCCGGAAATTCTTCTGGAACAAACAATATCTCCCTTACTCCCCGGACTACATATCCAAACGTTTCAAGCATGCCGATGCTGACGGACGCAAATGGATGGTGACCTCTCTGCCAAAGGTTTGTCCGGCGGCGGCTATGACTACTCCTACAAGGGGGTGCGTTCCCTTTGGCGGGTGCCGAAAGAGAAAATGAAAGTCTTGGATGCTGATAACCGCCTGTATTTCACCAGCAGGGGCGGCATCCGCATCAAGCGCTATCTGGATGAACTTAAAGGGGTGTTAATGGGGGATGTATGGCTGGACATTGACCCGATCAATTCCAGGGCCAAGGAACGCCAGGGCTATCCGACCCAGAAACCATTGGCCCTTCTGGAGCGCATCATCGCCGCCTCCTGTCCGGAGTTCGGCGTGGTGTTTGACCCGTTTTGCGGCTGTGCCACGACCTGTGTGGCGGCCGAGCGGCAGCAGCGCATGTGGATTGGCTGCGATATTTCCCCCAAAGCCTATGAGCTGGTGCAAAAGCGCATGAAAGAAGAAGTCCCTGATGACCTGCTGACACCGTTGTTCAAGCTGCATTTCAAGATGCAGGTGCCGCAGCGCACAGATCCTGGCTATTATCTGGTGCCGGAACTGAACCCCCGTCACCGGCTCTATGGCATGCAGGAAGGCCGTTGTGCGGGATGTGATTATCTGTTTGAGTTCCGTCATTTTGAACTGGATCACATTATACCGAAAGCGAAAGGCGGAGGCGACCATGAGGATAATCTTCAGCTTCTGTGCAGTTCCTGCAACCGCATCAAAGGCGACCGCGATATGGCCTATCTGAAGCTGCGCCTGAAAGAACTGATGCCGGCCGGCATAATTCGTGAAGCCTAAATGAGAGAGCTGAGTGCTCTCGACTGATTCCTTTTTGAACCGGAAGTTGCGCCGTAAACAGTCAGCCTCAAACGGGTCTAGAATAAGAACATAAATAGAATATATCAATATAATCAATGCTTTGAAAATTAACTTGCAAATGAGAACAAAACATGTACAAATGAGTCATTGATGCTTACGCAAGCCTGTGAAATAAGGGAGATAAGCAATGGCAGATAATTTGGTGAACCTGATGACAGACAACTCAGACAAGAAAAAGGCCCTCGAAGCGGCGCTCAGTCAAATTGAAAGAAATTACGGCAAAGGCTCGGTCATGAAACTCGGTGACGAGGATCAGATTGTCGAAATCGAGGCTGTCTCCACCGGCTCGCTCGGATTGGATGTGGCGCTCGGTATTGGTGGCCTGCCCAAGGGTCGGATTATTGAGATTTACGGCCCGGAAAGTTCCGGCAAAACCACCATGGCCCTGCACACGGTCGCCGAAGCGCAGAAAATCGGTGGCATTTGCGGCTTTATTGACGCCGAACATGCGCTTGACCCTGTCTATGCTGGCAAGCTCGGTGTGGATGTCAGCGAATTGCTGATTTCGCAACCGGATAATGGCGAACAGGCGCTGGAAATCGCCGACACGCTGGTCCGCTCCGGAGCGGTCGACGTGCTGGTGATTGACTCCGTTGCGGCCCTGACCCCACGGGCCGAGCTGGAAGGCGACATGGGCGACAGCCTGCCGGGTCTGCAGGCGCGGCTGATGAGCCAGGCTCTGCGTAAGTTGACCGCCAGCATCTCCAAATCCAACACTATGGTGATTTTCATCAACCAGATCCGGATGAAAATCGGCGTGATGTTCGGCTCACCGGAAACCACAACCGGCGGTAACGCCCTGAAATTCTATTCCTCTGTCCGGCTCGACATTCGCCGGATTGGGGCCATCAAGGACCGCGATGAGGTCATCGGTAACCAGACCCGCGTAAAAGTGGTCAAGAACAAAGTCGCGCCGCCTTTCCGCGTCGTTGAGTTTGATATTCTCTATGGCGAAGGCATTTCCAAAATGGGCGAGCTGATTGACCTTGGCGTCAAGGCCGGCATCATCGACAAGGCCGGCAGCTGGTTTAGCTATGGCGACCAGCGCATCGGGCAGGGCAAGGAAAATGTCCGCAACTTCCTCAAGGAAAACCCCGACATGGCGGCCGAGATTGAAAACAAGGTGCGCGCCGATGCCGGCCTGATTGATATTGAGCCGTTGCAGGATGGTGATGATTATGAGGCCGAGGGCGATGCCGACGGTGAGATTGCCGACGCCGGATAAGTCGAGCGCAAACATCCATCCGGACAATCCGTGTCGGGTGTCCAAAAACCCTCCGCTTGCCGGGGGGTTTTTCATGTAAAACCAGCACTCAGGGCTTGGCATGGGCCGTGACGGGGGGTAAAAGCAAAGCAAGGAGAATTATATGTCCACTGGTCTTGCCGATATTCGTACCGCTTTTCAGGAGTTTTTCGAAAAGCATGATCACACCGTCACGCCGTCAAGCCCGCTTGTCCCTTTGAATGACCCGACCCTGCTGTTTACCAATGCCGGCATGGTTCCGTTCAAGAATTATTTTACCGGTCATGAAACACCGCAGCATCCGCGTGCGGTCAGCTCGCAAAAATGTGTGCGGGCGGGCGGCAAACACAATGATCTTGATAATGTCGGCTATACGGCACGGCATCATACTTTTTTTGAAATGCTCGGCAATTTCTCTTTTGGTGATTATTTCAAGGAAGAGGCGATTTATTATGCCTGGAACTTTCTGACCAAGGAACTTGACTTGCCTGCCGACAAGCTCTTGGCCACGGTTTATGCCGAAGATGACGAAGCGGCTGTGCTGTGGAGGAAAATCGCCGGTTTCAGCGATGATAAAATCATCCGTATCCCGACCGCCGATAATTTCTGGTCGATGGGGGATACCGGTCCGTGTGGTCCGTGTTCCGAAATCTTTTATGACCATGGCGAAGCCATTGCCGGTGGGCCGCCCGGCAGTCCGGATGAGGACGGCGACCGATTCATTGAAATCTGGAATCTCGTCTTCATGCAATATGAGCAGCAAGCTGACGGAACACGGATTGACCTGCCATCGCCATCCATTGACACGGGCATGGGACTGGAGCGCATCGGGGCTGTTCTGCAGGGCAAGCATGACAATTATGAAACCGATCTGATGTGGCATTTGATCGAGAGCTCGGCGGATCATTCCGGTGTTGCAATTGACGGGCCGCATTTCAACAGCCACCGCGTCATTGCCGATCATCTGCGCGCCGCTTCATTTCTGATTGCTGACGGTGTTTTGCCGTCCAATGAGGGGCGCGGATATGTTCTGCGCCGCATCATGCGCCGTGCCATGCGGCATGCGCATTTGATTGGGGCCAAGGAGCCGCTTTTATGGCAGCTGGTGCCGGCCTTGAAAACGCAGATGGCCGCCGCCTATCCTGAGCTTGAGCGCGCCAATGCCCTGATCACCGAAACTCTGAAACATGAGGAAGAACGTTTCCGTGACATGCTGGCGCGGGGTCTGAAGCTGCTGGAAGAGGAAATCCAGGAGCATCCCGGTCAGGATTTGCCGGGCGATGTGGCTTTCAAGCTCTATGACACTTACGGGTTCCCGGTGGATTTGACCCAGGACGCCCTGCGTGAGCGCGGACTTGGCGTTGATTTGGACGGCTTTGAGTCAGCCATGACCAAACAGCGTGAAGAGGCCCGGGCCAATTGGTCAGGCTCCGGCTCGGCGGCGACTGAAGCCGTCTGGTTTGACATCCGCAATGAGATCGGTGCCAGTGAATTTGTCGGTTATCAGGGGACTGAGGCCGAGGCCGTGGTGTCCGCCATCATCGCCGATGACGTTTCCGTCGACAAAGCCGGTGCGGGCGATGAGGTCTCTTTACTGGTTTCTCAAACACCGTTTTACGCCGAAAGCGGCGGTCAGGTCGGTGATACCGGGCTGCTGACAAACGAAAGCGGCGTGCAGATGACCATTACGGACACCCAGAAAAAGCTGGGGGACATGCATGTTCATGTGGGCGTCATTGATGCGGGGGAATTGCGGCTTGGTGACACAGTGCATCTGAAAATCGATGATGCGCGCCGCCGCGACATCCGCGCTAATCATTCCGCCACACATCTGTTGCATGAAGCCCTGCGGCGCGTGCTGGGGGACCATGTCACGCAAAAAGGCTCCTTGGTAACGGCCAACGGCCTGCGGTTCGATTTCTCGCACCCCAAGGCCATGACTGAGGAGGCTCTGATGGCTGTTGAGGATATGGTCAATGACGTCATCCGGAGCAATGAGACCGTCAGCACCCGCCTGATGACCCCTGATGAGGCCATTGAGGCCGGCGCCCTGGCTCTGTTCGGTGAGAAATATGGTGAAGAGGTGCGGGTCCTGTCCATGGGGGACGATAGGAGCGAAGCGGCGCATGGGGGCCATTATTCGGTTGAGCTGTGCGGCGGTACCCATGTCGAGCGTTTAGGTGACATCACAATATTCAAGATTGTCTCTGAAGGGGCAGTGGCTTCAGGGGTGCGCCGCATCGAGGCGAAAACAGCTCTGGGAGCACGCCATTACATGCAGCAGCAGGAGCTTCTCGTGCGGGAAGCGGCACGTGTTCTGAAGGCCGGACCGTCAGATATACCGGCCCGAATTCAATCCCTGGTTGATGATAAGAAGCGCCTGGAGCGTGAACTGGCCGAAGCCAAAAAAGCCTTGGCAATGGGCGGCGGCGGAAACGCCTCTGAAGATATTCAGGACATTGGCGGAGTTAAATTCATCGGGCGGCGGCTCGATGGAGTGGCCCCGAAGGATTTGCGTGGTCTTGTCGATGAGGGCAAGAAAAAGCTCGGTAGCGGCATTGTCACCTTTATCGGCGTTTCAGACGGCAAGGCCGGGATTGCCGTCGGGGTTACGGATGATTTGACCGACCGATTTGATGCGGTTGAATTGGTGCGTGTCGGGGCCGAAAAACTCGGCGGTAAAGGGGGGGGCGGCCGTCCTGATATGGCTCAGGCCGGTGGCTCAGATCCCTCGGGATCCGCGGCAGCTCTGGACGCGATTTCCAGCAAGTTGACATAAAAAAACGCGGCCCAAAAGGCCGCGTTTTCTTTTTAGGTTTAAGCCGCTCAGCTCATGGCTTTTTGCAGATTCTCATCAACCTTGTCGAGGAAGCCGGTGGTTGACAGCCAGCTTTGTTCGGACCCGACCAGCAGGGCAAGGTCTTTGGTCATGTGACCGCTTTCAACCGTGCCGATGCAGACCTTTTCCAGCTTGGTTGCAAAATCCACCAAGGCGTCATTGCCGTCAATTTGTCCTCGTTTGATCAAACCACGAGTCCAGGCAAAGATTGAGGCGATGGAGTTGGTTGATGTTTCTTCGCCTCTCTGGTGCAGGCGGTAATGGCGGGTGACCGTACCGTGTGCGGCTTCCGCTTCCATGATTTTACCGTCTGGTGTCAGCAATGTTGATGTCATCAAGCCGAGAGAACCAAAGCCTTGTGCCACTGTGTCGGATTGGACGTCGCCGTCATAGTTCTTACAGGCCCAAACGAATTTGCCGTTCCATTTCATGGCGCAGGCAACCATGTCATCGATCAGACGATGCTCATAAATGATGCCAGCATCATCAAACCGGTCTTTGAATTCAGTCTGGTAGATTTCCTCAAACAGATCCTTGAAGCGCCCGTCATAGGCTTTCATGATGGTGTTTTTGGTGGACATATAGACGTCCCATTTGCGGTTCAGGCCATAATTCATGCTCGCGCGAGCAAAATCTCGGATCGAGTCGTCCAAATTATACATGGCCATGGTGACCCCGCTGCCGGGGAAGTCAAACACGTCACGCTCAATGGTGTCACTGCCGTCCTCAGCTTCCCATTTGATGGTCAGCTTGCCTTTTCCCGGCACCAGAAAATCCGTGGCGCGATATTGGTCACCAAAAGCATGACGGCCGATGACAATCGGATCCGTCCAGCCCGGGACGAGCCGTGGAACGTTTTTACAGATTATGGGTTCACGGAAGACGGTACCTCCCAAAATATTCCGGATGGTGCCGTTGGGAGAACGCCACATTTCCTTGAGTCCGAACTCCTCAACGCGTTCCTCGTCGGGCGTGATGGTCGCGCATTTTACGCCCACTCCAAATTCTTTGATCGCTTCGGCGGCATCGACCGTGATTTGGTCATTGGTGTCATCCCGCGCCTCGATGCCGAGATCATAATATTTCAGATCAATATCCAGATATGGATGAATGAGTTTGTCCTTAATGAACTGCCAGATGATCCGTGTCATCTCATCCCCGTCCATTTCAACGACGGGATTCTCTACTTTAATTTTTGACATGCAATACCCTCTCGTGCCCAAAGTGGTTCTTATCAATTGCACGTTTTCTATATCAGAGGTTTCATATTGATAAAAGGGTCAGGATGTCATATTTCGTCTGCTAACGAAAAGGAAGAGACATGACATCGTTCAAACCTGCCATTATTCTTGTCCGTCCACAGCTGGGCGACAACATCGGAACTGTTGCCCGGGCCATGCTCAATTTCGGGCTGACGGATTTGAGGCTCGTCAACCCGAAGCCAGGCTGGGACGTGGAGCGAGCGCGTAAAGCCTCTTCCGGGGCTGAAGAATTGATTGAAAAAAGAAAAGAATATCAATCATTTGAGGAGTCTATTGCCGATCTTAATTATCTCATTGCAACCACGGCGCGACCGCGTGATATGGTCAAGACGACATTGACACCAAAAAAAGTTGCCTCTGAGATCCGTTTGCGTGCCGGGCGGCAGCAACGATGTGGACTGGTGTACGGGCCAGAGCGTACCGGTTTGCACAATGATGAGATTGCGCAAAGTGATGCAATCTGTCGCATCCCGGTTAATCCGGATTTTTCGTCATTGAACCTCGCCCAAGCTGTTTTGCTGACGGCTTATTGCTGGTTTGAACATGAAGATGTCACACCCGCCATGAGCCAATCCCTGCCGAATACGCGTCCGGCCAACAGGAGTGAACTGAACGGCATGTTCAATCATCTGGAAAACGCCCTGGATCATTCAGGTTTTCTGCTTCCCGAGGAAAAAAAGCCGGCCATGATGCGCAATCTGAAAAATATGTTTCTGCGCGCTGATTTGACCGAACAGGATATCCGAACCTTCCGGGGCGTGATCAACTCCCTGTTGCGCTGGCCGCGCGGGGCAAAGGACAGTGAGATGAAACAGCGCGTTCTGGCCATTTCAAAAGGCGACAAGGACCCTGGCGGCGTGGATTGACCGGCACGCAGCTGTTTCCCGGAATTCCTTTATTCGCCCCCCTTACCGGCAGCGGTGCAAACCGTTTGACACATGACGGCTTATGGCTATACTGCGCGCCACTGACGATCGTGGATGAGCCACGGTCTTAATTTAATTGGCCGCAAGACGGCAATTGGAGGATAACCGCATGAGCAAGCGGATCAGTACGAAGTACAAAATCGATCGCCGCATGGGCGAAAACATTTGGGGCCGTCCCAAAAGCCCCGTCAACCGCCGTGAATATGGACCCGGCCAGCATGGCCAGAACCGTCGGGGCAAACTGTCCGACTTTGGACTGCAGCTGCGCGCCAAACAAAAGCTGAAAGGCTATTACGGCAACATTACCGAAAAACAGTTTAAACGAACCTACCGCGAAGCCGGGCGCATCAAGGGTGACACCAGCGAAAATCTTATTGGTCTGCTGGAACAACGCCTTGACGCCGTTGTTTATCGCGCAAAATTCGTCACAACAGTGTTTGCTGCACGGCAATTGGTCAACCATGGTCATGTCATGGTAAATGGCCGCCGCTGCAACATTCCAAGCGCCCGCATTCGTCCTGACGATGTTGTGGAACTGCGTGAAAAATCCCGCAATCTGACTATTGTTCTGGAAGCCATTCAGTCACCCGAGCGTGACGTTCCGGATTATGTTGAAGCGGACCATACTAAAATGACAGCAAAACTGATCCGTGTGCCGCAGCTTGCGGATGTTCCCTATCCTGTTCAGATGGAACCGAATTTGGTGGTGGAATATTATTCACGCAATTAGATAATTTTGAAAACCCAACAAAAAACCCGCCAAATGGCGGGTTTTTTTTGTCCCCAGTCACTTAATGGAACAGGCTGGAAACGGATCTTTCCTCTGACGTGCGCAGCATGGCTTCACCAAATAGCGGGGCAAGGCTTATAATATCGAATTTGTTGCTGTCCTGAACTGCATCCGTGGGTTGAATGGTGTCGGTAATCAAAAGTTTATCGAGTTTTGAGTTTTCCACCCGCTCCACCGCCGCGCCGGACAACACGCCGTGGGTGATATAGGCGGATACGCTTTTGGCCCCGTTATTCAACAGTGCTTCAGCGGCGTTGCAAAGGGTTCCGCCACTGTCAACAATATCATCGACCAGCAGACAGGACCGGCCTTCGACATCACCGACAATATTCATGACTTCGGACTCGCCGGCTTTTTCCCGGCGTTTGTCAACAATCGCCAAATCCGCGCCAATCCGCTTACCCAAAGCCCGTGTTCGGACCACGCCGCCAACATCAGGCGAAACAACCATCAGTTCTTCCCCGTCAAACCGGCGTTCAATATCTTTCACAAATACGGGGGCGGCAAAAAGATTGTCGGTGGGGATGTCGAAGAAACCCTGAATTTGGCCGGCATGCAAATCTACTGTGAGGATCCGGTCAACGCCGGCTGACTCAATGAGGTTGGCGACCAGCTTGGCTGAAATAGGAGTTCTCGGGCCGGGTTTCCTGTCCTGTCTGGCATAACCGAAATAAGGGATGACCGCGGTGATGCGGCGGGCGGAGGAACGCCGCAGGGCATCAATCATGATCAGCAGTTCCATGATGTGGTCATTGGCAGGAAATGAAGTGGACTGGATGATGAACACATCTTCACCACGCACATTTTCATTGATTTCGACAAAAACTTCCTTGTCGGCGAATCTTTGAACATTGCAGTCGGCAAGCTCCAGGTCTAGATATTTGGCGATGGCTTCAGCGAGGGGACGGTTGCTGTTTCCGGCAAGCAATTTCATGATTTGATTCCCGTGATTAACTCACTCAATTTTTAACAAAGCCATCACCTGGGTGCGACTCGTTTTTTTCACAAAAATAAAACAATTCACAATTCCTTCAGGCTTATGGCGCTGATTTGGCGTCCATAGTCGGGTTCTTTACGGTGGCAGCTGCGCCTGTAGGAATAAAACCGGTCCGGCTCAGCATATGTGCAGGCAGTGATTCGGTTAACTGAAGTGCATCCTGCCTGTCGGCAACGGTCGCCGACATAAGCCTGCAGATCGAACATGGTATGCCCATCACGTGTTGCGGGGCTGAAATAGACTTCGTTGTTTTGGTCGGTTTGGAGAAATCTGTCCTGAAAGGCCAGATCAACCTCGTAATTGGGGGCGGATATACACGGGCCAACAACAGCCCTTATTTCGGCTTGGGCACCGGTCATGTCGCGCAGGGCTGTCGCAGTGCTTTCGATAATGCCCGACAAGGCACCGCGCCAGCCTGCATGGGCCGCTCCGATCCATCCAGCCTGAGGCGCATAAAACAACACCGGCGCACAATCCGCCGTCAACACGCCGATGCTGATGTCATCGCGGTCGGTTATCAACGCATCCCCGAGCAAAGCATCATCGGGAAGGGGCGTATCAGATTTCAGGATCTGAACAGTGCTGCTGTGGGTCTGGTGCAGGGTCATGATGCGTGACACGCCCAGATCATCCGCAACACGCTGTCTGTTTTCCGCCACCTTGTCGGGGGCGTCATTAGAGCCGAAGCCGACATTCAGACCGGCATACAGACCCTTTGAGACGCCGCCTTTGCGGGTGAAAAACCCGTGTTTGACGGAAAGGCTGTCATGGGTGAGCGGGTCAAGCACGGGGAAAGCCCTCCGGCGCGGCGCTTCCTGCGGGTGTGACCGCGAGAACCTTGAACAAATGTCCCATTTGATCAGGTGCGATCAAACGCTGATAAGCGTCAGCAATCTGGCCCTGGCTGGTACGCGGTGCTTTGGCCAAAATCTGATGCAGGCGGGTTTCGGCGCCTAAATGTGTAAGAAAATGCCCCTGTGTTTCAGGGCCCCAAACCCTTAGGCCGGATATGCGGGCAATGTCGGCCAGCGCTGAAAAATTGACATGTGCCGTCAGGTCGGCATCGCCAATATGAGTCAACGGGGAAACATGATTATGTTTGTGCAGGGCCTGGAAGCTGTCGCCAAGGGCCGGTTGTACATATCCGTAATCTATGGCCAGCAAGCCCCCGCCAAAGGCGTTGATGTGCCGGCACAGATGCGTCATTGCCTGCTCTGAAGCCGGGGAGACCTCAATAATGTCACCGTCTGACACTCCGTTCATGGCGGGGGCGGAAAAGGTGACGCTGGCCTTTGTCGACGAACTGGTAAATACCAAATCCTCACCCTCAAGGGCGACGAGGCGTTCCTGCCAAGAGCCTTCCCGGTGGATGAACTGTTGGATGGGGAGAGCGTCAAAAAACTCATTGGCGATGACCAGACAGGGGGCTTGAGGCAGGCTTGAAAAATCTTCATGCCATTGCGGAGTGAGGCTGAACTGGTCAAGATTTGATTTCTGGGCAAGGCGAAGAGCCGGGCTGGTTTCAACCAAATGGATGTGCAGGATATCGGCCAACCCTGCCAAAGCAGGGGAGGATTTGATAACGCGCACCATATCGCTCATCAAAGTTCCGCGTCCAGGACCAAGCTCAACAAGATGAAACGCGCTGACGGGATTGCGTAACATGAAATCCGCCACCCACAGACCTATCATTTCCCCGAATATCTGACTAATTTCCGGAGCGGTAATGAAATCCCCGCTCTGACCCAGCGGATCCTGCTTGATGTAATAGCCGTCTTCCGGATCCTGTAAGGCCATGTGCATGAATGTGTTCAGGGGGATTGGTCCCTGCTGCTTGATCAGGGCTCTGATTTTGTTTTCCAGCTTATTCATGCCCCCAACCGTTGATTGTCTGTCAGACCGATGCGTCTGCGCAGGCCCGGAACAAGCAAAACCATGCCAACCAAAACCATGGGATATGACAGCCAAGCCCCCAAAGTCGTTCCCCCGGCCAAAAACCCAATATGTGCGTCCGGTTGCCGGAATTGCTCGACAAGGATACGGGCCATGCCATAGCCGAGCAGGAACAGTCCGATGATGGCACCGGGCGAACGCAGACGATGAAACCGATGTGTTGCCAGCCGCAAAATCAAAAACAGCAAAAGTCCTTCCAAAGCCGCCTCATAAAGCTGGCTCGGGTGGCGGGGGAGCGGTCCGCCATTGGGAAAAATCACACCAATGGGGTGATCAGTTTGGCGTCCCCATAATTCGCTGTTGATGAAATTGGCGAGGCGTCCAAAAAACAACCCAAAGGGCGCGGCAGTCGCCACGCTGTCACCAAGGCTGATAACGGCAAGCTGATGTCTACGAGAAAACAACCAGACGGCGATCACAACTCCCAAAAACCCGCCATGGAAGGACATGCCGCCTTGCCAGACAGCCATGATTTCGCCCGGATTGGAGAGGTAATGGGGGAGGTTGTAAAACACCACATATCCAAGCCGGCCGCCAACAATCACCCCCAATGTTACCCATAACAGCAGGTCATCAATTTGCTCCCTGCCGGCCGGCGGTTTGCCTGGCGTCCAGAGTGCCGTTTGCGCCATTAATGATCGGACATACCACCACCCGATCCAAAGCCCCGCAATATAGGCGAGGGCGTACCAACGCAGGGTAAAAAAACCAATCTTGAAGATAACGGGGTCAAATTCAGGAAAAGGCATGATGATCACTTTTCGAATGACGATATGACGGATATACTTATATTAACACGTGATATCAGCTTTGCACGTCAGAATTTAGGAGATCCGGATGTCCAAGCAGGGTGACATTTTTAGTGATTTGTCGAAATTGGTCATGGGTGCGGCCGGGGCTGCCCGTAGTGCACAAAAAGAAATAGAGACGCTCATACAGGAACAGATCAGGAAATATGTATCTTCCGCTGATTGGGTGTCGCGGGAAGAGTTTGATATGGTGCGCGAAGCCGCGCTGTCCGCGCATGCGCAGGTCAAGACCCTGACTGAAAAAGTTGCGCAATTGGAAACAGGCGGGGCCGACAAATCAGTTCCCAAATCAGCTCCCAAATCAGCTGAAAAGAAAGCTGCCAAACCGGCCAAAAAACCGGTTAAAAAGCCGGTGAAAAAAACCACACGGAAAACCGCGTTAAACAAAACCAAAACCGCCGGTCAGACTTCATCCACAGGCAAATCGTCAAAAAAATAAATTCACGGTCAAGTTTCTCGCTCGTCTACGGGGAATCATGCACACTCATGTAGTGGGTCACGGTGTTGTCAGACCCAATATGTGGGTATTTGCCCCCTGACCGATAGGAGCTTGAACAAAGCATGAGTTTGGTGAACGAGACGGACCTCCTCAACAGCAGCCATCCCATTGATGTGCTTGAAACGCTTGCCGCCAGTCATGAGTGGCCCTGTGAACGCGGCACAGAGGATGACATGAATGTTTGTGTCGCCGGGAAATATTGTGATTTTCATCTTGCCGTCAGCTGGCGCAGTGACCTGGGCGGTTTGCACATTGCCTGCGTCCTGGACACCCGCATCCCGCAAAATAAACGTCAGGATGTGCTGGAGCTTCTGGCGCTGATCAATGAGCAACTATGGTCCGGTCACTTTGATATATGGTCAACTGACGGGTCCATCTTGTTCCGCAATACGGTTCTGGTAACTGGCGAGTCGCTCTCCTTGTCACAATGTGCATCCGTCCTGACGAACTCGATCGAGAATTGCGAGCGGTTCTTTCCCGCTTTCCAATATATTATCTGGTCCGGCCATTCAGCAAATGAGGCTTTGGAAGCCTGCATGTTTGAAACCAAAGGGGACGCCTGAACCGAGCAGCAGGCTGAACAGTCCGATGGACATAAACAATATTCTCTTGATTGGTGCCGGTAAAATGGGAAGCGCCATGGTGTCGGGCTGGGTCACCAACGGGCTGGAGCCGGCAAAAATCATGATACTGGATCCAATGCCCAATCCGGATCTGGACGTCTCCGGTTTGTCTCTGAATCCCGCCATGAATGACATTGCCGCCAGACAACCCGACATTGTCGTTTTGGCTGTGAAACCGCAAATGGCGTCTGATGTTATTACAGAAATGCGTGAGATCTTGCCGTCGGACAGTCTGGTTCTGTCCATCATGGCAGGGCTGTCACTTGAGCGGATCGGGCATTTAACCGGATTGTCGGCGATTGTCCGGACAATGCCGAATACGCCGGCTTCACTGGGTGCCGGGGCCAGTGTTTTGATTGCGTCCGCAGCGGTGTCCGAACGGCAGAAAAGCCAGGCCAATGCGTTGATGTCAGCCATCGGGACGACCGCATGGATTGATAATGAAGGCTTGATGGATGCGGTGACGGCCATCAGCGGCAGCGGGCCGGCCTATGTTTTCCATTTTGTTGAAGCGCTGGCCGAGGCCGGTGAAAAACTTGGACTGGACAGCGCCCTTGCCATGAGCCTTGCCCGGCAGACTGTTGCGGGAGCCGGCCGGATGCTTGGGGAACTCGAAACAAGTGCGGCTGAATTGCGTGAAAACGTCACCTCGCCAAACGGAACCACGCAGGCAGGACTTGAGGTTCTGATGCAACCGGACGCCCTTTCCCTTCTGCTTGAAAAAACCGCCGCCGCCGCCGCCCAAAGGTCGCAAAACCTCTCCGAGGAATAATCGTCAGCGCAAAACCTGAAGGGGCAGGGTGATGTCGGCGCGAAGACCCCGCTCAACACTCTCACTCAACCTTATGTCCCCCCCATGGCCGCGGGCAATGTCGCGGGCGATCGCGAGGCCCAGCCCCGTCCCGCCCATTTGCATGTTGCGCGCATCATCCAGACGGAAGAAGGGGCGGAAAACATCCTCGCGGTTTTCCTCCGGAATGCCGGGGCCGTTATCAGAAACGCTGATGACAATATTTCCCTCTTCCTGTTGGACCGTGACAGTCACTTCAGAGGCATGATTGCAGGCATTATTGACGAGGTTGGTGACACAGCGCTTGAAAGCCCGCGGCTTGACCAGAATGTGCAAATGATCGGGTGCGACCAGATAGAGCCGGACTTCGGGTTTCCGCAGTTTGGCGCCTGAGGCAATCTCTTCAAGAAAAGGCTTGAGGTTGATTTGCGAAACCCGTTCACCTTGGTAACCCTTGGCGAAGGACAGGTAATCCTCGAGCATATTTTCCATCTCAGCCACATCGCTCTCCAGTTCCTCAACTTCCGGCGTTCGCTTCAGCATGGCCAATTGGAGTTTGAGCCGTGTCAGCGGGGTCCGCAGGTCATGGCTGACCCCGGCTAGCATGGTTGTGCGTTGCTCAATGTGCGCTTGGATCCGGTCCCGCATGTTCATGAAGGCCGATGCTGCGCGTCTGACCTCCGAGGCGCCGACAGGCTTGAAGTCAGTGACTTGCTGTCCGACACCGAATTTTTCTGCCGCTTCGGCCAAATTCTCAATCGGCCGGATCTGATTGCGCAGGAAGATGATGGAGACGGTCAAAAGCAGCAGGGAGGTTCCCGACATCCAGACAATGAAAATGTGGGAGTTGGTGGCATAAACTTTTTCCCGCAGCACCAAGGCGCGGAAAACTTCTCCTGGCAACTGGATGCGGATGTCAACATAGTTCTCCTGAGACACTGTGTCGATCCAATGCGGGCGGTCGATTTGCCTGATGATTTCATTCGACAATGATGTATCGAGCAATCGGAAAAAAGGGGTCGGGAGTTGCTCGGGTAGCGTTTCCCCCGGCAAAAAGGCGATTGAAACCTGATAGTTTTCATCCGCAAGACGGACTAATTCATTCTCATCCGTCGCGGCATATCGCATCCGCATATCGACCAGCATGGAGAGGTCGCCTACAAGTGCATGAGATAATTTCAGGGTGACGGAATTCCAGTGGCGTTCAAGAAAGACAAAACCGGCAACAATCTGAACCACAACCACCGGTGTGATGATGATCAGCAGGGATCTTGAATATAACCCCGTCGGCATATAATTCTTCAGGAAACCGAAAAGGTTCAAATTTCGCAGCAATGTCAGCAAACTCAACTCCGCTTTCAGTCAATCTGCAGAATATAGCCAGCACCGCGCACTGTCTGTAAATAGATTGGATTGCGCGGGTCATCCTCTATTTTACGGCGCAGCCGGTTGATTTGGACGTCAATCGCCCGTTCTGAAATGTTTTCCTGACCCAAGGCCAGCGCTTCACGGGGGACCACCTGACCGCCCTTTTCGGCAAAATAGCGCATCAGTTCAATTTCTTTTGTAGTCAGGGCAATGCGTTGGCCGTCTTTCGTCAGCTCTCCGCGTGCATGTTTGAACATGCAGGGGCCGAATGTGACCTCGTCAGGGATTTCGAAAGCCTGTGTGGTGGCGGCCTGCCGTTTGAGGATGTTGTTGATGCGCAAAAGCAGTTCCTGCGGGTCAAAAGGTTTCGGCAGGTAATCATCCGCACCTGTTTTCAGCCCTTCAATGCGGTGATCGACATCAGCCAGGGCGGTCAAAAGCAGGATTGGGACATTGTTGGATTTGCCCCGCAGTGATTGCGTCAATTCAAGTCCTGTTTCGCCGGGCATCATGACATCGAGGACAATCAGGTCAAATTCAAGCGCACCAAGTCTTTTTCTGGCTTCCCCTGCATCACCCGCCACGGTTGTCCGGTAACCGTTATCGGCCAGAAATTTCTGAAGCAGCGACCTGATGCGCGTATCATCATCGACAATCAAAATATGCGCTGTAGTTTCATCCGGCTGTGTCATCAGGCTGAACTGTCCTCATCAAAACGGGTGATGACGGTTTTTCTGTTGTCACTGTTCAGTAGGTGAAGCATGAAATTCCGCCAGGCCGACAATGTGGCTTCATCGGTTTCCTTGATTGCGTTTTTAAATCGTTGATGCTGCGGTGCGATCAGATGATCGAGAAAATCCTGTCCCTTGGCCGAGAGTTTCAAAAGCCGTTTACGCCTGTCATCTTGACTGATGGTCTGGGTCACATAGCCGTCAACCAGCAATTCCCGTAAAACGCGAGACAGGCTCTGTTTTGTGATTCCCAATATTTCGAGCAATTCAGTGACGGACATATCGGGTTCACGACCAATAAAATGAAGGGCCCTGTGGTGGGCTCTTCCGAGCTTGCGTTCCGTCAGCAAACGGTCCGGGTCTGCTACAAAATCCCTGTAAGCGAAAAACATAAGCTCGACAGCTTCAGTGAGCTGTTTTTTGTCATTTTCAGGTATGGTCGGTTTTTGTTTCAATTCATTCACCATTTCCTTAAAATTAAATCGGACATATACGTCAGCTATGTTGACTTACTTTTAATGGACTGATACGGATAGTGCAATTCACTACCGTTAATATTCAGTTTAAGAGACTTTTTAAGTCAGAGGCAAGCATGAGTATATCTTTTGATCAGCGCGACGGACACATATGGATGAATGGGGACATGGTTCCCTGGCAGGATTGCAACATTCACGTGCTGACTCACGGCTTGCATTATGCCTCATGTGTCTTCGAAGGCCAACGGGCCTATCAGGGAAAAATCTTCAAGCTGGAGGAGCATACGGACCGGCTTATTTTTTCAGCCAATGAGCTTGGTTTCGAGCTGCCTTACACGGCTCAACAGATCAATGACGCCTGTTATGAGACCCTGAAAATCAATCAGCTCGATGATGCCTATATGCGCCCAGTCGCCTGGCGCGGCAGCGAGATGATGGGGGTTTCTGCCCAGAACAACACCATCAATGTGGCGATTGCAACCTGGGAATGGCCGTCTTATTTTGCGCCTGAAGAGCGGTTGCAGGGCATCCGGCTTGATATTGCCAAATATAAGCGTCCGTCTCCGGAAACCATTCCGTGTTTCGCCAAGGCTGCAGGTCTGTATATGATTTGCACCCTGTCCAAACATGAGGCGGAGGGTAAAGGGTATGCGGATGCCATGATGCTGGACTATCGCGGCCAGGTTGCTGAGGCCACCGGCGCCAATCTGTTTTTTATCAAGGACGGGGTTATCCATACACCGACGCCGGATTGTTTCCTCGACGGCATCACCCGACGCACGGTCATGCAGTTGGCCCGTGACAAGGGTTATGAGGTCGTCGAGCGGGCGATTATGCCGGAGGAACTTGACGGGTTCAGTGAGTGTTTCATCACCGGGACTGCCGCCGAAGTGACACCGGTGTCTGAAATCGGTCCGCACCGCTTCACGCCGGGTGACATGTCCAAAGACCTTATGCTTGCATATGACGAGTTGGTACGCAGTTGAGCGGCCGCAAATGTCTGCACAGTCGCGTTTCAATCACTCCATGGGGCATGTCTGACCCCTATCCTGAGATAGTCATAGCCGGTATAAATCGTCAGCAGTGCAGCGATCCACAGCAGGCCGAGGCCGATTTGCGGGGCAATGCCCCAGACCAGTGCTCCGGCGGGGCCTGACAGCAAAACCCCAAGTGCCACCATTTGTGCCGTGGTTTTGATTTTTGCGAGGTTGGAGACCGGAAGGCCGACCCGCAATTCAATCAGATATTCCCGAAGTCCTGAAACGAGAATTTCACGGGACAGGATAATCAGGGCTGCAAGCATATGCAGCCCTTGCAAGGTTCCGTTTTCGACAAGCATGATCAGAACCGCTGCAACCATGAGTTTGTCGGCGATCGGGTCGAGCATGCGGCCGAAACCGGACTGCACGTTCAGCTTGCGGGCCAGCCAGCCGTCAAAGAAATCCGTGATGCCGGCGACGGTGTAAAAGACAACCGCCAGCCAATAGCTCCATATACCCAGAAGGGGGACGCTGATCAAAGAGAGATAAATGGCCGGGATGAGAACAACCCGCATAACGGTTAATATGTTGGGCAGGTTTTTGATCATGAAGGTCCCGGGGGTTAGGGGTTACTCGTTGAAGTAATCATAAATGGTTTGCGCCATTTTGCCACTGACACCTTCAACTTTTTCAAGGTCAATCAGCGAGGCGCGCATGACCGAACGCGCTGAGCCGAAATGATGCAACAGCGCCTTTTTGCGTTTTGCGCCGACCCCGGGGATTGTATCCAGCGGATTTGAGCGGATGTCCTTTTTTCGCTTGGAACGATGCGTGCCGATGGCGAAGCGGTGGGCTTCATCGCGCAGCCTTTGCAAATAATACAGGACTGGTGAGTTGTGCGGCAGTTCGATCACATCCCCGCTTGGCGTAAAAAACTTTTCCTTGCCGGCGTTCCTGTCCGGACCTTTCGCGACCCCGACAAGTTGAATATCGGAAAGGCCGAGTTCCTCCAAAACTTCACGCGCCACCGACAATTGGCCTTTGCCACCATCCACCAGAACCAAGTCGGGCCAGTTGCTCGAGCTTTGCTCCTCCTCACGCTTGAGGCGGCCATAGCGGCGGGTGAACACTTCGCGCATCATGCCGTAATCGTCTCCGGGCACAATTGAGGGGTCTTTGATGTTGAATTTGCGGTACTGGTTTTTGGCGAACCCATCCCGGGTGGCGACAATCATGCCCCCAACGGCGTTGGTGCCCTGCAGGTGGCTGTTGTCAAAGACCTCAATCCGCTCCGGCAGGGCTTCCAGCCCGAACACATCCGCCACACCCTGCAGCAGATTATCCTGACTGGCTTTTTCTGAAAGCCTACGCGCCAGTGCTTCATTGGCATTGTCAACGGCATGTTGCAGAAGGTCGCTTTTTTCTCCGCGCTTGGGGTGGATGAGTTTTATGGACGTGTCCATTTTTAGACCCAGAGCCTTTTCAATTAGACTTTTGTTTTCAAGCGCGTGGCTGATGATAAGCTGACGTGCAGGCAATCTGTTTTCATAGAACTGGACAATGAAAGATTCGAGGATCTCCTCGGGTGGCGTGTCCTGATCATGGCGGGGGAAATAGGCTTTGTTGCCCAGATTTTTTCCGGACCGGAAGAAAAACACCTGCACGCAGCTTTGTCCTGCCTGTTGCCCTAAGGCGATGATGTCAGCCTCCTCAACTGTGCGGGCATAAACATCGGTTGAGGATTGCACATAGGTAAGCGCCCGGATACGGTCGCGCAACTGGGCGGCCAGCTCATAATTCATTGCCTGACTGGCCTCCTGCATGCGTGCCGCCAGCTCCTCCTGAATTTTGGAGCTAGAACCGGACAGGAAGTGATGGGTCTGCTTAACGAGGAGAGCGTAGTCCTGCTGGGAGATCTCTCCCGTGCAGGGGGCACTGCACCGTTTGATCTGGTACAGCATGCAGGGGCGGGTTCGGCTGTTGTAGAAACTGTCCGTGCAGGTGCGTAACAGAAATGCCCGTTGCAGTGTGTTCAGGGTTCTGTTGACTGCGCCCGGAGAAGCGAAGGGTCCGAAATAATGTCCCTTGCGCTTTCGCGCACCGCGATGTTTGGTCAGTTGTGGAATCGGGTGATCCTGGGCCAGCAGAATATAGGGCAGGCTCTTGTCATCCCGCATCAGCACATTGAAGCGCGGTTTGAATTTCTGTATCAGATTGGCTTCTAGCAAAAGCGCATCGGCCTCAGTCTTGGTCCTGATAAATTCCATGTCACAGGTCAGCCGGATCATATTGGCGATGCGATTGGAGTGACCTGATAATCTGGTGTAGGAGGACACACGTGCCTTCAGATTTTTTGCCTTACCGACGTATAGCACATCGTTATCGCTGCCGAGCATGCGGTAAACCCCTGCTGCAGAGGGCAGGCTCTTGACTTTTTCCTTGATCAGGTCTGGCCCTTGAACTGCATGGGACGGGGTGGCGTTGGTCATGGAAAACATTATAATTTTATTGTGAAAATTTTCACCTCATTACCGGAAAATTTTTTCTGAAAAAGACCGGAAAACGATTTTTTTTCAATCTGTGGATAAGTTTGTGTGTAAAAAAGACTGAAATTCGTCAAGTCCCTGTTTTTATTGGGAGTGACGTTTTTACAACAAAAACACACCTCTTTTTAAGTTGTTGATTTTATTGTTTTTTAAAAAGCTGTGTTTGATTTTTATTTTGATACTGGCAGAATTATTATGTTTACAAATTTGTAATATTGAGGCAGGCGTCTTGTGATTAACTCTTAATGTGACAAAAAGGCACTTAAAATCAACTATCTAGGTAAAAACGCCTGTTTTTGGCGGTTTTTCGGCACTTTCATGAAACATCCGTGAAACAATAAAAAGTGCCTTTTTTTTAGCCATTTATTGTTTTATTGCGAAGTAGCTCTAATGAAATTCGTCAGTGATTTTGCAACCGCTCAATCTCAACTCCGACGCCGGCGGCTTCGCGGATTGCTCGAGTCTTTTCTACCCGGACCCGAACTTTGACAATCTTTTTGTTGTCCAGACATCTGGCGGCGACATCTTCCGCGAGGGTTTCCACCAGGTCATAATGCGTGTCTTGAACCAGCGCCTTGATGTGTTTGACAATCGTGTCATAGCAGACAACCTCATCAATTTGTTTCGGGGCCTCGGTTCCCAATTCCGAAACGGCAAGGTCAAGATTAAACAGAACCGGTTGCCGCGCTGTTTTTTCATGCGGATAAATGCCGACCGACATCATCAGTTCCAGATCCCGAATAAAGACCCGCATGACCCCCTGCGTGGCATTGGCGTAACTGTCCGACGCGGCAAAAGCTGGTGTATTCATTACTCCACAACCTCCGTCACATCTGGTGTTTCCCAGGCCAGATGCTGGCCGCCATCAAGGGCAATCATCTGACCCGTCATGGCCGGCGCATTGAGAATGAAGTCAACAGCCGTCACCATGTCTTGCGGACTCGCGCCATGTCCCAGCGGAACCAAGCGGGCCTGTTTCTCGAACTCAGCCACATCCTGACGGGGGTTGGGCAGAGTTGGTCCTGGGCCAATTCCGTTGACACGGATTTTTTTGGGCGCCAAAGCCTGGGCGAAGGTTTGGGTCAAGGTCCATAAGCCGGTCTTGGACACAGTATAGCTGACAAAGTCCGGTGTGAGCCGCCAAACCCGCTGGTCGATAATGTTGATGATGTTGCCGCCTTGTGATTGGGCGGCAAAATCTCGCATCAGCAGGGTCGGCGCCCGCAGGTTGACACTTATGTGGTCATCCCAACTCGCAACGGTCAGACTTTCGGCGGTGTCGCGCTCAAACAGGGAGGCGTTGTTAACCAGCAGAGAGATTTCCCCAAGCGCTGCATTTGCCTGCGGCATGAGTGTTTCAACCTGTTGTGTGTCGCCAAGGTCGGCTTTCAGCCCGGTGGCTTCAACACCCATGGCGTCGATTTGTGCAAGCACATTGTGTGCCTCCGCTTCTGAGGACGCATAGTGCAGGGCTATGTTCCAACCCCGTTCGGCAAGGCCCAGAGCGATGGCTTTGCCAATCCGTTTTGCACCGCCGGTAATGAGAGCTGTTTTAGTCATGCCTTGACATAGCAAGTTTCCGGCCTGCCGCCTAGCCCCGTCATGCGATAAGTGCGATGTCTTTGCCAGTGCCAGCGCCAGTGCCAGCGCCTGTCGTCATATGAATCGGATTGCATGTATTTCGGGCTTGGCTATAACGGGGGCTATGAAATATCCTTTTGAAATGCCGGATGATGTTTTTCTCCTAGAGCGCAGCAGTCGTACGCCTTACGGCCAGCATCTCGGGGTTCATTATTTCGGATTCAGCAAAACCACATCCTATATGGGTCTGGCGTGGAGTGACAAGCTGCTGGCCAGTCTGTCAGCCAATGCGCTGCATGGCGGGGTTATCACGACGCTGATGGATGAGGCTTTCGGGGGGGCGTGTATAGCCAGCCTCGGCAAAACCTCATTGATGGCGACAATTGATCTGCGCATTGATTATGCCCGTCCCGCAACGGCCGGGGAAGATCTTTATTGCATTGCAGAATGCTACCGTCAGACGCGGCGCATCAGTTTTGTCCGGGGGCAGGTGTTCCAGTCTGACCCCGACAAGCCGATTGCTTTTGGAACCGGAACCTTCATGGTTGGTGCGTATGCCCGACCACCAAAGCAGACAGGGGAGTCAGGCGATGGGTGAGCGCGACAAGCAACTTGAATTGATGCGTGCCAGACTCACTGACATGCCCTTCGCCGCGCATGTGAATATTGAACTGGTCGGGATTGAAGATGGTGTGACGTTGAAGTTGTCGGCTGATGAGACCGTCTTCGGCAACAGTGAAATCGGGGCCATGCATGGCGGGTGCATGGCCGGGTTGATGGAAACCGCCGCCGTACTGGAGGCGGCGCGGCATATGACCCAACTCAATACAGCAGAAGCTTCCGACATACCCGTGCCGCTCAACACGACAACGCAATATTTGCGCGGCGGTAAAAAGCTGCCGACATTCGCCCGCGCCGAAATGTTGAAACACGGGCGGCGCTCGAGCACCATCGTGTGCCGGCTTTGGCAGGAGCATGAGGGAGTGCCGCTGGCTTCCATGACGGCCATTATGATGACGCCATCATCTAAAACAGCATGATTTTCGCTCCGATGGTGAATAGGTGTTTGAGGTTCCCGGTCTTTTTTGTATGCTAAGTGGGTTTTAGGGGGTGATGTATGCGTTATGCAGACATGTTGCGTGAGGCTCGGCTTCAGAACAGGACAATAAGCTACAATGCTTTGACGGCCCGGACTGTTTCTGATGCCGGTGCATTGCAGAAAATTAAAGTGACGCCGCGTCAGGCTATTGGGCTGGTCGCGCCGTATTCCGGTGTCAGAATCCTGGAGCAAATCAAATCCGTTCTGCCATTGGCGCTTTATTTGTGTCTGTTCCTGATGCTCATTCTGCGTCAGCCTGTCGAGCAAGCTCTCACACTCACCGGCGGTTTGGCGGCGGTGATACTCGGTCTGGCCGTCTTCATGGAAGGGTTGAATGTCGGTCTGATGCCGTTCGGCACCGTCATCGGGGATAAGCTCCCCAAAAAGGCATCTTTGCCGGTGGTGCTCATGATTATCGGTATGCTTGGCGTCGGTGTGACTTTTGCGGAGCCGGCGATTGGAGCTTTGCAGGCTTTCGGGGCGTCAGTCTCGCCAGAAAAAGCCCCCTATCTTTATGAAATTCTTACCCGCAGAACGACCGAACTGGT
Organism: Parvibaculales bacterium; assembly: GCA_049889415.1. Taxonomy (GTDB): domain Bacteria; phylum Pseudomonadota; class Alphaproteobacteria; order RS24; family RS24; genus JAYQKL01. The sequence goes on along the minus strand of JBMHDL010000008.1, from coordinate 3,318 downwards.
GTTGTTGGTCGGGGCAGGGGTCGGCATTGCCGCGATACTCGGTACGTTGCGCTTTGTGCGCGGTTGGTCGTTGAAGCCGATGATATATGCCGCCTTGACGCCGACTCTCCTGTTGACGGCGTATTTTTGGCAAAATGATGATCTCAGGGTTGTTCTCGGTCTGGCTTGGGATTGCGGCGCGGTCACAACCGGTCCGGTGACGGTTCCTTTGGTTTTGTCGCTGGGGATCGGCATCGCCTCCGCTGCCGGCAAGGGTAATGACTCCCTCTCGGGTTTCGGGGTGGTGACTTTGGCGTCCCTGTTCCCGATTCTCGCGGTTTTGCTGCTGACGCTTTTTGTCCAGTCGCAGGTCAGCCCAGAGGACATCATTGCTGCGGCCCAAACACCGATGACGTTGGAGGCGCAGCTCCCCGGCTTTTGGGAAACCACGCCAATGGTTGAAATCCTGATGGGCGTGCAGGCCATATTGCCATTGGTAATTTTTCTGATGATTGTTCTGTATGCAGTTTTGCGGTCAAAAGTCGCCAATCCGGTAATTACCGGTTATGGCTTGGCTTTATCGGTCATTGGCATGTGTATTTTCAACATCGGTCTGACCTATGGTCTCGGTGCCATTGGTGCCCAGACCGGCTCAGCCCTTCCTGCCGCCTTCATGTCCATGGACTCCCTGCAGGCGTCCCCCATTTACGGCGAAATGCTCGGCTATGTTATTGTCATTGTTTTTGCCTGGCTTCTTGGATTTGGGGCAACGCTGGCTGAGCCGGCCTTGAATGCATTGGGCCTGACGGTGCAGAACCTGACTAATGGGGCGTTCAAGAAGTCGATGTTGATGTACAGCGTGTCATTCGGGGTTGCTTTCGGCATCGCACTTGGAGTGTGCAAGATCATATTTGATCTTGATTTGGCGACCTTAATTGTTCCGCTTTACATTATCGCGATTGTGCTGACGGCGCTCTCCTCCGAGGCGTTTGTCAATGTTGCCTGGGACAGTGCCGGTGTCACGACCGGGCCGGTGACGGTGCCGCTGGTGCTGGCCATGGGTATGGGGCTCGGTGATGCCGTATCCGCGGTGGAGGGCTTCGGCATTTTGTCCATGGCTTCCATCGGGCCGATCATTTCGGTGATGGGCATGGGCCTGTTTATTCAATGGCGTCAAAAACGCTGAGTCCGCTTGAAAGGAAAGAATGTGAGACAGATAACCTACCTGACTGACGCCTGCTTGATCACCTGCATCATCCAGCAAGGCAAAGCCGATAAAGTGGTTAAGGCTGCGCAGGGCGTTGGCGCGCAGGGCGCAACCGTCCATTACGCTCGCGGGACAGGTATCCGTGAGCGCATGGGGTTGCTTGGTGTCACCATCGATGAGCAAAAGGAGGTCATCCGCATCATTGTGTCCAAGGATCAGGCGGATACAGTATTTGAAGCCATGTATCTGGCTGGAGCGCTTGATACACCCGGCATGGGCATCATGTATATGAGCGAACTGGCGCAGGTTGCAACCTATATCCCCGAAGACGTTCTAGAGCGTCTTTCACAAGAGTCGTCAGTATGAAACGACTCAGGGAAATCGGTGGCCATCTCACAAAGGGGCTGGCGGAGGAAATCACCTCCAAGCTTCACGCTGGTGAAGCGGTTCATATCATCTCCATTGAAGCCGGGCGGGCAGAAGATCTGCTGGATTTCAAGGAATTCGGGACGGCCGGAGAGGTGGATATTCTTAGCCTGTTGGTGGACGCGGATGCCGCGCAGGATATTTTTGAGCAACTGTGTCACTTGGCCGGGTTAGGGGAGGCCCGCAACGGGGAGTTGTTCCTCAGCAATGAGATTCTCAAAGCCAGCCTGTCGTGACGCGCCCGTACCTTACCGCGCCAGCTCATAAAGAGAGACTGCTGTTGCGGTCGCAACATTCAGGCACGCAAAATCAGCCCCGTCCTGCATGGCGACGTTTGGCAGCCTGACCAGACGCGTGCAGCTTTCCTTGGTCAACCGGCGTAACCCCTGACCTTCAGCCCCCATGACCAGTGCCACCGGACGACTCGTGTCCGTTTCCGCCATTAATTCATCTCCGCGTTCATCCAATCCCAAAGTGACATAACCGCTGTCCTGCAGTTGCGAGAGACATCGGGAGAGGTTGGCGACGGACACCAGAGGGACGTGTTCCAGTGCGCCGGATGCGGTTTTGGCCAGCGCACCTGCCGGCGCAGGGGCGTTGCGGCGCGTGACGATGATTCCGCCGGCGCCGAAGACGGCCGCCGCACGCATGATGGCGCCGATGTTTCTGGGGTCCGTCACCTGGTCGAGGACTATCAGGGTTTGACCGCCGGCAACCAAATCATCAAAACCTGTTTCGGGCAGAGGGGCGACCGTTAAAGCCACACCCTGATGGACGGTGCCGGGTTTGAACATCTGACTCAGTTTGTCGGGTGTGGTTTCCTGTCGGGGCAGGCTCTCATGCCTGTGTTTTGCCAGCTCTTTTTCGAGTTCCCGCAGGGCGTTTTTGGTGGCTTTAAGCTCCAGACACTGCCGGTTCGGATTTTTCAACGCTTCCTTTGCGGCATGCAGACCATAAATGATCAATTTGTCGGCTGCAGCACCGTTGCGGGAGCCGCGGCGGGGTGCCCCGGGAAATGGTTTTTTTTCGCGGCTTGTGACATTTGAATGCTTGCGCTTCTTCATATCAACGCTTATAAGGTTCAAACAAAATTTGTGCAAACATTCTCATCGGAAATCTTCATAAGTCTTCCGACGAGACTGTTTACATGTTTTTTGTGCGTTGAAAGGCTTGACATGGCAAGGGTTTAGGACAATAACCGCTTTGTTCTGCCATTGTCGGAGCGCTTTTGTAAAGCCGTGTTGGCGTGTATCCCCGGAGGGATGCCCGAGTGGCTAAAGGGGACGGGCTGTAAACCCGTTGGCTATGCCTACGTTGGTTCGAATCCAACTCCCTCCACCACGCCAAGGGTTTTGGGAAAGGGTCGTCAGGGCGGATTTCAGCGCGGGTGTAGCTCAATGGTAGAGCAACAGCCTTCCAAGCTGAAGATGAGGGTTCGATTCCCTTCACCCGCTCCATTACATCAGGCTGATGATGGAGCTATGAAATTGGTTCAGGCCCCCAGGGTCGCAAACGGATAGGATTGGCAGAATGTCAAAGGAAAAGTTTGAGCGGACGAAGCCGCATTGCAACATTGGCACGATTGGTCACGTTGACCATGGTAAGACGACGCTGACGGCGGCGATTACGAAGGTACTGGCTGAGGCTGGTGGTGCTGAGTTTTCTGATTATTCAGATATTGACAAGGCGCCTGAGGAGAAGGCGCG
>JBMHDL010000007.1:0-65711 GCA_049889415.1 Parvibaculales bacterium | reverse complement strand
ACGGCCGCCCTCTTCAAGAATATCATTTCCGAAGAGTGTCACTTTCAGGGTTTGACCACCTTCTGTTTCCGTCGTGTAGGTCGCTGACAGATCCAGCGTTTCATAGCTGTCGATCTGAATGTCAGGACCGGTTGCGAAGTTATAGGTGGACGGGTCATAGCGACCATAGGCATCATCTACCATTTTGAAGGTACCGTTGATCACCAGATCACCGCGGCTCAGCTCTTTCGCATAGTCAAAGCCAAGGCTCAGGGTCATGTCCGGGGCAAACGGCAGTTTGGCGTTTGCACTGACATCGGTGCCGTTGTAGATGAACTCATCATAAGTTGAGTCCAGCAGGCCAATGGCGGTTCTCAGAGTCAGAGCTTCGGTTGCCAGATAGACACCTTCAATCTCAAGACCTTCGATTTCCACCTGACCGGCGTTCCGGACAAACGTACAGGTCACTGTTGCAGCCTGACCGCATTCCGTACCGGCAGTCACGATTTGCTCCTGCTTGTCTTCATAATCGGTGATGAAGGCCGTGATGTTCAACAAAGCATTGTCGTTGAATTCTGAACGCAGACCAAATTCCAGGCTGGCCACTTCCTCAGAGGCATACGGCCCCACGGACACGTCATCCAGACCACGGGCGTTAAATCCACCGGAACGGAAGCCAGTTGAGTAGGAACCATAAACCATACCAAAGTCGGTATCACGCTTCAGAACCAAACGATAAGTCAGGTTGTCATCTTCGAATTTTTTGACAAACTCAGATGCAGGGTTGCCTGCAATTTTGTTGGCAAGCGAGGTAAAGACGTCTGAGTCGACGGTTTTTTCCTCTTCGGTATAGCGCATACCGGCCGTGACTGACCACAGATCGTTGAGATCGTAGTTCAGTTCACCGAAAATCGCCTGAGCTTCAGTTGTACCACCGGACTGGAAGTTCTGAATCGGGCCAGAGTCCATGTAGTAGTCAGCGTCGAGCATATACAAACCAATAACGTAGTTCAGTGGGCCGTCATCATTGGAGACCAACTGGAACTCTTGGGTTTTCTGCTCATATTCCTGGTCACGTACAACCGGGAAAACCACACCAGGATGACCCCAGGACGCAATGTCCATGACTTCATCAAACTCTTGTGAACCCGTGATGGATTTCAGAGTGTGGCTGCCCAGATCCCACTCAAGGTTCAAGGTCATGTTGTTACCCTGAATGGTGGAGGAGAACGGGTTGGAGTTGTAAACAGTACCGTAATCGTTCTGAGCTGACAGATCGGCGGATGTTGTTGCACAAACACCGAGGGCCAGACACAGAAGATTATCAGTTGTACCAATCGCCAACAGACCGTTCAACTCGCCATCATCATTGTAATTGTCAATGGTGAATTGGCCGGTGAAATTGTCAGTGAAGTTATACAGCACGGACAGGCTGGCAGACTGCAGGTCGCGGTTTTCATTGGTGCGGCCCTGCGTGACATTATACTGGAATGAGTCGCTTTCCAGATCCCGCAGAGAAACTTTGATGCCACCCTTGTCGCCGAGCGGTGCGTTGATGACCGCTTTGATGTCCTGCTTGTTGTTTTCAGCAGCTGTCAGTTGGACCTTCATGCCATACTCGCCGGTCGGCTTGGTACGCTTGATGTTGATCACACCACCAATTGTGTTCCGGCCGAACAGAGTACCTTGCGGGCCACGCAGAACTTCTACGCTTTCCAGGTCGAACAGATCAAGGTCAACACCTGAGTTGGAACCTGAGAAGACACCGTCAACGGACATGCCGACGGTCGGCTCAAAGGTTTTCTCAATATCGTCAAGTGTAATACCACGAATGGAGGCCGTCAGACCACCACCGATAAAGTCGTTGTGGACCAAGTCCACATTCGGCACCAGCTTTTTCAGGTCAGCAACAGTTTGAATGTTACCGGCTTCCAGCTGTGCGGGGGAGAGCGCAGAAACAGCAACCGGAACGTCCTGAATTGACTCTGAACGCTTCCGTGCTGTCACGATGACTTCGTCAATCGAAGACTGCGCCACGGCTGTGCTCGTGAAGGACACGAGACTGGTTGTTCCGAGCATGGCAGCGCCGATGACGCCGGCAAGCGGAACATTGGCAAAAATTGCCAGTTTTCTTAATTCGATCATAGAGACCCTCCGTTAAGATTGGGAAAAACACTCCCAACTACGTTAACAATCATACAAATTCGCCGCCTCTTATGACCTGACGAATAGTTTAGTTAAGCGGAAAGACAGGTTTAGAGCCGGGGTGTGTGGCATTTATGCCACGAGCGGGGAGTGACCATAGACCGCACATGTCACTCCGCTGGAGGGTTGGCCTCAAAATTGATAATCCCGTCGGACGGCGCGCACCAGTCATGACCGGAGGGTGTCCAACAATTCGCCACGGGCTGAATCCAAGACGCATCATCCATGGTCCCGGCTTTGATGAACATAAAGCCCTCAAATTCCAGCACAAATGTAAAAAGCTGCGACCCACAATCCGGGCAAAAGGCACGCCGGACATGCGACCCGTCAGTGCCAAGTTTTTCAAAAATTTTATAGTCGCCGTCAATCTGAACGGCGTCCTGCGGAAACCCGACGACGGTGACCTTGCCGGCGCCGGTCACTTTCTGACAGTCGCGGCAATGACAGTTCAGGGCCTGATCAGCTCTTTCACGGTCATAAGAGTATGTAACCGCACCACACAGACAAGAACCCTTCATCATGTTACTCCCTAAATATGCAACACACGGTCATAAGCGTCGAGCACTGATTCGTGCATCATTTCGGACAGGGTCGGATGGGCAAACACCGTCTCCATCAACTCCGCCTCGGTTGTTTCCAGCCCCATGGCCGTGACAAAGCCCTGGATCAATTCCGTCACCTCGGTGCCGATCATATGTGCGCCGAGCAGTTCTCCCGATTTGGCGTCAAATATTGTTTTGACCAAACCATCCGGCTCCCCCATGGCCAGCGCCTTACCATTGCCCATAAACGGGAAGCGCCCGACGCGGATATCATGACCGGCGTCAACCGCCGCGGCCTCGCTCAGGCCAACACTGGCAATCTGCGGTGCGGAGTAGGTACAGCCGGGAATCCGTGTCCGCTCCAATGCATGCGGCGTGTGCCCGGCCAGCTTCTCAACGCAAATGACCCCCTCATGGGACGCCTTATGCGCCAGCCAGGGCGGGGCTGTTACATCACCAATGGCATACAGCCCGGTCACATTGGTCGCGCCGAACGCATCGGTTGCAATATGACCTTTTTCCAGCTCAACGCCCAGAGCCTCAAGCCCCATATCTTCGGTATTGGCGACAACACCTGCGGCCAAAATGACCTTGTCGGCCTTTAATTCTTTGGTTTCACCACCAGCGTCAAATGTGATGGTCGCGCCTTTGCCCGTCACCTTAGTTGCAGAAATCTGCGCACCGGTAATGATGGTGATGCCTTTTTTCTCGAAACTTTTACGCGCCAGGGCTGAGATTTCTTCATCCTCCTGCGGCAGGATGCGATCAAGAACCTCCAGCACAGTCACCTCGACACCAAAAGAAGAATAGAAGCTCGCAAACTCAACCCCAATCGCCCCTGACCCGACAATCACCATTTTTTTAGGCATTTTTTCCGGCACCATAGCCTCCCGGGAGGTCCAGACGGTCTTGCCGTCCGCCACCAGACCAATAGCGTCAAGATTGCGCGGGCGCGCCCCGGTCGCCAAAATCACATGGGAAGCCTCATAGGTCTTGCCGTCCACCTCAACCAGCGGCGCGGCACTCCCCTTGGAAAGGGCAGCCGTCCCTTTGATGACGGTCACCTTGTTTTTCTTCATCAGATAGTCAATGCCGCCGGACAGCTTGCCGGCAATATCACGCGAGCGCTTGACAATGGCGGACAGGTCAAACTCAGGCTTGGCCTTGAGGCCGTAATCCTCGGCGTGCTGCATTTGGTGATAAAGCTCCGAGGAGCGCAGCATGGCCTTTGTCGGGATGCACCCCCAATTCAGACATACGCCGCCCATATCCGCCTTTTCGACAATGGCGGTCGTTAACCCAAGCTGACTGGCCCGTATTGCAGCCACATATCCGCCAGGGCCGGAGCCGATGACAAGCACATCAAATTTGTTTTCACTCATAATGTTTCCCAAAAGGTTAAACGGCGGAAAAACCGCCATCAATATTCAATTCAGATCCGGTCACAAAGGCCGCCGCCTCTGAGCACAGATAGACAACCCCGCCGCCCAAATCATCGCCGACACCAAGCCGCCCGATGGGATGATCGGCGATGATGCCCTGTTGGGCTTCCTCGGCGGAACTGATAACCCCCAGATCCAGATAGGTCTGAATAATCGAGTCGAGCATTGGAGTATCGACACCACCGGGATGGATGGTGTTCACACGGATATTATATCCCAACGCCGCAAATTCAATAGCCGCACTTTTGCTGAAAATCTTGACGGCACCTTTGCTGGAGCAATAGGCGGCATTGAACGCCGCACCGCGCTGCCCGGCAATCGAGGAGAAATTGACGATGGAAGCGCCACTTTGACGGGCTTCCCCGCCCTTTTTCAGCAGCGGCAGCATGACCTGATGACCAATCAGCATACTTTCCACATTAACCGCAAAAACCTTGCGCCAGGCATCCAAATCCGTCGCCTCAATGCTGCTCACCACAGACAGGCCGGCCACATTGACCAGCGCATCCAGACGACCATAATTGTCTGAGATATGATTCGCGACGTTTTCCCAATCAGATTGACTGGTCACATCATGCGCCAAAAACGCTTCGGCATCAGGAGCGTTTCCTGTCTCCGGCGCAACGAGGTCCGTCGCCACAACTCTGGCGCCGGCCTTGGTCAGGGCCGCACAGACCGAATTACCGATGCCACCGCTGGCGCCGGTAACCAGAGCCACGACATTTTCCAGATGTATTGTCATCTACCTCTCCTTAAGATTACTGCGTTACTGCGCCGTCCAGCCGCCATCGACGACCATTTCAGAGCCGGTCATATAGGCGCTGCCGTCTCCAGCCAAAAATGCCACCGCTTCGGCAATCTCTTCTGCGGTGCCCAATCGGCCGTTAGGTGTGGCCTGCGAAAGCACATCGGCCAGTTCATCAATCGACCCGGCGGCCCCTTCATCCACCAGCCGCTGCATACCGGCATCGAAAAGCGGTGTTCGTATGAAACCGGGATGTACGGAGTTGACCCTTATGGGCTTGCGTTTGCTAGCAAACTCAATTGCGACAGCTTTGGTGAACAGCTTCACCGCCCCCTTGCCGGCATTATAGGCTGAGGTGTCCGGATAGCCGACCTTGCCCATGATTGAGCTGATATTGATGATGGAACTGCCGGCCGGCGTTTGCGCACCTGAGGCCTCTAACAAGGGTGCCGCTGTCTTGACACCAAGAAAAACACCGTCAACATTAATGGACATGATGCGCCGCCAATCTTCCAGTTTCAGATCCTCAACTGGAGACACACAATCCGTGCCGGCATTGTTGACCAGTATGTCAAGCCGACCCTGCGCTTTCTTAATTTTGGCGATGGCGGCCTGCCAGTCCTGTTCAGAGGCGACATCAGCCTTGATGTAATGAAGTCCGTCAGGGGCGCCAGCTAAAAGCGTGCCGGCCACGTCATCTGGCTCAATATCAGTACAATAAACGACACACCCCAAAGACTGCAACTTCTCGGCAATGGCGCGACCAATGCCACGCAATCCGCCGGTAACAAGAGCGACCCGGCCCTGCAAATTTGTGCCTGAAGAACTCATAATCCTACAACCCCATCATGCCGGAAGTGGTCGCGCCGTCCATCTTGTATTCAGCACCACTTATGAAAGCCGCCTCATCAGAAGCCAAATAGGTCACTAGACCGGCAACCTCCGCAACCGTCGCCATACGCTTAAGTGGCGCCATGGACTCATATCCCGCCCGCGCCGCCGCCGGATCGTCGGCACCATCAATCAGATTGGTGATCATTTCCGTCTCGACCACACCCGGGTGAATGGAGTTGCAGCGTATCTGCAATCCCTGATTGGCGCAATGCATGGCGACGGATTTTGCCAGCGCAATCAGCGCCCCTTTGGTCGTCGAATAGGTGACATAATTGCCCATCGGAATGAAGGCGTTCATGGAACTGTTCATGATAATGCTTCCTGTCGGGCCGTCAGGATTATTGCGCATGGCACGAACTGCCATTTGCGCACTGAGCATCATGCCGGTCAGATTGATGTCCAGAAGACGTTGCCAATCCGCCAAGTTGATTTCCTCAACACTGGCGTCCCCCATTTCGGTTCCTGCATTGGCGAACATGATGTCGAGCCGGCCATATTGCTCGTGCACGCTATCCATCAAGCTTTTCCATCCATCCTCATCCTGCACCTGATGCTTGACGAACTGTGCGCCCGTTTTGTCACAAACCTGTGCCGCCTTTTCCTCATTCGAGCCGGTGAAGACGACCTTGGCGCCCTCCTCAACAAATTTGGCGACCGTGCCTGCACCAATGCCGGACGTCCCGCCGGTTATGACAGCAACCTTGTTTTCCAGTTTCCCCATAAGACCCTCCAGAGAAAAACAGCCAATTCAGACTTCATGATTTCCAACACTACAGACTTCTCACACGCGGCGAAAATGGTTTTTGTGCTAGGTTTTGAGACTTGGATATTAGGATAGTTTTTTTTAATCTTTTATGGGGGCAACATATCTCCAAGCTTGAAAAGAAATCTTTGTGAAAGGATGACGCATGTCCAAGAGCTCCAATGACAAGACTGATTTGACCCGCCTGGCTGAAGGCGTAAACTGGGTTGACCTGATGGCCAAGGACTCTCGCCCTGTGCCTGATTTTCTCAAAGAACCGAGCTATGAATATTTAGGCTCCGAGCCATTGCCCGTCGAGCGCTACACCTCAAAAGAGTTTGAGGCACTTGAGAACGAAAAAATGTGGCCAAATGTCTGGCAATTCGCCGCACGGGAAGAGGATATTCCCGAGCCCGGTGATTTCACGGTGTTTGATAATGCAGGCCGGACATTCCTGATTTGCCGTCAGGATGACGGTTCCGTCCGAGCTTTTCATAATGTTTGCCTGCACCGGGGGCGTAAATTGCGGCTGGAGGACGGCTGCGAAGACCGTTTTGAATGTCCGTTCCATGGGCTGACCTGGAACAAGGACGGATCGCTGGCACACATCCCGAACCGCTGGGACTTTTCGCACCTGACCGACGAAAAAATGAGCCTTCCCGAAGCCGAGGTCGGTCGTTGGGCCGGATACATTTTTCTTAAGGAAAACCCCGGCGGACCGACTCTTGAGGAGTTTCTGGCGCCTTTGCCTGAGCATTTTAAGCGCTGGCGGCACGAAGAATGTGCGACTGCCATCTGGGTCGGAAAAGTCGTACCGGCAAACTGGAAAGTCACCGCCGAGGCCTTTATGGAAGCCTGGCATACGGTTGTGACGCATCCGCAGATACTGCCTTTCACAGGCGATGAAAACAGCGCCTATTGGTATTGGGGTGACAATGTGAACGTCAATCTTGTGCCGTTCGGCGTGATGTCGCCGCATATTGACCCGGAGGGCAAGGAACAGCAGTGGATTGTCGATGAATTCGTCAAATATAACGGCCGCTCTGCGGAAAATTATGACGCCGAGAGCGACCCCTTCGCCATTGATGTGCCGGACGGCATGACCGCGCGTGAGGCTTTGGGTGCCGCCATGCGGGAAAATTACACCAATATTTTCGGCTATGATCACAGTGATGCCACCGACGCCGAACTGCTGGATGCCATTGTTTACAATGTCTTTCCGAATTTCGCACCTTGGGGCGGTTTCATGCCGAACATCGTGTATCGTTGGCGCCCCTGGAAGGATCCTGATCACTGTCTGATGGAAGTGCGTATTCTGACCCGCGTGCCACCCGGGCAGGAGCGTCCGCGCAGCCCACAGATGAAATTTCTGTCAGTTGACCAAAAATGGACTGAAGCCGAGGAATTAGGCACTTTGGGCGATGTTTTTGAACAGGATATGGACAATCTCCCCTATGTTCAGGAAGGCCTGAAAGCTTCCAAGAACCGCCAGGTTCAGCTTGGTGATTATCAGGAAATCCGTATTCGCCAATTCCACAACACTTTGCAGAAATATTTGGACAAGTAAAGATGAGTGACAACAAACACCCGGAACGTATTGACTGCGTACTAATTGCCGCCGGCAAATATCATGACATTGACTTTGCACGTCTGGAACTGCTTAAGCTTTTCGGTGAGGATATGCGCTTTCGTGTCCGCGTTTTCGAAGATTATGAAAACCTCGATGCCATCCGCAATGCCGACTGTCTGGTGACCTATACATGTGATGTCATTCCCTCCCTCAACGCCCAGGAAGTGTTGAAGGATTGGCTGAACAAAGGGGGGCGCTGGCTAGCCTTGCATGGTACAAATTCGATTCTGCGGATGCTCGATGACGGGCTGTGGGCGGCGCCGCGCATCGCCCCGCTTTTTATGGATCTGCTCGGCTCGCAATTCATTACCCATCCGCCTATTGAACCGTATCTGGTGACCAACGCCCAACCCGACCATGAACTGGTCCAGGGGATTGAGTCGTTTGAGACAACGGACGAGTTGTATCATCTGGAAACCCATGGCACGTTGGATGTGCTGCTCGAAACCGAATGCACCGAAGAGGGCACGGGCTTTGCCGAAGCTGCGGACGCCCCCGGCAAACATCCTGTATTTTACATCAAAACCCATGGTGAAGGCGCCGTCCTTTATTTAACGCTCGGGCACTGTCGCGGGCATTATGACCTGCAGCCGGATGTGCCATGGTGGCCGACTGTTGACCGTTGCGCGTGGGACCTGCCGGTCTTTTACACCCTGTTGAAACGCGGCATCAGCTGGATTAATCGGGAAAAAGCTGAGGTATAAGGCAAAATAACGCTTGTCCCGTTTTCTCAGTGACCTAAACTGAAGACTGTACCAATGTCTTCCCTCCCCCGACAGGTTTGAATGGGCCTCCAATGTCACTCAAAAATGAAAAACTGATTGAAAACCTTGAACAAATCAGGATTTCAGGACCTGACAAGATTCGTCAATCCTGCGAAGCCTATCGTGACATCATCAATGACAAGTTCGACATGATGGTGGCCGCCACCCATAATATTGCCCTGAACACGGCAATTGTGGATGAGGATGGTGAACTCATGGCGACGGAAGTTTTCGGCTGGGATGACAGCAGTGATTGGTGGAAAACTAACAATCTAGCACTTGAATCTCCATTAACCATGGCCTGCCGCTATGAAAGCGAACCCTTCTGGATCAACAAGGACGGCATCCGGACACTGTATCCCAATAATTTTCTTCAGGATGTGGATTTGTCAAAATTTGGGGAACGCGCCAAAACTAGTTGTGCGATTGTTGTGCCAATCCACATGCCGTTCAGTCAAATCGGCGCTGTCAGTTACAACCCGAAAGACCGGAAAATTTCGGATTTGGGGGAAATTTTCACCGAGCACGGCGCAGAGCTGGGCATTTATGCACGTGCCTTTATCCGCAGCTATATGCAGGTCACGCCGCCCTCGCGCCTGCTGCCGTCCGGTTCGAAATTATCCAAGCGCGAGGTCGAATGTCTGCTCTGGGCTGCCATGGGCAAAACCGATATTGAAATCAGCATGATCATCAAACGCAGCCGCGCTACGGTCAGATTTCATATCCATAATGCGTCCATCAAACTCGATGCCGTAAACCGCAGTCAAGCGGTCTTCAAGGCAACCCAACTCGGTTATATCAGCATCAACAGCTGATCCCGGAAAAACTAATTTTTATACGAGTATATTTGTCCAAAACCGGACTTTAATCTTGCCTTGTTTAATGCACGAGGCCGTCATGACCAATGTTTTTGCCAGCATGGATCCACCGACCCTGAAGGGTGGCCGGATACGCTCAACAGGGCAGTTCATCTTCCCCCTGCCCGAGGGCGATGAGGAGACAGTGGAGGCTGTCGCCCTGCACCGTGTGGGAACTGTTTGGTCTTTCACGGTACAAAGGTTTGCGCCGAAATCACCGCCATATAATCACGGCGAGGACTTTGCCCCCTACATTGTCGCTTATGTGTCTCTGGAGGGTCAATTGATGGTTGAGGCCCGGCTTGTCGGGATGGAGCCCGAAGAGGTCGAAATCGGAATGGCGGTTGAGTTGACGGCGTTTGATTTCAAGCGGCTGGATACGGGTGAGATTGATCAGGCACACGCATTCCAACCGATCAAGGGGGATACAATATGACCGAGGTCGGGATTATCGGCATTGGCATGCATCCATTCGGGCGCACGCCGGATAAAAGCGGTCTTGAGCAGGGTATTCATGCCGTCGAAGCGGCTTTGGCTGACACCGGACTCTGTTGGCAGGACATACAGTTCGCCTATGGCGGGTCTGACGCGGCCGGCAATGCCGACACAATCGTCACCCAGCTTGGCCTGACCGGTATTCAATTCATCAATGTTAAAAACGGATGTGCCACGGGCGGCTCCGCGCTTTATGCAGCCTCCAATGCCATCAAATCAGGTGAGTATGAACTCGGTCTGGCCGTCGGCTTTGATAAGCACCCCAGAGGGGCGTTCGATCCGATGCCGGCGGAATGGGGCCTGCCGGAATGGTATGGCGAACAGGGTTATATGCTGACCACACAGTTCTTTGCCATGAAAATCAAGCGCTACATGCATGATTACGGAATCAGCGAAGACACACTCGGTCGGGTTTCTGAAAAAGCGTTCCTCAATGCCGAACACAATGAGATGGCCTGGCGGCGTCAACCGATTGCCCATGAAGAAATCATGAACAGTCAGATGGTGAGCGACCCCTTGACCAAATTCATGTTCTGCTCCCCCGCCGAAGGGGGCGTTGCTCTCATTCTTGCCAGCCGCAAAAAAGCTGAGCAGCTTGGCGCACCCTTCATCCGGCTGGATGCGGCCGTGATGCGGACACGCCCGCCGGGGTCATTTGAGGTTTTCGCCCCGGCTATTGACACTGAGATCACCGGCACTGCCACCCAACTTGCCTCAGCTGCAGCGTTTGATCATGCCGGCATCGGGCCGAATGACATTGACCTGGCACAATTACAGGATACGGAAGCCGGCGCAGAAATCATGCATATGGCGGAAAACGGATTTTGCGCGCATGGCGAACAGGAAACCATGCTCAAAAACGGTGAAACCAGGCTGAGTGGCCGGCTGCCCGTCAACACGGATGGCGGCTGTATCGCCAATGGGGAGCCAATTGGTGCGTCGGGCCTAAGACAGGTTTATGAGAACGCCCTGCAATTGCGCGGAGACGCAGGTATCCGTCAGGTGCAGGGAAACCCCAAGACTGCTTACACTCACGTTTACGGCGCCCCCGGCGTCTCCGCCGTCACCATACTCAGTCGCTAAGGAAATTGCGTTTTAATTTACAGCTCTACATGCTTAAATAAATGCCAGTTTGGAGGAGAGAATATGCAAATCAGCCCTGATACACTCAAGGAAGCTTACCGGCAGATGAACAACATCCGCAAATTTGAGGATAAGCTACATGACGTCATCCAAACCGGTGAGGTTGCCGGATTTACCCACCTTTATGCCGGTCAGGAGGCTGTTGCGGTCGGTGTCTGCATCAATCTCGACCATAACGATAAAATCGCATCAACCCACAGAGGTCATGGACACTGTATTGCCAAGGGCTGCGACATTGACGGTATGATGAAGGAAATTTACGGGCGTGCGGATGGTTTGTGTAAAGGCAAGGGCGGATCCATGCATATTGCCGACATTGACAAGGGCATGCTCGGGGCCAACGGCATTGTCGGCGGCGGGCCGCCAATTGTGGTCGGGGCCGCCATGTCCGCCAAACTGCACAATGACGGTCGGGTTGCCATCGGCTTTTCAGGGGATGGCGCGTGCAACCAAGGCACAACTTTTGAGGCCATGAATATGGCTGTTGTGACCAATGCACCGGCCATTTTCGTCTTTGAAAATAATCATTATTCCGAGCACACAGGCGTTGATTATGCCGTCGGCACCGCCAAGGACATCGCCAGCCGTGCGGAGGCCTTCGGCATGAAGGTCTGGCGCGGTAACGGGTGTGATTTCTTTGAAGTCTATGAAGTCATGGGTGAGGTGCTGGATTATGTCCGTGCCGGAAACGGCCCGGCAGCGGTGGAATTCGACACCGAGCGGTTTTACGGTCACTTTGAAGGCGATCCGCAAAACTATCGCGGGGAAGGCGAACTGGACCGTATCCGCAAGGAACGGGATTGTCTCACACATTTCCGCGCCCATGCCCTCAAGGAGAAACTTCTGAGCAAGAAGGATCTCGACGCAATTGAAAAGGAAACCACAGAGACCATTGAAAAGGCTCTTGAGGCGGCAAAAGCGGCCCCGGTTCCGACAGCCGAAGACGTGCTGACTGACGTTTATATCGATTACATTTCATAGGATACCCCAATGGCTGAAATGATGTTGCGCGAAGCGCTTTTGAATACACTGAGAGAAGAAATGACCCGTGACGAGAATGTCGTCGTTTTGGGTGAAGACATTGTCGGTGGCATGGGAACCGCTGGCGGCCCCGAGGCCATTGGCGGCATCTGGTCAACCTCGACCGGCCTGTATGAGCAGTTTGGGGGCGACCGGGTAATCGACACCCCGATTTCCGAAAGTGCCATTATCGGCGCTGCAGGCGGCCTTGGTCTCACCGGCAAACGTCCGGTTGCGGAAATCATGTTCGCCGACTTCCTTGGCGTCTGCATGGACCAGATCTGGAACCAAATCGCCAAATTCCGCTACATGTTCGGCGGCAAAAGCGAATGCCCGGCCGTGATCCGCATGGTCTATGGCGCCGGCCTCAATGCCGCCGCCCAGCACAGCCAGTCACCGCACGGCATTTTGACCTCTATGCCCGGCCTGAAAGTCGCCATGCCGACCACGCCCGCCGACGCCAAGGGTCTGCTGACCACCGCCATTCGGGAAAATGACCCGGTGATTTTCATGGAGCATAAGGCGCTCTACGCTGAAAAAGGCGAAGTGCCTGATGGTGATTACATGATCCCGTTCGGGCATGCACGTCTGGCACGGGCCGGTGAGGATGTCACGATTGTCGCCTCCGGCCTGATGGTGAAATTCTCCATGAAAGCCGCCGACATGCTGGCCGAAAAAGGCATTGGCTGCGACGTCATTGACCTGCGCACGACAAGCCCGATTGATGAGGAAACTATTCTTGATTCGGTGGAAAACACCGGACGGTTGATTGTCGTTGATGAAGCACCGCCACGGTGCTCGCTGGCTACCGACATCATTTCCATGGTGACCAACAAGGCCTATGCAAGCCTGGTTGCGCCGCCGGAAGCGGTAACACCGCCGCATACGCCAATCCCGTTTGCCCGTGAACTGGAGCGCGCCTATCTGCCTTCACCAGATAAGATTGTCGCCGCCGTTGAACGCAGCTTGGGCTGGAAGTAACAGGGAAAAACCGAGATGAGCAAAATCAAGGCTTTTACGATGCCCAAATGGGGCATTGAGATGCAGGAAGGCACCATTGCCGAATGGGTGGTGGAGGAAGGCCAGCCATTCAAAAAAGGCGATATTATCGCCCTGATTGAAACCGACAAGATTTCCAATGAAGTCGAGGCCGAGTTTGACAGCGTATTGCGCAAAATCGTCAGCCCCACCGGTGAAGCTCTGCCCGTCGGAACACTGCTGGGCGTTTTTGCCGACGAAACTGTCGGCGATGAGGACGTAGCCGGTTTCGTGGACGGCTTTGAAATGGCAGATACGCGCACCGCTTTGGGCGAAGGCAACAAGGCCGGCGAGACCAAGGAACAGCCGGCTGAAGCCCCGAAAGAGGAAGTCAAACAACTCATCCCGTCAGACAATCTCAACATTTCTCCGAAAGCGCGGGAACTTGCGATTGAACTGAACATTGATACCAACACCATCACCGGCAGCGGCCGCGGTGGACGGATCACCCATCAGGATGTCTATCAGGCCGGCCGCGCACCCAAGACCGTGGCCTTGAAAGGCCCGCTGGAAACACCTGCCGATGACGAGTCAATTTTTGCCTCACCTCTGGCCCGCCGGATTGCCGCCCAAAACGGTATTGACCTGAGCCAGGTGAGCGGCACCGGAGCACGCGGGCGGATCCGGAAAGCGGATGTTCTGGAGTTGTTGCCGCAAGCCCGGACCGGTGGGGCCGGAATTGCAACCGCACCGGTTGCGGCCAATAATGCACCTGATATTCGTGAAATGGACAAAATCCGTAAGGTGATTGCGCGACGTCTGACCGAGTCAAAATCTTCCATTCCGCATTTTTACCTGCGCGGCTCGTTTGCAGTGGACGGTCTTTTGGCCCTGCGCAAAACCGCCAATATGGTTCTTGGAAGCAAAGCTTCGATCAACGATTATTTGATCAAAGCTGTTGCGCTTGCCTTGGTTAAACACCCTGATGTCAATGTGCAGGTTCATGGTGACGCCATTCACCATTTCCCGCATGCGGACATTTCCGTCGCCATTGCCTCAGACAAAGGCCTGATCACGCCGGTCGTCCGGGCCGCCGACCTGCAACCGGTCAATGTGATTTCTGACATGACGGATGCGCTGATTGACAAGGCCAATGCCGGCAAAATCTCGTTTGATGACCTGGAAGGCGGCAGCCTGACAATTTCAAATCTGGGCATGTTCGGCATTGACCAGTTTGACGCCATCATCAACCCGCCGCAGGGGTCCATTCTGGCCATAGGCGGCATTCAGCGTGTCTGGGCCGAAGGTGATGATGGTGAAGGCCGCTTTGAGAGCCGCATGGAAATTGCCATGTCGTGTGACCACCGTGCAATCGACGGGGCGGCCGGAGCTCAATTCATGGCCAGCCTTCGGGAAATCATTGAAAACCCGGAAATGCTTTTCGAGGGGTAAGTTCAGGAAATAAAAGGAAAACGGGCAGATCAAACTGCCCGTTTTTTCATGCCTGTATTAAGCCTTGCAGTATTTCTTGACGATGTCGGCATCGTAATAAAACGGTCTGATTTCACAGACCCTGTCACCGCGAAAGATGAACATCTCAAGAATATAAATTTTCTCGCCGTTCGACCCTTCCGGGGTCAATTCCACCAGTGTCGCCGCGGCACTGTCCCCGACCATTTGCAGACTGTGCTTCACGTCAATGATGGTCATCATGCCGATGATTTTTTCATACAGGGATTTCAAGGCTGATTTCCCCTCATACACCCCGCCAAAAGGCAGGTTGGGCGCTTCATTGATGATGAAATCATCGGTCATCAGATCATTGGCGGACTCAAAGTCCCCGGATCCGGACGCCTGATAAAACTGATCAATGATGTGCGCGAAGTCTGGAGTGTCAGTCATGCTCAATTACGCACATTTAGCGGCGACGGCATCAGCGTTGAAATAAAACGGTCTGATTTCACATACCTTGTCACCTCGGAAGACAAACATCTCAAGCAACTGTATCGGCTCACCACCATCGGCCATAATCATATCCACAACACAGCAGACGGAGTTCTCGCCAACCATCATATGACTGTGTTTGAGCTCTGCGACACTCATCATTGCCATAACTTTTGCGAAAAGGTCACGTAAGGCTGACTTACCCTTGTAAACCCCGCCAAACGGCAGATTTTCTGCTTCAGTAATCTGAAAATCATCTGTCATCATCGCTTCCGCCGCATCAAAATCACCAACTGCAGAGGCGTCATAAAAAGCGTTCACAATCGACACTAAATCCGTCATGGTTTTCTCCTTAATTGTCTATTTTGACGCTAAAATTCCCGGACCGAGAAAGAAACTCTTAATTATGTTAGTCACAATCTCGGAATTTTCTGACACAATGGATGAGTTCTGAATATATGCAAAGGAGCACAGCATGATTTTCGTAGCAGGAACAATGATGATGAACCCAGCCATCATTGATGATTTCGAAAAACGGGTCGCTGACATGGTTGAGGATGTGCGCGCTGAAGACGGCTGTCTGCACTACTCCCTGCTGGTCGAGGACAAGGCGACCGGCAAGGTGAATGTCATGGAAATGTGGCGAGATGACGACGCCCTTGCTGTTCATTTCACCCAGCCCTGGATTGCCGCTTTCTTAGAGACCTTTGGCGGGGAAATGCTGGACTCGACCGTGCAGATTTATGACATTTCCGGTTCACGCCCACTTCCAGGTTAAACCTTAAACACCCGCCTGTGACACCCGCCTTTGACAGTCGGATATTCGTATTGATCCAAAATTTATAAGAGCATGATATGGCATCCCAATCCGTGAGACCTGAGATACAAGAAAAAGCCGACCGCATTGAGACATTCGTCAGGGAAAAAATCATCCCTTATGAGAAAGACCCCCGCTGCGGTGATCACGGTCCCAGTGACGAGCTGGTTCAGGAAATGCGCGGTTTGGCGCGCGATGAGGGTTTGCTAACCCCCCATATTGAGGCTGACGGCAGCCATGTCACCCACCGCGAAACAGCTTTGCTCCTGCGCAAATCAGGCCTGTCGGTGCTTGGTCCGCTCGCGGTCAATGTCATGGCACCCGATGAGGGTAATATTTATCTCCTTGGCAAAGTCGCCTCAGACGAGCAGAAGGAAAAGTTTCTGGCTCCAATGATTGCCGGCGACAAACGCTCCGCCTTTTTCATGACAGAACCGGCTGATAAAGGCGGCGCGGGGTCTGACCCGTCCATGTTGCAGACCAATGCAGTCAGGGACGGCAACCATTGGGTCATCAACGGCAATAAAGCTTATATAACCGGCGCAGACGGGGCCGGTGTTGGCATTGTCATGGCCAAGACGGAGGATGGGGCCAGCCTATTTTTAACCGAGATGCCCAATCCGGCGGTCAAGATAGACCGCGTATTGGACACCATTGACAGCTCCATGCCGGGCGGTCACAGCATCATCACTCTGGACAATTTGCGGGTCCCTGCGACGGATATGTTGGGCCATAGCGGAGACGGTTTTAAACTGGCGCAAATCCGCCTCGCGCCTGCGCGTTTGACCCATTGCATGCGCTGGCTCGGAAGTTGTCAGCGAGCGCAGGAAATCGCCACTGCCTATGCCTGCAAGCGCGAGGCCTTCGGCAAGAAACTGATCGACCATGAGGGGGTCGGCTTCATGCTGGCAGAAAACCAGATTGAGCTGAAACAAGCTGAACTGATGATTGACTGGTGCGCCGATGTGCTCGACAGCGGGGAACTGGGCACGAGTGAAAGCTCCATCGCAAAAGTTTCCGTGTCAGAAGCGTTGTTCCGCATCGCTGACCGCTGTGTGCAGGTCATGGGCGGCACCGGGGTCAGCGGTGACACGCCGGTTGAACAGATCTTTCGTGAAGTGAGGGCCTTCCGTATTTATGACGGCCCGACCGAGGTGCATAAATGGTCCTTGGCGAAAAAAATCAAACGCGCCTGGATTACTGAAAATGAGAGCGCATAAGGACTTATCAGATGACGCAAAACCGGTATTGGCTATTTGAGAATTACCCTGAAGGCACCGCCTTTGATAAGGCTCTGACATTGCGGGAAACCCCCTTGGTCCCGGCCAATGAGGGTGAAGTGGTGATCAAGAATAAATTTCTGTCTTTGGATGCCGGCACACGCATGTGGATTACCGGACGCGAGGACGGCTATCAGCCGCCCTTGCCGCTCAATACACCTATGGTCGGTCTGGGCATTGGTGAGGTGGTTGACAGTCGTCACCCTGACGTGCAGGTCGGGGATACAGTCAGGGCTTTCGGGCAATGGGCGGACTATTCGATCGTGACCCCGGAAATGTCAGATTTGCGTGTGCTCGACACCAGTGTTGATGACATTCGGCAGTATTTCGGTGTTTTGGGCATGAATGGCTGGACTGCCCTGTGGGGCATTCAGGAAACCGCCAAGGCGCAGCCAGGTGAGAAAGTCCTAATTTCCGCCGCTGCCGGCAGCACCGGCCTGCTGGCCTGCCAGATCGCCAATCTGATGGGATGTGAAGTTTACGGCACCGCAGGGGGCGCGGAAAAATGCGCCTATCTGGAAAATGAGATTGGCATCCATAGGGCCTTTAACTACAAGCAAGGCCCCCTGGACGACGCCTTTGCCGCCGTCAGTGACGGTTTTGACGTTTATTTCGACAATGTTGGCGGACCTCAGCTCGACAGCGTATTGCCGCACATGGCGCTTTACGGCCGAATCGCCCTGTGCGGCCTGGTGGCGGAATATGCCGATGCCGCCGGCTCGCACAAAGTCTCGCAGTTTGATAAAATTCTGATGAAACGCTTGACCGTGACCGGATTCTTCTCTCCGGATTTCGCCGATCAGGGGGACCGACTGACCGCAACCTTGCGCGGTTGGTATGAGGAGGGCAAACTGTCCAGCCCGTTTGATGAAACGCACGGACTGGACAATATGCTGACCGCCTATACCAAACTGTTCACCGGCGGTAATATCGGCAAAACCATCGTAGTGCTCTAGCCGGCTGTGATGCCGCCATCAATGGTCAGTTCGGCACCGGTGATATAGCGCGACTCATCCGAGGCCAGAAACAGCGCGGCATTGGCAATATCTTCCGGTTCCCCGAACTCACCCATTGGAATACCGGCAACATAAGCATCGTAAAATTCCGGATTTTCCTCAATCGCCTTTTTCTGGATATTGGTCATGATCATGCCGGGGTGCAGCGTATTGACCCGGATTTTCTCCTTGGCGGTTTCCAGAGCCACGGTTTTGCTCATCATCTTTACCCCGCCTTTGGTTGCAGCATAGCCGACAGTGCCGGGCACCCCAACCTGTCCGACAATAGAGGACATGTTGATGATTGACCCCTGTGTTCCGGTTTCCCGCATCAAGGCAACACCAAGCTTGGTCCCGTAAAACACGCCATGCATGTTGATATCCATGACCTTCATATAATCCGATGTTGTCTGGGTTTCGATGGTACCCAGCAGAGAAATCCCGGCATTGTTGACAACGACATCAACACGCCCCTGCTCCGCTTTGATCTGGGCAAAAATTTCCTCCCAACGGCTTTCCTGGCTGACGTCCTGCTCCAGGGCAATCGCCTGACCGCCACGGGCATTGATTTCACCGGCAACCTTTTCAACACCGGCGACATCAATATCCGTAAGATAAACGATCGCACCCTCTTCCCCGAACCTGTCAGCGATGGCGCTTCCCAATCCCGGGCGGGATGCCCCGCCGGTCACCAGTGCAATTTTGTTTTCCAACCTACTCATGGTCTCTCCCTTTCCTTGCCCCTGGGGGCTTATACGTGACACCTGTCACAATTTCAAAATCTGCTTACCCTTGTTCAGGCCGGCAAACAGCCGATTTAATGTTTCGGGGGCTTTTTCGAACCCGTGCTGGACATCCTCCAGCCAGCTAATCCGTCCGTCCTTGATCAGGGATCCAAGCCGTTTGCGGATGGCTGGGAATTCATCCTCATAATCCAGCACGATAAAACCTTCCATCTTGGCGCGGCGGAAAATCAGATTAAAGTAGTTTTGCGGGCCAGCGGGCAAATCGCCGGTTTCATAACGGCTGATGCCGCCGCAAATGACCACGCGGGCCTGATGCGCAAGATTAGCGAGCATATCATCCAGCACCTTGCCGCCAACATTGTCAAAGACAATCTGTACCCCCTTTGGCGCCAACTCTTTCAGGCGGGATCTAATGTCTTCGCCTTTATAGTCAATTGCCGCGTCAAAGCCGGCCTGTTGGACAAGCCAAGCGCATTTTTCCGGTCCGCCGGCAATGCCAATAACGCGGCAGCCGGAGGTTTTCGCCAATTGACCGACCAGGGAACCGGTGGCGCCGGCCGCGCCGGAGACAACCAGCGTATCGCCCGGCACCGGTCGGCCGATTTTGTACAATCCGCACCAGGCCGTCATGCCGGTCAATCCCAGAATCGACAGGCTTGCAGTCGGCGACAGACTGTCATCGGCCGGTTGATAGCCTGCACCCTTGGTTGTGCAATATTCCTGCCAACCCGTCATGCCCGTCCACAGGCTGCCCACCGGCATGCCGTCGTGACGGCTCTCCACGACTTCCGCAAGTCCGGTACCACGCATCACATCTCCGATCCGCATCGGCGCAACATAATCGGCGACATTTTCCATCCAGCCCTTTTGCGCCGGATCAAAACCGAGATAGTTGACCTTCAGCAAGGCTTCGCCCGGGCCGGGTGTAGGCATATCAGCCTCCACCATTTTGAAGTCGGTTGACTCCAAAGGGCGACCCTTGGGATGAGCGGCAAGTAACCACTGCTTCATTGCGAACCTCTCTGACTGTTACGTTAAACCTTAATAAATGCTGCCCAAAACATCCAACTCGATTAATGGCTAGTTACATTATGGTCATTTTATGGGATTTTAGGGTTAATCAATGGAGGACCTATCATGCCGACAAACCGCAGTTTCATTCTCAAACGCCGCCCAGAAGGCAATCCTGTGCCTGAGGATTTCAGCCTGGAAACTTCGGAATGTCCCGACCTTGAAGATGGAAGCATTCTGGTTAGAAATCATTTCATCTCGCTTGACCCGGCCATACGGGGCTGGCTCGACGACGCCCCGTCCTATCTGCCGCCGGTGGAACTGGGGGCTGCTGTGCGGGCGACGACGGTGGGGCGTGTCCACAGCTCCCGCAACCCGGATTTTACGGAAGGCCAATGGGTTCTTGGCTTGAACGGCATTGAGGAATATTCGGTTGTTGAGGCCGGCGGGTTCACCTCACCGATTGACCCCGACATTGTCCCCTCCCCGACCAATTATCTATCCGCACTTGGTGCGGTCGGAATGACCGGCTATTTCGGCCTGCTGGAAGACGGCAAGCCCAAAGCAGGCGAAACCGTTCTGGTGACCGGTGCCGCCGGTGCCGTCGGCTCGGTGGTCGGCCAAGTGGCCAAAATCAAGGGCTGCCGAACGGTCGGCATTGCCGGCGGACCGGAAAAATGCGCCCGTTTGACGGAGGATTACGGCTTTGACGCAGCCATTGATTATCGTGGCAAAAATATTGATGACCTGACCGCAGCCATCAAACAGGCGGCCCCGGACGGGGTTGACATCATTTTTGAAAATGTCGGTGGTGACATTCTCGACGCCGGCTTGATGAACATCAATGAATTCGCCCGCATCATTTTGTGCGGCCTGATCAGTGAATATAACACCGATCCGAAAGGTTGTCGTAATGCCTGGCAGTTGATTGTCAACCAAGCGACGATGAAGGGTTTCTTAATCCGCGATTATGCCGACAAATTCGCCGAAGGCGGGCTGGAAATGGCGACATGGATTGCCGAAGGCCGGCTGAAATTTGATGAGCATATTGAACAGGGCATCGAAAACACTTTTGAGACATTCATGATGCTGTTCAGCGGCGGTAATCAGGGCAAATTGATTTTGGATGTCAGCCCGCAGGACTGACATCCTGAAATCATATCTGTATCAGGTCAGAACTGGACCCGCTTGGTATAACCACCATCAACGACAATGTTTGTGCCGGTGATGTAACCCGCGGCCGGACTGGCGACAAAGACCATGGCATTGGCGACATCCTCGGCATTGCCGAAACGCCCCAAAGCCATTTGCGACAACGTGCTTTCATAAAGCTCCGGCATCTGCTCCTGAATAACCTCCCAGTTGCCGCCCGGAAAGCTGATTGGCCCGGGCGAGACCGCATTCACACGGATCTTTTGTGCGCCAAGATGCTGTGACAATTGCTTGGCATAGGTCAACAGGGCCGCTTTCGCCGCATTGTAAGGTTGCGGCACCATGAAGGTCTCGACAGCCGCAGTGCTGGACATGATGACGATGGATGCATGCTCAGACTTTTCCAGATAGGGTTGCAGGGCATCACAGCCTTCAAACGCGCCTTTAAGATCATATTGCAGGCATTTGTCCCAATCCGTCGTCGCGCCGGCTCCTGAAACACTGACACCGGGGATGAAAATATCGCACCCACCCAGCGCTTCTGCTGTTTGGGTCAGCCAGGGGGCATACCCGTCGGCATTTTCCATGTCGAACGCCTCGCCGATGACCTTACCGCCATGTTTGGACAGACTTTCCACGGTCTCAGCCACCTGTTCGGGGTTACGCGAGAAAAACCCGATATCGCATCCCTCTTGCGCAAAAAGCTCCAGAGCGGCCCGGCCAATGCCGCGACTGCCGCCCGTCAATATGACTTTCAGCCCTTTTAATCCCAAATCCATGATGATCCTCCATTAATGTTGAGCAGTCATCATTCCATTGTTTAAGGGGCTTGATTACCTATCGTTTTATCCAGTCCTGAAACAGCGGCTTCTATGGCAGTCTTTTTAAAAGACTTCTGGGAGGCACATATGGGAAAACTGGACGGAAAAGCCGCCATTATTATCGGCGCAGCAGGCAAGGACAATATGGGTCAAATCATGGCCCGGCATTTGCAGGCCGAGGGGGCTGACGTCCTGGTGGCCGGCCGTCATGAAGACGCGCTGAAAGAATGCGCTGAATCCCTGACGGGTCATTACGCCCTGTGCGACATCACCAAAAAATCGGACATTGATGATATGGCGGCCAGTGCGCTCGACAAAATGGGGCGCGTTGACATTGCCATCAATGCTACCGGCTGGGGATTGCTAAAGCCGTTTCTTGACAATGAAGAGGACGAATTACGCCAGATGACAGACCTGCAATTCATCGGGCCGTTTATGTTCTATCAGGCCATGATCAGGGCCATGATGCAGACCGGTGGTTCAAAGACCGAGTCCGGTGGATCATTGATCCAAATCAGCTCTGCGACAGCAACCATTCAGCTTAACGACCATGCAGCTTATATGGGCACCAAAGCCGGCGCGGATCATGTCATCCGCTGCATCGCCAATGAATTTGGGTCACACGGCATCCGGGCCAATTCCATTTCTCCGGGTCTGACGGACACGCCCATGACCGCCGGCGCGAAAGAGACACCCGGCCTGTTTGAGAGCTTTCTGCCCTCCTATCCGTTGGGACGCATCGGCTCAAGCGAGGATATCGCCCATGCCGCCGTCTGGTTGAGTTCAGATGAGTGCTATATGTCCGGCGAGAACCTGCAGGTCAATGGTGGGCTGTGCCTGCGCGGAAATCCCAGCAATGCTGATATGGCCGCATCAATTGAAAAACACATGCAGGCCGACTAAACACCAACCATCTGGTCTTTGACCATGTCACGCAGCTGGTCTTTACGGATTTTACCGGACGCAGTGCGCGGAAAATCCTTGGCGAAAATGATTTTTTCAGGTGTTTTCTGCTTAGCAAGACCGGAGCGCATGACTGCATCCAAAATGGCCTGAGGGTCTTCTGCCACACCGTCATTCAAGATAATGAAAGCGCAAATCCCCTCGCCCAGACGCTGATGAGGGATTGAGACAACTGACGCCTCGCCAATCCCGTCTATCAGATGCAAAACATCTTCAATTTCCTTGGCGCTGATGTTTTCCCCGCCGCGAATGATCAAATCCTTTTTACGCCCGGAAATGCACAAAGCGCCGGTTGCGTCAAGAAAGCCCAAATCACCGGTCTTGAAGAAACCGTCAGCGCTCATGGCCGCAGCCGTATCCTCATCTTTCGCATATCCCAGTAACATGGCCGGCCCGCGCACGAGTATTTCGCCCTCTTCACCAGGGGCAACGGCTTGTCCGTCATCGTTTTCGATACGAATCTCATAATCCACAGCCTTCCCGTCCGTTTCCGCCGCCGCGCGGGTGTTTTCCTGGCCCTGATAGCCAAGAGTCACCAACGGAGCTTCAGAACTTCCAAACACACGAAACACGCAAACCTGACCGAATTGCTCATTGGCGTTGTAGACAATTTCCGGCGGGACCGCCGCCCCGCCACAGGCAAAGTAACGCAGTGACGGCAAGGCCGTTTCCTCCTGCTTTGCCAGATGCGTCAGTTCCTGCAAAAACGGGGTCGCCGCAACTGTGCCAGCAACGTCAAAATCCTTGACCAGAGAGAGCGCCTCCACAGCATTCCATTTCTCCATCAGAACGGTTCTGGTTTGACTGGCAAATGGCAATTCCAGTCCGTTGCAATAGCCGCTGATATGCGTAACCGGGGACGGCATCAGCACATGGTCGCCGGGCTGGATGCCCCAATGTCGAGTGCAAACATCCAGCACACGCATTAATGTGTTGTGGCTGTGCAAAACCGCTTTTGGGCGCCCTGTCGTACCGGACGTATAAAGTACCAATTTGACATCATTGGCATCCGGTGCATCCAGGTGTTTATCCAACCCCCTGCCTGATGCAAGCAGCTTTTCATAATTACCCGGACGAGGGCTGCGGACATAAACAACATGCTGCAAATCCGGGCAGGCCGGAGCAATGTCATCCATCATGCCAGCAAAATCAAAATTGGCAAATTGCTCCGGCAGGAAAAACACCTTTGCCGCGCTGTCTTGAAGCATGTACTGGACTTCCGCATTACGGTAGATGATGACAATCGGATTGGCGACAAAGCCAGCCACGGCACAGGCAAGGTTTATCACGGCTGCCTCATACCAGTTCGGCATTTGGAAGCTCACAACATCCCCCCTGACCAAACCAAACTCGGTCAGCGCACAGGCCAGACTTTTTGCATCTTCGAAAATCGAACTGAAGGTGACGTTCGGTTCGAGATTTGGAAAGACTTTTTCGTCACCGAGAGTGTCAGCTAGAACTCGTGCCCTGTCTGCCAGCGTCTGGTCGGCATATGACCCTTTAAAGGCCTGATGATGGGCCGGTATGGGAAACCCGCTCCATTGTCCGCCACCCAGATTGCTCATATTCTAACTCCACAGTTTTAAGATGTTCTGAATGTCTGAAACCATAGGATAATTCCGTCTCTTGCGCCATGCACCAGATGCCCTACCTAGCCATAGTTTTAGTTTGAAGTGGGGGTTTGAACGCGGTTTAATGTGAGCCAACATAGGAGGCATCATGAGCAACAGCAAAACCCTGGCAGCAGAAAAACTTTATGAATATGTCAAGGAAGGCAAAACCTTCCAGACCGATAAAATCACCCGAGTTCCATCATCCGTTTATTCTGACCCGGAGATGTGGGAAAAGGAAATCGACCTGATTTTCAAAAAATTGCCGCTGTGCCTAGCGGCCAGTGCCGAGCTGCCGGAGTCCGGAGACTACAAGGCTATGGAAGCCGTCGGCCTACCCATTCTGATAACGCGTGGCAAAGATGGTGTCGCCCGCGCTTTCCTGAATGTCTGCTCGCACCGCGGTGCGCCTCTGGCTGACGAGGGCTGCGGCAACAAGGCCCGCTTTGCCTGCAAATATCATGGCTGGACTTTTTCCAATGACGGCAAGCTGATGGGCGTTGCAGATGCCCATAAATTTGGGGAAATCGACAAATCTGAACATGGCCTGACCGAACTGCCCTGCCATGAAAAGAACGGCCTGATTTTCGCGGTTTTGACGCCTGGTGAGAATATCGATTTTGAAGCTTTCTTTGCCGGCATGCTGGATGATCTGGCTGATTTGGATTTCAGCAAATGGGCCTATTTGGGCAACCGGGTCATTACGGGGACTAATTGGAAAATTGCCTTTGACGGCTACCTGGAGGGCTATCATTTCGCACAACTGCATCCCGAAACCATCCACCCGCGTACACCGTCAAATGTCGCTCATTACGAAGCTTTCGGCCCGCATATGCGCATCGGGTTCCCGCAGGTTGACATCGTTGAAAAGCTTGATGCCGAACCCAGAGAAACATGGGGTGATATTGAAAACACCGGATATGATTTCGTGCGTATCATGTTCCCGAATGTGTCACTGTTTGTCGCACCCGAGCTAACTCAGCTGGCGCAGCTCTTCCCCGGGCCGACACCTGAAGAGAACAAAACCGTTCTTATGTTTTTCCGTCCCGAGCCGCCAAAAGACGATGAGGATGCCGCCGCTTTGGAAGGTATGATTGACTGGCTGAAAAATGTCGTTGAACAGGAAGATTACATGATTGGTGACCTTGTCCAGAAAGGTGTCAATTCCGGGGCCCATGCCAATATCACCTTGGGAAAAAATGAGCCGGGGAACCAGTTCTTCCATGAATATGTGAACTGGTATCTGGCCGACGACCCCAGCCTGGAAAAACCAAAACTTTAAGATCAAAAAGAGAGATAAATGGATAACGCCGCGAATTTTTATATTAATGGTGCCTGGCACCAACCGGACAGCCGCGCCAAATGTGATGTCATCAACCCGACTACCGAAGAAGTCATCACACAGATCAGCCTTGGTACCGAGCAGGATGTCAATCAGGCGGTTGACGCGGCGAAAGCTGCTTTTCCGGCATACAGCGGTCTTGATGTCCCGGCCCGTCTGGAGTTGATGGACGCCATTATCGCAATTTATCAAAAAAGACTTAAGGATATTGCCGACATTATTTCACAAGAAATGGGAGCGCCCAAAGGATTGGCTCAAGCCGCACAAGCGCCGTCCGGTCTCGGGCATTTCATGGTCGCCCGTGATGTCCTTTCGAAATATGAGTTTGAAAGCAAAATCAACAACACCACCATATTAGAGGAGCCGATTGGCGTATGCGGCCTTATCACACCCTGGAACTGGCCCATCAACCAGATTGCCTGCAAGGTCGCACCGGCTCTGGCGGCAGGATGTACCATGGTGCTCAAACCCAGCGAGGTGGCACCGTTGAATGCGATCATGCTTGCAGAAGTGCTCGATGAAGCCGGTGTCCCGGCCGGGGTTTTCAACCTCGTTAATGGCGACGGACCC
Source organism: Parvibaculales bacterium (assembly GCA_049889415.1). GTDB lineage: Bacteria > Pseudomonadota > Alphaproteobacteria > RS24 > RS24 > JAYQKL01. Next base: position 39,024 of record JBMHDL010000007.1, on the reverse strand, counting down.
GGCGTCGGCTCTGCCATATCCGCGCATCCTGACATTGATATGGTGTCCTTCACCGGATCCACCCGAGCCGGCATTGAAGTTGCCAAAAATGCGGCTGATGGGGTCAAGCGCGTGACCCAGGAGTTGGGCGGCAAATCCGCAAATATCCTGTTGCCGGATGTAGATGTACAAAAGGCTGTCAGTCATGGCGTGCACAGCTGTATGAACAATTCCGGTCAGTCCTGTAACGCCCCAACCCGCATGCTGGTCCATGCCGATCAGCATGATGAAGCTGTCGCAGTCGCCCGCGCTACAGCTGAAACAGTCAAAGCCGGTGCACCTGATGAGGAGGACACCGTCATCGGTCCTGTTGTCAGTGAAACCCAGTTCAACCGTATCCAGCATCTGATACAGGCCGGCATTGAAGAGGGTGCCGAACTGGTTATCGGCGGCCCTGGACGACCAGAAGGTTTGAACAAAGGATTTTTCGTCAAACCGACAGTTTTCGCCAATGTCACCAATGACATGCGCATTGCCCGCAAGGAAATTTTCGGCCCAGTATTGACCATCTTGAAATATGAGTCCCTGGAAGATGCCGTGGCCATCGCCAATGATACACCCTATGGGCTATCGAGCTATATCCAGTCCAGCGACCGTGACAAAGCCTTTGAGGTCGCAAGCCAGATACGTGCCGGTAATGTCCACCTCAACGGGGCCCCGCTTGACAATAATGCGCCCTTTGGCGGATATAAACAATCCGGCAATGGCCGTGAATGGGGCATTCACGGCTTCAAGGAGTTCCTTGAAACCAAGGCCGTTTTCGGCTGATTTGAGCCGGAGTTTAACCCATGCGCAAATATGACGACCTTGTTGTGGGCGAAACCTTTACCTCGGACCTGCTGACCGTGGACAAGGAGGACATGTTGGCCTTTTCGCGCCAGTTTGACCCGCAATGGTTCCACACGGATGAGGCTCAGGCGCAAAACTCACCCTTTGGCGAAGTGATTGCAAGCGGCGTTTATGTATTGGCACTCTGGCGAAAATTGGACCACACGATTTGCGGCGACATTGATTACATCTGCGGCGTGGAATGGAACAATGTGCAATGGCGAATCGCCGTCAAGGCCGGCATGAAAATCTGTGCCACCAGCAAGCTGCTGGACAAGCGGCTGTCGGGTTCCGGTAAAAAGCGCGGCATTGCAACCTATCTTTGCGGACTTGAAGATGAGGGCGGCAACACCGTTCTGCAGTTTGAGAGCATCGCCCTGGTGAATGTTTAGGGCCGTTCTTCAGGCCAATCGTGATGCCGGCCGAGCGTCAGACTTTGACCAGCACATCCTCGCCTTCGACTTTGACCTCAAATGTCTTGATCGGTTTATCTGTCAGGCTGCCAATCGGTGCGCCATCCTTGAGATTGAACCTTTGACCATGCAGCGGGCAGAAAATGAAACAACCGCGTATTCTGCCGCCCTCCAGGGGCTGCAACTGATGCGAGCACATGTTCTCAACCGCCATCATACCCTCTTTGGTGTGACACAGCAGAACCGAGACGCCATTTACATCCACAGCCTTGTTTTGATTTTCAGGCACTTCGGAGAGGCCGGCGCATTTCACAAATTCAGACATGAGCTACTATTTCCTTTGGTCGAACCTGCGTCCGACCATGGCTGAGGCGATATTGACCTTTTGGATGTCAATAGCACCACCGGCAATGCCCCAGCCCCAGCTGTCGCGCATCCGCCGCTCCATGTCAAAATCTTTGGAATAGCCATAGGCACCCATCAATTGCATGGCCGTGCCGGTCACTTCGCGGGAAATTTCATTGGCGTAGCATTTGGCGACCGACGAGTCGACAATGCTTGGCAAGCCTTCTTCAGCATTGCTGGCAGCACGGTGAATCAAAAGCCGTGACGCCTCCACCCGCATCTGCATTTCAGCCAATCTCAGCTGAACCGCCTGAAAGTCCACAATCGGTTTGCCGAATTGCTGACGGTCCTGTACATAATCTAACACCGACTCCAGCGCTCCGGACGCCTGCCCCAATGACATGGTGGCATTGCCGCAGCGTTCCAGATCAAACGCCTCCATAAGCTTTTTAAAGCCGCCGGCGGGGACAATGATGTTATCGGCCGACACTTCGGTATTGTCAAAATAAATATCGGCAGACGGTACACCACGGAATCCCATCAGCGACTCCTGCGGGCCAAAACTCAGGCCGGAAGCTTCCTTTTCGACATAGACGGCACCAATACCTCGGGCGCCCGGATCATCCGACAAACGGCAATAGACGACATATCCGTCAGCATGCCCGCCGCCGGAACACCAGCGCTTGTTGCCGTTCAAGATAACCTTGTCGCCTTTGATTTCCGCCTTGGTTTTCAGATCAGTCAGGGCCGATCCGGCATCCGGCTCGGACATGGCAACCGCCACAACAAGATCACCCGAACACACACCCGGGATTACCCGTTGTTTGAGGCTCTCGGATCCGAAATGCTCAATCGCTTTGACCGGTCCGACACAGGACTCAAATACCGGAAAGGCGATGGCTGAGGATATTTTGGCAAACTCCTCCAACACCACCAAGGCATCTAGATTACCCAGCCCCAGGCCACCATAGGCTTCCGGCACGTTTATACCCAAAAACCCAAGCTCACCATATTTTTTAATCAACTCATGGCTGGGCGGTGTTGCCTCTGTTTCACAGACTTTCGCCGGCTCAACCAACTCTGCGCGGGCAAACTCTCGCGCCGCTTCCTGAAAGTTTTTTTGGTCTTGTGTCAGTTTAAAATCCATTTTCTTCCCTTTTCACAGTCTTTAGACTATGCCCTTCTCCTTAAACCCGCGAATGTCCTCAATGCTTACACCCAATTCCGCCAAGACCGCTTCCGTGTCGGCACCAATGGTCGGTGGCGTTTCGGGCATTGCCGGCTCAAAGGCCGAAAACGAGGCCGGCAACCCCACCACCGGTGCCGTTTTATCGGTTCCCGGCACGGAAACAGCCTTGAAAAAGTTCATCGCAGCAACCTGCGGAGAGTCAAGCGCTTCTTGCATGGAGTAAACCGGGCCGCAAGGCACACCGGCAGTCTCCAAAGCCTGCAACACAGTATCCGTATTTTTGCCAGCACACCAACCCTGCATAATGTCGCAAAGGAAATCACGGTTGTCGCCGCGTTTTTGGTCTCCCTGACAGCGCGGATCGTCAATCAGTTCAGGACGCCCGACCATTTTAGCCCATTTGGCGAAAATATTGTCCCCGACGGTGTGTATCAGCACGTGCCCGTCGATTGTGGCGAACACATCTGACGGTGCTGACGTCTGAACTCTATTGCCAGTGCCGATGCGGTTTTTACAGGTGACGGCCTGTTCCGCCAGATGTGCGTTCATGACGGACAGGGCAGTGCCCAGAAGCGATGTTTGAACATGTTGGCCCTTACCGGTTTCCTGTTTTTGAATCAGCGCGGCCAGTGTTGCAAAAGCGGACATCACTGCGGTGGCATAATCCACATAAGGCGCACCGGCCTTGACCGGATTTCCTGGATCTCCGGTCAGATACATGGCACCTGAGAGAGCCTGCGCCACCCCGTCAAACCCGCCTTTATCGGCATCCGGGCCAGTATCACCAAAGGCTGATTGCGTGACCAGAATGCAGCTCGGGTGAACCTTTTCAAGACTGTCCCAATCCAGCTTCAACCGCGCCAGGGCTTTCAACGGCATATTGGCGACAATGATGTCAGCGCTCAGAGCCAGCTTAACGAGCAGGTCCCGCCCCTCGGGGGTGCCGAGGTTCAAAGTCACTGATTTTTTGCCGTAGGCGGTTTGCATAAACAGACCACCCTCACAGGGTGTGCCGTCGGCCGCTTCGGTCAAAGGGGATATGAACCTGTCCTCGCCGCCGGATGGCTTTTCAACACGAATAACCTCCGCACCAAGGCTGCCCAACAGCGCCGCGCAATATGGGCCGGCAACATACCGCCCAATGTCAAGAACTCTTATGTTGTGCAGCACCTGTCTGAAATTTCCTTGATTGAGTACCTGTGACACCACTTGCCACAATACATCTATTATTATAGCACAAAGAAAAAGCTGTTTAATTTGCTAGTGAAATTTCTCCCACGTTTCTGCTTATTTCAGCTAAATTCAATCGTATCAAAATGAATGAGACGACAATGGACGCGAAAAGAACAAAAGAGATACTTGATGGCATTGAGCATGAAAAAATAAGGGAGTCCGCACCAGACGGTTTCCCGGCTTTGCCACCTATTCCGGCGACCCGCTACACGGATGAGGAATTTTTCAATCTTGAAATGACCCATTTGTGGAAAAAATCATGGGTCTATGCCGCACATACGGATGAATTGCCTGAAAAAGGCAGCTATGTGCTATGGGAGCAGCTTGGCTCACCGGTTCTCATCATTCGAGGACAAGATGACCAAATCCGAGCTTTTTACAACACCTGCCGGCACCGGGGCGCACCAATCGTCAAGGACACAGCCGGGCGCAAAAAGCTGTTTGTCTGCAGTTATCATGGATGGAGCTATGATGATGAAGGCAATTTGATCGCCATGCGTGACCCGCGTGATTTTGTTGATTTTGACAAATCCTGCCACGGGCTTATCCCGATCAGATGTGATTTGTTCGGAAAATTCGTTTTTGTGAATTTTGACGATGACGCTGAACCGCTTGACGGCTATATGAGCACCATCAAGCAGGATATGGCCATTTTCCAGACCGAGCATATGAACCTTGTACACAAGAGCGAATTTGAGGTGGACTGCAACGTCAAGGTTCTGCTGGACGCCTTTCAGGAGACCTATCACCTGAAATCCATTCACCAGAACACGGTTGACCGATTTCTGGATCACCTGGGCACATATATCGAACTTTGGCCGAAAGGCCATTCGCGGATGATTACGCCGCATCGTGACGCCAACTGGGTTGATCCGGGGGTCAAGGGGCTGCCGGAGGTGGAAAGCGTGCCGGAAATCGGGCGCATCAACAATTTCTCCTACAATATTTTTCCGAATATTGTCTGCCCGCCCTATCCGTCCGGCAATTCACTGATCATTTTCTGGCCGATCTCCATCAATAAGATGAAAATCGAGGTAATTTGGGTGGCGCCGGGTGAAAAAACCGACGACATGCAGGAAACATGGGATATGCGGATTGCGAATTTCGAGAAAATTCTTGAGGAAGATACGCAATTCGCCGCTGAAATCCAGAAATCAGTTGAGTCAGACGGCTTCAAAGGAACACCGCTTTCCTATCAGGAACGGCGCATTTATTATTGGCATGAAACCTTGGACCGGTTGATCGGTGATGAGAACCTGCCGGACGGAACGGCCGTCACGCCGTTGCTGGACAAATATGTTTATGATCCATACGCAAACTAAACGCAAACCAAGCGAGGCGGAATAAGTGGCTAAAATCGGCATACATTCCTACGGTGCCTATATTCCAACCATGCGCATGTCACGACGCGCTATGTTTGAGGGCATTGGCTGGGTACAAGGAAGCCTGAAAGCCTATGCCAAGGGACAGCGCAGCTATGCCCAATGGGATGAAGACAGCGTGACAATGAGTGTGGAAGCCTGCCGCTTTGCGATGAAACATGATGACACTCCGGTAGAGCGACTGGTTTTGGCCTCCACAACCGCACCCTTTCTCGACCGGCAGAATGCCGGCATAGTCGCCACGGCGCTGCATCTCCCTGCCGTCACCCATTGCTATGATGTCGCCGGCAGCCAACGTGCGGCACTGTCTCCATTGTCCGAATTGACCAGAAGCAAGTCGGGGTCCCTGATGTTGGCAGCCGCAGAGCGCAGCCAACATAAGCCCGGCAATGTCATGGAGTTTCTGTCCGGCCATGGTGCCGCCTCCCTCATTATCAAGCAAGGGGCCGGTCTGGCCGAACTTGTTGATGCCGTGACCTTATATGACGATTTTGTCGACCATTACCGCACCGCTGACAGCGGCACGGATTACGGCTTTGAAGACCGATGGATACGCGAAGCCGGTCTCGGCTCGGTCGCCCCCAAAGCCATTACGCAAATCCTTGAAGCAAACAGTCTGATGCCGGAGGATATCGACCACTTTATTCTACCCATGCCCAATCCGTCTTTTGCCAAAGGGCTGGCAAAAAGCACCGGCATTGCAGCCGAGGCGGTCGCAGACCCGTTATTTGAAAACCTTGGACATTGCGGTACCGCGCATCCGCTGGTGATGCTGGCAAATGTTCTGGACTGCGCTGTTCCCGATCAATGGATTTTGTTGACGGCCTTCGGGCAGGGTTTTGAAACCGTTTTGATCCGGACCACGCAAGCCTTGGCGGACCATGACCCCGCCAACACAGTGGCCGAACAGCTTGCCGGTGGCCACGCAGAAGACAATTACGTCAAGTTCCTTGTCGCCAATGACCGCTTGGACGTGGATTGGGGCATGCGCGCCGAACGCGACAACCGCACCGCGCAGACCGTCGCCTATGACAAACGCCATGACATTTACGGCTTTGTCGGTGGCTTGTGCGAAAGCTGCGGCACCCCCCAATTCCCCAAATCGCGGCGCTGTGTCAATCCGGACTGCGGGGCACTGGACACACAAATTGATTACCGCTTTGCCGAGATAGCCGGTGAGGTCAAATCCTTCACCGAAGACCATATGACCTTCACCCGCCAGCCGCCTTTGCTGTATGGCAACATCTCCTGCGCCGGCGGCGGCAATATTTTCATGGAAATGACCGGTTTCATGCCCGGCGAGGTGGAAATCGGCACGCCAACGCGGATGTATTTCCGGATCAAGGACATAGACAAAATGCGTGGCTTCCACCGCTATTTCTGGAAAGCGGGGCCGGTCGTCACTGCAGATGAGGGAGAAAACCATGGCTGAAGGCATCAGGGACAAGGTTGCCATATTGGGCATGGGCTGCACCAAATTTGGTGAACGTTGGGATGCCCGACCGGAGGATCTGGTCAATGAAGCCTTTGAAGAGGCACTCACAGACGCCGGTATCGAAAAAGACGCCATTGAAGCAGCCTGGTTCGGGGTATTTTATGATGAACAGAATGTCGGTAAATCCGCCTATCCCCTGTCGCAGTATTTGCGCCTGCCCAATATTCCGGTCACGCGGGTAGAAAACCTTTGCGCCACCGGCACAGAAGCCCTGCGCGGAGCGGTTTACGCCGTCGCCGCCGGTGCCTGCGACATCGCCCTGGCCATGGGCTGTGAGAAGCTTAAAGACACCGGCTTCTCAGGGCTGCCGGAGCGCACCAAAGGCACATTTGAAGACCTGTATCAGCCAAGCTTCACCCCACCCGGCGCCTTTGCGCAATTGGGGGCCGCCTATGCCGCCAAGCATGGTATTGAAATGACCGATTTGAAACGTGCCATGGCGCATGTCTCATGGAAAAGCCACGAAAACGGGTTTTTGAATGAAAAGGCACATTTGCGTAAAAAACTCAGCATTGAGCAGATTATGGACGCCCCAACCGTCGCCTATCCACTCGGTGTGTTTGACTGCTGCGGGGTTTCTGACGGTGCAGCCTGTGCGATTGTGGCCCGACCCGAAATCGCCAGAGAATTGAAAAAGGAATTTGTTACGGTCAAGGCGCTGCAACTGTCGCCCTCCAACGGGGTGGAAATGGGCCATCAGAGCTGGGACGGCACCTCCACCATCACCACCCGCAAAGCAGCCCTGAAAGCCTATGAAGAGGCCGGCATATCGGATGCGCAAAACGACATTTCCATGACCGAGGTGCATGACTGCTTTTCCATTACCGAACTGGTATTGATGGAGGATCTGTGGCTGTCTGAACCCGGTCAGGCACCAAAGGACATCTTGGACGGACGGTTTGATGCTGATGGCGAGATCCCCTGCCAGATTGACGGCGGCCTGAAATGTTTCGGGCATCCGATCGGGGCCTCCGGCCTGCGCATGAGTTATGAAATCTATCTGCAACTCTTGAACCGTGCCGGGGAGCGCCAGCTGAAAGACCCGAAATTTGGTCTGGCACATAATCTGGGCGGCATTCCAAACCGTAATGTTGCAGCCATTTCCATTTTTGGACGGGGGGACGATTAAGACACCAATGACCGAAAAACAAAGCATTGAATATACCGGCTTATCCCTGAGGGATTTGACAAAAGAGCCAACCGTCTACCGCGAGGACCTGTTCAAGGGCCAGACTGTGGTGATTTCCGGCGCCGGCACCGGCATGGGCCGCGCCATGGCGGTGTTGATGGCGCGACTTGGCGCCAATGTCGCCATTTGCGGTCGCCGTGAGGACAAGCTGGAAGAGGTGAAATCCACAATTCAGGACGAATTGGGTGTCACCATCACCACACAGAGCGTCAATATCCGGGATCCGGAGACAGTTGAAAGCTTCATTGCAGGCATATTTGAAACGCATGGCGGCATAGATACTTTGATCAACAGCGCAGGCGGTCAGTTCTCGCAGGCCGCGATTGATTTCAGCCGTAAAGGATGGCTGGCCGTCATCGACACCAATCTCAACGGCACCTGGTGGATGATGCAGGAGACCGCCAAGCGCTGGCGCGACACCGGCACGCCGGGCAACATCATCAACATCGCAGCTCATGTTGAACGCGGCATGCCGCAATCTGCGCACAGCTGCGCCGCCCGCGCCGGGGTGATTTACCTGTCCAAAACCGTCTCAACCGAATGGGCGGAACATAAAATCCGTGTTAATTGCATTGCCCCAGGCGCGATTGAAACCGAGGGCGTTACCCAATATCCGCCGGAGGCTTTGGCCGAGTTTCATCTCGCCAACCCGATGAAAAAATTCGGAGATGTCTGGGATATCGCACAGACCGCCGCCTATCTGGCCGCACCGTCTGCGAAATTCGTCACCGGTGAAGTGATTACAGTGGATGGCGGTATGGCCCAGCATGGCTGGGTCTGGCCAATGGGGCGGCCGGATTATTTCAAGGAATAATCCGACCCCATTTCTTAGAAATTGATAATGGCGCCGCCGTCAACATTCATGCCCAGACCCGAGACGAACTCCGCCTCTTCACTGGCCAGAAACACCGCCGCATGGGCAATGTCCACAGGTTGCCCCAGACGCCCGACAGGGGCCTTGTTGATCCAGTAATTACGGAAGTCCTCATCCTCAAAGAATGGCGCTGAAAGCGGTGTTACAATGGACCCAGGTTGCAAATAATTGGCCGTGATGCCGTATTTTCCAAGATCCACCGCCAGTGATTTGGTCATGCCGGCAACCGCATGTTTGGAGGTGCCGTAAACAAACAGATCCGGGCCGCCCATATCCGACATAATCGAGCCGAGATTGATGATGCGTCCGGCCTTGCTTTGCTTGAGATGCGGCACGGCCTCACGGGTCAAACGGAACATTGAGGTTACGTTCAGCCCCATAATCTGTTCCCATAACTCATCCGAGGTGTTTTCAATATTGCTGCCAATCGCCTGCCCGGCATTGTTGACCAGAATGTCGATGCCGCCAAATTCGGCAACGGCCAGTTCAACGATTGTTGCGGGCGCCTCGGCCTTCGTAATGTCCTGATCCAGACAAACCACACGCTCCATGCCCTCATAGGTTTTCGCCAACTCTTTTACCGGCAGATCAACAACTAGAACATGAGCGCCCTGCGCCAAATAAGCTTTGGCAATCGCCTCGCCGATGCCGGAACCCGCACCGGTCACAATCGCTTTGCGTCCATCCAGTTTAAATGTCATGTATTCCTCCATAAAAAGTCAAAAAAAAGCCGCCCACAAATGTGAGCGGCTTTCTTCATGTGGTTCACGATTTAGAAACCAATTGTGAAATCCAGACCGACTGTGCGCGGCGGGCCATATTGTGAGAAGACCCACAAAGTAGCAACCGGCTGAGATGAAACGCGGTAACGCTCATCCGTCGCGTTTTTCACAAACGCTGTCAGGGAGTAGTTCTTGTCCGGGTTGGACAATTTGTAAGCTACATCCACCAGCGTTTTGGCATCCAGAGTCGTGTCAAACTGACGTCCGGCATCTGAATAAGCAAATACCTGATCATCTTCGAAGGACGCTGTCAAAGTCGCCAGGCCCTCAAAGTTTGCAGACACGTTGTGTGCATAATTGATCTGCACAGCACCGGCCATTTCCGGGGTCCGGGTCAGAGGACGACCTGTGTAGCGTTCACTGGCCTCAATTGTGCCGTTGAAGTTGCTGTCGGCCTCGAACTTGTCGATGGTGCCGTCCTGATAGGCGAAGTTGGCTGAAATATCCAGACCCGGGACGGATGCCGGGGCATAGACGGCCTCAACCTCAATACCCTTCACATTGACTTCAGCAGCGTTGAAGAAACGGGTTTCCTGTGACGCGCCGACGGAGAAGGCCAGCTGACGCTGGGCATCTTCATAGTCAACATTGAACACAGCCACGTTCAGGCGCAACTGGTTGTCCATCAGGTCAGACTTGATGCCCAATTCGATGGAATCAGCAATTTCCGGGTTGGTCGGCTTGATGAGACCGGCAGAAAGCGGCGCACCTGTTGTACCAACCTGGTCATTGTAAGCACCGGATTTGAAGCTGTGAGAATAGTTGGCGTAACCGAATGTGTTGTCAGACATCTGGTAGGATGCCGTCAGACGATAGCTCGGCTCTGACCACTCTTTCGAGTCGCTCAGGACACCTGTCGGGAAGCGCTCAAAGTTCGCGCCACCCATGGCACCAATAGCCGCCGGTGTGTTGGCTGCATCAAAGCTGCCGCCAAGCATCTGGTAGAAGACCTGGTTACGACCAGTCCAGCTTTTCTCTTCCCATGTGTAACGGATACCGCCGCTGACGGTCAGACGGTCATTGACGTCATAGCTGCCGTCAATAAACACGGCTTCTGCCGTAGCGTCCTGCTTGTTGCAGAGCACCTGGGCGTTGCTGTTGAAGTCAGACAGTTGCGGAACACCAAACGCGGCCGGCGTGAAGCCGAGCGCATCATAGAAACCGAGAACCTGTGTCACACAGAACTGGGTGTCATTGGTCTGATAAAAGGCACCCAGAACATAGTTCAGCGGACCTTCGCCGTCTGAGGCCAGGCGGATTTCCTGTTGGAAGGTCTCACGGTCATCGGCACGGTTGGCGTCAAACAATGAGAAGTTACCTGAGACACCTGTGTATGTGCTCGGCAGACGGGATTCCTGCTCACGATAACCGGTAATGGACGTCAGGGTTGTATCACCCAAATCCCATTCCAGATTCATGTAGTAACCGTCAACATCAACCTGGTGACCACCACTCATATTGAGATTCTGGTCATCCCGGTTGGTGGACGCCGCATTGTCAAGCGGATCACCCGGAAGTTCAGTCAGACCGAAAAAGGCCGGCCAGACGAAAGTGGCCGGGGACTCGTTAACTGAAGGAACTGCATCTGAGTTATCTCGGATGGTTTCCAGCTGGAACAAAGCTGAGAAGTCATCAGACGGCTGGTACAACACCTTGAAGCGACCTGAGAAGACATCCTCAGCGCCAAGATCACGGCCGTCACCGGCGAGCGGCGCACCAAGGTCGGCGGCTGAGTCAAGACGGTGACCGCCATTCTCATAGTAGCCGTCAGATTCGGTGATCAGTGCGGAGGCACGGATTGCCAGCGTATCGGAAATCGGCATGTTCACGGCTGTACGCACTTCCTGACGGCCATAATCGGCGACGCGTACGCTCAGCTTGGCAGACGCGGCGTCAAACTCAGGACGTTTGGTGCGCAATGTCACCATACCGGCTGTGGTGTTTTTACCGAACAATGTTCCCTGAGGACCGCGCAGGACTTCGACCTGCTCAATGTCGAAGACGTCAAGCAATTGCGTCTGAACGTGCGGGACGATGAAATCGTCGATCGCAACACCAACCTGCGGGTCGGAGTAAACGATGATGTCGGTCTGACCGGCGCCACGCATGGCGAATGAGGCAGCGTTAAAACCCGTTACTTTGGACGCGGAAAAGTTCGGTGCCAAAATGGCAACATCACCAATGTCGCGTGCGATCAGGTTCTCAGCGGCCTCTGACGTAATGGCAGATACCGCAATCGGTGTGCTTTGCAGATTGGTTTCGCGCTTGGATGCACGAACAATGATTTCATCAATCTGGGCATTGGCGTGAGGGAGGAAGACACCCATGGCCGCAAGAGCCATGACGGATGTTTTCGCACCTTTCAACACCAATTCCTTCAGTTCTATTTTCATAGTTCCCTCCGAAGTGGATTGTTGGTTAACGAGCAAAAGTGTCCACACGCAATCGTACGGACCATTAATCTCATTCACGAGTTTGCCTGCCCTAAAGAGTCCTGAAACCTGATAAATAGGATAGTGAACCTCTCCCTTCAAAGAATTTAGGGTGAATGTTGTTATTTTGACACTATCGAGGGAATTATGGCCTTTACTTTTATTGCCAGAATGAAGGTTTTTCCGGACAAGGAAGAACAGTTCATCGACACCTGCGAGCGCATGGAAAAAGCGGTTGCGGAAAATGAACCCAACACGTTACTTTACAAGTTCTATCGTCTGCGAGAGCCGAACAGCTTCGCCGTGATTGAGAGCTTCAAAACTGAAGCCGACGATGAGGCGCATCAGCAAACGGATCATTTCAAGGAAATTGTTGTTGATATGATGGAATGCATTGATGGCGGCTATGTCCGTGAATTCCTTGACCCGTTGAAACCCGAATAACCAAATTGGATAACTTATGACCGCTTTTATTGCCAAACTCGTCATTGACCCTGCCAAGCGGGAGCAATTTGAACAGGCCCAGTCAGAACTGCGGGAGCTGACCTATGCCCATGAGCCGGAAACCCCGGTTTATGAACTTCTTCAGTCCCGCGAAGACCCCAACACATATTATTGCGTCGCCACATTCACTGATGAGGCCGGTTTTCAATATCATATGGAAACCGATTTCCATGACCGACTGGTGCCTTTGATCAATGAATGTTTGGCGGAAGAGATGGGTCTGGACATGCTGGATGTCATCGGCCCGCCTTACAAAAGAAGTTGAATCCGGACTAAAAGAGAGTGGCGGCGTCCCGGATTGGATCCGAACCGTCCCAGTCTACGCCCGCCTGTTTGACCTTGGCAAAATAGTCGACAATAAAGGCCTTATTTTCCAACACCTCAATCATAAACGGCAGGTCGGGGCGCATATCCACATAGCTGAATTTCATCGGGCCGGAAATGCCCGCAAAAGCCATTTCGCGACCCTGTTCCGCATAGCGTGCGATTTCAGCCTCATAATCCTCGGCAATCACGGCAATATGGTGAAACCCCTCTTCGCCTTTGGCAAACATGTCACGATAGCAAGACGGGCTGTCACAATGCTGCTCAACCAGTTCAATATGCATGTCCCCCGCCTGCGCAACAGCAGTTGAAAAAGAGACTTCATTCGGTGTACCGCGATAGGTCGGGTCGGTGATTTGCGGTTTTTCCAGAACAAAAAACGGACCGATGCCAAAAGACTGAATCCATTTATGGGCCGCCTGTTCCAGATCATTGACGACATAGGCGACCTGAATCACTTTGTGGTTCATCAAGGGCTGCGGAAGTGGTGGGGGGACTTTGTTCATTAGCCGCTCGTTTTGTTTCCGTTATTTAAATATGCCTCCAACGTGTCATGGAAATGCCGGATACGCAGCTCCTGATTGCCGATCCACAAGCCTTCAAAGCCTTCACTGTTCATACCTTTTTGTACAAATGGCAGATTATAGGCGTCCTGATTGATGACCAGCCCAAGCGACACTTCGCCATATTTGTAAGTCTTATGCAAAGGCTTCCGGTAGTCTTCCTCATCGAATTCATTGTCCGGCAATTCGTAGAAATAGTAATCGAAAAACATCTTGTTCGGGTCTTCCGGATGCGGTCTTTGACGGAACATCATCAAATCATCGGCATGCACATTCATCGTCACATTCGGGAAGATGGTGTAGTGATAATCATCGGTCAGCTGATCATCGTTCAGATCGCTGTAATCCTTGCCCTGGGACTCACCATTCTCGCGTTTGAATTTCTGCACATCCTTGCGGATATTGTGAACCGATCCCTCATAGGAAGCAGGGTCCATGCCGGCGGTCTTCATAATGTGCTTGATCGGTGGCGGAATTTCACCGGCCGGAATAACCCTTGGACTGAGAACCCCAAATGCGATCAGATAGCGGTTGTGCTTGTCATAGCAGTCAATCTGGATATCCAGGTCGTCAAGGTAATACAGCAATTGCGGGTGAATGCCCTGCACATGATAGCTTTCATTGAAAGCGTCAACGGACGCCTTCCAGTTGCAGTCCCATTCCACCGTCAGGGTTTTGGTCAGCACCATGCGGTCAAAATGATAGGGATCCAAATGCTCGGGAATGACACCGAGAAACTCCATCAGCGGCTCAACATCAGGGTTGAGGCTGAACCAGACAAAAGACCCCCAAACATCGCAGGGCAAGGAAGTCAGGCCGCCGCATTTCGGCGCGCCCTGCGGAAAGGTCTCCAGATCCGGAATGTCGGAAAATCGACCGTCCAGAGCATATTCCCAGTCATGATATTTACAGCGGAAGGACTCAGCCGACTCAATCGGCGTTTCAACCTTGTGCACCAGCCGGTTGCCCCGGTGATGACAGACATTGTAAAACGCCTTGATGCCGCCATCCTTCTGGCGCACGAGCAGGATCGACTCGCCGCCAATTTCCGTCACAAAATGATCGCCGGCCTCGGGAATATCCTCTTCCCGGCACCCCAGCAGCCAGACTTTCGACCACATATGCTCCCATTCCAGATGCATATAGTCTTTGGACGTATATCGTTCTTTCGGAATCAGGCTCGTGCCGAGATCCGGCTTTGGCGCCACCTCCACCGGAGTGCCCTTGCGCCCCTTTTTGCTGGCAATACGCTCAATCTTTTGCTCACGACGGACTTTCATGGCTTACAGTTGAACCCTCTTGGTGTAACCGCCATCGACCACAAGATTAACGCCCGTTACCCAACTGGCCGCCGGGCTTGACAGAAAAACCACGCAATTGGCCACTTCCTCGGGCGTGCCGAGGCGACCCAGCGCATGGGTTTTTTCCGTAATGGCATGGAACTTTTCATTTGATGTTTTGATCATTTCCCAAGCTCCACCCTCAAAATAAATCGGGCCGGGAGAAATCGTGTTGAACCGGATACCGTTTTCACCATGCTTCTGGCTCAACTGTTTGGCATATGTTACCAGCGCCGCCTTCAGCGCGTTATAGGCCTGAGGTTCCATGAAAGTCTCCACCCCGGCGGTAGAACCGATAAAGGTGATGGCGCCGCCGGACGCTTCCATATGCGGCAGCACGGCTTCAACACCACGAACCGTGCCGAGAATGTCGACCTCAAAATTGTTCCACCAGTTCTTTTCGCTGTCATTGCCGCCGCCGGCTGAAACATTAGGGACGAAAATATCAACCCCGCCTAGCGCCTCAACCATTTCCTCAATCCAGGCTTCATATTCTTCTTTATTTTTGATGTTACACGGCTTGCCGACAATGTTGCCATCGGCAAACAGGCTGATTTCCTTGACGGCACGATCAACACTTTCAGGTGAGCGCGAGCAAATGGCAACATTGGCGCCTTCAGCGGCAAACAGGTTGGCGATGCGGCGCCCAATGCCGGCGGTGGAGCCGGTGATGATGACGTTTTTTCCTCTGAGTCCGAGATCCATGGTCTTATCCTTATCTTTCGTTCAAGCCTTATTCCATCGGCAGGTCGGCGGGTCTGGACACCAGCCCATTATCGACCAGATATTCGCCACCGGTAATGAAACGCGATTCATCTGAGGCCAGAAAAAGCACCAGATTAGCGACATCCTGTGGTGAGCCGAGCGAGTCAGCCGGCAATACGCCGTCCGGCACATCCACCGGCGCTTCCTCACCGCGCCCCTGCACATTCTGAACCATTGGAGTCTCAATGGCTCCGGCATGAATGGAATTACTCCTGACCGGCAATTTTTCAAGCTGGCAGTGCACCGAAACCGATTTTGACATGGAACGCACCGCGCCTTTGGCCGCAGAATAGGCAAAAAACGGCGGATACCCCAGATGCGACGCCGTGGAAGACATGTTTATGATGGAGCCGGCGCCGCTTTTGGCCAGCAATGGCAACATGTATTTGATTCCAAGAAACACACCCTCATTCATGATGGCGTTGGTCAGGCGGAACTGCTCCAATGTGCAGTCGGTCGGTGAGGCGGGAATGACAATACCGGCATTATTGACCAGGACATCAAGTTTGGAGAACTTGTCCTCGACCATCTTCGCCATATTGACCCAGGCCGTCTCATCACTCACATCGAGATGATGGTATTCTGCACCGTGACCAATCTCCTCAGCAGCTTTGGCGCCAAGCGCATCATTGACGTCGGTGAGAATAACCGTTGCGCCTTCACGTGCAAGTGTTGCCGCATCCGCAAACCCCAGACCTGAGGCAGCCCCGGTCACCAGAGCGACTTTTCCGTTAACCCGTCCCATAATGGATCCTTTCTAGAAATGGTGAACTCACGCGAACAAGCACATTCGCCCGCACCGAATACCTTCAGACCATAAAACATAACCTATTCAGCGATAAAATTATCCTTTTTGATAGTAAAAAAAAATTCTAAGCATGATTAGCTAAACCCTCATCCAAACATCTACGAGAGTCTGGCATGACAGATTACATACTCCACCACCATGACCCGTCGCCCTATGCGGAAAAGGTGCGCAAAGTCTTTGCCCTCAAGCGATGCGAGTGGCTGTCCGTGCAGGTTTCCATGGTTATGCCACGCCCTGACATGACCCTTCTGACGGGCGGTTACCGACGGATTCCGGTCATGCAGATCGGAGCTGACATGTTTTATGACACGCAGCAGATTGCCCACATCATCGACACCTTGACCCCTGAACCGCCGCTTTTTACCTCAGGTCGTGCCGCTAATCTCGCCTTTCAAAAGCTCGGCGACAGCATGTTCCGCCCCGGCGCCGCCCTGTCCATGCATGAAAACGCCGAACATTTGCCGCCGGAGGTCATTGAAGACAGGCGGGCCTATTTCAACTTCCTGGACTTTGACCGTTTTGGGGAGGATGCCCCGCACTTCAGAAGCCAGTTTCGCGCTTATGCCGCCTTGCTTGAGGAGCAACTCGCGCACGGACAGGCCTATTTACTGGGTGACAGACCAGAATGGGCCGACATCAACGCCTTTTTCAACATCTGGATGGCCGGCGGCAATATCCCAAGCAGTGCCCGCATGTTTGCTCCGTTTTCCAAAATGCAGGACTGGTATCAGCGTGTAGAACAAATTGAAGATAAAGGGCGCAAGGACATCACCTCCAAAGACGCCATTGCCATTGCCACGCAAGCGCAGCCTGAACCAGTGCTGCTGGGAGACGCGACAGAGGATGAGTCAGGTAGTGCTCCAGGCGATCTGGTGCATGTGTTTGCCGATGATTATGGCGCCGATAGGGTCACAGGCACCCTGCTGCATATCAATGACCAACAGATTGTGCTGATGCGCGAAGATGATATAGTCGGCGAAGTGTCCGCCCATTTCCCGCGCCTGGGCTTCAGAATAGAAAAACAGTAAGAGGAAAAAGCTGAGAGGAAGAAGCAATGTCAGAGAGCTTGAATGTCAAATGGCCGATGGATCTCGGCGCACCGGACGGTTCGCTGGAAGCCAAACAGAAACGCCCTGGTGATCTCGGCAGGGATGTTGTCGACCCGTCCCGCTATTATTCCCGTGATTACATGGAGCAGGAATGGCAAAGGCTGTGGCCGAAAGTATGGCTCCTTGTCGGCGTAACGCCCGACATTAAGGAGCCGGGGGATTTCTTCACTTTCAAGCACGGGCATGAAGAGTTCATCGTCGTGCGTCAGGAGGATGACGGCATCAAGGCATTTTACAATGTCTGCCCGCACCGCGCCAACCGGGTCTGCCTGACCGAACAGGGCAGCATGGACAAATTCTCCTGCCCCTTCCACAATTGGCAGTTCGGCACTGATGGCCGCAACATCAACATCACCGATGAAGAGACTTATGACGCCGAACTGATCGCCCACCGGCCGGGCCTGACGGAAGTGCGCTGCGATCAATTGGGCGGACTGATCTTCATAAATATGGACGGTACCGCGCCGCCCCTGAAAGAATGGATCGGACTGCCCGAGGGCTATATTGAAAATTACGAAATTGAAAAAATGAATGTGGTCCGCCATGTGCGCTCCGAATGGCTGGCGAACTGGAAAACCGGCGTTGAAGCATTTTATGAAACCTATCACCTGCCGCACATCCATCCGCAAACCCAGGGCGTGATGGAGGATTTCAGTCAGGTTGACCTTTATCCCAATGGCTTCAGCCGTATGATAGTGCCGATTGGGGTCAAATCCCATCGTGTTGCCGATCAGGAGTCTATTGACCCCTACCAGGCGCATATGATGATGGAGGCCGGGATTGATCCGGAAAGCTTTGACGGCTCCGCCAAGGATGTCCGCGCAGCCGTGCAGCAGGCCAAGCGTGAACGCGGCAAAAAATTCAAACTGGACTATTACGACAAAATGACCGACGGGCAGTTGACCGACAGCTGGGCGACGGGGTTTTTCCCGAATGTCCAGATCGGCATGCATCCGGAAGGCGTCTTCATTATGCGCTTTGTTCCACACCCGACCGATCCGGAGCGTTTCTACTACGACAACATGACCCTGTTCCGCTATGTCAATGATCCGGGATATACCGTACCGGGCTGGATGGGGCTGCCGGAGGACACTGACGTGAGTGGTGACATCCGTCCGGAAATCGAGCATTTTGCCGCCGACCAGCAGGCTGATTTGGGCGAAGTGCTTGATCAGGACGTCGAATTGATTCACAGCGTACAGGAAGGCGTGAAGTCACGTGGCTTCAAAGGGCCGCTCTGGTGCGAGCAGGAAGACCGGCTCCGACATCTAGAGAAGGAAATCGACCGTTATATGGCCGGTGAAAAGTAGCCCTAAACCTTCGCCAAGAACCCGCCATCAATCGTCAATCCGGTGCCGGTGATGAACTCGGCATCATCCGAGGCCAGGAACAAGGCGCCTTTGGCGATATCTTCCGGCATGCCCATTTTGGGCAGAACAGCAAAGCTTTCAAACAAGGCTTTGGTCTCCGGATCCTCCATCAGGGGCCGGGTCATGCCGGTCAGAATGGCACCGGGGTTGATATGGTTGGCCGTAATGTTGTCAGGGCCAAGCTCGACCGCCAGCGTTTTGGTCAGGCCGACAATCGCATGTTTGGAAGCGGCATAAGCACTCAGCCCTGGCGCAACGACGTAAGCATTAATTGATGCGATGTTGATGATGCGTCCCCCGCCCCGCTTTTTCATTTCCGGGATGACGCGGCGGCAGAATTTAAAGACGGCGTTCAGGTTTACGTCATGGGTGCGCTCCCAATTGTCATCGCGCATGATTTCAACATTCTCATATTCCACAATACCGGCACAATTGACGATGATATCCACGCCGCCAAAGGCAGAGACGGTCTCATCCACCATTTTATCCTCGGCACCGGCCTCGGTAATGTCCAGCGCAAGAAGCTTAAGTGAGTTGGAACTTGTCGCATGCGCAGAGGTCAACTTGTCGGCATTCAAATCCACACCGAGCACCTGCGCACCCTCTTCAATGAATAATTTTGTGATGGCTTCCCCCATGCCGTCGGCGGCACCGGTGACGATTGCAACTTTCCCTTTTAATCTGTCCATGAGACCCTCCTGTGTTTTGCTTAACGTTACCCAATCAAACGCGATATGCACCTAGTGTATATTCTAGTCGCATGGCATGAAAGGCTTCTATTAAAGTCTATTGGATAAAGCGTTTTGCGCCGGAGGAGAGCATGATCAATATTGGCAATATCACAAGCAAACACGCCCGTTTGCGGCCGGATGAATGGGCCGTCTATGACCAGCCAAATGACCGGCGCATCACATTTGCCGAACTGGACGCCCTGGTCAATAGAATGGCCAACGGCCTTCTGTCGCTCGGACTGGTCAAAGGTGACCGGGTCTCCATTCTGTCACAGAACAGCATAGAGTTTCTGGCCCTGTTTTTTGCCTGCGGCAAAACCGGATTGGTCGCTCACACCATCAATTGGCGACTGGCGGATACCGAAATCATTAATATCATCGCCAATGGCGAACCCCGCGCCCTGATCGCCCAGGGGCAGTTCAAAGCCACAATTGATCATCTAAAACAAGCCGACACCAGTATTGAGCATTGGCTGGAATATGGTCCAGACAGTGATGATTCCCTCAACGCCCTGCTCGACGGCGCCCCGGCCACACACCCAGAGGGATGCGAAGATGTTGGCGGCGAAGATCCACTATTCATACTTTACACGGGCGGCACGACAGGCGAGTCCAAGGGTGCGCTGCATAACCACCGGTCCGCTTATTTCGGCATGCTTAATCAGACCGTGGCCGAGGGCATCCAGCCGACAGATGTGTATATGCTGACCGGCCAGATGTTCCATATTCCGGTCCTGCTGGCAGTCAATTATCTGCAGCACGGACGCCCGCTAGTGCTGATGAATTTTGATGCCAAGCTGGCGCTGGAATTGATCCAACAGGAAAAGGTCTCCGGCTTTCTCGGTATCACCACCATGCTGAACTGGATGCTGGCCGTTGAAGGCTTTGAAAACTACGACCTGTCCAGCCTCCGGCTTGTTCAATATGGCGGCGGGCCGATGCCGACCAGTATCATCAAACAGGTTGTTGCCAAACTGCCATGCAAAATCATCCAAGGCTATGGGCAGACCGAAGGCGCGACCATGACCTTCCTGTCGCATGACGACCATTTACGTGCCGTCAATGAGGGCAAAAATGTCGAGCGCCTTCTGTCCTGCGGGCGTGAGGGTTTCGTCACCAGCGTCAAGGTGGTTGACGCGGAGGGCAATGAGGTGCCATGTGACGGCGAAACTGCCGGTGAAATCATCGTCAAATCCCCGGCCAATATGATGGGCTATTTCAAACGCCCGGATCTGACGGAAAACACCATTAAAGCGGATGGCTGGATGTGGACCGGTGACATTGCCACATGGGATGCCGACCGGTATATTTCGATCAAAGACCGGGCCAAAGACATGATCATCTCCGGCGGAGAGAACATTTACTCTGTGCAAGTCGAAGAGGCGATTTGCAAAAATGAGGCAGTGCTCGAGGCGGCCGTGATTGGTGTTCCGGATGAGGAATGGGGCGAAACCGTCAAGGCTTTCGTTGTTCTCAAACCTGGCCAAACCGCTACGGCTGAAGACATCATCCAAACGGCCCGTGAAAATCTGGCGTCCTACCAGAAACCGCGCCAGGTTGAATTTTTAGATGAATTGCCAAAAGCCCCGACCGGAAAAATCCTCAAACGCCTGTTACGGGAATAGACGGAAAGGAAGCTGACATGAGTGGATTTGAACCGGCACGTAACCTGTTCTGGCGTCTCGACCAGCGCCCTGAAGGGGACAATTATGAAACCGCCTTATCCCTGCAGGAAGCGGATCTGACCGCTCCCGCCGCCGGGGAGGTGATTGTTCGCAACAAATATATCTCCCTGGACCCGGGCACCCGCATGTGGATGTCCCCACGTGAGGACAGTTACATGCCGCCCCTGCCGCTGGGTGCGACCATGGCCGGGCTGGGCATGGGTGAGGTTTACGCCTCCAATCATCCGGGGTTTTCAGAGGGTGACCTGGTACGCGGTTTCGGGCATTGGGCGCACTTTTCCACGGTCAATGCCGAAGAGGCCGGCTTAACCAAATTGGACGCAAACATAGACGACTGGCGCCAGCATCTCGGCGCCTTGGGCTTCAATGCCCTCACCGCGCTGTGGGGCATTGCCGAAATCGGCCAGGCCAAGCCCGGCGACAAGGTTCTGGTCTCGGCCGCTGCAGGATGCACCGGACTGTTGGCCTGTCAAATCGCCCTCGCACTGGGTTGTGAGGTTTACGGGATAGCCGGTGGCCCCGACAAATGTGCCATGCTGGAACGCACTTACGGCATTCATGCACTGGATTATAAGGCCGAGGGATTGGCCACCAAGCTAGCTCAGGTAGAAGGGGGCTTTAATATTTATTTTGATAATGTCGGCGGCGAGATATTGGAGGCGGCACTTGACAATATGGCTCTGCTGGGACGGATTGCCGTATGCGGCATGATCGCCGATTATGAAAGCACCCCGACCCAGCCAAAAAATTATGATCAGGTTCTGATGAAGCGGCTGTTGATACAGGGCTTTCTGGCGCCTGATTTTTCAGAGCACATGCCGGCCATGAACAACCGGCTGCTGGCTCTGTATCAAGACGGTAAAATCTCGGCACCGTTTGATGAGACTGAGGGCATAGAAAATATTTTGACTGCCTATCGCAAGCTGTTTACCGGCGGCAATATAGGCAAAACGATCGTTAAACTTTATTGAGGGAGGACATGATGAGTGATTATACAACCGACAAATTGGCCATTCGGGAATTGCTGGACACTTATTGCGACGGGGTTAACCAACGTGACGCAGAGATTTGGGGCAGCACCTGGGCGGATGACGCCACATGGGAACTCCCGCATATGGAGATGGAGGGCATGAAAGGCAAGGAGCAGATCGTTGCCACCTGGCTTGAGGCGATGGCCATGTTCCCCTTTGTCAACATGATGGCCCAGCCCGGCTTCATCAAGGTCAATGGTGACACGGCCGTAATGCGCAGCTACACCGACGAAGTTGCCGTCACCCAGGACGGCACCGAATTGCGGCCACGCGGCCAGTATGATGATGAATGCGTCAAAATTGACGGGGAATGGAAATTTTCCTGCCGCAAGTTCACAGTGCTACACGGCGAATAAGCCGCACCGGATTTAGTCGTCCATATAATCGTTGAGCGCCTCATGGAAGTGCTGAACACGGCGTTCCTGATGGGCCAGATAGCAGCCTTGATACCCTTTTGACGCCAGTCCCTTTTGCTGCAGGCCGGCGATGGAGAGGTCCTGGTCGGCGGTTGTACCGAGGGTCTTGTCGCCATAGGCGATGTGTTCATGCATCGCATCCTCAACCGGCAAATCCGGCCCCCCCGCAGGTGATGGGGTCATCGTCATGCCCTCAATGGGATGCACCATCCACCAATGGTCAAAAAGGCATTTTCCGGGATCAGTCGGATGCGGTCGCGGGCGCAGAAGCTGCATCCCGTCAGGCCCAGCCGTCAGGACATTATTCGGAAAAATATTATAAATCACATAATCCGTCGTCTGATAATCCGTCAGCCCGTCATAGTGCTTGAACCCCTTCTCGGCACCGTGGCTGAATTTCTGCTGCTGAATATCCACCCGCATGTCCCGCCAGCGGTCGCGACCGACATATTGGTCACTGTCAACCTCCCAGGCTGCCGCCATACTGATCAACGGTTCGCCGATTTTGTCCTGCCCGTATGCCTTGGAAGGTAAAAAGGACGGAAACCAGCCTCGATTATGACCGCCTGACAGCAGATCAAACTGGCAGTCCTCATGGTCGGCGGCAATATAAGGGATCAGGTCGGGGTGCAATACCTTGACGTGATAGGCCTCGTTGAAATTATCCGTAATGATTTTCCAGTTGCAGTCCACATCCGCGGTAATATCCAGCACCCGGATCATGTTCTCGACATGATAGCTCTCAAGCTCACGCACAATGACATCACCCAGAAACTCATCAAGAGACGGGGCCGTTAGGTCAAAATTGAACCAGATCATGCCGAACCGCTCAACACAGGAAATTTCCTGCAAATGCGCCTTGCCGCAGGGAGATCCGGCAGGAAAATCGTCCTCATCCGGCACGGCGACCACAATCCCGTCACGGCTGAACTCCCAGCCATGATACGGACACTGGAAACGGTTGACATGGCCCTCAGGCGCTTCGGTAATACGGGTGCCGCGATGCGGACAGACATTGAAGAAGGCTTTGACGGTGCCATCATCCTGGCGCACCATGATGATGGAATCATGCCCCAAATCAGTGGTCAGAAAATCGCCCGGTTGCGGCATCTGATAACTGACTCCACCAATATTCCAGACCTTGTGCCAAACCTTGCTCAGTTCCTTTTCAAGATAGCCGGCATCCACATAACGGTCAGCGGTGATGGCATCCCCGCGCAATGCAGGTTCGGGAAGTTTGGCCGGGCGATCCAGCCCCTTGGGCAATTTGGGCAATTTGGGCAATGCGGATGTATCAGTCATAAAAACCTCAGATTTTTTCGGCGTTCAAGCGCTGACAAAAAGCTATCATGAGCTTGTGAGCGGACCACCTGTAATATTGTTTAGCCTCAGGGCGTTTCGGCTACACCCTCTGCCGCCGGCATGTCCACAGGCCGGACATGTACGCCGTTCTCCAACATGAATTCCGAGCCGGTGACAAAGCGCGACTCGTCCGAGGCGAGATACAAGACCATATTCGCGACATCCTCCGGCGCCCCCATGGAGAAGGCCGGCAAAACGCCCTCAGGCACATCCGGAATATCAGACATGTCAATGCCGTCAGGAATCACCAGCGGGGTCAGAATCCCCCCGGCATGAATGGAATTGCAGCGCACCGGAACGCCTTTTTCCTGGCAATGAATGGCGACATTTTTGGTCATGGTTCGCACCGCACCTTTAGCCACCGCATAGCCGAAGAAAGGTGGATAGGCCATATGTGATGACAGGGAGGACATGTTGACAATCGATGCCGCCGCACTTTTTTCCAATAGCGGAAGCATGTATTTGATGCCCAGAAAAACCCCCTCGTTCAAAACCGCATTGAGCTTGCGGAACTGCTCCAGTGTGCAGTCCTCGATCGTGCCCTGCATTAAAATGCCGGCATTATTGACCAACACATCCAGCCGCTCATGAGTCGAGCCGAGCCAGTCCGCCATGTCTTTCCAGGCGGCCTCATCACTGACATCAAGATGCCGATAAAAAGCCGCATCGCCGATTTCCTTGACAGCCTCAGCTCCCAATGCGTCATTCACGTCAGTGATGATAACCGTCGCTCCTTCGCGCGCCAGGGCTTTCGCGTCCGCCAGACCAATGCCGGAGGCGGCTCCCGTCACCAAAGCAATCTTATCTGCCACCCGTCCCATGATATCCCCCTTAGCCTTCCAAAGTCAGCTTGAGCGGCAAAGCGTCAAGCCCCATGGTTGTCCCGCCATGCGCCGTCACCTTATCATTGTCTGAAATCTCAAACGCGCTGACACGCTGCATGAACTCCTCCAGAACAATCCGGATTTCCAGCTTGGCCAAATGCATGCCGATGCATTTATGCGGTCCGTCCCCAAAGGCATGATGCATGGAGATTTCTTGCTTCGGCCGGTCCGGGTTGAAAGCATGCGGATCTTTAAAAGAGCGCGGGTCCCGGTCCATGACAAAGGAAGGGATGACAATATTGTCCCCTTTACGGAACTGAACACCGTGAAACTCAATATCCTGTTCACAAATTCGGTTGAGATTGATGAAAGCCTGCATGCGGATCAGCTCATCCACCGCCTTGGGCAACAGCTCAGGATCGTTTTTGAGATTCTGGTACAAATCCTGATGTTCGGCCAAATAACGGGTGATGAAGCCGAGCATGGTCGCAACCGTATCAACCCCAGCGAGAAACAGCAGATAACAGATGGCGTTGACCTCATCGGTCGTCAGACGCTCGCCCTCCACCTCTACATTAAGCAGCAGGCTGACAATATCATCTTTCGGATTGGCGACATGTTCTTCGACGCAAGCAATCAGGGACTCGGATATTTTCTGTCCATAGGTCATCCGGTCCTGAATTTCCGGCGCCCGGTAAAACCCGTTTTCCCATTCAAAAAATTTCGGCTGCATGTCCTGTGGCAGGCCCATCATATCCAGGAAAACACCTGTCGGAATGGGTTTGGCGACGTCCCACAAAAAATCTATGGAGTCCCCAGCCAGCGCCGCATCCATGACCCGTGCGGTACGCCCCCTGATCTTGTCCGACATCATGCGGATTGTGTTCGGCTCGAACACAGGCAACAACAGGCGCCGGTAACGTGAATGTTCATCCGGCCCACTTTCCAGCGGGATTAGCCGGGGTCGTTGCTCAAAATTTGCCGGCACGCCAATCGGAAAAGAGCCGAAAGTGTGCTGGTCGCGCAAAATTTCGCGGCCATATTCAAAATTGCTGATGATCCAATGGCCGCCATTATGTGGGGTGTAGACAATGTCGCGCGGGTCGTCAACAAAGGCCTCCGTCATCCGGTTATGCGGGGCACGCATCAACTCCGGGTCAAGCGCAATGTCAAAATCGCTGCGCAAGTCCTCCGGTACGTCTGACAATGTGGTGGTCATGGCTCCTCCCAAATTCAACAAGTTCATCGTCTCGTAAAGCTTATTGAGCAGCCCCCCAGATGACAAGCCCTTGTCGCGACCAGAAACAAAAGGATAGGTTTTCCGCACCATTCAGTCGTAAAACTTGAAAAAACCCCCGGCTCATGGGATGTATAAGGTGTCTATAATTTCTCAAACCACCCATGCCGAATTTGCTAAAAACACGCTCCCGAAGACTGATTGCCGGAACCGCTTTTTTCGTGCTTCTTGGGACAGTCACATTCTGGTTGACGCGGCCGGCACAAAGCCCCGCCTCAGGGGAAACTACATGTCTGGATACGCCGCCGGCGGCTGTTGCCTTGCCCGGCGGCACAGCCCTTATCGGATCAAACAGGGGATATCCGGAAGAGCGTCCGGCCCGTAAAATTTCCATCGCGCCGATAAATATTGATGCCACGGAAGTCACCAATGCGCAATTCAGGGCATTTATTGACGCGACCGGCTATGTCACGGACGCCGAAAAACCCCAGCCGGGATTTGATATGGCCGGTGGTGCCGTTTTTACCCTGCCGGGACCGAGCAATCCAAGTTGGTGGAAATTCGTGGCCGGTGCCAATTGGCGCCACCCGGAGGGCCCTGACAGTCATATTGAAGGGCGTGACAATGACCCGGTCGTGCAGGTGACATTAACGGACGCCAGGGCCTATGCGGCATGGGCGAAACGCCGCCTGCCACGCGAGGCGGAATGGGAATATGCCGCCCGCGCCGGCTCGGAGACCGCCTATGTTTGGGGTGCGGAAAGAACCCCTGATGGCAGGGAAATGGCGAATTACTGGCAAGGGGCCTTTCCCGTCCAGAACAGTTTGAGGGACGGTTATGGGCTGCGTGCGCCGGTCGGATGTTTTGCGCCGAACGATTTCGGCCTGTATGACATGATCGGAAATGTCTGGGAATGGACTGAAACCCGTGCCGGAGGAACTGACAACGAGCCGGTTCATGTCATCAAGGGCGGTTCGTTCCTGTGCGCCGAAAACTACTGCCGCCGCTACCGCGCCCCGGCCCGCCAGTTCCATGAGTCCGGCTTTTCCACCAACCATATCGGCTTCCGGACGATAAAATAGTTCCCGGACGGGCATTGGAGGCCGGAAAATCCAGCTTTCCCCCCACAAATGGTCAGAAAACCTCGCCTTGCCAAATCATGAAGGCTCCCATAATGTTTTATCATGTCAAATATTGCCATTATTGAAAAATTTTACCATGCCATTGCCACCGGAGAAGCGGAGACGCTCTTGGCCTTGGTCGATGATGCCTTTGAACTTGTCGTTCCCGGAAATGACGGTGTCCTGCACGGCCACTACCGCGGCAAACAGGCGTTCATGACCCAAATCTTTCCGACCGTTTTTTCCGGCGTGAATCCGACACAAATCACCTTTTGCAAAAATTTCAAGATTGTCAGCGCAGATGGTGAAAATGTGACCGCCCTTACCCAAAATGACGGCCTCGCCTTGAGCGGCAAAGCCTATAACCAGCTATACGGGCATATTTTCCGCATCAAAAACGGCAAGATCATCCGGCTTATCGAGTTTTATGATGGGCTTCTGGCGCAGAATGTCCTGTGGCAAGACACTCCTCCTGTGCCCCCCTCCGCTCCGTTCACTCTGCAGGCCGTTGACGGGATTGAGCGCTCGAACACAGATCTGGCCCTGCAGTTCATCGCGCACTGGGAAAACAAGGACCTGGAGGCCATTTTGGATGCCATGACCAACACGTGCTTTTATCACAACATCCCGTTACCGGCCTGTACAGGCAAGGACGATATTTCAGCCTTCATTGCCCCGGTGCTGGACATGTCTGAGCAGGTCGAATGGGAGGTCCACCACATTTCAGAAAATGCTGAGGGTTTTGTTATGACAGAACGTACCGACAAGTTCCTGATTAACGGGTATTGGGTCTGCCTGCCGGTCATGGGCAGCATGAAATTTGAAAATGGATTGCTGAGCGTCTGGCGCGATTACTTTGACCTTGCCACTTTTGAGAGCGAAATGGCCAAAGCGCAGACTTAGAACTTCTGGTCTCCAAAAGCCTGAGACAAGTTATTTCCTGTCGTTCAGGTAATCATTCAGCACTTCGTGGAAAAATCGCACACGGGTTTCCTGCCCGGACAGATAGGCATCCTGATAACCGCGACTGTGCATACCGGCCTGCATGTTTTCCGCCAGTTCCATATCCTGATAGACGATCTGGCCAGCCAGTTCCGGCACACCCCTGCCGCCGTCAAACACCCGATGCTCGCAAAATTCCGCCTCTTTCAGGGGCTTCGGGCCAGCCATAATTGACTCGACCATCTCCTGCCCTGCGACTGGAAACGCCATGCACCAGAGATCAAAATAAGACTTTTCCGGATCGTCAGGATGAGGCTCTGAGCGAAAAAATACCAGATTGTCGGGCAGGAAGGAAATGGTGACATTCGGGAAAATAACCGTATGCGGACTGTCCGTTAACTGCTCGTCATCCATATGCTCGTAATGCACATAACCGCGCGCACGCCACTGGTCGCGTTTCGCCGCCTTCAGGTCCAGCCAGCCTTGCGAAACCATCTCCTCGTAACTTTCATAGCCTTCCGGATCAATGTCCCAGGCCTCCAGTATCATCTTATACGGATGCGGCTCTCCATCCGGCATGCGGTCCGAAAGCGAGGGGCGCATGGGCTGGACCGTGCGTCCATGCCCGCCCGGCCACATCTCATGGCGGGCCGTTTCAACATCCTGATCAATCCAGGGCGGCACCTGCGGGTGAGCGGTGCGGGTGTGGTAGCTTTCTGAAAAATTATCCGTCACATATTTCCAGTTGGCGTTGATTTCAATCCGATACCAGGCCACACGGACCGCGGTCTCCATCGGATAGGCGGCATATATTTCCGGCAGCGGGGCGAGATAGTCCGACAAATCCAGCGCTTTATCGTCCATCGTATACCAAACGAAACCTCCCCATTGGTCGCAGCGCAGTTCCTTCAATTGCAGTTTCCCGCACGGGTCGCCCTGCGGGAAATCCGTGGTGGAGTCCTGAGCGCTTTGGAGGAAACCGTCAAGGCCATACCGCCAGCCATGATAGGGGCAGTGAAATGCTTCCGTCGACGCGCTCTCATTGACCAGTTTCATCCCCCTGTGGCGGCAATTATTGTAAAAGGCCCGCACTGCACCATCATCTTGGCGGACACATATCACCGACTCTTTCAAAAAATTATGGACCAGATAATCCCCGGCTTCAGGAATATCCGCCAGTCGGCCGGCCACATGCCAGATCTTGGTCCACATTTTGTCCCATTCGGCTTGGGCGAACTCTGGCGCAAAATAGCGATCGCCGGTGATTTCATCACCGCGCAGATTACGCGGGTCGCGGCCGTCCATCGTTAATGGGTGTCTGGGCGAATTTGTCATCACCATCTCCGTCTCAATCTGTAAAAAGGCTATCTGTCAGCCCAGCACGGCTCTACTAGCAGAATGATCAGGCGAAACTTGCGTCACTGGGCGTCAATATCAGTTCATGGACAGCCAGTATATCATTGACCGTCAGGGCATCGAAGAAGCCCTTGCCAATCACAGCCGGGGGGTGGACCGCGCTGATGCCGCCTTGCTGAGCACTGCCTATCATGAGGATGCAGTGGTTGATTACGGCTCCTTTGTCGGTCCAGCCAGCGAGTTTGTCAGTTTTGTCACCGACGCACACAAGACAGGCATCATCAGCCTGCACCGCACCAGCAATATCTCCATTCGCATCAATGGCACCAAAGCCGTCAGTGAGAGCTATGCCACCGCCTATGTCGAGGTCGGCGGCATTCAACGCCTGGTGCTGGGCCGTTACCTTGACAGCCATGAAAAACGCGACGGCGTGTGGCGCCTGACCAAGCGTATGTACACGATGGAAGGCAACACCAACAAACCTTCCAATGCCATGCGACCGGACCCGGCGGCCAATGACGCGAACTTTGTGCCTCAAGGTGGACAAGGCGCGGCGGATCCCGGTCGCGTTCTGTTAGCCTTCGCTCAAGCCGATGCGCAAGCCGACCAAAATACATCACAGGAGACTGAATCCATGACAGAAAAGACCGACCAAAGCGAAATTGATATCGCCCTGTCCAAAATCGCCATTCATGAACTGTGCATGAGTTATTCCCGCGCTGTGGACCGGGCTAACAGTGATCTGCTGGCGTCTCTGTTCACCGAAGACGCCACCGTCATCTCCGGTGTTTTTAATGGCCCAGCCAAGGAGTTTGCCCCGACCATCTGCGAACATGTGCGCACCAACACCGATTATGTGTTCCACAGCATCGCCAATGAATGGATCAAGGTGTCGGGCGACGAGGCAGTCGGCGAGCATTATGTCATCGCCATGATGCAGGCGGACGGGCATGATGTCATGACCGGCGGGCGCTATATAGACCGCTATCGCCGCGACAAGGGGGAGTGGAAAATCAAGGACCGTACCTTTGTCATGGACTGGAACCGCAGTGACCCGACAACAGCTGAGGTGGACGGCTTTTATGAAGGGCTGGACCGCCATGCGCGCTGGGGCAAGGAAGACCCGGTCTTTGCGTTATGGGACAGCCTTGGATAAGCCGTCACCGGTTTTCAACACTCAATCACAATATGATTTGATTTTGGGCCATGCCGCCCGACCATCACGACTGCATTGCGCGAGTTTTTCAGGCGCAAAATCAGCACTGACGGCCTCAACAAAGGACGGACGTGCAAACCATTTTTCCGTCCAACGCCGAACATTCGGGCAATCCTCATAAAGACCTGTCCATTCAAACTGCAACAGGGTCTGGAAATAGGGTATCAAGCAAATATCAGCGAGCGAGATCTCGGTTCCTAAAAGCCAGTCCTGACCGGTCAAATCCTTCTCCATATCCTGAATGGTTCTGCGATAGGTTGTGACCGCATCCGCAACATCCGGTGCGTCCAAACCTTTTTCGACCAGCCTTCTTTGGCGTTCCCGGCGCGGCTTTTCAGGAATTTTCGCCAGTAAAGCCTCACGCTCTTCAGGGGATTTTTCCATCATGGCCGGTCGCATCACCATCGGCCATTGAATGGCCCCGCATGACGGATGAAGTTTGTTGTCGACATGTTTCATCCAAAACCGCATTTTTGCAGTCAAATGGGCATCGTTAGGCCGGAAACCTGTTTGCGGATAGGCATCATCAAGATATTCGCAGATGATGCTCGATTCAATGATTACTTTGCCAGCATCCACCAATGTCGGAACCACCCCAAGCGGATTAAGTTTCAAATATTCGGGCGACAGATTTTCCTTCTCAGCGAGGTCCACATGACGCGCTGTCCAATCCAGACCTTTTTCGGCCAACAAAATCCTGACCTTTTGGGCACATGGTGACATCGGGTGTGTATAAAGTTCAATCATTGTCATTTCTCAACTGTCAAAAAAAGTCTGCACAAGCTGGTTGAATGTTTCCGCATATTCAATCTGCGTCCAATGACCACATCGCCCAAAAACATGAAGCTGCGAGTCATCTATCAAGTCATGAAGCCGGTAGCTGTTCTGCAAAGGAATAACCTGATCATCGCGTCCATGAACAATCAGCGTTTTGGCCTGGATGCCCCTGATGTCATCATCCCCGGTAGCAATCGCGCGAATGGCCTCCTGCCGGGGAGCCGGGAACATGCTGGCATAGGCTTCCTGCACACCCGGCACGATGCTGGCGCGATAACGAAGGGCGGCAAGCTCCTCATTCACCAATTCCTTGTTGAAGGCGAATGTGTCCATCAAGGTGAGCATGTTGGCCTCGGATGGCTCATACCCCCAAACCGCATCCAATCCCTTGGTCAACGGAAAATCAATACCGGCAGATCCCATCAAAACGAGGCGCCTAACCCGGTGCGGATAGGCGACACTGAACGCCATAGCCAGGGCGCCACCAAATGAGTTTCCAATCAGGTCAATCTGTTCGAGATCAAGCGCACCAAAAATATCATTGAGATGCTCTAGCCAGCCCGCCATTGTGTAACGATTATCCTGCGGCCGCTGGGTATATCCGAACCCGAGAATGTCAGGCGCAATGGTCCGTCTGGTTTGCCCAATCACAGGCAAATTCATCCGCCAATTGGCCCAGGCCGACACACCCGGACCGGAGCCGTGCAGAAACATGACCGGCGTCTTATCCGACTCAAGGCGGTTGTCATGAATATTGGTCGCCACCTTGCCTGCTTGCAAGGTTTCACCAATTTCAGGGTTTTCAGAGGCGGACATACCTATTCTTCGACTGTGATATGAACCGAACCAAGATTCTGTACAGTTAAGGATACTGTTTCACCAACACTTAACGAATGGGCTTCTGTTGCCCCACCCGCCATGACAATGTCGCCCGGCATCAGCGACTCGCCGGATTGCGCCACCATTCGGGCCGCAGATACCAAGGAGCGAACAGGATGTCCCAGAATCGCGGCGGAAGAGCCGAATTTCGTATCCTGCCCGTTGACTGCCAGACGCATACCGAGATTGGAGATATCAATACCAGGCTTGTGCCAGTCGCCAATCACCAGCCCTGAAGATGATGAGTTGTCCGCAACAACATCCGTCAATGCAAATTTGAAATTCTCATATCGGCTGTCAATCACCTCCATGGCCGGCCCGATGGCCTCAACAGCGTCCATGGCCTCAACAGCAGTGACTTTGCCGCTCAATTCCTTTTTCATCAAAAAAACGATTTCAGGTTCAATACGCGGATGCACAAAGGCGGATTTAGACAAATTCCCACCCTCTTCCAATAACATTTTATCAGTCAACCGGCCCCAAATGACTTCATCAACACCGACCTGCACCATTTTAGCCCGGCTTGTTAGGCCCATTTTGACGCCAATACGTTTTTCACCGCGCTCATAACGTCTGGCGATTGATTGGGCCTGCACCTGATAGGCCTCCTCCACGGTAAACGCGGCATCATCAATGCTGATTTGCGGCGTTGCTGTGGCGCTCAGAGCCGCAGTATCAAGTTTTTCTGCATATGCTTGCAATCTATCCATAATTTATGCCTTTCCCTGTTCCTTGAGCAGATCGAGCGCGACGTCAACGATCATGTCTTCCTGTCCGCCGACCATGCGGCGGCGTCCCAACTCAACCAAAATGGTGCGCACATCAATGCCGTAATCCTCGGCCGCCTTTTCAGCATGGCGGAGGAAGGACGAGTAGACCCCGGCATATCCCAATGACAGGGTTTCGCGGTCAACCCGCACCGGACGGTCCTGCAAGGGTCGTACCAGCTCTTCAGCCGCATCCATCAGCGTGAACACATCACAGCCATGGTTCCAGCCCTTGCGTTCAGCAGCCGCAATGAACACCTCTAACGGGGCGTTACCAGCTCCGGCACCCATGCCGGCCAGCGAGGCATCGACCCGCTTGACCCCCTCCTGCACGGCGACGATCGAGTTGGCGACCCCAAGCGACAGATTATGGTGGGCATGCACGCCGATTTCGGTCGCCGGATCCAGCACATCACGATAGGCCCGCACACGGTCGCGATAGCCGTCCATATCTAAAGCCCCGCCACTGTCAGTCACATAGACGCACTGCGCGCCATAGCTTTCCATCAGCTTGGCCTGTTGCGCCAGATCCTGCGGCTCGCTCATATGGCTCATCATCAAAAAACCAATCGTGTCCATGCCCAATTCACGGGCGAACTCAATATGCTGTTTGGAGACATCGGCCTCAGTACAATGGGTGGCAACGCGCACCGAGCGCACGCCAATGTCATAGGCCTGCTTCAAGTGCTCAATTGTGGCAATGCCGGGCAAAATCAATGTCGTCAGAACCGCTTTGTCGAGCACGTCCGCGACCGCTTCCAGCCATTCCCAGTCCGTATGGGCGCCGAAGCCATAATTGAAGCTGGAGCCTGCCAGTCCGTCACCATGCGCCACCTCCACCGCATCGACACCGGCGGCCTCCAGTGCCTTGGCGATGTCGCGCACATGGTCAATACCGTAAAGATGGCGGATGGCGTGCATGCCGTCACGCAGGGTGACATCCTGAATATAGAGTTTTTCTTGCGTCGGATCGCTGATCAGTCCACTCATGATTACGCCCCCAACATTTTCTGTGCCATGCGCTCGGCTGTCGCCATGCCAGCCGAAGTCATGATGTCAAGATTGCCGGCATAATTGGGCAGGTAATGACCCGCGCCCTCAACCTCGAGGAAGATGGTCGTCTTGATGCCCTCATAATCGCCCTGAGACGGAATATGCAGCTTGTTGTTGCCGGTAAAGTGCTCGAACTGCACCTCCTGCTTCAGGCGGTAGCCCGGTACATATTTCTGCACTTCAGCCACCATCTCCTCGACGCTCTGGCGGATGTCGTCTTCGTTCCCGCCAACCGAGAAGGCATAGACGGTATCGCGCATAATCATAGGCGGCTCGGCCGGATTCAAAATGATGATCGCCTTGCCACGCTCGGCGCCGCCGACCACCTCGACACCTTGCGCCGTCGTCTGAGTGAACTCGTCAATATTTGCCCGTGTTCCGGGTCCGGCGGAGCGCGACGACACCGAAGCCACAATCTCGGCATAAGGCACGCTGTCCGACACACGCGTCACGGCATAAACCATCGGGATGGTCGCCTGCCCGCCACAGGTCACCATATTAACATTCTGCTTGTCGAGATGTTCATCGGCATTGACCGGCGGCACACAGAACGGCCCGATCGCCGCCGGGGTCAAATCCACCATCAGCTTGCCGTCGCGCGCGCAGATCTCGTTATGCATCTTGTGCGCCCCGGCCGAGGTCGCATCAAACACAATCTGGATATCAGCCCATTCGGGTGAGGCCACCGCCCCGTCAATGCCCTCATGCGTCGTCGCGACATTGCGGTCACGCGCCTTGGCAAGGCCATCGGAGTCCGGGTCAATCCCGACCACCAAAGCGGCTTCCAGAACATCCGACGTCTCCTGAATCTTAATCAGCAAATCCGTCCCGATATTGCCGGAACCGATCAATGCACATTTCACTTTGCTCATATTCTTCTGTTCCTTTACGAGGTGAAATTGGCGCGCACTGAGCCAAGTCCCTCAATCTTAACTTCATAGGTTTCATT
Source organism: Parvibaculales bacterium (assembly GCA_049889415.1). Taxonomy (GTDB): domain Bacteria; phylum Pseudomonadota; class Alphaproteobacteria; order RS24; family RS24; genus JAYQKL01. The sequence goes on along the minus strand of JBMHDL010000007.1, from coordinate 3,694 downwards.
TTCCTGCACCGGGGTAAGCGGCCCCAGCGCACCGGACAAAATCAGGTCACCCGCCTTGAGGGGGCGCCCGACCAGTTGCATTTTTTTAGCCAGCCACAAGCAGGCATTCAAAGGGTTGCCGAGACACGCCGAACCCACACCGGAACAGACAGGTTGGCCCCTGTGCTCAATCACCATGCCGCAGTTCAAATGGTCAAAATCAGACAGTTTCACCGGCTTGGAGCCCAATACATATAATCCTGAGGAGGCGTTGTCAGCAATCGTGTCGGTAATCTGGATGTTCCAGTCGGCAATGCGGCTGTCAACCACCTCAATCGCCGCGACCGCATACTCAACAGCCGACAAAACCTCTGCCAAGGTCAGTTTTTCATTATCCAGATCCTTGCCCAGATAAAAAGCGATTTCCCCTTCAATACGGGGCTGCATGAGGTTGTTGATCGGAATTTCCTCGCTGTCGGCGTAGGCCATGTCAGAGAACAACATGCCGAAATCCGGCTGATCCACACCCAATTGCCCCTGAACGGCTTTGGAGGTCACCCCGATTTTGCGCCCTGCCAAAATCCTGCCATCCTTGATCCAGTTTTTTGTATTCACCTCCTGCACGGCATAGGCGTCCTCAATCGTCAGGTCATAGGACTCGCGCAATGGTGCAATCGGCTGATGCGTCTCATAAGCGCCCATCAACAGGCCTGCTGCCTGCTCTATTTCCTTTTGTGAAACCGTCATTTTACCCTCTTATATTTTCAAACAGACATTTTTCAGCTCGGTGTAGAATTCCAGACCATGTACACCACCTTCGCGGCCAATGCCTGATTTTTTCATCCCACCAAACGGCGTTCTCAGATCCCGCAAGAACCAGGAATTAACCCAGATCAAACCAGCCTCCATTTGACGCGCAACGCGCACGGCCCGCGACGAGCTTTCCGTCCAAATCGAACAGGCCAAGCCATACTCCGTGTCATTGGCCCGCCTGATTACGTCGTCCTCATCATCAAACGGCAGCAGAGCGCAGCACGGTCCGAAGATTTCCTCGCGCACTACACTACAATCATCCGTCAAGCCCGTCCAGATTGTAGGTTCCACCCAGGCACCGGCTTGCAAGCCATCCCCCATATCAGGAACACCGCCCCCCAGTTCAACGGTCGCGCCCTCCTGCACAGCTCTGTCATAGTAGGAAAGTACTTTTTGCTGATGCTCCTTGGAAACCAAAGGCCCAAAATTTGCATTGGGGTCATCCGGCTTGCCAAGCACCAGCTGCCCGGCCGCCTCCTTCAGGCGGGAGAGAAATTCATCAAAAATCGGGCGTTCAACATAAACACGCTCCGTGCCCAGACAAACCTGACCGCAATTTGCAAATGCCGACCGCATGGTGCCTTCAATTGCCTTGTCAAGGTCACAATCCGCAAAAACCAGCGCAGGGTTCTTGCCTCCCAATTCAAATGAGATGTTCCGCAAACCATCGGCACATGCCTTCATGATGATTTCACCGGTCTGGGTTTCCCCAGTGAAGGTAATCCCGTCTACATCCGGATGCTGGGTCAAATAGGCACCAGCACTGTCCGGTCCCAAACCATGTACGACATTATAGACGCCGTCCGGTACCCCCGCCTCTTTCATGACTTCGCCCAGCATGGCCGCTGTAGTCGGGGTTTCCTCAGATGGCTTGACCACAACCGTATTGCCGCAGGCCAAAGCCGGCCCGACTTTCCAGGTCATCAGCAAAAGTGGTAAATTCCAAGGCGATATGACCCCAATCACCCCACGCGGAACCCGAATGGAATAGTTCAACGCCCCCGCGCCGTCCGGTGTGGCCATTTCAAAACTCTCACCAGGGATGTTTTTCACCAGATCCGCAAAAATCTTGAAATTCGCAGCGCCGCGTGGAATGTCAATCATCCGGGCCAGAGACTCAGGTTTTCCCGTATCCCGGCATTCAGCAGCAAGAAACTCATCAAACCTGGCAGTAATTCCGTCTGCAACTTTGTGGAGAATTGCGCTGCGCTCATCCTGGGTCATTGCCCCCCAGGGGCCGTCCAGGGCGGCTTTTGCCGCAGCAACCGCAAGATCGATCTCATCCTGTTTGCCTTCATGCACCTCTGAAATCAGGGTGCCGTCAACCGGGGATATGTTTTGAAACACAGCCCCCGAACTTCCGGCTGTGTAGGATCCATTGATGAAATGCTGTGTTTTGTGGGTCATTTGGCTTTCTTTCTGAAACAGAACATGGGTGGAGCATGGGGAAATGCCCCACCCAATGCAATCGTCTCTTGCCGCTCCGGAAGGAGACGGCAACAGCATCATACGATCACGTTACTACGGACAGGAACGTGTCGTTGATGGCTTTTTCATAATAGAAAATGGCCTTGCCAGTCTGGTCCGCCGACCAGACCCGAACGGGATGGTCCGGATAATGCGAATAGCCGCCGGCAAAAACCTCATTTCTGTTACCCGAGGGATCCCAGAAATAAATCGTCTGCCCACGGGTAATCCCGTGACGTGTCGGCCCGATATCTACGGACACATCATAGCGCGACATGATGTCGGCAGCATGACCGATGGCATTCCAGTCCGCAAGCTGGAAGGAGCAATGGTGAAACTTATTGTCCTCCTCATGGCGTACAAGCGCAATATCATGGGCTTTGGTTGAGCAGGACAGGAAAATGGCGATCCGCAGCTCACCATCTTCGGCCTTTGCCACTTCCGTGACGCGGAATCCAAGAACCTTCGTGAACAGGTCAGTTGTCCCGTCAATGTCCCCACCATAGAGAAGACAGTGGTCAAACCGGATCGGAGACATGCCATGTGGCGGCTTTTCCCACATGTCCGGGTTTTCCGTCATTGGACCATTGTCAGATGCTTCGATTTCAGCATAAAGCTCAAAATTGTGACCGGTCGGCGCTACAAATCGTACGCGCTCACCGACCCCAGGCTGCTCACCGGCAGGGATTATTTCGGTGGAAATCCCGTAATCCTCGATCTTCTGCTTCAGATCATGGAGCGTCTCAGGACTGTCCACCTTGAACGCCATCATGTCCATGCCAGGCTCGTCCGCCTCGCGCAAAATGATGCTGTGACGGTCAAATTCATCATAGGTTTTGAGATAAACCCGGCCGTCATCCTCAGTGCTGACGACATTGAGACCAACAAGATCCCGATAATGATGAAGCGCCGGCTCCATTTCCAATACCCGGATCTGAACATATCCAGGTCTTAATACTCCAGTTAGTGCCATAATCTACCCTCCTTGTGTATATCAAAACCCATCACCTGACGGGCTTTTGGTTTGCTGGAACTTTTTAAACACTTTCCCTATTGGTCTTATTTTTATTGCGCTTTTGGGATATGTCTGACAGGCAAGAGAAACCGAAGCGGTCTTGATGTCTTCATCCGTTATGTGCGCTTTACTCATTTTGCCGGTATTGAATTCACCGGACTCGATGGCGATTTTACAAACGCCGCACCCGCCACCTCGGCAGCCGACGGGCACCACGGCCAAACCGGCCTTTTCCATGGCAGAAAGGATTGACTGATTCTCAGGACAGGCAAATTCAGCATACCCGCCCTCATGTTTGGCATGGACTTCAAAGACCCGGATGTTCTGGCTTGTTTCCATATTTCCATCAACCTATATGCGCTTAAACACCTTGGATTTTGAGGCGGTTTCAGCTTCTGCTGAAGTCAAAAAGCCTTCTGT
>JBMHDL010000006.1:0-410706 GCA_049889415.1 Parvibaculales bacterium | reverse complement strand
AGGGTGCTGAACCATCTGCCCTGAAACGCACGGCCCATTTCGCGGATTTTCCTGTAGTGCCGGATGCGCCAGACCATTTCCCATATTCCGACATAGACACCGGCATAAGCCCAGCCGAAACCGAGGGCCATGACATTATTTAGCCCATCCGGGCTGAGGTGATGTTCACATGGCCAATGGGCTTTTGCATTATCAGCGCCCGGATAGCCGGTATTCCGTCGACATTCCTGATAATTCTGGAACTCTATATGTTGGCTGGCTCCAAGCGACAGGTTGATAAACACATACCCCAATGCCACCCCCGCCAGCACCCGGAGGATATGTGATGTCAGCGTCCTTTCAGGGCCGACGGAAAACAACAGGCCCGGCGGCGTCAGCACCATCAGCCAGAACCAGATGTTGAACGGGATTTCGGTCAGATATGTGTAAATCTCATAAATGGGAATTTCCATGTTTTCCTGCGCCGTTTTCGGCGTCCTTATTATTTTTGTTATTTTCAGGCGGCATGACACCACTGACCATAGTGAACACACCCATCATGGCGATTTCAAGGCGCCGCGGGACTTCTATCTTTCAATAAACCTCAGGCGTGCGCCAGATAGGACTCCACCGTCCGGTTGAAGCGGTCGAGCGCGCCTTCAAACCGGCCAAAGGTTAGATGCGTGTTGGCGCCGCTGTCGAGATTGGCGTAAATGCTTTCGCCAATGGCGAAGTCTTCGCTCAGCGTCGTCAGAGTGATGGCGTGGTTGCGCTCCCAATGCGCCGTGTCCGCGGCCTGATCCTGCGGCACCAGCGTCGCCAGCCGCAGACGGGTCTCGCCCGGCGCCACCGGTTGCTGGCTGACCCAGACAATATGATCCTGCTGAACCAGCAATTGCGACGCCGGAAACAGCGTGTAGAGCACATTGGCATGATCGCGCAGACGCCAGTCCGGGCGCGTTTCTGGCGTCAATTCGGTCAGGGAACTGCGCGCCAGTATGGAGCGCATATGCGGGCCGAAACACTGATAGCTCGACAGATTATCCTCAAAATAGGGGCCTATGGTGGCGCGGTGCGCGACCTTGAAGTGATAGGCCTCAATGCCGCCCTCAACCAGTATCTTCCAATTGGTGCGGCGCAGTTCATGGGTCTCTTGCACAATGGTCATATCGGCCATGCCCAGCGCCGTCAGATCCTCCGCCAGCCCGTCAAAGGCGGCGGCAAAATCTATCTCCAAATCCGGTGACATCTTCGGTGTCATCTCCGGTGACGTCTTTGGTGTAAGAACCACCCAGATGAAACCGAACAGCTCGCGCACCGGCAGGCGGGTCAGCCCTAGTTCCGCCTTGTCCAGTTCGGGAAAGCCGGCGTCAAAATGTGGCGCCGCGACCAGCGCCCCCTGATTGGAATAGGTCCAGGCGTGATAGGGGCAGGAAAAACGCTTTTTGCACCCCGCACCATGCTCGACCAGACGCGTGCCGCGATGCCGGCAGACATTCAGGAACGCATGGATGTCTCCCTGCCCGTCACGGGTCAGCAACACCGACCGCCCCATCAGGTCACGTGCAATGAACTGGTCGGGTTCCGACAACTCACTGAAATGTGCTGCCGCCAGCGGCACTTGATGAAAAATCGCGGCCCGCTCGTTTACAAAACGCGTTTCATCCGTGTAATGCGTCACCGGGACCCGCACGGCGCGTTCATCCAGAAACGCCGACTGCGCGGCCTTGAGCGCCAGCAGCTCCTCAATCAGTTCGCATTGTGTTTGATGGTCCACAGCTTCCCCCTGTACATCAGACTTAACGGCTCAACCGGTTTACGGTTTTTGCATCAGCTCAATCAGCACGCCGCCCATGTCTTTGGGGTGCAGAAACACAATCGGCGTGCCATGCGCGCCAATGCGCGGCTCACCCAGCACACGCACACCCTTGGCCAGCATGTCATCACGCGCCGCAATCAGGTCGTCAACCTCATAACACACATGATGCTGACCGCCGGCCGGATTCTGTTTCAGAAAATTGGTGATGGTGCTGGTCTCGTCAATCGGTTCAATCAACTCAATCTGAGAATTGGGCAAATCAACAAAACAGACCCAGACACCCTGCTCTTCCATGGCGAATTTTTCACCGATTTTGGTGGCGCCCAGTACATCGCGGTACATTTTCGCGCTGTCCTCTATGGACGGGGTGGCAACGCCGACATGGTTCAATCTTCCAATCATGTTTTCCCTTTTTCATTATCTGTAAAAAACCGGATATTCGCCCATCATCTAGCCAAACCCGCATGCCAGCGTCAAGTGGTGACATAAGACGCCAGAGGGACTCCGCTCTGGTGTTCATCGACGGTTTTCACTAGGATTAAGGAAAGTTTGCATTATCGGTCACCATTTACCGACCGGTCAGAATGTGATTTCGGGAGGGGAAACATGTTTAAACCAAACCAAGCCATTTTGGGCCTGACCGCCTTGGCGGGAATGATGACCGCCTTGGTCGCACTAATGACTGTGCCGGCTTCAGCCGAGCAAAACCAAACCAAGCTGTTATGGGGAGACACGCATCTGCACACCTCCTACTCGCTCGACGCCTATCTGCTCGGCAACAAATCCGCCGATCCGGACACCGCCTACCGGTTTGCCAAGGGGCTGCCGGTGGTGCATCCCGGGCATCGCGGGCGCGTGCGCATTGACCGGCCGCTGGATTTTCTCGTGGTCACGGACCATGCCGAGTTTTTGGGCGTTTTCGCTGAAATTGACCAGGGTAATCCCGAGCTTTTGAGCCAACCCATGGGGCAGGACATTTATAAGGGGTTGCGTGAGGGCCGCGAGAACGAGATTTTCTCCAACATCATCAACATGGCCGCTCAAGATACGGACAGTCTGGGCATCCTCAATGCCGAGTCGATCCGCCGTTCGATCTGGGGCCGCATGGTTGATTTCGCCGACAAACACAACGAGCCCGGCACTTTCACCAGTTTTGCCGGCTGGGAATGGAGTTCCATGCCGAACTCCGTCAATCTGCACCGCATCGTCTTCACGCCTGACGGCGGGGACAAGGCCAAAAGCTATTTACCGTTCTCCTCGATCGACTCGACCAAGCCCCGCGATTTATGGGCCTGGATGGACAAAACCGCAAAAGCCCATGACACGGACTTTGTCGCCATCGGCCACAATATGAATCTGTCACTGGGCCGCTTTTTCCCTGAAGTTGATGAGAGCGGCAATCCGGTGGACCGCAGCTATGCCGAAGCCCGCGCAAAATGGGAACCGGTTGAGGAGGTCATCCAGTATAAGGGCGACAGCGAAACCCACCCTATTCTCTCCCCGCTTGACGAATTTGCCGGTTTTGAAAAATATGAACACCTGCTTGGCCCGACCAAATTGGAAGACGGGACCATTTCCATCAAGGCGACACCCGGCATCGGCGCCTTTATGCGCCCGGCCCTCAAGCGTGGGCTGGAACTGGAGGCCAAAATCGGCATCAACCCCTATAAGTTCGGTGTCATCGGCGCCTCAGACAGCCATACCGCCCTGGTCAGTGTGGATGAGGAAAATTTCCACGGCAAATATGCCAATGACAGCACACCTGAAACCAAACATTTGCCGACCGTGCCGACCTCAGTCGGTTGGGATGCCGCCGCACAAGGCCTGTCGGCGGTCTGGGCTGAGGAAAACACCCGCGAGAGCATCACTGCCGCCTTCCGCCGGCGCGAGGTTTACGCCACTTCCGGCCCGCGCATCGGCTTGCGGGTGTTCGGCGGCTGGAACTTCACATCTTATGATGCCCGCAAATCCGATCTGGCGTCCGTTGGTTACAAAAAGGGCGTCCCGATGGGCGGTGAGCTGAACGGCACCGACAAAACCAAACAATTCACCCTGCTGATCCAGGCCGCCAAGGATCCGGTCGGCAACGATCTGGAGCGCGTCCAGGTCGTCAAAGGTTGGTTGGACGCAAACGGCAAGGCGCAGGAAAAAATCTATGATGCCAAACGTGCATCAGTCACCAAGGCGGAAGTTGACCTTGAGGCCGGACAAACCAGACATGAGGGCGGCGCGACACAATTCTCGCTGGTCTGGCAGGATCCTGATTTTGATCCCCGGCAGAACGCTTTTTACTATGTCCGGATTCTGGAGATGCCGACCTATCGTCACACCATATTGGACGCCATTGCGCTGGAAGCAGACCCGGACGTGACGCAACATGAAACCATCATCCGCGAGCGTGCCTATTCGTCGCCGATTTGGTACAACGCCGATTAAGCATCACGGCTTCAGGGTGCCCCAGCAGGTTTCAGTTCTTGTATCCGGTCACTTTCAAAGAGGTAATACATGACATCACAGGATAAACGCAAAGCCTATTGGCGGGCCACCTTGCGGTTGACCGCCGGGCTGTTGACCATCTGGTTCGCCGTCTCCTATGGCGCCGGCATTTTATTCCGTGAAACTCTGGACAGTCTGTCTATTGGCGGGGCACCGCTTGGCTTCTGGTTTGCCCAACAAGGTGCGATTTACTGCTTTGTCGCCCTGGTCTTTTACTATTGTGTCGCCATGCGCCGGCTTGAGCGCAAATATGGCATACAAGAAAATGACAGCGGGGAGTAAGGGGCATGAGTCAGGATTTCTGGACATATTTTTTCGTCATCGTCACCTTCGGGCTGTATATCGGCATTGCGGTGAAATCCCGCGCCGGTTCAACGGATGACTTTTACGTCGCCGGCCATGATGTGCATCCGGTGATGAACGGCATGGCGACCGCCGCCGACTGGATGTCTGCCGCTTCGTTCCTTTCTATGGCCGGACTGATTGCCTTTCTTGGCTATGGCGGGTCGGTTTATTTGATGGGCTGGACCGGCGGTTATGTGCTGTTGGCCCTGCTTCTGGCTCCTTTCCTGCGCGAGTTCGGTAAGTTCACCGTGCCGGATTTTGTTGGCGACCGCTACTATTCTGGCTTTGCCCGGGTTGTCGCCGTCATCTGTGCGTTGTTTGTCTCCTTCACTTATATTGCCGGACAGATGAAAGGCGTCGGCGTCGCCTTTTCCGGCTTTCTCGGTGTCCCCGCCAATATAGGCATCCTCATTGGCATGGTGGTTGTTTTTTTCTATGCCGTGCTGGGTGGCATGAAGGGGATCACCTATACGCAAGTGGCGCAATATTGCGTGCTGATTTTCGCTTATACCATTCCGGCAATCTTTATTTCACTGATCATCACCGGCATGCCGCTGCCGCAAATCGGTTTTGTCTCCAATATTTCCGGCAGTGATGTTGCCATGCTGGATAAGCTGAACACAGTCCTGACGGATCTTGGCTTCACCGAATACACGCAAAGCACAAAATCCATGATGGACACCTTCGCCATTACCGCCGCCCTAATGTTCGGCACAGCCGGCCTACCGCATGTCATCATACGCTTTTTTACCGTCAAGTCGGCTCAAGCGGCGCGTATATCCGCAGGCTGGGCACTGGTTTTCATCGCGGTTCTCTACACCACAGCTCCGGCGGTCGGGGCATTCGCGCGGCTGAATTTCATCGATACGGTCAACGAAGCGCATTACACCCCGGTTGAAAACGCAGAGGTCAAAACCGTACCGGACTGGTTCAAAAACTGGGAAAAGACCGGCTATGTGACGTTTGACGACAAAAACGATGACGGCATCATGCAATATCGCGGCCCGGCCGCGCCGGACGGTGTGGAGAATGAGGTCACGGCCAACCGTGATATTTTCGTTCTGGCCAATCCGGAAATCGCACAACTGCCGGCCTGGGTCATCGGGCTTGTGGTTGCCGGCGGCTTGGCGGCGGCCCTGTCAACTGCGGCTGGCCTGCTGATGGTCATTTCGTCGGCCATCAGTCATGATTTGTGTCGTAAAACCTTTTTCCCCAACATGAATGACCGCACAGAGCTCGTTATTGCGCGTGTCGCGGCCGCAGGATCTGTTATCGCTGCCGGATTGCTTGGGATATATGCCTCTCAACTGGGCTTTGTCGCGCAAGTGGTCGCTTTCGCCTTCGGGCTGGCGGCGGCATCGCTCTTCCCGGTTATTTTCCTCGGCATCTTTTGGAAACGCATGAACCGCGAAGGTGCCATCGCCGCCATGCTGACAGGACTGGCAACGACCTTCAGCTATATCGTCTATTTCAAATTCTTGGGTGGCACGCCGGACCAATGGTTGTTCGGGGTTTCGCCGGAAGGCATCGGTTTCGTCTTTATGGGGCTGGCCATGCTGGTCGGCGTTATAACGGCCTTGGCGACATCCCCCCCGCCGGACGAGGTGCAGCAACTGGTCGAGGATATCCGTATTCCAGGTGGGACAGAGGCTTAAGCTTCATCACGCCACTCAAAAATAAACCAAAAAAACGGGCGTACCGAAATACGCCCGTTTTATTTTGTCCGGAAGCCGTTTGGTTATTCGGCGGCTTCAGAGTCAATGTAGAATTGTGAGAAATACTCACGGAACCGCAAAATCGGACCATCACCATCACACAGCAGCGGCTTGGGACGATATTTCTTGTTGTCCCAGACAATCAGGTCAACGGATTCAAAACCGGCTGAGTCTTCACCCTCGGCTTCACCGATAGAGTGATTGTAAAGATGCTCTGCGACGGCTGCATCCTCAGACCCCTCGTCATATTTCTTCCATGTAAAGGCCATACGCGTACGGGTCAATTCCGCATTGACCGGCGTGGACATGGCAAACATCAACATAGCGACATCACCTTTCGTATGGCGGGTTTCCGAAATACCCGGACCATAACCAGTGCCGTAAATATAGCCTTCCATAATGTCATATTTGGAAATCGCGCCGTCATAGCTGAACTCCACACCCGGAATGATCGGGGCGCCGTGCAGGAATTTCAGGTGCGGTGTATCCACACTGTTTTCGGCGATTTCCTGAATACAGGTGCCGATGTCCCATGCGTGGTAGCGCACGTCAACATGACCATCCGGGTCTTCAAACTCCGGCACGACCGGCAGATCCCAAAGTGGAGCCTCCTCGTTCGGGTGGTACCAGGCAAACACCATGCCGTATTTCTCCACGACCGGCAGGGCCTTGAGAACCGGCTTCTTTTTGCAGATGCCGGGCATGACCTTGCCGTAAGGAATTTCTTTGCACCAGCCTTCCGTGTCGAACTGCCAGTGATGGAATGGGCAACGAATATTGTTGCCGTGGACTTCGCCTCCATGACCCAGATGGGCACCAAGATGCGGGCAGTAAGGGTCGGTCATGCCGACCTTGCCGTCTTCGCCGCGGAACAAAACCCATTCCTTGCCGAAAATTTCTTCTATCTTGATTTCACCCGGTTGGATTTCATGGGAATACTGTACACAAAACCAGCCATAAGGAATTGGAAACGGGCATCTTTCAAGCTCGTCCCCGGTTTGGACTCTTTCAATATCAATCGGTGCGTTCATCGTTCACTCCTAGCTTTCAATCTTTTCAGGTGTTAGCGGGGTTGCCGGTCGGCGCTCCCCTTTTACTTTTACGGCAAAGCTCATGGCCGGGCCGGGGGTAGGCGCTGATTTTGTTTTCAGGGTATATCCGGGTGGATCCAAAGACAAGTCCAGACGGTGAAACAGTCTCGACATGATGGTGCCCATCAAAACTTCAGCCAGATTTTGTCCCAGGCACGTATGCGGGCCACGACCAAACGGGGCATAGACGCCCGGTTTCATATGTTCTTTGCGGTCATCGCTGTAACGCAACGGGTCAAATTTTTCAGGGTCGGGGAAATATTCTTCCATGAAATGCGGTACCGAGGTGCCGATGAACATCATCTCACCCTCAGGAATTTTATAGCCCTCGAACTCAAAATCCTTTGTGGCAGTCCGCATTTGGGCCACCGCAATCGGCCACATACGCATGGCTTCCTTCAAACAGCCTTGAATGTAATCCAGGCCGCGAATGTCAGCTTCCGTGACCGTATCCTTGGCATAGAGCGCATCGGCTTCAGCCTGCACCTTCTCCAACACGCCGGGTGTTTTCAAAATGGCATAGGTACAGGCCGCAATGGTGTTGGCGACCGTATCAAGCCCGGCAACATAGGGGCCGGTCAGCATCAGGATCAGGTCTTTTTCCTGAATGAAATCCGGATGGTCATAATGCGCCTGCACCACGTCTCCCAAAAGGTTCTTGGGCAGTGTGCCCTTTTCAGCATGAGCTTTGAATTCCGCAATCATGCCCTCGCCCAGTTCGCGGACGCGCTTTTCCGCCTTCAGGAACTTCGGAGCCTTCAGGAAAAACTTCGGCTTGACGCGGGTGACCAGAACATTCAGCAGGAACAGAATATTGGTCCTGATATCCTTGACATATTCCAGCGGCGCATGACCGGCCATGATTTCGCCGATGACCTGCACAATCATATATTGGAACGCCTCAACGACCGGAACAGAGCGGCCTTCGGTCCAGTCACGGGCGATGGAACTGTCAACAATACCGGCGACCTCATGATAGCGCCCGGCCACCGCTTCGCGGGAAAACCCGTCACGCATGATGGCGCGCAATCGCTGGTGCTCTTCGCCGTCCAGCATGGTCAGCAGCTTGTCGGAGTTTTGGTAGGCAGCCATGTCGCCCCAAAACTCCCGGGAGCGCAAACACTCCCGACCCTGACGTGTGGTCATCAGCTTGGCGGCCTCGGTGCCGGCAATCACAATCTGCTTGCGGCCGAACACATTGACCCGATAGGCCGGTCCGTAGTCACGATAGCAGCGGACAAAAAACTTTGCCGGATCCCGGGCCATTTCCAATGTGTTGCCGATGAAAGGCAGGCCTTTCACATCTGGCACAGACTTGCCGACAACCGGCTTATCAATGACTTCGGACATGGAACTCCCCTATTCATAATTTCCGAATGACGTTCATTTAATGACGGAAATAGGATGTTGTCAATATTTTGCCACCCCGACAAAACCAAATATCCACCGCCTGACATTATGTTTTCATCGACATGGCGGCTTTTGCGCCATAAGCTCAAAGAAAAAAAAGGAGATGGCGGATGACCCAAACCATAAAATCACAGGCCCACCCATGCAAATATGTCGAGGTGATGGGGAAACAAATGGCTTTTGTCGAGCTTGGCGACCCGAATGGACGACCGATCGTGTTCCAACACGGCAATCCGACTTCCTCTTATTTATGGCGCAATATCATGCCCCATGCCGCGGCTCTGGGCAGATGTATCGCCATTGATCTGATCGGCATGGGCAACAGCGAAAAACTCGCGGACAGCGGCCCGCAAAGCTACAGCTATAACGAGCAAAACACCTATTTCCGCGCCGCTCTGGAGGCATTGGACATTAAACGGGACATTGTTTTCGTCATTCATGACTGGGGATCAGCGCTTGGGTTTCATTATGCCGCCGACTATCCGGACCGGGTGTCTGGGATCTGCTATATGGAGGGCATTGTCCGCCCGATCCCCAGCTTTGACGATTGGCCCGAGGATGCCAGAAACATTTTCCAGGCGTTTCGCAGTCCGGCGGGCGAAGAGGTGGTGTTGGAAAAAAACATATTTGTCGAACGCGTTTTGCCCGGCTCCATCATGCGTAATTTGTCCGACGAGGAAATGGCCGTCTACCGTGCGCCCTATATGCAAGCCGGTGAAAATCGGCGTCCGACCCTGAGCTGGCCGCGCCAAATTCCAATAGGTGGTGAACCGGCGGATGTCATCGCCATCGTGCAGTCTTATGCTGACGCTATGGCACAAAGCCCGATCCCGAAATTGTTCATTAATGCGGAACCCGGGTCGATCTTGACAGGTGCCGCGCGTGATTTTTGCCGGACCTGGCCAAATCAGCGTGAAGTGACCGTTTCCGGTCTGCATTTCATTCAAGAAGACAGCCCGCATGAAATCGGTGCGGCGCTGGCGGACTGGCTTCGGGAAGAAAATGTTTAATAGCCTGCAAAAGGGCTGGTCATTCAAAATTCAATGCCATATGTTGTCGCCATGAGGGTCGTCCAAAAAATCAGCGTTTTTCTGCTGCTGCTGTTGCTGGCTGGCATGGTGCATGACGTCCAGCACAAGCTGACAGATTATGAACCGGCCCATAGTGAAGCCGAAATCCTTCATGAAAACTGCCTGTTGGCGGCTCAAACCGTTGATTTGACTGAACCTTTTGGTCTGCAAGGCCCGGCTTTCACCTATGCCAAGCGGTTGGTGGCGGTAACCGCCGGCCTGCCAGACCGCCAATTCCGGCTTGCTTATCTCACCCGCGCACCCCCTGTATTGATCTGAAAAACAATCTTTTTTCAATCTAAATATTCAATTCAGGGACATTACAATGACCAAGAAAAATCCGAGCCGCAAGGCTCTATACCTGCTTGCTGCAGCTACATGCAGCGTGCCGGCCACCGCTGTTTCTCAGGAAAACAGTATTGACGAAATCATCATCCGCAGTGCGCCGTTTCAGCAAAAAGCAACGGACATCATTTCAACCACGCACGCCGTCGGACGCGACACCATTGACACGCTGACAGGCAAACCGATTGGTACGCTTCTGCAAACCCTGCCGGGTGTCGATGTCGCCTCTCATGGACCGGCTGTCGGTCGCCCGGTCATCCGGGGACAATCCGGATACCGCATCGCCGTTCTGCAAAACGGCCTGCAATCCGGTGATGTGTCGGAGACCGCCAATGACCATGCCAACAGCGATCTGGTCTATGACCAACAGCGCATTGAGGTGTTGAAAGGGCCAAGCGCGTTGCGCTACGGCCCCTATGCCGGCACCGGCATCGTCAACAGCTTCAGCCGCAGTCTGGACTTCAGCACGCAAGCACAAACCAGTGTCACCGCAACCTTCGGCTCTGCTGCCGACACTGAACAAGCCGGCTTCTTCACCAGACAGGCGGCCGGCGATTATGTCGGAACCCTATCCGGCTTTTACAGCGACAGCGGCAACATCCGGATCCCCACCCATGCCGAGAGCGCCGCACAACTGGCCTCTGAAGGCGAAACGGCGATTGATGCCGAGCAGGATGCGGAAAACACATCCAGCCGTCTTGAGGAGCTGAAGGCCGGGCTGGCATGGAACGGTACGGACCGGCGCTGGATCTTGAATGTCGGCCAAACCACGCAGGAATTAGGCATTCCGGGTCATCATCACCACGAAGAAGAGCATCACGATGAGGATCATGAGGATCATGATGAGCATGAGGAAGAAGAAGGCGGCGTGCGCTCAGACATGGAAAAAACCTTCGCCACGCTCATTTATGAGCATGACCTCAAGCCGGGTTCTGATCCACTGCGCCTGAAATTCGGTTACACGGATTACACCCACACCGAATTTGAAGGGGATGCGGCAGGCACAAAGTTTGACAAACAGCAAGCTGAAATCAGACTGGACCTGCCCTACACCGGCCTGGCCGGAGGCGACGGTCTATTTGGTGCCTCGGTGCGCACAGCAGAGCTTGAGACCAGCGGAGATGAGGCGTTTCTGCCGTCCGTGGATCAAGAGGATTTCGGACTACACCTGATTGAGCGCTTATCGTCAGGTGAGTGGAAAACCGAACTGGCCGCACGCATTGACAACACCAGCTACGACACTGCCCAGACCAGCAAATCCTTCGACACCATCAACCTGTCGGCCGGCATCGGTTATCAGTCGGATGCCAGCAGCCTGATTGGTGGCTCCTTATCATGGAGCGAACGTCCACCGGCCCCGACCGAGCTTTTTGCCGATGGCCTGCACGCCGCCGTTATGCGTTATGAGCGCGGCGACGCCAATCTGGATGTTGAGGAGTCGGTTGCCGCAGAGCTGTATTATCGATCAAAATGGGGACAGGGCAACTTCAAGGCCGCCCTGTTCATGAACGATTATGACAGCTTCATCTTCCTGAAGGACAGCGGTCAAGTGTCAGGCGATGAAACCATTTACATGTACAGCCAAGGCAAGGCTGAGATTACCGGTCTGGAACTCGGCTACACTTTGAGCGGCAAAGCCGCCTGGGGCAATTGGCGCAGCGAGCTTGGCTATGCGCATATGCGCGGCGAAGAGGATGACGGCACACCATTGCTGTATATTCCGGCTGAAAAGCTGACGCTCTCCTTTGCCGCCAGCAAGGGTACCTGGGATGCCAGCTTTGACGTCATCGCAGCTGAACGGCAGACCCGTGTCCCGGCCAGCCAAATGCCGACGGACGGGTATGTCAAACTGGATGCCGGGTTGAAATGGACGCCGCCAAGCGTTTCCGGCCTGACCGTCATGTTACAGGGTGAAAACCTGACCAATGAGGAAATCCGCCATCACAGCAGTGCCCTGAAGGATCTGTTGCCGGAGCCCGGCCGCAACATCGTTCTGCGCACCCGTCTGGATTTTTAGCGGAATTCTGACTTAACTTGCGCCGCCCTTTGCTTCATGTGCTTCATGTGCTTCATGTGCCTGATATGCATGACCAAGGGCGGCGACAAGCTCCACCCTTAACTGACGCGGATCTATCACCCGGTCATAAGCGACATTATCCGCGCCAGCCCAAGCCCCGGCCCCCAATTCAGCCAATTTCTGCGCCTCAGCCTCATCAAGCCCGGCGGCGTCTGCACCGCCCTTGACCGGCATCGCCCCGAGCGACGCATTGGGAAACGCCAGTGTGATGGTCTGCCCGTCAAATGGATTCATCGCCATCAGGGATGACCCGAACCCGAAGGCTTTGCGCAAGGTGACATGCAGTTTCGGTCCGGTCAGTACGGCTTGGGCGCGATAAAAGGCGGCGGCGGCTTTCAATGTGCCAGCCTGCTCCGCCTCCGCCCCCGGCATCACGCCGGGCGTGTCGCATAAAAATACCACTGGCAAAGCAAAAGCGCTGGCGGTTTCAAGAAAATGCGCCGCTTTGCCGGCGGCCTCCATCGTAATCGCCCCGCCCATGACAGCTGGCTGAGACGCCACCACCATGACGCTGTGACCCTCAAGGCGCGCAAGGGCCAGACATAGGGACGCACCATAATCCGGCTGTAAGAGCATCACAGACCCGCGGTCAAAGAGCTGTGTGAGAACAAGCGTCATATCATAAGGCTGCATCACATCAGGCGGAATGATGTCGAGAATATCCGTCACGCCATCATGATCTGACCGACCATCTTTTTCTCGATGGGTAAAATAATCGAGATAGTGACGCACCATCTCCAAGGCCGTCATATCATCTTCAGCCAGGCCGTGTGCTATCCCGCTGGCTGTGGTATGGATTTGCGCCCCGCCAAGCTCTTGCGGCGTGACGGTCTGACCGAGAGCCGCCTTGACCAGTTGCGGTCCGGCGGAGAACAACGCCGCCTGGCGCGTCATGATCACATAATCCGAAAACACCGCCGCCAAAGCGCCATGACCGGCACTGGATCCCATAACAACCGATATGACCGGGACCTGACCCTTTAAACGGGCCAGCATCTGCAAATCATTCGGGGTGCGCGGATAGCGCTCCAATGCGTTATCCGCACGTTCCCCGACCCCTTCCAGCAACATGATGAAGGGCCGTTTTTCCTGCAAAGCTAATTGCGCAAACCGCACCCGTTTGGCGGCTCCAACATGCCCGATAGAGCCACCCATTGTCGTGAAGTCCTCCGCCATGACGACAACCGATTGCCCTCCAATCATGCCGTACCCACCAATCAGCCCATCCGCCGGAATTGGTTCTCCGGATGGTGACGCACCGGCACCCAAGAGACCAATTTCAAGAAAACTATCTTGATCAAGGAGCTTTTCGAGCCGTTCACGGGCGGTTAATCGACCCGCTTCATGTTGTTTGTTAACTTTTGCTTTCCCCCCCTGTTCAGAGGCCGCCCGGCTCCGACGGTTCAGCTCTTGCAGCCAATCTTTCCATGTCGGCATGTCTCTCCTCTTTACTATTCTAGTGATCCCTTTGCCTCATCCCAAAAGTCTACCTTTTCCAGCAGCAAATTCCCATGGTCAAACTGTTGCTCCCATCAGTGTTGTAAATATACAACAGCGTGACCTGAACCTAGAGATGACGCTGGCGTCATCTTTTTATGACCTCCATTTTATGCTATGGATTTCAAGTTGTATTTTATTTTGGAGTTGATTATGAAGAAGTTTATTACCGTGTGTGCCTTCAGCCTTCTGGCTATGCCGGTTCTCGCCCAAGACAATGAGACCGGCGCACCGGGCAATGAAAGCGGCTTTGATGGGAACGCCCCAGCCATTACATCAGGTGCCGACGGTGGTTTTGGTGGCGGTGATTTGCCGCCGGGAGACATTGCCCCGCTGGAAGATGTCATCAGCGGCATGAGCGAGACTGAATTCTCAGCATTTGAACAAAATATCGAACAAGAGGGCGGCTTCTCCGAAGATGTCGGCTTTGCCCTTGATCAAGCCTCCATCAGCCAGGCGCTGGAGGCAGGCGTCATCACCCAGGAACAGGCTGACACGGTCGGTCAACTGGTTGAACTTGTGGAAGCCAATTCCGAAAGCTTTGATTTCGACCTGGAGCAGATGATTACGGAAGAATTGACCAACGGAAACATTGGCGGGGATGAAGCCCTGCGCGTTCTGCAAACCTTCAATTCCCTGTCAGACGCCGATAAGCAGATTGCTGGACAGGCTGATTTTGACCCTGCCCGTGACTATGACCAGCTGTCAGCCGCAGGCCAAGAAAGCCTTGAAAACTACTTCCGCCAGGAAATTCAAATCCAAGCCGAACAGAACCCAGAGGAGTTTGCAGGCCTGCTGCAAGCGGCAGGTGTGAGCGACGTATCCGAGCTGACGATTGAGCAGATTTCCCGCCTTGAGGGTCTGGAGCAAGAAATGACACAAGGCTTGCCAGAAGGTGTTGACCCGACAGGTGCCGGTGGTGCAGACGGCGGACCTGACCCATCCGGTGCGGGTGGTGCAACTGGTGGATCTGACCCGACAGGTGCTGGTAGCGCAGCCGGCGGACAATAAAAAATCCATTTTTTTGGCGGCCTGTCACTCGTGTCAGGCTGCCAACCTATCTGAATACAGCGCCTTGTGCGCCAGGAGTTATCATGAAAAGATTTAGTCTATCCGCGACAGTGCTGGCCTGTGGCCTGGCACTTGCCGCGCCGGCCCTTGCTGTCACTGACCAAGAGGTTGCCGCCCAGCCCTTCAATGTCGAATTAAACCGCAAGTATGCGATTGAACAACTTGCCGCCAATAATCTCGATGTCGCTTTGGCAGCTGCCGAACGCGTGATCCGCGCAGCTCCGGCTGACCTGGATGCCCGTCTGATGCGTGCGCAAATCCTCATCAAAATGGGACGCGGCAAGGAGGCGGTCAAGGATTTGCAGACCCTCGCCAAACTGCCCCTGCCAGCCAATCAGCTGAACCGTGTGAACGCTATGCTGCGCCGCTTGGATCGCGCCTATAAAAAACTGGAAATGAAGGCTTTTGTCCGCTTCGGCATCAAAGATACGGATAATGCCAACAGCTATCCGGAAGGTGGAAAGTTCGAAGCCCTTTCAACAGGTGGTACAGTTACAGAATTTGACTACACTGACATCATCAATGACCGGGAGAGCAAGCTTGGCGATACCATCATTAACGCCACGGTCGGTGTGAACGGCAAATATAAGTTCAGTGAAGATATTCGCGACTACATTTATTTTTCCGCCCAACGTGCCTTTAACAATGGTGACAACACGGTCCAGACAGATTCAAACATGACATCTGCCTCGTTGGGCCTGCGCATGACCCGCGGCTTGAATGATCTCGACATAGGCGCCGGCTATACCAATATCAATCAGGTGAACAACACATTCACCCTCGGCACAGACCCAGCTTCAACCGTGAATGTGAATTCCGATGTGGAACTGATGTCCTTATCCGCCACCTATACGCGTCGTCTGACCAAAGGGACCCGTTTCTTCTATAATGTCTCTTATTCAGAGCTAGATCATTCCAATACTGCCAGTGCGGACCTGTATGACTCCGACAAGGTGTCCCACTCAGCTGGTGTGTTGATGCCGGTGTTCAACGTTTTCTTTCTGCGGGCTTCGGTCAATTATGCTGAACGGCGCGCCCGCCTCGACACGGACGCCGCCAAGTCACGCACCAGCCGCGACACGGAAGGCTACAGTGCCAGCGTGTATTATCAACCCTTCCAGGGCCACACCATCAATGCGTTCTACAATTACAGCGAGTCAGACTATCTGCTGCAGGTTTCAACCAATCCGCGCCTGCGGGCTGACGAAGCTGAGGTGATGGGGGTGAATTACTCCTTCCAGGGTGATTTTATTCATGACCTATTTGAAGACTGGAAAATGACAGCATCCTACATGGTGCGGGAAACAGACTCTAACATCATGCTTTATGACGTTGAGGCGGAGACCTTCACCTTCACAATTGAGCGCCAGTTCAAATTCTAAGCATCTGCTGTTGCAATCAGAAAGGCGCACTCTTTCGGGTGCGTCTTTTTTTTGCGCGCCCGGTCCGTTTTTGCTAATGCGTTGCAATCTTATAACTTAGAAAGATTCTAAAGAACTTGCTTTTATAAGACCGGTCACATATATTGTAGTCATCGCCAATAGCGCCTGTGCGCCCTGCCACGGAGAATTGTTATGAAGGGTAATCCCGAAATCATCAAACAGCTCAACATCATTTTAAAAAATGAACTGACGGCCATCAATCAGTATTTCCTGCATGCCCGCATGCTTAAGGATTGGGGCTTCGAGGCGCTTGGAAAAAAAATATATGATGAAAGCATTGGCGAAATGAACCATGCCGACATGATCATCAACCGCATTTTGATGCTTGAAGGTCTGCCCAATCTGCAGGATCTGGGCCTGTTGAAAATCGGACAGAATGTCGAGGAAATGTTTGAAGCGGATCTCTCCGTGGAAATGTTGAACCAATCCTGCCTGAAAGAGGCCATTGCGGCGTGCGAAGATGACCGTGACTACATCACCCGCGAGATATTCGAAAAAATCCTTGATGACACGGAAGAACATATTGACTGGATTGAGACCCAGCAGGGCCTGATAGAAAAAACCGGTTTGCAGAATTATTTACAGGAACAGATTGGCGGGGGGGCCGGCGCTTAAGCCTGTTATTCAGCAGCTCTATTCAGCAGCTCTATTCAGCAGCTATGACTTCTGTCGGTGAAAGTTTGAGCAGGTCCCACATGCGCTCCATACAGCGCCCGCATTGCGGCTCATGACCGCACTCGGCATAAATGTCCAACGGCGATTTGCAGCCGCGGCTGATGGCCTGGCTGACTTGCTGGTCATTAATGGCGTTGCAGTTGCAAATATACATTTTGCGCTCCTGGTGCGAATGATTATTAATTACACCAGAATCCAGAACTGTTCAAGCGTAAAATGAAACAGCGGGCGCTTTACCCCAGTGTCATGATCACATTCTTAACCTGGGTATATTGCTTCAGAGCCATCATACCCTTTTCACGGCCAATGCCGCTTTTTTTGTAGCCTCCGAGCGGGTGCTCGACGCTCGGTTCCAGATAAGCGTTTACATAAATTTGCCCGGCCTGCACTTGCGCCGCCACACGATGTGCACGCCCGAGATTCTCCGTGAAAATTCCGGCCGCCAACCCATATTGAATATCATTCGCGATCTGTACGGCATCCGCTTCATCGTCAAACGGAATCAGCACCCCCACCGGGCCGAAAATCTCTTCCTGGGCAATACGCATGTCATTGCTGACATCTCCATAGAGGGTCGGCTGAATGTAAAAGCCGGTTTCAAGGCCCGGGCCGGTGGCTTTGCCGCCGCCGGTCAAAAGCGTCGCCCCGTCCTGTTTGGCGATTTCGAAATAATCGAGAACCTTGCTGTACTGCATGACATTGGCGATGGGACCGAGCGTCGGCAGCTCATTCTCAACCCCGACTGGCATGGCTGCAAACGCAGCCGTCAGCTTGGCGCTGACTTCGTCATAAATTGCGCGTTGCACAAGAATACGGGTGCCGGCAAGACAGACCTGCCCGCTATTGCCCAGGCAGCCATTAACAATAGCTGGGAGCACCCTGTCGAGGTCAGCATCCTCAAACACAATGGACGGGGATTTACCGCCCAGTTCCAGCGTGACCGGCATGATTTTATCAGCGGCGATGCCGGCGATGGCCTGGCCGGTCGCGACTGATCCGGTGAAGGCGACTTTCGCCACATGCGGGCTGGTCACGAGCGCCGGGCCAATATCGGCTCCAAAACCCGTAATGACATTATACACACCTTCCGGGAGTCCGGCTTTGACGGCAAGCTCGGCAAACTCCAGTGCCGTCACGGAGGTGATTTCACTGGGTTTGTGGACAACCGTATTACCGGCGGCCAGCGCCGGTGCGCTGGAGCGTGCCGCCTGATTCAGGGGTAAATTCCAAGGCGTGATGACACCTACAACACCATAGGGTTCATGCGTCGTATAGCTGTGCTGGGCCGGCCCGACCTGAATGGCGTCGCCGTGAATGCTGGGTGCCAGCCCACCATAATATTGGAAGTAATTGGCGGCCCCGAGAATGGGTCCCAGGGCGGCGGCAACAGGCTGTCCCATCTCCATCGACTCGAGTTTTGCAAACCGTTCAGCCTCTGCTTCCAAAGCACGACCGACGCTGATCAGAATTTTACCGCGCTCCAGAGGACGCATCTGCGACCACGCATCATAAGCGCCACGCGCTGCCCTGACCGCAGCCTCCACGTCAAATGCAGTCCCCTTGGCAATACGCGTATTGACAGATTGGTCGCAAGGGTTGATCGAGTCTATACAGTCGTAACCGGATGGGTCTGAAAACACACCATCAATAAAATGACCATATTGGCTTTTGTGACTCACAATCAGCTCCCTGAGTTTCACCGTTCTGTTACAACAGAAACACTGTTACCCAAATTATCATAAAAGCAAAGCGGGGATGTCGTTTTCGCCACCCCCTTCAAGCCTAAGACGACAGAATGTCAAGCTGCGCTGATTTCATCCTCAATATCGCGCAGTCGGTCTTTGCCAAAAAACATTTCATCTCCGACAAAAAAGGTCGGCAGCCCGAACAGTTTACGGCTGACGGCAGCTTCGGTGTTGTTTATCAGCCGCTCCTTAACATCAGGCTGTTGTGCCCGCTCCACCAGCTTCGCGCCGTCCAGACCGGCATCCGAGAGCGCCTGCACGGCAATGTCGGGATCGTCCATTTTCAAACCCTGTTCCCAGATCGCCTTTTCGGTGACAGAAATGAACCCGGCGAGATCGCCGTCCATCTCAACCGCGCAGGCCATCCGCATCAGCATCAGCGTGTTGAGCGGAAAATGTGGGTTCAGCTTGAAATCCACAAGCTTGTGCTTTCTGGCAAAGCGGTCAATCTCCATCATGTCATAATCAAGACGCGGCTGGACATTGGCAAAAGTCATCCAGGGCGCCTGATTGCCGGTGGCCTTGAAAATCCCCCCGAGCAGACAGGGGCGATATACCAGCTCCGCACCGTGTTCCGCGCAAATACCCGGCAACACCTGATTGGCCAGATAGCTGTTCGGGCTGCCGAAGTCATAATAAAATTCAACCTGTTTGGTCATAGTATTTCCCCCTTTTTTTAAGATGCCTTTGAAAACCCCACAAGACGCGCATTGATAATCGCATCCGCCTCTTTCATGATGCCATCGATCAATTCCTGGCAGGTCGGGATGTCATGGATAAGACCGGCGACCATGCCACAACTCCAGGCACCGGCATCCATATCGCCCTCTTGCATGATGCGTGGGTAAACACCGGCCACTTCTTCGAGGATATCCTCAAATTTGAGGTCGCCGCCAAGCTCCCGCTCTTTCTCCAAAAGCCGTTCGACCGCTTCATTGGTCATCACCCGTTCTGTATTGCGCAATGGGCGCATCACCAAGCGCGTATCCAACTCACTGGCCGCGACGATCGCCTGTTTGACGTTTTCATGCACCGGCGCCTCTTTGGTGGCGATGAACCGTGTCCCCATATTCATGCCCTGCGCGCCCATAGCCAGCGCCGCTACTAAGGAACGGGCATCCGCCATACCACCTGAGGCGACAAAGGGTATTTCCAACTCATCAGCGGCACGGGGCAGCAAAATCATGTTTGGAATGTCATCCTCACCCGGATGTCCGCCACATTCAAAACCGTCAACGGACACTGCATCACAGCCGATAGCCTGCGCCTTTAGGGAATGGCGCACGGATGTGCATTTGTGGATTACCTTGATGCCGGCATCCTTGAGATGCGGCAGCACTTCAGACGGGTTGCGGCCAGCGGTCTCAACCACCTTGACGCCGCCGTCAATGATTGCCTTGACGATGGCTGGATAGTCCGGCGGGGTCAGGGTTGGCAAAAACGTAATATTGACGCCGAACGGCTTGTCAGTCATGTCCCGGCAGCGGGCAATCTCATTCGCCAAGGCTTCCGGTGACGGCTGGGTCAGAGCCGTAATGATGCCCAGACCACCGGCATTGGAGACCGCCGCCGCCATTTCCGCCAAACCGACATAATGCATGCCGCCCTGGATGATTGGATGTTCAATGCCGAACATTTCAGTGATTTCGGTTTTCATGATTTCCCCCTTAAGTGTTCCTTTATATGACAGGCAAGAGCGGCCGCTTCAGATTAATGTGACCATATGCCCCTGTGACGGGTCAATGGTATTGGCCAAAGCTTTTTCAAATAAGCTGACCAAGGCTTCCGCCCCCTTATTGTCCCGCACCTCCAATGCGTTGTCCAAGTCAGACAGGAAACGCTCCATGGCGGCACCAATCCGGCTCTGCAGACCATCTGCCCCCCATTGCGCAACCATCTCCTGTGCATAGGCAGGCGCAAAAAACACTTTCGGCTTTGGTCCGGGCAAATCCGGCTCAAGAGCACCGCCCGCATCCCAATGGGTGATGCCGACCATGCAGGAGTCCTTCAGGCGCTCACCGAAATGCTTATGCAGACGGGACACCAGTCCGGCATTGCCGGCCATGTCGATGAAATTGACGGCCGGTATATCAAGGTTTTCCAAATCCTCATAAGCTAGGGTCCGGTCATAAAAGCCAAGGCTTTCGACAAACCCGCAATTGGCGGCGCTGGTCAGGCCGATGACCTGCAGATCTTCACGCCCGGAAAGCAGCTGAGCTGTTCCCATGGCCGTCTTGCTGGAGGCACTGGACAAGATAACGGCCTCGGCACCGAAAAAATGGTTTTCCGCCTGGAATGTGTCGAGCAGAAACGAGGTGGAGAACAATGGGCGGAACAGGGCAATCAGGGCTTCACCATCCCGGCTGTAGCCGGGATCCGCATCGGTGAACACATATTGGTTGTAAATCGGGGCACGCTCACTGCGGTGCGCCGCCATATCCATGAAAGACTGCGCCGTCACCCGGCCCGGCTCAACAATCACATGGGTCGCCATAGGCAGATAGCCGTATACACGCCGGCCGACCGCCAGCCCTTCGCAATTGGAGGCGATGACGTCGGCAAACCCCCAAACTGGTATCCGGCCCCAGCCGTCTTCAGCTGGAAAGAAATCCCAATAACCAAACATATCCGCCGACATGGCGTAGGTCACATTGTTTGCGGTGAAGGCAAAATGGGCAATTTCCAACAACACCTCCCCCGGCCCCAATGCGGCGGCATCCAGTGTCTGATCCACAAAACGATGTGTCGCCACATCCGTTTTGTTCACCTCAAAAGTTCGGCACATAATGGTCATGATGTCTGTTCCTCAAATCCGTTCACCATAATGACATTTCCGGTGCTCGCGGCAAGCCTGTGACTGGCGATTTCCTGATAAGCTGGGGACGTCATCCACGCCATTGCCGACTGTTTTGACGGAAACTCGATCAATACGGACCGTGTTGCCGTCCATTCTCCCTGCAACAGGGTCGGCGCCTCATCCACACTCAACATGCGCCCGTCATACTGTTCAAACACGTCCATGAAGCCTTCCTCATATTTTGAGTAAAGTTCGCGGTCATGGATTGCGAATTGCGCAATAATATAAATGCTCATGAATTTTCCCCCAGTTCATCTTACAAAGCCAGCGATGCGGGAACAACACAAAAAGCCGGGAATCCACCCTGCGGACAGGCTTGACAAACCCCATCCGAGACTCAATCATTGAGCCACATGCAGGCAGGGTTTCAAATCCTGCATCATTTCATCAGACAGGGAGTATGAAGATGTCGGACGATCTTTTTCCACAAGGGGCGACGCTTATTTTTGGTGCCACAGGCGGTATCGGACAATTCGTGACCAGGGAATTCGCCAAGGCCGGCAGCGACATTGCGGTTATGTGGCGGTCCCGCGAGGAAACGGCCCACACCCTTGCCGAGGAAATTGAGGCCTGCGGGCAAAAGGCCACGCTCCACCAATGCGACGTCAAGGACCCCGACGCGCTTGAAAGAGCCGTCAGGGAAGCGATTGAGCAACACGGGCGCATCCACACCATGGTCTGGGGCGCCGGGCCGCTGGTTGAACAGGTATTAATTTCAGAATCGACCCGCGAGCAATGGCGCAATGCCGTTGACACGGAAGTGCACGGTTTTTTTGATGCCTGCAAAACCCTGCTGCCGCATTTGAAAAAACAAGGTGGCGGCTCGATTGTGCATCTCGGCTCCGCCGGTGAAAACAGTTTCCCGGAACGTGATTACCTGTCGGTCTCCCCTAAGGCTGCAAATGAGAGCTTGATCAAGGGTATTGCCCGTGAAGAAGGCCGCTTCAACATCCGCGCCAACAGCGTGCTGGTCGGGGTAATTGAAGCCGGCATGTTCCTGGAGCTGAGCGAGCAGGGTGTATTTGACGATGTCTGGGTCGAGGAAGTTCAGAAAGGCCTGGCTCTGAAACGCTGGGGGCAGCCTGAGGAAATCGGCCATGCCGCTGTTTTTCTCGCCTCCAACAAGGCGCAATATGTGACCGGCCAACAGATTTCCGTAGCCGGCGGTTACGGACTTTAAGGAAAAATATGGCTTCGATATCCGTCATTGATGAGGCATATATCCAGGCGCCACCCGCAACTGTTTATGCCGTCATCACCGATTATGCCAATATGAACAGTTGGTTCGCTCAATGCGCCTGCACGGTGGAGTCGGACGCTCCGATTGCCGAGGGCACTCTGGTTCACCATGCCGTCGGGGAAAAGCGCGTCCTGACCCGTTTCACCCGGCGCATTGATAAAATCCAACAGAATCAACGCATCGAAGAAAGCTATATTGACGGCGACCTGATCGGCACCGGTGTCTGGACCCTCACGCCGGAAGGTGACGGAACGCGTCTGGCCTTTGACTGCTGCGTCAAAGGCAACAGCCTGATGTCAAACTTCGGCCTGTGGCTGACCGGCTCCAAAATGCACAGCAAATTTTATCAGGATCTATTTTCCGCGCTCAACGCCCATCTCGCACAACGAGCCTGACGGCTTCAGCGCATGTCAGTCGGGTTCAGCCGGCGGTTATAAGCGGCGCGCCGTTCCTGCAATTGGGCAACACGGCTTTTCGGCGAGATCAGCGGATGACTGTCCGGCAAATGGTCGCGCAACTGCGTCAGCGGCACACGCTTGACAATGGCAGGCGGCACCGGGCCGTCAGGTGACTGCCATCTGGTGAAGATGCCACCTTTCGGGTGACCAGTAGCGTCCAGCCAGTTCGGAACGCCAGGGTCGGTCATGGCGATGACATAACGGTATACCCCGTCAGCATCGACATAAGCCTGGGCGTTGTTGTAGGAGACCAGTCGCGATCCGTAATCCAAAGACTCGCCCCACAAATTGCCCATCTGGATATTGCTGTAAACCACATCTACCTGAGGGATTTCTACAATGACCGCCTCGTCTTCACGGAGCTGATATTGCATGGTCGCGGTGAAATTGGTCGGAAAACCCCCATCCTGATTGCCGGCGCGCTTGGCCCCGGTTTCCAGCCTGTTGACTGGGGCAGCGGCGATGACCTCGCGCCAGATCTGCATCTGATTGCGTACCACCATGCCATAGCCCAGACCACGCTTGGCCATCATACCCATATCAAAAATGGGCGGATATTCCGGTGTGTCCGGCGTCGGGGAGATCACCTCTACCCGCAGACTGGCCTCAACTGATGTCAGCCAGTCCGTGTTCAACTGCCGGATCAGCAACTGAGCACCCCCATCAGGATTGATCGGAATATAATTTGGATGTTTGTCGGGATTATCCGCCGCCAGCAGAATTTCAAAATCGCCGTTTTCATCCAACACCAAATCGCCGGACTCAAGCGTTCCGCCGGCATTGAAACCGCCGGTGCCGATATTCATGACCTGAAAGGTGATATAGGCGACCGTGCCGCGATTGCCGGACACTTTATAGGCATACCGCCCGGCCAACGGATAGACCATATTGTAGGTCGTGTCAGGATTATCAAAGCCGTATTTGCACAGCCGTGACGGACAACGCGAAATAATCGGCGCCTGCGGCCCGTGATCGGCCAGAAACAGATTGTTGAGCATCTCTATCCGCCGCAGCGCGAAGCGGTATCCATTGGCTCGGTCAATGCTCCCCGGTTCAGTCTGTTCCTCAACATAAGCACCGGCCGCCCCAAGTGCGGCCACCACCGAGTCATACCCCACCCCTTCATTCATCCGGGTCGCGGTGGTAACCAGAAGTCCGGGTAAGCTGTTCAATAACAATATAAGAACCAGAGCCAGAACAATCAGGACGGATTTCAACCGATGCTCATATAGGTGGGCATATGTTTTCTGCAAAGTATTTTTCATCGGGCGTTACGGCTTTTCCAAACGGCTTGCGCTTTCTGGTGTGAACCAAATCGGAGACGACCAGGCCATTTCATAAATCATATCCGGCATGGTGTTGCTGCAGGTCTCTGGGCGTTCCGCCTCCGGCCGGTCCGCACATTGTTGAGCACTCCAGCGCTGTGACGGGGTTTCGACGGCGCGCAGATAATAATAGCTCGGCACGGCCGGATCATAGTCAGGGTCGGTGAAGACGGCGCATAAGCGCTCCCCGCCGCCGCCTTCCACATCTATCACCTTGGCATGCTTGGTGCCGTCAGCATCCACATAGCCCTTGATAATTTGCAGACGCGCAAGCGGATTACTGAGCGGATCACGCTTGGCCTCCATCCAGAAGCTGAAACTTTTAAGTTGCGCCGGCAGCTCCGAGCCCATTGGCGTGCCCTGCGCATAAGCCACGTCCAACACATCCCCCCTGTCGCACATGTCAGGCGGGAAGGTGCCGGCAAAAAAGCGTGGTTCAATGCGTGGGCCGGATGTAGCAAAGGCTTCGCGGCGTTTCATGCCGTGAAAGATGGCATCGCGGGATCTCTCTGTCGCATAGACCCCAGCCAGTCCGCCCGGATTGGACACCAGCCGGTTAAACCGGCCAAGAGCCGACTCTCCCAGTCGCCCCTCCAGCGTCGTTTCATAGGCAATATGACCGTGCCAATCATTTTCCGCCACATGCCCGGCTGCCCCCAAATGCGTATCCGTACTGCCGATAAACCCGAAGCTGTAGGGATTGATGCCATGTTGACCCTGTTCCGCCATACCCGCCAGCAAGGCGCCACGGGCAAAGTCACGCGAGGACAGGCAATAACCCTTGTAGAAATTGTCGCTGGCGTCAAAGTCAGCATCCGCACATTCCGGACTGGCGGACTTGAAAATCAACGGTGTATAGCCACTATATTCAATGGCGGTAATTTCATCGCCGAACTGGCGGATGGCTTCCACATCACATAGTTCATCGACATCTCCAAGAATATCCGTAACCCGGTTCAGGCATTCGGATGTGCCCTTATGCTGGGTGATTTCCATCAAGCGGTCAAAAGCCCTGCGCAGTCGGCGGCCGGCATCCTGACTAGCGGCCGAGTAGCCCTCCAACTCCCGCGGATTGAACGCGTTACCGCCGGCAATATTTGAATTGTGCGGGATTGACAAGACATCGCACGCCATCATCCCCTGCCGGCATATCTCTTCATAAAATGACAGCAAAGCGGGCGGGCGGTGAAACTCACGCACGGTCGCGGCGCGGTCAGGGACGGTGGCGTTTTTGTAAATTGTGTTGCGGTGCAGGTGCATGGCATTGGTGCTGCGGGTGTATTCATAGCCGACAAACGCCGTGAACCCGCAGGCGGAACTCTTGTCGTCAGCCGCTTCTGCGGCATCAATGATTTGTTTCCAGACACGACGGTCAGCTTCCACGCAATCGGCAAATCCTTCTCCGCAAACCTCCGGAAAACGGGTCGGGCGTGGCATGGCGGCTTCGCTCATGAACACACGCACACCTCTTTCCCCGCCGGCGCGGAAGGTCTGGCACAAATCACTGTCATATCCGGAAAACGCGCCGGGCGTGCGGCAGATGTAGCCTTCCCCGAAGGTGTCGGAATGATCCGTGACCGCCACAAAATCCAGCGGGCGCATCAATTGCAAGGTTTTTTCCGTCCCGCCCTCTGGGGACGGCAACATCACGCGCTCGCCTTTGGCGAAACGGTAAGCGTCGGCTGGAAACAACCGGGTTCCGTCCGGATAGGCGTCCGCTGACAGCGCCGTATGCACATGCAAGTCACCGAAATAGGCTTTTTTGGTCGGGTGCTGAACGGCGCAGGGCTCCCGCGCCTCGCTGTATTGAAAGCCCGGGTCAAAGCCGAAAGCATATTCCGCCGGCAGGGATTTCACTGATGTCGGCGTCTTGATTTCAACAGACTTGTCGAGCGGATATTTGGTGATATTGCCCAGCGCAATATAGCCACCCACCAGCACAATCAGACCAGACAGGGCAATCAGGGTCTTGCGGTATTTGAGCACGGACATGACCTAATCCAAATTTCTTTGCAGGCTTTCAATCAGCAGCTTTTTCATCGGCTTGACCCAGCCCTCCTTGAGCTTGGGGCTGAGCAGCCCGGCCGCCTCCAGATCATCACAGATCCGCATCTGGTGGCCGAGGTCGAACATGTCATGCTGATGCGAGAACATGCCATCACCGGCATAGGTGATGAATGAAACGCCCGGAGACTGGAAATAATCACCATTATCGCGCCGCCCGGGCCCGCGGTTCCACCAGCGGGTGATAATCTGGTCGCCATTAATGGCATAGCCCTCATAAGGGAAGGTCCATTCCTCAAAGCCACCCATATCATCACCGTAATGGGTCGCCTTAATCTCGGCCCGACCCACAGCTTTGGTGACTCGTACGCCTGCATATTCGCAGATATAGACGGCATCCTCGGTGTAGGTTTCATCGACATAAAATGTCCAGTCCGTCACCTCGGACGCCTGATCATGATGGGCAATCAGGCGCTCAGCGGCGGCCCTGACTTCCGATTCTGAAAATTTGCTCATTAAAGTTTCCTCCTTAAGCCCGGCACGCGGCAACAACCTGGTTGATGGTGTCCCGGATTCGATTGCGGCCATATCCCAGTTCTGCGTTTTCAGGTTCAAAACTGACCGTCGCATTGCGCCCGGCAAACATAATCGCATCCGGCAAAAGCGGATGCTCGTCTTCCAGCACCGGAAGCTCTAGGGGGTTGCCGACCGCATCACAAAACATCTCGAAATAGGTCTTCCAATCCAGATTCTCATCACCGATCAGATAGGCCTTGCCATTCTGTCCGTTTTCAAACGCCCCCAAAATCGCCTCAGCGCAGGACAGGCTGGAGATATGGTTGGTGCCGCCTTGTGGCGCAAACAGCGGCACACCTTCCATCTGCCCGGCGGCGTAACCAACGATAAACTGCAAATGTTCTACCGGCACACCCGGCACGGTGCCCAGAATGAACGGAGCGTTCAACACGCAGACTCTGAACCCGTCATCTGCGAGCGCGAGCGCAGCCTGGTCCGTCAAATGCCGGGAGCGGACATATATGTTGGTCTCGATTTTTTCAGGGGTCACCAATGGATAAAAACTGCTGACATGCACCAGTGACGTGACACCACCGGCTTTTGCCGCCGCCATGAAGGCCGGGGCGCGCTCGCCATTGGCAAGCAGGTAAAACGCGTCATGATCAGCCCCTTCCGGCACATAGCGGATATCGGCACCGGCCGCAAATACCAGTGCGTCAAAACCGGCAAACATGGCAGGGTCGGCATCCTGATTGACATAATCATGGCCGATATGGGGAAATTCCGCCGCGACGCCGGATGTGGCCGGCTTACGCGACAACAGCGTCACCTCGTGACCTTTTGAGCGCATCAGACGTGCTGTTTCCGCTCCGACCAGACCTGTGCCACCGGCAATAAGTACCTTCATCATCATCTCCTATACTGTTCGCGGCGGTCTTTGTCCGCCGCAGAGAATATCCGTGACTTTTTCAGTATCCATATACTCCTTGAGCTTGAGGATTTTGCCGTCCTTGAAAAGAAAGAGAAAATGGTACTGGTTGCGATATATGTGACCCGACACATGGCGGCCCTCGCTGAAGGCTTCAACAGCCACACGGTCACCTTCAGCCGTCATGCCGGTGATCGTAAAGGTCAAACCCTGCGGGAATGTTTCATAAATCTGTCCGGCAAAAGCTTGAATTTCAGCTTTTGAGGTCTCTCCTGAAATCAGGGTTTCCCCGGATGTCCAGACCCCGCCTTCGTCATGATACAGGCTAACAAACCCTTCAACATCGCCATGTGACATGCAGGTAATGAAGGTTTCGACCGTTTGTTTGTTCTGTGTTTCAGACATGCATGCCCTCCGCAACATATATCTAAAAGTATATGACCGGATCGGAGACTTGACGAGTCCTTAATGAACGACGTTCGGAAATCATATCCCCGGGGGTTTGAACGGCCCGGGCGCAAACAATTTGAGCAATTCATAGGACGGATCCGCCGTGCCCGGCACCCCGATATGCACCCCGTCAATCATCGGATGGTCCAGTTTGACGGCTGACGGGTCACTGACATAAACCCAGTCAGCGTCAATCGACCGGCTGAGGAATTTCCAGACGCCGTCCCGTTTTTCATATTTGTCAAAATATCGTCCGCCTATCAGCACATCAAAGCCTTCCGCCTCCGGCTCGGGTTTGACCTTGTGAAAAGCGATGATGTAGGTCTCGCCCTCAGCATAATCGGGACGGCCATCCTCAAACAGAATGTTATGGGTTGTCACATTATGATGCAAAATTGCCATGGGTTTCTGAATTTCCGGCAGCATATCAATGAACTCCATAGCAGACCCTTTGAAAAAGCTGCCATGATCATCATAGGCATCCTCATGATAGAGCGAGCGCATCAGCTCATGGTCATGGCGGTCAGCGGCACGGCAATACATCTGCACCAGATCACGGATGGCATCCTTGTCAAGCAGGCGTTGAAATTGGGCGGTTTGGTCCATTGTGCTCTCCTGATGGCGG
This sequence comes from Parvibaculales bacterium, assembly GCA_049889415.1. Classification (GTDB taxonomy): domain Bacteria; phylum Pseudomonadota; class Alphaproteobacteria; order RS24; family RS24; genus JAYQKL01. The sequence continues at coordinate 381,526 of JBMHDL010000006.1, read as the reverse complement.
GGTTGGTATCACTCAGCTGGTGTTAAGGGTCGTTGCGCATATGCTGCGGCAACGGCGCCGCATTGCGGTTCTGGCGTGACAACATGGCGATGCTCCAGCGCATGGGCAGCAGCTGAATGAGATAACAGAGCACCTTGTAGAACCCGCCCATCACATAAACGGGACCGGCATTGTCCATAACACGCCGGAAACTCTCGCGGCACATTGCATCGCCATCCAGCCACATATATTTCGGCATTTGGTTCATAATTTCGCGATTCCCGGCCACATCATGAAATTCCGTATAGACAAACCCCGGACACAGGGCCTGCACATGCACGCCATAATCCTTGTATTCACTGTAAAGTGCCTGCGAGAACTTCACCACATAGCTCTTAATCGGCCCATACAGCGTCCCATTGGGCACGCCCGGCAAAAGCCCGGCAACAGAGGCCACATTGACAATCCGTCCGTAACCGCGCCGGCGCATTTGCGGGCCAAAAATATGCACCAATTTACTTGGGGCACTCAGCATGACCTGCAGCAAACCGGCTTGCGCGTCCCAGCGGGCCATGTCAAAGCCGCCCGGCACCGTATAGCCGGCATTGTTAAGCAGAAAATCAATCTCCAATCCGGCGGCCGCAATGTCATCGGCCAACTTTTGCGGTGTTGCCGGATCACTGAGGTCATGGGCAAAGCAATGGACGGTGATATCATGCGCCGCCGTCAGTTCCGCCGCCAAGTCATCCAACCTGTCCTTGCGCCGCGCCGTCAGCACCAGATCAAAACCGTTGTCAGCCAATACTTTGGCATAGTGCAAACCAATGCCTGCCGACGCACCCGTCACCAAGGCCGTCCGTTTTATTTTGTCACGCATCATTCCCTCCCAAACATAAAAAAGCTTAGGCAGGAAAACCTCCGGAAACAAGCATGAAATCCTGATCCATCCGCAGGTTCGACAAGCCGCATGGCCGGTGTAACTATCCATAACCTCAGGTGAAAACGGTTGACAGACGCCTTCCTATGATTTTTTCTGAACGGAGTTCTGAAATTATTTTACTGAGTTTTCTGGGGATATGAGAGGGGCAGAACATGTCAGATAAAAAAACAGCATTCATCACCGGTGCCGCCATGGGCATGGGTGCGTTAATGGCCAGAACCCTGGCCGACAAGGGTTGGGAGGTCTATGCCGGGGTGGTTCCGGGCGCAGATACATCCGAACTTGTGCCCTATGACGGCGTCACCGCGATTGAACAAGACGTCACCGACACTGACTCGGTCAACAAAAGTGCCGAAGAAGTCGATAAGCTCCTCAACGGCCGCGGTCTGGATCTTTTGGTCAATAATGCCGGCATTGCCAATATGGGCATCGGGGTGATAGAGGGCTGTGACATTGAACGCGGCAAATTCATGTTTGAAGTCAACACCTGGGGCCAGGTGCGCGTTGTTCAGGCGTTTTTGCCTTTTATCCGCCGCGGCGAACCAGGCCGGGTCATCAATTATGCTTCGGGCGCCGTGCGCGCCAACCCGCCCGGATCAGGGCTTTACAATATGTCAAAGCATGCGGTCAGCGGCATGACCCTGACCATGCGGCATGAACTGGCTTGTTTCGGCGTTCAAGTAACTTCTATTGAGCCCGGGTCGGTTGACACGCACATGACCAAAGACCCGTACGAAACAACCAAAAACCTGTGGCGTGAAATCCCCAAAAAAGTGGCCGATGTTTATCAACCCTATCTTGAGGAATGCACGACAAAGGTGCTGCCGAGCAATATTGTCGAAAAAGGCAACAAGCCGGAATATATCGTCAACACCGTGCTGGACCTTTTGAAGGTCAAAACCTGGAAGCCGAGCTATATGGTCGGTAAGGATGTGCGCGGTTTTACGCTGTTCCAGAAACTTCTGCCAGCTTTGACATTTGAAAAAATTATCCAGAACGAATTTAAGGTGCCGAGGAAATCATGAGCAACATCACATCACAATTCGCCAAACTCAAATCCGGTGCCGTTACCATGCGGCAGACCTCTGCGGCGGAGCGCAATGCGCTTTTGAAAAAGCTCTGGGACGCATTGGTTGACCATCAGGAGGCGATTTTCGCCGCCGCCAAGCTGGAACGCCGCAGCCACAAGCTGGACGCCGCCGCCGAATTGGTCATGATCAAAAGCGAGATTGATTTCATCACTAAGAACCTGAAAAAATGGATGAAACCGAAAAAGGTGCCAAACTCTCTCGCAACCATGGGCAAACGCTGTGAAATCCGCCATGACCCGAAAGGTGTGGTGCTGAACCTGTCTGCCTGGAACGCCCAGATTGCCGAATGTTTCATTCCGGCGATCGCCGCCATTGCTGCCGGCAACACCATCGCCATCAAGCCTTCAGAACTGGCGCCACATTCGGCGCAGGTGGTGGAGGACATCGTCAATCAGGTGTTCACCGACGAACAGGTTGCCGTTTTTCAAGGGGACGCCGCCGTCGCACAGGATCTTCTGGCCCAGCCTTTCAATCATATTTATTATACGGGCGGCTATACCGTCGGCGCTCTGGTCATGAAGGCGGCGGCCGACCATTTCGCCTCCATCACGCTTGAAATGGGCGGCAAGTCACCGGTCATCATCGACAAGTCAGCCAATCTGGACGACACCGCGACCAAGCTGTCCTGGGGACGTGTCATGAATGCCGGTCAGGTCTGCATTGCACCTGAATATGTCATCGCCCATGAAAGCGTCGCCGATGAGCTGGTCGAAAAACTCAAAGCCAAAATGATCGAACAGTACAACCCAACCGGAGCGGGGTTTGAGAATTCTGAAAACATGAACTGCATCATCAATGACCGGCACCACCAGCGCATTGTCGGACTGATTGACGACGCTGTCGCCAAAGGGGCGACGGTTGCCTTCGGCGGCAAAAATTTCCCCGAATCGCGGATCATTGAGCCGACCATCCTGACCAATGTGAGTGAGGACATGAACATCATGCAGCAGGAGGTCTTCGGACCGGTGCTGGCGGTCATGACTTTCAAGGAGCGTGAGGAACTGCCTGAGATTATTTCGCGGCGACCCAACCCGCTCGCCTATTACGTTTATTGTACCGACAAGGACAATATTGAGTATTTCCTGAGCATTTGCAATTCCGGCTCGGCGGTCGTCAACAATAATTGCATCCAATCCGGCACCAACCCGCATCTGCCATTTGGCGGCACGGGCGCATCAGGCATGGGACGCATTGGCGGTTATCGCGGCTTTGAGGAAATGTCAAATGTACGCTCCGTCGTGCATCAGCCACTCGACCGGTTCCGCAATTTCCTGATCAATCTGCCGCCTTATTCCAAGCGCTATGAAGGCTTGATTATGAGCGGCATCAAGAAATAGCGGCAGACAATCCGCGCCTCACCACTGACTTGAACCCGGCCTATTCCTCAACATAAGTGAAGGGGCCGGGCACATGTCCGCCACCCAGCTGATAATGGGTCAGATTGTGATGGTCCTGCAGGAAGACCTGTTCATAGACCCGTGTGTAACGCGAACTTTTGATGCGCCAGTTGCCGGCACCGTCCAGCACATAATCATCGACATATTCCGACGCGCCGACCGTCACCTTGTTGTCCTCAGCCAAATTCATCGCATAATCCACCAGCCGCCACTTCCCGGTCGCCGTGGTCGGGGACAGAACATCAATCACCGGCATGGTGACGGAATGGCAGGAAACCAACTTGTCGTGAAAGGCGTATTTCATGGCCGTCAGAATCTCGTCCCGCCCCGTTGCTGAAAAGCGGTAACTGCCGCCGAAATAATCAATGCTGGCATCCTCGGTAAAAATGCCTTCCAAAGTCGCCAGGTCACAACTGTCAATCGCCCGGCAATAGCTGTATTTCAGGCGCTTGATACGCTCCATTTCGACAAGATCCATCTGTTTTTCCTCTCACATAAACCCAAAAGATTGTTTTCCTAACACCAAATACTGTACCCTCAGTATTAAAGTGTTAACAATGATTGTTTCCGAATTATTGGAGGAAAACAGTGTGCCGGAGGTAAAACATGTCAAACAAGCAGATCACACAGGTCAAAACGGATCCTGACCCGTTTGAGGCCTTCAACCTGTCGCAAGCCATCAGCTATGGTGACCTAGTTTTTGTCTCCGGTCAGGCGGCATTGGATCTGGACGGCAATATTGTCGGTGCAGGTAATTTTGACCTGCAGGCCAAAACTGCGTTTGAAAACCTCAAAACCGTTTTGGAGGCAGCTGGAAGTTCCATGTCACAGGTTCTGAAAGTGACGATTTATATGAAGGATATGAGCCAGTTCCCCAAAATCATCGCCCTGCGAGAAGCCTATTTCACCAAGCCTTATCCGGCCGACACGATTGTTGAAGTCTCCTCACTGGCTCTGCCCGAGCTTGAATTTGAGATTGAGGCGGTCGCCGCCCTCTCCTGAACGCGGTCCGAAACAAAACACCCGACAGTCAGACTGTCGGGCATCTTGTTGGTTAACGTTACCTGATTGCGATTTATTCGCTTTGCTGCACTTTCGCACCGGCCTCAAGCATGGCCGTAATCATGTCGCCCATGAACATGTTGGGCTTCAGATATCCCGGACGGCTGTGGGTCAGACTCAGATCCAAAGCCAACTCAGCAAGCTTATAGGTCAGGGGGCCAGGATTGATGATCGGCACACTGACACGTTCCGCGAGCCACGCATGGCTCTGGTGCATGGTTGTTGAGCCCAGCATCAAGGACTGCGCACCTTCAGCAATGGCCTCTTCGCAGGCGGCCAGCAGTTTCGGGAACACATCTTCTTCCTTGCCACCGAGCAGGTTGGAGACGTCCGGCGGGACATTGATGGATTTAATGGACACGCATTTATGCTCCAGCCCATATTCCCGCAGGGTCTTTTTGTAAAGGTTTTTCCATGGATCCCATTGTGTGATGACGGAGAAATTGTCGGCGAACATCAGCGCAGTGTGAAAACTCGCCCGGCCCGGCCCGATGACCGGAATATCCAGGACAGAGCGCAGGGCGTTCATGCCCGAGTCACTCATCGTATCAATGCACAGTGCATCATACCCCTCATCCTGCGCCGTCATGCCGGCTTCAAGTATCGACAGATCCGCCAGGACATAATCATGCTGGCTGTCATAGAGCGCCGGCGAAGCCTTGACACCCCGATAATCAAAGGTGATGTTCGGGCTGATTTCAACCGAGGACAGCTGCAACCGCCGGTTTTCCATGCCGATGTCGTCCAGAGGAAACGGGACGACGACCAGAACTTTTCTTTCAGACATTCTTATAACCTCTCTTCATTATGCCTGCATTAGTGCACGCTGCTTCGCGGTCGCGTCAGCGTCAATGTCACAGGCTTCATTCAAAATTACACCATAGGCTTCCTTGGCATGGTCGCGGCAGTAGAACCCGTCCAGCACATCATCCCGCACCTGTTCGGGTGCCCGCTCAAGCGGTGAGCCATAACCGCCGCCATTGGGGATGCTGATTTCGACCACATCACCTTTCTTGACCTGTACCCCGGAAAACTTGGCATAAAGGCTGTCGCGTTTCTCTGGATCCGCGATGTTGTAAACCTCAACCTTTCCAGTCGCCCCCTCGCCGCCGCCGAACAGCCCCCAAGGGGTGTCGAGATGGCGGTCGGACTCATGGGTGATGATACCATCCGTCAGGAAGCGCTGTGAGCGCACCAGACCGATACCACCCCGGGTTTTGCCCGGTCCGGGCGGGATGTCGTCGCGCAATTCATAGCGGTCGCAAATCAGCGGCAGATGCATGCCCAGATCCTCAATCGGATTGTTACGGACATTCGCCATCAGATTATCAATGCTGTCCGGGCCGTCACTTTCGGGACGACCGCCATAGGCACCGCCATTAACCTCAAGAAACACCCAATAATCATTGCTATCCGGCAGAATACCGGAAAAGGAGATAAAGCTTAAGGAGGCAGAATTGCCGGCTGTACTCTTCTCCGGCAGCACATCGGCCAGCGCCTTGTAAATCAGGTCAATCATACGCTGACACTGGGTGAATCTTGCCTCGGCTGCTGCCGGGAACCGCGGATTGAAGATTGTGCCCTCGGGCGCCGTAACCGAGATCGGGCGGAACGAGCCTTCATTGGCCGGCAAATGCACATCATGGACTGCCGGATCCAACAACAGTGCCCGGAACGCAAAAAACGCCGCCGGCTTGGTCGACCCGTCAAAGGGCACATTCATGGCCGTCGGCGCCTGCTCGGCAGAGCCGGTCAAATCCACCTCAACCGAATCCCCCTTGATTTTGACGCAGACCTTGACCGGTACCGTCTTGTCGCGGTCCTGCCCGTTATCGTCGAGGAAACCCTCGGCACGATATTCCCCGTCAGGGATTTTCGCGATTTCAGCCCGCATCAGATTTTCGGTATAGGTCATCAGCTGATCAAATGACGTTAGCATGGTCTCTTTGCCATATTGCTCGAACATTTCCAGGAAATGCTTGGCGCCGAGTTTCACAGCGGCGATCTGCGCTTCAATGTCCCCCTCAGCCAGGTAGGGCGTGCGGGTATTGTCGAGGAAATATTTCCAGATGGCCTCATTACGCACACCTTCTTCATACAGCTTGACGCCCTTGAACAACATGCCTTCGGCATAGACATCCGGAATGTCGATGATCAGGCCTGGCGTCGCCGCACCAATATCGACATGGTGGGCTGTATTGGCTGAAAAGCCGACCAGTTCGCCGTCAAAGAATACCGGCATCACGACGCAGATATCGGGGGAGTGGCTGGCGCCGTAATAGGGATGATTGTGAATGATGATGTCACCGGGTTTCCATTCACCGGACATGGTCTCGGCAATCCCGCGCAGATAACCAGGAATGGAACCGATATGCAGAGGTGACGTGTCGGACTCACATAGCGTATTGCCCTCGGCGTCAAAAAGTCCGGCGCCCAAATCCTGGCTTTCGCGGATGATGGAAGAATAAGACATGCGGTAGAGCACATGCCCCATTTCTGCGGCGATGGTGTGCAATGCGCCGTCAATGACCTGGAGTGTGACTGGATCGACTTGTTGTGACATTTTTTCCTCCTTTACGCCTCCGCGCGTATTTCAATATTCCCGAATTTGTTGATTTCAGCGCAGTAGGCCGGCGGGACAAGAGTTGTGGAATTGTGCTGTGAAATGATGGCCGGGCCTTGGATCTTGTCGCCCATGGACAGCTTTGAGCGGTCATAACGCGGTGTATCCACCGACTCGCCCTTGGCAAAGGTGGTTGCCGCCATGCCGAGCAGGGCCCCCTCAATGCCACTGCCGGTATTTGTTGCCTCAGGCCAGACCAGCGGCTCCGCCCTGCGGGTACCGAGACAACGCAGGGTGATCAGTTCAACCTGCTGGTCCGGGAAGGCATGGCCGTATTCCAGTTCATGGGAGTTATGGAAGGCCTGCTGCAATTCGGCAATATTGTCCGGCGTGACTGGATAATTCTCAATATTGGCCCGCAACTCAAAACCCTGCCCGACATAACGGCATTCGGCAATCAACTCAAAATGCAGTTCGGATTCATCAAATCCATCCTGCGTCAGCTGGTCAAGTGCCTGGGTGCGGATCTGCTTGAGTGTGGCGTTGATTTTATCATAATCCGCGGCAGTCAGATTGGACAGGTTCCTGATTTGCGTTCCGGAGAACTCATATTGCGTATCCGTCAACAGCATGCCGATCGCCGCATTAATGCCCGGCTCAGGCGGCACAATAACGGCTTTGGCGCCGATGATTTCCGCCAGCGCAACGCCATGCAGCGGACCGGCGCCGCCAAACGGCGACAGCACGAAGTCACGCGGGTCAATGCCGCGGGCTACGGAATTGGCACGGATCGACATGGCCATGTTGGCGTTGATGATTTCCAAAATCCCGAGTGCAGCCTCCTCAACGCTCATGCCGAGTTTCCGGGCAATATGCTCGTCGATTGCCTTATAGGCGAGGTCATAGTCCAGTTCGAGACTGCCGCCGACAAGGGATTTGGCGTCTAGGCGTCCGAGCACCAGATTGGCGTCGGTCACGGTCGGCTCGGTCCCGCCGCGCCCGTAACAGGCCGGCCCGGGCGTCGCACCGGCAGAGCGCGGCCCAACCCGGAACGCACCCCCGGCGTCGATAAAAGCGATTGAACCGCCGCCGGCACCGATGGTTACCAGATCCATCATAGGTGCCAGGACCGGATAACCGCCGACATAACAGTCGCGCGGGTTTTTGATCTTAATGGCATTGTTGTTGACAACACTGATATCGGCGGAAGTACCGCCAATATCAATGGAAATCACGTTTTTTTCATCCGACATATTGGCCGCCCAGCGACCGCCGACGACACCACCGGCAAGACCTGACATTAAAATGGAGACCGGCCGCGAGGAGGCCGCCGGTACCGTTGAGACCCCGCCATTGGACTGCATGATCCGCAGACCGGCCGTCATGCCCATATCCTTCAGCTTGCTTTCCAGATTATTCAGATATTTGGACGTTTTCGGCCCGACAAAGGCATTGATGGCTGTGGTTGAGAAGCGCTCATATTCGCGCATCATATTGACCACCTCACTGGAGCAGGAGACGTAAACCTCCGGCCAGATTTCCCTGACAATTTCCTTGGCCCGCTTTTCATGAGTGTCATTGAGGAAAGAAAACAGGAAACAAATGGTGATGGCCTCAACCCCCTGCTCTTTGAGCTTGTGTACGGCGGCACGCACCTCATCTTCATCCAACACGGTTTCAACCTCACCGCCGGGGGGCAGAATACGCTCCGTTACGGCAATACGGTTGCGCCGGCGTACCAGCGGTCTCGATTGCCACGGCACATCAAAATGCAGTGAAAAGTTTTCCGGGCGCTGCAAACGGCCGATATGCATGATGTCACGGAAACCTTTGGTTGTGATCATGCCAACATTGGCGCCATTATGTTCAAGAGTGATGTTGGTGGCAACGGTCGTACCGTGCAGAACGAGATCTATGTCCTGCGGGGCAATAGCCGCTATGTCGCAAATCTGCTTGATGCCATCAACAACGGCGATTGACTGGTCTTCGGGGGTTGACGGCAATTTATGCACCACCACTTGCGGCTCTTTGAGGGTGTCATCATTGTTAACCAAAATCAGGTCCGTAAATGTACCTCCGACATCAACGCCAACTCTAATCATTTTCTTTCCTTTTTCATTTTCATCAAATTTGCTAAAAGTGGAATTGCAAATTTTTACCGGTTACTTTTCATACTTTCATTGATACGGACCAATTAATCAACTATTAAAAGAACCAAATGGAAAAAAATTAATGACCAGATATGAGGAAATAGCAGCTTTGTTCGAGAAGGACTTCGCCGCCGGTAAATATCAGGTCGGCGACAAACTGCCGACCGAAGAGATCATGGCCAAAGAATATCAGGTCAGCCGTTTCACCATCCGCGCCGCCATGGACACTCTGCAACAAAAAGGCTTCATCAGCCGCCGGCGGCGACATGGCACAATCGTGATGGCGACCAAACCGAAAGCCTCTTTTGTTCAGGAAATGAACTCGCTGGACGCCTTTCTCCAATATGACGCCGACACCGTCCTGAAACCGGTCAGCAAGAAAAAGCTGACACTCGACCATGCCATGGCCCGTTTCCTCAACACCAATCAGGGGGAAGCCTGGGCGCATATCGAAACCATCAGATACAAGAATAATGACATTCCCGTGTGCTGGACGGATCTTTACGTGCCGTGGGAAATGGCTGGTATCGCCTCCAAACTCGGCAAAACCTCCACGCCGGTCTACCGGCTGGTAGAGGAAACCTACAATGTCCGCGCCAAAGACATCAACGCCGAAATCTTTGCCGGCATTCTCGACGAACGCAAAAGCGAAGCCTTGAATGTCGATGATGGCAGCGCCGCCATGATTATCATCCGCCGCTATGTCGATGAACAGGGCAAACTGATTGAGGTCTCCGTCAGCGAGCATCCGGCCGGTCTCTTTACCTATTCCATCAACCTGAACAGAAGCAGTTAACCATGAGCCAAACCCCGCGCACCACCAGCCAATCCCTGATCCGCAGCTTCCTTTTTGTCCCGGCCAATCATCCGGAGAAAGTCGCCAAAGTTTTTCATTGTGGCGCTGATGCCGTCATTCTGGACCTTGAAGACGCATGCGCCGAAAAGGACAAGGCGGCCTCGCGCGCCGTCGTGGTCGAAGCTTTGAAAACTGAACGCCGCTGCAAGGGCTATGTCCGGGTCAATGCGATTGATACGGATTTTTGCTTCCGTGATCTGGACGAGGTGATCGGCCCGTGGCTGGACGGGATCGTCATACCCAAAATTGAGCGGGCCGAAGAGCTGTATGCAATCGACTATATGGTCGGACAATATGAAAAAGAACGCGGACTTCCGGAAGGGTCCGTCGACCTGATGCCGATCATCGAAACCGGCCTTGGCCTCGCAAATCTGGACGACATCTGCACGGTCCAGTCCCGCATCCGCCGCTTCTCCTTCGGAGCCGGCGACTTCACCCGTGATATGGGAATCAAATGGAGTCCAGATGAGACCGAATTGGCCTACACACGCAGCCGCATGATCCACATTGCCCGCGTGCATAATCTGGAAGCCCCGATTGATACAGTTCACATTGACCTGGCTGATGAGGACAGCTTCGTGGCATCCGTGGCGACCGGGGTGAAATTCGGATTTCAGGGGAAACTTCTGATCCACCCCAAACAGGTGGAGCTGGTCAACAGCTCCTACATGCCGAGTGTCGCGGAAATTGAGCGGGCCGAGAAAATCGTCGCCGCCTTTGATGCAGCGGAGGCGGATGGCTCCGCTTCAATTCAGGTGGACGGCTATTTCATTGACTATCCGATTGTGGAGAAAGCCCACGCCGTGCTGAATCTCGCGCGGCAGGCGGAAAAGCTTTAGGCCAAAACCTCAAGCTTTCCCTTTCAGCCAGTCTTCAAGAACCTCTGCAGTGTCGGCACCCAGCGCCCGGCCGGCCCATTTGATGGAACCGGGCGTATCAGTCAAACGCGGCACGACATTGGGCAGCGCCAAGGCCCCGGCCCGATCATCCTCAATAAAGGCGATGTTGTCACGGGCGGCATATTGGGCGTCTTCGAAAATCTCGTCTATGCTGTAGACCGGCCCGCAGGGGACCTCCTCGGTCTCGCAGATCTTCAGGATTTCGTCACGCTCCATGCTGGTCGTCCAGTTGGTCACAAACGCATCAACCTCGCCCCGTCGGGCTTCGCGTTTCTGAATGGTACCGAAATCTCCATCGCCGGTGACATCCATGCGGTCCATGGCCTTTGCCAAACGGCCGAATATCTTGTCATTGGTGCAGGCAATCGCAAGCCATTTGCCGTCCTTGGTCGGGTAATGGCTGTGCGGTACGGCATTGACCGTACCGGCCCCCATGCGCTCGCGGACAAAATCCTTATACTGGTAGGCCGGGGCCAGTTCATCCAAAATCCGGAAAATGCTCTCATACAGCCCGATATCAATAATCTGCCCGCGACCGGTTTTTTCACGCGCCTGCAACGCCACCAGGACGCCCAAAGCGGCATAGACCCCGGACATGTAGTCTGACAAAGTGGCGGTCCCCGGTGAGGCGGGCGGACTGTCCGGCTCGCCGCACAAATAGGAAATTCCGCTGAACGCATTGGCGATGCGTCCGAAACCGGGACGCGCACTCAACGGCCCAGTCTGGCCATAGGCCGTCACCCGGGCGATGATCAGGCGCGGGTTGATCTCCTGCAGGACATCAGCGCCAAGCCCCCATTTCTCCAGAGTGCCGACCTGGAAATTTTCACACAAGACATCAGCCTCTGCGACCAGGTTTTTAAGGGTTTGCGCTCCCTCCTGAGACCGCAGGTCCAACTCGATCGAGCGTTTGTTACGGCCCTCGCTCAGCCACACCAGCGTATCGCCGCATTCCGTCATTGTGCCGAATTTACGCACCGGATCACCACTGCCCGGCAGCTCGACCTTGACCACGTCTGCACCGAATTCCGCCAGAAAGGTTGCGCAATAAGGGCCGGCGATGAAAGTCGCCAAATCGAGGACCCTCAAGCCCTCAAGCGCCTCAAGTGAGCCGGAAGGATGATTGGTTGCTTTTTGCTGTTGCATGTGTAAGAACTCTTTGGTACGGACTTTTCAAATTTTTAAAACATATATATTAACTTACTAACAATGTCCAGATATTGAGGTTCATCATGTTTATGTCAGCAGAAGAATATCGCGAGTCCCTGAGACAACGCTCCCCGCGCATCTTTTTGGGTGGTGAACAGATCGATAGCGTGGCTGATGAGCCGAGACTTGAGCCGGGCATCAACGCCACCGGACTGACTTACGACTTTGCCCGCCTGGATGATTACAAGAACATCATGGTCGGCGACGGCCTGACCGGCAAACCCACCAACCGGTTTCTGACGCTGAACAAATCCCGTCAGGATTTGATCAACAAGCTCGAGGCCATCCGCCTGACCTGTCAATATGGTGGCTGCACCCAGCGTTATCTGACCCAGGACGCCTTTAACGGATTGTGGGAAGCCTGCTACCGCATCACGGAGCGGACGGGCAATGAGAGCCTAGCCCGGCTGGAAAATTACATTCAGCACGCACAGGATAATGACCTCGCCATTGGCGTGGCCATGACGGACGGCAAGGGTGATCGCAGCCGCAAGCCTGCAGACCAGGAACAACCGCTCTCTTTTGTCCATGTCACGGAGCGTCGGGCAGACGGTCTGGTCATTTCCGGGGTCAAAGCCATCATCACCGGCGGCCCTTACATGCATGAGCTGTTGGTCATGCCCTGTCACCGCATGCGTGAGGAGGACAAGGATTTCGCAATTGCCTGCGCCGTGCCGATTGATGCCGAGGGATTGACCATCGTCACCCGACCGTCCGGCCGCCCCGGCAATGCCGCCGCGCCATTCAGCGCCAAATTCGCCCAATCCGTCGCGGTTGCGCATTTTGACAATGTGTTTGTGCCGATGGAGCGTGTATTCATTGACGGCGAATATGAAGAAGCGCACATCATGACCACCCATTACGCAACCCATCACAGACACAGTTGCATCGGGGCGCGCGCCGGTTTCGGGGATTTGCTGATTGGTGCAGGCGCCCTGGTCACGGAAGCCAATGGGCTGGACTTCGAGAAGTCCCACCATCTGCGGGACAAAATGGTGGAGCTGATCAAGATCACTGAAGGATTTTATGCCTGCGGCATCGCCTCATCAACCTATGCGGATGAGGACCCGTCCGGCACCGTCAGGCCGGAGCGTATTTACGCCAATATCGGCAAACTTTTGCTGGCCAACCAGATCTATGATATGCACCGTCTGGCACATGATGTTTCCGGCGGTATGGTTGTTGCTCTGCCGACGCCGGATGAAGACCATAATCCGGAGACAGCCCCGATGCTGTCCGACCTGCTGCGTGGGCGGGCTGACATTCCCTATGCGCACCGCGCCAATGTCGCCCGTTTCATTGAAGACATAACCGCCTCTGAAACCGGCGGCTGGTACTCCGTCATCAGCCTGCATGGCGGTGGTTCACCTGAAGCCATGCGCCTTGAAATTCTGCGCAATTATCCGGTCCGGGATCGGGTTGATCTGGTGCAGTCTCTGCTCGACCGCAGCGCCCTTGATTTGGGTCAAGGCCCTTCCAGAGACAAGCAACCGGGCAGATGCTGCACCAAGGGCTGTTCGGATGATGACGTGCCGTCTGATCCCAAACAAGACGGATAGGTTTTTTGTTCAACAGCTTCGCGCTTTTGTTTGAACCCCATATCTGGGTGTTTGCCGCCCTTGGCGCAGGACTTGGACAAGCCCTGCGCTCGGTCGTCCAGAAACATCAGCGCGCCGAGCTCGGTCTCTATGGCAGCGCTTATGTACGTTTCCTCTACGGCATCCCGGTGGCCTGGCTGCTTTTGTTTCTGGTTATCGACACGCTGCCGGACTTAACCCGATTGCCGATCACATTTTACGGCCTGCTGCTCGCGGCCAGTCTGATTCAGATCCTGTTCACCATCATTCTGGGTCACGCCTTTGAGCGGCGTAATTTTGCGACAACGATCACCTTGTCGAAAACTGATGCGATACAGGCCGGCATTTTTGAACTGATCTTCCTGGCCGTCATGCCGGGACTGAATGTCATCCTTGCCATCTTGCTGGGCTTACTGGCTGTTGCGCTGCTGACCCTGTCCAAAAATACCGAACACCAGCCCTGGAGGGACCGGCTCGAGACCAGATCCGTTATGCTGGGTTTGGCGGCGGGGTTTTGCCTCGGCTTTTGTTCGGTTCTGTTCAGGCTGGCGATGGATACGCTGCCGGAGCTGGCTTTTCTGGACCGCGCCATTCTGGCTTCAACGCTGGCAATCAGTGTGCAGACACTCATTATGGGAGTTGGAATGGGACTTTATGTGCGAGACGAATTGACGGCCTGCCTGCGCAGCGGATGGCGGGCATTGCCGGCCGGAAGCATCGCGGCCGTCACCACTTTTCTATGGTTTTTTGCCTTTAATGAAAAGGGGGTCGCACAGGTGCGGATGCTCGGTCATGTGGAGATTCTTTTCAGCCTGCTTTTCGGCAGCCTGTTTTTCAAGGAAAAGGTCAGCCGCACAGAAATCATCGGAATTGTTTTGATCATCATCTCGGTCGTGATTTTATTAAGCTGACCAATATTGGCGTACCACAAGGGCGCTGAAAACAATGAGACCGGCAATGACCCCGTAAATCGACTTTTCCGGTTTCCAAATACAAATCATCATCGCCAGGGCAAAGGCAAAGATACGGTCGAAAAGCATTGTATGCGCCAGAGCACCCGACGGGAAGACGACAATCCGGAACATCAGCCCGGTTATCATGGCATAGGCGATGGAGTTGATGTAGACGAACACCTTGCTGTCGGTTTCAATGTAGCGGCTGAGGACAACACCAAGAAACCGCCAGATGAATGTTCCGGCCACCGCAACGCCCAGCATGGCCCAATGTTCAGACGGCGCTGTCATCATGGGCCCCTTTGACAATCGCTTCATATGCAGCCAAAGCCGCGCACCCCGCAGCACCGGCAAGCAAAATGCTCCACTCCCCGGCGAATGGATAACTGAGCGGGCCAATTGCCCCGCCGGTCAGTGCCGCAACCAGATATGGCCTGTGGCGCACCGAAACGACCAGCGAGCTGAGATAAAGCGGCATGATGAAAAGCGGGATTGCCATCATCCACAGCGGGATGAATGGGTGCAGGTAAAAACCGATGGTCACACCCGCCACAACCATCAGCACAAGGGCAAAACTCATACCCTTGAAATATGCTAATAACTGCGCCCCTTGGAACCGCGATTGCGCAGCAGTGATTTCAGTCCAACTGGTTGGTGACAAAAACTGCGCCAGAAACAGTTGTCGAAAAAAACCAATTTTTTGACCCTGGAAATCCATCAGCGTGACGGATGACAGCACGATCAGAAAGGTTCTGATATTGGCCAAGGCAATCGCAACAAACATCAACACCATATCAGCATTGGCCGACAGCAATGTCACAAACACCATCATGCCGGGCATGCTCCAGGTGGAGAGGGTCGCCGCGATGGCTACAACAAACCCGATACCCATATCATGCGCGAAAGTGCCAAAGCCGGCCATGGTCGCACCCATGGCAATGCCGGGCAGGAAAAAACCCCGCTTCAGGCCCTGCCGCGCAACAGCTTGGTCCGTTACCGACGGTGCATCGGCGTCGGTGCCCGCGGGCTTATTTTTTGCCAAACAAAGCCTCGCGTGCATCCTCATCAGGATTGCCGATTTTCATGACATCCGCCAAAACCGTCATGCCCTTTTGAACCGCGGGGCGTGCCTCGAGCCGTTCGACCCATGCTTTGACATTGGGGAAATCATCGAGATTGATTTCATGCAGATCCCGCACTTTGTCAGCACACCACGGATAGGTCGCCATATCCGCAATGGAATATTCGCCGGCGAGATAGTCCCGAGCGGACAATTCCTTGTCCATCAAGCCGTAAAGGCGCACGGTTTCATTGAAATAGCGGTCTATGCCATATTGGACCTTCTCAGGCGCATAGCCCTTGAAATGACCGCATTGCCCGAACATCGGCCCGACATTGGCGCATTGGAAAAACAGCCATTGCAGAACAACTGACTGCTTGACCGGGTCCTCAGGCAGAAACTTTCCGGCTTTGCGCGCGAGATAAATCAATATGGCACCGGACTCAAAAACCGTATGTGGTTGGCCATCCGGCCCGTCATGGTCAACAATGGTCGGCACTCGATTATTCGGATTGAGCTTCAGGAAAGCGGCTTCATGCTGGTCGCCCTTGAGGATGTTGACGGGTTTGACCTGATAGTCCAGCCCCATCTCCTCAAGCGCAAGACTGGCTTTATAACCATTCGGGGTCGGCCAGAAATACAGATCAATCATGCATTTTTCTCCGCCAGCGCCAAACAATCGCGAACCGCCTGCTGGCAGCGCTCGGCACTGTCATCGCCTTCAAAGTCCTTGTTGTAATGCGACTGCACGGAAGGACGTTGGATTGCCTCATCATACCAGGCGGACAGAGCCGGCCGGCCCTCGCGCCAATTATAATTCGGGTAGATCGGGTCTTTGGCTTCATAGAACTCCGCCCGGAAGCCGAGATAGCTGATGGCATGCAGCATAGAGGCATGGCCGACGTCGAACCGGTCCCAGCCCTTTTCCGCGTCACGGTCGAGCTTGTCCAGCCCCCGGTTGAATTTCGGCCACAGCCATTCAAACAGATTCAAACTCCATTCCTCTTCAGGCTTCCACTGCTCCATGACCATTTGCACGGTGGTTTCAAAAATCGTATCGCACAGGGCTAAACGGCTGACGGCGTCCCAGCGGGCCGGACCGGGCTCCGGATACATTTTGTTGGTCTTAGCCGTTGCATCCAGATATTCGCAAATCGCCTGACTGCCATAGATCGGTTGACCGTCATCCGTGACCAGGGTCGGCACCTTGTTCAAAGGGTTGATCGGGGAGATATCATAGGCATCGCCGCAGTCCTCACCGGCATTGTTTTTGAACGGAAAGGTAGCGACACGGTCGAGATCATCCCAATGCCCGCACTCATGGGCCGTGACCAGGACCTTGTGAATAAATGTATGAAATGGTGAATAAAAAAGTTTCATTTTGCAAAACTCCTCAAAACTAAGCTTGCGCAAAGCGCACTATCAACTATATTACATTGGTACGGACTATTTAAAAGAGTAAATTTATGGCCTCATATATTGACGAGTTCACACGCCCGATTAACCTCAGCCCTGCAACTACAGCACTAATTGTGGTTGATATGCAATATGCAAGTGGTAGCCGCGCCCACGGTCTGGGGAAAATGCTGGACGAGCAGGGACGGCTCGACAGCGCACAATACCGCTTCGACCGGATTGAAAACGCCGTCATCCCCAATAACCAGAAATTGCTGACCTGTTTTCGTGAAGTACACGCCAAGGTGATTTATCTGACCGTCGGCAGTGTCATGCCCGATTACAGTGATGCGCCGGCCCATATGCGCCGGTTTTACGAGGCCACAAACAATCATCAAGGCACCAAGGAACATGAAATCGTCACCGAGTTGGAACCGCAGCCCGATGAGCCGGTCTTCAACAAAGTCACCATGGGCGGCTTCGCATCGACGGGACTGGGGTCTTATCTCACCACACATGGCATTGAGACCGTTGTCGTCACCGGCGTGTCGACCAATAATTGTGTCGGCATGACCGGCATGGAGGCCGCGGATCGCGGCTTTGGGGTGGTTCTGGCTTCGGATGCCTCAGGCACCTGCAGTGACGAGATGCAGTCCGCCTTCGAACGCACTTTTGAGCGCCTGTGGGGTCGTGTGGCGCAGACCCAGTCCATCATTGAGGAAATGAAGAGTTAACAATGGTAGAAAAAAGTTTTCAAACACGCGAACTGCATGACTGTTTCGGTGCCGAAATATTCGACATCAAATTAAGCGGTGAGATTTCTGCCGCTGACCTGGCCCAGATCAAGGCTCTCTGGTTGCGATATGAATTGCTGCTGTTTCGCGCACAGGACATGTCCAAGGATGATTTGGTCAACTTTTCCCGCCTGATCGGGGAACTCGAGATACATGTCCGTTCGGAGTGGTTGAACGAAGACCACCCTGAAATCCTGCAAATCTCCAATCTGACAAAGGACGGTAAACCTGTTGGCGCCCTGTCCAACACGGAAGTCGGCTGGCATTATGACCAGATTTATCTGCCCCGCCCGGCTTTGGGATCGCTGCTGTTTTCGGTCAAGATCCCTCCCGAGCGCGGCGCCACATATTTCGCTGACATGGCGACGGCATATGAACGCCTGCCGCGTGAGTTGAAGGATATTGTCGATGGTCGCCTCGCTGTGCAGTCTTACGCCAATTTCAACGCCCAATTCTCCACCAAAACCGACGAAAAGCAGTCAAACCTGACGCCTGACATTAAACAACCGCTGGTCAGAACACATCCGCTCTCCGGCCGGCGCGCCCTTTATCTGTGCCCCGGCATGACCATATCAATTGTCGGGCTGCCGGCGGATGAGAGCACCGATATTCTCGAGCAGCTGTTCGCATGGACCATACGTGATGATTTTGTCTATAAACATGAATGGGAACTGGGCGATGCGCTATTATGGGACAATGCCTGCACCATGCATCGACGCGAGCCGTTTGACTCGTCCCATGAACGTTTAATGTACCGCACGACAATCCTGCCGCAGGATGAGCGGGCCGTTCCTTTCTGATAGGTGCAAATATGCAACATAAAGTCAGTACCTAACCTAAAAGGGAAGTAAAAGACTGGACTTAAAAAGTATACAATCTAACGTTAATGAGGTCATATCGGAGGGAATATATGTCCGAGAAAAAAATCAAAGTTATTGTCCCGATCCCCATGGATCAGGCCGGGGTGGACAACCGTTCGGAGCAGTTGCCAGAGACGGTTGTCAGGAAGGGCTTCAGGCCGGTGTTTGAAGCCGTCACATGGGGCGCTGCGTTGGGCGACAGCTATCATGACATGATGTTGATGGATTGGACTGTTTTCCAGGCCGGCGTCAAGGCCGAGGAAGAAGGGTATGCGGCGGTTCTGATTGATACGGTCAGCGACAGCGGCCTGCGTGCCCTGCGCTCGCGCCTGAACATCCCGGTTATCGGCCCCGGTGAAGCCGCGTTCATGGCCGCCATGATGCTGGGCAAAAAATTCTCCGTTCTAACCATGTGGCCGGAATGGTATCCGCTTTATGAAAAGACGCTGACGGAATATGGTTTCTGGCACCGCGTCGCCTCGCTGCGCTCGATTGATACGCGGCCGGACCTGTCGGAGCTACTGGCCGGCAAGGAAGAGGTGATTTTTGAGAAGCTGAAAGCCGAAGCCGACAAGGCGATAAATGATGACGGCGCCGATGTGATTGTTCTGGGGTCAACCACCATGCATCAGTCCGCCGCCTATCTGACTGAAAATCTCGATATTCCGCTGATTAATCCAGGTCTGGTTGCCTACAAGTTTCTTGAGGTGCTGCTGGAACTGGATTTAACCCATTCCAAAAAAGCGTTTCCAACCCCCGAAGTCATGAATGATGAGGGCATTCTGAAAGGAGTTGAATGATGAGTGACTGGTCAGAAGCCGGGCCGGGGCAAACGCCCCTGCCACATTCCTTTTACGTTGACATTGTAACAAAGAGATACTTTGACGGCGTGGATAACAAGGACATGGAAAAAGTCTTGAGCTGTTTCACGGAAGATGCCGTGCTGCAGGAAGTGACGTCAAATACGGTGCACACAGGACGTGATACCGCTATCCGGTCCATGTTTGAAAAGCTGTTCAATGATTTTGACCCAATCTGGCACGGCAATTTTGTCCATACCTCAGATCCGCAGTCAAACTCCGTTTGCTCGCAATTCACGGTCCTGATCACACCAACCGGTCAAACCGATCCGTTGCGGTACGAAAACTGCAACCGGTTTTACCTGAAAGACAGGCTATTCCACCACGTCTATGTCTATATGAGCGGTGACAACCTTTTGAAAGAAGGAGACTGATCCATGCAGTATGAACCTACTCTTTCGCGTGAAGAATTAATCGACCTTGCCATCAACAAATATTTCGGCAGCGTCGATAAAAAAGACATTGAAGCCACCCTTGCGTGCTTCAATGAAGAAGCACTGATGTGCACACAAACCAGCTTCGACAGGCATGCCGGAAAACCCGCCATTCGCCGTATGTTCGAAGATTTCCTGGGCGCTTGGGAAACCATTGTGCACCGGGACTTCACCTGCACGGTGGATGAAATAAACGGGCGGATTACCGCCAGTTTTATCGCTGATCTGACTGACGCAGACGGCAATGTAACCACTTTCCACAACACAAATTTCTGGCGTATCCGCGACGGGAAATTCCAGGAAGTTTATGTTTACTTTAGTGGGGAAAACGTTCTGGTTTGAGTGCCAGGGCAAATTTGGAGGAAAAAATGACATTTTCTAAAAAACTACTCTTGGCATCCGGGTTGGCGACAGTGCTGACCAGCATGCCTGTCTATGCCCAAGGCATTGACGAAATTGTGGTGACGGCACGCCGGCAAAATGAAAGCCTGCGTGATGTACCTGCATCCGTGAGCGTGATCACGGCTGAGTCTCTCGAGCGTTCCGGCGCGACAGTTGCTGAGGATTTCGTGCAGTTGACACCCGGTGTCACCATTGTAACCGGCACGGCAGAAGCCGGTGACACGCAAATCAACATTCGCGGCATGAACGGTGCCCGTGACGCTGAAAGCTCCGTGGCTTTGGTCGTTGACGGCATTTTGAAAACCAATACCGCCCAGTTGAACCAGGATCACGGCACCATCCGCCAGGTTGAGATCATGAAGGGCCCGCAGGGCGCTTATTATGGTCGAAACGCGGCCGCCGGTGCGATGATCATCACAACCCAGAAGCCGACCGAATCGGCTGAAGGCAATGTCAAAGTCAGCTATGGCGAGGACAACACAATCGGCCTGTCCGGTTATGTCTCCGGCCCGCTCAGCGACAATGCCGGGTTTGTACTGTCCGCCAATTACAGCGAGACGGATGGTTTCTACCACAACCGTTACCTGAATGATGATGTTGTCGACAATGCGCAGGTTTCAGGTCTTGACGCCCGCGTCCTGATGGATCTCAGCGACGCAACGTCACTGGATTTGAAAGCCCGTTTGGCACGCGTGGACAGCGCGTCCATCAACTTCCGTGCGGCCTTCCAGCTGCCCGCTTTCGGGGCCCCGTTCACCCAAAATGTCAATGACATTGACTTTGAGGAAAACGGCAGTGCCTATTACGGCAACATTGTCCCGACCAACGAACAGAACACCATCGAACTGTCAGCCAAACTCGAACATGAAATGGACGATATGACGCTGACGGCATGGATGCTGTATTCCGACGTTGAGCAGGACCTGATGGCCGACGGCACATCCGCTGACTTCAGCCGCTACAATCTGGCCGCTGTCGGCGGTACGGCTGACGCCGCAGCCGCACGGGCTGCCTGTCTGGCATCAACAACTGCACGGACAGGTTTTGTCATCAATGCCCCGGGTCAGATCGGCGGCACATTGGGCCCATACTCACCGACCACCTGTGACGGGTCGCAGTATCAGGTTCGTGAACAGGAAGATATGAGCTTTGAAGTTCGCCTGTCCTCCAATGACACGGACGCCCTGCAATGGCAGGCTGGTGTCTATTACTTGGACATTGAGCGGGAAGTTGGTGTCAGCCTTGGTGCTGATTTGGGTCAAGGCGTATTGTACAATCTTTACAATGCACCGGGCACATCCAACCCGACATCACAGCTCTTCCACGACAAGTTCAACACGGAAGTCATGGCCGCTTTCGCGTCTTTTGACTATGCCGTTTCAGACGATCTGAATCTTGGTCTGGCACTGCGTTATGACGTTGAGGACCGTGAGGTCACCAACCTCGTGCCGCTGGTCACTGATCCAATCACAGGTGGTGCTCTGAACCCCGGTCAGGATGTTGACGGTGACGGTGTGCTGGCGGCCATCGCCCCGAACAACAAAGAGTACAAGGAGTTCCAACCGAAACTCTCCATGAACTATGCGGTGAGCGATGTCACGAACATCTATGCCAACTGGGGTGTCGGCTTCAAGTCCGGTGGTTTCAACAACTCCGGTGCCGCACAGATCATCACGGATAACCTTGTGAATGGTCCAACACTGCTTGAAGGTGGTCTTGTCAATGTGAACTCTGAAGTTGTCATTGAGGACAATTACAGAAAAGAGACCTCTTCCTCACTGGAAGCCGGTATTAAGGGGACACTTGGCGCGTTGACCTATGATTTGGCAGCCTACTACACGGAAGTTGAAGATATGCAATTCTTCGAATTCTTTGTCGGCGGCTTTGGCCTGTTGCGCGTGGTGAACAATATTGACGAAGTGGAAATCACAGGTCTGGAAGCCAGCCTCGATTACGAAGTCAATGATCAACTGTCCGTGTTTGGTTCCGCCAATGTTCTGGACAGTGAAATCACCAGCAACAATGCTCGCCCGTCAACAGTCGGCAACAAGTCACCTTACACAGCCGAATACACTGTGAACATCGGTGCGGACTATATTCAACCCCTGTCAAACGGCATGGATCTGAATGCACGTCTGGACTACCGTGTGACCGGACCGACTGTGTTCCACACAGTCCAAGGTGTAACACCTAGCTTGTGGGCAAGCTTTGCACCTTCCGACTTCACCATTGCGGAGCGTGACGAATATGGTGTCCTGAATGCTCGTATCGGTCTGAGCACCGAAAACTGGAGCCTGACGGCCTATGCCCGTAACCTCACAGATGAGAAGTTCCTGGCAGAAGTCATTCCGGCAGCGGAATTTGCCGGCTCCTTCGTCTCACCTGGCGCCCGTCGCCGGATGGGTGTGGAGTTCAGCTACAACTTCTAAGCTGTAATGAAACGAAGAAACGCCCCTGTCTCGCGACAGGGGCGTTTTTTTATGCCTGCTTTTCAGACCGTAAACTTAAAGTTCTAAAGTTCTGAGCGGAGTTCCGCCAACGTCATCACCTCACCATATTTATAACCAAAATCAGACAGATTTGCGTGATGCGCCTCGGCGTCCCGGTCTCCGCTGCCATCAGATATGATGACGGTCTTGAACCCGCCCTGCAGCCCGTCGACCGCCGTCGCGCGCACACAGCCGCTGGTAGTGAAACCGACAACGATCAGGCTGTCTATCGATGCCGCTTCCAACCGCTGCTGCAGGTCTGTTCCGTGAAAACACGAAGCATGCCACTTCTCGACCAATGTGTAATCCATCGGCAGATTGAGGCGTGCATCCAGCGCGACCATGTCAGACCCGGCGGCCAGAATATTCAAGGCAGGTATTTTTGCGCGAAAGACAGCCGCCTCGCTCGCCTCATGATAGACAACAGACGAGCAATAGACAGGCCAATCCTGCTTGCTGGCCTCTTCCAACAGCTGATTAATCACGTCAATTTCAGACGAAAAGTCTGCCCCCAGAGGGGATTGCGGATCTGTGAAGCCATTGCTGGCATCCACAATGATCAAAGCCGGTTTGTTACCAAGTGCAATAGACTTGGAACCGAGCTTTTCATTACTCATTCAGCCGCCGCTTTCATCATGTTTTTTGGGTCCTGTGGCGCGGCCAAACCGGTTTCAGCCTCACAATTCGCGCGCAGGGTTTCGATGTCCCCGCCGAAGTTGAACAGCGGAATATCGTCCCCACGTTCTGCACCCATCTCAGCCCGGCGTTTTTCGGTTGCCGCTGCATCAACAGCGCCATCCGTGACAATCACGCCATAATTTGCCGCCGCTCCATCAACCGTGACAAGGCCGGCTTCAATGTCGGCTAGCACACGTTCAGGTTCGCGGGTCAACGGATCGCCGACACCGCCGCCACCCCAAGTGTTGTAGAGCAACAGGTCGCCTTCTTGAACTTGGATACGGTCACATTTAGATGTCAGGATTTCCTCACTGCCGTCGATACGTTTGAGGAGTTTCGTCCCCCGTGCGCCAGGATGGGCTCCTTTGACACCCCATGGATAGGTCAGCCAGCGGTCATCATGAATGGAAATCTGACCATCTTCCAAGAACCGGTAGCCCATGCAGATACCGTTGCCGCCACGGTTATATCCGGCACCCCCGGAATCCGGGATCGACTCGTAAGTCTCAATCCGTAACGGGAAGTAAGCTTCGATATATTCATTCGGTACATTGGTGAAACCCGGCCACAGGGAATGACCGTCCGGCCCATCCCCGACCGGTCTGGCCGGGATACCCCCGAAACCGATCTGGAACAGCTGAAACCATTCGCCGTTCTTGTCATAGCCTGAATACATCAAATGCGGACTGTCGGAGAATCCGGCACCGCACAGGAAGTCAGGATTGCCCTGTCCCAGCAGACCGCTAATGACGTCAAAAATCCGCCCCAGCGCATGGGTCCGGCACGACAGCGCCGCCGGTCTGCGCGGTTTCAGCAGACAACCTTCAGGAATCCGGACATCCATGAAATCATAAAAGCCGTCATTAAACAGGATTTGCGGGTCAAAGGCGGAAATCATAAATGTTCCGCAGAACATTTTGAACATTTCCTCATTCAGGTAGAAATTTATGGAGCTTGGGCTTTGCGGATCCGTGCCTTCAAAATCAAAAATCACCGTGTCATCTTCACGCCACATGCTGCATTTGATTTTATATGGACCAAGGCCCGTTCCGTCATCGCAGAGATAATCCTCAAAATGCTGTTTTTCTTCCGGCACAATCATCTGAATCAGCTGCTGCATGGCACGGCAATTGCGCTCGAGTAATTCATCAAGAGACGAATAAAATACATCATCCCCGAAACGCTCCGCCATCTCAATGCACCGGCGTTCCGCCATGTTACAGGCGGCAATCACGCCGTTAAAGTCGCCCTCATTCCAGTGCGGCATCCGGGCATTTCGCAGGACAATCTTGAGAATATCCTGTTGCAATTCGCCTTTTTTGAAGATTTTCACCGGTGGCACAGCCGTGCCTTCCTCAAAAATCTCCTGCGCATCAATTGGCAGTGAGCCGGGCACCTTACCGCCAACATCAGTCATATGGCCGAAATGCGCGGCCCAGCACAAATGACGGCCGTCCTTGAACACCGGCTTCATGACCAGCCAGTCATTCAGGTGACTGACCGCACCGGCGCAGGAATACGGGTCATTGGTGAAGATCATGTCGCCTTCCTCAATCTCGCCGTCATAGACATCCATGAAACCATGAATAAAAGAGCCAAACTGACCGACCACCATTTTGCCGTCCACATTGGCAATCATCGGAAATGCATCGCCCTGTTCGCGGATACCCGGCGACATGGCCGTCCGGAACAATGTTGCATCCATTTCTTCGCGTGCATTGCGCAATGCGTTTTCAATAATGTCCAAAGTCACCGTATCAACATCAATCTTGTTGAAGGGGGCGTTGTTGGTCTGAATGATTTTCCCAGCCATAATGATTTCTCCTATGCGCTCGGTTTGATTAAAAGATTGGCTTTGTCGTCAACATCTGCCTTCAGGCCCGGCAGGATAACCGTTGTTGAATCCATTTCGGTGATCACTGCAGGCCCGGCAACACTGTGTCCGGGCGAAAGTTTAGCCCGGTCGTAGATTTTCGCAGCATGCGTTGCACCGTCATAATAAATCTCATGATCATCAACGACAGCCGCCTCAACGGAACTGTCCCCCGCACCCGTATCAGACAGCGAAATGTCCGCTGACGGACCTTCCACCACACTTCTGAGATTAACGAACTCCTTTTCGGAGTCGAGGCGGAAGGTGAAAAGCTGCTCATGCAGGTCGTCAAATCGGGTCGCCAGGGAGTCCAAGTCGCCTTTTTCAAGCTCTTCAGCCGTAACCGGCACGGTCAAGACAAGACCTTGGCCGGCATAACGAACATCAATCTGGAACTCGGATGACAAATCCGCATCGGACAATTCAGCCGATGATCCGGCCTCGCCGCTGAGCATGTCTTCCCGTGCTGTCTTATCAAGTTCCTTGAGGTCAGACAGCACGTCAGCAGCCTTCGCCTTGCTCATTTTCAGGATGATGGTTTTGGAGTTTTCACCGCGCAGTCGTGTCGTGGCATCCCCATAGGCACATAAAATACCCGGCCCCGGCGGAACAATCACCGGCCAGGCTTGTGTCAGCATGCCCAAAGCACTGGCATGCAATGGGCCGGCACCGCCGAAAGCCATCAAAGAGAAGTCACGTGGGTCATAGCCTTTTTCAACAGAGACCAGACGCACCGCGCCGAACATGCGTTCATTAACAACCTTGATGATGCCCTCTGCAGCCTCCTGAATGGACAGCCCCAGCGCATCGGCGATCACCTGCATGGATTTTTCTGCCAAATCCTTACGGATCTCCATGTCCCCACCGAGTTTTTGCGAAGCCGGCAGATAGCCAAGCACCACATTGGCGTCGGTCACTGTCGGGTTCTCCCCGCCTTTATTATAAGCCGCAGGACCGGGCACGGCTCCGGCTGATTCCGGGCCGACACGCAGCGCCCCGGTCAATTCGGGCACATGGGCGATCGATCCTCCGCCAGCACCGACTGTGCGCACATCCAACGAGCTGGCGCGCACGGTAACGTCGCCGACGGTCGTCTCGCGGCGCACAAGGGCTTTGCCGTTTTCAACCAGCGCCACATCCGTGGACGTGCCGCCCATATCGAATGTGATAATGTTGTTGATACCGGCCTGTTCTCCGACCCAGATGGCACCGGAAACACCACCGGCAGGGCCGGACATCAGCAGATTAACTGGATATGCCGAGGCTGCACCAGACGTAGACAGCCCCCCATCGGAGCGCAGAATAGACAGCTTGGCGCCGCCCATTTTGTCGTCCAGTTCACTTTGCAGGTTGGAGATATAGTTCTCCACCTCGGGGCGCACATAGCTGTTGGCAACAGTGGTAACAGTGCGTTCATATTCCTGCATTTCAGGGATCACCTCACTGGAGATTGAGACCGGAATGCCGGGCATTTCCTCTTGAACAAGTTCACGTAACCGTACTTCATGCGCATCATTGGCAAAACTGTTGATCAGGCTGATGGTCAGCGCCTGAATATCTTTGCCTTTGAGTTTCTGGATTTCACTTCGGGTGGCATCCTCATCCAGAGGGGTGACGATTGCACCGTCCGCGCCGACGCGCTCTGGCACCTCCACAGTACAGTCCAGCGGAGCAAGCGGCGGGGATTTCTGGTAGAAAATCCAGCCTCCCAGACCCCCGGGGACAAACGAACGTGCGATTTGCAACACTTGCCTGTACCCGATTGTGGTGATCAGCCCCACCTTCGCACCCTTGCCGGTCAATACCGCATTGGTCGCCACCGTGGTGCCATGCGTCAGCTGCTCAATTTCAGTCGGCTCGACACCGGCCAAGTCACACGCTTTCATGATACCGTTCAAAACACCGATGGAACTGTCCTCAGGCGTTGACGGAACTTTTGCCGTATAAAAATTCCCCGTATCCGTATTGATCAGCAAAACATCCGTAAATGTTCCGCCAACATCACATCCCAATCTATAACTCACCGAAACCTCCTCAGGACCAACGTCCTCTAAATCTTAACTATCCGTAGTTTTTTGTCGAGACTTAAACCAGTTCGACATGCGCCCACCGACACACAGGCCGGTCAAGTCACCGGCAAAAGCTGATGCTTCCAGCAAACGCGCTTCATCTATGCCCGTCTCATAGCCCATCTGATGCAACATGGAGACAAGATCCTCAGTCGCCATATTGCCGGCCGCCCCCGGTGCAAACGGGCATCCCCCCAGACCGCCAATCGAGGCGTCAAATTTCCGGACACCGCATTCCAGCGCCGCAAACGCATTGGCCAGGCCCATCGCCCGCGTATCATGGAAATGTGCTGAAATACGGGAGATGTCAAACGCCTCCGCAAGGCGAGTGAACAGGGTTTTCACCTGCCCGGGATTGGCGGCACCAATGGTGTCCGCAATGATGATTTCCTGCGCCCCGTCATCAATAAGCTGACGCGCCATCGTGACAACCGTCTCCACATCGGTCAAACCCTCAAAGGGGCACTCAATGGCGGTGGCAATATAAGCCTGACCGGTCAACCCGTCCTCTTTGGCATGACGTAAAATGGCGCAGGATTGCTCGAGCGTTTCTTCAAGGCTCATATTGATGTTTTTGCGGTTCATCGTATCCGATGCCGCCGGCACCACATTTATGACTTTCGCGCCAGCCGCTTTTGCCAGTTCATAACCGCGCAGGTTGGGCACAAGCACACTGACCAGCTCATCGCGTCCGGCGAGGCCTTTGACAATTTCATCTGCACCCGCCATACGCGGCACCGCTTTTGGATTCACAAAACTCGCCGCCTCAACCCCCGGCACTCCGGCGCTTAACAATTTGTCAATCAAGGCAATACGGTTTTCTGGTTCCACCTGGACGGCCTGGTTCTGCAGACCATCTCGTGGTCCCACCTCATTCACAAATACAAAATTTTCCTGTGTCATCATGACCTCCGGTTTTAACTTCCTGTTTTTTCTTCTTCTAAATCTTTACCGAGCCAGTCTTTCCAGACCTCCTGCGTATGCGCCCCTAAAAGCGGCGGTGGCGTATAATAGGCACCGTCTGTATCTGACAGCTTGATTGGATTGCCCGGCACATTGGCTGACCCGCCCTCCGGGTGGTGAAGTTCAACGACCATATCGCGCGCGACAATCTGCGGGTCACGCAGGGCCTGTGCGACACTGTTGACCCGCGCACATGGAATGCGGGCGGCCTCCAATTTTTCGATCCAGAATTTGGCCGGCTTGGTAGCAGTAACGGCATTGATCCGTTCTTCGATGAACGCCTTAGCCTCAAGACGTTCGGGTGCATGGTCATATTGGCTGTCACGCAACACGTCATCATCCAGCAATTCCACCAACGGCCCCCAGAATGTATCGCCGATCACGGCAATGACAATCAAATCATCGGCCGTCTTGAAGGTGTTGTAAGGGACATGGACGAAATGGGAATTGCCCAGAGGCTTTGGTTCAAAACCGGACATGGAGTACATGGTCGCCATATAGTTGAGCATGCTGACCTGGCAGTCCAACATGGAAATGTCGACATGCTGGCCGCGACCGGTGACGGTTCGGGCATTCAAGGCGGCAAGAATGCCCATGACAGCGAACATGCCGCCGCCCAGATCCCCGATCGGAATTCCGGCGCGTAGCACATCATCTTCGTTTTTGCCGGTGATCGACATACCGCCACCCAAAGCTTGCGCAATTTGGTCAAAAGCAGGGCGTTGATAGGCCGGACCGCTTTCACCAAACCCCGTTACCGTACAGGTGATGATTCCGGGATTGTGTTGTGACAAGGTATCGAAATCAATACCCAGTTTCTTAGTTACACCGGCGGAAAAATTATTGATGACGACATCAGCCGCTGAAACCAGTTCATAAAATTTGGCCAACCCGTCCTCGGACTTCAAATCAAGCTCTACACTTCGCTTGTTCCGGTTAAGGGTGAAAAAATAAGCGCCCATGCCCTTGATCGAATTATTCGGGTCCTTTTCCAGCAGGCGGCGCGTACCTTCACCTTTCACAGGAGGCTCCACTTTGACAGTATCCGCACCCAAATCCGCCAAAATCATGGCGCCATAAGGTCCGGAAAGCATGTGTGTCAGATCAATAATACGTACGTTTTCTAATGGTTTTTTCATAGCCAGGCTCATTTTGTATACAATTTATATAAGTATCACGCTGCCACCTCATATCAAGAGGGTTTTTGACTTATTTGTTGAAAATCTTGTTATAGGCTGCCGCTGCGGCGTGAATATGGCCTTCCATGATGACCTGAGCCCATTTTTTGTCCTTGGCGGCAATGGAAGAGACCATACGCCGGTGATCCAGATTGGATTGCTTGATGCGTTGGACATCATAAGTATTTGCGGTCTGGTAAACCACCGGTAAAGGCGAAACGGCCCGCATAATATCACTGAGCCTGGGATTATCGGCAATGTCATAAATCAATTCATGGAATTTCTGATTATTGTCCAGAAACAACGGAACCAGTTCATCCAGAGCGGGCTGCTGCGCCACCAGCTCCTCAAAGTCATCAACCAGCGCACCGAGGGTTTTAACTGCGCTTGTTGAGGCCTTTTCGGCAGCCAGACCAATAATGTAGCCCTCCATGACCACACGGGCGTTGAACACCTCCCTGACCTCAAGTTCAGACCAGGTTTTGACCCAGGCACCCTGATTTTTGCGGATAATGATATAGCCTTCATAGGCGAGTTTTTTCAAGGCGTCGCGCACCGGGGTACGGCTCACCGAGCAGATTTTGACAAGCTCCTCCTCATTCAGCTTGCGACCTGTATCCAGGCGGCCATCAACAATGGCTTCACGGATCAGGGTATAGGCGCGTTCGGAGGCTGCTGACATAATCTCACTTCATAAAGGTGACGAAATTCTCCAATGGCTCACGCTCCGTGACCAAGGTATTAACCGGAGCGTCTGGATCGACATACCCCAGAGCCATACCACAGTAAAACAGCCGATTATCCGGAAGGTCAAGGAAAGAGCGGATGGTCGGGGTGTATATCGCCCATGCTTCCTGCATGCAGGTGCCAAGACCATGTTCAACCGCAAGCAAGGCCAGCGTCTGCATATACATGCCGATATGCGCCCATTGGTTTGATGCCATAATATTGTCGAGTGAGAAAAACAGCCCGACCGGGGCTCCGAAAAACTCCCAGTTGCGGGCTTTGACGGCAGCGCGCATCAATTCCTCATCACGCGAAATGCCCAAAAGGTCATACATGTCGCCGGCGGATTTGAAATTGCGTGCTTGGTATTTCTCAGGCATCGGATCGGGATAAAAATTATACTCACCGCCTTCGCCATTGGGGTTGGCCTCAATCGCCTTGTCCATCACGTCTTTCAGTCGGGTCAGGCTGTCGCCGGTCACAGCGTGAATATACCAGGGCTGCAGATTGCCTCCCGAAGGAGACCGGCTCGCTTTTTCCAGCAAATTGTGCAGCAGATCCTCCGGCACGGGTTTGTCGAGAAATTGACGAATGGACCTTCTTTCACCGACCGCTTGACTGACTTTCATATCGACCTCCAACTGACTTCAACCAAATTTACCGATAGGCATTAGATAGGCTTATGGAAAAAATGTCGATAGACAAAAGGACAGTGTGTTTTTAAAATCCGGGCAAATCAGTAAGGGGCGTAGCATGGATGAGTATAAATTCTCTGACAATCCGCATAAGGGAAATACCGGCATCAAGCGCGCCTGGTTTGCCCTGCTGAACAGCCTGTCAGGTTTCCAATTCGCCTGGAGAGAGGAAAGCGCCATCCGGCAGGAATTCATTGCCGCCTGCCTGCTGGTGCCCTTGGCGGTGCTGCTGCCCGTGACCTTGATTGAGAAAATACTGATGATTTTCAGCGTTGTTCTGGTGTTCATCATTGAACTGCTCAATTCCAGTGTTGAGGCGGCGGTTGACCGCATCTCACTGGAAAAACACGGCCTGTCCAAACGGGCCAAGGATTACGGATCCGCCGCCGTCATGCTGGCCATGTGTCTGGTCGCCATGGTCTATGGGCTGGTGCTGCTGAATTATTTCAATATTTTATAAACTGTCCCCTTGATTAAGCCGGCTGATATACTGCCTGTCCACCCCTGACAGGAGACGCCATGCCCTATCGCTTCGGAACAGCTTCCCTGAAACAGCTGAAAAGCTGTCATACCGACCTGCGGGCGATTTTGGAAACCGTCATCAGCCATATGGACATCACCATTCTGGCCGGCCACCGTGATGAAGCGACACAAAACAGGCTACAGGATGAAGGTTTAAGCCGATTGCGGTATCCATTAAGCCGCCACAACCAGACCCCGTCCATGGCAGCCGACATCGCCCCTTACAGCCCGCTGGCAAAAGGCGGTGTGGATTGGGAAGACCGGGAGGCCTTTGCCTATATGGGGGGTCTGGTCCGCGGCATTGCCGTCATGATGAAACGCGATGGGCGCATCAAGCATGATCTGGTCTGGGGCGGTGACTGGAACGCGGACGGCCATGTGCGTGATGAGAATTTCCGTGATCTCGTGCATTTTGAGCTGCGCTGATATTCAAAAACCCCATAAAAAAAGAGCGGGGCACGCCCCGCTCTTTGTTGTTTAATGTCCGTCAGACTTAGAAGTTCTGGCGGATGGCAATGCCGTAAGTACGCGGCGCACTGACATAACCTGAGAAGCTGCCTGCTTGCGCCGTCGTCGGGAAGGCGGAAATCAGGAACTCATCATCGGTCAGGTTACGGACCCAGGCACGGATCTCCCAGCCATATTTGGTGTTCTCGACGCCATAGCTAGCATTGACGAGATTAACCTCACGGCTGGCGATGCTGGCGGCGACATTGTCGACGACCTGCACATCATCCTCGTGCATGTACTCGATGCGGAAATAGGCTTCCTTGTCATTGCCCATTTCATAGGCGTAAACCGCGCCAATATTGGCACTCAGTTCACTGACACCGGCCGGGGCCTGACCGGTCAGATCCGGAACGGCATTATAGGTTTCATATTCCGGGTCGATATAGGTGGCGGAGGCCGTCACGGTCAGGTTCTCACTGAGCGCATAAGCGGCGTCAATCTCGGCACCTGTGTGCACCTGCAGACCGGCATTGATCAGGGCAAAGCCTGTGCCGGTGAACAGATTGGACTGGAAGCCATCAATTTCCTGCTCAAACAAAGCTACATTGATAAAACCGTTATCCAAGGATTTCTTCAGACCGATTTCAATGTTCTGGGCTTCTTCCGGCTTGGCCGAACGAACGGTCCGCGCATCCACCGACATGTTGACCGAGGTCGCCTTGAAGCCGGTTGAATGGCTCACATAAATGCTGGTAGAATCATCCAGCTCATAAGTGAAGCGCAGGCTGTGGGTGACATCATCTGACTCAAACACACCGGTTTCATTGGCGTTTGGATAATCAGTAAATGGCGGGAAGAACTGCAATGCAGCCAGAGCCGGGTTCACAGCTGCCAAAGGCAGGGAGCCGAAGGGATCATCAATATCCACATCAGCAACCACGACTTTTTCATCTTCCGTGTAGTTCAGGCCAAGGGAAACACCCAGAGCATCGGTGATCTGATAATCAACCGTACCGAAAAGGGAAATAGCTTCGTTCTGCATAGTGAAATTTTCACCAATCAGACCCTGACCGGTTTGATACCAGGTATTTGGATCAGCCGGGATACCCGCAAGAGCCAAAGCACCTGCCAGTTGTGTCATGTTAATACCGGCTGCCCCTTGCAACAAAGCATTCACATATGGGTTCATGGCCGGGCCATAAGTGACATCACGGAAGTGCTTTACATCCTCATCAAAATAGTAACCCCCGACCATCCATTGCAGATCGCTGTCATTGTCGGATGACAGACGGAATTCCTGGGTGAAGGTTTCATATTTGTCGAGGATTTCATTGCGGCCAAGCGCATCGGCGATGTTGAAGTCACCGTCGGTTTCGGAATTCACGACCTGCTCACGGTAGGAGGTGATGGAAACGAAATCCATGCCATCCAGATCAACGTCAAACTGGGCGGAAATACCCTTGCCTTCCAACTCATTGGTCGGGTTACGCGACAGGGCGATTTCACGGACACCATCACCCACCGGTGGGGTCGGGGTATCCAGACCCAGCGGTGTCCGGAATGCGGCACCAATCATATTGAGGCCGGCCGTTGCGGCACCGGACTGCAGCATGGAAGCGCCGCAGCATTTCTCATCGGTTGAGTTGTAGTCGGCAATGATGCGCAGGGTTGTGCTGTCACTGAGTTCAGACAGCAACTGACCACGAAGTTGCATGCGGTTACGCTCATTCAGTTTTTCACCATTGGTGATGTTTGTGTAGTACCCGTCATTTTCATTGACGCTGCCGGTGAGGCGGAAGGCTGTCGAGTCACTGATTGGACCGGAAACGGTACCCTTGATGATTGTGTTGCCGTAATTGCCGAAATTGGCCTCAACCATGCCGTTGAACTCGTCATCCGGCAGTGCGGTGGTGATGCTGATGACACCGGCGGAGGCGTTTTTGCCGAACAGCGTGGATTGCGGTCCACGCAGAACTTCAACGCGCTCAACCGTCGGCAGGTCAGCCAGAGAAGCGCCGGAGCGTGAGCGGTAGATGCCGTCAATATAAACACCGACGGAAGGCTCGATACCAGGATTGTTGGCGCCGTTACCAAAACCACGAATGATGAAGTTGGTGTTGGCGGAGGACTGCAGCTGTGAAATCCGCAGGGACGGAACAACCGTCTGCAGGTCCAGCAGGTCAACAATCTGAGCCTGTTCAATGGTTTCTGCAGAAGTCACAGTCACCGCAATCGGCACTTCCTGCAGGGTTTGTTCACGTTTTGCCGCTGTCACGACAATCTCGTCAACATTGGCAAGAGCAACCGGTGTCATCGCCAATGATGCGATGAGGGTTCCCATACCCGTTTTTTTGGTAAATTTGAGCGTCATAAGCCCCTCCCCAAGTGTAAACAAATAAGTAACTCAAGTTTCAAATTACTGTTAACAATCTTCAATATTTTAAAACCCCTGTAAAGTCCTGTTTTGACTGGAAATTCATATGTTGCATTATTATCACTAATTTTGAGGGTGAAACAAAAGGTGGAACACAGGGGTGGCACTGGGGCAAAAAACATTGGCAGCATAATTTTTATGTAAAAACTCTCAAAACCGGGTTTCTACAGGCTTGACTTGCGGTTTGCAGCCTGTATATTGCCCCAAAATCGCGTCTCCCCCATGGCAGGCGCGTCTGTTTATGTTTACTTCCGGCCTGTGCCGGCCGTCGGCTGAAATTCAGCCAAAGCGGAAATCAAAGGAATACGCTCATGTATGCGGTTGTTCGTACCGGTGGCAAGCAATACCGGGTCGCTAAAGACGACGTGATTGAACTGGAACGCCTTGACGGTGAAGCCGGTGACAAAATCCAGCTGACCGACATTCTGATGGTCGGCGAAGCTGGCAAAAAGCCGACCATCGGCACGCCGGTCGTCAAAGGCGCGTCCGTCACGGCGGAAGTTCTGGACCAGACACGCGGTGACAAGATTGACGTGATCAAGTTTAAGCGCCGCAAAAACTATCATCGCCTGCACGGACACCGTCAGGATCTGACGAAAGTCAAAATTACGGCGATTTCAAAGGCTGCCGCAAAAAAGGCTGCACCGAAAAAGGCTGCACCGAAAAAAGCGGCTGATGAAAGCGCTGCTGAAAATAAGGAGTAAAGGCACATGGCTCATAAAAAAGCAGGCGGGTCTTCCCGCAATGGTCGCGACAGTGCCGGCCGCCGTCTTGGTGTCAAGAAATTCGGCGGTGAGCATGTCATTCCTGGCAACATCATCATTCGTCAGCGTGGCACCAAATGGCACCCCGGCGACAATGTCGGCATCGGCAAAGACCACACAATCTTCGCCCTGATTGAAGGCAAAGTGCAATTCGGCAAGGCACGTGGCGACCGCACAACGGTTTCGGTTACACCAATGCCGGAAGCAGCAGAATAGGCATCGGGCGTACACGGCGTCCGTCGGGCGCGCCATGATGTGAAACAAGGGAGATGGCCGCCATCTCCCTTTTTTAATGTGTTCAGGTGAAATAACGGTAAACTGCAGTCATGAAATTTCTGGATCAGGCCAAAGTATATATCCGCTCGGGCAATGGCGGCGGCGGCTCGGTGAGTTTTCGCCGTGAGGCCCATGTCGAATATGGCGGCCCCGACGGCGGTGACGGCGGGCGCGGCGGACATGTTTATGCCGAATGCGTCAACGGCTTGAACACGCTGATCGACTACCGCTATCAGCAACATTTCAAAGCCGGAACAGGTGGGCACGGCATGGGCAAAAACCGTTCCGGCAAGCATGGCGATGACAAAATCCTGAAAGTCCCGGTCGGGACGCAGATTTTCGCCGAGGACAATGACACCTTGATTGCCGATCTGACTGAAGTTGGTGAAACCGTGCTGCTAGCGGAAGGCGGTAATGGCGGCTTCGGGAATGCGCGCTTCAAAGGGCCGGTCAATCAGGCACCACGCCATGCCAATCCCGGGCAGGACGGGCGCGATGCCTGGATCTGGCTGCGCCTGAAACTGATTGCTGATGTCGGACTGATCGGGTTGCCCAATGCCGGCAAATCTACATTTCTGGCCGGCTCTACACGGGCCAAACCGAAAATCGCGGATTACCCCTTCACCACCCTGCATCCGAATTTGGGTGTGGTCGGCACCAAAGGACGGGAGTTTGTCATGGCTGATATTCCGGGACTGATTGAAGGTGCCTCCGACGGTGCGGGATTGGGGCACAGATTTCTCGGCCACGTTGAGCGCTGCACCATGCTGCTGCATCTGGTGGACGGCACCCAGGAGGATGTTGTGGACGCCTATCGTATCATCCGCAGCGAATTGGCCGCTTATGACACCGGTCTGGCGGGCAAGCAGGAGATTCTTGCCCTGAACAAATGCGATGCCTTGAGTGCGACGGAGATAGAGGATAAGTGCGCCGCCCTGCAATCGGTTTTTGACGGTCCTGTATGGACCATATCAGGCGCCACGCGCGCCGGAACCGATGAGCTGCTGGCGGCTATGCTGACCCGGCTTGACCGGGCGACGCAGGACCCGGCAGAGGCGAAAACATCGGCCACCACAGGCTGGCGCCCCTAGGCGGAGAGTTAAGGGAAGGATCATGACCAAATCAGTAAACACATCCGCCCATTCCGCCTTGAAAAAGGCGCAGCGGATCGTCATCAAGGTTGGCTCAGCCCTGCTGATGCAGGATGAGCACGGCAATTTACGCCAGGACTGGATGCGGGCCATGGCACAGGATATTGCTGCCCTCCAAAATCTCGGCAAGCAGGTGATCCTTGTCTCCTCCGGCGCCATTGCGTTGGGGCGCGGTGAGCTGGGCCTGATACAGGACAGCTTGACGTTGGAGCAGAGCCAGGCCGCTGCCGCAACAGGGCAAATCGCCCTGGCCCAAGCCTGGCGCGAAGTGTTGGCAGAACAAGGCTGTCGAGGGGCGCAAATTCTCCTGACAGTGGACGACACGGAACAGCGCCGCCGTTATCTGAATGCCCGCGGTACCCTGAACACTTTGCTGGGGCTGAAGGTTGTTCCCGTGATCAATGAAAATGACACTGTGGCGACACAGGAAATTCGTTATGGCGATAATGACAGGCTTGCCGCTCGGGTGGCGGCTATGACGTCTTCTGACTGTCTGATATTGTTGTCAGATGTGGACGGGCTTTATGCTGATCAAAACCGCATCGGTGAGGCCGAGGCCCATATTGCTGAGGTCAAACAATTAGATGATGAAATTTATGCCATGGCCGGCGCGAGCAAAAACCGTTTCAGCTCCGGTGGCATGATTACCAAATTGGAGGCCGCACGGTTGGCCACCCAAGCCGGGGCCCATATGATTCTGGCAGATGGGCGCCAAGACCATGCGCTGGGCGGCTTGATTGACGGCACCAGCAGATGCACATTCTTTCAAGCACATCACAGCCCTCATGATGCACGCAAATCCTTTATTGCCGGCAGCCTGCAAAACGGAAGTCGCGTGCATATTGACGCCGGGGCTGCCAAAGCCTTGCATAACGGCAAAAGCCTGCTCTATATCGGAGTGACACAGATTGAAGGCCAGTTCGAACGTGGCGCCTGTGTAGCCGTAATCTGTGACGGCGCTGAAATCGCCCGGGGTCTGGTTGAACATTCCAATTCGGCATCGCAAGCTTTCATCGGCAAACAAACCGATGAAATCGCCGCTGAATTGGATTATTATGGTCGGACAGAATTGATCCATCGTGACAATCTTGTCCTGACGCACACACAAGATGACGAGACCGGCATGGGAGAACAAAATGACAAATAATCTTGAGCAGACCATGAACGATATTGGTGCCCGTGCAGCCGCCGCGACGCGTCGATTGGGAACGGCCAGCACCGAACAGAAAAATGCCGTCTTGCTGGCGGCGGCGGCCCAATTGCGTGCCAATGCGGAAACCATTCTGGCCGCCAATGCTACGGATATGGAGCTGGCCAAGGAGAAGGGCTTGAACAATGCCCGCCTTGACCGCATCGCGCTGGACCCGCAACGGCTCGAAGGCATCGCCAAAGCCTTGGAGGAGGTTGTGGATCTACCCGACCCTGTTGGCGACACAATGGCGCGTTGGGACCGTCCGAACGGACTGGATATTTCCCGTGTGCGGGTCCCACTGGGCGTCATTGGGGTGATTTATGAAAGCCGTCCCAATGTCACGGCAGATGCGGCAGCTTTATGCCTTAAATCCGGCAATGCCGTCATTCTACGCGGCAGTTCTGAAATCCAGAACGCCGCCCAGGCTATAACCGACTGCTTTGCGGCTGCCTTGCGCGAAACCGGCCTGCCGGAAGCCTGTGTTCAACTTGTGCCGACTCCTGATCGTGCCGCTGTTGGCATGATGCTGGCTGGTCTGGAAGGCACGGTGGATGTGATTGTCCCGCGCGGCGGGAAAAGTTTGGTTGAACGCGTTCAGAATGATGCCCGCGTCCCGGTCTTTTCGCACCTTGACGGTATTTGTCATACCTATGTCCATGCGGCGGCGGATCTTGAGATGGCAAAAGAGGTCAGCCTTAATGCAAAAATGCGGCGTCCGGGCATATGCGGTGCGACTGAGACCCTTCTGGTTGATCGCGATTGCGCCGGGACGCATCTGACACCTTTGGTCACCAATCTGTTGGAGGCCGGATGCGCGGTGCGCGGCGATGAGGCGGTGCAAGCGGCAGATAAGCGCGTGACGGCCGCCAATGACGAAGATTGGGACACGGAGTATCTGGACAGCATTATTTCCGTCAAGCTGATTGACGGGGTGGCAGAGGCTGTTGACCATATTGCCCAACATGGCTCCGGTCACACCGAGGCCATCATCACCGATGATGTGCAAGCGGCAGAAGAGTTTCTGAACACAGTCGACAGCGCCATTGTTATGCACAACAGTTCAACCCAATTCGCTGATGGCGGCGAATTCGGCATGGGAGCGGAGATCGGCATCGCGACCGGGCGGTTCCATGCCCGCGGACCCGTTGGTCTGGAACAACTGACCACATTCAAATATCAAGTGCGCGGAAGCGGTCAGACACGGCCGAAATAATATGGGTAAACCCTTTTTTTCCGACGGCATGAAAATCGGACTGTTCGGCGGGTCCTTCAACCCACCTCATGCCGGTCACGCATTGGTCAGTGAACGTTTGCGGACTCGTCTCGGCCTTGATTGGGTCTGGTGGCTCGTCTCGCCGCAAAACCCGCTCAAACCGGAAGCACCGGCGGATGCCGCAGAGCGCATTGCCGCCTGCCGCGAGATTGCCGTCACGCCCAAAACATATGTTTCGGATGAAGAGACACAGATG
This sequence comes from Parvibaculales bacterium, assembly GCA_049889415.1. Classification (GTDB taxonomy): domain Bacteria; phylum Pseudomonadota; class Alphaproteobacteria; order RS24; family RS24; genus JAYQKL01. The sequence continues at coordinate 342,116 of JBMHDL010000006.1, read as the reverse complement.
GGGTCAAACTATACAGCCGACACCATCCGCACCCTGAAAAAGAGCCATTCAAATGTGCATTTTGTCTGGTTGATGGGTGCTGACAGCCTGTGCGACATGCATCGCTGGCGCAGCTGGCGGGATATTTTCCGCCAAATTCCGATTGCCGTCTATCCGCGCCCGGGCACCACTGTCCGGGCCGGTCTTAGCCCGGCCGCCAGCTGTTTTTCCCGTAACCGCATCCACCCCGATGAGGCGGCGAGTCTGGCGGGTCGCAGATGCCCCGCCTGGACTCTGCTTGAGGGTGTGACGAGCCCCCTGTCATCCACCCAACTCAGATCAGTCCGGTCGCGGACAAAGAAGTGATTGAAAAGTCCGGTGCTCATTGCTAGAAAATAAAGAGAGAGGTAAGACACTGAACGACTTGACCCAAAACCCTCAAATTCTCCACACAGCTGACTCAGAGCTGACATCGGTTCCCATGGATCCCGATCGCCTAATCGAGCTTGTCCTGTCTTCGCTTGACGCGGACAAGGCTGAAAACATCATTCAGATCGATTTGCGCGGAAAATCTGCCGTGGCGGATTACATGGTCGTCGCCTCCGGCCGCTCACAACGTCATGTCGGTGCCCTGTCGGATTTGCTCCTGCGCAAGATGAAGAATGTTGGAGTCAAACAGGTGCAGGTTGAAGGCCTGCCGAATTGCGACTGGGTGCTGGTTGATACCGGGGACATTGTCGTCCATCTTTTCAGACCTGAAGTGCGTGATTTCTACAATCTTGAAAAAATGTGGCAGATGGATGTGTCGGAAGATGATACAGACGCAGAACTGCCGGCTGTGGAATAAAGGCCGCAACCATGCGCGTACAGATCAGCGCCATCGGCACAGCCCGGAACGCGCCGGAAGACGACATGATCCGCTCCTACCTGAAACGGCTGGAGTCGGCTCGCACCATCGGCATTAGCGCCATTGAGGTGCATGAAATCAAAACCGCAAAAGTCAGATCAGGCGAAAACCTCAAACAGGCTGAGGGACAAAAGCTGCTCGCCACCCTGCCGTCAGGCGGCCATCTGGTCGCCCTGGACGAACGCGGCAAAGCGTTTTCCAGCCCGGAACTGGCTGATTATGTGCAAAGCCGTCTCTCAGCCGGAGACCGGAACCTCAGCTTCGTCCTTGGTGGTGCGGACGGGCTTGACGGCGGCCTGCGCGAACGGGCTGATTTGAAACTGTCACTCGGGCGCATGACCTTCCCGCATTTATTGGCGCGAGTCCTGTTGGTGGAACAATTATGGCGCAGCGTTTCCATTCTCATGAACCACCCTTATCATCGTGAGTGAACGGCGACAATATGCGTAATCTGACGGACATCCATCGACCCCAGCCCCTGCATCTTGCACTTACCGTCGTCATATGCCTGCTTCTGGGAACCCAAGCCGGTGGGGCAAATGAGGCCAAAAACCTGAAGCAGGTGGAACAGGAAATCAAACTAAGGGTTAAAAATCAGGCGGCACTGGAACAAAAAGCGCGCCGATTGGAGCAGGAACAAAAACAGGTTCAACAACAAATCATCATTCTGGCCGCCAAGCTGCAGGCAAGTGAACAAAAGCAAAATGAATTGGCCAATGACATCACCAAGCTCAATGCCAGTGAGCAGGACATGCTGGTCCAACTGACCAAGGACCGCCGCAAGCTGGCGGAGTCGCTTGCAGCACTTCAGAAATTTGAAACCCAAATGCCGCCGGCATTTGCCGTCAGCCCGGATGACGCCTTATCAGGCATACGCGGAGCGATTGCAATTGCCGGCATCGTGCCGACACTTCAGGATGTGGCGGACAAACTCAAAATCCAACTGGAGGAGTTGGCGACCGTGCGACAGCACAAAAGCCGGCGGCAAACGGAACTGCAGACGGAGAGTTTGACCGCACAAGCTGACCGGGTGAGGCTCGCGCGCCTGGTCGAGGAAAAACGTCAAGCCGCCGGCCGGACGCAAAATGCCATAGACACGGAAAAAGCCGCAATCAAGGAGCTTGCACGCAAAGCCCGCTCCCTGAGAGATTTGGTCGACCGGCTTGAAAAACGCCGCACACCGACCTCCGGGTACACCCGTTTCGTCAACGCCAAAGGCAAGCTGCCCCTGCCGGTATCCGGACGCCTGATGAACAGGCGCAAAACACTGGATTTGAACAAGGACCTCGGACGCGAAGGGCTGTATGTGCGGACCAAGCCAGGGATGCTGGTCACGGCTCCATTTGACGCTGATATCCTCTATGCCGGTAAATTCAGGGATTATGGAAACATTATAATCCTGGGCCTTGGCGAGGGATATCACATGCTCCTGTCGGGTCTCGGGCGCATGGATGCAGAAGTCAACCAACAGGTATTGGCAGGCGAACCGCTGGGCAGTATGCAGCCAGCCGTCAAGGGTGACTCTTTTCAAGAAACCCTAACGCTTTATATAGAAATTAGGTATAAAGGAAATCCGGTAACACCCTATCATTGGTTCTCCTCCAAAATCTAAGGCATCGCAGATGAGTCGTCACAATGGCATATTAAATATCACCAAATCCGCTTTGACCGGACTGGTGCTGCTTGCCTTGCCCCACCCTGTCATAGCCGAGCCGGCACATGTTGCGGAAATGCGCGAGGCCTGGCGTCTGCACAATATGCAGGCCCCCCAACTCGCCCAAACACCGGGGGCTGCAACTGACGCGTCAGGCGATGAGACCGGCGCTGCGGCACCTGACATTTATGAGCAGCTTTCCCTGTTCGGGGATGTCCTCCAGCAGGTGCGCGAAGGCTATGTAGACCCGCCGGAAAATGAGGAGCTGATCGAAGCCGCCTTGACGGGCATGCTGACCTCGCTCGACCCGCACTCGGCCTATTTACCGCCCAAAAACTTTGACGATATGCAGGTGCAAACCAAGGGCGAATTTGGCGGACTGGGCATTGAAGTGACAATGGATAAAGGCCTGGTCAAGGTTGTCGCCCCGATTGATGACACGCCGGCCCAACGCGCCGGCATGCTGCCCAATGACCTCATTGTCAAGATTGACGGCGAGGATGTCATGGGCATGACACTGTCAGAGGCAGTTGACATCATGCGCGGCGAGGTCGGCACTGAAATCGTCATCACGGTTGTGCGCGATGGGGTTGAGGATCCGTTTGAGGTCAACATCATCCGCGACATCATCAAAATCCGGGCCGTACGGGCCAGGCTTGAGGGTGAGAATGAAAACATCGCCTATATCCGCGTCACCACTTTCAACCTCAACACAACCGTTAATCTGCGCAAGGAAATGTCGACCTTGTCAGCCGCCGTCAAGCCAGAGGATTTTGCCGGCTACATCATTGATTTACGGAATAATCCCGGCGGCCTGCTGACCGAAGCCATCAAGGTCTCGGACACTTTTTTGAGCAAAGGCGAAATCGTTTCCACCCGCGCCAGAAAAACCAGCGACAATGCCCGGTTCAATGCCCGAAGGGGGGATTTATCGAAAGGCGCCGCCGTCATGGTGCTGATCAATGGCGGGTCTGCATCCGCTTCAGAAATTGTCGCCGGGGCCCTGCAGGACCACCACCGGGCCCTGATTGTCGGCACCCAATCTTTCGGCAAAGGGTCCGTCCAAACGATTATGCCGCTGTCTAATAATGGCGCCCTGCGCCTGACCACAGCGCGCTATTACACGCCCTCTGGCCGCTCCATCCAGGCGACCGGAATCAGCCCGGATATCATCATCGAACAGGAAATCCCTGAGGACATGAAAGGGTTTCAAGGTCGCCGAGAAGCCAATTTGCGCGGGCATCTGGAGAATGACGCGAAAGAAACGCATTCCGAGTCCGACAAGACAAATGAAAAAAAGCCTGAAAAGGCACCTGATGCCGAAGACCGCCCCCCCACCTCCGGCGATAAAAGCGATCAAACACCCGACGCTGAGGCGGACACTACAGAAGATGAAGACAAACCATCCATTGCCTATGTGCCAAGGGAACTGGAGGATGACCTGCAACTTCAAAAAGCGATTCAATTGATGAGCGACATGCACCAAACCCGTATGGGGTTGGCCGCACAAGCCGACGCCATACTGCCCTGACCGGCTGAGGAGGCTGACCCATGACGGATAATCTGGTTTATCGCGCCTGTGCCGGGATAGTTTTGATCAATCAGAACGGTCTGGTTTGGACCGGCAAGCGAGTCCAGGGTAATTTGCCAGACGGCGCAAGGCTCTGGCAGCTACCCCAAGGCGGTATTGATGACGGAGAAACACCTGTGCAGGCTGCCTTTCGTGAGCTGGAGGAGGAAACCGGCGTTACCAATGTGGAACTGATTTACGAGCTTCCTTATTGGTTAAGCTATGACCTGCCTCCGGAGGCGATTGGTGTTGCCCTGAAAGGCAAATTCAAGGGCCAGAGACAGAAATGGTTCGCCATGCGCTATCTCGGTGATGACAGCGACATTGACCTGAAGGCCCACCAGCAACAGGAATTTGAAACCTGGCAATGGCGCAAGCTGTCTGATTGCCCTGATATTGTCGTACCGTTCAAAAAACACGTTTATGAGCAGATTGTTGCCGCCCTCGGAAGCTTTTGTGCTTGACTGGTCCTATGAGTGCAGATGTACAAAGCCATAATGCCTTACCCCTTTTGCCGGTATTGGATTTCAGCCTGTTCATGACGGGCCTGCCGGAGAACCGCCGTAAATTTGCGGGGCAAATCCACATGGCGGTTATTAAGCACGGTTTCTTTTATCTCGAGGGACACGGGCTGAACACCTATATTGCTGAGGCCATGAAAGCCGCCGACTGGTTCTTCGATCTGCCGGAAGCCGAGAAAAGCGCAATTGCGATTGAAAAAAGCTCCTGCCACAGGGGGTGGTATGCCATTGGCGGAGAACGCCTTGATGCGGAAGCGCATCCTGAAGGGGACTATAAGGAAGGTCTGAAAATCGGCCAAGACCTTCCCCTTACACATCCCTTTGTCCTCAAAAACCTACCCCTGCATGGCCCTAATTTATGGCTTGCGGAGAACCGGGATCAGAACTGCCCGGCGCGTGACTTCAACACCAGTATGAAAACCGCTTATCACCACCTCAGTGACCTGTCAGCCGAGCTGATGCGGGCCTTCGCGACAGGTCTTAATCTGCCGGAGACTTATTTTGACCGTTATCTGGAGACCCCGATGGCAACCCTCAGCCCGATCCGTTATCCGCCGCTTCCAGCGTCCAGGGACCGGATCAGCGCCGGTGCACATACCGATTTCGGCTGTCTCTCGCTGTTGGCGCAGGATGACACCGGCGGTCTTGAAATTCTGCATCCTGAAGCGGGCTGGATGGCCGTTCCGCCGCGACCGGACAGTCTGGTGGTCAATATCGGCGACATGCTGTCCCTATGGACCGGCGGCCTTTACCGCTCGACCACCCACAGAGTTAGGAATGTATCCGGCAAACAGCGCAACAGCATGGTTTTCTTTTTTGACCCTCAATATGATACGCCATTGGACGATATCTGCTCCGGCACGGTTACTGACACGCCATCGAACGGCTTGACGGCGCTGCAACACCTGTTAAACATGATTTCCTCTAGTTTCAAGCATGTGGATTTCGATGACTGACTTTGTCCTCACCCTATCCTGCCCAGACCGACCCGGCATTGTCGCCGCGGTCAGTGACTTTCTGTTCAATAATAAGATGAACATTACGGAAAGCCATCAATTTGGAGCGCTTGAGACTCAAAATTTTTTCATGCGGGTACGGTTTGAAACCACCGAGACGGAGATGTCAGCCACTGCACTGGAAGGCGGGTTTACGCCGATTGCCGAAATGTTTGACATGTCTTGGCGGCTATATGACATGTCACACAAGCCGAATGCCTTAATCCTCGTCTCAAAATTTGACCATTGCCTGGTGGATCTGCTGTACCGGACGCGCACCGGGGCGTTGAACATGAACATTGCCGGTATTTTTTCCAACCATGAAATCAACCGTCCTTATGCGGAGCGCGAAGGCATCCCGTTCACTTTTTTTGAGGTCAACAAGGATACCAAATCTGAGTCCGAGCACCTGCTCCGCAAGCTGGTCAGTGAGCAGAATATTGAGTTGATTATGTTGGCGCGCTACATGCAGGTTTTGTCAGGCGACTTCACTGCTGATTATCCTGGCCAGATCATCAACATTCACCACTCATTCCTGCCGAGTTTTAAGGGAGCGGTCCCTTACAGCCGCGCCTATGAACGCGGTGTCAAAATGATCGGGGCGACAGCGCATTATGTTACAGCCAATCTAGATGAAGGGCCGATCATCAGCCAAAATGTCGCCCCTGTGCGCCATGACATGACCGTAGAGAAAATGGTGACGGTCGGACGGGAAGTGGAGCAGCAGGTTCTAGCTGATGCCATCGCGGCACATACAGAACGGCGTATCCTGCTTAACGGACACAAAACCGTCGTTTTCACCTGAAACAAGGGTTCAAAGCGCAGCGCGCAACCCTTCCAAAGCATCCGCAACAGCCGTATTTCCAGTGTCGCGTGCCTGCTTGATTTCTGCGTCAATGTCGGATTTGCTCATATCTTCAACCGCCAGCGCCTTTTCCGCCAGCAGGGTCAGGCCTTCCGGGGTCACATCCGCAAAGCCGCCCTGAACGAAGAACCGCACCGGCTTTCCGCCATCTTCAACGGTCACAACGCCCGGACGCAGAACAGACATCATCGGGCTGTGGTTGACCAGCACCCCGAAATCACCTTCAGTGCCGGGGACGCTGACCATATCCACCTCACCTGACAGCAGTAGCTTCTCAGGGGAAACCAGATCAAATTTGAGCTTGTCGGCCATGAACTATCCTATCTCAGCTCCATGCACTCAGGCAGCCTCGGCAGCCATTTTTTCAGCTTTAGCGATAGCCTCGTCAATGGTACCGACCATATAGAAGGCACCTTCCGGCAAATGGTCATAATCACCGGCGCACAGGCCTTTAAAGCCTTTAATGGTGTCAGCCAAATCCACAAGCACACCGGGTGATCCGGTGAACACCTCAGCCACATGGAACGGCTGGGAGAGGAAACGCTCGATTTTACGGGCACGGGACACGACCAGCTTATCTTCTTCGGAAAGCTCATCCATGCCAAGAATGGCAATGATGTCCTGAAGCGACTTGTAGCGTTGCAGAATTTCCTGCACCTGACGGGCCACGTCATAATGCTCGTCCCCGACAATGCGCGGCTCCATAATCCGTGAAGTTGAATCAAGCGGGTCCACAGCAGGGTAAATCCCTTTTTCCGCAATCGAACGAGACAACACAGTCGTCGCATCCAAATGGGCGAAAGAGGTCGCCGGAGCCGGGTCGGTCAGGTCGTCGGCCGGCACATAAATAGCCTGCACGGAGGTAATCGACCCTTTGGTTGTGGTGGTGATGCGTTCCTGCATGGCACCCATATCGGTTGCCAGTGTCGGCTGATAACCCACGGCGGACGGGATACGGCCCAACAGGGCGGACACTTCGGAACCGGCCTGGGTAAAGCGGAAAATGTTGTCGACGAAGAACAGAACATCCTGGCCTTCATCGCGGAAATGCTCGGCAACGGTCAGGCCGGTCAGGGCGACACGGGCACGCGCGCCGGGCGGCTCATTCATCTGACCGTAAACCAGTGTACATTTGGAGCCGTCGCCGCCCTTTTCAGAGTTCACGCCGGACTCGATCATTTCCCAATACAAGTCATTACCTTCACGGGTCCGCTCACCAACACCGGCGAAAACGGAATATCCGCCATGTGCCTTGGCCACGTTATTGATCAATTCCATAATCAGAACTGTTTTGCCCACGCCGGCACCGCCGAACAGACCGATTTTACCGCCCTTGGCATATGGCGCCAGCAGGTCAACAACCTTAATGCCGGTAACCAGCATTTCAGCTTCTGTGGACTGCTCAACGAATTCCGGAGCTTCCTGGTGAATGGCGCGGGATGTGCGGGAGGAAATTTTGCCGGCATCATCCACCGGCTCACCGATGACATTCATGATGCGGCCCAAGGTTGCCTCACCGACCGGCACCTTAATCGGGTTTCCGGTGTCGGTGACTTCCTGACCACGGACGAGTCCCTCAGTGGAGTCCATTGCAATCGTTCTGACTGTGCGCTCACCCAAATGCTGAGCCACCTCAAGTACCAAACGGTTGCCGTCATTCTTGGTTTCGAGAGCGTTGAGGATTTCCGGCAGCTTGTCTTCAAACTGCACGTCAACAACAGCCCCGATGACCTGGGTGATTTTACCGACTGTTTTCGCTTTTGCCATTTTTCCGTTCCTCTGGCTGGTTCATTCTGTACAGACCCTACAGGGCTTCTGCACCTGAAATAATTTCAATCAATTCCTTGGTAATCTGCGCCTGACGCGATCTGTTATAGGTGATGCTCAGGCTGTCAATCATGTCACCGGCATTGCGCGTGGCATTATCCATCGCGCTCATGCGGGCACCCTGTTCACTGGCTGCGTTCTCGAGCAGAGCCCGCAGAATCTGAATGGTAATATTGCGTGGCAACAAGGCTTCCAGGATTTCACTTTCCTCCGGCTCATAATCATAAGCCGCACCGCCCAATTCAGGCGCTTCAGCCTCATCCAGGGTCGCCGGAATAATCTGCAAGGCATCCGGTTTTTGCGAAATCACATTCACGAACTCTGAATAGAACAAAGTGCAGACATCGAACTCGCCATTGTCGAACATGGCAAGGATCTGATCTGCGACCTGCTGCGCCTGGTCAAAGCCAACAGACTTCAACCCCTGAAAGGTGATGGACTCCAACATATGCGCCTCGAGGTCACGTCGCAGAGCGTCAGCTCCCTTGCGCCCGACGCATAATATCTTGACGGTTTTGCCCTCAGCTTTCAGCGCATTGGCCTTTTCCCGCGCTAAACGCGCAATGGAGCTGTTGAAGCCGCCGCACAGACCGCGTTCGGCGGTTGCGACAACCAGCAAATGGGTTTTGTCACTGCCGGTGCCCGCCAGTAAAGGAGAGGCACCCGGCTGACCGGCAACACCGGCAGCTACATTTGCCAGAACCGCGCTCATGCGTTGGGCGTAAGGACGCGCCGCCTCAGCAGCCTCCTGCGCACGGCGCAGTTTGGAAGCCGCCACCATCTGCATGGCCCGCGTGATTTTCTGCGTGGCCTGCACGCTGGCAATGCGGTTGCGAAGTTCTTTAAGTGAAGACATTGTTTGATTGGCTCCGTCTTGCCGGATTATGCGGCGAAGTTCTCCGTATAGGCTTCCACAACGCTTTTCAGCTTGGCTTCTGTCTTGTCGGACAAAGCTTTTTCGTCACGAATGGTGGCAAGGAGTTTCTTTTCCTTGCCGTGCATAAGAGCCAGCAGGCCTTCCTCATAGGCGCCGATTTTGGCGGTCGGCAGCTTGTCGAGATAGCCGTTCACGCCGGCATAAATGACGACAACCTGTTCTTCCACCTGCAAAGGCGAGAATTGGTTTTGTTTAAGCAGTTCGGTCAAACGCTCACCACGGTTCAGCAATTGCTGGGTGGCGGCATCAAGGTCCGAGCCGAACTGGGCAAAAGCGGCCATTTCACGATATTGGGCCAGTTCACCCTTAATCTTGCCCGCAACCTGCTTCATGGCCTTGACCTGGGCGGCGGAGCCGACACGTGACACGGACAGGCCGACATTCACGGCCGGGCGGATGCCCTGATAAAACAGATCCGTTTCCAGGAAGATCTGGCCGTCAGTGATGGAAATCACATTGGTCGGAATGTAGGCGGACACGTCATTGGCCTGCGTTTCAATAACCGGCAGAGCCGTCATTGAACCAGCGCCCTCATCATCATTGAGCTTAGCTGCACGCTCCAAAAGACGTGAATGCAGGAAAAACACGTCACCCGGATAAGCTTCACGGCCCGGCGGGCGGCGCAGCAGCAGGGACATTTGGCGGTAAGCCACAGCCTGCTTGGACAGGTCATCATAAGTGATCATGGCATGCATGCCATTGTCGCGGAAATATTCGCCCATGGTGCAGCCGGTAAATGGTGCCAGATACTGCAACGGCGCTGCTTCTGACGCGGTCGCGGCAACAACAATTGAATATTTCAGCGCATCATTCTCTTCCAATGTCCGCACAATTTGGGCGACAGTGGAGCGTTTCTGGCCGATGGCGACATAGACGCAATACAGTTTTGCACTTTCGTCATCGCCCTCATTAATGGCTTTTTGGTTCAAAATGGCGTCAACTGCAATCGCAGTTTTACCGGTCTGGCGGTCACCAATAATCAATTCACGCTGACCACGGCCAATCGGAATCAAGGCATCAACGGCTTTCAAGCCAGTCTGCATCGGCTCATGCACGGATTTACGCGGAATGATGCCCGGTGCCTTGACGTCCACCTTCATGCGCTTTTTCGCCTTGATCGGGCCTTTGCCGTCCAACGGGTTACCGAGCGGGTCAACCACCCGACCCAGCAATTCCTTGCCGACCGGAACGGACACAATGTCACCCGTCCGTTTGACGGTGTCGCCTTCGCGAATTTCACGGTCAGAGCCGAAAATCACGGCACCGACATTATCTTCCTCAAGGTTGAGGGCCATGCCGCGAATGCCGCCGGGAAACTCCACCATTTCACCGGCCTGCACATTGTCCAGACCGAAAATGCGGGCAATGCCGTCACCGACGGACAGAACCTGACCAATCTCGGAGACTTCGGACTGTTTGCCGAAATCCTTGATTTGTTTCTTCAAAATTGACGTAATTTCTGATGCTTTAATATCCATCAACCGGCCTCATTCATGGCTTGTTTTAGTGAATTCAGTTTGGTGCGCAGGGAGCCGTCAATCATCTGGCTACCCACTTTGACAATAAGACCACCCAGGATAGAGGGGTCAATAACGGCAGAAATGGTAACATCCTTGCCATAGGCTTTTTTCATCTGCGCCTTGATCGACTTGGTTTGAGCGGCTGACAGCTTCTTGGCGGAAACCACCTCGGCGGAAATCTCGCCGCGCGCGCGGGCTTCCAGCCGGGCATAGGCCGTCAGAATGGCGGGCAAGGAAAATGCCCGACGGTTCTGGATGACTAGGCCGACAAATTTTGCGACCGTCTGGTCGATTTTCGCTTTTTTCAGGACTGCCTGAACCGCACTATCCTGCGAACCGGCGTCAATGACAGGGCTGCGCAGGGCCTGTTCAAGCTTTTCATTGGCTGAGATGATCTGCGAAAGTTTTTTCACGCCGGCACTGATACGCTTTTTTTCGGCAGCACTGCTCTCCTCTGCGAGGCCAAACAGAGCGTTTGCGTAACGTTCAGCAATGGTATCGACGATGCTTTCCTGGGCTGACACTAAACCGTCCTACTAACTGGTGACATGCAGCCAAAGGCTGCAAAGTGATGTATCCTTGGGATGTGGAACTAGCACAGCACAGCGCCCTATGCAATAGAGTTATGGCTTGAAATCATGTCATTTTGGCGCAGGTAAAACCGCTGTTTCCCGGACTATGGCCAGGGTGAGGCCTGAAGCATGTCCAAAGCCATTCGGCGCCGGAGATTATTGAAATTTTTCAACGCAAACTCAACAGCTTATCCTGTCTTTGGCCATCAAGGTCATCTGACCGCGCCAACCAAAAGGTCCCGCCGGCTTGCGGCCATCGTCTCGACTCACACCCGAGCCGGCAAATAATCCACAATTTGCAGGCATTAAAAAAAGCTGTAGGGATCAATATCAACCGTGCATCGAATGGAAGCCCGCTTTGGAACCTGGGCCAGCCAGTCTTTGATAAAATCCTGCATCCCCCCTCGATCCCGGCCATGTACCAGAAATCTCAGCCTGTGCTGGCCGCGAATTCGTGCAATTGGAGCCGGCGCCGGGCCGAGCACCCTGATTGTCTCACTCAAAGGGGCTTTTTGAGCCAGACTGCGGGCGAAACCATTCAAGCTCCGCATATCGGGCCCGGACAGAATAATGCCGGCCAGACGGCCATAAGGCGGCATCGCCGCCAGACGCCGCATATCCGCTTCACGTTCCAAAAAGGCGTCCCGGTTGCCCTCGGCCAGCGCCTGCAAAACCGGATGATCCGGGGCATAGGACTGCAGCATGGCCTGGCCGTCCGTCAGTTCCCGCCCGGCGCGACCGGTCACCTGCGACAGCATTTGATAGGTGCGTTCTCCCGCCCGCAAATCGCCAGTTCCCATACCAAGGTCAGCGTCAACGACACCGACAAAACCGAGTTTTGGAAAATGATGCCCTTTGGCAATGATCTGGGTGCCAACAATAATGTCCGTTTCCCCGGCTGTAATCCTGTGCAAGGCTTCACGCAGGGCTTCCTCTCCGCTGATCAGATCGGACGATAACACCGTCACCCTCTTATCCGGAAACAGACCGGCCACCTCTTCGGTGATGCGCTCCACGCCGGGGCCGCAGGCGGCCAGGTGATCCGTTTCCTCGCAAGCATCACATTGCATTGGCAAAGGCCGCTCATGCCCGCATTGATGGCAGGCCAGTATCCGTTTGAAGCGGTGCTCGACCAGCCAGCTGTCACAATCCGGACAGGCATAGCGATGACCGCAGGACCGGCACAGGGTCAGCGGCGCATAACCACGCCGGTTCATGAACAGCAGAGCCTGCTCCCCCTTGTCGAGCGTTTCCTTGACCGCCTCAACCACGACCGGGGATAGCCATTGCCCCCGCGGCGGCGGCGCGACACGTAGGTCAACCAGCCGGATGTCCGGCAATTGCCCCTGACCGTGCCGGTTGGGCAGCTTCAGGCGGTCATAGCGTCCCTCCTCGGCATTAATGACCGTTTCCAAAGCCGGCGTAGCCGAAGACAATATCACCGTCGCGGCCGAGAAACGGGCACAGACCACAGCCATGTCGCGGGCATTATAAATGACGCCATCCTCCTGCTTGAACCCGGCATCGTGTTCCTCGTCCACCACAATCAGGCCCAGATCCTGCCAGGGCATAAACAGGGCCGACCGCGCACCGACCAGAACCCGCGCCTGACCCTGCGCTACGGCCCGCCAGCTTCGCCGCCTTTGGGCCGAGGTCAGGCCAGAATGCCAAAGGGCCGGTTCGCACCCGAAACGCGCTTCAAAGCGTTTTAGGAATTGCGCCGTAAGGGAGATTTCAGGCAGGATAATCAAGCTTTGCAGATTTTGGCGCAAGGCTTCGGCAATAGCCTCGAAATAGACCTCAGTCTTGCCTGACCCCGTCACCCCGTCCAGCAGGCAAGGCGAAAATTTTTTGCTTGTGACGGCAGCCGTCAATGCGGCGGCAGCTGCAGCCTGCTCCGGCGAAAAATCAACTTTTAAGAAGTCCGGGTCCGGTTGACCCTCAGCCGCTTGCAGTAGCGGCCGCTTTTCAAGACCACCCGCCGCAGCCAGATTGTGAATGACAGAGCTGGACACGCCTGCCGCATCCGCAAGTGCACCGGCCGCCATCACGGTTTCCGGCCCCGCCTCGGCAAGCACTGCCAGAACCCGATTTCGCGCCGGTGTCATCCGCGCCGGTTTTTCATTGCCGAGCATGTATCCCTGAACGGGCTTATCGTGGTCAAAGGCTTCCTTTGCCGGCACAAACATCCGTACGACCTGCCCCGGCGGGGACATGGTGTATTGTGCCATCCAGTCAATAAAGTCTCGTAAACAGGCCGCCAGGGGCGGCATATCATGGACCTGCACGATGGCCCGTAATTTTCTCTGCGGCGGATCGTCCTGCGTCCACGGGCGCGGCTGCGCCCAGACAATACCGGTCAAGGTTTTCCGGGCCAGCGGAATCACCACAAAGTCGCCCGGCACCACCTGCATGCCTTCGGGGATGCCGTAATCATAACATCCGCTGCTGTCTGATATCGCCCGTGGCACCATGACCCGGACAATTTCGCTGAACGGTCGCCGACCCGTCTGCGGCGTTTCAGATCCAAACAGATTGGTCTGATTGCCGCCGGCGGGGACATAAGATGGTTTTTTATCCGAGGCGTTCATATCCAGACTGTCTTCGAATCGAGAGCATTTGCCAAGACGAAAACGCATGCAGGCGTGAGGAATGGCTTGCCGCACCCACGAAACATGCTTTAATAATCAGGCAGGAGGCAGTCATGAAATTTTTTGTAGATACAGCAGACACTGACGACATCAAGGAACTCAACGCAACTGGATTGATTGACGGCGTGACAACCAACCCATCCCTGGTTGCGAAATCCGGCCGGGATTTCAAGGAACTGGTCGCAGAAATTTGTGACCTGGTATCCGGTCCGGTCAGCGCTGAAGTGACGGCCCTTGACGCCGACACCATGATTGCCGAGGCCAGGGAACTGGCCGCCATTGCCGAGAATGTCTGTATCAAGGTGCCGCTGACCCTTGATGGCCTGAAGGCCACACGCGCCATTACTGATATGGGGCGGGCGGTTAATGTCACGCTGTGTTTTTCCGCCAATCAGGCCTTGATGGCCGCCAAAGCCGGCGCCGCCTTCATTTCCCCCTTTGTCGGACGGCTCGATGACATCGGCGCCAATGGTATGGGGCTGATTGCCGATATTCGCCAGATTTATGACAATTATCCTGATCTGGAGACTGAAATTCTTGTTGCCTCGGTGCGTTCACCTGATCACATTCACCAATCTGCGCTCATCGGAGCTGACGTCGCGACGGTTCCGCCCAGCGTTCTGCGCGGCCTCATCAAACACCCGCTGACCGATAAGGGACTGGATGCCTTTATGGCGGATTGGGCGGCAACAGGACAGAAAATCGTCTAACGAGGCTGCATGACCGTAATCCCAGCCGCGCCAAAACTCGATGAACAGGTGCAGGCTTGGCTGCAAATGCTGCACAGTCAACGCCGGGTGAGCAAGCACACACTTGATGTTTACCGGCGTGACCTCATCCAGTTTTTGAGTTTTTTCAGAGACTACGAAACGCGTGAAGCTGGTCTGTCCGATTTCACAAACCTGCCCTTACGGACCTTGAGGGCTTTTCTGGCCCATCGGCGCGAACTGGGCGTCAGTGGTCGGGCCTTGGCGCGCAACTTGTCCGGAATCAAATCCTTTGTCAGGTTTCTGGAGCAGACCGGCCATGCCGTCAGTCCGGCGTTCACACAAATCAAATCCCCCAAAACATCGCAAAACTTGCCTCGTCCGGTGGAACCGCATGATGCCATGGAAATGCTGGAAATGGCCGTTAAGCTTGCCAAAACCCCCTGGGAGGGTACCCGCGACCGGGCACTTCTGGTCTTGCTGTATGGTTGCGGTCTGCGCATCTCGGAAGCCCTTTCCTTGACCTTCAGTCAGGCACCGAAAGACGGGGACATGCTGCTGCGGATCACCGGCAAAGGTGGCAAGCAGCGCGAAGTCCCGCTGCTGCCGGTGGTGATTGAGCTGATACAAGCCTATCTCGAGCAGGCCCCTTTTGATTTCGAGGCGGATACGGCGCTGTTCCGAAGTCGGCGTGGCAACCCCTATTCGCCGCGTCTGGCTCAAATGATGGTGGCGAAACTGCGCACAACCCTCGGATTGCCCGATACGGTGACACCCCATGCCTTGCGGCACAGCTTCGCCACGCATCTTCTCGCCGGTGGCGGGGACCTGCGGACCATACAGGAGTTGATGGGACATAAAAGCCTTGTCTCCACCCAGGTCTACACGAAAATCAAGGACAGTCAGATTGAACGCGAGCATGCCAAAGCCCATCCACGGGCGAAGCGCGACTGATCTGAGTCTTTACAGGCTGCTTACATGTGCAGAGCGCGTCCCTCAACATCCAAAGCCGCCTCTTTGACGGCTTCGGTCAAGGTCGGATGCGCATGGCAGGTGCGGGCAATGTCTTCCGAACTTGCGCCAAATTCCATAGCGACTGAGGCTTCAGCAATCATATTGCCGGCCTCCGGCCCAAGAATGTGGACGCCCAGCACCCGGTCGGTGGCGGCATCAGCCAGCACCTTGACAAAACCGTCCGTGGTGCCGTTGACCTTGGCGCGACCATTGGCCATGAAGGGAAACTTGCCGACCTTGTAATCCTGACCGGCCTCTTTCAGTTCCTCCTCGGTCTTGCCGACCCAGGCCAGTTCCGGCGCCGTATAAATGACGCCGGGAATGACATCATAATTTACATGGCCGGATTTGCCGGCCAAGTTTTCAGCCACGGCCACGCCCTCCTCCTCAGCCTTATGCGCCAGCATCGGGCCCGTGATGACATCACCAATGGCATAAATGCCCGGCACGGAGGTGCCAAAATGCCCATCGGTTTCTATCCGGCCACGTGCATCGAGCTTGACACCGACACTCTCCAGACCCAAGCCGTCCGTGAAGGGGCGGCGACCGATCGCGACCAGCACTTTTTCCGCCGACAATGTCTCGGCCTCACCCTCACCTGATGCCGGTTCAATCGTCACCTTGGCGCTGGCTTTCAGCTTCTCGACCTTGGTCACTTTCTTGCCGAGATGGAAATCCATGCCCTGTTTTTTCAGGACACGTTGAAACTGTTTGGCGGTTTCGGCGTCCACGCCGGGAGTGATGCGATCCAGAAATTCCACGACCGTAACCTGGGTCCCGAGACGTGCCCAGACCGAGCCCAGTTCCAGCCCGATAACGCCGGCACCGACAATCACCATGCTTTTGGGGACGGAGTCAAACTCCAGCGCCCCGGTGGAGGAAACAATCATCTGTTCGTCAATCTCCACCCCAGGCAAAGGCGCCACATCCGATCCGGTGGCAATGACTATGTTTTTGGTCTGCAGGGTTTTAGTCCCGCCATCATTCAGGCTGACCTCAACGGTCCCCGCATCCTTGATTTCCGCAGCTCCGATAAAATCATCAACCTTGTTTTTCTTGAACAGGAAATCAATGCCCTGCGTGTTGCCCTGAATGCCCTCCTGTTTGTAAGCCATCATGGCGGCGACATCGACTTTCGGTTTACCGAGCTGAATACCCATCGCGGCGGCATGACCGGCCTGCTCGAACATCTCGGAAGCGTGCAGCAGGGCTTTGGACGGAATACACCCAACATTCAGGCAGGTGCCGCCATGTGCGCCACGCTTGTCAACACAGGCAACTTTCATACCGAGCTGGGATGCCCGAATGGCACAGACATAACCACCCGGCCCGGACCCGATTACAACCATATCATACATGTCAGACATTTTTCTCTCCTAGAGTCCCAAAAGCAGCCGCTCAGGGTTTTCAATCCCTTCTTTCACCCGCACCAGAAACGTCACCGCTTCCTTGCCGTCAACAATGCGGTGATCATAACTCAGCGCGAGATACATCATCGGGCGGATGACGATTTCGCCATTCACCACCACCGGCCGCTGTTCAATTTTATGCATCCCGAGAATGCCAGATTGCGGGGCGTTCAAAATCGGCGTTGACATTAAAGAACCGTAAACCCCTCCATTGGAGATGGTGAATGTGCCGCCGGACAGATCGGCAATGCTCAACCCTCCGGACCGCGCCATTTCGCCATATCCCGCAATCGTCTTTTCGATTTCGGAAAAACCCATATCCTGGGCGTTTTTGAGGACCGGCACAACCAGTCCCTTATCGGTACCGACCGCAACCCCCATATTGACATAGTGCTTGTAAACAATTTCATCGCCGTCAATCTCAGCATTGACGGCTGGGATCTCCTGCAACGCCGTCACACAGGCTTTGACGAAAAAGCTCATAAAGCCGAGCTTGATGCCGTGCTTGGCCTCAAACTTCTCCTTATATTCGCTGCGTGTCTCCATCAGCGCGCTCATATCCACCTCATTGAAAGTGGTCAACATGGCCGCCGTGTTTTGCGAGTCCTTGAGGCGTTTGGCGATGGTCTGACGCAGGCGGGTCATGCGCACGCGCTCTTCGCCGCCCTGAACCGGTTGACTGGCCGGCATGTCCGGCATGTCCGGCAGTGGCGCGGAGACCGGTGTACCGGCTGAAGCAGGGCTGCCCGATATGGCGTTGAGAACATCGGATTTGGTCAAACGGCCACCCTTGCCGGTACCGGCAATTTTGGACGGGTCAAGACCATGCTCATCAATCAGGCGGCGCACGGAAGGAGCCAACACATTATCCGTCTCGAAGGCGGAAACAGGACCGGAAACAGGCGCGGGGGCTGCCGTTTCAGTTTGCCTCTCAGCTTCGGATGCCGCCACGGGCGCGGCCGCAGGCGCTGTTGCGTCGCCCTCTTCAATGGACCCAAGCATAGCACCGACTTCAACCGTCGCACCATCAGCCGCAAGAATGTCACCCATCACTCCGGCCGACGGCGCCGGCACCTCAATCGTCACCTTGTCGGTTTCAAGCTCACATAGCGGCTCATCAACCGCAACAGCTTCACCCGGCTGCTTGTACCATTGGGCGACGGTTGCTTCCGTAATTGACTCACCCAGAGTCGGAACGCGGATTTCCTTTGTCATGATATCCTCACTCTTTGACCTTGCCATTGGCTTTCGGGGTTACCCCATTGACCGCTTCCTCAGAGAACACCTGCTCAATAAAGGCATCACGTTCCGCCAAGTGACGGCGCATCAGACCGGTTGCGGTCGACGCCGAAGCTTTGCGGCCGACATAGACCGGACGTTGATGGGTTGCCTTTAATTCCAGCAACACATCCTCAATAAACGGTTCAACAAAACTCCAGCCACCCATATTGCGCGGTTCTTCCTGACACCAGAAAATTTCCGCATGTTTGAAAGGCTCTAGTTCGGCCTTCAGGGCACTGTGCGGGAACGGATAGAGTTGTTCAATTCGCATCAGATAGACGTCATCGATCCCCAGCGCCTCGCGCGCCTCATAAAGGTCAAAATAAACCTTTCCTGTGCACAAGACGACCCGGCGGATTTTTTCGGGCGCCTGCAGCGTGTTGTTGAGGCGGACATCCCCGTCATCCCACAAAACCCGGTGGAAAGTCGAGCCCGGCTCCATCTCTTCCAACCGTGAAACGCATTTTTTATGCCGCAAAAGGGATTTCGGGGTCATCAGAATAAGCGGCTTGCGGAAATTGCGGTGCATCTGCCGGCGCAGGATATGAAAATAATTTGACGGCGTGGTCACATTGGCAACCTGCATATTGTCTTCGGCACATAATTGCAGATAGCGCTCAAGGCGGGCGGAACTGTGTTCAGGCCCCTGTCCCTCATAGCCATGCGGCAACAGCATCACCAGGCCGGACATGCGCAGCCATTTGGCTTCGGCGGAGGAAATGAACTGATCAATAATGACCTGGGCACCATTAGCGAAATCTCCGAACTGCGCCTCCCACAATACAAGTGCATTGGGCTCGGCCAACGTGTAGCCATATTCAAAGCCCAGAACCGCCGCTTCGGACAACATGGAGTTGATGACCTCAAACCGGGCCTGACCCTCGCCGAGGTTATTGAGGGGTTTGTACTGGTTCTCATTTTCCTGGTCCGTCAGGACGCTGTGGCGTTGCGAAAAGGTACCGCGCTCACTGTCCTGACCGGACAGACGCACCGGAAAGCCCTCACGCAGCAATGTCGCAAAAGCCAGAGACTCGGCTGTGGCCCAGTCAAAACCTTCGCCGGTTTCAAACATTTTCCGCTTGTTCTCAATCTGGCGCTTAAGGGCGCGGTGCAGGTTGAAGTCTTCCGGCACATGGGTCAAGGCGGCGCCGAGTTCCCGCAAAATCTTGCCGTCCACACCGGTTTCGCCGCGGATCAGTTCACCCTCTTCCTTGCGTCGCAGCCCTGACCATCGCCCGTCCAGCCAGTCCGCCTTATTGGGCTTGTAATCATTGGCCGCTTCGAAATCCTCTTCAAGCAGGGCTCGGTATTCCGTCACCGCCTGATCGGCTTGCTCCTGGGTGATGATCCCCTCGGACACCAAACGCTCGGCATAGACTTTAACCACGGATTCATGTTTCTTGATTTTGGAATACATGATGGGTTGCGTGAACGCAGGCTCATCCCCCTCATTATGGCCGAAGCGCCGGTAGCAGAACATGTCAATGACCACAGGCTTGAGGAATTTCTGACGGAATTCCGTCGCCACTTTTGCGGCATGAACAACAGCTTCCGGATCATCCCCGTTCACATGGAATATCGGCGCTTCAACCATTTTCGCGACATCAGACGGGTAGGGCGAGGAGCGGGAGAAACGCGGATTGGTCGTAAACCCGATCTGGTTGTTAATGATGAAATGAATGGAGCCGCCGGATTTATGCCCACGTAAACCGGACAGACCTAGACATTCGGCGACAATGCCCTGACCGGCAAACGCGGCATCACCATGCAGCAACAGGGGAATAACGGTGCCGCGGTCAGCCAAGGCTTCCCCATTGTTGAAAATATCCTGCTTGGCTCTGGACTTGCCGAGCACAACCGGATCGACCGCCTCCAGATGCGACGGGTTGGGGGTCAAGGACAAATGCACGATATTGCCGTCAAATTCGCGGTCGGCCGACGTGCCCAAATGGTATTTCACATCGCCGGACCCTTCAACATCTTCAGGGTTGGCCGAGCCGCCCTTGAACTCATGGAACAAGGCGCGGAACGGTTTTGCCATGACATTGGTCAAGACATTCAAGCGGCCGCGATGCGGCATGCCGATAACGATTTCCTTGACCCCGAGATTACCGCCGCGCTTGATGATCTGCTCAAGGGCGGGAACCATGGCTTCACCGCCATCCAAACCAAAGCGTTTCGTGCCGGTATATTTGACGTCTAGAAACCGCTCAATGCCCTCCGCCTCAACCAGTTTCTGGAAAATCGCCCGCTTGCCCTCATGCGTGAACTGGATCTCCTTGTCCGGTCCCTCCATGCGCTCCTGTAACCAGGCCTTTTCCTCGGGATTTGAGATATGCATGAACTCGACGGCAAAATGTCCGCAATAAGTACGCTTGAGAATATCAACCATGTCGCGGATTGTGGCCTTTTCCAGACCAAGCATATAGTCAATGAAAATCTCGCGGTCCATATCCTCTTCGGCAAAACCATAGGAAGCCGGGTCCAGTTCCGGGTGATAGCCGGCCGGTTCGATGCCGAGTGGGTCAAGATCTGCGGCGCGGTGGCCACGAACACGATAGGCCCGGATCATCATGACGGCGCGCACCGAATCCAATGTGGCGGCGCGCAGTTCGTCAGCGCTTAACTCCGGATCTTCAGGTTTTGACTGCTCGTGATGTCGGGCGATTTTGATCGCCATTTCGGCGCCATCAACATGCCAATTGCTGTCAAAGGCAGAGGTCAGTTCATCTTCACCGGTTCGCGACCAGTTGCCCCGCTCCCAAGAGGCCCGCATCGGCGTGGCCGTATCGTTCAGGCTGTCAAAATAGCTGCGCCACTCGGCACTGACTGAACTGGGGGACAAGCGGTAGCGCTCATATTGCTGTTCAATGTAAAGCGCATTGGCACCGTCCAGAAAAGCCGTTTCATATCGGCCCGTACCGGTTGCCAGATTATTTTCCTCATGCTTGCTCACTTTTGTGCCTCATAAAGTGTCTTCAAAGCTGGTCTGCCGCTTGTCCCGTGTCCGTCTGGTGTCAGCCTTTCAAAACCTCCACCAGGGTCGTGCCCAATGCCGCCGGAGACGGGGACACCCGTATCCCGGCAGAGCGCATGGCCTCCATCTTATCCTCAGCGCCGCCTTGACCGCCCGAGACGATCGCACCGGCATGACCCATTGTGCGCCCCGGTGGTGCCGTGACGCCGGCGATGAAGCCGACCATCGGCTTTTTCACCTTGGATTGCTGCAAAAATGCTGCCGCCTCCTCTTCCGCCGAGCCGCCGATTTCACCGATCATGATGATCGACTCGGTCTGGTCGTCAGCAAGGAACATTTCAAGACAGTCAATAAAATTGGTTCCGTTTACCGGATCACCACCAATGCCGATGCAGGTGGATTGACCGAGGCCGGCTGCCGTTGTCTGGGCCACCGCCTCATAGGTCAATGTGCCAGACCGTGAAACCACACCGACGCTGCCGGGAGTATGAATGTGACCCGGCATGATGCCGATTTTGCATTCGCCGGGCGTGATGACGCCGGGACAATTCGGGCCGACCAGACGGGTTTTGGAGCCCTGCAGGGCCCGCTTGACCTTCACCATATCGGCAACCGGAATGCCCTCCGTGATGCAGACGGCCAGTTCAACCTCAGCGGCAATCGCCTCAAGAATGGCGTCCGCGGCAAAAGGTGGGGGAACATAAATGGCCGAGGCGGTGGCGCCGGTCTGGACGACCGCATCAGCCACCGTGTCGAAAACCGGCAGGTCAAGATGGGTTTGCCCGCCACGGCCCGGCGTGACGCCGCCGACCATCTGCGTGCCATAGGCAATGGCCTGTTCGGAATGAAATGTGCCTTGGCTTCCGGTGAACCCCTGACAGATGACTTTTGTGTCCCTGTTAATCAAAACTGACATTACGCGGCCTCCTTTACAGCGGCGACAATTTTTTCCGCGGCATCATCAAGGTTATCGGCCGGGATGATGGCGAGGCCGGAATTCGCCATGATTTCCTTGCCCAATTCTACATTGGTACCTTCCAGGCGCACGACGAGTGGCACATTCAGGCTCAGTTCCTTAGCGGCGGCGACCACGCCCTCGGCGATAATGTCACAGCGCATAATGCCGCCGAAAATATTGACCAGAATGCCCTCAACATTGCTGTCCGACAAAATGATCTTGAAGGCTTCCGTGACTTTTTCCTTGGTCGCGCCGCCGCCGACATCAAGGAAATTTGCCGGTTCCGCGCCGTATAATTTGATAATGTCCATCGTCGCCATGGCCAGACCGGCGCCATTGACCATGCAGCCGATCGTGCCGTCCAAAGTGATGTAGTTGAGATCGAATTTGGACGCCTCGACCTCGGCTGGGTCCTCTTCGGACAAATCACGCAATTCAACAATGTCGGGATGCCGGTAGAGCGCGTTGCCGTCAAAATTGACCTTGGCGTCCAGACATACCAGATCGCCGCCTCCGGTGACGACCAGCGGATTGATCTCCAACAGGCTCATGTCTTTTTCAACAAATGCGGTGTAAAGATTATTGATCAGCTTGACGCCCTGCTTGACCTGGTCCCCCTCCAGACCCAGCGCATAAGCGATCCGGCGTCCATGATGGCCGGAAATGCCGCTGGCTGGGTCAATCGACAGAGTAAGGATTTTTTCAGGCGTCTCGGCCGCAACTTCCTCAATGTCCATCCCGCCTTCGGTTGAAGCGATAAAAGACACGCGCGAAGTTGCGCGGTCAACCAGAATGGAAAGATACAGCTCACGGGCAATGTCGGATCCGTCTTCAACATAAACACGCCCGACCTCTTTGCCCTCGGGTCCGGTCTGATGCGTCACCAATGTCATGCCAAGCATACGGTCGGCCTCGGCGCGTACCTCTTCAATCGACTTGACAACTTTGACACCGCCACCCTTGCCACGGCCACCAGCATGAATTTGTGATTTAACGACCCAAACGGGGCCACCGAGTTTTTCAGCCGCCGCAACCGCTTCTTCCGGTGTAAAGGCCACACCCCCCTCAGGCACAACAACGCCGAACTCTTTCAAGACCTGTTTTGCCTGGTACTCATGAATGTTCATATATCACTATCTCCTGATTTACGACCCTGCTTGATTCGCGAGCAGCAAGGCTTATCCATATCTGCAGATTAGGCAACATTCAGTTCCACCAACAAGCGAAACAGGCTTTCAAAAGAAAAAAAACAGACGTCAAAGGTAAAAAAATCATCAAAAGTAATAATAAGTATTACTTATAGTGTTTTCCTTGGAAAGCCGCTTTCTACAGCCTTCCATTTTTCGCCATAACATGAAAAAACCCGGACTGCGACTGGTGTCACAACCCGGGTTTCTGCCATATTCGCTGATCAGGAATACTTATTTCAATTTAGGATCGATTGTCTTGCAAGCCGCAATCAAACCTTCGACCGCTTTCACAGATTTTTTGAAACCGGCGCGCTCATTCGCATCCAGCTTGATTTCGACAATACGTTCGACCCCCTTTGCACCAATCACAACCGGGACGCCGACATAGAGGCCCTTTTGCCCATATTCGCCGTTCAGATAAGCGGCGCAGGGCAGGACGCGTTTTTGGTCTTTGAGATAGCTTTCCGCCATTTCAATCGCGGCGGCAGCCGGGGCGTAAAACGCCGAGCCAGTCTTGAGCAGAGCAACAACTTCAGCCCCGCCATCACGGGTACGCTGAACGATTTCGTCGAGCCTTTTCTGGGTTGTCCACTTCATTTTCACAAGATCCGGCAACGGAATGCCGGCAACGGTGGAATACCGTACACTTGGCACCATGGTGTCACCATGACCGCCCAACACAAATGCAGTCACATCCTTAACCGAAACCTTGAATTCCTCAGCCAGGAAATAACGGAAGCGGGCCGAGTCCAAAACACCTGCCATGCCGACAACTTTGTTTTTTGGCAGGCCACAGGCTTTCTGCAACGCCCAGACCATGGCATCCAGCGGGTTGGTGATGCAGATGACAAAGGCCTTCGGGGCATATTTCTTAATGCCCTCACCGACCTGACGCATCACTTTCAAATTAATGTCCAAAAGGTCGTCCCGGCTCATACCCGGCTTGCGCGGCACACCAGCCGTCACAATCACCACATCGGCCCCTTTGATGCCGGCATAGGATTTGGTGCCTTTGAGATTGGCGTCAAAATGACTGACCGGAGAAGACTCGGCAAGGTCAAGTGCTTTGCCTTGCGGGATACCGTCAACAATATCGAAAATAACGACATCACCAAGTTCCTTAAGTCCGGCAAGATGGGCCAGCGTGCCGCCGATCTGTCCACCGCCAATCAGGGCTATCTTTTTACGGGCCATGCGTGTGCTCCCTTTCAGTTAGATAAATGCTGCCTGTCGATAGCGCGAAATGATAAAAAACGCAAGGTTTAGTCAGCGTTTAGGGTAGAGTCATCAACAAGGTGCCGGAGCCCGAGATAATCCGCTGACTGCATTTCCATCAGGCGGGAGACCGTGCGCTGAAACTCAAATGCCGAGTCGCCGGTCGGATAAAGTTTGTCCGGCACATCATCACTTGTGGCAAGCAATTTGACCTTGCGCTCATACAAGGCGTCAATCAGGGTGACGAAGCGTATGGCCTCATTGCGCTTGTCCGGAGACAGGCGCGGGATATTGTCTATCAGGACCGTATGGAAGTTTTTCGCCAATTCCAGATAATCCGCCGCCCCTAAAGTCGCCACGCACAGATCGTCAAAACTCAGCCGCGCCACCCCATTGGCCTGACGCGGAATAGAGATGGTCCGCCCCTTAACGCTCAAGGCCCCACTGACTGGCAGCTCCCCGCCGGTCAAGGTATCAAACCGCTCATCCAGAAAACTGCGTGCCTTTGGGCCGATCGGGGTCATCCACACCGGCTGCCCGGTCAGGCGCGCCAAACGGTAATCGGTCGGGCTATCAAGCAGGACAACCTCCAGCCTTTGCTCAAGCAGATCAATGAAAGGCACAAATCGCTGGCGATTCAACCCCCCCTTATACAGATCACGCGGCGGCCTGTTCGAGGTCGCAACAACCGTCACGCCACGCTCAAAAAGGGCGGTGAACAGACGCCCAAGAATGGAGGCATCGGCGATGTCCTTGACCTGAAACTCATCAAAGCACAACAGATGCGCCTCACGTGCGATGCAGTCCGCCACCGGCGGAATCGGATCATCCCCATTGGCCCGTCCAGCCTTGACACTCTGTCGATGATCAAAGATGCGGTCATGGGTTTCCTGCATGAAGGCATGAAAATGCACACGGCGTTTTTTCGCCACCGGCGCATCATCAAAAAACAAATCCATCAACATGGACTTGCCGCGCCCGACATCACCGTGAATATAGAGGCCACGAACAGATGCTGGTTTTTTGAACCGCGCCAGCAACCCTCTCGGGCGTGTTGCAAGTGTTTCATGCAGACGCGTCAAGGCTGATGCAATCTCGCGTTGCGCGGCATCCCCGCGAAGATTTTCGCGGGCGATCATATCCTCATATTTTTGCAGCGGGGTTGAATGACTCGTCGGCATAGTTGGGTTTTATAGCCAAACGGAGCCAAGAGCAATGCCGGTTCAATGGCAGGGCGGGTAGATGGGGCAGGAGGGGCGGTTCAGCCGTCTTTCTCTTCCAGCAACCAGCAGGCGACAAAAAACGCCAACACCGCGCCGGCACTTTGCGCCACCCAAAACCCCGGCATATCAAGCGGACGAATGCCGGAAAAACTGTCCGTAAAACCCCGCGCCAAGGTCACGGCAGGATTGGCGAAACTCGTGGAAGCCGTAAACCAGTACCCGGCCGTAATGTAAAGCGCCACCAGGGACGCCACCGCATCCGGGCGATGCCGAATGCCGCCGAGAATGGTCAGCAGCAAGCCAAAACAGGCGACACCTTCTGCCAGCCACTGCCCGGCACCGGTGCGCGCGTTCAATGAGGGCATCAGCAATGGCAGCTCAAACATGGCATGGGCCAAGGCCGTACCGGCCATACCGCCGGCACATTGGGCGATGACATAAGCCAGCGTCAAACCGACCGCCAGTTCACCGCGCATGGCAAATACCAAGCTGACCGCCGGGTTGAAATGCGCGCCGGAAACCGGACCGAAAATTGTGATCAGAACATATAAAATACCGGCAGTCGCCAGCGTGTTGCCCAGCAGGGCCACGCCGTCATTGCCGCCTGACATGTTGACCGCCATGATGCCGGAGCCGACCACAGTACACACCAGCAACATGGTTCCCAGCGCTTCAGCAACAAGCCTGTGAAGCATCACTTACCCTCACTTTTCAAAAAACCGTCAATCCGTGTCCGGATCATTTCAAACACCTCCAGAAAATGTGTGCGTATCGCCTCTTCCGTCCCGACATGGTGGGCAGGGTCAGGGAAGGGCCAGTGATGAGTTACGGGGTGCCCGGGCCAAACCGGACAGGCTTCGCCGGCCGCATTATCACACACCGTCACAATCACATCCATAGCGGGTCCATCCGCAAAACTGTTCCAGCTTTTGGAATAAAAACCCTGATAAGGCAGCCCTTGGGACTTGAGGGTTTCTAGTGCTTTAGGATGTACCTGACCGGTCGGGGCGGAGCCAGCACTATGAGCCCGCCAACGACCCTGGCCGGCATGCTTCATATAGGCTTCAGCGAGCACAGAACGGCAGGAATTGCCGGTGCACAAAAACAGGATATTTCTCATGACGGCTTCATAAACCCGTTTTGTGACAGTTTGATGAAACCAAACAGAAGTCAGACTTCCCGTGTCACCATCATTTTCTTGATTTCGGAAATCGCCTTTGCCGGTGACAGACCTTTCGGGCAGGCCTTGGCGCAGTTCATGATGGTATGACACCGGTAAACGCGGAACGGATCCTCAAGATCATCGAGACGCTCGCCGGTCTTTTCATCCCGGCTGTCTGCCAGCCAGCGATAGGCCTGCAACAGCACCGCAGGGCCGAGATATTTGTCCGAGTTCCACCAATAGCTCGGGCAGGAGGTGGAACAGCAGGCACATAAAATGCACTCATACAGGCCGTCGAGCTTTTCGCGGTCTTCGCGCGATTGCTTCCATTCACCTTCCGGTTCCGGCGTGTCGGTTTTCAGCCATGGCTCAATTGACTGGTACTGGGCATAGAGATTGGACAAATCAGGGACAAGATCCTTAATCACCGGCATATGCGGCAACGGATAAATCTTGATGTCGCCTTTGACTTCATCCAGCCCTTTGGTGCAGGCCAGTGTGTTCTGGCCGTCAATGTTCATGGCGCAGGAACCGCAAATTCCCTCGCGGCAGGAGCGGCGGAAGGTTAGCGTCGGATCAATCTCATTCTTGATTTTGATCAATGCATCCAGCACCATCGGGCCGCAATCATCGACATCAATGGTATAGGTATCAATGCGCGGGTTTTCCGGATCGTCCGGGTTCCAGCGGTAAACATCCACGCGGCGTGGCTCTTTGGCGTCACCTGCGGCTTCATGCGTGATACCTTTGCTGACGCGGGAATTTTTTGGCAGTGCAATTTCAACCATGTCGCCCCCCTAGTAAACGCGCGCTTTGGGTTCAATATAGCTGACCTCATTGGTCAGGGTGTAGTTATGAACGTCACGATAGCCAATGGTCGCCTTGCCGCCCTTACGGGTATCGGAAACCCAGGCCAGTGTATGTTTCATCCATTCGCCGTCATCACGATCCGGATAATCTTCACGGGCATGACCACCGCGACTTTCTTCACGGGCATTGGCGCCCTCAACCGTTGCTACGGCCTGCACCACCAGATTATCAAACTCAAGCGTTTCAATCAGATCGGAATTCCAGACCAATGAGCGGTCGGAAACGGAAATATCAGACATGCCTTCAACGACTTTCGCCATGCGCTGACAGCCTTCTTCCAAAACATCGCCGGTCCGGAACACGGCGCAGTTTTCCTGCATGGTGCGCTGCATTTCAAGCCGCAGTTCGGAAGTCGGTGTGTCACCGTCGGCATTGCGGAAATGATCCAGACGGTCAAGCGCCTCCTGACCGGCATTGGCACCAATATCAGCATGGCTCTCACCCGGCGTTACCAGTTCGGCGGCTCTGATGGCGGACGCACGTCCGAACACCACAAGGTCAATCAGCGAGTTCGAGCCGAGACGGTTCGCGCCATGCACGGACACACAGGCCGCTTCGCCAATCGCCATCAGGCCGGGCACGGTGCGCTCCGGGTCGGAGTCGGTCGGGTTCAGCACCTCGCCGTGATAATTGGTCGGAATGCCGCCCATATTGTAATGCACGGTCGGCAACACCGGAATCGGCTCTTTGGTCACATCTACACCGGCAAAAATACGCGCACTTTCAGAAATGCCCGGCAGACGTTCCGCCAGCACATCCGGGTCAAGATGATCGAGGTGCAGATAGATGTGATCCTTGTTGGGACCGACACCGCGGCCTTCGCGAATCTCAATGGTCATCGAGCGCGAGACAACATCGCGGGATGCCAAATCCTTGGCGGACGGCGCATAGCGTTCCATGAACCGCTCCCCTTCGGAGTTAATCAAAATACCGCCTTCTCCGCGTGAGCCTTCCGTAATCAGGCACCCGGCGCCGTAAATGCCGGTCGGGTGGAACTGGACGAACTCCATATCCTGCAGGGGCAGGCCGGCACGGATGCACATGGCCGAGCCGTCGCCGGTGCAGGTATGCGCCGAGGTTGCCGAGAAATAAGCACGACCATAACCACCGGTCGCCAGAATGGTCTGATGCCCGCGGAAGCGGTGCAGCGAGCCGTCAGCCATGCACAAAGCCGTAACCCCGACACAGCGACCCTCATCATCCATCAGCAGATCAAGCGCGAAATACTCAATGAAAAACTCGGTTTCATGGCGCAAAGACTGACCATACAGCGTATGCAAAATGGCGTGGCCCGTGCGGTCGGCAGCGGCGCAGGTGCGCTGGGCAATGCCCTCGCCGAAATTGGTCGTCATGCCGCCAAAGGGGCGCTGGTAAATATTGCCGTCTTCGGTTCTGGAAAACGGCACACCGAAATGCTCCAGCTCATACACGGCTTCCGGGGCGTTACGGCACAAATATTCAATCGCGTCCTGATCGCCGAGCCAGTCGGACCCTTTGACAGTGTCATACATGTGCCAGCGCCAGTCATCATCGCCCATATTACCGAGCGCCGCGGAAATGCCGCCTTGTGCCGCCACAGTATGCGACCGGGTCGGAAAAACCTTGGAAATGCAGGCCGTCTTCAGCCCACGTTCTGCCGCACCGAGCGCGGCACGCAAACCAGAGCCACCGGCTCCAACGACGACAACATCAAAATGATGGTCTGTAAATTCATACGCAGTCATGTTCACTTATCTTTCTCTTTTCAGGAACAGGGGTCAGGCCAACGCAATCTTCAAAAGGGCAAGGACGCTCGCAATACCTACAGTCAGGGTGAAAAAATTGTTCAGGACAATGGCGGTCAGCTTGGTCGCTTCACCATGAACATAGTCCTCAATGACAACTTGCAAACCCAGCCGGGCGTGCCAGACGGCACTGAGGATGAGCAGCAACATGATCACGGACACCACCGGATGTCCGAGATAGGCGGCAACACTGGCATGGTCGGCGCCAATATGCGTCACCAAAGACGCAATAAAGAAAATTGAAAGCGGGATATTGGCGACAGCCGTCACTCGTTGCAGCCAGAAATGCTCCGTGCCTTTTTTGGCGGAACCGAGACCACGCACACGCGATAGGGGGGTACGCATTTCACTCATCACAGGGCTCCCATGTACCAATAAGCCAGAACCCAGCTGGCAGCGGTCAAGACCAAAGGCATGACAGCGGAGATGCGGGCCAGTGTTTCAACCTTATTCAACTCAAACCCCCGGCCTGTATCCCAGACAAAATGGCGTAACCCGCCGAACATGTGATGAAACAAAGCCCATGTGTAGCCAAACAGAACCAAGCGGCCGAACCATGAGCCGGCAATCATCTGAAACTGGGCATATGCCTCCGGACCGGTCGCAACAGCGGTCAGCCACCACACCAGCAAACCCGTACCGGCATAGAGGGCTAGGCCGGTGGCACGGTGCAGGATCGACAGAGCCATGGTCAGGGTCCATCGGTAAATCTGAATATGCGGCGACAATGGGCGCGCCTGAACATGTTGTGTTTGATCGGACATTATCTCACCTAAAAACTAACCTGTTTATAGCCGTTCTAAGTCTGGCTGTCATCCGCTCGGATGCGTTAAGGTGTCGCAATCACGCGAATTTCAGCCTTTTTCACCCTGAATGGCACCCTCCAATTCACGAGTCTGACCGGCCAAAGCCAATAATCCTTTGGCCTGTTCATAATGCAACCTCTCCGTCATTGTGCCGTTTACCGACAAAACACCTTTTCCGGCGTTTTCCGGGGCTTCAAAGGCCGCAACAATCGCTTCAGCCTCGGCAACAGCCAGCTCTGAGGGGGCGAAAACACGATTGGCGATTGCAAGCTGGGATGGATGAATCAGGGTTTTGCCGTCAAATCCAAAGGCTGCACCCTGAAGTGACTCCTGCTCCAACCCCTCTTCATTCGCATAGTCATTATAAACCCCGTCCAGAACCGTCAGACCATTGGCCCGGGCCGCCAAAACACACAAGCTCATAGCGGTTTGCAGCGGTTCGCGGTTTGGCATGGTCGCCGCTTTCATATCCTTGAGCAGATCATTGGAGCCAAAAACCAGAGCTGCCAAAGGGGTGGACCGAGCACACGCCGCAATCTCACCGGCATTCAAAATCGCCTGCGGGGTCTCCATCATCACCCATAAGGCCAATCCGTCTGGCAGGTGCATCGTCACCTTCATAATATCCTCGGGGGTGTTGACCTTGGGGACCAAAATCGCATCCGGTGTGACCTGTGACAAGGCCAGCACATCATCCATGCCCCACACTGTCTCCAGCGCATTGATGCGCACGACAATCTCGCGAGCACCATAACCACCAGTGGCAACGGCTTTACAGACGGCATCGCGGGCGGTCAGCTTGTCATCCGGATGAACCGCATCCTCAAGATCAAAGACCAGACAGTCAGCCGGCAGGGTTTTAGCTTTGTCCAGGGCGCGCTGATTGGCGCCGGGCATATATAGCACACTCCGGCGGGGCCGGGCGGTATCAGTCAGGCTTGGCGTCTCTGGCATACTCTCCTGCAGCGGCCTCTATTTTTTCAAATATCCGGCCACCAGCTCCTCTGCTATCTGAACCGCATTCAATGCGGCTCCCTTGCGCAGATTATCAGAAACCACCCAGAAATTCAGCCCGTTTTCAACCGACGGGTCCTTGCGCAGACGCGAAACGAAGGTGGCGTAATCACCGACACATTCCACCGGCGTCACATAACCGCCATCCTCGCGCTTATCAACAACCAGAACCCCGTCGGCTTCGCGTAGAATATCCCAGGCCTCTTTTTCTGAGAGTGGGTTTTCAAATTCCACATTCACCGACTCGGAATGGCCGACAAAAACCGGTACCCGCACACAGGTCGCCGTCAATTCAATAGATGGATCAATGATCTTTTTGGTCTCAGAGACCATTTTCCATTCTTCCTTGGTGCTTCCATCCTCCAGAAAAACGTCAATATGCGGAATGACATTAAAGGCAATCTGCTTGGTGAAGTTTTCCTGCTTCAGCTCGTCATTGACGAAAACCGCACGGGTCTGTGTGAACAGCTCATCCATGGCGGCATTGCCGGCACCGGAAACAGACTGGTAGGTAGAGACCACGACCCGCTTGATTTTGGCTGCATCATGCAGGGGCTTGAGGGCCACAACCAGCTGGGCGGTGGAACAATTCGGGTTGGCGATGATGTTGCGGCTGGTGTAACCGGCAAGGGCTTCAGGGTTGACCTCCGGCACCACCAGGGGCACATCCTCTTCCATGCGGTAAAGCGAGGAATTGTCAATCACGACACAGCCGGCGGCGGCGGCCTTGGGTGCAAACTCCTTGGTGGCGGCGGAGCCGCAAGCAAACAGTGCAATATCGGCCTTTGACCAGTCATAATGTTCAAGAGCTGAAACTTTCAGAATCTTGTCACCAAAACTGACCTCTTTACCTACCGAACGGCTGGAGGCAAGCGCGTCTACCCGTTCAACCGGAAACTTGCGGTCATCCAGAATATTGAGGATTTCACGGCCCACATTTCCGGTGGCACCGGCAACGGCAATTACATAGCTCATGTCAAAATCCCTTGGTTCAAATCCTTCAGCTGGTCGCAGCCTGCAATTCGGCTAAAATGGCATCACCCATGCCGTCAGTCCCAACACGGGTAAACCCGTCCTGCATGATATCGCCCGTGCGCACCGTGTTCAGCACATTTGTCACTGCGGCTTCCAGCAGGTCAGCATCCGCCCCGCGGTCAAAAGTGTAGCGCAGGGCCATGGCGAAAGACATGACCGAGGCAATCGGATTGGCGAGATTCTGCCCGGCAATGTCCGGGGCCGAACCGTGCACCGGCTCATACATGGAATTGGCGCGCCCGTTCTCGCCGGCATCGCCTAATGAGGCAGACGGCAACATGCCCAAAGAGCCGGTCAGCATGGCGGCAACATCCGACAGCAAATCGCCGAACAGGTTGTCAGTCACCAACACATCATATTGTTTTGGGTTACGAACCAATTGCATGGCGCAATTGTCTGCCAGCACATGTTCCAGCGCCAGCTCGGGGAATTCCGCCGTGATGACTTTCGTCACTTCTTCATTCCACAACCGACCGCTTTCCATGACGTTGCGTTTTTCCGCCGAAGCCAGACGCTTGTCTCGCTTCATGGCAAGGTCACCGGCGACCCGGGCAATGCGCTCAATCTCGTAGGTTTCATAAACCTGCGTGTTCACACCCCGGCGTTGACCATTGCCGAGATCCTCAATGCCGCGCGGTTCACCAAAGTAAACGCCACCTGTCAGTTCCCGCACAATCATAATGTCGAGGCCTTCAATAATGTCGCGCTTCAAAGACGACGCATCCGCCAGCGCCGGGAAGCAAATGGCAGGACGCAGATTGGCGAACAGGCCGAGGTCATTGCGCAACCGCAGAAGACCGGCCTCGGGGCGCACATCATAAGCGACATTATCCCATTGCGGACCACCTACGGCGCCAAACAAAACCGCGTCACACGCATGCGCCTTGTCCATGGCCTCGTCCGTGATCGCAACACCATGCGTGTCATAGGCGATGCCGCCGACCAGATCTTCCTCAAGCGAAACATCAAATCCGCGGTTCTCGCCAAACCAATCAATGATACGGCGCACTTCAGCCATAACCTCAGTGCCGATGCCGTCACCCGGCAATATCAGTATTTTGTCCATAATGTCTCCGGGACTAGTGTTCCTGGCTCAAGACCAGGGCTTGGTGTTCAACTCGGCTTCAAAAGCGTCAATTTTGTCTTTCTTCTGCAGAGCCAGACCAATATCGTCGAGGCCGT
Source organism: Parvibaculales bacterium (assembly GCA_049889415.1). Classification (GTDB taxonomy): domain Bacteria; phylum Pseudomonadota; class Alphaproteobacteria; order RS24; family RS24; genus JAYQKL01. The sequence continues at coordinate 308,291 of JBMHDL010000006.1, read as the reverse complement.
TCATCAGGCAGTGCTTGCGGAACGGATCAACATCAAAGGTGAGTATTTCTCCATTCGGGGCTGTGATGGTTTGCGCCTCAAGATCAACCGTCATTTCAGCATTGGTGCCGTCACCGGTTGCCGCCATCAGCATATCAACCTGCTCAGTGGGCAGCGCAATCGGCAAAATGCCGTTTTTGAAACAATTATTGAAGAAAATATCCGCGAAGCTTGGTGCAATAATGCACCGGATGCCGAAATCCAGCAAAGCCCAGGGCGCGTGCTCTCTGCTTGACCCGCAGCCGAAATTATTGCCGGCAACAAGAATTTGCGCCAAACGGTACGGCTCGGTGTTCAGGACAAAATCCGCGATTTCCTCGCCCTCGGCCGTGTAGCGCATTTCGTCAAAGACATTCTTGCCCAACCCCTCGCGTTTAATGACTTTGAGGAATTGCTTCGGGATAATCATGTCTGTGTCAATATTGATCAGGTTCAACGGAGCTGCGATCCCCTTCAAAACGGTAAATTTCTGCATGTTTCTCTCCGTTTAAAGTTTTCTGATGTCAACAAAATGACCGGCCAAGGCTGCCGCTGCAGCCATTTCAGGCGACACCAGATGAGTCCGTCCGCCGCGCCCCTGCCGGCCTTCAAAATTCCGGTTGGAAGTGGAGGCACACCGTTCGCCCGGGGACAGCTTGTCAGCATTCATCGCCAGGCACATTGAACAGCCCGGCTCACGCCATTCAAATCCGGCATTGATGAACACCTGATCCAGCCCTTCCGCCTCGGCCTGCTCCTTGACCAGACCTGAGCCGGGCACAATCATGGCGTTGACGGTGTCTGCGACCTTGGCGTTTTCCGTCTTACCGATGATGGCGGCGGCGGCGCGCAGATCTTCGATGCGGCTATTGGTGCAAGAGCCGATAAACACTCGGTCGATCGTGACCTCCTCCATCGGTGTACCGGCTGTCAAATCCATATATTCAAGCGCCCGCTCAGTGGCACCACGACGGGCCGCATCTGCAATATCTGCCGGATTTGGAACGGCGCCGTCAATCGGCACAACATCCTGCGGACTGGTGCCCCATGTCACCAATGGCGGGAAGGCGGCGGCATCAATGGTGATTTCCTTATCGAAAACAGCATCATCATCGGTTTTGAGCGTTTTCCAATACGCGACCGCCGCGTCCCAATCCGCACCTTTCGGTGCCATTGGACGTCCTTCAAGATAAGCAAAGGTCTTTTCATCCGGGGCAATCAATCCGGCACGGGCACCGGCTTCAATCGACATGTTGCACAAAGTCATCCGGCCTTCCATGGTCAGCGCCTCAATAGCCGGACCGGCATATTCGAGCACAAAACCCGTGCCCCCGGCGGTGCCGATTTCCCCGATAATCGCCAATGCGATATCTTTGGGGGTGAAATAAGCCGGCGCTTCGCCGATGACATTGATGCGGAAGTTTTTGGCTTTGCGCTGTTGCAGGGTTTGGGTCGCCAGCACATGTTCCACCTCCGATGTTCCGATGCCCTGCGCCAAAGCGCCAAACGCGCCATGCGTTGAGGTGTGGCTGTCACCGCAGACAATGGTCAGACCCGGCATGGTGAAGCCCTGCTCCGGGCCCGTCACATGAACAATGCCTTGCCGCTTGTCCATCATGCCGACATGTTCAATGCCAAACTCTGCGCAATTCGCGTCCAAGGTCTGGATCTGTATCCTGCTGTCGTCATCTTCAATTGCATCCACGCCGCCGGAACGGTCAGTTGTCGGGATGTTGTGGTCCGCAACAGCCAGGGTTTTTTCCGGTGCACGCACTTTACGGCCGGCCATGCGCAGGCCTTCAAAAGCCTGTGGGCTGGTGACCTCATGAACCAAATGGCGGTCGATATAAATCAGGCAGTTGCCGTCTTCTTGCTCATCAATCAGATGTGCTTGCCAGATTTTGTCATAAAGGGTTGTTCCAGACATCATTAACCTCTCATGCGTTTGGGGCATAATTTACATGCCCGAAAAGGGCGGTCACAGTTTCACGATGACAGCCATTAATGGCTTAGCTGTCGGCAGTTTCCGTTGCCGGGGTTTCAGCCGCCGCCGGAGCTGCGTCTGTTGCCGGGTCTTTTCTGACTGTCCGGCGTTCCGCGATACGGGCCGCCTTGCCGGTCAGTCCACGCAGATAATAAAGCTTGGAACGCCGCACACGACCGCGACGAACCAGTTCAATGCTGTCCACCAGCGGGCTGTAAATCGGAAATACGCGCTCAACGCCTTCACCATAGGAAATCTTGCGGACCGTGAAATTGGCGTTCAGGTCCGAGCCTGAACGGGCAATGCACACACCCTCATAAGCCTGAATGCGTTCACGCGTTCCCTCTTTCACTTTGACATTGACCTTGACCGTATCACCGGCCTGGAAGTCTGGGATGTTTTTATCCGCCGCAATTTCAGCGATATGCTCACGGTTCAATTCGTCAATCAGGTTCATCGTCTTAACCTTTTGTTTCAAGGCCGCCTTGAGCGGCACTTCCGGCATTGTTCAGATGCCTGTAAAAATGTTGTTGGCAATTAACACAATCTGGCCCCTTTTGTCACCCCCAAAAGGGCAGAAAAAGATATAATTTCGGCGAATTCAGCCTTTTTCTCCCTTTTGCACGGCCAAATATCTGGCATATAGGTCTGGGCGTCTGTTTTTCGTCAATTTTTCAGCTTCTGTACGCCGCCAATCCGCAACTTTCTGATGATCGCCGGAGGTCAGAACTTCCGGTATCTCCTCCCCCTCCCAAAGGGTCGGACGGGTGTAGTGCGGATATTCCAGCAAATCATTTTCAAAACTTTCCTCCAGAGCCGACTCCGCGCCACCCATGACACCGGGAAGCAAACGGACTGCTGCATCAATGATGACCTGCGCCGCCATGTCACCGCCGGAAAGCACATAATCACCAAGGCTAACCTCTTCAATCCGTCGGCGTTGGAACACACGCTCATCCACACCTTCAAAACGCGGACAGAAAATCATCACACCCGGTCCCGCCGCCAGGTGCTTCACACGCTCCTGCATCAGGGGCGCACCGCGCGGGGTCGGCACCAGCAACGGCAAGTCAGGGTTTTGAGCACATGCGGCATCAATTGCCGCCGCTGCCACATCAGCGCGGATCACCATACCCGCACCCCCGCCGGCAGGGGTATCATCAACATTTTGATGTTTACCAAGGCCATGATCGCGCAGGGCCTGGGTGTGCAAATGCCAGATCCCTTTCTCCAAAGCGCGGCCGCTCAAAGATTCCCCCAACAGCCCCGGAAATGCTTCCGGCATTAAGGTAATGATATGGGCCGTCCAACTCATGCTTCGTCATCCAATTCCAACGAGTCTTCATCCATCTCCGGGTCATGGTCAGCCATTGTCGGCGGGTCAATAACCAGATGTCCGGCTTTAATGTTGACCTCAGGTACGCAGGCTTTGGTGAAGGGAACGAAAAAACTCTGACTGTCCGGGGCAATTTCAAGCAGATCTCCGGAACCGAAATTGTGAACCCCAACCACCATACCGGCCGGATCAGATGATGGATATACGGCTTTCAGGCCAACCAAATCGGCATAATAGAAATCGTCTTCCGTTTCCAAAGCCGGCAGGCGCTCACGCGGCACGTAAAGCCGGGTACCTTTCAGGGAGTGCGCCAAATCCCGTGAGGTGATGTCCCGCACCCTGATCCGCGCCCCGATTTTGTCAGACACAATGGTCATGATTTCAAACAACCGCGACCCGTCTTCATCCTGCAAAATGCCATAAGCGGCAAGATCAAGCGGGTCGGCGGTGAATGTTTTGACCTTCAGGTCACCGCGAACCCCATGTGCCCCGGCAATCGCGCCAAGGCAGACAAGGTCGGCTTTTTCCGTCGGGTCAATGGCCAATTATTCAGCCTTTTCAGCTTCCTCAGCCTCTTCAGCCGGAGCCTCTTCAGCAGGAGCCTCTTCAGCAGGAGCCTCTTCAGCCGGAGCCTCTTCAGCCGGAGCCTCTTCAGCTGGAGCCTCTTCAGCAGCAGCCTCTTCAGCAGGAGCCTCTTCAGCAGCAGCCTCTTCAGCTGGAGCCTCTTCAGCCGGAGCCTCAGCAGCGGCAGCCTCAGCAGCGGCAGCTTCTGCCGCGGCCTCTTCGGCGGCGCGTTTTGCCTCTTCTTCAGCTTCGCGTTGGGCCTCCAGACGCTCCTGCGCCTTGGCACCGGGCTGGCCTTTGATCGGGTTGTTGCGAGCTTCACGCTTCCACAGGCCGGCATCGTCGAGGAAACGCGCGACGCGGTCTGACGGCTTGGCACCATGACCGAGCCAGTGCTTGGCGCGGTCCAGATCCAATTTCAAGCGCTCGTCATTGTCTTTCGGCAATAACGGATTAAACGTTCCGATTTTTTCAATAAAACGTCCATCACGCGGCATGCGGCTGTCCGCCACGACAATACGATAAAACGGACGTTTCTTTGACCCACCTCGGGACATGCGAATCTTAAGAGCCATAATTCAATTTCCTTTCATGCACTTAAACTTCATTTCTTTTTGGGCGGGAGACCGAGACCCGGCAGATTGCCAAGGCCATCAAGTTTCGGGACTCCCTTGCCCCCAAATTGCTTTTGCAACTGTTCAAAATCCGGCAGGCTGGCATCTTTCGCCATGGTGTCGGGCATGGCATCGGGTGTTGGCCCGCCCATATCCGGCATGCCGCCGCCGAGCGCCCCCATCAGACCCTTCATGCCGCCTTTGCCCATTTTTTTCATTATATCGGCAGTCTGACGGTGCATTTTCAACAACTTATTAACATCCTGCACGCTGGTGCCGGAGCCGGCTGCCACCCGTTTTTTTCGACTGGCATTCAAAAGTTTCGGGTTTTCCTTTTCAGCCTGGGTCATGGATGAGACAATCGCCGCCTGACGCAGCAAATATTTATCGTCCATCCCCATGGCGTCGAGTTGAGCGCCGGCCTGTTTTTTCAATTTCCCCATACCGGGTAACATGCCCAAAATGCCACCCATGCCGCCCATTTTTCGCATCTGCATCAACTGTTCGGCCATATCCTCAAGCGTAAACAGACCCTTTTTCATGCGGGCGGCGATTTTTTCGGCCTTTTCGGCATCCATGGTTTCGGCGGCTTTCTCCACCAGACCGACCACATCACCCATGCCCAAAATCCGTCCGGCGACACGTTTGGCGTCGAATGTCTCAACCTTGTCCAACGCCTCACCAGTGCCCAAAAATTTGATCGGCACGCCGGTGACGTGGCGCATGGACAAAGCCGCACCGCCGCGCCCATCCCCTTCGGTTCGGGTCAGCATAATACCGCTCAGCTTGACACGCGCATGGAATTGCTCAGCAATGGTCACCGCTTCCTGACCCGTCAGGCTGTCGGCGACCAGCAGGGTTTCATGCGGGCTGACAGCGGCGTCAATGGCCGCCAATTCCGACATCAGGGCCTCATCCGCATTGGTACGACCGGCCGTATCAAGCATGACGACATCAAAGCCGCCCAAACGGCCGGCCTCTACGGCCCGCTTGGCAATATCAACCGGCCGCTGCCCGTCGACAATCGGCAGGGTTTCCACGCCGGCCTGTTCACCCAACACCCGCAACTGCTCCATGGCGGCCGGGCGCGAGGTATCGAGGGAAGCCATCAACACTTTGCGCTTGTCTTTTTCCCCCAGCATTTTGGCGATTTTCGCTGTGCTGGTTGTTTTACCCGAACCTTGCAGGCCCACCATCATAATCGGGACCGGCGGCACAGCTTTGAGCGAAATCGGCTCGGCCTCACCGAGCATAGCTTCGAGGGCGTCATTGACAATCTTGACAACCTGTTGGCCCGGTTTGACGGCTTTCAGGACATCAGCACCAACCGCCAGCGGCCGCACCTGATCAAGGAAATACCGGACCACCGGCAAGGCGACATCAGCCTCCAGCAGGGCCTTGCGGATTTCCTGCAGGGCGACGTCAACATCTTTTTCCGACAGGGCGCCGCGCCCGGTTAAGCGGTCGAAAATAGAGCCTAAATTGTCAGACAACGTTTCAAACATGCCGTTTCCAATTTTCCGGATGACACCTGCAGTCAGGAATATCATCCAACCGTTAATGCACCCGAGGACGAACATCGTTGTCGGGTGGTGACTCCGCCCCATTGGGCTGGAACCGTTTCAAATTTTGCCTTCTCAGTGAAGTTGGGGCAACCTAGGCTTTTCCCGGGCACCTGTCAAGAGCTCAGCCGGGGCTGGCTATTCTGGTCAATCCCGCTTATATACAAGCCATATGAGCACACAGTTGAAAACAGCCTTCTCCAAGATGCATGGTCTTGGCAATGATTTTGTGGTGATGGACGCCCGTGCATGCGGATTAGCCCTGTCACGCGATGTCGTGCGCGCCATTGCAGACCGTGACAACCCAATCACCAAAGGCTGTGACCAGATCATGTTGATTACCGCGGCCCGGCAGGGCGGGGACTGTTTCGCTGAAATCTGGAATGCTGATGGCGGCGAGGTCGAGGCCTGTGGCAACGGCACGCGTGCGGTTGCCCTGTTTCTTGCCCGCCAGGATGGTGTTGACATGCTAGACGTCGAAACTCTGGGCGGCACATTGCATTGCCGGGTCGATGCAGAACGGGTCGAGGTGACCCTGCCGGCGCCGCGTTTTGACTGGGCCGACATCCCTCTGGCCGATGATGTCGGGAAAACCAATGGCGTCGTCCTGCATGATGACCTGCCGCCGGCATTCCTTGTCAATGTCGGCAACCCGCATGCCGTCATATTTGCCTCAAAAAAAACCAGATGGATGGCGTCAAAATACGGGGCGGAGCTGGAGAACCACGCCCTGTTTCCCGACCGTGCGAATATTAATTTCGTACAGCATTTGCGTGCGTTTGAACGCCCGACTCTGGCCATTCACACCTGGGAGCGCGGCGCCGGTTTGACCCAAGCCTGCGGCACCGGTGCCTGTGCCGCTGCGATTGCCGCCATTGAGCTGGGGGTCACCCGTTCTCCGGAAGGTGATTTGCGCACGGAAGTGGATGTCATGCCCCCTTTTAATACAGACCGGAATGAAAGTGACATCATCACGGTGCGCTATGTGCCGGGAGATGACACATTCATCATGCGCGGCCCGGCGGAATTTGAATTTGATGGTGAGTTGGTCTTGTGAGCAGCTCAGAGAGAAAATCAGAGAGAAAAATGGACACGAAACTCGACATCCGCAATTTCGGCTGCCGCCTGAATGCGCTGGACGGGGATTATGTCAAAGCGGCATTGGGCCAGGCTCAGATTGAAGATGCCACCGTCATCAACAGCTGTGCCGTCACTTCAGAAGCTGTCCGGCAGGCGCGCCAAAGCGTGCGTAAAGCCGCCCGGGACAATCCGGAACGCCCTGTCTTTGTCACCGGATGCGCCGCCCAGACCCATGGCAGCGACTTTGCCGCCATGCCTGAAGTCACCAAGGTCATCGGTAATGAGGAAAAATTAACACCCGCAAGCTGGAAAGGCACAGGCGCGGCGGTCGGGGACATCATGGCCCTCGACAAAGCCATACCGCGACCGGCGGCACCTGTACAATCACGCGCTAGAGCGTTTGTTCAGGTGCAAACCGGCTGCGACCACCGCTGCACCTTTTGCATCATCCCGTTCGGGCGAGGCAATTCCCGCTCAACCCCGATTGCTGAAGTGGTCCGCGACTGCCAGAGCTTGGTCGAGCAGGGACACCGTGAAATAGTCCTGACCGGTGTGGATATGACCAGTTGGGGGGCTGATATTGGTGAGGCCGGACTTGGTGTTTTGGTGCAGGCGATTCTCCAACAGGTGCCGGATTTACCCCGTCTCAGATTATCCTCAGTCGATGCCGTTGAACTGGAGCCGAAGCTTCTGGACATGGTGGTTGAGGAGGAGCGCGTCATGCCGCATCTCCACCTCTCCCTGCAGGCCGGCGATAACATGATCCTCAAACGCATGAAGCGGCGCCACACACGCGAACAAGCCATTGCCTTTTGTGAAGAGATCCGCCGCCGCCGACCCGGTATCGTCTTTGGCGCCGACATCATTGCCGGGTTCCCGACCGAAACAGAAGCCATGTTCCAAAATTCCCTGGATCTGGTCGAATCCTGTGAATTGGTCTGGCTACATGTGTTCCCCTATTCACGCCGGCCCGGAACACCGGCGGAAAAAATGCCGCAAGTGTCGGGAACCGAGATCAAGGCGCGCGCGGCACGTCTGCGCGCGGCTGGCGAGAATGTCCGGCAGAACTGGTTGCATCGCCAACACGGAAAAACGCTTTCCGCGATTGTAGAAAAGCCCGGCCTCGCTCGCAGTGAAGAATTTGCACAGATTGATTTTGACCCTGATACACTCAAAGACAAATTGGATGTGGGAACAATTCATCAGTTCGACATCACGGGAGATGACGGCACCAAACTCCTCGGCACGGCCAGAGCATAGGAGCGGATATGGGTTTGTTCAAAAAATTAAAATCCGGCCTGTCCCGCACCAGCCAGAATTTAAGTCAGGGCATAGGCAGCATCTTTAAAGGGCGCAGGCTGTCTGCTGAAGTGCTCACCGAGCTGGAGGAACTGCTGATCACGTCTGATTTGGGCCTGTCCGCGAGTGCGGAGATCATCGAGTCTCTCAGGCGGGAAAAAACCGATGCGGATGTCACTGACACCGAGATCAAAACCCTGCTGGCGGCAGCTGTGACGGATCGTTTGGCCCCACATGAAAAAGCTCTGGACACGACCGGTCATAAACCTTTTGTGATTTTGATGACCGGCGTCAACGGTGCCGGCAAGACAACGACGATCGGCAAACTCGCCCGCAAATATCTCGAGGCAGGCCAGTCGGTCATGCTGGCAGCCGGGGACACTTTTCGGGCCGCTGCCATAGAACAATTGCAGATCTGGGGGGATCGTACCGGCGTTCCGGTGGTCACGACCCAGCCCGGCGGCGACGCGGCGGGACTGGCTTATGACGCCATGAAACGTGCCAAAGCAGAGGGTGTTGATGTGCTGATTATGGACACGGCCGGGCGCCTGCAGTCTAATCAGGGCCTGATGGCGGAGCTAGAGAAAATCATCCGGGTGATGCAGAAAATCGACGCGTCGGCACCGCATGCCTCTTTGCTGGTGTTGGACGCCACCACCGGCCAAAACGCCGTGACTCAGGCCGAGATTTTTCAACAGGCCGCAGGCACAACCGGTCTCATTATGACCAAACTCGACGGCACGGCCCGCGGCGGGGTGCTGGTCGCCATTGGCGACAAGCTGGGATTGCCGATTCATTTCATAGGGGTCGGGGAACAGGCTGAAGATTTACAACCCTTCTCGGCAGAAAATTTCGCCCGCGCACTAGTTGGACTGGACGAGGCTCAAAATTAAGTCATGCGACAGTTTTTCGAAGATTTCGTCCCCTTGCTGGTGTTCTTGATTTTGAACAGTCGTGGCGCGCAATGGTTGGGACAACCCCCGGAAACAGGGTTTTTCATCGCTACGGCCGGCTTCATGGTGGCTCTGATTGCTGCGCTTGGGTCCATTTATGCCCGGGGCGCAAAACCGACGGCGATGCAGTGGACCACATTGGCGCTTGTCGTCGTTTTTGGAAGCCTGACACTGTATTTTCAGGATGAGACCTTCATTAAGCTGAAACCCACCATCATTTATTTGCTGGGTGCTGCTGTCCTGGCTGGGGGCTTGCTGAAGGGCGTCAGCCTGTTGCAGAAAATTCTCGGAACCGCCCTGCCTTTGTCGCAGACAGGCTGGATGATTTTGACCCGCCGGTGGGTTTATTTCTTTATCTTCTGCGCCCTACTGAATGAATGGGCGCGACATACACTCAGCACCAATGATTGGGTCAGTTTCAAGGTGTTCGCCTATCTGCCGCTGACCTTCCTTTTCATGTTGTCTCAGGCACGCCTGCTATCAACACATGAGCAGGCCACTGACGACACATCGGCTAAAAACAGCTGAGACCCGCCGGCTGATCAGGCTTCGCCGGTCAGATTTTCAAAACCCGGGGTCTGGAACCAGTCATCCGGCTCTTTGGCCGGCGGGAAATAATGCAAAGCGCGGGTTTCTTTATAATATTGCAAAGCCCAATAGACGCTTGGAAAAGCCAACTCATCCCAGGGAATGTCATCCCAGTCAAACAACGCCACTTCCATGCTCTCCGGCCCGGCGCTGATATTGGGGTTCTTGAGTTTCCCGCGATAAAATATCTGCACCTGCGAAATACGGGCAATATTGTAAATCCCGAGCAATTCCCCGACTTCGATATCAGCATGCGCCTCCTCATGCGCCTCGCGCGCCGCCGCCTGCTGGGTGGTTTCGCGCTGTTCCATAAAACCGGCCGGTAAAGTCCAGAACCCTTTGCGTGGCTCGATATTGCGGCGGCACATGAGAATTTTCCGTTCCCAGGAAGCCACAATGCCGGCCACTATTTTCGGGTTCTCATAATTGATGAAACCGCATGTGTCGCAGACGTCGCGCTTGATGGTATCGCCGTCAGGTTCGCGTTTTGAAAACTGCATATCCGTTTCATAGCTGCGTGATTTATCGCGAAACACCATGTCATTTCCCCTGTTGGGCCGGGTCAGATAATCGCTGAACCAGCGGTAAGATGGTTTGGCGCAGCACCGTTTCATCCAGCGGCCCTGCATGTCTGTATAAAATAGTCCCGCCGGCACCGATGACAAAGGTTTCCGGCACGCCGTAGACGCCAAGATGAATGGCCAGTGAGCCGTCCATATCCGTACCCGATGCGCGATACGGGTCGCCCAGACCGGACAGAAACCGCACCGCCGCCGCTGGATCATCCTTGTAGTTGATACCGAAAACCGGGATGCCGGCTTGCGCCAGAGACATCAGATAGGGGTGTTCGTCACGGCAGGGTCCGCACCAGCTTGCCCAGACATTCAGCAAAGCGGGCGCAGCCGCAATAATCTCTGACCGCTCAAGCCCGGTCACGGTAAATTCCGGCAAGGGTTTGTTCAACAGGGCCGTTGGCAGTTTTGACGGATCCCCCTGGCGTAAACCGACGGCGAACAGCGCCACCAGGCCTGCGAAAATCAACATCGGGGTAATGCGTCTCAGATGTTTCACCATACCGACTCCACAGCTCTCAAAAGCTTATTTGCCGTCTCCGGCGCGGCGGTCTATCTCAGCCTGCCTCAAACGCAGATAGGAGCGCAGGCTGGTCACGACAAGTCCCGCCAGAACCAGTACGGTGATGGCATAACTTAAAAAGACATAGGCAAAATAGCTCATGGCGCACCTCCAACCCAGCTGCCTGACGGCGGTGTCTCATCCAGCCCCAGACGACGGGCACGATTGCGTTGCCGCCAGATTTCAGACTGTACCCGGGTCAGCCATAACGCGAAAAACAACACCATGAATGCGGCGCCCATCACCAGCAGCGGCACCAGCAGGGAGGGGTGAATGGCCGGCGCCGCAAGGCGCGACACGCTGGCCGGTTGGTGCAGCGTATTCCACCAATCAACTGAAAATTTGACGATCGGCACATTGATGAAACCGACAACCGCGAGCACCGAAGCACTTTTGGCCGCCTGCAACGGCTCCTCAATCGCCTGCCAGACCGCCATGTAGCCGAGGTAAATGAAAAACAGCACCAACACCGATGTCAGCCGGGCGTCCCAAACCCACCAAGTGCCCCACATCGGCTTGCCCCACAAGGAACCGGTCAGCAGGCATATCAGGGTAAAGGCCGCACCAATCGGCGCCGCAGCTTTGGCCGAAAAATGACCGACAGGATGCCGCCAGACCAGACCGGCAATGCTGGCAAATGTGACAAAGCTGTAACCGAACAGAGCCATCCAGGCCGCCGGCACATGCAAAAACATGATGCGGACCGTTTCGCCCTGCTGGTAATCCTGCGGCGCAGTAAAAGACAGATAAAGCCCGACTGCCAGCAGGGCGACAGCCAGACCCCAGACGGGCCGGTGCAGGCGAGCCGCCAGTGACATGAATTTTGACGGATTGGCATATCCAAACATATGCTGTCCCTAGCCCTTTCCGAGCCGCTTGTCAAAGCGGCAGAGTGACCAAAACACCCGTGCCATGTGCATCACAACCGCGCCCGCAACGCCATGGCCGCCGCCAAAGGCGCCAGCAGCATGGCGGCCAGACCGAACAGGGCGAGCAGCGTCAGCTCAATCAGCATTGACCGGCCGGCCAAACCCTGCACCAAAGCAGCACTGCCGAAAATCAAAACCGGCACATAAAGCGGCATGACCACCAGGGCGGCAAGAAAACCGCTACGCACGACACTGGCGGCCAGCGCCGCCCCGACCATGCCGAGAAAACTCAAGGCCAGAGATCCGGACAGCAGAGCCATCACCAACAGGCCAAAATCACCAGGGCTGATATTGAGAAAAATCCCGGCAACGGGCGACATGAAAACCAAGGGGAGAACCACCGCCACCCAATGCGCCAGAGCCTTAGTCAAACAGATCACCTCAAGCGGCAACGGCCCCAACAAGAGTTGGTCAAAACTGCCATCTTCCAGGTCTGACTGGAACAGATGCTCAAGTGACAGTAAAACGGACAAGCATAAGCCGACCCAGACCAGCCCGGGCGCGAGCTTTTGCAGTAATGCAAGGTCAGGACCAAGGCCGAAGGGCAGGAATGCCACGGCGATGAAGAAAAAAGCCAGCGTCAGGCCGGTGCTGTTGCTGCGCACAAAAAGTCCGGCATCGCGCAGGAACAAAATCCGCATGGCGCTGATCATGCCGTCACCTTTCCGGACGGGCCGGTCAACAGCACCTGTTCGTCGGCGACGGACAGGGGTGTATGGGTGGCAACCACAGCCAGCCCGCCGGCCTGAATATGGGCAGCCATCATCTCCGCAAGCCAACTCTGTCCGGCTTCATCCAACGCCGCATCCGGTTCGTCCAACAACCAAACCGGGCGCGGCGCCACCAGCAGCCGGGCCAAAGACAGGCGCCGTTTTTGTCCGGCCGACAAATCCCCGGCCGCCAGATCCATCCGGTCTGAGAGCCCGGCATATTCCAAAGCCTGGGCGCAGGACATTGTGCAGGACCTTGCGATGGCTTGCGTCGGCGTCAGCCAATCCTGCCAGAAACTGAGATTTTCCAGAGCCGTCAACCGGTTTTTCAACCCGTTTTGGTGGGCAATATAATGCGTCTGAGCAGGACCTGGCCCGGTCACCTGACCGGAAAACGGCTCCAGCAAACCTGCCATCATCCGCAGCAAGGACGTTTTGCCGGTGCCGTTTCCGCCCCGCAAAGCCACGAGCTGACCGCCCGCAAAATCAAACTCGAGCCCCTTAAAGAGCAGGCGACCGCCACGACGACAGGTCAACTCCGACGCCCGCATAATGACGGTGTCTTGTCCGTAGGTTTCAAAACGCATCATGTCGACAATCTACTCAATAGTGCCGCGCGGGGCTATGGCAAAATTGTCCCGCCGGATGGTTGAAATTTTTACCTCTTAAGCATGGATTTTTCCAAAAAAGGAAAGTATATTCCGCGCAAGTTCGAACAAGACCAAACCGCCTGCGCATTTTTAAACGGGGATATATTCATGGCCACCAGCAAAAAAACAACCTCCAGCACAAACGCACAAGAACATCCGAACAGTTTCGGAGCCCGCAAAACACTCAAAGTGGGGAACAAGTCTTACGTCTATTACAGCTTGAAAGCTGCAGAAAAAAACGGTCTCGACGGCATTTCCAGACTGCCGAACTCAATGAAGGTTCTGCTTGAAAATCTGCTGCGCTTTGAGGATGGCCGTACCGTGACCGCCGCCGACATCAAGGCCGTCAAAAGCTGGATGACCCGGCGCAAATCAACTCGTGAAATCGCCTATCGTCCGGCCCGTGTCCTGATGCAGGATTTCACCGGCGTCCCGGCCGTGGTGGACCTCGCTAGCATGCGTAACGCCATGGAGGATATTGGCGGCAACACCAAGAAAATCAACCCGCTGACCCCTGTGGACCTGGTCATTGACCACTCCGTCATGGTCGATAATTTCGGCACTGCGTCAGCTCTGAAGCAGAATGTTGATCTCGAATATCAGCGCAATGGCGAACGCTATGAATTCCTGCGCTGGGGTTCGGAAGCCTTTGAAAACTTCCGCGTCGTACCGCCTGGCACCGGCATTTGCCATCAGGTCAATCTGGAGCATCTGGCCCAGACCGTCTGGACCCGCAAGGAAAAACACAGGGGCAAAACGGTCGAGGTCGCCTATCCCGACACGCTGGTCGGCACCGACAGCCACACCACCATGGTTAACGGCATGGCCGTGCTGGGCTGGGGCGTTGGCGGCATTGAAGCGGAAGCGGCCATGCTGGGTCAGCCGATTTCGATGCTGTTACCGGAAGTCATCGGTTTCAAGCTGGACGGCAAACTGCCGGAAGGCGCAACCGCAACCGATTTGGTCTTGACCATTGTTGAAATGCTGCGTCAAAAAGGTGTGGTCGGGAAATTTGTAGAATTTTACGGCCCCGGCCTCGACAATCTGTCCCTCGAAGACCAAGCGACCATCGCCAATATGGCCCCTGAATACGGCGCCACCTGCGGCTTTTTCCCGGTTGACGCCGACACCATTTCCTATCTCAAGGCGACGGGCCGCAAAAAAGCCCGTGTCGACTTGGCGGAAAAATACGCTAAGGCTCAGGGCATGTTCCGCACCAAGCGGTCTGAGGACCCGGTCTTCACCTCCACCCTGTCCCTCAACCTCGCGGAAATCAAACCCAGCCTGGCTGGTCCTAAGCGCCCGCAGGACCGGGTCTTGCTGGAGGACATGCCGGCTGGTTTCGCAACAGCCCTGACGGATCTTGGCGTTAAAAAGAAAGACGCCGACAAACGCGTCAAGGTGCGCGGCGCCAAGCACGATCTTGGTAATGGTGATGTCGTGATCGCCGCCATCACCTCCTGCACCAATACCTCCAACCCATCCGTCATGCTGGGTGCCGGACTGGTAGCACGCAATGCCGTCGCCCGGGGCTTGAGCGTCAAGCCATGGGTGAAAACCTCTTTGGCCCCAGGCTCACAGGTGGTGACGGAATATCTGAAAAAAGCCAACCTGCAGAAAGACCTAAACAAGCTCGGCTTCAATCTGGTCGGTTATGGCTGCACCACCTGTATCGGCAATTCCGGTCCGTTGCCGGCGCCGATTTCCAAGGCCGTGAATGAAAATGATCTAGTCGTTACATCGGTCCTGTCAGGCAACCGCAATTTTGAAGGCCGTGTCAGTCAGGACGTACGGGCCAATTATCTGGCTTCCCCCATGCTGGTCGTCGCCTATGCCATCGCCGGTTCGGTCAACATCAATCTGGCGACTGATCCGCTCGGCACCGACAAGAAGGGCAACCCCGTCTATCTGTCCGACATCTGGCCCGACAGCAAGGAAATCGCCGATACCGTGCGGACCTGCGTCACGCCGGCCATGTTCCGTGACCGCTACAAGGACGTGTTCAAGGGCGATGCCGGATGGCGCAAAATCAAGCCGGCTAAAGGCCAGACCTTCAGCTGGGACACCAAATCAACCTATGTGCAAAAGCCGAGCTTCTTTGACGGCCTGGGCGACGGCCCGACCGGTGTCGCACCGGTTGAAAAAGCCCGCATTCTCGCCCTGCTCGGCGACAGCATCACCACCGACCACATTTCCCCCGCCGGCGCCATCAAAGCTGACAGCCCGGCCGGTCTGTATCTGAAAAAGAACAAGGTCAAGGCGGTTGATTTCAATTCCTATGGCTCACGCCGCGGCAATCATGAAGTCATGATGCGCGGCACCTTTGCCAATATTCGTATCCGCAATCACATGGCACCGGGCACGGAAGGCGGATTCACCAAGCTCCAGCCCAAAGGGTCAGTGATGCCGATTTATGATGCGGCGGTGGAATATGCCAAATCAGGCACACCGCTGGTGGTTTTTGCCGGCAAGGAATATGGTACCGGTTCCAGCCGGGACTGGGCCGCCAAGGGCACACGTCTGCTCGGCGTGCGTGCCGTTGTGGCGGAGAGCTTTGAGCGCATTCACCGCTCCAATCTGGTCGGCATGGGTGTCGCTCCGTTGCAGTTCACCGATGGCGCAAGCTGGGCCAAGCTGAAACTGGACGGCTCCGAGACCATCACCATTGAAGGGCTAGACGGCAAAATCAAGCCGCGCCAAAAATTCACCATGGTGATTGAACGCAAAAACGGCAAAAAGCAGAAAGTCCAGCTATTGGGCCGCATCGATACGGCTGATGAGGTGGATTACTTCCAAAGCGGCGGTATTTTGCAGCATGTGCTGCGCCAGCTGGCTGCCTGAGGCTTTTGAAAACGGCAACAAGACACCGCCCTTCGGGGCGGTGTTTTTGTTTGCGCGTCCCTGAAAAACAAGGCAAGATTGACTTATGTCTTCCGGTTCACGAAATGCGCTTACCTTTGTCGGCAACGCCTATGAGCGCGAACGCCAATATCAAAAAACCCAACCCGCCACAATCATGTGGGACAAAACCGAGCTGAACCTGCTATTGGGGCTTTATGGCCGCCGAGTCGCTGCCGGGGCATGGCGTGACTACGCCATTGACGGACGCAAAGACATGGCCGTGTTCAGCGTGTTCAAACGCAGCCAGGACACGCCACTTTACCGGATTGAAAAGCATCCCGCGCTGCGCCGGCGCCAAGGCATGTATGCACTGGTCAATTCACACGGACTGATACTCAAACGCGGGCGCGAGCTTGATCGCCTGTTGAGATATTTTGACCAAAAGCAGGGGCCGCGGCTGTATTGGCGCACCGGCTCTGGTTAACATAATGAGAGAACACCCGCATGTCCTATACGGATGAAGATCTAGCCGCGGCTGAACAGGCTGGCGTGCTGAGTGAAGCGCAGACCAATGCGTTTCGCCGGTTTGTTGAAAAGCGGCGCAACAGCCCGTCTGTCGATGAGGAAAATTTCCGTTTTCTAAGCAGTTTCAACGATATTTTCGTCACCCTGGCCTGCGGGCTGGTGCTGTTTTCTGGCTATTGGCTGTTGAAGCAAAACCTGGACGCGCAGTTGGCCTATATCACCACCGCCGCCCTGGCCTGGGGAATTGCCGAATATTTCTCCCGCAAACGACATCTTGCTTTACCATCGATTTTCCTGCTTGGTGCCTTTATCTTCTGCATTGCCAGCGCCGTCAGTTTTGAGCCGGGTACCGTAACGGAAACCACCGAGACCATTTCACGCGGGCTAGCGGTTGGCGTCGCAACATTCCTGCACTGGCAGCGTTTCAAAGTGCCGATAACCATTGCCGTCGGTGCCGGGGCCGCCTTGACCGTCATTATCGGCGTTCTGGTGAAAGGTTTTCCTGCACTTGGGGATCATCTCGACATTCTACTTTTTTTCGGCGGCTGTGGCCTGCTGTCATTGGCCATGGCCTGGGACCTGTCGGACCGCGACCGCATCACCTACAGGTCAGATGCCGCTTTCTGGCTACATCTTCTGGCAGCGCCTTTACTGATACACCCTGTGTTTGGCGATATCATCAGCCGGGACAGCGCCGACACGCTGGCCGGTGCCCTGTTCGTCATTCTCATTTATCTTCTGATTTCCCTGATTTCAGTTTGCATAGACCGCCGGGCCCTGATGGTATCCGGACTGGCTTATGCGCTTTATGCCATTCAGATCATTTTCAGAAATTACGGCCTGATGGACGCAAGCCTGGCGGTCACCGCCCTGCTAATAGGCTCCGGCCTGCTGCTGCTCTCCGCGCTTTGGCACAAAGTCCGTCATGGCTTGGTCTCACGCCTGCCTGAAAAGATTCAGGCCTGCCTCCCTACCCTGAACTAGAAAACCCCCGCACCAGTTTTGATACGGGGGTTTTCAGCAAGCCTGGAACTGGCCTATTCGCGGTTGCCGAGGAACTGAAGCAGAATCAGGAACATATTGATGAAGTCCAGATACAGGCGGAATGCGCCATGTATGGCTTTCTTTTCCGCCACTTCACGGCTGTCACCGGCAAAATAAATCTGCTTGATGGCCTGGGTGTCATAAGCCGTCAGCCCGGCAAACACCAAGACGCCCATGACGGAAATGGCAAACTGACCTGATGCGCTGCCGACAAACATGTTGACCAAGGAGGCCAGAATGATGCCAATCAGACCCATGAACAAAAACGCGCCGAGCGGGCCAAGGTCCCGCTTGGTGGTGTAGCCGTAAAGGCTCAAGGAACCGAACGAGGCGGCCGTTATCAAAAATGTTGTGGTCAGGCTTTGGCCGGTAAAGACCAGGAAAATCGCCGACAGGGAAAGTCCCATCATGGCGGCATAGGCGTAAAATACATTCCGCGCCTTGGCCGATGTCATGTTCATGAACCGGAAGGTGAAATACATTGCCATGGCAAACGGTGCGAACATGATGACAAAAATCAGCGGTGTTGATGCCAAGCTCATGTAAAGACCGGAAGCGGCGCCGAAATAGGCCACCAGGGCCGTTACCAGAAGGCCGGTGGCCATGTGATTATAGACTTTCGACATGTAAATGCGCAGACCCTCGTTGATTTCGCGGGCCCGTGCCTCTTGCGTCATAGTCTGTGAGTTCATTTGGTCAAAATCTGACATGTCTAACCTTTCAATAAGTCTGTCTTCATATCAATATCAGACCAACAGGCGTTGATTTCAAGGGTAAAACGGTGTTTATCCCGATTTTCGGGCCATTATCCGGTGCGTAATACGGCCGCAGAGTTGGATCCGAGAATACGCCAGGTCCCGAACAGGCCCATCATGATGGTCAAAAAGCTTGCCCCAATTATGGTCGCCGCCAAAGCGCCGGGCAGCAAAACCCATTCGATCTGCATCAATTTGACGACAATTAGCCAGGACGCCGCAGTCCCGACCCCGGCGGCAATAAGCGCAGCACCCGTCCCCAGCAACAGATATTCAAGAAAATACACGGCGAGAATTTGCGCCCGCGTCGCGCCAAGAACCTTCAGCATAACCGCATCATAGAGCCGCGCCCTGTGCCCGCTGGCCATGGCACCGGCTAAAACCAGAACCCCGGCAATGACTGTCACAAGGCTCATAACGCGCACCCCAAGATTAATGTCACCCAAGAGATCCATAATCTGCTCGACCGACTCCTTCACCCGGATCACCGAAACATTTGGGAAGCGACTTAAAATATCCTGACGCAACGCCAAAGAGGGAGCCGGGTCCGCCTCGTCCAGCGTCACTGTCATGACATGGGTGTGCGGTGCGGCGGACAATTGGGCAGGAGAAAAAACAAAGACAAAATTCAACCCGAAATTCTGGTAATTGACCTTGCGGGCGCTGGCGATTTTGGCAGTCATGTCACGTCCGAGAATGCTGAACCCGATCTCATCGCCGATAGCGAGGCCGAAACCGTAAAGAATCCGGTCTTCCACCGAAACCAGCATTTCGCCGTCATAATCCGCCGGCCACCATGTCCCGGCCACCAGTTCTGAGCCGACTGGCAGCTCGGCGGCATAGGTCAGGCCGCGATCCCCGCGCAACACCCAGGCGACATCTGCCAGCGGGGTCAATTGACTGCTCGTCACCCCGTTCATATGGGTCACCCGCCCGCGCAGCATGGGCACGCTGTTCAAGGTTTCAAAGCCGTCCACAGTGCGGGTCAGGCGCTCAATTTCCCGTTTCTGGTCGGATTGAATATCCAACATGAAATAACTCGGTGTTTCCGCCGGCAGATCCCCCTGCAGTTGACGGCTCATATTGCCGTCGACCAAGGTTATAATTGACAATAAGGTAACCGACAGACCGATGGACAGCATGGCTGTTCGGGTCGGGGCGCCGGGCCGATAAAGATTGGACAGAGCAAGTCGCAATAAGGGGTTGCGCGGACGCCCGGCCGCTTTTGCCGCCGCCTCCAGCACACCGCTTGCGGTCCGCAGCAGAAGGTAAGACATCAGCAGGCCGACCACGAAATACAACGTCACCTCGACCCGTTGCACCACCAAAAGGGTAATGGCGAACAAGCCCAGAACCGAGAGCAGCAGGGTGATGAAGACCGTCACGCTCATGCTTACCCGCCCCCGAGGGGTCAAACCTCGCGGCCGGAACAGGCTTGTGGCCGGGACCTGACAGGCTGCATGAAGCGGTTGCAGTGCAAACACCAGAGAGGATAAAACCCCGAACGCCGCAGCCGGCAACAGAGCCGATAGATGCGGCGTCACATCCATCTCAAACGGCAGCAAATCCGCGACAAAGCCATAGGCCAGAACCGGTGCTGCCGACCCCAACGCAAGACCAAAGAGAACACCCAATACCGACATCAGGCCAATCTGGGTCAGATAGATGAAATATACGAGCCGCGTCGTCGCCCCCAGCGACTTGTAAACCCCAATGGTTTCCCGCCGGCTTTCCAGATAGGCTGTCACCGCATTTGCAATTCCGACACCGCCGACAACGAGAGCGGTCAGCCCGACCAGAGTCAGGAATATCGCAATCCGTTCAATGCTGCGGCGCAGCGACGGCGAGGCGTCACGGCGGTCACGCACCCGCCATTCGGCATCGGGAAACTGCTGACGGATCAAGCCGACAGCCTGCTGCAGGTCTGAGGTTCCGGTTCGGGCATCCATGCGCAACAGGTAATTATGTTCCTGCAGGCTTCCCGGAGCCGCCAAGCCGGTCCTTTCCAGAGCCGGCTTGGACAAAAGAATACGGGGGCCAAAGGCGAAGCCGCCGGCCATGCGGTCCGGTTCATTGCCCAAAATCCCGGCAATAGTCATGCGCGCAGTCCCGAGCGTCAGTACATCCCCAACCTCCAGCCCAAGCCTCGCCGTCAGGTCGGGTTCGACAATCACCTCCGTCGGGCGCAATGTCCGCGTATCAAGGGCCTCGCCATTCGCCAGAACGATCTCCCCGACAATCGGATAAGCCCCCTCAATCGCCTTGACCTCCGACAGGACGGACTCCAATGCCGTCCCGGCACCGATGATGGCCATGGCCCGTAAGGTAATGTGATGGGTCAGGCTGAAACGCTGCTCCAGCCATTGGCGCTCTGACGGCTTCATGGGCCGGTTCTGCAGTTGCAGGCTGATGTCCCCGCCCAGAATGGACTGGCCTTTGGCATTCAGGCCATTGACCAGCGATCCGGAAATGGAATTGACCGCCGAAATAGCCCCAACCCCTAGAACCAGACAGGCCAGGAATATTTTGAACCCGCGAATGCCCTTGCGGAATTCACGCAAGGCAAGACGAAAGCTCAAGCCGATAAAAGCGGGCAGGGGCAAAATCGGTGCATCGGAAAGCGGTGATCTGCTCATGCAACGCCTGTATGTGCGGGCAGGTCTTTGGCGTCTATGCTTTCAATCAGGCCGTCGCGCAAGCGCGCCACACGGTCACACCGCGCCGCCAGAACCGGATCATGGGTGATCAGCACAAGACTGGTGCCCTTCTTCTCCTGTAGGCTAAAAATCAGATCCATAATCTGGTGGCCGGAGGTCTGATCGAGATTGCCGGTCGGCTCATCTGCAAGCAGCAGCACCGGATCAGCAATCATGGCGCGGGCCAGGGCGACGCGCTGCTGTTCTCCGCCGGACAGCTGGCTGGGGTAATGATCGCCGCGATGCGCAAGCCCGACTTCGTCCAATGCCAGCGCAGCGGCGGCTTGTCGCGCCTGGCCGTCATTCGATAATTCAAGCGGCAAAGCAACATTTTCCAGAGCCGTCATGGTCGGAATCAAGTGGAAAGATTGAAACACAATACCGATATTCTGTCTTCGGAAACGGGCCAGCGCGTCCTCATCCACGGCGGAGAAATCCGTATCGCCTATCAGCACATGACCGGAGCTGGGTGGCTCCAGCCCCGCCAGAACCATCAACAAGGTTGTTTTGCCGCAACCCGAAGGCCCGACAATGCCCAGCGCCTCTCCCTTGGGCATTGACAGGTTGATGCCTTTTAGAATATTGACGTCCCCTGCCAGACTCGGCAGTGTTACGGTTACATTGTTCACATCTATCAGGGAGGTCATCATGCTGCCGCCTGTTCCGGAAAAAAACTGTTATTTGCCCCATCTGCTGACTGAAACGCACCATCACCTGAATTTCCGTCACAAAAACCGGGCGGCGCGCATAGCATCCATATTATTTACGGTTTTGGGTCTGCTTTGGATGACGGTTCCCGCATCCAGTTCCCCGCTCAAGCTGGTAGCATTGGGCGACAGCCTGACCGCCGGATACGGGCTGGCGCAAGGGGAAAGCTTTCCGGACCGGCTGGCCTCGGTACTGAAGCAGGATTTCCCCGCACTGACGCTGGTGAATGCCGGCGTCTCGGGAGATACATCCGCCGGCGGGCTGGCCCGATTCGATTGGTCGGTGCCGAAAGACACGGATGTTTTGATGGTCGGTCTTGGCGGCAATGACCTGTTGCGCGGTCAGCCGCCGGCGGCTTTGCACGCCAATCTGGAAGCCGTCATCCAAAAGGCACAGGCCGGCGGCATGCGGATCGTGCTGCTGGGCATGCGCGCACCCTCCAATTACGGACCGGCCTATCAGGCGGCCTTTGACGCAGTCTATCCGAATTTGGCAGCACAATATGACACCGGCCTTGTCCCGTTTCTGCTGGACGGGGTTGCCGGCGAAAAAAGCCTCAACCAGCCTGACGGCATTCATCCCAATATTGAAGGTGTGGCGATCATGGTCCGTAACAGCCGCCGGCATGTCGCGGCGCAACTGGCCGCAGCAATGGCCGCCCGTTAACCCCAGCGCTTATTTTTCTCTGAAAGCACGCCCGGCCGCACGCTCAAACGGGGTCAGGATATAGCTCATAATGGTGCGTTTGTTGCCGATAATATCAACCATCACAGGTGAGCGGGGACAATTACAACCTCCTCCTCACTCTTGGAGAACCGCGGATTGTTGATCTCAATCATGGTCTGGTAGTAGGGCGGCAGGTTTTCCTCCTGAGTGGTGTTTTGGGCGATTTTCTGAACATATCCCTCCAGCGTGCCGTGACGGGATACATCATAGGCCGACAATGACACTTGCGCGATTTGGCCGGGATAAACATCCGCGACGTCCTCGGCCGGCAAACGAGCCATGACAAGTATCGCCTTTTCATCCGGCACGATTTCCGCCAGCACCGTACCGGCCTGCACAACCGCGCCGACGGTCTTGATATGGACATTCCTAAAACTGATAAACTCAGCATCAGGAAAGACCATTCCCCTTAAGGAAGCGTAAAAATCAAAACCGCCCGATAAATAAAAGTGAAAGCAACAGAACAGATTGTGCAAACCAAAGGGACAGAACACCCTTTGAAACTGCGATACACAAAAAGGGGGAGAGGGACAAGAGAGTAATTATCAGAAATTTGTTTCTATTAAATTTTTTGAAATCAAGCTCACGAAAACATTTTGCCCGGGCAAAATACGCTATTGATGAAAAATTCCCTATCTGCTTATCTTATTTGCACATAATTAAGTTGTGTCGATGGCGAGTGGAGAGTGCAATGACCGGAAAATTTTCGAACAGCGAGCGCTTGAATGCGATGAAAAACCTGCCCGGCTGGAGCAAGGTGCGCGGCAAGGAAGCCATTCAAAAGACATTCACCTTCACCAGCTTTAGTGCCGCTTTTGCCTGGATGACCAAAATCGCCTTACGCGCAGAACAGCTCGACCACCATCCGGAATGGTTCAACGTCTACAACAAGGTCACAGTGACCCTGACCACCCATGATGTCGGCGGTTTGAGCCAGTTGGATGTTGAAATGGCGTCTTATATGAACAAAACTGCCGGGCGGGCCGGCAAACCAAAGAAGTAAGCGCGGAAGATCCGGAGCAGACCTCAGCTGCGGATTTCGACCACAACTTTTCCAGTCGCTTTGCGGGCGCCGATAAAGTCTATCGCTTCAGGGGTCTGCTCAAAGGCAAAGACTTTGGAGATATGCGGCTTTATCCGCCCGTCTGCCTCCATCTCCATCAATTCACGCATGTTTTCGGCTGAGGCCACCGGTTCAACCATTGTAAATTGACCCCAGAACACGCCGACAACCGAACAACCTTTCAAAAGGGTCAAATTCAGGGGGACACGCGGAATCTCACCGGCCGCAAACCCGATGACCAGATAACGTCCGTTCCATGCCATGGCCCGCAAGGCAGGTTCGGCATAGACATCTCCGACTGGATCGTAAATCACATCGACACCCTTGCCGCCGCTCAGCTCCTTGATCTGTGCGGAAAACGCCTTCGCCTGATCCTTGTCCATAGCACCGGTCGGATAAAGGATGGTTTCATCAGCTCCGTAATCGCGGCAGACCGACAGCTTCGCCTCGGTTGACGCCGCGGCAATGACCGTCGCGCCCATGGATTTCGCCAAATCAATGGCGGCCAAGCCGACACCGCCGGACGCCCCCATAACCAAAATCGTCTCTCCGGCCTGCAGATTGGCGCGCTGCTTGAGCGCATAATAGGATGTTCCATAAGTCATCAAAATGGCGGCACCGGTTTTGAAGTCCATGGTCTGCGGCATCGGAATACAGGCCATGGCCGGAACCGTTGTCTGTTCACGAAACCCGTTATGGCCGCACAGGCCGATGATTTTGTCGCCAATTTTATATTGCGACACACCTTCCCCAAGCCCGACAACCGTGCCCGCCACTTCACTCCCCGGTGAAAAGGGCAGATCCGGCTTGAACTGATATTTGTTCTGGATAATCAGAAAATCAGGAAAATTGACTGATGCCGCATAGACATCAACAAGCAACTCCCCCGGGCCGGGTGTCGGCGCATCAATCTCCTCAATCACCAATTTGTCCGGCAGGCCGTGTTCCTTACAAAGTACAGCTTTCATGATTTCCCCCATGTTTTATGGACAGCACCTTGCTGACCGCAGAAATTACATCTATTAATTCACTTATGGTTCATAGACGCAAGCAGGAAAAATGCGCGGTTATTTCGGCATAGGCGTGGAAGGCATCTCCAAGCCGATGAATATGGGCAATCTGATCCGTTCAGCCCATGCTTTCGGCGCCAGCTTCGTCTTCACCATCGCCGCGACTTACAAAGTTCGCGAAGCGAAGTCCGACACCTCCACGACCCACAAGAATGTTCCCTGGTATGATTGGGACGGGCTGGATAACATGGTTTTGCCCAAAGGCTGCCAGACCGTGGGCGTGGAATTGACCGATGAGGCGATTGATCTACCCAGCTTCACCCATCCGCGGTGCGCGGCCTATGTGATGGGGCCGGAACGGGGCAGCCTGTCGCCGCAACTTCTCGCGAGATGCGACCACCTGATCCGCATACCGACGCAATTCTGCATCAATGTACAGGTGGCCGGCGCCATTGTCATGTATGACCGCATCCAGACCCTCGGGCGTTTCGAGCCGCGCCCCGTTATGCCGGGCGGCACGTCAGGTGTTCAACTCAAGCCTTGACTGCGGTGTCAGGAAAGGTCTTTCAGTGCGCTGCGCAAGTGCGAAAAGGACAGCCGCAGCCGGGATTTGACGGTTCCGAGCGGCAAGCCGGTCTCTTTGGCGATTTCGCTGTGCGACCACCCCCGGTAAAACGCCATGCGGATCAGGGAGACCTGTTCCTCGGGTAATTGCGCCAAAGCCTCGGAAACCTTCTCCGCCCGATCACTCAAAATGACCTCTTCATCCGGTTGAACCGGATCTTCAGGTTTCAAGGCTGGTTCATGCGGATCCAAGTCGACAAATTTCTGCTGGCGCAGCAAATCAATACGCCGGTTACGGGCGATGGTGAACAGCCATGTTGACGGTGCGGCCTTGGTCGAATCAAACAGGGGTGCCTTGCGCCACACTGTCAGCATGACATCCTGAACCACTTCCTCCGCCTGGGCAGGCGTGGAACCGATTCTCATCAAATAACCTTTTAATCGCGGGGCAAAATAAAGGTAAAGGGACTTGAAGGACTCACGATCCTTGTCCACCGCTATCTTACGGATGAAATCCGCTAGTTGCGCCCGATTTAAGTTCTGATGGCTAGATGCCCCATTAATGGCCGTGGCATCGATATTCTGGCCGTCCGTATTCTCGGCCACATTAACGCCTCACAAAGTGTTCAGTTTCTTTCGTAATCGCGCAGAAACTCAAACGCAACACCATCAGAGCTTATTTCAAGGCATTATGCAAGTGATGACTGCTTTTTTTCGGGAAATCAAATTTTGCTGTGGAAAAAATCTTCACCCCTCATTATCCTGAAATTCCTAAAATTATTCTCGAGCGGGTCGTAATGCGACATGTGTTAACAAAATTTCTGCTTACCTTCTCACTGTTCAGCATGATGAGTGTCACAGCTTCAGCCCAGAACCTTAAACCGGTCAGCACACACAAGGCATGGCGTGTCTTCACCACCGGGCAGGGAGCGCAGATGACCTGTTACATCGTCTCTGAGCCAGTCGCAAAGAAGCCAGCCAATGTCCGTCGCGGCGAAATTTTTCTGGCCGTAAGCCACCGTCCGGGCCAAGGGGTGTTCAACGAGGTCAGCGTACGTATCGGCTATCCGTTTTCCGAAAAAAGCACCCCCTACGCCCAGATTGGTGCCGACAGTTTCCGTTTCTTCACCGGTGCCAAAATGGGTCAGGCATCGGCCAGCTGGGCCTGGGTAGAAAATCCGGCCGATCATGAGCAGTTCGTCAACGCCATGAAACGCGGCAGCCGTCTGGTCTTCAAAGGCACGTCCAAACGCGGCACCTTAACTACCGACACATATTCGTTGATGGGCTTTTCAGCCGCGTACAATCAACTCAACGGCCTTTGCCCGCAATGACCGAAACGGCCACCGACAAAATCAGCCTGTTGGGGCTGTCGCGTGCGCAGCTGAAAGAGGCCTTGTCACGGATCGGCGTGCCGGAGAAACAACTCAATATGCGTGCCGGTCAAATCTGGAGTTGGCTTTACGCCCATGGCGTTGACAGCTTTGACGCCATGACCACCCTGTCCAAGGATCTCCGTGAGACTCTGGCCGACCATTTCAGCCTGACTCGGCTGGAGACCAGCGAAAGACAGATTTCCGAGGACGGCACCCGCAAATATCTGTTCAAGCTGGCCGACGGGCATGAAATTGAAACCGTCTATATTCCGGAAATGGATCGTGGCACTTTGTGCGTCTCCTCACAGGTCGGCTGCACGCTGAATTGCAGTTTCTGCCACACTGGAACCATGAAACTGGTGCGCAATCTGACCCCCGGCGAGATTGTCGGGCAGCTGGTGGCGGTGCGGGACGATCTGGGCGACTGGGCACCAGATCCACAGAAAAACAATGATACACGAAAGGTCACCAATATCGTCATGATGGGCATGGGGGAGCCGCTTTACAACACCGACAATGTCGCCCCGGCGCTGAACATTATGTCGGACGGGGACGGGCTGGCCCTGAGCCGGCGCCGCATCACCCTGTCGACATCCGGTGTGGTGCCGGACATGGGCCGCATTGGCGACGAGACCGGCGTGATGTTGGCCATTTCCCTGCATGCCGTGCGTGATGACTTACGCAATGAGCTGGTACCGCTGAACCGCAAATATCCAATCGCCGAACTGCTGGAAGCCTGCCGCGCCTACCCCAATGCCTCCAATGCCAAACGCATCACCTTTGAATATGTCATGCTCAAAGGGGTCAATGACAGTGATGAGGATGCCCGGGAACTGGTCAGGCTTCTGGCCGGAATTCCTTCCAAGATTAATTTAATCCCCTTCAATCCCTGGCCTGGTGCGCCTTATGAATGCTCGGACTGGGACCGCATTGAGGCGTTCGCCGACATCGTCAACCGGGCCGGCTACGCCAGCCCGGTCCGCACCCCGCGTGGCCGCGACATCATGGCCGCCTGCGGACAGTTGAAATCCGCCAGCGAGAAACCCACAGCCGGGGCCTTGAAGCGCGCCGAGCTGGCGGCCCAGCGGCTCAACCGTCCGGTAAAGTGAGCGGGGGCTGCCCGCCCGCCGGCTGCCAGTCAGTGCAGCTCGTCAAAAAATGAAACCTCTTCCCAGCCGCCGGTTTCCTCCTGCACGGTCAGGCCCAGCACAGCCGCCAACTGACCGGTTGAAAATTCAGCATCCTCACGGACAATCAAGGTCAGGACATCACTGTCCTGAGCGCGTCGTATGATCAACAGCGTATCGTCAGGATATCGGCGGTGTCCGCCCCAGAAATACAGCATGATGCCCAAAGAAAATATCACCGGCAGAACCATGCCCATCGCCATAATCGTCAGCTGCAGCCAAGGTGCAAGCTGAAGAAAAATTTCAAGAAAATCCCACATTTTCTTTCCCTCCTTTGATGACTCAGTCATGTCCGGTATCCGGAATGGTCCGGCAGGACACGTAACGGAACATCGGCCCCCCGCAAGCGAGGCGCCGGGGCGGTGATAGTTCCGTTCCGAGATGGACCGGCGGCGTATTCAGCCGCAGCCTTATTCCGCCGCCACCCCGACATCAGTCGACGTGACGGTTTCCGGCAATCTTAAAAAATGAAACGCAACAAATCCGCTTGGGCGCGAAGAACACTCAGGCGGAGAACACTCAGGCATTGCCGCCCGGACCGGGGACTATCACCTCCCCAGACGGTTGCACCGTCCTGCAACCGTCGAAGAAACCCTAACAAGTTTGTCCGACAGGGCGCAAATGAAAACCGTAGTCCACATCCTGTCACGCTTGCACTGACCGGCACTGGGCGATAGGGTGAACCCTCAATCCGGGCCCCCGCCGCACCCAACCAAAGGAAACATCCAAAGGAAATATCATGAGTGACACAGCCCTTCCCGAAACCTTTCTGCATCTGATCACCACGCTTGAGGCAACCGATGAGGGCGGCCGCGTGACACTGGCCTTAAACGAAGCGCCGTTCCCGCAGCCAAAGGAAAACCAGGTGGTTGTTCAAGTTGAAGCAACCCCGATCAACCCGTCCGATCTGGGCGTGCTGTTCGGCTATGCCGACACCTCGCAGGCCACGGCGACCGGCAGCGGCACGGAAGCGACTTTGAGCGTGCCGGTGTCCAAACAGGGCATGGCGATGATGGGCGGCCGCATCGGACAGGCTCTTCCGGCCGGTAATGAGGGCGCCGGCATGGTGGTCGCCGCCGGATCAAGTGACGCGGCGCAGGCCCTGCTCGGCCAGCGCGTGGCGACGATGGGCGGCGGCATGTACGGCCAATATCGCATTGCGGAGGCCGCCATGTGTCTGCCGCTGGGCGAACATTCGGCCCGCGAGGGGGCGTCCTGCTTCGTCAATCCGCTGACGGCGCTGAGCTTTGTTGAAACCATGCGCATGGAAGGCCACAGCGCACTTGTCCATACGGCAGCCGCCTCCAATCTGGGGCAGATGCTGGTGCGCATCTGTCAGGCCGATAATGTGCCGCTGGTCAATATTGTGCGCCGCACCGAACAGGCGGAGCTGTTGCGCGGCCTTGGGGCCGAGCATGTCGTCAACAGCGCCGATGATGACTTCGCCGCGCAGCTGACCGACGCGATTGACACCACCGGCGCAACGCTTGGCTTTGACGCCACCGGCGGCGGCACGCTGGCCAATGACATTCTGCTGGCGATGGAGGCGGCGGCGGCACGCACGCCCGGCGCCTACAGCATTTACGGCTCGACCCATCACAAGCAGGTCTATCTC
Source organism: Parvibaculales bacterium (assembly GCA_049889415.1). GTDB lineage: Bacteria > Pseudomonadota > Alphaproteobacteria > RS24 > RS24 > JAYQKL01. Next base: position 278,760 of record JBMHDL010000006.1, on the reverse strand, counting down.
TACGGGTCGTTGAATTTCAATCCGACGACGCTCAATCGCGGCTATGGCATGGCCTGGGGTGTTGGCGGCTGGCTGCTGCCGAATTTCATGGCCAAGGCCGGGCCGGAGGTGCAGATGCGCCTGACCATGCGCGTGCTGGCGGAACTGACAACGACCTTCGCCAGCCATTACGCCGAAGAGATTTCGCTGACCGATATGATGAACCCGGACATGCTCGCCGTTTACGGCGTGCGCAGCACCGGCAAAAAATATCTGGTCAACCCGCAGCTGGGGCTTTAGGCCGGGTAAAGAGAGTGTTGTTGAAAAACGGTTACAACACCCATCTCCCTACCCCCAATGCGCCTTATGCGCTTTGGCGGCGGCGGCTTCAATCCGCATCTGCTTGACCATGGACGAAAACGGTTTGCCGCCGCTGGCGTCGGGCGCAAAGCCGTCGCCCATCACCCCGATCTGGCGGTAGAACCAGTTTTGCTGCAGGGCCTGGTTGAGCAGCATGAAGATTTTGATTTTGGCGTCATGACGCAACGGCCCGAATTTCAGCGTCTTTTCAAACTGCGGCAGCGCCGGCAAGGACCCGTCCAGCAACCCGTTCGGGCCATCCGGCACGGCACAGAGCGGGCGGCCAAGACCGACCACATCACACCCGCCGGAGCTGAGCGCCGCATCCATGCCTTCGCGGGTGCGGAACCCGCCGGTCACCAGCAGCACCATGTCGCGGTCTTTGACCGCCTCGCGGATTTTGCCGGCATAATCAAGAAAATAAGCCTCGCGCGCAATCGTACTTTCGCGCCGCGCCTCAATCCGGTCGGGGTTCAGCGTGATCTCGTCAGCCCCGATCAGCGCCGGGCGCTCATAGGTGCCGCCGGAAATCTCCAGCAGGTCCAGCCCGGCATCCGCCAGCCAGCCGGCGACCGTGACGGCATCGCCCTCGGCAAAGCCGCCCTTCTGGAAATCGGCGGAATTCATCTTGACCGCCACCGGAAACTCCGGTCCGACGGCGGCGCGCACGGCGCCGACAATCTCCAGCAACAGACGGGCGCGGTTTTCCAGCGGCCCGCCCCAGCGGTCAGTGCGGGTGTTGATGTCGGGCGACAGGAACTCCGACACCAGATAGCCATGCGCGCCGTGAATCTGCACACCGGTGAAACCGGTCTGCTTGGCGACAGCCGCAACATGGGCGAAGCGGGTGATGACATCGAGAATCTCGTCCTCGGTCATCGGGCGCGGTGTGCCGAACAGATTGCCCGGCATCTCCAGCCGGATGTCACTCGGCCCGACCGGGGTTTCATTGATGGTGCGCGGCGTCTGGCGACCGGCATGCGAGATCTGCATCCACAAATGCGTGCCGTTCTGCGTGCCGGCTTTGGCATAGGCTTGCAGCGCAGCAAGCTGTTCGGGGGACTGGTCGCCCTCGATGATGATATTGCCCGGAGCCTCCAGATAGCGGTGATCAATCTGCACATTGCCGGTCAGCAGAAGCCCGGCGCCGCCCTTGGCCCAGTGATCATAGAGGTTGACATGGCGGTCATTCGCCGCGCCGTCCGGCCCAGCCAGACGCTCGGTCATGGCGGCCTTGCACAGGCGGTTTTTCAAGATCGCCCCGCAGGGCAGAGTCAATTCGGTTGTGATGGAAATATCAGACATGGCTTCCCCTCTTTACGCCTCCATGGTTGCAGACCTAAATTAGGGTGAATGGGCTTGTCAGACAAGCTTATACAAGACTTGCACATTGACGTGTTTGGCGTATAAAACCGGACAAGGGCGCCACTGTGCGTATAACCGGCATTCCAAACAAGTGGATATATGACATGACGGACAAGAAAGACATCAACAAGGTTGTGCTGGCCTATTCCGGCGGTCTTGATACCTCCATCATCCTGAAATGGCTGCAGGAGGAATATGACTGCGAGGTGGTCACCTTCACAGCGGATCTCGGCCAAGGCGAAGAGTTGGATCCGGCGCGCCAGAAGGCGGAAATGCTCGGCATCAAGGAGATTTTCATTGAGGATCTGCGCGAGGAGTTTGTCCGCGATTATGTCTTTCCGATGTTCCGCGCCAATGCGCTTTATGAGGGGGTTTATCTGCTCGGCACCTCCATTGCCCGGCCGCTAATCGCCAAACGGCAGGTCGAAATCGCCGCCCAGACCGGCGCCCAGGCCGTCTGCCATGGTGCTACCGGCAAGGGCAATGACCAGGTGCGGTTTGAGCTTGGCTATTATGCCTGCAACCCCGGCATCCACGTGATTGCACCCTGGCGCGAATGGGATTTGAACAGCCGCGAGAAACTGATTGCCTATGCCGAAAAAAACCAAATTCCGGTGCCGAAAGACAAGCGTGGCGAAGCCCCGTTCTCGGTTGACGCCAATCTTCTGCACACCTCAAGCGAAGGCAAAGTGCTTGAGGACCCGGCCGAGCCATGCCCGGAATTCGTTTATCAGCGCACGGTTGCGCCCGAAGACGCCCCCGACACACCGACTTATATTGAGGTCGGTTTCAAGGGTGGCGACGCGGTTTCGATTGACGGGGAAGAGATGTCGCCGGCAACCCTTTTGACCAAACTCAATGAGCTGGGCGGCGCCAATGGCATTGGCCGGCTGGATCTGGTTGAAAACCGCTTTGTCGGCATGAAGTCACGTGGCGTTTATGAGACGCCGGGCGGCACGGTGCTGCTGGCGGCGCATCGCGGTATGGAAAGCATCACGCTTGACCGCGGCGCCATGCATCTCAAGGATGAGCTGATGCCGCGCTATGCCGAGCTGATTTATAATGGCTTCTGGTTTTCCCCGGAGCGCGAAATGTTACAGGCCGCGATTGACAACAGCCAGCAATATGTCACCGGCTCGGTCACGCTGAAACTTTACAAAGGGTCAGCGACCGTCGTGGCGCGCAAATCCGATTATTCGCTTTATTCGGAAGAGCATGTGACCTTTGAAGAAGATGCGGTCTATGACCAGCAGGACGCGGAAGGGTTCATCAAGCTCAACGCCCTGCGCCTGAAGCTTCTGGGGCGTCAACGCGGCTGACTGCAGTCTCCTGTTGATAGCTAATTTCTAAACGTCACTTTCCGGAACGCCGGCCTGACGGCAGGCGGCGGTCAATGTGTTGCGCAGCAGGCAGGCAATGGTCATCGGCCCAACCCCGCCCGGAACGGGTGTCATCTGCGCGGCGACCTCGCTGGCCTCGCCAAAGGCGACATCGCCAACCAGTTTGGTTTTGGCATGTCCGGCATCATCCAGGCCTTTTTCCGGCGCCTCTACACGGTTGATGCCGACATCAATGACGCAGGCACCAGGCTTGACCCAGTCGCCCTTGACAAGCTCTGGAATGCCGACGGCAGCAATCAGAATATCAGCGCTTCGGCATACATCCGCCAGATCCTGCGTACGCGAATGGGCGATGGTGACGGTGCAGTTTTCCTGCAGCAATAATTGCGCGACTGGCTTGCCGACAAGGTTGGAGCGGCCAATGACAACAGCATGTTTACCGGTCAAATCCCCTAAAGTCTGCTTGGCAAGAATGACACTACCCAAAGGGGTGCAGGGCGTCAGCGCCGGAAGGCCTGAGGCAAGGCGGCCGGCGTTGATCGGATGTAGGCCGTCCACATCCTTGTCCGGATGAATGGTGTCAATCACGACCTGTTGCGAGATTTGCTCCGGCACTGGAAACTGCACCAAAATGCCGTGGACATCAGGATCTTCATTCAAGTCACGCACCTTGGCGAGCAATGTCTCCTGGGGTGTATCGGCAGGCAGACGGAACTCAAGCGAATTCATGCCCGCCTCGTTTGTCGCAATCCCCTTATTGCGGACATAAACCTGACTGGCCGGGTCCTCACCGACAAGAACAACCGCCAGTCCCGGTGTCAGATTATGTTCAGTCTGCAATTGCGTCACCGCTTTTGCGATGCGGCCGCGCAGTTCGGCGGCGATCGCCTTGCCGTCTATGATTTGTGCGGACACCCTTTATCCTTTCACAAAAGCTATCATCAACCCAATGTTTCCCACATGAGATTTCGCAGGAAGGTCAGGGCGAAAATAATGACAATCGGTGACAAATCCAGTCCGCCGATCGGCGGAATGAGCTGGCGCACCTGCTGATAGGCGGGTTCCGTCAGCCGATTAATGATATGGGAGAGATTATAAACAAAACGGTTGCGGATGTTGATGACGTTAAAGCCGATCAGCCACGACATAATGACGCTGGCAATCACCACCCAAATGTAAAGTTCGATGATTTGGGAAATCAGTATCAATAGGGATTGCATATCCACCTCCGTCTGAGCTTTTAGATTTATGCCGTTCGGGTAACGGTTTCAAGTCAAGATGTCACTCAAACGCAACAACCTGTCACAGACCAGGCCCAGATAAAATATTTGCCTTAATTTTTTCATATTGTTGGGGTATTACACAGTTGCAATATTGGCGGGTATCCCCGTAACAGTCCGTTTCCCGCCGGAGATATAATCAAAACAATCAGGACCATCAATGAAACAACCATACATACTCCCTTTTTCCGCACTCTTTTTTGCCGGCATGATGCCGCTGCAGGCCATGGCCGGCGCCCCTGGGCAAGAAGATGAGGGCGGCTACAGCCTTGAAAGCGCCGCCGCCTATACCCGCCAGCTCGAACAGAACCGCAATCAGCATAATCATCACAACCATCATGCAACTCACGCAAGCCATGGCGCGCAGGGTGATCATGGCGGCATCCATTTCTCATTCAAACTGATGCAGGGGGAAATGCGCGGATCAAAAATCGGCAAGGATGATGCCTCAGATGCGCAAATCCTGTCCGTAGCCAACAGCAATGGCGGCATGTTCAGCCAGTTGCGCATTGTCCCTCAGGAAATGACAACGACCAAATATATGTTCGGCGCCATGACACGGCTTTCCGGCGGCAGCCATCTGATGTTGATGGTGCCTTATGTCGAAAAGAAGATGAAACTGCGCACCTATAATGCCGGCAGCATGCCTATCGGCAATTTTGAAACCAACACAAGCGGCATGGGTGACATCGCCATCAGCCTTGCCAAACGGCTCGACAATCCATCAGCCGGCCAATGGGTATTGGGAGGCAAAATCAGCCTTCCAACCGGCTCCATCAAGGAGTCTGACCGCACCTATGCCCCGACCGGTATGTGGATGCACAGCCGTCTTTCCTATGCCATGCAGCTCGGCACCGGGACGGTGGACGTCACGCCCAACTTGAAGGGGTCATTTAAGGCCGGTGACTGGCAGCTTTTGACAGGCTTTTCTTTCACTACCCGGCTGGGGCGCAATGCCCAGGGCTACACTTATGGCGATGAGGTCAATCTCTCAATGGGTGTTGCCCGTGCTTTTGATGACATCAAAACCAGCCTGGTTCTGGATATGAAATCTGTTGGCCGGATCAATGGCAAGGATGATTTAATATCAGCTCCAGTCCAATCCGCCCAGACAGGGTTTTATGGCGGACAACGCGCCACTCTGACAGCAGATGTGAAAATCGGGAAAACCTTCGGCGCCTTTGTGTCGGTACCGGTTTACGAGGATCTGAACGGGCCGCAAATGAGCCTCGACAATATGTTCGGATTCAGCGCCAAGCTCAGCTTCTAGCCCCGGCGACCGCGACGGCTGTCGCTTCGGTTCCGCTGCTGTCCACGGGTACATTTTCCAGCCATTCATAGGCATCAAATGCACCCGTTTGCGGACACACGGCCTGCCAGCTGCCCCGCTGGCCGGACGGGCCGAACCAGGTCGGCTCATGGGGTGCCGACAGCGCCTTGTCGAGCCATTGTCGAGCGGCGGCTTCATCCAGATTTTCACCGCTTTCAAGGTCAGCCATCAGCCGGTGATAGCGCCGGTCAAGCCGGGCGGGATCCTGTTGTCCCGGCAACTCATTTTCCAGCATCACGCGGGCCAGGCTCCATCTTTTGGCTGTGACCGCCGCCTGCGCTAAAGCCAGGAGGCTTTCAGGATGCTGCCGGCAGGGCGCCACAAGTTTCTGGACAGCCTTGAGTTTCTGTACCGCTGAGCGGCCCGGATAAAGCATTTGATAAGCCGCAACGAGCTCCGGGTGCGGCCGGCGTTTCCAGGCTTTTTCAATCCGGGTTGCAAAGTTTCTCTTCTGACCGGCGCCCGCACCTGCAAGCAGGCTTGCCGCGAGCCTGTATCCAGGTACGAAATCCGGCGCAAGCTTCACCGCCTGCGCCATATGTTTGATTGCTTTTTGCCGGTCTTCGGGCCGCTTGCTTTGTCCCAGCACCTCGGACTCCGCCACCAACAAAACCGCCATACGGCGGTTGTATTCAGGCTTTTCAACAAACCCGTTGCGGCTGATCTGCCGCAACCAATGGCGGGCTTTGCCCCACGCCCTATTGCGGGCCTCAAGCTGGAACATTGCCTCCATGGCCCAATCCGTTTTTGACTCCAGATCCAACGCCCGCAAGGCATGGGTCCGGATGTCATTCATGTTGCCCTGTTCCGTGGCCAGTCTGAGCAGCCCGCGCAGGCCCATAATGCCTGTCTGCTTCTCCTGTGCATAGGCCGGTGCGTCCAGCATGCGCCTATAATAGCTTTCCTCTTCAGCATAATCGCCGTTCAAACGGGCGGCCTGCGCCGACAGCATCAAAGACAGCCCGGCCTCGGGCAAGGCGCGCCGGGCCTTCACTGCGGCCCGGGCAGCCTCATCCGCCCGGCCATCTGACAAGGCCATCAGGCCAACAGCTACGGCGTCGGTTGTGTCTTTCTGCAGGCGGTTGCGCTTGTTCCGCTGATGGCGTTGCGGCCACGCCATCAGCCATCGCAGCCCCAATACCACCTGCACCGTAATGAAAAGGACAAGCACAAAACCCAAAAAAAACAGCGCGATTGGGGCCTGCACTTCATAGCCCTGCCAGACAAATGTAGCGGAACCGGGACGGCGCCCCACCCAGACGGCGGCCAGACCAACCAGGGTCAGCAGGCCAAGTGTCAGCAAAAGCCGCCTCATGGTGTCGTCCCTTTCCGGCCGTCTGCCAATGTATCGGTCTGGCTGATGGTGCTGATCTGTGCGGACAACTCGTTCAAAAGCCTGTCGGCTGCAACATGGGCCGCAAGCGCTGCCGACCCCTCCGCCAGACCGGCTTGTATGTCTTCAGGAAGCTTTTCAAGCAAATCCAGAGCCTGTGGCAGGGCATTGGGCGGGTCCGTTTTCATCAGGCTTTCAATTTGCAAAAGGATCGAGCGGGCGTCGGTTCCCGAAGCGGCATCCAGCCGCCTGATTCGCAAAATCCCGGACAGGTCGGCCAACAGCCGCGCCCAAGGCCCGTCTGCCTCCTGCCGTCGCAAATCCGCCATGACTTGCGGCACGGTGATGAGAAAATCCTGCCTGATTTTGTGCCGCGGCGGCAGGCCGGTTTTGGCATAAGCGCCGAGCGCACCGGACAAGGCCTGCGCCGCATCCGGAAATTGCCGGCTGACAGCCGCAAGTTCCAGAGCAAACGGACGCCCCGCAAAAACGGCTTGCGACAAATTTGACACCAGGGCCGGCCGCATGAGGGAAAGCGGCAGGGATTGCCCAACATCACCGGACCGGGCGACCGTTGTAAGGCCAGCATAGGCAGACTCAAGATCCGCGAGCCGGTCGGTCAACCCGGCAACCGCACGCTCCGCCTGATCAAGCCGTGACAGGGTTCCATCACCCAAATCATCAGACAAGGCGTTGACGCCATCCTCAAGACCAGACAGACGCGCTTCACTTTCCACAATCAAGGCTAAAGCTGCCGCCACGCGCTCTTCCTGCCGTTCCAAAGAAACGATGCGGGCGTCCAAACCCTCAAAACGGTTGGCTGTTTCCCTTTTGCCACCCGCCGGGTCAAGCAGATGAAGGCTCACAAATACCAGCCCACCGGCCAGAGCCCCGGCAAACAAACCAGCCCCAAGGCCCGCCAAACCGGCACCAAACCGGCCTGCCTTGACGTCAATAATCGGCGGGGGTGTCGAGCCTGTATCGTCCTCCCCCAAATGTGACGTTCGCCCATCCGATTTTTCAGGGGTCAAAATTTCAGGCTTGGTTTCAGCTTTCGCATCGGGCGTCTTCCGCCTGTTTCCTTTTTGAGCCATACCGCAAGTCCGGAGCTGATTTATCTGCCAATAGGATAACCCGATTTGAGGGGTTTCTGGAATGGGTTTTATGAACCGGGCAAACCGGGTGCGTCTTCCGTCAGCCGGTCCAGCAAAGCTGACTCAGTCGGGTTCGCGGCGACACGGCACCGATCAAAACCGCGCGCCTCGAGAATGTCGGCAACACCTGCAGACAAGCAGTAGAATGTGGCATCCTGAAATCTGTCGTTCATGTTCTGGTCCGCAACGCGGTCGCAAAAGATGGAAGCGCTGCGTTTGGAATAAAGCATGACGGCTTTTATGGCGGTCTGCGCCGCGGCCTGTCTTATGTCCTGCGGCATGTCGGTCTGGGCCACGGCGGTATAGAGCGGGATGTTCTCAGCCTGCAACCCGCCCTCGGTCAGACCAGCGCACAGATTACCGGCCAAATCACGCCCCGACAAATGTAGAATGCGACCGGTCGGCGCCGCCTTGAGAATGTATGCCGTGAGGGACACCACATCCCCGTCGGCGGCTTGGGCCGGAAAACCCGCCCGCTTGCACGCTTCCAATGTGGCGGGGCCAACGGCATAGGAGGGCCGTATCGGCAACTGTGCCGCTACGGCCGCACGCACACCATTGGCGCTTGTAAAGGCATAGACGTCATTTTTCCTGATATCCAGCTCCTGTGGAGGCAGGCGGTTATGGATCTCAATCAACGGCCAGAGCAGCGGCAAATATCCCAAATCCGAAAGTTTGCCAGCCAAAAGTTCCGCATCCTGTCTGGGGCGTGTAATCAGGATATAGGGCCCGTCCGACATGGTTCAGCCCTTGGCGGATTGCGGCAACAGATGCGGTTTTTCCGCTCTGGCCGCCGCCGCCGCTTCATGCCCGAGGTCATGCGCATCCGCCAGCGGGGCAGAGGCGACGACGGCATGGCACTCAGATCCGTCAACCGCCAGCAATTTGGCCTGAAGCTCAAGCTGATCTCCCCGCATTGTTGCCAGCGCAGCAATCGGGGTTCGGCACGAGCCTTCCAGACCGGCAAGATAGGCCCGCTCGGCTACAACTGCGGCGCGTGTAAGCCGACAGTCCAAAGGCTGTAACCGCTCCAACATAACATCATCTCCCGGACGGCATTGGATGCCCAGCGCCCCTTGCCCCGGCGCCGGCAGCATCACCTCCGGTGACAACGGTTCATAATGCAGGGCGGCGCCATTCGTCATCTGGATGGCGGCGTCGAAATCAGGGTCCGCACGCCGCATCCTGTTCAGCCCGGCCGCCGCCAACAAGGTCGCCTGCGGTCCATCCGGCCCCTCTCCGGACAGTTTGGTGATGCGGGTCGCAATATTACCCCGCAGCGGGCGGGCGATGATATCAGGCCGGGCCGCCTTGATCTGGGCGATGCGCCGCAGCGACGCCGACCCCAAAACCGCACCTTTGGTCAATACATTCAATCCGCCGGCCATCTGACCTTGGTTGGGCGTACTGGCTGTTATCAGGACATCAAGCGGGTCTTCGCGTTCAGGAATACAGCCAAGCGTCAAACCATCCGGCATCTGTGTCGGCAGGTCTTTCAGGGAATGCACGGCAAAATCAAGCTCATCATTCAGCAGCCCGTGTTCAAGCTCTTGCGTGAACAGACCCTTTCCGCCGATTTCAGTCAGGCTGCGGTCAAGTATTTCATCGCCCTTTGTGGACAGGCCAACAATCTCCACGCAGGCGCGGTCCCAATCATGATAGGCGCACAATTTCTCAACAAATTGCGTGGTCTGGGCCAAAGCCAGAGGTGACCGACGGGTTCCAACTCTGATTCTTTCTGTCATCTGCCGCTCTCGGGATCCCCCATTTCATCAGCCCCCTTCATCATAAGACCATTTGGCACAAAGGCACAATTCCGCTACATAAAAGCTAATCCTGTTTGCTTATGCGCTCAATCTGCAAATCAAGCTAGCGGGAAACGGCCAAATGGCAAGAGGCTGAAAGCTGATGACACACTTGACGGTATTGGGGATTGAAACCAGCTGCGATGAAACAGCGGCGGCGGTCATCCGTCTGCAGGCAGACCGTCCGGCGGAGCCGCCCAGGGGCGAGATCCTGTCAAATATGGTGTTTTCACAAATTGAGGAGCATGAACCTTTTGGCGGGGTTGTGCCTGAAATCGCCGCTCGCAGCCATGTCACACGGCTGGACGGGCTGGTTGAAGAGGCGTTGAAAGCAGCCCGGATCAGCCTGCCGGATCTTGACGGAATTGCCGCCACAGCCGGTCCGGGTCTGATCGGCGGGGTCATGGTCGGTCTGGTGACTGGCAAGGCGCTGGCACTGGCATGTGGCAAGCCGCTCATCGCGGTGAATCATCTTGAGGCACACCTGTTGACCATCAGACTGACGCGCCCCGAACCGGACATGACGTTCCCCTATCTGCTGCTGCTTGTCTCAGGCGGACACTGCCAGCTTGTCAATGTCCGGGGTCTCGGCGATTATGAGGTCTATGGGAGCACTTTAGATGACGCCGCCGGCGAAGCCTTCGACAAGGCCGCCAAACTGCTTGGCCTTGGTTATCCCGGCGGGCCTGAAATCGAAAAATGGGGCACCAAAGGCGATGCCGCCGCCATCGATTTACCGCGCCCGTTACGTCACGACGGCAGCTGCAACTTTTCCTTTTCAGGCCTCAAAACCGCTCTGCGGACACGGGCGCAAAGCATGGAACCCGTCTCCCAGGCGGATATCGCCAACCTGTCCGCCAGCTTTCAGGCCGCCATAACCGACTGTCTTGCCGAACGCTGCCAAAACGCCATGAGACGGTTTGACACCGACCATCCCGGTGCGGTCAAAAAACTTGTGGTGGCCGGCGGTGTCGCGGCCAACAGCTATATCAGAGACCGGCTTGCCGCCGTCAGCCAAGAAATGGGGTTTGCCCTTGCCTGTGCCCCAGCACATTTATGCACTGATAATGCCGCCATGATTGCCTGGGCCGGTGCAGAACGGCTTTTGCGGGGTCAAAATGACGGCTTGGGAACAGCACCCCGGGCGCGTTGGCCGTTGGACGACGTTTCCGCTCCAGACAGTTCGGAGCACGCATGAAAAAACGCCGGCGGGGGAGGGATCCGCCGGCGTTTCATCACAAGCCTGTAGGAGGGAGGGGTTCCTTTACGGCTTTGGATAAAGACTTACAATACTGACAAAATATGCGTGTCATCCGTTAACAGGGCGACACTGTAAACCGCGAGCAGAACGGCGATGATGGCCGGAACACTGGTCCAATTTTTCACGATGTCTAAAAGTCTTAACATTGCTTAAACCTTTTGGTTTGGAGTTCATGTCATCCGCCATTTAGCTGCTGACAGTTGTTAATATAGAGATTTAAAAATAAAAAACAATAAATATTTGAATATTTATTCATTATTTTTTCAACAGGCACAATCAAGGTTAATGTGCTGATATTAATAGATATTTATATTTTTAAGGAAGAATTATTAGAAAAATAATTTTGTCATTGTTACATATTATGACAAATATTTATAAGGTTTCGTTCATTTCTACCGCTTTGAGCGTGCGGTCCGACCGCATCAAACCGGAGAGCACCAGGTCCAGCAGATTGTGCAGTTCCTCCTCTAGATCCTCCAGCGTTTGATGCGTAAATAATTGCGGATAGCGAAATTTCATCGCCGCCGACTGCAGTGTGGCGGCGGTTTTGCTGATGTCATCAACATCAAATTCACCACTCATGCGACCATGTTCAAGCACAATGGCCAACACCCGACGCTCCCGACGCAGGCTATCAACGAACAAGCGTGGGCGTTCATGCATCACGTGCTGTACAAGTTCCACCACTTTTTCATTATTTTCAAGCCGGTGGAAGGTGTTACGTAATTCATGGAACATCACCTCTTCCAATTTTTGACGGGCCGAGCGATATTGGCAGTCAATAAGCGGGCGCAACCGTTCCACCTGGGCAATTGACTCGGCGCGGGTAATATCGGACGCGATTTCCAGCTTGCCCTTGAAATAACGGTAAATATTGCCCGGTGACATGTCGCAATCTTTGGCAATTTCCGCAATCGTGGTTTTAAAATACCCATAATGCGAGAAACGGCTTTTGGCCGCCTCAATGATTTGATTTCGAATGCGTGTGTCGTTATCCTGCATCGTGTAGTTATATTGCGGAAGCTGATAAATAATCAACAGATTATTTAATCTTCACCCGCCCCGCCCATTAGTGTCCGCCACGCCTGAGACCGGAGTTGACCACATGACCGACCACAAGGATACCACCATTTCCGTGCGCACCATTACCAAAATAGGCATTGTCGGCGGCGGCGCCTGGGGCACTGCCTTGGCGACGATTGTCGCCCGAGCCGGCTGCGAAGGGGTGTTGTGGGCGCTGGAAGAGGATGTGGTGAACGCCATCAACACCCGGCAGGAAAACCCCCTCTTTTTGCCAGGCATCAAACTTCCGGATACGGTCCGGGCGACGTCGCAGCTTGCAGACATGGCAGACCGACAAGCCATTTTGATGGTCGTTCCAGCGCAACATCTCGGCTCTGTTCTTAGCGAGCTGATACCGCACCTATCGCCGGAATGCGGGATTGCCCTGTGTGCCAAAGGCGTGGAGCGCAGCAGCTTGAGATTCATGTCCGAAGTGGCTGCAGACCATCTGGAGCCGGGTCGACTTGCTGTTTTGTCAGGCCCAAGCTTCGCCACCGATGTCGCCATGGGCCTGCCGACCGCGATCACGCTGGCAGCCAATGATCCTGGGTTCGGTGAGAGTCTGGCCGCCGCCCTGTCGCAACCCGGGTTCCGCGCCTATCCGTCCAATGATGTCATTGGCGCGGAAATCGGCGGTGCCGTGAAAAACATTCTGGCCATTGCCTGCGGCATTGTACAGGGCAAGGGGCTGGGCGACAGCGCCCGCGCCGCACTGACCGCCCGGGGGTTTGCCGAAATGACCCGACTCGGGGACGCCCTTGGGGCAAAACGCGAAACATTGGCCGGACTGTCCGGCCTGGGGGATCTCATCCTGACCTGCTCCAGCACGACATCCCGCAACTTTTCACTCGGTGTCGCCCTAGGGGAGGGGCAAAACATCAAGGATATTCTCGGCGCCCGCAATTCGGTCAGCGAAGGGGCACTCAGCGCTCAGGCCGTCAAATCCCTGGCGGCAGAACACCAGCTTGACATGCCCATCAGCCAAGCCATTGCCGACATTGTTGACGGACGGCTGGGCGTGGATGAGGCGATTGTGCAACTGCTCGCACGTCCCGTGACCGGAGAGGGTTAATCTCAAACCGGATTTTTGCTATAGTGAGGGCTGGCCGGGGTAACAGGAGTTTGAGCATGGCTTTGTACAGTTTGATTTGTTGGGACAAACCCAACGCCTTCCATATCCGCAAAGCCAACCGCGACAAACACTTGGCCTACTTAAAAGCAAGCGGCATGATGAAATTTGCCGGTCCTTACCTGAGTGAAGATGGCGAGGATATGATCGGGAGCCATATTGTTCTTGAATGTGACAGCCGCGAGGAAGCTGAACACTGGGCGGAAGCCGACCCGTATGCAAAGGCCGGATTATTCGCCCGCACAGAAATTCACCCTTGGCTGCACGCCATTGGGAAACTTGAAGAAAAATAACGCAACCGGAGGGACACTATGGCTTATTGGCTGTTTAAATCGGAACCCAACACTTGGGGCTGGGATGCCCAATGCGCGCGCGGCAAGGCTGGTGAACATTGGGACGGCGTACGCAATTTCCTGGCCAACAAAAACATGAAGCAGATGAAAATCGGCGATCTGGGCCTCTTCTATCATTCCGTCAATGAGAAGCGGATTATGGGAACAGTCGAGGTCATTCGGGAACATTATCCTGACCATACGGATGAAAGTGGACGCTTCGGCATGGTTGACATTATGGCGCTGGAAACAGCACAAACCCATGCCACGCTCGCTGACATCAAGCAGGAACCGAAACTGGAAAACATGGTGCTGGTCAATAATTCCCGCCTCTCGGTGCAACCTGTCACGGCGGCGGAATGGAGACATGTTTGCAAAATGTGCGGCCTTGACCCAAGCGGCAAGACCCGCACCGCCTTTTGACACCACCCATGAAATCCGGCACCATTTTATGTCCGCTGGATACGGTTCCGCCGGGCACGGCCAGAGGCATCAGCCTGCCGGGCGATGCAGCTGACCGACCGCTTGACATTATCGTCTGGCATCATGCCACCGGCCCAAAAGCCTTCAAAAACAGCTGTCCGCATCTTGGCATGCCGCTTGAAACCTTCCCAGACCGTTTCCTGACCGCGGATGGGGCATCCCTGATCTGCTCAACCCATGGGGCAATGTTCGACGCAGCGGGCGTGTGCTTTTCAGGACCGTGCAAGAACCAAGGCCTGCCCCCCCTGCCGATCAAGATTGAAGACGGCAATATTATCCTTGCCTAAACCGACATCATCTTTAACCTGATGACACATGTTCCGGAGAGGGGGTGTCCATGTCAAACAAGGGAAATCTGTCAATTCTTGGACTGTTGGCCCTGATCAATGTTCTTAACTTCATCGATCGCCAGCTTTTGGCCAGCTTCGCCAATTATATCATTCCGGACCTGCAGCTTACCAATCAGCAATTCGGTCTCCTGACCGGCCTGGTGTTTCTGTTTTTCTATTGTGTCGGCGGGCTGTTCATGGGTGCTCTGGCCGACCGTGTGCACCGCCCACGGCTGCTGGCCGGGGCGGTGGCGTTGTGGAGCATTTTGACCGCCGCCTCGGGGGCCGCCAAAAGCTTCACAGCCATGATGATCCCGCGCCTGTTCATCGGCATAGGCGAAAGCGCCGCCACCCCGACCTCAATTTCCATTCTCGCCGACCGGTTTCCGCAAAAAAATATGGGGCTGGTGACCGGCATATACTATCTCGGTGTTCCCATCGGTGTGGCAGCCAGCCTGCTCATCGTCGGCTATCTGGGGCCGGTCATAGGCTGGCGCAACTGTTTTTACCTGCTCGGCGGCATTGGGGTGATCCTGTCCCTCCTCGTCCTGTTGATTCCCGAAACCCGCAAGGCCGCGTCAATGGATATCCGGAACACAGAAAATGGCGGGCAGGCAATGAATTTCAAGCAATCTTTTGCCCTGCTGACCAAAACCATCCGCGGCTCCACGGCGCTGAAGACGATTTTTCTGGCCGCCATCGGCTTTCACCTGATATTGGGGGCCGCTGCCTTTGATCAGGTCTGGCTGGTACAGGAGCGCGGTTTTGACCGCGATGAAATCGCCGTCACCGCCGGGTGGCTTGCAGCGCTGGGAGGGATTTTGGGAAATGTTCTGGGCGGCTATGGCAGCGACAAAATGTATGAAAAATACGGTATGAACCGCGCCCGTTTCCTGTTCTGGGTCTTCTTTCTGATGGGGCCGGTTGCGCTTGGCTATCGGCTGGCGGAACCGGGCAGCGCCATGCTTTACTTCGGCATATTTGCCGGGTTTTTCCACCTCGGCCTGTTCTATGGGCCAAGCTACGCCACGGTGCAGGAGCTGGCGCCGGAGCCGATCCGGGCCATGATGATCGGCTCATTCATCCTGACCATGAACCTGCTCGGCGTGGCGGTCGGCGCAACTGGGGCCGGCATCATGGCTGACACATTGATGGCTCAAGGTCATGCCGCCCCTTATAGTGTGACACTGCTCACATTTACGCTACTGTCAGCTTTTGCTATACCGATGTTTTATATGTGCAGCCGCACCTATGAAGCCGACAAACACGAAATTGGGAAATCCGAACATGTCTGAAGACCTCATTATCCCCGTTCCTGAAACCGTTAAGGCCGACACGCTTTTGACCAATGCCGCCTATCTGAAGATGTATGAGGCTAGCATTACGGATCCGGAAGCGTTTTGGGCCGAACACGGCAAACGTATTGACTGGATGACCCCCTATACAAAGGTCAAGGATACGCTGTATTCGAAAGAGGCCGTGCAGGTCAAATGGTATGAGGACGGGACATTGAATGCCTGCGTCAATTGCGTTGACCGCCATCTTGCGACCCGCGCCGATGACGTTGCCATTATCTGGGAGGGAGATTCACCTGACCATGACGCCTCAATCACCTATGCACAACTGCATGAACAGGTCTGCCTCTTCGCCAATGTCCTGAAGGCGCAGGGCGTCAAGAAGGGCGATCGCGTCACCATTTATATGCCGATGATCCTGGAGGCCGCCTACGCTATGCTCGCCTGCGCCCGCATCGGGGCAGTGCACTCGGTCGTCTTTGGCGGCTTTTCACCCGAGGCCCTGGCTGGACGAATTTTGGACTGTGAGAGCCATTTTGTCATCACCGCCGATGAAGGGGTGCGCGGCGGCAAAACCATTCCGCTCAAGGCCAATGTCGATGCTGCACTTGAAAAATGCCCGGATGTCAAATCCGTCATTGTGGTGGCGCGTACAGGCACTGGCGTGACCATGCAGGCCGGCCGCGACGTCTGGTATCATGAGGCCAGCGCCGGTGTTGATGCAGACTGCCCCGCCGAGGAAATGAACGCCGAAGACCCGCTGTTCATCCTTTACACATCCGGCTCCACCGGCAAGCCGAAAGGGGTGTTGCACACGACCGGCGGCTATATGGTCTATGCCTCCATGACCCACCAATATGTGTTCGACTACAAGCCCGGTGAAATTTACTGGTGCACTGCGGATGTCGGCTGGGTCACCGGTCACTCCTATATCGTATATGGCCCGCTGGCCAATGGCGCGACCACCTTGATGTTTGAAGGCGTGCCGAATTATCCCGACAGCGCACGCTTCTGGCAGGTCTGCGACAAGCATCAAGTCAATATTTTCTACACCGCCCCGACCGCCCTGCGGGCACTGATGGCGGAAGGCGAAGCACCGGTCAAATCGACCAGCCGCAAAAGCATCCGGTTGCTCGGCTCGGTTGGCGAACCAATCAACCCCGAAGCATGGCTCTGGTATCACCGTGTGGTCGGTGAGGAGCGCTGCCCGATTGTTGACACCTGGTGGCAGACCGAAACCGGCGCCGCCCTGATCACACCCTTGCCGGGCGCCACGGATTTGAAACCCGGCTCAGCAACGCGGCCTTTTTTCGGCATCAAGCCGGAACTGGTCGACAATGAAGGCAATGTTCTGGAAGGGGCAACTTCCGGCAATTTATGCATTGCCGACAGCTGGCCCGGTCAGATGCGGACCGTCTATGGCGACCATCAGCGGTTCATTGACACCTATTTCATTCAATATCCCGGCAAATACTTCACCGGAGACGGCTGCCGGCGCGATGCAGACGGCTATTACTGGATCACCGGCCGGGTCGATGATGTCCTCAATGTCTCCGGCCACCGCCTTGGCACGGCGGAAGTGGAAAGCGCACTGGTCGCTCATGGCAAAGTGGCGGAGGCGGCGGTCGTCGGTTACCCGCACGATATCAAAGGCCAGGGCATTTACTGTTATGTGACGTTGAATCTCGGCACGCCGGACACGGATGAGCTGAAAGCCGAACTGGTGAAATGGGTCCGCACCGAAATCGGCCCGATTGCGACGCCCGACCATATCCAATTCGCCCCCGGCCTGCCGAAAACCCGCTCCGGTAAAATCATGCGCCGCATCCTGCGCAAAATCGCCGAAGATGACTTTTCCAATCTCGGAGACACCTCAACGCTGGCTGACCCGTCAGTTGTCGACAGCCTGATCGACAACCGCCAGAATTGCGGGTGAAAACTTAAAATATCAGGCGCACCAATTGGCCTTGCGGCCGCGATAGGGTTTGGCCAAACCGGCCGCCAGCAGGGCATCGGACAGGGTTGCACCCTGCGGGGTCTGCGGGGTCGCCAGCACCCGCCCGGCATAAGTGCCATAGGACACATTGACCAAACGCAAACCATCCTGGGCCAGCCAGTTGGCTGCGAAGGCCCTGGCTTCCACGGCCAGCGTCTTTTCGGCAGCGCATTTGCCGTTCATTTCCGGCGTATCAATATCACGCAGCCGGATTTTGACCACGACATGCTGATCAAGCCAGACCGGAATGCGGGCACGAAAAGTATCGCCGTCCAGAACATCAAGCACTTCAAAGGCAAACGGGCCGGGCAGGTGCGGTCTTGTGTAGGCCTTGCCAGCCTTTACTGCCCTGCCAGCCTTAGCAGCCCCTGCATCTGATGCGCCTGATGCACCCGATACAGCCACAAGCGGACCGAGACTGACCATCAGCACAATCATAAGTTGTAAACGGAAAAACATTCTTACCATAAGTGAACACTAATCCATCTGGCACCGGGGTGCAAAACCGGGTGCCGTAAAGTGCGTGCCAAACGGGCGGCAGTTCCGGCTTGCGCCGCAACACCAAACCCGTCACCATGGCGGCATGACTTTCAGAAAACGCCTTAAACGCCTATTGCTGTTGACGCTTGGATTTGCTGTCCTGGGACTTGTCGCCATGCTGGTGCAATACCAGACCAATGTGACGGCGCGCCCGGCCCATGGCGCTTTGGAGCAGGTTTCATACCTGTCCCGCCATGGTGAAGTAACCTTGAATTTTCATGTCGGTCCGGCCGCGGTGGACGCCGGGGAGCAGGCGGCACTGATCCTGCTTCCGAGCCTCGGGCGTCCGGCCAGCGACTTCAACGAATTGGCAGCCGCACTCAATCAGGCCGGTTATCCGACTTATGCGCTGGAACCCCGCGGCATGATGAATGACAGTGGCCTGGTGACCGACGATATTTCCCTGTTTGATCTGGCTGATGATGTCGCCGCACTGATTATGCATCTCGTGCGGACCGGCCGGCTGGCGGGGCAGGATGTCGTGCTTGTCGGACACGCTTTCGGCAACCGCGTCGCCCGTGCCACGGCCACCAAACATCCCGAGGCGGTCAACCAGATCATCCTTCTGGCGGCTGGCGGGCAAGCGCCGCTCACCCCCGCCGCTGAAAAAGCCTTAATGCAGTCCTTCCTTATTTTCCTGCCCGACAGCTGGCGCCGTCCACGCATCGAATATGCCTTTTTCGCTGAACAGAACACTGCGCCAGAGCACTGGATGACCGGCTGGTACATACCCACGGCCCTGACCCAAGCCGCCGCCACAGCCAATGCCCCCTATGCGCAATGGCACAAAGCCGGCGATAAACCCCTATTGGTGATTCAAGGCCGACAGGATGCGTTGGCTCCGCCGGAAACCGCAGGCGAAGCGCTGCTGCGTGAGCTGCCGGAGCAAGTGACGCTGGTGACATTGGACGCGGCCGGCCACGCCCTGTTACCGGAACAGCCGGATCTGATTGCAGCGGCCATGCTGTCATTTCTCAGCCGCTGACAGGCCTAAAAGTCGGAAATGATGCCTTCTTTTTCCCAATCGCCGTAACGGGTCGGCTCCGGGCCGTCCTGTCCGCCCATTTCCTTCGGTGCAGCGCTCTTTGGCTCTGCAGCACGGCGTGCCGCAGCTTCTTCAAGGGCACGCCGGGCGGCCTGGCGACGGGTCTCATCAGCTTTCGATGTCTTAGTCATGCTCTTAATATGGGGTCTTGCGCCCAAACTGCCAAGGTGGTCTAACTCTTTTCATGCAAAAAAACTCCGCAGCCAATAATCCAAGCGCTAACCACTCGACAAAATCCCCGGCAAAACCGAATGCGCGGCGTCAGGCTGCCGCCATGCTGGCCGCCATTGAGCGCGGCAAGACGCTGGATGAGGCCACTGACCGGCTAGATATGCTTTCAACCGCCGATCGGGGGCTGGCTAGGGCCATGGTCATGCTGGCCTTGCGACACCGCGGCGAAATCGCCGCCCTGTTGACACGGCATATGAAACGCGCAATTCCACCGCGCCCGCATTTGGCCAAATCCCTGTTGCATTTAGGGGTCGTGCAGATTTGTCTGATGGATGTACCTGATCATGCGGCCGTCAGTGAAACGGTCAAGGCGTGCGGGCGCCGGGAGCAACCCTATCGCGGGCTGATCAATGCCATATTGCGTAAGCTGTCCGCGGAAACCAAAACGGAATGTACCCTGCCTGATGACCCGGCGCTGAACATGCCGGACTGGATGATGGCGCAATGGACCGAAGCTTATGGGCCTGAAACGGCGGCCCGGATTGCCGCCACGCACCGCCGCCGTCCGCCGCTTGATTTGTGTTTCAAGACCCCGGGGCAGGCCGCCGCCTGGCTTGAACAAAATCCGACCGGCGCAGTCCGGTTGGGCCTGACCCATATCCGCCTGGCGGAGGCCGGGCGGGTTGAGACCCTACAAGGTTTTGAAGCGGGTGACTGGTGGGTGCAGGACATCGCCGCCGGCCTGCCGGCTCAAATGCTCTTGGCCCGCCTGCCGGACACGCCCTGCAGCATTCTGGATCTGTGCGCGGCACCGGGCGGCAAAACCCTGCAGCTGGCCGCCGCCGGCCATGATGTCACGGCCCTGGATGTTTCTGAAAGCCGGCTCAAACGGCTCAGCGAAAATCTGTCCCGCACGGGACTGACAGCAACTCTTGTGACCGCAGATGCCCTAGATTGGAAACCGAACCAGGCTTTTGACGCGATTCTACTCGACGCGCCGTGCTCGGCCACCGGCACCATCCGCCGCCACCCCGACCTGCCTTTGCATCGACGCCCCGGTTACACCGCAAAGCTGACCGTTTTGCAGGACGCTCTGCTCAACCGTGCCGCCACATGGTTGAAACCTGGCGGCCTGCTGCTCTATGCCACCTGCTCGCTGGACCCCGAGGAGGGAGAGAAACGGGTGGCAGGATTTCTCAACACTCACGAGACCATGCGCGCTGAGATGTTGCCACCTTTACCGTTTGCGCAGAATTTCATCACCGCCCATGAGTTGCGCACCACCCCGGCAGACCTGCACGAAACGGGGGCGATGGACGGCTTCTATGCCGCTTTGATGCAACGCAAAGCCTAAAACCTCACGACAATCTTTACTTGCGCATTTGGGCTGGCTGGCTTAAGCAATAATTAAGCAATCAAGAATAAGAAGAACATCATGCTTGACCAAAAAACCTTGCCCGCTCAGGGACCAAGCGCCGATGAAAGGCGTATCCTCACCGACCTGATCAAAGCCGAAAAACTTGACCAGGCAACGCATTATGTCGAGAGACTTTTGCGCACCTATCCAGACAGCACCATGCTGCTGAAAGGGCTGGGCATGTTGCACCAGCTCAAGGGCGATACCCCGGCCGCAATGGATGCCCTGCGCCGGCTGGTTGCACTCAACCCCGACGACATTGCCGCCCAGGAGCGGTTAGCCCAATGTCTGTCTGAACTCGGCGAGCATGAAGACGCGCAAACAGTATGGCAGTCACTGCTGAAGCAAGAACCGGACAATCTCACCGGCTTGTGCGGCCTCGGCTCCACCTTAAATATGCTGGGGCTTTACCACAAAGCCGCCGACCAGCTGGAGCGGGCTCTGGCACTTGATCCTAACAATCAGCAGATTGCCGAGGTTTTGGCCAACACCTATCTAGAAAGCCGCCAGCATGACCGCGCCGTGGCACATTATCAGGCCCTGTTGCCGAAACGGCCGGAGGATATGGTGATGACACTCAATCTGGCTGACGCCTTATCCCATATTGACCGCATTGAAGAGGCGCTGGCGCTGTGTGCAGAGGTTATTTCCGCCGCGCCGGAACTGGTTCGGGCACATGTCCTCAAAGGCAATATTCACGGCATGGCCGGTGACGGCAAAAAAGCACAAGCCAGCCTCACCAAAGCCTTGAAGTTGGAGCCGGGCAACATTGCGGCCTTGAGTGCCATCGTGCAAAAAACGAAAATCACCAAAGCCAATGCCGCAAAATATTTGCCGACTTTGGAAAAGAGCCTTGCTAAAAAGTCATTGGAGCCGAAACAAAAGGCGATTTGCGCCTTTGCGCTGGGCAAAGCGGCGCACGACCAGAAGGACATCAAAAAAGCCTTCACCTACTGGAAAAAGGGCAACGCCCTACAATTGCAGGACACCCCTTATGATGAGGACAGGGCCCTGAAGCGGTTTAATGTTTTGAAGCATATTTTTGCACCGGTGAATTTTGATACCCTCAACCCGCAACAGGCTCATCCCGTCCCCAAGCCGGGCGACAAGCAGATGATTTTCGTTGTCGGCATGCCGCGTTCCGGCACCTCACTGACCGAGCAGATCCTGTCCAGCCACTCGGCTGTCTACGGGGCCGGTGAGTTGAACATCATGAGTCAAGTGACGGAAGAATTGATGTTTTATTTTACCCAGCAGCCCGAGGTGAAGCTGATTGACCGCGCTTTCGGCTCCATCGGGCGCGATTATATGGACGCTGTGGCCGCCATGCAGATTGACGAACCTTATGTCGTTGACAAGCTGCCCCATAATTTTCTGCGCCTCGGCTTTATCCGCGCGGCGTTTCCGGACGCCAAAATCATCCACACCAACCGCGACCCGATGGCCGTGTGCTGGTCGAACTGGCGGCGTTTTTTTCCGGCCAAGGGCATGAATTTTGGCAATGACCTGGACACGGTCGGCACTTATTACCGCCATTATGAAGATTTAATGGGGTTCTGGCGTATGAAATTCGGCGCCACAATTTATGAGCTGGATTATGACCGGCTGACCCATAATCAGGAGCCGGAAACGCGTGCACTGCTGGACTTCTGCGGCCTTCCATTTGAGGTCGCCTGTCTCGACTTCCATAAAACCGCCCGTCCGGTCCGCACCGCGAGTCAGGAACAGGTGCGGCGCAAAATGTATACCGGTAGCACCAAGGAATGGCAGGCTTATGAGTGCCACCTAACACCCTTGAAAAAGGCACTTGAGCAACCCGCTTGACGCGCAGCATGGGTGGGCTGCTTGCACTGGGGGTCGAACTGGTATATTCAGAAACCAGTGCGTTTTATGAGGAATGCCCCTGATGTCTGACGCTTCAAGCACGGTCAAAATCTCACCTTCCATTCTATCCGCCGACTTTGCCCGTCTGGGCGAGGAGGTCGCGGCCATATGTGATGCGGGCTGCGATTATGTGCATGTGGATGTCATGGACGGGCATTTCGTCCCGAACATCACCATTGGCCCAGATGTGGTGGCCGCCATCAAACCGCATGCCACCAAGCCCTTGGACGTCCATTTGATGATTGCACCCGTGGATCCCTATATTGACGCTTTCGCCGAGGCCGGCGCTGACATTATCACTTTTCATCCGGAAGCCGGTCCGCATCCGCATCGGACGGTTCAGGCCATCAAGGCGGCGGGATGCCGGGCCGGCATATCCCTGAATCCAGCAACACCCATCGCTGCCATTGAAGAGCTGATGGGCGAGATTGACCTCATTCTCGTGATGTCGGTCAACCCGGGCTTTGGCGGGCAGAAATTCATTGCGTCGCAATTGGACAAGATCCGCCGCCTGCGCGAGATGATTACGGCATCAGGCCGTGACATTGAGCTTGAGGTCGATGGCGGCATCAACCGCGACACAGTGGCTGACGTTATTGCCGCCGGCGCCAATGTTTTGGTCGCCGGTACCGCAACCTTCGCCGGCGGACCGGACAATTATGCGGACAATATCACGGCTTTGCGGGGTTGATCCGGGACCGGCCTGATGGATATGAGCAAGACGGACGCCCTCAACGGACTGCTTCACAAAACCCGTATCATCTCGCTGCAAAAACTCAACCGCCGGTTCCTGCTCAACAGCAAAATCGAGGATCTGATCAACCCGTTCCCCCTGTCCCTTTTGCCGGCCAATCCGGAACTGGGTCAGGCCTGGCTGTCAGGCGACTACCCGCTTAAAGGCGCAATCCTTAAAAACCAAAGCCGGCCGCCTTTTGACTGCACGCCGCCCAATGACGAATGGCTAGCGCATCTTTTTGCCTTTGACTGGCTCGTTCATGTCTGCGCCCTTGAGCATCCGCATGCCGACGCACTCATCATAAATTCGATACAGCACTGGATCGGGCGTAAACCCTTTAAAGACACTCCAGCTTGGACACCGGATATTGTCGCCCGGCGCATCATCAGCCTCAGCGCCTGCAGTCCGCGGATTTTACCGTTGCTGACCAATCAAGGCCGCATTGACTTCATTCAGAGCCTGAACATTGACGCCCGCTACCTGTCCAAATCAACCGCCTTGGCGCAAGACGGCCTGCCGCGGCTGATGGCCTGCGCCGGTTATGTTTTTGCAACTTTCGCCCTGAACAACGGAACGGTGCGGCTTAATCACGCCATGTCGCAACTGATCCGGGAGTTGAAGCGGCAAATCCACGCCGACGGCCTCCATACCAGCAG
The DNA here is from genome assembly GCA_049889415.1 of Parvibaculales bacterium. Taxonomy (GTDB): domain Bacteria; phylum Pseudomonadota; class Alphaproteobacteria; order RS24; family RS24; genus JAYQKL01. The sequence continues at coordinate 254,478 of JBMHDL010000006.1, read as the reverse complement.
GGCTCCCGATGCCATGATGAGTGTGCTGCCTGTCCTCTTGACGATTCAGGATGGGTTGAAACGCCGCCAGCTGTCCGTGCCATCCATTATTTCGGACACCGTAAAACAGTCCGGTACGGCGCTGAAATTCTTACAGCATCGTGACGGGCATTTGTCCGTTTTTCAGGGCGGGTTGGAATTGGGGCCCTTTACCGGAGCCAGCAAACCCTATTTGAATGCTCTGATCAGGTTGTGCGGTGTCCACCGCAACCCGAAACACGGCTATCTGTCTGCCGGGCAATATTACCGGGTTGAGGCAGACAAAACGCTGATTCTGCTGGATGCCGGAGCCGGCCGGGAATCAGATAGCCATCTTGCCCCAACCTCTTTTGAAATGTCCCGGGGCATCCATCGGGTGATCGTCAATTGTGGACCGAATTACGTCCATGGTGACAATTGGCGGCAGGCGTCCCGTCAGGCCGCAGCCCATACGGTGTTGGGGCTGCCAGCCGCGACGCCAGACGGACAAAAGATCAAAGTCACGTCGAAAAGGCTAGAGGATCAAAACGCCACATGGCTCGAAACGGCACATGACATGTACAGGAACAGTCACGGGCTGGACATACACCGGCGCTTGTTCATTCATCACAACGGCGCCGACCTGCGGGGGGAAGAACTCATCATGCCGGCCGGCGCCACATCGCCGAAACCGCTTGCCTTTGCCCTGCGTCTGCATCTTCACCCGACGATTAAGGCCTCCCCCGTCGGCACGGGACATTCTATCCTGCTGGCTTTGCCCAATGGGGAGGGCTGGCAATTTTCCTCCTCTCCCGGTCAGGCAGCGCTGAGCTTGGAACAAAGTGTCTATATGGGGGCGAACGGTAGCCCGCGACAAAGCCGGCAGATTGTTCTTGAGGGGCAGGTGCCTGCGGACGGGCTGGCCCTCAAATGGGGTCTTAAATTGATGCGGCAATAGAATATGGCGGTTGATTTATCCGGCCCGCCATGATAGCCGCTAGGCATGAATTCAGGTTGAGGAGTGCAGCATGTCACAAAGCAAAAACCGGCCGGTTACGCGGGCCTTGATATCGGTTTCAGACAAATCCGGCGTCGTCGCTTTTGCCGAAAAACTTTCCGCACGCGGGGTTGAGCTTGTATCCACGGGCGGCACGGCGAAATTGCTCGGCGACGCTGGGTTGCCGGTCAAAGATGTTTCCGAGCTGACTGGGTTTCCGGAAATGATGGATGGCCGGGTCAAGACCCTGCATCCCATGGTCCATGGGGGCCTGCTTGCCATACGCGGTAATGCCGAACATGAAGGTGCCATGCAGGACCACAATATTGTGCCCATTGATCTGCTGGTCGTGAATCTCTATCCGTTTGAGGCAACCCTGGCCGCCGGCGGCAGTTATGATGCTTGTGTCGAAAATATCGACATTGGCGGCCCGGCGATGATCCGCGCTGCCTCCAAAAACCATGCTGATGTGACCGTGCTTGTAGACGGCGCAGACTATGAGGCGGTTCTGGCCGACATGGATATGCTGGATGGCGCAACCTCACCGGAGCTGCGCCGCAGGCTGGCCCAAAAGGCCTATGCCCGCACCGCCGCATATGATGCCGCCATTTCCAATTGGCTGGCCGATGAGTTGCAGGAAACCGCACCGGCCTTCCGCGCCGTCGGCGGCAGCCTGCGCCAGACCTTGCGCTATGGAGAAAACCCACATCAACATGCAAGTTTCTATGTCAGCGGCGAAAACCGCCCGGGTGTCGCCACGGCTGAACAGATACAAGGCAAGGAGCTGTCCTACAACAATATCAATGACACTGATGCCGCCTTTGAGCTGGTCAGTGAGTTTGATCCGGCTGAGACCGCCGCCTGCGCCATCATTAAGCATGCCAACCCATGCGGCGTCGCCACCGGCACCACCCTGTCCGCCGCTTTTGAAAAAGCGTTGATTTGTGATCCGGTCAGTGCTTTTGGCGGCATCATCGCCATGAACAGGCCCTTGGACGAAGTAACGGCTACGGCCATCACGCAGCTGTTTACGGAAGTCATCATCGCCCCTGAAGCCGATGACGCCGCCCGCGCCGTCATTGCCGGGAAAAAGAATTTGCGCCTGCTTGTCACCGGCGGACTGGCCGACCCGATGGCGCCGGGGCTGTCCGTCCGATCAGTGGCTGGCGGCTACCTCGTGCAGAACCGCGATAATGGCCGTATCACAGCGGATGATGTCAAGGTCGTCACCAAACGGGCGCCGACCGACCAGGAACTGCTGGATCTGCTGTTCGCGTTCCGTGTCGCCAAACATGTGAAGTCCAACGCAATTGTTTATGCCAAAAACGGCGCCACAGTCGGGGTCGGGGCCGGTCAAATGAGCCGGCTGGACAGCTCGCGCATTGCTGCGCGCAAATCCGAAGACGCCGCTGAAGCCAGCGGTGCGGAAGAAGCGCTCGCCAAAGGCTCAGTCGTCGCATCAGATGCGTTTTTCCCGTTTCCGGACGGGTTGTTGTCCGCCGCCGAAGCCGGCGCCACGGCCGTCATTCAACCCGGTGGTTCAATTCGTGATGATGAGGTCATCGCCGCCGCTGATGATGCGGGGCTGGCCATGGTGTTGACGGGCATGCGCCATTTCAGACACTGATGTGGCCTGACGCGCACGCCCGAACACGCCGTTTCAGGTATAAATCAGGGAGATGGTCTCGGCGACACAGGCCGGCTTGTCTTCACCTTCAATCTCAATAGTCATTTCAAAGGTGATTTGCGTGCCACCAGCAGCCTCGCCAATGGCGATAATTTTGCCTTTGCCCCGGACCCGTGAGTCAACTTTCACCGGATTGATGAAGCGCACCTTGTTCAATCCGTAATTGACACCCATTTTGACGCCCTCAACCCGATAAAGCTGGGACCAGAACATCGGCGCCAAGGACAAGGTCAAGAACCCATGGGCAATGGTCGTGCCGAAAGGTGTCAGTTTGGCAGCCTCCGGATCCACGTGAATGAACTGATGGTCCTCAGTGGCGTCCGCAAACATATTGATGCGGTCCTGATTGATTTCCATCCACTCAGTGGGCTCCAGGTCTTTGCCAAGATAGTCCTGCAGAGCATCTACATTTTCAATAATGGTGGTCATATGTTCCCCCGTAAGTCTGTGTGTATCCGCTGCATAATGTCAGTTTTAAGGCTTGGGAACAAGCCTGAGGCCAAGAAAATCATGGTTTTGACAAGATATTCGTACATATGTACGAATCTACATTGACTTTCCGCTCTTCCGGTTTTACTAATTTGGCAATCCATCTGTCTTAACAAGAGTTTTGCCATGCTTACTCATTTACAACGGCTTGAGGCCGAGTCAATCCACATAATGCGCGAAGTTGTCAGTGAGGCGGAAAATCCCGTCATGCTGTATTCCGTTGGAAAAGACAGCGCGGTCATGCTGCATCTGGCGATGAAGGCGTTTTACCCCTCCAAGCCCCCGTTCCCACTATTGCATGTCGATACAGGTTGGAAATTCAGGGAAATGATCCGGTTCCGCGACACCCTTGTCAAAAATTTGGGGCTGGAATTGCTGACCCACACCAATCCAGACGGTTTGGCGCAAGGGGTCGGCCCGTTCACGCATGGCTCGGCGGTGCATACGGATGTCATGAAAACCCAAGCCCTGAAACAAGCGTTGGATAAATACGGTTTTGACGCCGCCTTTGGAGGCGCCCGCCGCGATGAAGAAAAAAGCCGCGCCAAGGAACGTGTCTTTTCCTTCCGTTCAGCCCAGCATCGCTGGGATCCCAAAAACCAAAGGCCCGAAATCTGGAACCTTTACAACGCCCGCAAACAGGACGGTGAAAGCATCCGCGTTTTCCCGCTGTCCAACTGGACGGAATTGGACATCTGGCAGTATATCTATCTGGAGCAAATTCCGATTGTGCCACTTTATTTTTCCGATTTCCGCCCGGTCGTTGAGCGCGATGGCACACTGATCATGGTTGATGATGAGCGTATGCCGCTGGAGCCGGGCGAAACGCCTGAGATGAAATCAGTGCGCTTCCGCACGCTGGGATGTTACCCGTTGACCGGCGCGGTGGAAAGCACAGCAAAGTCTTTGGAGGACATTATTCAGGAGATGCTCCTGACCAAAACCTCAGAACGGCAGGGGCGGGTGATTGACCACGACCAGGCCGCCTCCATGGAGAAGAAAAAACAGGAGGGGTATTTCTGATGGCCCATCAATCCGACCTCATCGCCAATGACATTAAGGGCTATCTCAAGGCCCATGAAAACAAATCCCTGCTGCGCTTCATCACCTGCGGCTCCGTTGATGACGGCAAATCCACCTTGATTGGACGACTCTTATATGAGTCGAAAATGATCTTTGAAGACCAGCTTGAGGCACTGGAAAGCGACAGCGTCAAAATGGGCACTCAAGAGGGTGATATTGACTTCGCCCTGCTCGTTGACGGGCTGGCTGCCGAGCGCGAACAAGGCATCACTATTGATGTCGCCTATCGGTTTTTTTCGACCGACAAGCGCAAATTCATCGTCGCCGACACGCCAGGCCATGAACAGTATACACGCAATATGGCAACCGGCGCCTCAACCGCCCAACTCGCTATTTTGCTGGTCGATGCCCGTCAGGGCATTTTGACCCAGACACGGCGCCACGCCTTTATCGTCTCGCAACTTGGCATCAAACAGGTGGTGCTGGCCGTCAACAAGATGGACCTGATGAATTTTGATGAGGCCGTCTATACCGGGATTGTTGAGGAATTCAACACCTTTGCCGAGGGTCTGGATTTTGACAAGGTGACCGCCATTCCCATGTCAGCCCTGAAAGGCGACAATGTCACCGAACCGAGCTTCATGACCCCCTGGTATGACGGGCCGACCCTGATGCATTATCTGGAGAGCGTTGAAGTGGACGACGAAACGCTTGACCAACCTTTCCGCATGCCGGTGCAATGGGTTAACCGTCCCAATCTCGATTTCCGGGGTTTTTCCGGCCAGGTCTCCGGCGGCATCATTCGCCCCGGAGACAAGGTCAAAATTCTGCCCAGCGCCAAAGAAAGCAAGGTCACCCGTATCGTCACGCATGACGGGGACCTCGATGAAGCCGTGGCCGGGCAGTCGGTGACCCTGACGCTGGAGGATGAAGTTGACATTTCCCGAGGAGACGTCATCTCAGCGGCAACGCATCCGGCGGAAGTCTCTGATCAGTTTGAAGCCACGATTTTATGGATGTCGGATCAGGACATGCTGCCCGGGCGACCCTATCTGTTCAAGCTTGGGGCCGGCACGGCGAGCGCCACCGTCAATCAGCCGAAACACAAGATCAACATCAACACGATGGAGCATCTTGCCGCCAAAACGCTTGAGCTGAACGAAGTCGGGGTCTGCACCCTTTCGCTTGACCGCACCATCGCATATGACCCTTATGCCGACAATCGTGAAATGGGGGGGTTCATCCTTATTGACCGCATGACCAATAATACGGTCGGCATGGGATTCATCAATTTTGCCCTGCGCCGCGCCGAAAACATCCATTGGCAGGCCCTGGACATTGACCGCATGGCCAATGCCGAACAGAAAGGTCAGTCACCGGTGGTGCTGTGGTTTACCGGCTTGTCCGGATCCGGCAAGTCAACAATCGCCAATGCAGTGCAGAAGAAACTCTATGCCCGCGGGCGTCACACCTTCCTGCTGGACGGCGACAATGTCCGCCACGGACTCAACCGCGACCTCGGCTTCACCGACACGGATCGTGTTGAAAACATCCGGCGTGTCGCCGAAGTGTCCAGCCTGATGGTGGATGCCGGGCTGATTACATTGGTCTCGTTCATATCGCCCTTTGCGGCTGAACGCCAGCTTGCCCGTGAACGGGTCGGCGACGAGTCATTCCTGGAGATTTATGTTGCCACGCCGCTGGACGTGGCCGAACAGCGCGACCCCAAAGGGCTGTACAAAAAAGCCCGCGCCGGCAATCTGAAGAATTTCACCGGAATTGACAGCCCCTATGAACCGCCGGAAAATCCAGACATTATTCTGGACACCGTAACGCTTGATATTGAGGCGGCGGCCGATATTGTAATTGCGGCGCTCGAGGAAAGAGGGTTTATCAGCTCATGACGGCCCGCACAGGCGCGCTGCCATTGGTGGAAACAGCCTATGGCTGGCTGGCCCGCTACGGCATGGGCAGTTTCACCCTGCGCGCCATTGCTGATGAGGCGGGCTGTTCGCTCGGTACGCTGACCTATCACTTCCCGGGAAAGGATGACCTGCTTGAGGCGATTATTGACATCCACATCATCCCGGCCATGAAAAACCTGCCGCTCAAAAGCCGGCCACAGAACCCTTTGGCGGAAATCCGGGACATGGTCAAATCAGCCCTCCCCTTGAGCGCAGAGATGGATATGTGGTGGCGTGCGCGGGTGCACCTGCATGCCTTCCGGGACGCACACCCCAGACTGCGCAGCCGCATGCATAAGGCCTTGCGGGAGAATGAAACCCATCTTCGCGCCAAATTTGAACGTTTGACCCGGCAGACGCCTGCTTTGCGGGAGCAGGACCCCCTCAAACTCTGCCGCCATTGTCTCTTGATGCTGGAAGGTGCAGGCTTAATTATGTTACAGCAGAACATGCTGGAACGCGCCCAATACGGTGAGCTGATACTTGAGTGGCTGGACGGGTTGGGAGCCTAAACGTTGAAACAGGAGAAAAAGGGTATGACGCCTGCTGAAACGCGATTGATTGCCGCAGAATTGCCGCACGATCAACGCCATGCCAATCGTCGCATAGCCTTTGACGGTGCCCATAATTTCCGGGATTTGGGAGGCTATGCTAACCCCTATGGGCAAAAGGTGAAATGGGGACGGCTTTACCGGTCGGACCGGCTATCAAATTTAAGCACTGAGGACCTGAAGCTCCTCAAACGTCTCGGACTGCACAGCATTGTTGACCTGCGTTCCAAAGGGGAGCGCGAAGCCGCCCCGTCGCGCCTGCCGGACAGTCATGCAATCGACACCCATATTGTTCCGGTTTTCGAGGACGGCGCATTTGTTGACGCTTTGTGGCGTGCAGTTGCCAGCGGCGAACTTTTGGGGCGCGATCTGCACGACATTATGGTTGAGGCCAACCGAAATTTCATCACCCGCCATTGTGCGGCCTTTCAGAACTTCATGCGCATTGTCAGCCAGCCGGCTCAGACGCCGCTGATGTTTCACTGCATGGCCGGCAAGGACCGCACTGGTTTCGGCGCCGCATTGATCCTTTCCATTCTCGGCATATCAAGGGAGGTTATCCTCGCCGATTACCTTGAAACCAATATTCATCTTGCCGCCAATGCCGAGGAAAAATACCAGGACCTGCAGAGCCGGATCGGCACACAGGCCAGCTATGAAGATTTGCGCCCGATACTGGGGGTGCATGAAGATTATCTCAACGCCGCTTTTGAAACCCTTGAAAAGGAATATGGCAGCCTTGAGGATTATTTGTCCAAGGCATTGGGTGTCACGGACCAGATGCTGGACACCATGCGCGACAATTATCTGGAACAGGTCTGACGCATTACGGACACAAATTCGGCGCCCGCAAATGCACCGCCTCGATTTCCCCCAAAAGCTCTTCGCTCAACACGACCTCATGCGACGTGACCGCCAAACGCAGCTGTTCCATGCTTGTGGCGCCGATAATGTTGGAGGTGACGAACGGACGTGAGGTGACGAATTTATTCGCCATTTGCGTCGGCTCAACCCCGTATTTTTCAGCCAGGGCGAGATAGGCGCGGATGGCATCTTCAGCACCGGGGGTTTCATAACGTTGCAGACGGTCGGCAATCGATTTGCGCGACCCTGCCGGGACATTCCCGTCAAGATATTTGCCACTGAGAAACCCCTGCGCCAAGGGTGAATAAGCCAGCAGACCGACACCCTCGCGGTGGAAAATCTCGGACCCGCCCGTCTCATAAACCCGGCTGAGAAGATTATAGGCATTTTGCACCGACACCACTTTTTCCTGATTGTTCAGCTCCGCATAATGCAAAAACTTCATTGTTCCCCAAGGGGTTTCATTGGACAGGCCGATGCTGCGAATCTTACCGGCCTTCACATATCCGTCCAAAACCCCGAGCGTATCCTCAATGCGGTTGATTTCCTCGGACATATGCTTGTAGCCAAGGCCGCCGAACAGATTAATGGGGCGGTCTGGCCAGTGCAGTTGATAAAGGTCGATATAGTCGGTCTGCAGGCGCCGCAGGCTGTTATGCAGGGCTTCTTCAATCTGGGCGGCGGACAGCTCGGTCGGATCCCCGCTCTCGCGAAACCAGGTGAGGCCGGAGCGTCCCGTCACCTTGGTGGCCAGAACGATCTTGTCACGCCCGCCGCGCTCTGCGAACCAGTTGCCAATCATGGTCTCTGTCCGCCCCTGCGTTTCAGCTTCCGGCGGAATCGGATAAAGCTCGGCCGTATCAAAAAAATTAACACCCTGTTCAACAGCGTAATCCATCTGCTCGAAAGCTTCTTCCTGTGAGTTTTGCCGACCCCATGTCATGGTACCGAGACAAATCTCCGTGACCTCGATTTCCGTGTGACCCAATCTGTTTTTTTGCATGATGCCCCCCAACGCCGCGATTACATCTTTTCAATTTCTTTTCTGGGGTTAATATACGAAAAGATTTGAATTAATCCAGGGGAAGAAATTATGAGTGATGTCGTTCTGACAGATGTAGAAAACGGGGTCATGGTTGTCACCATCAACCGCCCGGAAGCCAAAAATGCCGTCTCCAAAGCTGTGGCGGAACAAGTTGCAGCCGCCATGGATGAACTGGATGCGAACGATGACATCAAGGTCGCCATTCTGACCGGCGCCGGCGGGACATTTTGCTCGGGCATGGACCTGAAAGGCTTTGTCAGCGGGGAATTGCCGATGGTTGAAGGCCGCGGCTTTGCCGGCGTCACGGAAGCCCCGCCGAAAAAGCCTCTGATTGCCGCTGTTGAGGGCTATGCCCTGGCCGGGGGTCTGGAGCTGGCAATTGCCTGCGACCTGATTATCGCCGCAGATAATGCCAAATTCGGTATTCCGGAAGTCAAGCGCGGCCTGGCCGCTGCTGCGGGTGGCCTGTTGCGCCTGCCGCGCCAGGTCAATCCGCGCTTTGCCCTAGAATTGGCCCTGACCGGTGACTTCATTGATGCCGACCGGGCCCTCAATGCCGGCCTGATCAACAAAAGCGTGCCGGCGGGCACCGCTCTGGACGCCGCCAAGGAAATGGCCGCCACCATCAGCGCCAACGGCCCCCTGGCGGTCGCCATCAGCAAGCAGATCATTCTTGACTCCTATGAGTGGACGGAAGCCGAAATGTGGGACAAACAAAACACCGCGTCTCAGGCCGTGTTTGTCAGTGAAGACGCCATTGAAGGCGCCACCGCATTTGCAGAAAAACGCCCGCCGCAATGGAAGGGTAAATAAGCCGGATCAATATGGGGGGACGCCCATCCCCCCCTCGTTTCAACCTGCCACAATCGGCGGCTTTTGATCCCTCCAACGCAGCTCTGACTCCAACTGATAGGCAAGGTCGAGCAGCACGGCTTCCTGGCCCGCATTGGCGGCAATCTGCACTCCGACGGGCATGTTTTGGTTACTGAAACCGCCCGGTACGGACATGGACGTCGTCCCCAGTGCGTTGTGGATCGGCGTATAGCTGGCAAAAGACGCTGATCGATCCATCAGCTCTTCGGCCGGAAGGTCGGCGGTGAAATGGCCGAGTTTCGGTGTCGGAATCGGTGACATGGGCGTCATCCAGGCATCATAAGGTTGCATGAAGACATCTAAGTCCGCTTTTAGCCGGGCCATGGTCTGCTTGATAAAGGCCGTATCATCAGCGCCAACAGGTGCAAACATGTCAATCATCTTCAAAGTGTTCGGCTCCAACAGGCCACTCTGATGCGCCGGCACACCCGTCATCTGTTCGGCCAAGGCCAAAAGATCACGGGCACCGCTGGCCCAGATTTTCGTAAACAGTTCCTGGAACACCGGGTCATCATGCGGGGTGGTATTGACCAACTCCACCTTGTGACCGAGTTTTTCCAGACGGCGCGCCATGGCGTCCACAATCCGCCGGACATCGTCATTGGGGCGGATATCACGCACATTATAAGACAGGGCAATGCGCCGCTTTTTATTGCTCGGCCCTTCAATATAACCGATAGACGGCAAGGTCGCGCCATCTCCGCCTTCCGTCAAGGCCAACAAAAAGGCGCTGTCCCGAACAGTCCGGCTGATGGTGTGTTTGACTGACAGGTCTACAACCCGCTTCTTATTGTCTTGGTCCCCGAAGCGGCCACGGCTCGGCTTGATACCGAACAGGTGGCAGGCCGCTGCCGGGAAACGGATTGAGCCGCCGCCATCGCTTGACCCGGCAGCCGGCACCATGCGCGCGGCAACCGCCGCCGCCGCGCCGCCGGAGGAGCCGCCGGTTGAATAGTTCAGATTCCAGGGGTTGCGTGACGGCCCGTTTGCCAGAGGTTCAGTTGTCGGCATCAGGCCGAATTCGGGTGTATTGGTCTTGCCGAGGATGACCACACCCGTATCCATGACCCGCTCGGTAAACGGGTTGTTCCGGGTTGGGGTGAAGGAGGAAAACAGACGTGATCCGTTGGTCATCCGCACCCCGGCCAGCGGGTTCAGGTCTTTCAAAAGATAAGGCACGCCCGCCAAGGGGCCGGTGCGCCCCTTGGCAATCTGGCGGATGCCATAGTCATAGGATTTTGTCACAACGGCATTGAGTTGCGGATCAAGCTGGTCGATACGATCCATGGCGGCCCGCGCCACCTCCAGCATCGATACATCGCCGGCCTGTATCACGGCGGCTGTGTCAATCATGTCAAGATTTGCCAAATCAGCCTGATCTGCTGCAAAGGCTTTCAGGCCCGGCACCATGGTAAAAAATGTACCTGCACCGAGTGCGGCAATGAATTTTCTTCTGTCCATTATCTTTCCTCCCAACAAAAAGATTATGAGTTGTCATCCGTTTCGGCAAGAAAAAGCTCACCCTGTGCGCGACGGCAAGCGCATAGCGTAAATTAAAAAGGACGCCACCGCAGATGTCGCCAAAAAGACCCAGAACGCCACGTCATAGGTACCGGTCACGCTGTGGACTTCGCCGATGAATCTGACAAAAACAATCGCCATTACTTGCATGAACGGCGCCATCAGGCCGAATACGGTACCAAAACTCGGCGCGCCGAAGGCTTTCGCAGTCAAAGTGGACCAGACCGGATAAATGCCCCCGACGGCAGCGCCGAACAAGGAAGCAAAACCAAGCAGGCTGGCAAAACCGGGTTGCCATAAAAACATCACCAGCAAGCCGACATGAAACGCCGCGACTACGGCAAACAAATGGCGGACATCATAATAATCCGCCAAATAACCGATAATCAGCTTTCCGGCGACCGCTGACAGGGTCATGCTTGAAATGATGGTGGCGGCCTGTACGGGCGACAAGCCAATATCTATGAAAAAGGGATATTTGGACGTCATGATGGCCTGGTCGCTTGCCAGCAACAAGCCGGCCCCGAGGACCAACAACCAAAAATTGCGCTCCCGCGCCAGTTTCGGCAATGTCCAGTCCGCTGACTCGGAGGCGGCAGAGACAGTCTCTGGCATATCCGACGCCTCGGCAAACTCGTCAAAACCAGCAAGATGGTGCTGTTCGGGGCGGGCGCGAATGAACATCAGCGACACAAGAATAATGCTCAAAGCAGCACCCCATCCCAATATTGGTAAAGTCAGGCGCCACCCATAGGCTTCAATCAACCAGATGACGACCGGCACCATGACAAACCCGCCGGCGGAGGATGTGACCGATGCAATCCCCAAGGCACGGCCGCGGCGTTTCATGAACCATTTGGAAACCACCGCATTGGCGACCAGGCCGCCGGCGCTGCTGACACCCAAACCGACCAGCAGCAGGATAATAAGAAACATATGGATCAAATCATCGCTGAGGGACAACAGCGTAAACCCGGTGGCGAAAGCCAAGGCCCCGAAACTGAAAACATATTGCGGCGGCAGCCTGTCAATCGCACGCCCAACAAAAGGTGACCATCCCGCAACCCCCAACAGCATGGCGATGTAGGCATAGCTGACGGTCGCGCGGCTGACCCCGAATTCCTGCGTCACCGGAATGACAAAAACCTGATAGCCGTAAAAGGTGATACCGATCATCAGCATGGCGCAAAAAAAACATGCAGCCAGGACAATCCACCCCTGATAAACGGACCCTTTGCTGATATCCACGCCGACAGCCCCTCACTTAACCTCCAGACTAGCCTAGGCGAAGGCATGGGTCGGGTAAAGCGTTTCACCGCAGAATAAGGCTTTTTTTGAGTGGACAATCCGGATGCAGTGAATACTCTAATGTAAGTGAAGATGAGGGAGCGTAATCATGCAACAGGGAGAACCGAGCCAAACGGCGAAAATGACGGCCGTGATGCGGGCTTATCACAATGCCTTTGGCGCCAGTCCGAAAATACTTGAGGATGATGTTGCCATGAGCCTCACCGGTCTTGGCACGCCGGAAGCCTTGGCGGGTCATTATAATGGCGTGGTTGAGCTGTTTACCGCGCTGTCAAATAAGGAGACCGCAGACCTGTTTGTCCGCCGCACCATGGATTTTGTCTGCATGCGGTCACGGTTGTTTGAGGAGCAGTTGAAAACCGCCCTTGCCGACGGCGTAGAGCAGGTCATTGTGCTGGGTGCCGGGCTGGATACGACGGCCTATAAATTTGCCGACCAGCTACAGGGGGTTACAATCTATGAAATCGACCATCCCGATACACAGCAATGGAAACGCAATGCTCTGGAGAACAGCGGTATCGCCATTCCGGATAACCTACAATTTATCGGCATTGATTTTGAAACACAGACCCTGACAGACGCGCTGGACCAGGCGGGGGTCAACCGCGACCTTCTGACCATGATGTCCTGGCTCGGCGTCGTCATGTATCTGACCGATGACGGCATCCGCTCCAGCCTGTCGGTGTTGAGCGAGTTTGCCAAAGGCAGCCGCATGGTCATGGATTTTGTCATGCCGGACTATGAGCAGGTTGAAGGCTATCAGCCCGACGATTTGACCAATCTCTATAAGGTTGTCGCGGAAATGGGCGAACCGATGCTGTCCAAGCTCGGCATTGAAGACTGGAAAGAGCGCTTCGCCACAGCCGGCTTCTCAGAGGTGACATTCTATTCAACTGAAATGCTGGTTGAGCAGTTTATGGACGGTCAAGCCGACCTATATACAATTCCGGCGGGTACCACCACGCTGCTGAGCGCCAAGATCTGACACAAATCCACAATCATATCGTCATATTCGTGTAATCAAATCGTCACAAAACTGCAATCAAACCCCCACATCTACAGTGCAATTGACAGGAGATGTTCATGGTTCAATTGCGCTTCCAGCCCACCTTGCTCAATACGGTAAGCTTTAAAAAGTGGACCCTTAAACCCCCTTCGAAAACGTTCAAACAGCATGATAATTTATCAGTCAGGCTGGCGACTACCCGGAGAGAATTACGGGCGGTCCAGGCTTTGAGGTATCAGGTGTTTTTTGAGGAAATGAGTGCCCGCAGTCACTGGGGTCAAAAGCTTTTCAAGCGTGACGCCGACCGCTATGACGGAATCTGTGAGCATCTCATATTGACTGTTGACGGGCCGGCAGAGGGCGTGACAAAGAAGGCCCGTCTGCCCAATGGAGAAACCATTGTCGGCTGTTACCGTCTTCTGCACCAAGAAGCGGCCCATCGTGACAAAGGGTTTTACAGCACCGGTGAGTTTGATCTGAACCCGATGCTTGAGCGAGCCGGATTGGGGCTTCGTTTCATGGAATTGGGCCGCTCCTGTGTCGCCCAGCACTACCGGACCAAGCATGGTATTGACCTGCTATGGTCAGGGCTTGGGCACATTGTTAATGAATATGGTGTGGACGCCCTACTGGGATGTGCAAGCTTCCCGACCACTGACGTTACAAAAATCGCCGAACCATTGAGCCTGCTGTATCACAACTTCCGAGCCACCGGCCCTTGGGAGGTGCGGGCGCTTGATAAGCGCTATGTCAACATGAACATGCTGGCGGCTGACCGGATTGACAAGAAGCGCGCCATGCGGGGGCTGCCGCCTGTGCTGCGCGGCTATATTCGCATGGGGTGCATGATCGGCGATGGCGCGGTCATAGACTATGATTTCGGAACAACTGATGTATTTGTTCTGATGCCCCTGACCTGTGCAGATGACAGGTATCTTTCAAAATTCGCCGACAGGAAGCCCGGAAAGGCAGCTCATGAATGACATGACGGCAGCAAAGACTGTAAAAACCCAACCCGCCCCGCCCTTGCGATATCGGACCATCTGGATTTCTGACATACATTTGGGAACACATGGTTGCAAAGCAGAGGCCTTGCTGGATTTCTTGAAGTCCACAGAGTCAGAAAACCTTTATCTGGTCGGCGACATTATTGACGGTTGGCGGCTCAAGAAGAAATTTTATTGGCCCCAGGCGCATAATGACGTGATCCAGAAACTGCTTCGCAAGGCGCGCAAAGGAACCCGTGTAGTCTATGTGCCCGGCAATCATGATGAAGCGGCGCGTGGCTACACCGATTTGAATTTCGGTGATATTGAGATTGTCCATGAGGCATTTCATGAAACCGCAGACGGCAAAACCCTCTGGGTTGTGCATGGCGACTTGTTTGACGGGGTCATGCAATATGCCAAATGGCTCGCCCACCTTGGGGACGTTTCTTACACCATGCTTCTTGCCGTCAACAATACACTCAACAGATGGCGGTTTTTCTTCAACAAGCCATATTGGTCGCTGTCAAAATATCTGAAACATAAAGTCAAAAATGCCGTCAGCTTCATGACGGCATTTGAAAATGTGATGATTCAAGAGACCAGACGTAAAAAATGTGACGGCGTCGTGTGCGGCCATATCCACAAGGCCGAACTTCGCGAGGTTAACGGTATCATCTATGCCAATGACGGTGACTGGGTGGAGTCGCTGACAGCCCTTGTTGAGCATTTTGACGGTCGGCTTGAAATCCTGCAATGGCATTATGACCCCAGGCTGTTTGTCATGAAACCCAAACCGAGCAGCCAGCCTGTTCAGGAGCCGGCCTGATGCGCATCTTGATTGTCACCGATGCCTGGCACCCTCAGATCAATGGCGTTGTGCGGACCCTCGACACCACACGACGAACTCTCGAAGCCATGGGCCATGAGGTGGAAGTTCTGTCCGCCGAAGGCATGACCACATTCCCTCTGCCGACCTATCCGGATATACGCGTCGCCCTATTTCCCGGAAAGCATGTACGCGCTTGCATTGACCGCTTTGCGCCCGACCATTTACACATTTCAACCGAAGGCCCGCTTGGTATTGCAGCCCGTAATTACGCGGTCAAACGGGGGTACAGATTCACCACCGCCTTCCACACGCGTTTTCCGGAATATGTCAAGGCACGCACCGCCCTGCCATTGTCCGTGACCTATAAATTTCTGAGGTGGTTTCATGGTCCCTCTTCCGCAATCATGGTACCGACCCAAAGCATGATTGAGAATCTCGAAAAATGGAATATCGGCAACCTGGTACTATGGTCGCGGGGTGTTGATCTGACCAAGTTTTCACCACCCAAAGGACGGCGCAAAAAAAATCCGGCCCCAATTTATCTTTATGTTGGGCGGGTATCAGTCGAAAAAAATATTGAGGCCTTTTTGAAACTCAGTCTAGATGGCGTCAAATGGGTGGTTGGTGACGGACCGGCACGCGCCGCACTTGAACGCAAATACCCCGACGCCATTTTTCACGGTGAAAAACACCTGCCGGAACTTACAGATTTTTATCGTCACGCTGATGTTTTCGTCTTCCCAAGCCGAACTGACACTTTTGGACTCGTGATGATCGAGGCCATGGCTTGCGGCACACCTGTTGCCGGTTATCCCGTGACCGGGCCGAAAGACATCATCACGGCAGAAACAGGGGCTGTTGACGACAATTTAGCTGTCGCATGCAAACGCGCGCTCACCAAAGACAGAAAAAAGGTGCGCACACATGCTCAAAAATTCAGCTGGAAGAGTGTCACCAAGGTATTTGCCGGCCACCTCGTGACCTTGAAAAAATAACAGATTAAAGCCGTGACATCAGCCGGTAATAAAACCGCACGGCATCACTTAATGTCTCGACGCTGATGCGCTCATTGGTCCCGTGAATGCCGGCCAGGTCCTCAATATCCATTTCAACATAAGTGAAGCGGTAATGGTTCGGGGTCAGCGCACGATAATGGCGTGTATCGGTCGCGGCAACCAACAGACGCGGGGCAACAACAAGGCGTTGCGGTGCGGCTGTGTCGCGAATGGCGCTGGTCAGCTGCTCCCAACCGAAGCCCTCTAGCGGGGAGACCGGGGACGGGGCCATGCCTTTTTGCCCCGAGCCGTCATAGTTAACTACAACACGGTCGTCACCAATGACCTGCTTCACACGGCGCTTGACGCTGGCCGGGGTTTCCCCCGGCAGTATCCGAAAATTGACCTTGGCGGCGGCGGTGATCGGCAACACATTGGCTTTCACCCCGCCCTCAATCATGGTTACCGCCGTTGTCGTCCGCATGCCGGCATTGCCCTGCCTGTCATCTTTCAAAGACGCCATGACCAGTGGCTTGAACAGCCAGAGATTCTTCATCATCAGGCGGCTGGTGAAGGGCAGTTCATCCGCAACGGCCTCCAGAAAATCTTGCGTGTGCGAAAAATCACGGGGAAACTGGTCAGCTTCCAGCCGCGTTATGGCCTGTGCCAGAATGCCAATCGATGTCTGCATTGGCGGCATGGAGGAATGCCCGCCCTCGGCTTCAACCGCAAGCTCCAGTGTCACAATGCCCTTTTCCGCCGGGGCAATGACCGCCATCGGCACATCCAGCCCCGGCAGGGCACCGCGCGAAATCAACCCGCCCTCATCAATCAGAAACGCCGCCTCAACATTGCGCGACTCAAGAAGGTCTGCCATGGCCCGGGCGCCGTCCAGCCCGCCCTGCTCCTCGTCATGCCCAAAGGCAAAATAAATCGTCCGGTCAGGAGCAAGTCCGGCTTCGAGCATATATTCAGCCGCCGCCAACAGGCCGATGACATTAACCTTATTGTCAATGGCACCACGCCCCCAAATAAAGCCATCAGCGACATTGCCCGAGAAGGGCGGCTGCTGCCAGTCTTTCTCTGTCCCTGGAATAATCGGTACAACATCAAGATGACCCAGAAAAATGACCGGCTTGGCATCCGTTTTGCCGCGCCATGTATAAAGCAGGGAATACTCACCAATCACTTCACGCTCCAAAGTGGCATGCACACGCGGAAAATTCGCTTCCAGAAAATCATGCATGGCAAGCAAAGCATTCGCGGAAACCGGCTTGTCGCGCCCGAAGGAAATGGTCTTGAACTGGATGGCTTCGCGCATTTGCCGCGTTAGCCGAGCCTCATCTGGCTGAAAATCAAACACGGTGCCGACGGTCTGCGGCACCCCTGAACGATAGGTGTTGACCAGCAGGACACTAAGGAACAGCACCAGTAGGGCCACGCAGGCCGCAGTTGTTTTATGTTTTATAAGCGCCTGCATCACTCGCCTTATTCCAGCCTGACAAGCGGTTCAGAACCCTCATCCGACAGGCTGGACAGATTGACGAAACCGTTATCTTCCTGCTGCTCCGGAGCAATCCAGAGGAAGTCATCGTCAACCGTGATGCCGTCAAAAATGATGGTCGGGGTCAGCGTTTGGTCCTGCGCCAGACCGACAGCCGGCACGGAAACAACCGGCGCCTGGCCGTCCAGGCTGGAAAGCGTGGTCACAAAGGCCGAGGTCTGCGTGACATCCGACACATAATTTGCGCCCTGCAGAATGGATGCGAGCGCCATGTCAATACGCTGATCGATGCGTTGGCGCTCCGCCTCACCCCGTGCCAAGATGAACCGCGGCGACCAGGTTACGGCAATACCGGTGCTGGAGATTTCCGGATTATCATAAAGGAAATCATAAAACAGCAGGGAGTTCGGGTTGTTCAGATAGTTCCCGCCGCCGGTTACGGAGTAATTTTCCTGACGGCCGCCAAAGGCAAGTGCGGCCGTATCAAAGAAGGAAGACATCCCGTCATCCACTGTCCAGCTCTGCGGTTCCAGTGTCCGTTCCTTCAGGCGTCCAATCCGTGCGTTCATCTCAGACACAGTGAAATAAGCGTCCTGCTGGGTGATGCCGCGCACGACCTGCAGATAATCGCTTTGCGTTTCCAATATGCCGGCATGGTCGGCATAGAGGCGCTCAAACACCGTGCCAGGAAGGGAGTTCAGCCCCAGCATCACGGCCCCGGTGCGGACCTCGCCAAGGCCTGATTTGCCGGCAACATTAAGCCGCAAGGCATCTGCATTGGTGTTGGTGATGTCATTCAAATTGATGTATCGGCCAGCGAAAAGGTTAATGGTACCGGTGCCGGCGCGCGCAATATCCGCCTGATCATCCCCGCCCTCTTGGATATCCAGGGCGCGCAGGGTGACGGCATCGTCACCGGAGGCCTGTGTACGGATGCCGGTCACTGTCGCCTGGCCGCTGGCCTCAATCAGAATGCGCCCGGCCGAAACATCCAGAACCGCTGTATCAGTTAGGCTTACGGTCTGATTAAAGCCTTGATTAGCGTCAATGGTGAAGTCCCCATTTACCGTCTCTATTCGGCCGGCCCCGCGCAAAGTGAAGCTGTCGGCGACCGTTGCAGTAATATTGCCGCCCGCAGTTGTGAGTGTCCCGGTAATGTCAATGCTGTCTAGCAGAGTCGCCGTGATGTTACCCCCTGCAGTATCCACAAGCCCCGCAAGGTTCGCTGCCTGCGTAACTGACATCTCCAAATTCCCACCGCCGAGCCGTACCGTGCCGGTCTCCGCCAAGGTCAGGCTGTCCAGCAGAGTGGCGCTAACTGAACCACCTTGCGTATCGAGCAGTCCGGCAAGGTTGGTCGCCTCGGAAACGGCGAGGGTCAAGTCGCCACCGCCCAATCGCACTGTCCCAGTCTCCGCCAAGGTCAGGCTGTCCAGCAGAGTGGCGCTGATATCACCTCCTTGCGTGTCGATTACTCCGGCAATTTGTGTCGCCTGCCCGACAGAGCCTTGCAGCACACCGGAGCGAGTCAGAACCTCTCCGTCAGAGCCAACAGTCAAAGCGCCGACAATATTGGCGACCACCCCGCCGCCTTGTGTATCAAGCAGGCTGTCAATACGCATATCCGCACTTGCCGCAATGTCGATTTGCGTATTGTCAAACACGGCATTGGCCGCATCATCAAACACCACATCTGAGAAGCTGGTCAGGCCGAACCGGTTGCCATTGGTGTTGAACGAACCGCCAAATCTGGCATCGCCGATTGTCATCAGGTCAAGATTGCCGGCCAGCATCGCACGGGTCAGACGCAGGCTGGTGGCATTGGAAACATAAAGGGCCGCCCCGCCGCCGGGGGTTTCAATGTCAAATGTTGAGTCCGTAACGCTGGTTGAGGCGATGTCGAGTGCCTTTTGACCGATGACAGTGTCACTGTCCCCGTCTGCCGCCGCCACACCAAAGGACCCGCCGGCGCGCAGGGTCACATTGTTCGACTTGATGTCGGTTATCAAATCGGTATTGGCGTCGAGAATGTCGCCAGGCGCAGTCAGCACAAGGCCTGTCGGCGAGAAGATCTGCCCGATATTGACATTGCCGGTCGCCTCCTCAAGCCAGATACCCTCCTGAGCGCGAGCAGTGATGCGGAATCCGTCATCGACCTGAACAATCATCGCCTTATCTGCGCTACCTATGGCCCCCGTTGACGCCTCCAGCACAAGATTGTCTGAACTGACGGCCGGATTGTCGTCAGCTCTGATGTTCTGGATTTCGCCGGACACCTTCACCCGCAACTCTCCTGAAACGGCGACGGAGTTTACATTGAGACTGGTTTCGCCGCCGATAAAGCCGAAGCCGTTGGCGGCCGTGACATTGATGACGCTGGTTTCATTCAGGGTTTGAATGTCGAGATCCTCGCGCTGTGTCAGAGTGACCATGCCGGTGGTTTCATTATATTCGACATCATCAGACTCTGCCGCACTGAGCAGAACCTTCTGCTCATCCGTCAGCTCTTTGGCATACACTTTTGCAATTTCAAATTGTGTCGTATCGGTAAAGACCCCGATATTGCCGCTGCCGGCGGTCAGGGTGATGTCGTCGCCGATAATGTTGCTGTCCTCAACAAAGGCAGTTGTATCGGTGATGTCCTTAAAGGCCTGGCCGGGCAGAGGTGCCTCAAGATGTTCCGCATCCCAGGCAAAGCCCTGCGTAAACAAATTGGTCTGGCTCTCCGGTGCCTCATAGGTGAAGTCGGCGACATAGACCGGGTCGCCGAAGGTTTCATAGGCCTGCTGATAACGCGCTGTCCTGATAGTTTCCAACTGGGTTACGGCTGTATCGGTGTAGTCAAAGTCGGGATCATAGTCCGGATCCCCAAACCGCTCATATCCGAGCTGATAGCGTGCCTGCTGATCAAGCTGCAGCTGAGCAATCAAATCCGGATCATTGTCCAAGGCTGCCGTCTCGGCCTCACTGGGCACATATATAAAATTCGGATTATAAGCGGTGGCGACATAATTTCCGTCAGCGTCCTGCTGCACCTGACGCAAGGACCAGTAGTCCTGATAAAGTGCATTGGTTTCCGAGACCAGCGACCCAGTTGCAATCGCTTGACGCTCTTCGGTGGTTGCTGTGTAGGAGAAATTCACATCATAATCATCATAGACATAAGCACCATTGGCTTCCTGTGAGAGGTTTCGCAATGTGTAATAGTCCTGATAGAGCTGTTCCATGCTTCTGTTGTAGCCGGCAATCTGATCATTGCGCTTGTCAAGGGCGCCGGTATCCTCGGTCAACTGCAGATCCGTCCACAGGGCAAGCAGGGCGGCCTGGGCGGCGGCGTCATCGGTCTGCTCCGTATTGCCGTCCAGAATGCTGCCATTGAGCGTTGCAAGCGTCACATCACCAACCGTATTGATCTGGCGGACGCTGATATCCCCCTCCGTCTCGACGACATTAATGTTTCCGGCGCGGGAATAAGCACTGAATGTCCCGTCCAATGTATTGACCCGTACGGCATTTCCGGACGTGTCGGCAATTTCACCATAATTGGCCCGCAGACTGACGGTGTCGCCGACCAATATGTTGGATTGGGTGTTGAGGTAAATGTTTTCACCGGCCTCCAGAATGACATCACCATCAACATTGGTCAGCTGGGCAAAGCGTAAATTGCCGTTGTCGGAAGTCAGCTTGACGCCTGTTCCCGCACTGGCGGTTATGGTGTCATCAGCCTCCTGTACCAGCTTGACGGCCCGTGCATCACTGCCGATGCGCCCGCTGGCCGTCATGGTAATGTCACCGACCTCAATATAGCCGTTGGCGTTGGACATGGAAATGTCACCGCCATTGGCTGTTAATGTGGTGGTGGTGTTCAGGGCTGTGATTTCACCCCCAATCTGGATGCCCCCGGCAGAAGTCACATTCAGCGTACCCGTGTCCTGACCGATAAAGGTGATCGGCACGGAGCGGTCCGCTGACACATCCTGGTAATAGAACAGGGAGCCATTGCTGTTTTCAGTTGTAACATTGACCCAGGAGCAGTCTTGATAAAGCGGCGCCCAGCTCAAGCCGACTGTGTAACAACTCAAGTTCTCAGTGCTGGTTGCACGGTTGTAATAGGTCTCGTCATAGCGCATGCGGAACGTATAGTCCGAGGTCACGCTGGTATCGACAGCGGCAAAGTCGGCACTCGGCAAGGAACTGGCCGGGATTTCCTGGCTGGTGAAAGAGCTGTCCGGCGGACGGAAATTGGTTTCTTCACCAACATTGATGCCGATAAAGGTCTTCTTTCTCCGGTTGGTGCGGTAGGTGCGGGTAATCTCGAGGCTTTCCCCCTCAATCCAGTAATAGCGCATGCCGTCCTTAATAGCATAGCTTGATGACCGACCACTGGTCGAGCTGACCAGATTGGTCGGATTGGAGCTGCCGACCCCAACATTGTTGCGGACGCTCACCGTATCCCCGACCCGGGTATACTGCGTCACCCGCGGCACGCCATTGGCATCGGAATAAGCGTCATCAATCAGGGTGACAATGCCTTCCACCTCACCCGTATTGGCGTAATTGATGCGCACATCCTTGTCGGAATTATTGGTGACATTGAAAGTACCGTAGCCGTCCAGAACCTTGATGGCGCCATTGCCGGTGCTGATGAGCTTGCCGACCAGCGTGACCTTGCCGCCCTTGGCCTCGAGGCCGGAAATCTCAATCACATCCTCGGCGGCATTATATTCCGCCGTAACACCATTCACGCCTTCGCGACCCGAACCGGTGCCGCTCAAATCCAGCGCCACATCCTCCAACGTGTAGCTGGACACGCCGTCATTATCGGTGAAGGCATCATATGTTTCACCGATGGTGATGGATTTCTGCGCAACGCCGGACTGGATCAGGCCATTCACATTGATGGTGTTGGCGACGATGTAAACCTCATCACCGAACAGGCGGGCCGACTCATCATCACTCTGATTGACTGTACCGACGGCACAGGGTTCCGAATTATTGCTGTCAAACGGCATGGCCACAATCGTACCGCAGCCGCCCAGATCTCCGTCCGGTTGACCGATATTATCCGTGCGCGCGGCCGCAACGTCACCATATCCGACCGGGTCTGAAGCGGAGTCCCTCGTGTCTGATGTCGGTGAGGCGCCGATATTGTAAATGCCGGGCGTTTTATCATTGACGAAAAACGCCCCGCCGGAAGTGACTTTGATGCGGCGCGCCTCAATGCTGCCATTGGAGTAGATCGAGCCGTTTTTATTGACCACATTGACTGATCCAGCACGGTTGGTGATCATCCCCTCCATCAACATGGCCGGCGCCTTAATCGGCACCGTCGTATCCGGATTATAGGCGGAGGAATTCGGGTCAAAGCGCCCGTCAATCTGCACCATGGTGGTGAAATTGCCTGGCGAACTGGTCATGGCAAAACCGGTCTCGGCCGCACCGTCACGATTGAGGCTACGGACATTTTGTTCAGTCTCGACCAGCACATCATTAAAGTAAATATTACCGCCTGGTGTCCTGGAAACCTCAATATTATTGACCTCAATCGGGGAATTGCTGTCATTACGAATGGTAACGGACACATTGTTGTTCGAGATGATCTGGCCTGTTGAGGCACCCGTCAGATTGTCCGCCTTGGTATATACATGTCCGGTTGCGGCAAAAATGTCCCCGACGGAAATAATGTCGACCGGCCCGTCATTCAGATTGGCCTTCTTCGCTTCCAAAAATGCGATTTCATTGTTGATTTTGGCGACTGTCGCGGGATCACCCGAGCTGTCGAAATCATCAATCTGGGTCTGAATGTCGTCCAGTTGGGTAGCGATATCGGCAAGCTCGGCGGTGTAATCCACCGCATCCGGAGAGAAACTGTCCGGATCAAAATTATCGATCTGGGCCTGCAAATCATCAATCTCCTGCTGGATTGCCGCTGTCGGGTCACCGGCATCTTGCGCGGCGGTCAGCTCTGCCTGCTTGGTCGTCAGATCATCATTGAGATTGTCCAGAACGTCCTGAGCCGTCATCGCGCCGGACTGGAGATTCTGGTAGAAAGTCTGGTCAGCCAGAAGCTCGGTCTGCTTATCTGCCAGAGCATCGGCCGCATCGGAGTTGAAGCTGCGCAATTTGGCGACCTCAAGCTCATTGATCTCAAGATCGATATCCTGACCCGGGTCACGGTTCAGATCGAAGCTCCAGCTGATGGCATCACTGGAGCGCAGGGTCACGGTTTTATCATCGGAATAGGTACCAACCACCGGCACATCCATGATGGTGCCATCTGAACGGGTATAGACACCATCCGATTCCGTCAGGGTCATTTTTTCAACATCACCCGGACTGTTCGGGTCCTCCCGGAAGCTGCCGAAACCTGTGCCGAAGCCGATATATTGCTCATTGTAAACGCCGGTCTCCAGCGTGCCGGCCAGATTGATGTTACCGCGCCCGGAAACGCTCTCAGCTCCAAAGCTGCCATTGAGCGGCACGACGGCAATACCGATATATTGCAGCCACTCCTTGTACCCGTTGGCCACCGCCGCCCCCGAACCCGTGCTGGATTCGACCACCATATATTGCGCTGATCGCAGAGCGGCGTTTTCGGCAATGTTCACATCCGAATTTATGGTCAGCGCGGCCTCCGCCTTTTCGCCGAAAATACCCGCAATCAGTGTGTTGTTGTAAATATTGGTGTTGGCGACAATGCTGTTGAGGCTGGCCTCACGCCCGGCATTGGCATAGAGATAGCCATTGGCGATCACTTCTGATCCGGTACCGATATTGACCGTATTGCGTCCGGTCATTGATGCCTTGGATTGGCCGGTGGCGCCGACCCCGGCCAGTCCCCAAACCGAGGTGCGGGCATCTGAGTCAATGTCGGACAATGTGTCCGCGAGCAGGGTGATGTCACCGCGGCGCGTCACCAGATCCGAATTGGCGCCGAGATCAATGCCGGCGGTGGAGTTTGCGACAACTTCAGTCATCGACACCGGCACGCCAATCAGGGCACCGGTGTTGATGATGGCCTCATCATCTGCCGTGACATTGACCCGGGACGTAATGACGGCGTCCTGATGGGCGTCCAGGGTACCGGTCACAAGCATGGAGGAATTATCGCCGAAGGAGATTAGCGCGTTTTGGGTCTGGCGGGCCTTACTGTCACCAGCCGTGACGGAAAGAGCGCCGCCACCGTCAAACTTGAAATTCTCATCCAGCCCGCTCTTGGAAAGATTGTTGTCAGCCGTCACCACCAGCCCGTTGCTGGTGATGTCGGCATAATCGCCGAAAGATATGCTGGTGTCGGCACGGCCTGTGGTGCGGGCGACCGCACCCGTCACACCACCCAGGGCCACCGCGCCGGCATCCATGGCGGCGTCATACGTGTCATTGTTGACGGCCGTCACCGTCAGGCTGCCAGAGGTGGCAATGCCGATGCCGTTGCCCGCCGCGCTGCCGTCGGCGACACTGATCAGGACATTCGAGCTGTGGGTAACAATTGACTCGGCGCCATTGGCGGCAACCAACCCGCCGGCACCGGCAATTGCCTCGGCCCGGCTGTCGCGGTCACTCAGGGCGTTGATGGCGATGTCACTCATGGTCACCAGATCCGTATTGGCGCCGAATATGATGCGGCTGTCGCCGGTTGAGGTGCTGCGGGTGATATGGACGCCCAAAGCCGCCGCACCCGCCACCACCGCCGTGCTGTTATTGTCGATGCTGGCGCGGTTGGTGGCCGACAGATTGACCGCCGCGCCGGAGACTTCCCCGCCGCCGACCAGCCGGTTGCTCTTCAAAACGGCATTGTCACCGATTTCGAGTTTTGTGTCGGCGTCCGCCGTGACCGTGGTTTCAGAGCCTGTGGCCGCAACCAAACCGCCGGTCGCGCCGACCACATCCGAGTCCGCCATATTCTGACCGGTCTCGCCAATGGTTGCACTCAGAGTCAGACCATTGCCGACCAGCGTGGTGTTGTCTCCGATGGTTGTATAAGCGTTGCGGTCAGCCGAGACCCGCGAAATGATGCCCGACATAGACACGCCTGCGGACACCGCCACACCGACGGAATTGCCGTAATTGCGGGCGCGGTCATCACTTGAGACGGTCAACAGACCGCCACCATAAAGCGATGTGTTATTGCCGATGACGGCGCTTGTGTCTCCGCTGTCCGTGAGCAGGGAGGTTGCGCCGACCCCGGCGCCAAAATATCCGACACCGCCTGATACCGCCCGGACTTTCTGGGTGGAACTGTTGAGCGCCTGCACCGTCAGGGCGCCAAGACGCGCCGCATCCGTGCCTAGCGCGCTGTCATTACCGATGCGCGCCGTTGCATTGCCGGAAGCGTTAATGCCGCCAACAGACACGCCCGCCGCAACCACACCGGCAGCCAGCCCAACCACATTGGTTTCGGCGTCAACATCGCGTGTGGCAATCACATCCACATCCGTGTCGGCTGCACCGGATGTCGAGGAAATGGTCACGCTGTCGCCGATTTCAGCCGTTACATCCTCATTCAGGTTCAGCTGGGCCACAGTCAAGGTCGCTCCCAAAATGCCGCCGGTCGCACCGACCACGGTCGAGTTGACCGCTCCGACGGTAATGTCATCCCCAACCGGCACATCAATGGAAATATTGTCGCCACTGTCGAGCGTGCCGCGCACGGCGATGTCACCCCCCAGCGTCACGGTGCTGTTGTCGCCGATCTGTGCCGTCACCGAACCGTTATATTCCCCGACCGCAACAAACCCGCCGACCCCGACCGTGCCGAAGGCCGCACCCCCGGCAATCTGGCTGAGATTGATCTCTTCATCAGCGCCAATGGTGACATCATCCCCGGTTTCAATGGTGACGCCCGTGCCGATGCCGGCAAAGGTTGAGTCCGTGCCGCTGCCCTCGACATCCGCCTGCACCCCGCCCATTTGCGCATCAACCCGCGCTTGCGTGTCATACCCGTCAAGGCGCGATGTGCTGGCATTGTCCATGCCGCCATTGCTTGTGTTGCCGTTATTGTCCTGCGTCTGATTCTGGCTACGGTCACGCGAAGACGCAGTATCCGCCTCAGCCAGCATGTTACCGTTATCATTGGTCAGCTGGTCGCCGCCGTCCTCCGACATGGCGCCGCCGACCAGTGTCAGGGCCACGGATCCGGCCGCTCCCAATCCGATGCCGCCAGCTGCCGCAATGCCCTGATTAGAAATGTTCTTTTCGCTGTCAGCGGTGATGGTGACATCATCACGGGCCTTCAACACGGCATTGTTCCCGACCCGCGCCGCCGTAGCGTTGCGTGTGACCGTGACCGTGACGCCAACACCGACCCCGGCCGCCCCGCCAATGGCACCGGCACCGGCAGCCCCCTGCGTGGTGACGACATCATCAGCGCGCACAATGATTGACTGGGCTGTATCATAGGCGGCATTGGCGGTGGCATTGACGGAGGTGTCGGCACCGATTTCTGCAAGTGTTGAGGTTTTCAGCACATTGATGCCGATAGACCCGACAATAGCGGCCGTCCCCCCGCCGCCGAAGCCGATAATGTTCTGGTTCAGGCTGGTATCGCTTTCAGCATCAACCCGTGTCGTGCGGTAAGCCGTGACGGTGGCACCGGACCCGATGCGTGCCGTATTGGTGGATTTAGCGACCAAGGTTCCCAATGATGCCCCGACACCGGAACCGGCCCCGCCGCCGCTGACATTGCCGCCGGTCTGGACAATATCGATATCCTGTTCGGCGTCTACGATCACATCGCGTTCTGCGACGGTTGTGGTGGTGTCACCGATTTCCGCCAGCACTGTATCGGCAATGACCGATGTGCCAACCAGCCCGCCAATCCCGTCGGTCGCACCCACGGCGGACGATACCATGGTCTGAATGACCCGATCACGATTGTCAGCCAGCACACTGATATCGCGTTTGGCGGTGGCATCTCCGAGCAGGCGGGCGCGCACCGTCTTCGCATAGACCTGCGTATCAACATCAAGCGCCACGCCGACGCCACCATAGGCCAGGCCGGTGGAAATGTTGTTCAACAGGGTTTCGGACTGCGCCAGCAGCCGGACATCCTGGCTGTTGCCCGCACCCGTATTATTGGCATTGAGTGTCGTGCCGGTACCGACCAGCGCCTCAACCGTCGACTCGCTGACTGTGGTGGCGATGGTGCCGGCCACGCCGACGGCGCCGATGGCGACCCCGACTGGCGCCAGATTAATGTCCTCATTAGTGACGGCACCGATGACCAACCCACGGGCATTGGCATTGACAAACTCGGTATTGGTGCTGGTGATGGTCTCATCACTTTCGCTCTGATCCTGCTGGCGTACCGTGCGGGTCTGAGTTGTTAAGTTGGAATTATCAATCACCCCGGTCAGTGCATCAATGCCATCCCCGGCGGCCTCAGCCAAAGCCGTTACAACCGCATTGTCACCGATTTTGGCCCGCGTGACATTTTCCATCACATAGGTGCCAATCGCACCGCCGACCCCGACTGCGCCACCAGCTCCGGTGATCAGAATGGCGTCAATCTCCGTATCATCCGTGGCCTGAATACGCATTGAGTCATCCGCCGCAACCGTAGCTCCGTCCTCAATTACGGCTTCGGTTGTGTTGCTGGCAACAACAACCCCGGCCGTGCCGGTGACACCGACAAATCCGCCATTGATCGACATGGCGATCTGCAGCAAATCTTCTTGCGAGCGGGCGTCAATGGCAATATCTCCGCCGGAAGCGACCAGAGCATTCTCACCAATCCAGGCGCGGGTCTCTTTTTCCAAAATCATCACATCGCCGGTGATGCCGACCCCGACCAGGGCACCCCCGCCAGAGCCGGAAAAGGTGACCAGATCCGTGTCACTCTCAGCCAGCAGGCTGACGGTCTGACTGTTATTGCGGGCAATGCCCTGATTGACCCTGGCACTGTCTTCGATAAAGGCGCGTGAGCGTGAATAAGTGGCTTGCGTCATCACCACGCCCTGAACAGAAGTGATACCGGCACCGCCGGCGGACAAGGCGCCGGAACCGACGCTTTCCTGTGTTTCGGAATTGATGGTCAGATCTTCACTGACATTGACCACGGCATTGGTGCCGATATAGGCCTCTGAACTGGTGTTGAAGACCAGCACGCCGACCGTCGCTCCGACACCGACCACACCGGCACCGCCGACCGCGCCGGCGGTGAAAATCGTGTTGATGGTGTCCTCCGAGTCAATGGTCAAGTCGCGCCCAGCAGACACAGTTGCCCCGTTTTCGATGAAGGCTTGCGTCTTGTTGCGCGACAGGTTCGAGTCGGACGGATTGAAGGTGGCGCTGATGTCGGCATTGCCCTGTTGGGCACCGAAGACCGAGGCAACTTCGCTCAAAGTGTCACCGGTCCGGGCATAGTCACCGGAGGAGTTGTCATCACTCAAAATGCTGCCAAGGTCAATGGCATTGATGCGGTCATTGGCATGAGTTGCGTGCGAGCCGCCTTCACCATCCTCCATATATTCATTCGATTCATCATCGGCGTCGGCGCCGACCAGAATAACGGCAACATTGCCGGCCACCGAAACCGTACCCGCGGCGGCGCCGGCCAGGGTGAAGTTTTTGGTCGTCTTGTCAGAATGGGCGGTCACGGAAATATCATCATGGGCCGAGACACGCGTATTGGTGCCGCCGCCAATATAGGCCTGGGCATTGTTCTGCACCACCAGCGCATTGAGGGACACACCAACACCGACCGTGCCGCCGCCGCCAATGCCGCCGACCACATCAATCGTGTTGACCGTATTATCCGCCCGGACGGTCACATCCTGACCGGCCTGCGCGAAGCTGGCCGTCTGGTTGACGCTGCCCTTGATGAAGGCGCGGGTGTTGGACTGATGGATTTTGATGCCGGCCGACACGCCAACACCAACCGTTCCGCCAATACCGCCGGCAATCACCGCGGCAACCGAATTTTCATCCGTATCGGCTTCGACATTAGTGTCACGACTGGCATTGGCCACAGCATTGTCATCTATATAGGCCTCAGTAGTGTTCTTGACATAGCCGACCCCGAAGGAAGCACCAATGCCGGCCGTGCCGCCGCCGCCGACGCCACCGGCAATCTGGATCAAGTCAGTCGCCGCATCCGATGTGACTTTGAGGTCGCGGTCAGCCTCGACCGTACCGTCAATATAGGCTTTGGTTGTGTTGACCAGCACACCGACCGCCGCCGTGCCTGCGACCCCGGCGGAATTGCCGAGCCCCAACGTGGCGGCGGAATTAATGATTTTGTCCTTGTTGCTGGCCTCCACCAGAACATCCTGTGTGGCCTGCACCGTGGCACCGGTGCCGATATAGGCCAGTGTGTTTTTGACCTGAATGACGATGTCGCCGCCAACACCGACCCCGGCGGAGCCTGTACCGGCCCCCAGCGCCGCGGACAAATCGGTCCAATAGGTGTCGGAAATGGCCCGGACAATCACATCGGCGCTTGTGCCGTCATAATTGGCCGTCACCGTCGCACCATTGGCGATCGAGGCCTCGGTGGTGTTGACACCGACACCGGCCGACAGGGAAATGGCGATGGCGTTATCCGACGACACCGCACCTGAGGCGGCGATGGAAATCACATCCTGATCGGAGGTCGCTGAAACGGAAATGCCGGATTTGTTTTCCGTATCCCGCACCTCGGTCAGGAACAGATCCTTGATGTTGTCAAAGGTGAAGTCATCATTGAAGCTGGCCAGGGCAGAACGGGTCTGCTCGTCGTCGCCCCCCATAATGCCCTCGAGCAGGGGCGAGGAGGTGGTCACGCTGTCCTGATCGACGGCCACCGTGCCGTTGCCGCGGGCCTGCACGGTGGCGCCGCCCAGCACCCGGGCGCGGGTGGTGCCGATGAACACCGCCGCCCCGACCGCACCGGCCAGTGCCGTGCCGCCGGTCGAGAAGCTCGCCGCCGGCTCAAGCATGAAAATATCCGTGTCATCCCCGGCATGCAGCTTGATGGAGCCGTCCGTGTAAACCGTGGCGTCATCGCCGATAAAGGCATTGGTCGTGGATTTGACCAGCCCCACGGAGACCGATCCGGCACCGGCCAGCCCACCGGTCGAGCCGGCAATACCAACGACGGTGGCGGTCAAATTCTGCTCATTATTGGCCGCGACCTCAATATTGCCTTCCGCATTGGCGGTGCTGTTGAGGCTGGCCTCGACATTTTTCCAAAACACATTGGCGCCCAGCGCAACACCAACAGAGGTGCTGTTGGAAGCGGCGAGCGTGCCCGTCAGGTCGGTGATGGTTGACCGGTCATTTGCAATGATGCCAATGGTTTCATTGGCCGCGCCGTCAATACCGGCATCAGTGTTGAGATCCGCACCCTGACGCACGGCGGCAATCGAGTCGCCCTTAATGATGTTGGCGGAAAGCGCCCCCGAAATGGCGTTGCCGGAGGTGGAAACGGAAGCCGATATCACACCATTGAGGATTTCCTGAGACGCATCCACCCCGACATTCAAGGCCCCGGTGGCGTCAATGGTGATGTTGTTGTTGGCATCTGCCGCCTGTCCGACCAGCGCCTTTTTGTCGGTCAGGAACAGATTGAGTGCCAATGACCCACCGGCGGAGTCGGACCCGCCGGAGCCGCTGACCGAGAGGGCAAAGTTGCGGATGTCGGTGGCGCTGTCGGCATTGATGTCGACATTGCCGGCCGTTGCGCGCAGCACGGCGTCTTCCACAATGATTGTCTCAACATCGGTGTCCAGAACATTGACACCCAGCGCTCCCGACAAGGCCAGCTCATTAGTTGAAATACCGCCGGCAGCCATAAAGGTCAGGGTTTCCTGATCCGCCTCAGCGTCAATCCGCATATTGCCGGCATTGGTGATGATGGTTGTGGTCTGGCCACCATCCGCCACCCCCTCTTCACCGATAATGGTAGCCACATCTTCGCGCAGATAAATGCCGGAAATTGAGCCGCCAATGGCTTTCTTCTCGGCAATGGCGATGGCGCCGACCAAATGGCGGGCATCGGATTCATTGAAAGCGCGGATATCGGCGCTGGCCGCCGTCAAAGAGACACCTTCACCAATCAAAGCCTTGGTCGAACCGATTGAAGCGGTGACCGCCAGGGAACCGGAGCCGGCATTGCCGCCCTGTGCCGCGCCACCGGCAATCGCCTCGGCATAATAAGAGGCATTTTGCAATAGCGTGGTGTAATTGCCGGTGATGTAATCCTCGGTGCTGGTACTGTCGTCTTCGGGGTCGAGGATAAATTCAGCATTGAGCGGGCTGAGATCTTCCGCTTCAATCGTCGCGCTGCCACTTGACGTCACGGTCGTATCCTCGCCCAACTGCACGAGATTGGTGTCGGTCACGACATTCACCGCAATGCTGGCGCCGACCGCAGTCTTGTTGCTGTCGGAATTACAATTGCCCGGATCCGAGCAGGTGGCGTCACTGGCAACGGCCAGCGCCCAGGCGCGGTTGACGATTTTATTGGTAGCCCGTGAACGGATGGTCAAATCACCGCTATTGGTGATATCCCCGCCAGTGCCGATTTGTGCCGCCTGGCTGTCATCGGAATAGACCAGACCAAGGGAGCCGGCAACGGCCAGATCTCCGCCGCCTGCACCGGCTATGCCCTCGGCGGAAGCGTACCCGCCAAATGACGTGTCATTATTATTCGGATCCGTGCCCTGGTTTTCGCTGGTCAGAGCCTGCACGGACACATTATTGGCGCTCGTAATCGTGACATTGTCACCAAGTATCGCGCTCGTGTCCTGACCGGTTTTCAATATGCCGACCCCGACGCCAATGGCATTGTCGGCAAAAACCGCCATGCCGGACCCGCGGGTGCGATAATTGACATCACTGTCGGCAAGCACCGAAATATTGCCGGTGCTGGTCAGGCTCACCCCGTCAGCGATGGTGGCGCTGGTATCATGGTCGGTCCAGTTGACGGAAACCGAAGCGGCGATGTTGACGGAACCGGATTGATTGGCGTCGCCGCCCTCCGAGCCACCATCAAAACTGTCACCGGTGGTGTCAAACGACGCCCCGTCACCGTCACTGAAGCCACCGCCCAGCGCTTTCAGGCTGGACGGGTTCTCGCTGTCATCACTGTTGGACAGCGCATCCGTGCCAAGCAGGTCACTTTCACCGATGTTCAGCTTATCGGCATAGTCGCGCACCACCGTCCCGGCGGCAACGGCATCAGCCAGCGCCACATCGGTGGTGTCGGTAACGGCGCTGACTGTAATGCCCGTACTGTCATCGACCGACCTGTTCAGCGCGGCGGTGACGTCACCATGCGTGACGGCGACCGCTACACTGGCCCCGACAGCCGACTCCTCGGCCTCAACCTCACCATGGGCGCGGGAGAAGGCATCGCTCGTGCCGGTGGCAGTGATGGAGAGGGCCCCCAACTCATCCAGATTGGTGCCGGTGCCAATGGAGGCATCCACGGTTTTGTTGATGATGGCCACGGCAACCGCGGCATCCAGTGAAGTCTTGGCGGTCGAGCCGCTATCCTCATCCGGCTTGGCCCCGGCCTCCGCTTCAGTGCGTGTGGCTGTGGTGCTGGTTGCTGACACGGTGAGGTCCGGTGAAGCGGCCCCGCCATTCAACGTCGCCGTATTGGCAACCTTGGCGAGCGTGTTGTCATTGAAGACCAGATTGATGCCGAAGCCGGCACCAATGCCGACATTGCCTTCCGCCCCCTCTTCTTCTTCGCCCCCTGAGTCAGAGGCCACATCTTCAGCGTCATCGGCATCGCCAACACCCAGGCTGGTCATCACCCCGTCAATCAGGGCCTCCATATCGTCCAGACTGGACAGGAAACCGTCAATGCCGGTGAACACGGAATTGGTGTCCCCGACGGTCGCCTTGCCCTTGGTGGTGTAGCTGGTGTCTGCCAGCGCCGTGACGCTCAATCCAGAACCCGCAGTGGTTGTCGACCCGGCATCCAGCAGGGCCTGCGACTGATTGCGCAAAACCACATTCAGTCCGACCGCGCCGGCGAGTGAAAACTCACCCGTTCCGACACCGGCCGTTGCCTGAGAGACAATTTCATTGACGCTGTCCGTATCCGCGCCCTCAATCAGGCTGCGCATACCCGCTCCAACGGATACGGTGGTCCCGCTAATGACCGCATTGGCATCCACCTCGGCCAGCGAGGCAACATCAACAATATTCAGGCCGACCGCACCGCCGAGATTATAGGAGCCACTGTCAGCTGACGCGTCAGCCACGGCGTTGACATCCGTATTGCGGTTGGCGGATATGCCGATGACGCCACCGGCAAGGCTGATGCCTTCCCCGACCAGCGCATCGGTTCGATCCTCCAAATAATTGACGGCAAAGGCTGCAGCAATGGTCAGGCTGTTGTTCTCATCCGCATCACCGGCACCGTTTGCTGCACCGCCCAGCGCATCCGTATCGGTGTTGAGGTTGTCGGTAATGTCGGAAACGGCCACATCATCACCACCCGCAAAGGCGTTACCCATGCCGACCATGGCCCCGGTGCCAGCGGCGAGGTCATTGCCGCTTTCCTCTTCATTATTGCTGTCATCATCATCGTCATCACCATTGGCGCCGGCCTGACCGCCCGAAGTGATGTCGGTAGCGGACAGGGCTGCAAGGGTCACGTCTCCAGCCGTCGATGCGCTCCTGAGTATTTTGGCATCAACATCATTCGTGCTGATCACCAAGCCGGCTGCCATGCCGATGGCGGCATTAGCGTCATCCCCGCTTAAGACGGCATTACCCGTTCCGGCAGCACTGGCCGTGACGATCTGGTCGGCGGTCACGGTCAAATCGCCGCCCATGGACAAATTCGTGCCGGAGTTCAACTCAGCTGTCGTCGTATTCCGCGCCACCGTGACCGCAGCAACCGGAATAATCGCAATGCCGCCCTTGCCCCCGGCATCAGCTTCGGTTCGGGTTTCATTATTGGCCGTAGCCCGCACCGTCAAATCATCCAGATAGCTGAAAGTGTTACCGCCATTCACCCGCGCAATGGTTTCGTTGTTTGACGTGGCGACCGCCACCGAGGCGCCGAATCCGACGGTTCCACCGGCCGGCGCATCAGCGCCATCCCCGTCACTGTCGGCATCACTGTCAAAGGCGTCAAACACCCCATCAACAGCACTCTCTGAAGCATCAGACCCATCGGCTACAGCGGTGGTACGGGTGTCCCCTGTGGCCTCAACAAGTGTATCAGCATTGCCACTCAACGTGACATCAGTATCATCATCCAACTCAGCAAGATAACGGTTGGTTTCATTGGTGTTGACGGCAATGGCGCCGGCAATCCCAATCCCGTCCTCGCCGGCTGTCGGAGCACCGGCGGTGGCAATGACGCCAAAGCGGTTCTGATTGCCGACATCTGAGCGGTAACTTTCGGTCAAAGCCTGCACACGCAGATCCGTCACATTGAGCGTCAGGTCAGCATTTTCATTGCCACCAATATTTGCACTGACCTCATTGGCGGCAATTTGAATGCCGATACCGGCGGAGCCGCCATTGTCATAATCTTCAGCCTGGCCGGAACCGACGGTTTGGGACTGGACGACGCTGCGGGCGCGGCCCGTCAAGGCATTGGCATAAATATCCGGCGCCACGGTTGCCGCATCATCGGATGTCCCGATAAAAGCGGAGGTGGTGTTGTCCACCCGCGAAAAACCGACCGCGCCGGCCACCTGCAAAGTGCTGCCGTCTGTATCCGCATCATTGCCCCCGGTCAAACTGTCCGTCACATTGCCCAAGGCCGTGTTGAACGTATCCTTCAAAATGTCGCCGATGGACTGGCCGCCAATCATCGTGTCCATGCCGGGGGTGGAGTCGATGCCGTCGGAAAAGGCGTTTTCGGCGTCTTCGGTCGTTGCGTCATTGGCCGCGCGCGCTGCAGTCAAATTCTGCAACACATTATCGGCATTGACGGTCATGTCGCCGCCGGTGACATCAGCAGCGGCACCGCCCTGAAATTTGACCGTGCTGCTGGAGTCAATCAGGGATACGGCGAACCCCAACGCCCCGGATAGACCGCCTGCCCCGGAAGAGGCGTCAGCCACGGCATTGGAAATGGTGTTGGATTGTGACCCGACATACAGGCTGTCGCGGGTCTCAATGTCGGTGGTCCCCTCAATCAGAGTTTCCGCCCGGGTTGTCAAAACGCCGACGGCACCGGTAAAAGCGACAGCCGGGAAGTTCGCCTCGGCATAAAGGGTGGAGCTGGTGCCGGCCTGACTGTCAACGCTGGTGCTGCCGGTGGTGGCCGTGATGCTGGTCCCGCCATCCAGCGTTGTTGTGGCCGTTGCCGTCGTCACCGCCGCCTGAACATTCAGCGGCAACACAGTTGAGAAGCTGGCCCAGCCCGTCGGAGTCAAATCCGTCACGATATCTGCGTCCGACAGGATGGAAACATTTCCTGCGGAGGTGATGCCGGTGTCAGAGACGCTGACCGAAGCGGAGGCGGTGCGCGCGTCGAAGCTGACCAGAGCACCCGTCGCAGCAGCCTTGTCCTGCAAGGAGGTGGCCGAGATGGAAACATTGCCGGCCGCGCTAATGGTGCTGGATGTCAGAGCGATGGAGCTGGTGGCGGTCGACAGTGGGTTTGAGTATACCGAGAGCGGGCTGTTGACGGCACGCGCGTCCAGCGTTATCGCATCCCCACTCAGGGTCGCCGAGGTGAGGGAAATGGCCGAGCTGTTCTCGCTGTGCGCCCGCAATGCCACATCACCGGCAGCATAAGTGCTGCCATCCTCAACATGGGCCAGGATTTTGGCGCCACTATTGAGGGTGATGTTATCGGCCTCCAATGTGATGTTGCCGGAATTACCGATTGACGCCCCGGTCTCGTGATTGGCGACGACCGACGGGTTGGATACATCGCGGCTTGAAACCGTGACGTTAGCATTAAGCGTGATGGTGTCATCGGCCTGCAGGGTGAGGGCACCGGCAGACCAGCTGGTGCCGCCGCCCGAATTGCCGCCATCAGCCACGCCGTCATCACGCAGCAGGTCACTGGAGAGAACAATATTCTCAGGGTCAATCAGGACAGTGCCGTCCGCACCAGTCTCAGAGGTTGCCTCCAGCCGGCCACCGGCAAGCTCAACCGTTTCGCGGGCGGAAAATTCGACAAAGCCGCCATCCCCGTCGCCGGTCGCATTGGCGCTCAACCGGGCGCCGTCTTCAATCAGGGCGCGCTGTTGGGCAAACAACACCACTGTGCCGCCATGGGACCCGTCACCAAAGCCGTCAGCACTGATATCAGCGCCATTGCCCGCCGTCAGATTGTCCCCGGCCGTGATATGTACGGAGCCGGGCAGGGGCGTCCATGCGCTTTCAGCCGCAACACGCCCGGTGATGACCAGATCCGTCTCGGCAGCCAGACGCACATCCGGTGCGGCGGACGGGGCGTCGAGGTCAACATATTGGGTGTCGCCCTGCCCGCTATTGACGACATTTTCAATCGCCAGCCGCGCCGGCTCCCCGGTTTCAATGGCGCCGCTGACATC
The DNA here is from genome assembly GCA_049889415.1 of Parvibaculales bacterium. Taxonomy (GTDB): domain Bacteria; phylum Pseudomonadota; class Alphaproteobacteria; order RS24; family RS24; genus JAYQKL01. The sequence goes on along the minus strand of JBMHDL010000006.1, from coordinate 217,373 downwards.
AATCCGGCCGGCTTCCACGGAGACGGCTTCCAGCGCGTTGATCTGACCGGTAACGGATATCAGTCCAGTGCGCGACACCGGCACACCATTTGACAGAACCTGACTGACCACGCCGGGCGACATCAAGCCGGTCGGCTGGAACAGATTGGCCATGAAGTCATGCGTCGGGGTCCGCAGGTTGACCTGACCGGCATTGATGATGCCGCTCTCGCCGACATAAATGCCATACGGGTTAAGGAAATACACATTGCCGCCGACCAGACCGTTCTTGTAGGCGTTCAACAGCCCGTCAATACGGGTCTCCTTGTCATGGACAAAGTTGATCAGATTGTCGGTGCTGTCGGGCAGGTGCAGATTGACCTGATTGCCCCGATGGACATCAAACACCGAGAAGGAGTTCAGCCCCGTCGTACCCTGAATGGTTTGGGTGCGCACATCCGTGACATTGCCGCTCACACTTAAGGCTGTCTGGGTCCGTCCGTCTGGGACAATCTGCGCGCTTGAGGATTGGGCATAGGCCATGGGCGGCACAACCACCTGTGTCATACCGAGCACATAGGAAATCAGCTTGGCGCCGTTCTGTTTTACCACCTTAGCCATGGCCCACCCGAAGGCTGTTATTCAGCCTTCTCTTCGCCCTCCTCCGGCTGCACCTGCAGGCACCGCGTATTGATCAGGTCAACCCTGCGGCCTTCATACTGCACAAACACCGTGTTGCACTTATTGTTCGCCGATTTGTCGATAATGTCATTGTAAATTGTCGCCGCCGCCTGTGTCGCTCCGGTCTGCACACCTGAGGTATAAACGGAATTGGACAAGTGGTTCCAAGCGACAATGCCCAGAACAATGGCTGATGCCAAGCCCCACAAACCAAGTCCGATCAACAGCCAATCACGCTTCTCTTCCATAACTCACTCCCTCTCTCATTCCTTGTCATCATTGAATTTAATGCGCGCCACCAGGGAAAATTTAACCGGCTCATCCCTGGCGGCCTCTTTTTGAGCCTCATGCACGCTGCTGTCGAGGGCACGCGCATGATAAATGTCGAAACTCAGATAGTCGGTCAAGACCGGGATCGAGACCCCGATACCATAGCCGGACCAGTAATCTTCACGGCTTCTGATGTCGGCACGGCTCTGGGCAAAGGCATAATCATAAAAGATGTATGGCTGCACGCTCGGCATCCACTCCGGTAGGGTGACAAGCCCCCAATTGGCCAACTCGGACCGCGCCTCAAGCGAAACCAGATAGCCCTTCATGCCGCTCGACGCCCCCGGCTGATAGGCGCGCACCGAGCGCGGTCCGCCAATGGTGATGACCTCTGATGGGAAATTCAGCGATCGCTTGTCACTGGTATAGGCGCTTTCAAAACGACCGCTGACCGTCAGATATTTGTTGATGTAACGTGAAGCGGAGCCGTCAAGCTTGTAAACCTGAAGCCAGTCATCGTTCAGAGCCCCGAAAACCTCTGACTTTGTTGACGTGTCCAGCATATTGGCGCTTGGCGTTAGCGACATTTTAAACCGATCGGCCTCATAACTGACGGGCAGCGAAACGGACAGCTTGGTGATCTTTGTCTCGGTCAGCTTTTCCAGGGAATTGATCAAAGTCACATCGGAATAGCTGTCGGCGATCGAGAAGGCGCCGAACACGGCCAGCTTGTCGTCGAAATAAAGCGGGTGGGAAATGCCGATGGTGTTCACATAGCTGTCACCGCGTGTGCCGACCGTATCCGACGCACCCGGCCCGTCTTCGACAAACCGTGTGTTGGACTTGGTCGCGCTGAGCGAAAGATTGGTCCCCGATGTGTTGAGGGGCATTGAAAAACTCAGGCTGGCCGACCGCGTCCCCCGGCTGTCAAGATAGCTGATGGTCGTTTCATCATCATGGCCGAGCACATTATTGAATGTCATGTTGAGGGACTGCTGATTGAAGCCCGACACATCCGAAGCATAATTATCCGCCCGCAAGCTGGGCAGCTCAACAAAGTCCGGCTCCTGAACCTTAATAAACACATCGGTCTCGCCAAATTCGGAACCGGCAGCAACCTCGGTTGTGATTTTGCTTTTATTGGTGGCGTTGTAACGGCGCAGCGACGTCTCAAGAGCCGACAGTGAAATCCAGTCGCCAGGCTGAATGCCAAGCGACCTCATGATAAAAGAGGGGGAGAGCCGGTCAGCATCCTTGACCTCAAGCGCCCCGATTTTGGCTTCAACCAATTGCAGACGGACAATGCCGCCGGCAATCTGCTGCTGTGGCAGCAGGGCACGGGACAGCTCGTAGCCGCGCTCAAGATAAAGCGCATTGACCCGCTCCAGAAGCTCCCGCATCAAGTCGCGGTCAATCTTGCGGCCCTGCAAATCCTGCGTCACTGCAGCAAAATCCTGCTCGGTCAGCAGGCCGGAGGCCTCATAGGACAGACCGGTGAACAATTCCGTATCGCCAGGCCGGAAGGTCAGACCTTCAGCGATAACTTTAGGCGGTGTGTCCGGTTTGCGGAGTGTCTCCACCACCTTCGCAGAGCCGGCAATCCTGCGCGGCAGGACCGCGATTTCAGCTCGCCCCTCCAGCCCGTCATCGCTACGCGGAATGACCCGGACCGAAATCTGCTTCCCAATATCCGCCGGCTGCAGAACATAACTGGGCCCGACGGCCCCGGAAATGACCTTATTATCCCGCAGCCAGACAATGCCCGTATCGCCCTCAGCGTCCGACGGGTTGGGGTCGGTAAACTCATACAGGACCGTCAGCTCATTGCCTGCAGCGGGGATGCCGGTAATCTCCAGACTGTCCAGATAGGGCAGCTTCTCGACTTCCTGCACCGGCTGGCTCATGCTGACAAGCTTTGTCACCTGCGGGCGACCGTCGGCCCCCAGCACAGAAACCCGCGCCGAGATGACGGCCCCGACATCCTCGCCTGTCAGAAGATAGTCAATGCCGTCCGCCCCCGGCACTGCCGAGCCGTCGCGCAGCCATATCACGCTCAGGCCCGTTTTCAGGCTGCTGGCACTTTTCCCGGACAAGGCGGCAAAAAGCTTGACCCGACTGCCCTCACTGGGAATGCCGACAATTTTTGAAACCGACAGATCCACTTCTCCGGGCCGAAGCGGTTTAAAAATACTGGTTGTTTCCGGCAAGGTGCCATTGACATTCACCGTTACATGCACCACCCCGGCTTCATCCGGAGTCTGCACATCTATGGTGTTAAAAGCCAGGCTGTTGGCCATCAGGTTTTCGGCCAATGCCTCAGTGACGGCGACGGAACTGCCCGTACCATAACAGGCCGGCATGCCGAGGCTTGTCAGGGCCGCCATGAAGTCATTCGACAGAGTGTGCGGCGAGCTGATGTGGAATGCGGCCACCGGTCGCGGGCATGCATCTCCCGGCAACTCAGCAAAAGCATCAACGCTTGCAAAACCGGCAGTGGCAGCCACAAAGAAATGCCCGAAACTACGCAACCTTAACTCCCGCCCCTCCGACCGACCGAACAATTCGTTTGGTCGTTTCACGAATTAAATTATAGTATGATTTGAATTGTTTATTCAAATGGTGATGTGTTGCGGTTTTTCAGGTTCAAATCGAAAAAGAAACAGGGGTCCCTGGCCTCAAAACTCACTGCTGACGCGATCGACGCGCTGGACCAGATTGACGAAATGGACCTGACGCCTCAGGAGTCGACGGATGGTGAGACGGCCTCTGAATTTGATCTCGCCAGCTTCATTCATCAAGCGCAGACCGGGGAAGAATTACCGCCCCCTGCAGAACCGGAAACCGCAGGGACCACGCAAGCCACAGTAACGACTGACGCCGCGCAAAATGATGCGCAGAATGATGAACCAACCGCCCTTGGTGAGGACGCGCGCAACCCGGAACCGGAACACAGTTTTGACGCCGTGCAAGACCGAACTGACGCTGACACTGAAGTCGAGAATACGAGCGAGGATGAGGACGTCATTCTTTTCATTGATGACACGCTCGTTATTGATGATACGCTTGCCCCCCTGGAAGCCGCGGCGGATTTCACGACCCCATCCGCCACCGCTCCCGCCTTGGCCGGTGATTTGATGACACCGCCCAAAAAATCCGGCCTGAAGCGCATGGCCGGAACCCTTTTTCTTTTAAGCCTGATCCTTGTCGCCGGTCTGGGTTTTTATATTTTCGTTGAGAAAGGCCTGACGCCACCCCCCAACACCACCGGCCTGGAGGACGGCCTTCAAGTTGTTTCCGTCACTCACGAAACCCTCGACAGCCGGCTGGGGGAAACCCTGCTGATTAATATTGACCTATATAATAACAGTTCCGACCCGCAGAAAATGGGGAAAATTGACATCTATCTCATGGGCCAGAATGATCAGGTCCTGACCAATTGGCAGATTGACACCAGTGGCCGCGCCATCCCTGAGCAGAACCGTACATTGGTGACGACCCGCCTGTTCACGATCCCGCCCGGCATGACCGATGTCATTGCCGTGCACAAAGCCGCGCAATAGCAGGGGCGCACAGCCAAGACAAGGCTCATATTTTCATCAGCCAAAGCGAAACACCCCTCCATGGACATATTTTGCTGATGTCAACACTTTGAGATAGTAAGCAAGTGCCCGAACCCAGCCTGACCGCTTCCAAAAGCGTGATAATGTTTTCTACACATTCACGAACATCTGTGTTAATCAGCACACAACTGTCCTTCGCACTTTATTTCTCTTTGGGCCAGCCAGTCATTGAAAATAATTTCTTTGTCTTCAAGCGCGACGCAAATGAGAGTTTCAAAGGATTTGAAAATGATTACCGGTACAGTTAAATGGTTTAATGCGGATAAGGGCTATGGCTTTATTGCCGTTGAAGGTCAAGACGATGTTTTTGTCCATATTTCGGCTGTTGAGGCAAGTGGTTTGACCCTGAAAGAAGACATGAAAGTTTCTTTCGAAAAGCAGCAAGGAAACAACGGTAAATTCTCTGCGGTCAATCTGGTTGAGGCCACTTAGGCCCCACTTAGGCTCCACTTAGGCTCCACTTAAACGAAGCTGAGCCACTACAAAACAGGGTAAGTGGAGTTGGCCGGCCGTAAATTTGAGTGTGCATCGAACACAACAGAGGGTCTTCGCTTATGCGCCGACCCGAATGTAGAATTCTGTTTTATGTCATGAATTGAGTGACTTATGGCGCACTCGCACCAGAAAGCTGGAGCGGGCGATGAGATTCGAACTCACGACCCCAACCTTGGCAAGGTTGTGCTCTACCCCTGAGCTACGCCCGCTAAGCGGCTGATACAGTGTCAGCGTGGGTTTTATGCCCTATGGGACGGTTATTTGCAAGCTTGTTTTGTCTCCTGCCGTATTTTTATGCCCCTGCCCCTTGGCAAACGCCATGAAAACCCCCATTTATAGTCCTGACGAGGTGAACTTATGGAACAAGAGCAAAACCCCCAGGCTACCGATGGGCCTGCGCAGCCAAACAGCGCAGATGTAATCATTGACACCAGCACGGCAGGCTTTTTAAACGATGTTATTGAAGCATCCCGCCAGCAGTTGGTTCTGGTTGATTTTTGGGCGCCCTGGTGCGGGCCCTGCAAACAGCTTACGCCGGTGCTTGAAAAACTGGTGACCCAGGCCGGCGGCACCGTCAAATTGGCGAAGATGAATATTGACGAGCATCCGCAGGTGGCCCAGCAGCTCCAGGTTCAGTCCATTCCTGCCGTGTTCGCCTTCAAAAACGGCCAGCCCGTTGACGGGTTTATGGGAGCGCTGCCGGAAAGCGAGTTGAAAAAATTCCTTGAGAAAAATCTTGGTACTGCGCTCGGCCCGTCGGATCTGGAGAAACTGATTGCTGCCGGAACTGCGGCGCTTGAGGCCGAAGACATGGGCAAAGCGGTCGAATTCTTTTCCGCCGCCCTCGACCTGGAAGAAGAGAATGTTCCGGCCCTGACCGGACTGGCGACCGCCTATATCAATATTGACGCCGCGGAGGCCGCACGCGAAATTCTGGCCACAATCCCGGCCAAAGACAGCAATAATCCTGATGTGCTGGCGTTAACGGCGCGCTTGGATCTGGCTGAAAAAGCTGAAGACATGGGCGATACGGGCGAATTTCTCGACAAACTTGCGCAGAATGAAAATGATCATCAGGCTCGTTTCGACCTGGCTCTTGCCTATCATGCGGCAGGGCGCAAAGAGGAGGCCGTTGACACCCTGCTGATGATCATTGAAAAAGTCCCCGGCTGGAATGATGATGCCGCCCGCAAACAATTGATTGAACTTTTTGACGCCTATGGCGCGACGGATGAAGTCACCGTCAGCGGCCGGCGGCGGCTATCATCCCTTTTGTTCAGCTGAGGCGCCACAATATGTTCAAAAAATATGCCGCCAGCACCGACTTGCCTGAAACCCTTCCGGTCTTTCCCCTGTCCGGTTCCCTGTTGCTGCCGCGGGTTGTCATTCCGTTGAATATTTTTGAGCCGCGCTATCTGAAAATGATTGATGATACGCTGTCCGGACACCGCTTGATCGGCATGGTGCAGCCCAATCCGGAGCTACCGCCGCACCCTGACGGCCAACCTGTTCTCAACCGGACCGCCTGCGCCGGGCGCATCACATCCTATATGGAAACGGATGACGGGCGCATGCTGATCAGCCTGACCGGCGTCTCGCGCTTCAAGATTGTCCATGAAATTGACGCCATAACCCCCTACCGGCAGGTGGCCGCGGACTTCGCTCCCTATGAGGCCGATCTTGTTCAGGGATATGGCATGGAGCCGATCAACCGAACCCGTTTGCTGGATATTGTGCGCAACTATCTCGATACGCATGAGTTAAGCGCTGACTGGGACTCGATCAACAATTCCACGGATGAAGAACTGGTCAATTCGCTGAGTGTTGTCAGCCCCTTCAGCCCGCAGGAAAAACAGGCCCTGCTGGAGGCCGAGTCATTGACCCAGCGCGCTGACATTTTGATTGCTTTCGGTGAAATCATTCTTGCCCAGTCACGCGGCGAACCGCCGCAAATCCAATAGGGCGGCCCATGACCAAAAACCAGACCAAGAACCAGACCAAGAGCCAGATCAAGAGCCAGACCGGCCCTGAAAATATCATTGACGGCACATTACTTGAAATCCTTGTTTGTCCCCTGACCCATGGCCGACTTGAATGGGATGCCAAGACCGGCGAGCTGATCAGTAAAAAAGCCAAGCTTGCGTTTCCGGTCCGTGACGGCATTCCGGTGCTGTTGCCGGAAGAAGCGCGGCCGCTCTGAAGCCCTAACCCGTGAACCCCTCGCCCCGCAACAGGCGCGGGACCGGACCATGGCCGAGATCAGCTGTGCGGCCAGCCATGGCGCGCAGCAAAGGCGCTCGGTTGGCGGCACTGAAGAGCGCCTTGCGCCAGGGCGCCCAGAAGTGCGGGCGGGCGGAAAATGCAGTGGCAAACATATGTGTGGCAGACGCCATTAGGGTGGCGTCGCGGCGGCGGAGCCGGTCATATTCCGCCAATGTCGCAGGCGCGCCGACATCAAGTCCGAGGCGACGGGCATCGTGATAACAGTCAGCCAATTGCGCCGCATCACGCAAAGTCAGATTATAGCCCTGACCGGCTAGCGGGTGAATAATATGCGCCGCCTCGCCCAACAGGGCCAGGCGCGGGCCGACATAGTTTTGCGCCAGTAGCAGGCCGAGCGGATAGCTGACCGGTGGTGCAAGTTTCGTGACGTCCCCAAGCAACCCGTCCAAACGGTCCGCCAGTTCAATCCGGAGGTCATTCAGGCCCAAACCCAGCAGGGCCTGCGCCAAGTTATTTTTTTCGGGCCAGACGAGCGATGTGGTCCATCGGTTGCGGGTTTTGCCCAGCGGCAGACAAGCCAGCGGGCCGGCGGGTCTGAAAAACTGTCTGGCGGTGTGCTCATGCGGAGCGGAATGAGTCAGGGTGGTGACAATCGCAGTGGTTCCATAATCATACTCAAACGCATCAATGCCGGCCCTTTTGCGAATGGTGGATTGGCGTCCATCCGCCCCAACCAGCACCTTTGCCTGAAGTTTTTCCCCATCGGTGCAAAAAAGGTCGACATGGGCGGCATGCGTTATAATCCGCTCAACGCTTGTCTCAAAAGCTTGATCTATGCCCGGATGGGCTGAAACGGCGGCCCTCAAAGCCCGCAGCAAGGCACCGTTTGGCTGAATGAAAGCCAGAGCCTGCGCGTTTTCGGTATCGTCCCCGAAGGACAGCAGACCCGGCATCAAACCGGCGTCGGGATGGACGGCACTGACTTTCATGCCCGCCACCGGTGAATTGCGCAGATTGCGCAGCCCCAAAACTTCCAGCATTAATACGGATGACGGGCTGAGCGCCGTCACACGGGGGTCCATATCGGCGCCGGAAGGCTTTGCAGGCGGCCGTTTTGCAGCGTCACACAAGCACACTGACGCCCCCGCATGCGCCAGCGCCAACGCACCGGCTAAACCGGCCAAGCCCGCGCCGACGACAAGCACGTCATAAACAGTTTCTGCAGATCTAAGTGTCATGCCCACAAAATGACCGACCCCGCCCGGACTGTCCAGCGCGAAAACAGGATGCACCAGCGGCATATGGTCTTTGTGCCTATTTTTTAAACAGTATGTGCAGGGCGGAACTTATTTGCCCATTCATTAGGCGTTTTCTTCATGCCATATCCCGTCAAACCCAAATATGTAGTGTTTTCAGGGGGTGGAACGGTGGCCGGAAGGCCGCTTTTTGGCACATTAATTGCTTATCATGTCAGACTACATATTATGAGGAGTTTATCATGTCCAATGCAGTGGGCGGAGACGTCTTTTTTCTTTTAATGGGCGCCATTCTGGTGTTCGCCATGCATGCCGGTTTTGCCTTTCTGGAAGTCGGCACAGTTCGTAAAAAAAACCAGGTGAATGCCATGGTCAAAATCATCTCTGATTTTGCCGTATCCACCGTAGCTTATTTTTTCATCGGCTATGGAGTCGCCTATGGCATCGATTTTCTGGCCAGCGCATCCGTCCTGCAGGGCGATGATGCTACCGGAGGATTTGACCCGCAGGGCTTAGGCTTGGTGAAGTTTTTCTTCCTGCTGACATTTGCAGCCGCCATTCCGGCCATCATTTCGGGTGGCATTGCCGAGCGGGCAAAATTTGTTCCCCAGCTGATTGCCTCGGCCATTCTGGTGGCTTTGGTTTACCCCTTTTTCGAGGGCGTGATCTGGAACGGTAATTTCGGCCTGCAGGGCTGGCTCGAAGACACGTTCGGAGCCCCATTTAATGACTTTGCCGGTTCTATTGTCGTGCACGGCGTTGGGGGCTGGGCGGCCTTGGGTGCCGTAATCATGCTGGGCGCCCGCACGGGCCGCTACGGGCCGAAAGGCTCGGCCTTCCCTCCATCCTCAATCCCATGGCTGGCCCTTGGTTCATGGATGTTGTGCGTCGGCTGGTTCGGCTTCAACGTTATGTCAGCCCAGTCGCTTGAAGGTGTGACAGGCTTGGTTGCCATGAATTCCCTGCTGGCCATGGTCGGTGGCATTCTTTCAGCCATCATCATCGGCAAAAACGACCCCGGCTTCATTCACAATGGTGCCCTGGCGGGGCTGGTTGCCGTGTGCGCTGGCTCAAGCGTCATGCATCCGCTCGGCTCTTTTGTGACCGGGGTTATCGGCGGCGGCGTTTTTGTTGTCTTCTTCAGCATCTGTCAGGAAAAGCTTAAGATTGATGATGTTTTGGGCGTTTGGCCGCTGCATGGCCTTGCCGGTCTGTGGGGCGGCATCGCCGCAGGTATTTTCGGACAAGAAGCCTTTGGCGGCCTTGGCGGCGTCAGCTTCATGTCACAGCTCATCGGCAGCATCATCGGCTGCGCCTATGCTTTTGCCTGCGGCCTGCTGGTTTATGGCGGATTGAAGAAAGTCATCGGCATCCGGCTGAGTGAGGAGGAGGAAATGATGGGGGCTGACCTGGCCATCCACAAAATCCAGTCCGAGCCCGAGGCGGCCCTATCCGGCATGCGCTAAAGCGTTGATTTCGCAAACCTCAAACCCGTCGGCTCCCGCCGGCGGGTTTTTTGTTGCCGGACCCGTTTTGAAAAAAACGAATTAGTCTATAATTGGGATTTGATTGTTATCCTTCCGGACAAGGAGCGTTTTCATGACTTTTGGCGGACATGCCGATTTGGGGACCGGGCCTTTCGCCCGCCTGCGGACCCTGTTGGATGGGCTGCCGCCGGGTGCTGCGCCGCAGGAGACGCTCAACATGACGATTGGCGAGCCACGCCATCAGCCCCCGGCCTTTGTTTTACGATATTTATCGCAAGCGGCCAGCGACGGCGCCGGAGCGTATGGCCGCTATCCGCCGATCGGCGGGGTGGAAAGCTGGCGGTCTGCGGTGACGGACTGGCTGTCGCGACGCTTTGGGGTCACTGGCCTGTTAGCCGCCGAACACCAAATTCTGCCCGTCAGCGGTACCCGCGAGGGCCTGTTCCTTCTGGCCCAGATGGCACATCCGGATGTCGCCGGAAAAACCCACATGGCCATGCCCAACCCGTTCTATCAGGTCTATGCCGCCGCCGCTTTGGCGGCCGGCGCAACACCGCTCTATCTTAACGCAACAGCCGCGACGGGGTTTTTGCCGGATCTTGACAGCCTGACGGATACAGAGCTTGCCAGCTTGCGGGCGTTTTTCATGTGCTCTCCGGCCAACCCGCAAGGGGCCGTTGCGACACCGGCCTATCTTAACCGCCTGCTGGACCTGGCCGCCAGTTATGATTTTCTGGTGATCATGGATGAATGTTATGCTGACATTTATGACCGCGCCCTTGAGGAGGCACCCCCGACCTCAGCTCTGCAACTTGCGGCAGCTCGTCCGGAAAAGGCGGAAAACCTTGTCGTTTTCCACTCCCTGTCCAAACGCTCCAACCTGCCCGGACTGCGCTCGGGATTTTGTGCCGGTGGTGAAAACATCATGCAGGCATTTTATGACTTCCGCCTGATTGCAGGCCCGCAGACGCCGATTGCGACTCTTAATGCTGCCGCATTGGCCTGGCAGGATGACGACCATGCCGCCGCCAACCGCGCCCTGTATCAGGACAAGCTTGATGTGGCTGAGTCCTTGCTGGCCGGCCGTTACGGTTTCTTCAGACCGCAAGGCGGATTTTTTCTTTGGCTCAATGTTGGAGACGGTGAAATGGCGGCCAAGCGCTTATGGCAGGAAGCCGGCGTGCGCGTGCTGCCCGGCGCCTATCTCTCCCGCGACACCCAGGACGGTAATCCCGGCCAGCCCTATATCCGGCTGGCGCTGGTCGATACGGTTGAAAAAACCGAAACCGGCCTGATGAAACTGTGTGAAGTTTTGGCCGAAGATGGGGTAAGGTGACCCATGGCCCGTAAGTCTCAAAACCGGATAACCGCCTTTTTGAACGATCTCGTCAATCGCGCTTTGGGGGTCACCGCCTCCCGCGGCATTGAGCTTTGGGGACTGACCATGATGACGGTCAGTCTGGCGGCATTCTTGGCGCTGATCAGCTATGACGCGATGGATCCGAGCTGGAACCGCGTCACCGATGCGGCACCGCAAAATTGGCTGGGGCATAGCGGCGCGATATTTTCTGATCAGGCGCATCAGTTTTTTGGCATTGGTGCCTGGGCCGCGCTTCCTGCAATAGCAGCTTATGGCTGGAGATGCGTGCGGCATGACCGACTGACCTTTGCCTATTTACGGCTTCTCGCCTGGTTCGGCGGCATCACCGGCACCGCCATGGGGGCCGCCTTTCTGTTTCCGATGCATGCACCGACCCCGCAACAAAGCGCCGATCTGATCGTGGCGCCCATTTCGGGAGGGCTTTTGGGGCAGTTATTGCAACAGGCGGTGACGGTAACGGCGTCGGATTTTGGGGTTAACCTTTCGGCTTATGCCATATCCTCCGGCATTCTCCTGACCGGCCTGGGCCTCACCCTGGCCCTGGTGGCAGCCGGTTGGCTGAAGATTAGTCTGCGCTTGACGGGCACAGGGCTGGTTAAAGCCTATGCCGCTCTGGCGGCCTTACGCCCCCGCATTGCCGGATTTATGTCACGCCAGCCCGAAGCGCAAACCCTGAAAGAGACCCTGAAGCAGGGGCTGATCGGGCGCTTGGCCGGCTGGCCCCAAAAACTTTCCTCCGGACTGGTCCGTGTCTTGTCCAGAATAAGCGCTGCAGTCGCGACGCAGGATAAGGGAGCCCCGCAAGTCAGCCCGGCACACGCTGCCGACGGGCGGCAGAAAGAAAACGACGAGACCCTGACCAGCGCACCAGCGCCGGCCAGCAAACCACGACAAAGAGAGTCCGCAACCACGACCGCCGCTGACATCCCTGTCGAAATGCCAAGTAAAAAGCCGCGCCCGGGCAAACGCGCCACCCGCGAAGACCAGCATGCCATGACATTTGACGGATCGGACAGTTTTGACCTGCCGCCCCTGCGCCTGCTGACGGAAAACCGCCAACGCAACAGTAAAAAAATCAGCGAAGACGCCCTGCAGTCAAATGCCCGCCTGTTGGAGGGGGTGTTGCAGGACTTCGGGGTGAAGGGCAAAATCCTGAAGGTTCGGCCCGGTCCGGTCGTCACCCTTTATGAATTGGAGCCGGCTGCCGGCATCCGGGCCTCGCGGGTGGTCGGCCTTGCCGATGACATCGCCCGCTCAATGAGCGCTATAGCCTGCCGCGTCGCCACCGTACCCGGACAGAATGTTATCGGAATTGAACTGCCCAATCAGGATCGGGAAACCGTTTATTTACGTGAATTGCTGTCGAGCGCAGAATTTGAAAAAAACAGCGGTGGGCTGCCGATGGCGCTTGGCAAGGATATTGGCGGCGGGCCGGTTTTGAGTGATCTTGCCCGCATGCCGCATTTGCTGGTTGCCGGCACGACCGGTTCGGGTAAATCCGTCGGGGTTAATGCCATGATCCTGTCCATTCTCTACCGTATGACGCCAGCCGAATGCCGGCTCATTCTGGTTGACCCGAAAATGCTTGAACTTTCCGTTTATGACGGCATCCCGCATCTGTTGGCCCCAGTCGTCACCGAGCCGAAAAAGGCGGTTGTCGCGCTGAAATGGGCCGTTCAGGAAATGGAAAACCGATACCGGAAAATGTCCAAAATCGGGGTCCGCAACATTCATGGATATAATGAGCGCATGGCGCAAGCCATTGCCAATAAAGAAACCCTGACCCGCAAAGTTCAAGTCGGCATTGACTCAGAAACCGGCGAAGCCCAGCATGAAACCGAAACCATCCGGCCCGAAAAGCTGCCCTTTATTGTCATTGTCATTGATGAAATGGCTGACCTGATGCTGGTTGCCGGCAAAGAGATTGAAGGCGCCATTCAGCGTCTGGCGCAAATGGCGCGGGCAGCGGGTGTCCATCTCATAACCGCCACACAACGCCCGTCCGTGGATGTCATCACAGGCACCATCAAGGCCAATTTTCCCAGCCGGATTTCATTTCAGGTCACAAGCAAAATCGACAGCCGCACCGTACTCGGCGAGCAGGGCGGTGAGCAGTTGCTGGGCATGGGCGATATGCTGTTCATGGCCGGGGGCGGCAGGTTACAACGCGTTCACGGGCCTTTTGTCTCCGACGCCGAAGTCGAGAAGGTCGTCAAGTTCCTCAAAAAGCAGGGGCTGCCCGATTATGTTGAAGCCGTCACCACGGAGCCGGAAGAGACGCCTGACATGGGCGGCGAGGCCGGCGGCGAAAGCCTTTATGACCAGGCTGTCGCCATCGTCACACGCGACAACCGTGCTTCCACCAGCTATGTCCAACGCCGCCTGTCAATCGGCTATAACCGCGCCGCCAGCCTGATCGAGAAAATGGAGGAGGAGGGCGTCATCTCTGCCCCCAATCATGCCGGAAAGCGTGAAGTTCTGGCCGGTAAACACTGACCATGCAACAGATGCCAGAACCTCGCATAAACACAAGGAGAGGGGCGACACTGCCGATCTTGCCAATCCTGGGGGCCCTGCTGCTCCTGATTTGGCCATTATCTGTCACCGCCGCATCGCCAACCGGCAGGCCGGACGCCAAATGGACGGCGCAGGAGCAAAGCCTGCTCGACGACCTGACCGCCTATATTCAGGGGCTTGGCGGACTTGAGGGCCATTTCATTCAAATCAGTCCCGACGGGGCGACATCACAAGGCGCCTTTTTGTACCGCACCCCTGGGCGCCTTAAATTCACCTATGACAGCCCGCTGACACAAATCATCATGGTTGACGGCAGCACCCTCTACATTCAGGAGGCCGCAGGCAAAACGCCTGCAACCTATCCGGTATCGGCCACCCCCTTGCCGCTGTTTTTTGCTGGTGAAAATGCCCTGGCCGAACAGGACGCCGTCATCAGCGTCACGCATAATGCCGGTCTCGCCGAATTGCTGCTGCAGGATCCAGAACAGAACATACCCGGGCGCCTTTACATGGTGTTTGAAACCGGTCCGACATTGCTTCGCGGCTGGCGCGTGGTGGACGCACAGGGTCAGGTCGTAACAGTTTTATTGCGTGACCTGCGGCCCAGAAGTGATATAGATGATCAGGAATTCAAGCTCGACTACCGCCGCAAGCGGGGGCCGCGCAGATAAGCCCCACAGGACCACCCTTAATGACTCAAGACAACACCAATGAACCCGCCATGACCGACGACCGGCACACCGATGCGGGAGAAGAGGCGGCTGATGCCGGGCTGCTGCAAAATCTTGAGGCGGAAATGCCCGTGCTCGCCCTTTTGAGGAATTTCACTGACCGCACCCTTCGGGTGAACTGGTTTGAGTCCCTGGGCGAACCGCTGGGCCGGAGCAGCCTGTTAGACGCCCGCATGTATATGGACGGTCTGGGTTTTCCTGAGGCTGAAATCGCCCTGTTGCCGGACTGGGAGGATGCCGCATCAGCTGCAGAGAGCCTTGATATGAATTCGCATGCCTGGGAGGTTGAGGAACAGTTGCGCGCCGGCTTGATGCAGGATGCCCTGCAGGTGGTCAGCGAAGAAGGCCTCGGGGTTCTGCTGACGCATATGGCCGGAGCGGTCACCGAAACATCAGAAAACTGCCTCGAGGAAGCGCTCTATTATGGTGACGAAAGCGCCGATATTTACGGCAAGCTGGCATTGGGAGCCGTTCAGCAGGCCTGCCATGGCGGAGCGCTGGCCATTGCCGGGCTGGCCGCACGGGCCATGACCGAAGGCGCGGAACTGACCGATGAGGACATAGAGGGCCACCCGCTCATGCTGCGGTTCCGGCTGTTTGAGCAGGGGCGGTGGCCGGTATCATTGGTTGGTCAAAGCTTTAACATTTTTTAAGACACGGGGTGGGGCATGCGTATCATCAGCTGGAACATTAATTCGGTGCGGTTGCGCATCGGCTTGGTCGAACAATTGATCAAAGAGGAAAAGCCCGACATTTTGTGTCTGCAGGAAACCAAATGTCCGAATGACAGCTTTCCGGAAAAAAACTTTACCAAGCTTGGCTACAATCATATCGCCAAAAACGGCATCAAGGGCTATCACGGCGTTGCAACCATCAGCCGGGTACCGCTGGTGAAGCAAAAGGCCGTAGAGTTTTGCGGGCGCCAGGATGGCCGCCATATCGAGACCGTTTATGACTACAAGGGGGCGCCCTTGAGCGTGCACAATTTTTATGTCCCGGCGGGCGGGGATGAACCGGATCGGGACATCAATGAAAAATTCGGCCACAAACTTGATTTTCTGGCTGAAATGGAGGCTATGTTCAAGAAAGCCAAGAGCAGGAAAACCGCACAGAAGGTGCTGCTCGGGGATCTCAACATTGCGCCTTTCGAACATGATGTGTGGTCTTCGAAGCAGCTGAAAAATGTCGTCAGTCACACCGCCATTGAGCGGGAACGACTGGCCGATGTCCGGGCCGCCTTCAATTGGGAGGATATTGCCCGCCGCTTTGTCCCCGAGGAGGAGAAGCTGTATTCCTGGTGGAGTTACCGCGCCCGTGACTGGCTCAGCTCCAACCGGGGCCGCCGGCTTGATCATATCTGGGCCAGTCCGGGGCTGTCGCAGCAGGTCAAAGCATACCGCATCAGGACTGACGCCCGCGGTTGGGAAAGGCCGTCTGATCACGCACCGGTGATTATTGACCTGAACTAGGGGGGGCCGGCTTAAGCTGCACGGCCTGTCCGGTCTTGACGGTCCCGTCGGGAAGAATTTCCATCAAGGGCGGCCCGTAAAGCTCGTAACCATCGGCAAGATGGTCGGAAACGCGCTGGCAGAACGCAGCGTCATCGGTCCCGGTCAAAAGTTTATATCGTTTTCTGCTCTCGCCCATCCAGACGCCTCCCGCACTCCTTATTTATCGACGACCGGCGCCGCGTTCAAACGGTATCCTCCGGCCTCCGTCACCAGAATTTCCGCTTTGGACGGATCCGTTTCGATTTTTTGCCGCAACCGGTAAATATGGGTCTCTAAGGTATGGGTCGTGACACCTGAATTATAGCCCCAGACCTCCTCAAGAAGCGTGTCACGATGCACCACCCCTGCATCCGCCCGCAACAAATGCTTGAGTATATTGGTCTCTTTTTCAGTCAGGCGGATTTTCTTGGCCTGCTCATCCACGAGCACTTTCTGTGCCGGTAAAAACCTGTATTGCGCGATGGTGAAATTCGCCGCCTCCGTCTGCTCGTGCTGTCGCAGCTGGGCCCGCATACGCGCCAGGAGCACGCCGAAACGAAACGGTTTGGTGACATAGTCATTGGCCCCGGCCTCGAGACCGAGAATCGTATCTGCATCCGAGTCCGCCCCGGTCAACATGATGACCGGAGCCTGCAGGCCTGCCTTACGCATTAATTTGCAGGTTTCGCGGCCATCCTGATCAGGCAGACCGACATCCATGAGGACTAGGTCGGGCGCTGTCGTTTTGGCCGCCTCCAATGCCTGTTTGGCGGTTTGGGCGGTAAATGTCTCAAATTCATCATGTAACGCGAGCTGTTCCTCCAGCGTTTCAATCATGACGTCATCGTCTTCAACGATCAGAATTTTGCGGGTTTGACTCATAACGCACCAAGATAAGTTCCAGATTAGATATTATCTCAAGAAATTTCAGACTTGTCAGACTTAATTTATGCCGGCGCCGGCAAACAGGGTATAGTGAACCATGGCCCTGTTTGTCACAGCCTTTAAGGACACCCCCTCACGCGGCATTTTGCGGTTTCTCGGCCGGAGCTATGCCTGTGCGCTTGGTCGCGGCGGCGTCACCCGCAACAAGAGTGAAGGTGACGGGTGCACGCCCGCCGGGACATTCCCGCTCCGCCGCGCGCTGCTGCGCCCCGACACGCCCGGCGCGACGCTAGCGGGCGGCCTGTTCCCCCGCCGGATGCTGGGCCGCGATGAAGGCTGGTCGGATGATCCGCGCGACCCGCTTTACAACCAGAACATAAGATTGCCGCGGCGCTGGAGCCATGAAAAATTATGGCGCCATGACGAGGTTTATGACGTCATCATTCCGCTCGGTTATAACGACATCACCCCCCGGCCCGGCCGCGGCAGCGCCATTTTTTTCCATCTGGCTAGCGCTGATTATGGGCCGACCGAAGGGTGTATCGCCGTCAGCCGCTCCGATATGTGCGAGATTTGGCCCCGGCTAGCCCCGGGTATGGAGATGACAATCAGCCCCTGGTGCGCGGTCCGAAAATAGCCGTGCCCAACCGCACATGCGTGGCGCCAAATGCCAACGCATCCTCAAAATCAGCGCTCATTCCCATACTTAAACAGGGCAGGCCAAGCCCTTCAGCACGTTTTTGCAGCAGGGCAAAATGCGGCGCCGGCACATCACTGACAGGAGGCAGGCACATCAAGCCGGAGATGGTGAGGCCATATTGTGTCCGGCACAAATCGACAAACCCGTCCAGGGCTGTCAGCCCGATGCCGGCCTTTTGCGGTTCATCACCGGTATTGACCTGAACAAATAAGTGCGGATGACGCCCCTGGCTCTGAATTTCATCGGCAAGTTTTGCGGCAAGTTTTTCACGGTCCAGACTGTGAATGGCGTCAAACAAGGCAACAGCTTGGGCGGTTTTTTTGGATTGCAGGGCGCCGATCAAATGCAGCTCGACATCCGGATACGCCGCCTTCAGCGCCGGCCATTTCTGTTCGGACTCCTGCACCCTGTTTTCCCCGAACACCCTGTGCCCAGCCGCAAGAACAGGGCGGATATGTTCCTCAGGAAAGGTTTTCGAGACGGCAATCAGCGTCACATCCGCCGGCAGCCGGCCGCAGGCGTCAAGTTTTTGAGCCATGCCCGCACGCACCGCGTCCAAGCGGGCAAGGGCGGCGGCTTCATCCGAGGAAGGTATATTCTGATGTTCCGTCATGTTTTCCATATCCAGCATTTGTTGGTTGGATTTTGTTGGTTTTTGCCTATGGCCTTCTTATGATGACCATATAAGATTGTCGCTGGCACCATCAAGTCGAATTCACCGTATCATGCCCCACACGCCCCCTCTACCGAACCGCTTCTTTTTTTCCGACTGCACCCGGGTACCGGAATGGCGGCAGGTCTGCCGATCTCTTCCGCGGGGAGCGGGCGTGATTCTGCGGGATTACGATAATCCGCTCCGCCGGGATCTGGCGGCCAATATGGCGCAGATGTGCCAAGCGCTTGGCCTCACCTTTCTGATTGCAGCAGATCCTGACCTTGCCCTCCGCCACAAGGCCGGTCTGCATTGCCCGCAGGCATTAATGCCTCGGCTGCGCCGCAGTTTCACGAGGGTCAGGGCGGCCAACCCCGCCGCACTCATCACCGCGGCGGCCCATAGTCCCGGGGCGATTTTCGCCGCCGCCGAGGCCGGCGTCGACGCCGCCTTTGTCTCGCCGGTTTTTGCAACGCAAAGCGGGATTGACAAAGCTTCCCTTGGGCCGGTCAAAATGGCGCATTGGATCACAGCCGCCCGCCTCCCTGTTCTGGCCCTTGGCGGTATGTCCGCCGCCGCGCACAGGCGTCTCACAAATGTCGGCCACCAAGGATATGCCGCCATCGGTGACTGGCGGCCAAAATCGGCCGGATAATCAGCAAACCGGCATTTTCAGGCTTTAAGTCGAAGCTGGATATGCTATGGTCTGGCTGAATGAATGATCTTTTTTTGGGTACCCGCATGTCCTTTTTGTCCTCGCACTCCAATTGGTCCGTCACGAAACTGAGCCGCGTTATTGTCTGCGCCCTGCCTTTGGCCCTGATGGCCTGTGGCGGCGGTGATAAGGACACTGTCTATCCCGGCGAAACCACGGCCAAGGAAGACGAGGGCGGCTTGTTTTCCGGCGGTTTCCGCCTGTTTGGTGGCCAAGAAGAGGCACCGGCCACCGGCAGCATCGGCGTGAACGGTTATTTGTGGCGCGCCACATTGGACGCGATTTCCTTTTTGCCGCTGCAATCCGCCGATCCGTTTGGCGGTGTGATCATTTCCGACTGGTATGCCGACCCCGCAACGCCGGATGAGCGCGTGAAAGTCACGGTTTATATTCTCGATAAACGGTTGCGGGCCGACGGCCTGCGCGTCAGCGTTTTCCGCCAGACCCGCTCCGACGGATCCTGGGTTGATGCCACCGCCTCCGATGAAACCGCCCGCAAGCTCGAAAACGCCATTCTGACACGGGCCCGCGAAATGCGCATTGCGACCGTTGACGCCGGCCAGTAAGCCAACCTCCATGCAACAGGCTGACACCCATGTCCCGCTATAATCCGCAGGAAACAGAGCCGCATTGGCAAACTGCCTGGGCCGACCATAACTGCTTCACCGCCGGCTCATCAGATGACAAGCGGCCAAAATATTATGTCCTGGAAATGTTCCCCTATCCGTCAGGCCGGATTCATATGGGGCATGTGCGCAATTATGCCATGGGGGACGTCATTGCACGTTTCAAAAAAGCGCAGGGGTTTCACGTCCTGCACCCGATGGGGTGGGACGCCTTCGGCATGCCGGCTGAAAACGCGGCCATGGAAAAAAACGTCCATCCGAAAAAATGGACCTATCAGAATATTGACACAATGCGCGACCAGCTGAAAAGCATGGGCCTCGCCATTGACTGGAGCCGGGAATTCGCAACCTGTGATCCGGACTATTACCGGCATGAACAGGCAATGTTCCTTGATTTTCTGGAGGCCGGGCTGGTTGACCGCCGCGAGAGCGTCGTCAATTGGGATCCCGTTGACCAGACCGTGCTCGCCAATGAACAGGTTGTGGACGGGTGCGGCTGGCGATCCGGTGCACCGGTTGAGCAGAAAAACCTGACCCAATGGTTCCTGAAAATCTCCGATTATGCAGAAGAACTTCTGGCTGATCTGGACACGCTTGAGCGCTGGCCGGAAAAGGTCAGGACAATGCAAAAAAACTGGATTGGCCGCTCAGAAGGCCTGCAGATTACCTTTACCCTGACAGGGGCGCCGCAAGGGGAGGATACGGTTGAGGTTTACACCACCCGGCCAGATACGCTTTATGGCGCCAGTTTTTTAGCGCTGTCTCCTGACCATCCGCTGACCAAAAAGCTTGCCGAGACCAATCCTGACCTGCAGGCCTTTCGGGACGATTGTGCCCGCGGAGGCACAAGTGTCGCCGACATTGAGGCGGGTGAGAAAAAGGGCTATCTGACCTCCCTGACCGCGGCCCATCCACTGTTGGAGGGCGTCGAGCTTCCGGTATATGTCGCCAATTTTGTCCTGATGGATTACGGCACGGGTGCTGTTTTCGCGTGCCCCGCGCACGACCAGCGGGACCTGGATTTCGCCCGGAAATACGGGTGTGCGGTCACGGCTGTTGTCCTGCCGGCCAAGCTGCCCGATGGAGTCAGCGCACAGGATTATGCTGTTGACACCCAGGCCTATACCGGCCCGGGGACGATGATTAATTCAGACTTCTTGAACGGCATGACGCCCGAGCAGGCTTTCGAGGCGGTTGCCGAACGCCTGGCGGCGGACGGGCGGGCCGTACGCAAGGTTAATTTTCGCCTGCGCGACTGGGGTATTTCGCGCCAAAGGTATTGGGGCTGCCCTATCCCCGTCGTCCACTGCCCGGATTGCGGGATTGTCGGGGTCAAAAAACAGGACTTGCCGGTTGAGCTGCCGGCTGATGTTTCCTTTGACAGGCCCGGCAACCCGCTGGAACGCGACACTGCCTGGAAAACGACAAGCTGCCCTGACTGCGGTGGACCGGCCGAACGGGAAACCGACACCTTCGACACCTTCATCGACAGCTCCTGGTATTATGCCCGTTTTACCGGCCAGCCCGGAGACCGCCCGACCCGGATTGAGGATGCCGCTTACTGGCTGCCGGTGGACCAGTATATTGGCGGGATTGAGCACGCCATTCTCCACCTTTTATATTCACGTTTTTATGCCCGGGCGATGAAAATCACCGGCCACCTGGAGACCAAGGAACCCTTCGCCGGACTCTTCACCCAGGGCATGGTGAACCATGAAACCTATCAGACCCCGGACGGCAACTGGATTGCACCCGATGACGTCATGGCCAAGGATGGCGGCTATGTGCTCAAGGCCGACACCAACACCCCCGTCACGGTCGGCGCGGTCGAAAAAATGTCTAAGTCCAAGAAGAATGTCATTGATCCGACGGACATTATTTCAACCTATGGGGCAGACACGGCCCGCTGGTTTATGCTTTCAGACAGCCCGCCCGACCGGGATGTCCAATGGACGGAGGCCGGAGTCGAAGCGGCCCATAAATTCATCCAGCGCCTGTGGCGGCTGATCAGTGAACATGCGGATAATGCCAAAGGCTTTACCCCCCAATCCTTACTGACGGCACCGACAGACGGGCCCACTCTCGATCTCTACAAATTCACGCATCAAACCGTTGATCTGATCACCGCTGATTTGAACCGGCTGGCCTTTAACCGTGTCGTGGCGCGCCTTTATGAATTCAGCAACAAAATTACCGAAGCCCTGAAGCACGATGACATCCAGCCCGATGTTCTGCATCAGGCTTTGACCTATATGTGCCAGCTGGCCGCACCATTGGTGCCGCATCTTATGGAAAGCGGCTGGCAGGCACTCGGGCATGAGGGGCTTGTCGCAAATGCCCCATGGCCCCTTGCAGATGAAAGCGTCTTGGTGGAAGATGAGATTACGCTGCCGGTTCAGGTCGGCGGTAAAAAGCGTGGCGAAATCACGGTTGCCGCCAATGCTGATGAAGAAACCGTCCGTCAGGCCGCCCTGTCGGACCCAAAAGTGGAGAGTGCCCTTGCCGGAAAAGAAATCAAAGCCATCCGTGTCATCCCGGGGAGAATTGTCAGCATTCAGATTTAAATCGGGCCTCGCCGCCTCCTTCATCGTTGCGATGGCTCTGATGCTCACGGGCTGCGGTTTCGAGCCGCTTTATGCCTCCAAGCCGGACAGTGATGTCGCCGCCGCCCTGAGCAGCATCTCCGTGGACGCGCCGGAGGATCGTGAAGCCCAACTTGTCACCAATGCCCTCTTTCTGGGGTTGAACACGACGGGAGCGAAGGGCGAGGCGCGCTACAGCTTGCGGCTTAAGTCAGTGTCATCCGTCTCCAATCTTGCCATTGAGCGCGACAGCCGGGTCACGCGCGCAAATTACCGGCAAACCGTCTCTTACGCATTGTCCGACATAAAGACAGGCCGGATCGTGCTAAAAGGAAACAGCACGCGGGCGGCGTCTTATAACAAAGTCGCCTCAGAGTTCGCCAATGATCAGGCTGAACTGAACGCCCGTGAGCGCACCTCAAAAGCCATTGCCGAAGACATTCGGATGCAAATTGCTCTTAAGCTGAAACAGGGCGGTCTGGAACCGGATGAAGACGGAAAATGATCCGAAAAGCTGGACAGGTTGAGGCATTTGTCAAAAACCCCGACCCTCAGGTCAAGGTGGTTCTGATATATGGTACCGACAGGGGGGCGGTGCGTGAGCACGCCCGCACCCTTTCCCGTCACGTCCGCGACGGCCACGATGACCCCATGCTGGCCGTTTCATTGGATGAAGACACAATCTCCAAAGACCCAGCCAGGCTTATGGACGAGGCAGCCGCCATTCCGATGTTTGGCGGAAACAAGGTCATTGAAGCTGAGCTGTCCGGCGACCGCCATGTCGGAATAATTGAAAGCTATTTGTCCAATCCCGCAGAAGATGCCTTGGTGATCATTGAGTCCGGCAGCCTGAAGCCCTCCTCCAAACTCCGCAAATTGATTGAAGCCTCGGATATAGCCGTCACGCTGCCCTGTTACGAAGACACGGATAGGGACATTCAACGGGTCGCCAGGGAATATGTTGAGCAGGAGGGCTATAAAATCGAGTCACAGGCTCTGGCGCATCTCGCACTTCATCTTGGCTCAGACCGCGGCGTTACCATACGCGAATTGGAGCGTCTGGTTCTGTATATGGGACCACGCCGAACCGGGCAAAACGGTGTGGATGGCAAGGATGACAGCACCGGCATCATCAAAGTTGAGGATGTCGAAGCCGTCATTGGCGACAATGTCGCCCTGTCACTCAATAATCTGGTCGATGCCGTTGCCCTTGGCCAACTCAATCAAGCGGATCATGAAATGATCCGTCTTGAAATGGGTGGATATGACATTGCGCGCATATTGATCGGGTTGCGCATGCATTTCCAGAATCTGCATCAAACCCTGTCCGTCATGCAAAGCGGAACGGACATGAAATCGGCCCTCCGCTCCGGCTTCAAGCCACCGCTGCATTTTAAACGCGAGCCAATGGTGCGTCAGCAGTTGCAGCACTGGTCCTTGCGTAAGGTTGAGGCGGCCCTGACTATCCTGCATGAAACCGAACGCCAGTGTCGCACAACCGGTGCGCCGGTGGGGGCGATTGGCGCCAATACACTCCTGCGCCTGACTCGTGCCGCCGGCAGATAAGCACCTATGCCCCTAGACGCCGCGCTTCATCAGGCGGCTGACGACATCATCGAGCTGTTCCAGTGTTTTGTAGGTAAGCGTGACGGAGCCGCCAGCCTTGCCCTGGTGACGAATATCAACATCTAGACCGACCATCTCGCGAATGCTGCGCTCCAACGCCAGCGTATCCACATCCTTTTCTTTCGCTTGTGGCGATGCAGCTTGTCGCTTTTCGGGCTTACCCGTGGCCACGATTTTTTCAACGGCACGCACGCTCAGCCCTTGCTTGACGATTTTGCGGGCAAGATTGTCAGCATCAGGATAATTCAGCAGGGCGCGGGCATGACCGGCGGACAAAGACCCGTCAATCAAGTACGCCTTGACCTTATCCGTGACGCCGGACAAGCGGATCATATTCGCGATATGGCTCCGGCTCTTACCGAGGGTTTTGGCCAACTGCTCCTGGGTGTAGGAGAATTCTTCCATCAAACGTTGATAGGCCAGCGACTCCTCAATCGGGTTCAGGTCGGCACGCTGCACATTTTCGATAATGGCGACTTCCAGAGCCTCAGTATCGCTGAGCGCCTGCACAATGACCGGGACTTGATGCAATTGCGCGCGCTGGGCTGCGCGCCAACGCCGCTCGCCGGCGACTATTTCAAAAATACCGTCTCTGTCAGCCATTGGCCGAACGAGAAGGGGTTGCAAAACACCCTTTTCTTTCAATGACTTAGATAATCCCTCCAAGTCCTCTTCCGCAAATGTCAGGCGAGGCTGGAAGGCGCCGGGCTGCAACATGTCCACCCCGATCATCTGATAGCCGGGGCGCTTGTCCGCCTCCGGGGCACCGGCACTATCTGAAGCCGGGGTTACGGGTGTATCAGCTTCGGGAGCCGGCACTGGATCAATGGCGGCATCACCAATCAGTGCCGAAAGACCGCGTCCCAGACCGCGTTTTTTTTCTGTCATGAAGACCTCCCTGAACGTGTCGATCGCGTCGTGACCCGCAACTTCTCTTTTTGAATGAGCTCCGAAGCCAGCTTCATGTAAGCCTGTGACCCGGCGCATTTATGATCGTAAAGCAAGGCAGGCATGCCGAAGGACGGCGCTTCTGACACACGCACATTTCTGGGTATCAGGGTTTTATAAACCTTATCGCCAAAATGTGTACGGACGTCCTCTTCCACCTGCCGCGACAGATTATTGCGCGGATCATGCATGGTCAAAACAATGCCTTGGATTTCAAGCGCAGGGTTCAGGGAACCGCGCACCTGCTCAATTGTTGACAAAAGTTGTGACAACCCCTCCAGCGCAAAAAACTCACATTGCAGCGGCACCAGAATGGACTGCGCCGCCGACATGGCGTTCAGCGTCAAAAGGTTCAGCGAAGGCGGACAGTCAATCAGTATGAAATCATAGGCCCCTTGCCCAAGACGGGACAACTCATCGCGGATGCGCATCAGGCGCCGCGGGTTTTCGGCCAATTCCATTTCCGCACCCAAAAGATCCATGGTCGACGGCACCAGCGCCAAGCCGGGAACCCCCGTCTGAGTAATCGCCTGCTGCATTGTGCTTTCGCCGATTAAAACATCAAATGAAGACACGTCTCGAGACCCGGCATCAACCCCCAGGCCGGTACTGGCGTTGCCCTGCGGGTCCATGTCAAGAATCAAAACCCTTTGGCCAACGGCCGCCAAAGCCGTGCCCAGATTGATAGCAGTTGTGGTTTTCCCGACACCGCCCTTTTGATTGACGAGGGCCATCACCCGTGGGCCGGTCTCTTCAGCCACTGCCGCATCCGCCTGTTGCCTCATTTTTTCCCGCCCTCTTCAAAGCCCTGAACAACCGAAACCCTTTACATCATGGGTTGATTAGATTTTCTGCGGATAATCACAAACCAGAATTCTACCAGTTGCATCGGTACAGCTTGTGATGATGTCACACTCTACTTTCCACAATTGACGCGCCTGCGTCAATTCCCCTTCCCACCCTTTGCCCTTTAAAAACAGGCCTTTTGTGTGGATTTCATAAAATGGTGCAGCCAATTCCAGCAATTTCGGCAAGGGCGCGAGCGCACGGGCGCTAATCACGTCAAAACCACGGCCGTCTGGCCCGCTGCAAACCGGCGCCGGGGCGGAAAAAGCCTCTATACGACAGTTATGAACCTCTGCCGGACAGCCGGTTTCGCGGATCACGGTGCGCATGAACGCACACTTTCTTTGGTCAGACTCGACCAGATGCACCCGCCGGCCCTCCTGCCCCAACCATAAAATGGCAATGACCAGCCCCGGGAAACCGCCGCCGGCACCAATATCAAGCCAGTATTTGGTTGCCGCCGGAGCGAGCCCCAACAATTGCGCCGAGTCCGCGGCGTGGCGCTGCCAAAACTGAGTAAGTGTTGACGGGCCGACCAAATTTATGGAGTTTTGCCATTTTATCAGCAGAGACTCATACGTTTCGAGTGCCAGGCGTGTTTCACGGGAAACATTGAAAGTCTCCGTAAACCATTTGGATCCCGCAGACGGGTCTTGAGCCGGTGTTTTAACGCCCCCCACCTAAACCCTCATCACCGGCTCAGGCCGACGTTTCCTTGGACAGGTTTTTCTTGGTGTGGTGCAACAGCAAAGTCAGGGCCGCCGGTGTCATGCCATCCATGCGCGCCGCCTGGCCTAAGGTCGCCGGACGGGCCTTGTCCAGCTTCTGGCGCACCTCATTGGACATGCCCTCAAGTGCCAAATAATCAAAATCGGCGGGTAAACGCAGGTTTTCATCGCGCCGAAAAGCTGCAATATCCGCGCCCTGGCGATCCAGATAGCCCGCATATTGGGCGTCCGTTTCAATCTGGTCACGGATTTCAGGCTGCCAACCCTCCATTTCAGGCCACAAGGCAGCAAGCTGGTCCCAGGACACGCCGGGGTGACCCAAAAGGTCAATAATATTGCGGCGGACACCGTCAGAATTTATTTTCATACCGTGCTTTTGGGCCTCATTCGGCGTCAAGTCGTGGGCAGTAGCAAAAGCACGCGCCCGGTCAAGACGCCGCATTTTGTCCTCAAAGACAGCCGTTCGGGCTGCCCCAACACACCCCAATACAATTCCCTTAGGCGTCAACCTTTGGTCGGCATTGTCTGCCCGCAGGGTGAGGCGGTATTCCGCCCGCGATGTGAACATACGATAAGGCTCCTGCACCCCACGCGTCACCAGATCGTCAATCATGACACCGATATAAGCGTCAGCCCGATCAAGAATGAACGGCTCCGCCCTGCCGCCGGCCACCAGGGCAGCATTCAAGCCGGCGATCAACCCCTGTCCGGCGGCTTCTTCATAGCCGGTGGTGCCGTTGATCTGGCCGGCAAGATAAAGCCCCGGCAATTTTTTTACCTGGAGCGTCATGTCCAGTTCACGCGGGTCGACATAGTCATATTCAATGGCATATCCGTAACGGATCACTTTAACGTTTTCCAGCCCGGGAACGGTTTTCAAAAAAGCATCCTGAATATCCCGCGGCAAGGAGGTGGAAATACCGTTCGGGTAAACCGTATGGTCATCCAACCCCTCAGGCTCCAGAAACACCTGGTGGCGCTGCCGGTCGGGAAAGCGCGCAACCTTATCCTCAAGAGCCGGACAATAACGCGGCCCGACACCATCAATCTGTCCGGAATAAACGGGAGATTTCTTGATGTTTTCGGCAATAATGGCTTGTGTTTCTTCGGTTGTCGTAGTGATGAAACACGGAATTTGCGGAACCGTTATTTCAGTATTCAGGAAAGAAAAGGGCTGCACCGGAACATCTCCTGGCTGCGGCTCACACAGCTCATAATTGATAGTGCGCCCGTCCAAACGGGCCGGTGTGCCGGTTTTCATACGACCCATATTCAAATCAAGGCCGTAGAGCCTCTTCGACAATTTTTTTGCCGGTGCCTCTCCAAACCGCCCGGCAGGCGTGCGCTCTGTTCCCAAATGGATCAACCCATCAAGAAATGTTCCGGTCGTCAAAACCGTCGCGGCCGCCATATATCGGCTGCCATTAGCGGTCTCCACCCCAACAACGCGCCCCTGTTCCACCAGCACATCATCAACCGGCGCCGCCACAACAGTCAAATTAGGCATATTAAGGATTTCGGACTGCATGGCCTCGCGATAGAGCTTTCGGTCTGCCTGCGCCCGCGGACCACGCACGGCCGGGCCCTTGCGCCGGTTCAGGAGACGGAACTGGATGCCGGCACAATCCGCCACACGCCCCATCAGCCCATCCAATGCATCAATCTCACGCACCAGATGGCCTTTGCCGACTCCGCCAATCGCCGGATTACAGGACATTTCTCCAATGGTCTCGATTTTATGGGTCAGCAACAGGGTCGCAGCCCCCAGGCGCGCCGCGGCCGCCGCCGCCTCGCAACCCGCGTGGCCCCCACCAATTACAATAACGTCATATGTTGCGCTGTTCGTCATGCAGTTTTTTTACCCTGCCCCCCCGGTTTGAGCAAGCCTTTCACAAAAATAAGATGCCGGTTGGCGGGCTCATGTTTCATGTGAAACATTTGACTTCACTCCCCCGGCGATTTTTCCTACCACTTTTCCTGCCACTTTATTTATCACTTTATTTACCGATACAAAAATCGCTGAACACAATATCCAACAGCGCCTCAACATCAACCTCCCCAGTGATGCGGCCTATCTCGCGCATCGCCAGCCGCATATCCTCCGCCACCAGCTCCAATCCCGCTTCATCGCCCGCAACCGAAAGCGCACGGTGCAGGCCGACAAGCGCCGCCTCCAGTGCAAGCTTATGGCGTTTTCGGGTCAGTGCCGGATGATCTGTGAGGCCAAAAAGCCGGGCAACCGTCTGCTCAAGCGCATCCAAAAAGGCCTCCATACCCGCGCCGGTTTTGGCTGAAACCGGCCATATGGCGGTAGCGGGCACATTGGGCGCAAATTCCTCAACATCCCGATTACGCATAGCCGGATCCGCAAGATCGGTTTTATTGACAATGACAAAATCATCGCCAGCAACGTCAATACCGGAGTCCTCTATCGTGTCGGTGTCCTGGTCTGCCGCGAGTACAAACAGCTTCAGATCCGCCTCCGACGCACGTTTTTTGGCCCGGCGCACCCCTTCGCGCTCAATTTCATCGCCCGCCTCGCGCAACCCGGCCGTATCCGCCATAACCACGGGGACGCCGGCAATTTCCAACGACACCTCAATAACGTCGCGGGTCGTGCCGGCACGCGCAGAGACGATGGCCGCCTCACGACCGGCCATAACATTCAGCAGGCTTGATTTGCCGACATTCGGGGCTCCGATCAGGGCAATTTCCACCCCCTCACGCAAGCTTCTGCCGCGCCGTTCGGCCAAGTGCTCCTCAATCTCCGTCGTCAACGCGGCAACATCAGCAAGCACCGCCTGGCCAATGCCGCCCGGCAGGTCTTCATCCGCAAACTCAATATCCGCTTCCAAATGCGCCAAAGCTTGAGACAATCTCCGCCGCCACCCCTGATACAGGGTACCCAGGGCACCCCGCATTTGACGCAAAGCCTGGTTCTTTTGGGCCCGCGTTTCCGCATCAATCAAATCCGCCACCGCCTCAGCCCGTGTCAGATCCAGCCGCCCATTGATCACGGCGCGGCGCGTAAAATCGCCCGGCCCGGCCGGGGTCAGCCCCGCCTGTTCACCCAGAACCTCCAGCACTTCATCAATGACAGCCAGGCCGCCATGGAGGTGTAGCTCGGCAACATCTTCACCGGTGTAGGAATTCGGGCCACTGAAAAACAATACCAGCGCCTCATCAACCAAATCCCCGCTGGCCGGGTTATAAACACCTCTTACACTTGCAAGCCGCGCCGCCGGAGCAGGTTTTTTTGTAATTAATTCAATGGCTTGCTGTGTTTTCATACCGGACATACGAATGACCGCCACCCCGCCGCGCCCGCGTGGCGTGCTGAGTGCAAATATTGTGCTGTCGTGATCCATACCCTGTCCGTTCAACATCTCACTGTGACACCGTGTGGCGGCTCGGTTATACTGCGGCCTGAAACCGAACCCCATACTGGACCAGCCTATATGACACAAAACTTGCTCGCCGCACAAGCCAGTCCCTACCTGCAACAGCACAAAGACAATCCGGTTCACTGGATGCCTTGGGGAGAACAAGCGCTCGCCCTTGCCCGACAAAACAACAAGCCCATCCTGTTGTCAATCGGCTATGCAGCGTGCCATTGGTGTCATGTCATGGCGCATGAAAGCTTCGAGGACCCCGAAACTGCCAAGGTTGTGAATGAATTGTTCGTCAACATTAAGGTTGACCGTGAAGAACGGCCGGAGATTGATGACATTTACATGGGCGCGCTTCACATGATGGGGGTTCAGGGTGGCTGGCCACTGACCATGTTTTTGACCCCCCAAGGTGAGCCGTTTTGGGGCGGTACATATTTCCCCAAAATTGCACGCGCCGGCATGCCAGCCTTCACGGATGTCTGCCGCGAAATCAGCCGTCTTTACCACGAGGAGTCCGACAAGGTGCGGGCCAATGCCGAGCAACTAACACAGGCGGCCAAACGGCGCAGCTTGATGGTCGCCAAAGCCGATGCGGTTCCGGACTTCTGTCATCAGGCGGCAAAGGGGCTGTTTGACCACATGGATCAGGAGCATGGCGGCATGCAGGGTAGCCCGAAATTCCCCCAACCTTTTGTGTTCAGCTATATCTGGGAAAGCGGCTATTTCGCAAACCGAGAAGACATGCGACTGGGTGTGCACCACACGGCGGCGAAGGTCGGTTCCGGAGGTATTTATGATCACCTTGGTGGCGGCTTTGCGCGCTACAGCGTTGATGCGCGATGGTGTGTGCCACATTTTGAGAAAATGCTCTATGACAACGCCCTGATGGTTGACCTGCTGACCACCCTTTACAAGGAAGACCCCAAGGCACTCTATCGCAACCGGGTTGAGGATACGGTAGCCTGGCTGACACGCGAAATGCTTCTGCCAGGCGGCGCTTTTGCCGCCAGTCTTGATGCAGACACGGAGGGAGAGGAGGGTAAATTTTATGTCTGGACGCAAGAGGAAATATCGGAGGTGCTGGACGACAAAGCGCAGGCCTTCATGGCATATTATGATGTCACGCCCCAGGGAAATTTTGAAGGCACTACCGTTCTCAACACCCTGGACACCCAGGATAACGTGCAGGATGCACATTTCAATCGGGCACGGGAAATGCTGTTGGCACGCCGGGAAACGCGGCCGAAACCAGACTGTGATGATAAGGTTCTTGCAGACTGGAACGGGCTGGTCATCGCCGCCCTCTCACGGGCTGCATCCGTCTTTGACCGGCCTGACTGGCTTGACATGGCCTGTGATGCCTATGGTTTTATCCGGGGAAAAATGAGCCGCCAGAAAGACGGGTATGTGCGCCTGGTTCACGTCTGGTGCGGTGGCGTTTTGGGGGACAGTGACACGGTTGAAGATTATGCCAATATGATGGATGCCGCATTGTCGCTATATGAAGCAACCGGCAGAGAGACGTTTCTGGTGGATGCGATAAGTTGGGTGGCGACCCTAGACGCCTTTTTTGCATGCCGGGATGCAGGCGGGTATTTCATGACAGCCTCTGATGCAGAGGCCATTCCTGTTCGTCCCCGTCACGCCCGTGACAATGCCCTGCCAAACGCCAATGGCACGCTGATCTGGGTCCTGTCCAGATTGGCCGCCCTGACCGGAGAAGCTAACTATGCGCGATCTGCCGAACTTTTGGCCGATAGTTTCTGGCTGCATACGGAAAAGGAATTTCCCCAAATGACCACGACTTTGAGCAGCCTTTTAAAGCATCATCATATTGTGAGTTGTGTGGTTGCCGGTGATGAAAATGATAAATCCACGCAGACACTCCTCGCCGCTGCCCACCGGCATCAGCGTCCCGGACTGGTCATTCAGCCGGTCTTTACGGTCGGCGATATCTCTCCGGCACATCCTGCTTTTGAAGCATTGACAGGCAAGCGGAGCCCTGTTGCGCAAGCTTATTTATGTCTACAGGATAAATGTTTGGCGCCGGTGGAAACAGCCGAAGACTTGACTGAAAAGCTGAACAATCTTTAACCGGACGCTTAATCCGACACTAATAAGATAAGACATTGATCGAGCACCGACCACACGCTGAGCCCCTCAGGTGTTCATCGAGTCGAAGAACTCATCATTGGTTTTAGTTTGCTTGAGTTTGTCGAGCAGGAATTCAATGGCATCAACCGTACCCATCGGATTCAGTATGCGGCGCAGAACATAGATTTTGGCCAATGTGTCGCGCTCTATCAAAATTTCCTCTTTGCGGGTTCCGGATTTCATGATGTCGATTGCCGGGAAAACACGCTTGTCGGCGATTTTGCGGTCCAATACAACTTCCGAGTTGCCGGTTCCTTTGAATTCTTCAAAAATAACTTCATCCATTCGGCTTCCGGTATCAATCAAAGCGGTTGAAATTATTGTCAGGGAACCGCCTTCCTCAATGTTTCGTGCCGCCCCGAAAAACCGTTTTGGCCTTTGCAGGGCATTGGCGTCAACGCCACCGGTCAACACTTTACCGGATGAAGGGACAACCGTGTTATAAGCACGACCCAGCCGGGTGATACTGTCAAGCAGGATAACAACATCACGTCCGTGCTCAACCAGCCGCTTGGCCTTTTCAATGACCATTTCAGCGACCTGAACGTGGCGTGCCGCGGGCTCGTCAAAAGTTGAGGAGATCACTTCACCATTCACCGAACGCTGCATATCGGTCACCTCTTCCGGACGTTCGTCAATCAGCAGGACGATTAAATAACATTCCGGGTGGTTTGTGGCGATCGATTGGGCGATATTCTGCAATAAGACCGTTTTACCTGTCCGTGGCGGCGCAACAATCAGGGCACGTTGTCCTTTACCCAAAGGCGCAACAACATCTATCACGCGGGACGATTTGTCTTTGCCGGTCGGATCATCAACTTCCATTTGCAAACGCTCATCGGGGTAGAGCGGGGTAAGATTGTCGAAATTGACCTTGAACCGGACTTTTTCAGGATCTTCAAAATTGATCGTATTAACCTTGATAAGGGCGAAATAGCGTTCCCCTTCCTTAGGGCTGCGAATATCGCCTTCCACCGTATCGCCAGTCCGCAGAGAAAATTTCCGAATTTGTGATGGCGACACGTAAATATCATCAGGCCCGGGCAAATAATTTGCATCCGGGGAACGTAAAAACCCAAATCCATCCGGCAAAACTTCAACCACGCCGGCACCAATGATACCAATACCGTCTTCAGCGTATTTTTTTAATATCGCAAACATTAAGTCCTGTTTGCGCATGGTCGATGCATTCTCAATGTCCTGCTTTTCAGCAATTTCGAGAAGTTCGGTCGGGGATTTGGTTTTAAGATCCTGGAGTTTAATTTGGTCCATGAGGAAGCTCTTGGGCGAGATTTTTTGGGAAGTGCGCGTAAAGTCGGGCAATCAGGGGGGTGGATGTAGATCCAACACTCATCATGACAACAAATAAACCTTTTGGCAAGTTTTTTGAAATGTCAGAAAGGCTGCACAATCACCATGATGACAATGATGATGGTCAAAACCGGTGGAATTTCATTGATGATACGGAAAAACCGGCTTGGTTTTGGGCTGTGACCGAGTAAAAACTGTTTCCGCCATCGCGCCAGGAAAATATGGTAAACCAGCAAAACGACCAGACACAAAATCTTCATGTTAATCCACTGGCCGGCATTAGCGTAAAACCCGGGTCTCAACAACAAAGCCAATCCAAAAAGCCAGGCCGCCATCATCCCTGGATTTATGATGATTTTCAGGAGTTTATACTCCATCACCTCAAATGTTGCCGTGGGGTCGCCTTTTTCATAGGCCTCCGCGTGATAAACATATAGACGCGGCAGGTAATACATGCCGGCCATCCAGAACATCACGGCAATTACATGAAAAGCGGTAATCCATTTTGAGTATGACCACAAAAATTCCATGTTGATTTTCTCCCTGAAAAAACGCGTCGCTATGCAGACTTAATCGCTTGCAGTACACGCGCAACATGTTCAACCGGTGTCTGCGGGACAATCCCGTGACCGAGATTGAAAATGTGTCTGCGGGACCGCGTCGTGTCAAGGATCTGCGCCACTGCATCATCCAGCCTCAATCCCCCTTCAACAAGTACCATCGGATCCAAATTCCCCTGTGTGACAATAGATTGTGGTAGCGCATCACATACCGATGCCAAATCAACAGCCTGATCCAGCCCGACTGCATCAACCCGGGTCTGCTTAACAAACTCTACGACCCTTGATCCGATAGCGCGTGGAAACCCAATAATTGGCACCGTGACGCCTTGTGCACGCAAAAGCTCCACAATCCGACGGTTCGGCTCAAAACAATACTCCTCAAGTTTCCGTCCCTCAAGGCTGGACGCCCAGCTGTCAAATAGCTGCAGGACTTGCGCACCATGTGCGACCTGTTGTTTGAGATAGGCCGCCGTTGTTTCAACAAGCATGTCCATAAGTGAGGCAAACGCGGGTTCATCCCTCTCCATCAACGCATGTGCGGGCTCCTGTGCTGCTGTGCCTCTGCCCGCGATCATATAGCTAGCCACCGTCCAGGGAGAGCCGGCAAAGCCGATTAATGGTATATGGTCAGGAAGGTTTTGTCTCAACAAGGAAACTGTTTTGTAAACTGGGGCCAAATGCTCGTGAAGCACCTCGGCATTCAGGCTATCGGCATTATAAACGGGTTCTAGTCTCGGGCCTTCCCCTTCAACAAACCATAATTTCTGTCCAAGCGCCTGTGGCAACAACAGAATATCTGCAAATAAAATAGCGGCATCAAACTCGAACCGTCGAAGTGGCTGTAATGTGACCTCACAGGCCAATTCAGGCGAGTAGCATAAATCCAGAAAACTTCCGGCTCGTTGCCGCGTTGCACGATATTCGGGAAGATATCGCCCTGCCTGTCGCATAAACCAGACCGGCGGGCTGGATTGAAGCGTTGACTCAGTCTCTGCAGTTTCAAAAAGTGCTAATAAACGGCTCATGGATTCATGTGTGATTGGATCTCGATATGTCCAAACCTTTTCTTTTATTAATATATAAAAGGAAGTGGTTGTTGTAGGGGCGCCCCATAACTGTGGATTAAACGATATGCTGGGTTTTTTCCACCGAAATGATATTAAGTCTAATGATTTATATTTGAAGTATTTATACACATATCATCATTAATATGCAGTATCAGGCATTTTTGGGCATCTATATGAAGGGTTTGGGGTTCACCACACAGATAGTGGATAAGAATGATAATGGGGATAAAACGACATGAAGCCTTATCACCATAATCCACAGGTCCTTGTCGGAGTTTATTAAACTTACTACAACTGTGTTCATGTAAATTTGAAAAGGTGAATGGAATCACGCCTTGCGCTAAGCTCAGGCAGTTATCCTCATGATTAAGGTTATTCACACAGATGACAGGCAATGAAGATTTGAGCCGCTCGGCCAGGACAGGCGATGAAAAACAGAACATTAAAGAGTTTCACCTCTATCTGGTTTCTGACAGTACGGGTGAAACCATCAACTCTGTCGCCAAGGCGGTCTGTGCCTGCTTTGTGGACGCCAAGGCCATAGAGCACTCCTATGGTCTGGTACGGGGAGAAAAACAGCTGGCCCGCGTACTGGAGACACTGCATGCGGCACCTGGGCCGGTGTTGTTTTCCATGGTTGACGGGGATCTGCAGAAAGCATTGGAGCGCGAATGCGCCAAACTCAACGTGCCGTGCCTGAATGTTCTGGATCCCTTTGTTAACATCATCGGCAGTCATTTGGATGTTGAAATCCGCGGCAAGCCCGGCCTGCAGCATAAGTTGACGGCTGAATATTTTGAGCGCATTGCAGCGCTGAACTATACCGTGGCCCATGATGACGGACAAAGCCAGGGCGACCTTAATGAGGCCGACGTAATTCTCGTGGGGGTAAGCCGCACGTCCAAAACACCGACGTGCATGTATTTGGCACATCGCGGTGTTCGGGCGGCCAACGTTCCCTATGTGCCCAATATTGATTTACCGCCTGAGCTGTTCACCGTTACAGATCCACTGGTCATCGGTTTGGCGCTCAGTTCGGACCGCTTGATCCAAATCCGTAAAAACAGACTCTTGTCTTTGAATGAAAACGCCGAGACCGATTACATCAATCCCGAGCAGGTCAAGGATGAGTTGCAGGAAGCCAGACGGTTTTTCAAAAAGATGGGGTGGCCAGTCATAGACGTCACGCGCCGGTCGATTGAGGAGACCTCGACGACCATACTGAACCTTCTGCAAAACCGCAAAGAGGAACGGATGCGGGGGGAAACGCCGGCATGAGTTTGCAATTAACCGATGTGCCACTGATATTGGCGTCACAAAGCGCAATCCGCGCAAAGGTTCTGCAGGATGCAGGGCTGGTGGCTGAAAGCGTTCCGTCAAATGTCGACGAAAACATTCTGAAGGCTGAAATTGTCGAGCCGGACGTTCTGGCGCGGTGTTTGGCTGAGCAAAAGGCGCTAAAGGTCAGCGTGCAATACCCCGAAGCACTTGTCATTGGTGCCGATCAGGTATTGGCATGCGGCGACCGGCTGTTTGACAAGCCGGCTGATATGGCCGAGGCGCGTGACAATCTTAAATTTCTTGCCGGCAAGCGGCATGAACTGCATAGCGGCGTGGCGCTGGTGCGTGACGGGGATTGCCTGTGGTCACAGACCGTGACCGCCAGACTGAAGGTCAAATCCATGACGGATACTTTTCTCGATGCCTATCTTGAGGCGGCCGGTGACGCCATATTGGGCAGTGTCGGGTGTTACAGGCTTGAAGATGTCGGTATTCAGCTATTCGAGGAAATTGACGGTGACCACTTGACCATTTTTGGTCTGCCTCTGCTGCAATTATTGCCGCAATTGCGTAAATATGGGGCGGTGTTGTGAGCGGCGTGCGCAGAGCCGGCATTCTGGGTGATCCGGTTGCCCAGTCGCGCTCCCCATTGATACATGGTCATTGGCTTGACCTTCACCGGGTTGACGGAAGCTACGAAAAGCTTCCTGTTACAGCGGATGCCTTTCAAGATTATGTGCGCACTCTTGTCGATGCGGGCTATGCCGGCGCCAATGTAACGGCACCGCATAAACGGGCGGCCTTTGAGCTTGCCGACAGGCTGGATCCCTTGGCTGAACGCCTGGGCGCTGTCAATACGCTGGTTTTCCGCGATAATGAAATTCTTGGCAGCAATACGGATGGGTTTGGCTTTGTCGAAAATCTGCGGCAGCAGGCTGGCGGCTGGCGCCATGATATGCCGGTGCTGGTGCTTGGAGCGGGTGGTGCCGCCCGCGCCATAATCGGTGCCTTGGCAGAGTGTGGTGTACCCGAAATTCGCCTTGCCAACCGCACCCCCGGAAAAGCTGACGCTCTGGCTCCGGTTCTGGAGGGAACCGGCACGGTGTTGAAAGAGGTGGCGTGGGTTGCGCGCGAAGCCGCTTGTGCGGAGGTCGGTCTGCTGGTGAACACAACCAGCCTCGGCATGACCGGGAAACCGTCACTGGAGATGAGCCTTGCCCATATGGGGGAGGGCGGTGTTGTTGCTGATATCGTCTATGCGCCGCTGCAAACGCCATTGCTGGTGACTGCCCGCGACCGGGGCCTTGAGTCCGTTGACGGGCTTGGCATGTTGCTGCATCAGGCTGTGCCAGGCTTTGAGGCCTGGTTTGGGTGCCGTCCGAAGGTGACGCAGGCACTGCGCGATTTGGTGGTTGCGGATTTGACGGGGGGAATAGGCTGATGCTTCTTGTGGGTTTGACCGGTTCGATTGGTATGGGGAAGTCAACTACGGCGGAACTGTTCGCCAAGGAGGGTGTGGCTTATTATGACGCTGATGCTGCCGTGCATCGGCTGTATGAAAAAGATGCACCCGGCGCCGTTGCCATAGCCCGGGCGTTTCCCGGGGCGATGAAGGACGGGGCCGTGGACCGCCCGGCCCTGGCAAAAATTGTGCTGAGCGACCCCGAAGCGCTGGCACAATTGGAAGGCTTAATTCATCCGCTTTTGGTGTCTGAGCGCAAAGCATTCCTTGAAGAAAACGCTCAAGCAGGGGCTTTTGCAGTAGTTTTGGACATTCCCCTGCTGTTTGAGAAGGGCAATCGGGAAGATTTTGATTATGTGGTGACAGTATCTGCGCCTGCTGATATCCAGCGGCAAAGGGTTTTGGCGCGCCCGGGTATGTCAGAGGATAAATTTGAGGCCATTTTGGCGCAGCAAATGCCGGATGTGGAGAAGCGCGCCCTGTCTGATTTTGTTGTGGATACCTCACAGTCAGTTGCTGATGCGCATCGCCAAATTAAGGAAATCATCGCTAAAATAAAGCCAAGGAAGCAAAAGACTTGATACAAACCTGACCGGGAGTGGCAGATGCGCGAAATTGCAATGGATACGGAAACCACCGGGCTGGATCCAGAAACCGG
Source organism: Parvibaculales bacterium (assembly GCA_049889415.1). Classification (GTDB taxonomy): domain Bacteria; phylum Pseudomonadota; class Alphaproteobacteria; order RS24; family RS24; genus JAYQKL01. Next base: position 179,047 of record JBMHDL010000006.1, on the reverse strand, counting down.
AGACCGTGTGGTTGAAATTGGCGGCGTAGAGCTGATCAATCACGCGCCGACAGGCCGTCATTTTCAGGTTTATCTTAATCCGCAGCGCCCAATGTCGGAGGGGGCGCTCAAAATCACCAATATCACCGATGAGTTTTTGAAGGATAAGCCCCTGTTTGAAGACGAGGCGGTTTCTTTTTTGGAGTTTATCGGGGATGCGCGGCTGATTTTCCACAATGCCCCTTTTGACATGAAATTCCTTAATTTCGAATTGGAGCGCGCTGGGCACGCCGCGTTGTCTTTTGACCGTGTGACCGACACGCTGGTTATGGCGCGGGAAAAATATCCAGGTATGCGCAATTCCCTCGATGCACTGTGCCAAAGGTTCGGCGTAGACAATACCGGCCGGGAATATCATGGTGCGCTGCTCGACAGTCTGCTTCTTGCGGAAGTCTATCTTGAACTCATCGGTGGCCGTCAGCCCGGATTGGTTTTTCAGGCGGAGGATGCGCCCGCGCAAAACGATGAGACGGTTGTCGCCGATCGTGGTCCCAGGCGACAACGTCCGCACCCGCTGCCGTCACGACTGAGTGCGGATGCCCACCTGGCGCATATGGCGTTCCTGGAAAATCTGCCGGCACCTGCCAAATGGCTGGTGTCGGGCGAAGAGGATCCTTCGAGCTAGGCGTCAGGTTTTTTCTCTTCCGCCTCGTTGGCTCCGTTTTGAGCTGTGTCTTGAGCTGCGTCTTGAGCTATGTCGGTGTTTGCCTGTTGGGCGGCCGCCTCATTTTGCTGATACAGCGCCACAAAATTGATCGGGTCAAGCAAAAGCGGCGGAAAGCCGCCATCGCGCGTCACATCGGCAAGGATGCGTCGAGCAAACGGGAAAATCTGCCGTGGAGCCTCAATCAACAGAACCGGGCGCAAATCCTGTTCCGGCACGTTTTGAATCCGAAAGACGGCACCATAAAGCAGCTCGACGATGAAAGAGGTCGTGTCGCCGGACTTTGTTTCAACCTTGAAATGCAGGGATACCTCATAATCATCATCTTTCAGGTGACGCCCATTGACATTGATGCGTATGTCAACATCCGGGCCGCCGTCCTGCGCCGGTGCGGCGTTGGGTGCCTGCGGGTTTTCAAAAGAAAGGTCTTTGATATATTGCGCTAGAATGTTCAGGCTCGGTGCGCCCGCACCTTCTGCTTCAGGCTTGGCTTCGGCTTCGCCGTTTTCTTTACTCATATGTGTCTCCCTTTGTTAATTTCCGCCTAGCATGAAATGCCGGAGGACTCAATCCCAGAACGTCTTGCGGGGCTTTTGCCCCCCCTATGCGCCCTCTTTTTTCACGCCGTCGGCATCCGATCCGTCAGCTTCATGGACCTCGAACTCGGTTTCGATCACAATGTTGCCGTCATCGGTTTTGGAAAAAGGACCGCGATCCAATCCCGAATATGGCGCGGGGCCGGGCGCGGTAAAGCCCCCGAACCGCGTGATCACATCAATGGGTATCAAGGATCCTAAAACCATCTCTGCGATGAGGCTTCGGACCGCCGGCAGCAGCAATAAAAACCCGACACCGTCGGTAAAGAATCCCGGCGTGATCAGCAATGCTCCGGATAAAATGATCATAGCGCCATGGCCGAGCGCGGTAACGGGCGGCTCCCCCCGCGCCAAATCTGCGCGGGCGTTCAAGAGCAGGCTGAGTCCTTGACGGCGCGCTAGGTTTACGCCGATAAAGGCGGTTGCCAGAACCAGCAAAACCGTCACCCCGCCGCCCAGCAATCCGCCGACCTCGATGAAAAGATGGATTTCAATGAGCGGGATAAGAACAATGACAAGTAAAAGGGCTAAAGACATTTTTAGGTTTTTCGCTAAAATGTGGCAAAAGGCGACCGGCTAAGCTGGTCAAAGCATACCAAGTAATTTAAGTTCCTTTTGAATGTGGGGATGGCCCACAAAAATGTCAATGGAGGCGATTATAAATACGCTGAACCTTATTTTGCTGATTGTCGTCATTTTGGTTTTCTGGCGCCTGAAAAGCGTATTGGGAAGCCATGATGAGTTTACCCAAAAAGGGCCCCCGCCTCAGAAGACTCAGGCCAATCCGCTTGAGGCGTCCACACGGCCTGACCTGCGCGTTGTCAGCAACCGTGATGAAGATGAGCATGACGCGGCCTTAGCGGCCATCAGCAAAATTGACCGTAATTTTGAGCTGCCGGAATTTTTGAACGGAGCGAGCAAGGCTTATGAAATTATTCTTTCCGCTTATGCCGGTCATGAGCGCAGCCGTCTGCAGGAGCTGGTCAGCGAAGAAGTGTATCAAGGGTTTGCGGCCGCCATTGACGACCGCGAAGCCCAGGGCTACAGGCTTGAAACACAGATTGTCAGCGCTGCACCGCCGGAGGTTCATGAAATTGATCTGGACGGGACGGTTGCGCGCATCACCATCATCATCAAGGCCGAGCTGTGCTCGGTTGTACGCAATATTGATGACGCCGTGGTGGAGGGCAGTCCGGAACAGATTATAAAGACAACGGATTATTGGACATTTGAGCGGCAATTGAAAAGCCGGTCGCCGATTTGGACGCTGGTGGCGACGGAAAGCCGTTAAGCGCAGCCGGGCTGATGACGAAGAAAATAAAACAGGATGATCTGTCCCTTTGGGAGCGTGTCAAGCGAACTGTCGACCCGCTTGATGAGCGTCTTAAAAATCGGGCGCAGACATTGGCACCGAAACCCGCGCCAGCCCGCAAACTGCGTCGGTCCGTCGGTGCGGACAGCCGTCACACAAATATTCGCGGTCTAAAAGATACACCGGCCAGACCCGAGACAAAACCACGCCCTTTACCCGCGAAGCTGGACCCGAAACAGGTGCGTCGCGTCAACCGTGGAAAAGACCTGATCGAGGCCCGATTGGATTTGCATGGCTATCATGCAGCCGCCGCGCATGATGTGTTAAGCCGCTTCATCAAGGAGGGCAGCGCACGCGGTCTGAGATGGGTTTTGGTCGTTACCGGAAAAGGCGTGCAGGGTCAGGGGGTGTTGAGACGCGAGGTGCCGCTGTGGCTGCGCAGCTCCGAGTTGGCGCCGCTGGTGGTCGGTTTTGAGGAGGCGGCGCCGCATAAGGGTGGTGGCGGCGCGCTATATGTGCGTCTGCGCAAAACACGCTGAGGGCCAATCAGTTGTGGAAACTTTGCGAAGCACTTGTTAAAAGACAGTTAGTTGTCACTTTTGCAGGTTGATCACAATGACGCAAAGAACCGCAGAAATTTCCCGGGAGACAAAGGAAACCGGCGTTTCCGTGAAGCTCAATCTTGACGGGACGGGTGAATATACGGTGTCCACCGGCATTGGGTTTTTGGATCATATGCTTGAGCAGCTCTCGCGCCACTCCCTGATTGACCTGGAGGTCGCGGCCAAGGGTGATCTGCATATTGATTTCCACCACACGACAGAGGATACCGGCATTGTCATCGGTGAGGCGGTGCGTGAAGCGCTTGGCGATTTCAAGGGGCTGACGCGTTACGGCTCCGCCGTGATACCGATGGATGAAACTTGCACCCGCGTGTCTCTTGATGTGTCGCAACGCCCCTATTTGATCTGGAAAGTTGCCTTCAGCAAACCAAAGCTCGGTGATATGGACACGGAACTGTTCAAGGAATGGTTCCAGGCTTTTGCTCAGGCTGCAGGCATTACCCTGCATGTTGAAAACCTGTATGGTGAGAACAATCACCATATTATCGAGTCCTGTTTCAAGGGTCTCGCCCGCGCGCTGCGGCAGGCTATTGAAATTGACCCGCGTAAAGCCGACGATATTCCCTCAACCAAAGGCGTGCTTGGCAGCTGAGCCAGTTAAGCCTGCAAAGGATATGATGGCTTGAAAATCGCCCTTATAGATTATGACTCCGGAAATCTGCGGTCTGCTGAAAAAGCTTTTGAGCGGATGGCCCGGACTGTTTTTGACTGGTCTGAGGTGCTTGTGACGGGCGCGCCGGAAGATGTACTGGAGGCTGATTATGTGGTTCTGCCCGGCGTCGGCGCATTTGGGGATTGTGCCGGCGGTTTGCGGGCCATTGCCGGCATGGAGGAGGCGCTGAACCAGCGTGTCCGCAAAGATGGCCGTCCTTTTTTGGGTATTTGTGTGGGCATGCAGTTGATGGCCGAGACCGGGCTGGAAAACAGCGCTGGCAACAACAATCAGCCTTATGCCGGGTTGGGTTGGGTCAACGGGTCCGTTTCCGCTCTGCAGCCTGCAGATAAATCCCTGAAAATCCCGCATATGGGCTGGAATGAAATCAGCTGCAGCCAGGCTCATCCCGTTCTTGAGGGGTTGGACGGCAAAACGCTTTATTTTGTTCACAGCTATGCATTTGTGCCGGCCGATGGTTCAGATTGCGCAGCCCAGTGCGATTATGGCGGGGCGTTTTGTGCCGCCATTGCCAAGGACAATATGTTCGGCACGCAGTTTCATCCGGAGAAAAGTCAGGTGAATGGCCTGGCTTTGATTGAGAATTTTTTGAGGTGGCGCCCATGATTGTATTTCCTGCGATAGATTTGAAGGGCGGCAAATGCGTGCGTCTTGAGCAGGGCGATATGGACCGGGCGACCATTTTCAATGACAATCCGGCAGATCAGGCCCGCGCATTTGCGGCCCAGGGATTTTCCAACCTGCATTTGGTGGATTTGGACGGTGCATTTGCCGGGGCGCCTGTCAATGCCGCCGCAGTTGAGTCCATTTTGGCAGCAACGCAGGCACCGGCTCAGCTTGGCGGTGGCATTCGTGACCTGCCGACAATCGAGACATGGCTTGAGAAAGGGATTGCGCGGGTTATCCTTGGCACTATCGCGGTGCGCGATCCGGCGCTGGTGAAACAGGCCTGTGCAGTCTTTCCGGGGCAGGTGAGTGTCGGCATTGATGCGCGCGCAGGGCGGGTCGCCGTCGAAGGCTGGGCCGAGGAAAGTGATCTGGATGCCATCGATTTGGCCCGGCGCTTCGAAGATGCCGGCGTTGCCAGCATCATCTATACGGATATTGACCGCGATGGGCTTCTCAAGGGCGTAAATATTGAGTCGACGGCACAGCTTGCCGCGGCCATTTCCATTCCGGTTGTCGCATCCGGCGGTTTGGCCGGAATTGAGGATGTCGAGGCTTTGCTTGCATATGAGCACACCGGCATCATTGGTGCCATATCTGGTCGCGCGTTATATGATGGCCGGCTGGACGCCACCAAGCTTATGGCCATGGACGGGGTGAGCTGATGCTGAAAACGCGGATCATCCCCTGCCTTGATGTGGCTGACGGCCGTGTCGTAAAAGGGGTTCAGTTCGTTGATCTGGTGGATGCAGGGGATCCGGTTGAGGCGGCCCGCACATATGATGCGGCGGGTGCCGATGAGCTGTGCTTCCTGGACATTACGGCCAGCCATGAAAAACGCGCCATCCTGCTGGATGTGGTGCGGGAGACGGCGGAGCAATGTTTCATGCCGTTGACCGTTGGTGGCGGCGTGCGGACCGTTCACGATGTCCGCAGCCTGCTTTTGGCCGGGGCCGACAAGGTTTCGTTCAACACCGCCGCCGTCAGAACGCCTGAGGTTGTGACAGCGGCCGCGGCGAAATTCGGGGCGCAATGCATTGTCGTCGCCATGGACGCCAAACAGGTGGATGAGGATAGGTGGGAGATTTTCACCCATGGGGGGCGTGAAAAAACAGGCATTGAAGCTATTGGCTTTGCCCGTGACATGGTCGCGCGGGGTGCCGGGGAAATTCTTTTAACCTCCATGGACCGGGATGGTACGCGAGACGGGTTTGATCTGGCCTTGACCCGCGCCATCTCAGACGCTGTTTCCGTGCCGGTGATCGCCTCCGGCGGGGTCGGGCATCCGGATCATTTTGTCGACGGGGTCAAGCGCGGCGGTGCCAGTGCGGTGCTGGCGGCCTCAATCTTTCATTTCGGGGATTACACCATCTCGGAAACCAAGCAGGTTATGGCATCTGCTGGACTGGATGTCCGCTTGTGACAGGATGATTGTCTAGCGCTTCGAAAACAGGTAAACAGAGAGCGGAAATACGAGAAAGGCCGGGATGATGAGTGCAGTTCTGGAAAGTTTATTTGCCGAGCTGACGGCGCGCAAAAATGCGGACCCTGACAGCTCTTATACGGCCCAACTCTTGGGCGGCGCGCCCGCTCGGCCCGGTCGCAAGTTGGCGGAAGAGGCGGTCGAAACCCTGATTGCCGCCCTTGAGAACGACCGTGAAGCCGTTGTCAGGGAGTCCGCGGATGTGCTGTATCATCTGCTGGTGGTTTTAATCGGGGCGGGCGTCGATCTGAAAGATGTTTTTGCAGAGCTTGAAAAACGCCAGGGCGTTTCCGGTCTGGATGAAAAGGCTGCCCGCTGATGGCCGTGATTACCTGAAGGTTCCCTGATGTCCCTCTCTCCAGCCGCTTCTCCCGAGTCCCCCTATCGCCGCTTTACGGCGGAAGAATGGGGCGCCTTGCAGCGTGATGAAACCCTGTCCCTGACCGAGGATGAGGTGATCAAGCTGCGCGGACGCGGTGAAACCGTTTCCCTGAAGGAAGTGGAATTGATTTATCTGCCCCTGTCGCGTCTGTTGAGCCTTTATGTGGAATCCACGCAGGGCCTTTTTACCGCGACCAACGGTTTTCTCGGGCGCGAAAAAAAGGTGCCCTATATCATCGGCGTTGCCGGTTCGGTCGCCGTCGGGAAAAGCACCACCTCACGTATCCTGCGTGAGATGCTGGCCCGCTGGCAGAGCCACCCGAAAGTGCAACTGGTGACGACGGACGGCTTTTTATATGCGAACGCCGAATTGGAAAAACGTGGTCTCATGGAGCGCAAGGGGTTCCCTGAAAGTTTTGATCTGGCCGCCCTGCGCGCCTTTCTAACGGATGTGAAATCCGGCAAGCCGGCCCTGGAGGCTCCGGTCTATTCCCATATTATTTATGATGTTGTGCCCGATGAGAAGGTGCTGGTCGACCTTCCGGACATTCTCATTGTCGAAGGACTGAATGTGCTGCAGCCGGCACGCCTTGATGAAACCGACAGTGAAATTCCGTTTGTGTCGGATTTTTTTGATTTCTCCGTTTACATAGATGCTGCCGCTGAGGATATCCGCGATTGGTATGTGGCGCGATTTCTGGAATTACGGCGCACCGCTTTCAGCAAGCCGGGCGCGTATTTCTCGCGCTATGCCGGTCTGGATGATGATGAGGCGCGGCGCACCGCGCTTGCCATCTGGGAAAACATCAATGAGCGCAATCTCATTCAGAACATCATCCCGACCCGCGGGCGTGCCGACCTGATTTTACACAAAAACGCCGCGCATAAAATTGACGAAGTGCGCCTGCGGAAAATTTAGGCGGAAAATTCAGCCTTTCGGCCCGAGCTCGATTTTGGCGTCGGCGAACAGGGTGCGCATATCGGCCTGCGGGCGCGGCCCGATATGGCTGATCACCTCAGCCGCTGCAACAGCCCCCATATGCCCGCATTCGCGCGCTGATTTACCGAGCGCAAGGCCGCTCAAAAACCCGGCGGCAAATTGATCGCCGGCGCCGGTCAAATCAACAATACGCGCTACTGGCACAGCCGCCACATCGGTGACGGTGCCGTCCATCACAACCACCGCCCCTTCATCGCCGCGGGTTATGACGGCATCATATCCGTTTGCCGATATGGCGGCCGTAATGTCTGCCATGTTTGTGGTGCCGAAAAGGGCCGCCGCCTCTGCCGCATTGCCGAGCACCAGATCAACATCGTGAGCCAGTAAAGAGGTGAATTTGTCCATATGCCGTTCAACACAAAACGGATCTGACAGGGAAAACGCCACGCGCCCACCCGCGGCCCTGACTCTTTCCGCCCCGACATGAAAGGCTTCGGTCGTGGTCGGGCTGTCAAAGACATAGCCCTCAGAAAAAAAACAGGCTGTGGATGACAGGACATCCATATCCAGATCGGATGCGGATGTCGCCGCTGCCGCCCCGATCAATGTATGCATGGTCCGTTCAGCATCGGGGGTTATCAAAACAATGCAGCGACCGGTCGGGTCGCCGCCCTCCAAAGGTTTCCCCGGGAAGGTGATGCCGCCCGATGACATCTCATCGGTGAAAAAGGCGCCTAATTCATCCGCCGCGACCTTGCCTACAAAGGCGGTGTTTTGACCATGTGCCGCGATACCGGCTATGGTGTTGGCTGCCGACCCTCCGGATGCTTTGCTTTCGATCGTCAAAGTGTCCAGCATGGTGGCGGCCTGGTCTGCGTCAATCAGGGTCATGGCTCCCTTTTGACTACCCAATGCGGTCAGTTTATCTTCACTGATCTGGGCATAAACATCAACCAGGGCGGCCCCCATGGCGGTTACGTGGAAGCGTTTATCGCTCATATTAACTCTCCTAATACGGCTCTGGCGGCAGTTAGGCCGCAACAGTTTTCCCTTTGAAACGGCATAAATGGCGGACCACACATCCGGGACAATCCGGTTTGCGGGCCTTGCAAACATAGCGTCCGTGAAGGATCAGCCAATGATGGGCGTCAACCCTGAAGGGTTCCGGGACACGACGGTCGAGCTTCTTTTCCACATCCAGAACGGTTTTGCCCGGAGCCAGCCCGGTGCGGTTGCTGATGCGAAAGACATGCGTATCGACGGCGAATGTGTCTTTGCCGTAGCCGATGTTCAACACCACATTGGCGGTTTTGCGCCCGACTCCCGGCAATTTGATCAACGCTTCCATGGTGTCGGGCACCTGGCTGTCATGATCCCTGATGAGTTGCTGGGACAAAAGGTGGACATTCTTGGCTTTGCTGCGGTAAAGCCCGATGGTGCGGACATGCTCGCGGATTTTCTCTTCGCCCAGAGCCGCCATTTTCTCCGGCGTATCTGCGATTTTGAACAAATTTTTCGTGGCTTTGTTGACGCCCTTGTCCGTGGCCTGTGCAGACAGCACAACGGCAACAAGAAGGGTGAAAATATTGATGAAATCCAGCTCCGGTTCCGGAATCGGGTTGGCCTCTTTCAAAAGGGCAAAAAACTCTGGTATCTGGGCGACTTTCATGTCTGCACTATAAGACTTTCCCTGCCTGACGCAATAGGTCGCAGGTGATCGGCTTGTGTTGTGCCTCACCCGCCCTATCTGATGGGATGATGGAAACCCAAAACACATATTTTTCTGCCCGGCTCAGCCCGAACGCCTCCTTGTCGCGGCGTGATTTCCATATTGTTTTGGCCCTGTTTGTCCTGGCGAGTCTGGGGACTGGGGTCGTGTTCCTGTTGAGGGGCGCCTGGCCTGTATTCGGATTTTTCGGGCTGGATATTGCCCTGTTTTATCTTGCTTTCAGGCTGAATTACAATCAGGCGCGCCGCTATGAGGTGGTTGAGCTGGTCAATGATACACTCAGGGTGACCGAGGTTTCGGCCCGCAAAGTGAAACGCGAATGGACCTTCAATGCCTATTGGGTGCGGGTCAAGCTGAGCCGGACAAATGATGAAATCGGGGCTCTGCACCTGACCTCGCATGGTCGACGTGTTGAGGTCGGGTCGTTTTTGTCGCCGAAAGAGCGTGAAGAGTTCTCCGATGCGCTTGAAGCAGCATTGGGCCGGCTCAAACAGGCCAGACATTAGCTGCGCTTGACAGATGCCCCCCGCTCATCTTTGATTGGGTATGGCGCAAACAAAAACAACAAAAATTTATCATTTGACCGCCGATGGAGCGTTTGAGACGGCCCAAACCGCGTCGGATTTGGCACAACCATCCTATGTGAGCCAATTTTTACACCTTCCCTTTGGCCGCGCCCTGCTGGTCTATGATCTGTCGCGTTCAGATGGACCATATTTATGCGGTCTGGGGTTCCCCGAAGACAAGCCAGAGGAGCGGGAGGGGTTCCTCAATCGGTTTCCGGGCCTGACGGGTGCTGAGCATCAGCCGCCTCCCGTCGCACAAGCGGTGCAAGTCGTCGCGGATGCTCTTTCACAGGGCGTGGTGCCGCCGCTCAAATTGACCGGAACCGTGTTTCAGCACCGGGTCTGGCAGGCTCTGTTGGGCATTCCGTTCGGGGCAAGCGACACCTATGGCGGATTGGCGTGGCGGTTGGGAAGCTCCCCGCGTGCCGTCGGGGGGGCGGTCGGCGCCAATCCATTGGCATGGCTGGTGCCGTGTCACCGTGTTCTGGGTGCTGGGGGAGCGCTTCACGGTTACCGTTGGGGGTCGGGTGTGAAGGCCAAACTTCTGGCGTCAGAGGGGGTCAGCTTTTTGCAATGATTTCCTTGTCGAGAACGCCGCCCGCCGCATCAAGGGTATAGATCATCGGCTCGCCGGTGCTGATTTCAACACCGATGATTTCCTCCGGCGTCAACTCGTCCAGGACTTTGACTAGGGCGCGCAGGGAGTTGCCATGTGCGGCGACCAGCACATTTTCACCTTTCAGCAAGCGCGGTCTGATATGGTCTTCGAAATAGGGCAGCACCCGGTCAGCGGTGTTTTTCAGGCTTTCTCCGCCGGGTGGTGGCGTGTCGTAGGAACGCCGCCAGACATGCACCTGATCCGCCCCCCATTTCTCCCGCGCGCTATCCTTGTTTAATCCGGATAGATCGCCGTAATCGCGTTCGTTCAAGGCCTGGTCCCGGATGGTCTCAAGACCGGTCTGGCCAAGATTTTCTAGCAGCAGGGCACAGGTGTTCTGCGCCCGCTTCAGGGCTGAAGTGAAGGCAATGTCGAAGTGCAGTCCTTTTGCCTTGAGGTTAAGCCCAGCCTGCACCGCTTCGCGCCGGCCCTTATCCGTCAGGTCCGGGTCTTTCCAGCCGGTGAAAAGGTTTTGTTCATTCCATTCACTTTGCCCGTGGCGGACAAGAATAAGTTTGCTCATTGAGCGCTCCCAAGTTTAGAGACCAAGCACATCGGTCATGTGATAGAGGCCAGGGTCGCGGTCATGCGCCCAGACTGCGGCCCGTAAGGCCCCGCGGGCGAAAATATCCCGGTCCTCGGCAATGTGGCCGAGTGTGATGCGCTCACTTTCGCCGGCCAGAATGACCTGATGGTCACCGACGACCGAACCGCCGCGCAAGGTGGCGAAGCCGATATCGCCGCTTTGGCGCGCCCCGGTGATGCCGTGCCGCCCGGAGTCGATTTTGTCATCCAGCGCCACGCCGCGTCCGTCTGCGGCTGCCGCGCCGAGCATCAACGCCGTCCCGGATGGGGCGTCAACCTTGTGACGATGATGCATTTCCACAACCTCAATATCCCAGTCATCGCCCAAGGCGGCGGCGGCTTTCTTGACCAGGCTAGACAGTAAATTGACCCCTAGGCTCATATTGCCGGATTTGACAATGCGGGCGTGCCGCGCGGCAGCCGCGATTTGATCTTCCTGGTCAGGGGTGAAGCCGGTGGTACCGATGATGTGAACGATGCGGGCCTGGGCCGCTACGGCGCTCAGGGCAACCGTGCTGTCCGGTGATGTGAAGTCAATGACGCCGTCAGCGTCTTTCAGGGTAACGAGCGGGTCGTCACTGACACTCAAACCCGAGGGGGCAAGACCCGCCAGCGTCCCGATATCGGCACCGATGGCGTCCGAGCCGGCCTGTTCCAGTCCGCCGGTTAGACGGACCTCCGGGTCTTGGGATATTAGCCGCACCAAGGTACGACCCATGCGTCCGGCACAACCATTTACAACCAGTTTCATAGACCCTCTATAGCAGGCGTTCGGGCGCGCCGCTAGTCTTCTAATCGGCTGATAAAGTCTTCACTTTCGGGGAAAATGCCTTCTTCAAGGCTGTCCTCAAAGGCGTCCAGCAGTTTTTTCTGCTTTCGGGACAGGTTTTGTGGGACCTCTACGGCAATCTGAACATACAGATCCCCCTGACGGCGCGCGCGCAGAACCGGCATGCCTTTGCCACGCAGTCTGAATTGCTGCCCGCTTTGGGCGCCTTCCGGAACCGTAATTTTGACCCGCTTGCCGTCAAGTAGCGGGATTTCAACCGCTCCGCCTTTTGCCGCCATGGTCATTTTCACCGGTACACGGCACAACAGGTCTGCGCCCTCACGCTGTAAAAACGCATGCGGCCGGATGCTGACAAACACATATAAATCACCGCGCGGTCCGCCTCTGCCGCCGGCGTCCCCCTCTCCGCTCAGGCGGATACGGGTGCCCTCTTCTACGCCCGCAGGAACATCAAAAGACAGATTGCGTTCGCTGTAGGTTGTGCCCTTGCCGCGGCAGTCGCCGCAGGGTGATGAGATGACCTGGCCGCTGCCGCCGCATTGATGACAGGGGCGTTCCACCGTGAAAAATCCCTGTTGGCTGCGCACGGTGCCGCTGCCCTGGCAGGTGCCGCAGGTGTCCGCTGAAGTGCCTTTTTCGGCACCGGAGCCGTTGCAGGTGCCGCAGCCAATCTCACTGCCGACCTGAATGGTCTTATTGATGCCGGTGAAGGCCTCTTCCAGAGTGATATCGAGGTCATAGCGCAAATCATTGCCGCGCTGCGGCCCGGCCTGGCGCCGTCCACGACCGCCGCCGCCGCCGAAAAATTCCTCGAAAATGTCGCCCATTGAGCCAAAGCCCTCAAAGCCGCCAAAGCCGCCGCCAGCTCCGGGGCCGCCATTTTGAAACGCCGCATGGCCATATTGGTCATAGGCTGCGCGGGTTTGTTCATCTTTCAGGCATTCATAGGCTTCGGTGGCTTCCTTGAAGTTTTTTTCCGCCACCTCATCATCGGGGTTGAGGTCCGGGTGAAACTTTTTGGCTTTGCCGCGATAGGCTTTTTTGATCTCATCAGCGGACGCACTGCGGTCCACACCGAGCACGTCGTAAAAATCACGCTTGTCCATCGGTGGTCTCCTCAGATGACCGGCGCATGCCGGCCCGGGTTGTGCGCTCGCGCTGGGTCAAGAGACTCAGGACGCTTTTTGTTCGCCGTCGCTTTCATCGTCATTGACCTCTTCGAAGTCAGCATCAACAACGCTTTCATCCGCTGCCTGATCGGCCGCGGCATCCCCCTCAGCTTGCGCCTCCTGGGTCGCCTTGTAAACGGCCTCGCCGATTTTCATTGCGGCTTCCTGCAGGGCCTTGGATTTTTCCTCGATCTGGTCGGCGTCCTCACCTTCCAGCGCTTCCTGCAGGGCGGTGATGGCAATTTCGGCAGCGTCCTTGTCGGCGGCCTCAATATGCTCTTCATTTTCGGAAATGGTTTTTTCCGTAGCGTGGATCAGGGCTTCCGCATTATTGCGTAACTCGGCCGACTCCCGACGTTTTCTGTCCTCTTCAGCATTGGCTTCGGCATCCTTGACCATTTGCTCGATATCATCATCTGACAGCCCGCCAGAGGCTTCAATGCGGATGTTCTGCTCCTTGCCGGTGGCCTTGTCGGTGGCCGAAACATTGACGATGCCGTTAGCGTCAATGTCAAAGGCGACTTCAATCTGCGGAACACCGCGTGGTGCCGCCGGAAGGCCTTCAAGGTTGAACTGGCCGAGCGGTTTGTTGTCCCGCGCCATTTCGCGCTCACCCTGGAACACGGATATTGTCACCGCCGACTGATTGTCTTCGGCGGTTGAAAACACTTGGGATTTTTTGGTCGGAATGGTCGTGTTGCGGTCAATCAGGCGGGTGAAGACGCCGCCAAGCGTTTCAATGCCGAGTGACAGCGGGGTCACGTCAAGCAACAACACATCGGTGACATCACCTTGCAGAACACCGGCTTGAATGGCGGCGCCCATGGCGACCACTTCATCCGGGTTGACGCTCATATTCGGCTCTTTGCCAAATACGGACTGGACAAACTCACGGATTTTCGGCATCCGGGTCTGACCCCCGACGAGCACCACCTCATCAATCTCTGACGGGGATATACCGGCATCTTTAAGCGCCGCCTCGCAGGGTTTGCGGGTGCGCTGCACAAGGTCCTCGACCAGTCCCTCGAAAGCTGCGCGGGTCAGTTTGGTGTTCAGATGTTTGGGGCCGGATGCATCAGCCGTGATGAACGGCAGGTTAATCTCGGTCTGGGTTGAGGAGGACAGCTCAATCTTGGCTTTTTCGGCCGCCTCTTTCAGACGTTGCAGGGCCATTTTGTCAGCCTTGAGGTCAACACCCTGCTCTTTTTGAAATTCTGCAGCTAAATGATTGACCAGAACGGCGTCAAAATCCTCCCCGCCGAGAAAGGTGTCGCCATTGGTGGCTTTCACCTCGAACACCCCGTCCCCGATTTCCAGGATCGACACATCAAAAGTGCCGCCGCCCAGATCATAGACGACAATGGTTTGGCCGTCCTTTTTGTCCAGGCCATAAGCCAGAGACGCGGCGGTCGGCTCATTGATGATACGCAGAACCTCCAGACCGGCGATTTTGCCGGCGTCTTTTGTCGCCTGACGTTGGGCGTCATTAAAATAAGCCGGTACGGTGATGACCGCCTGTTCGACCTTTTCACCCAGATAGCTTTCGGCCGTCTCTTTCATTTTCTGCAGGATGAAGGCTGAAATCTGTGACGGTGAATATTGCTCATCATTGGCCTCGACCCAGGCATCGCCGTTTTCCGCAGCAACAATATTATATGGCACGGCCTCCTTGTCAGCTTGCGTGGCCGGATCCTGGAAGGTCCGTCCGATCAAGCGTTTGACGGCAAACAACGTATTTGTCGGATTGGTGACGGCCTGACGTTTGGCCGGCTGGCCGACCAGGCGTTCATTATCCTCCGCGAACCCGACCATTGACGGTGTGGTGCGTGCGCCCTCGGCGTTCTCAATGACGCGGGGCGTGTCGCCGTCCATGACGGACACGCAGGAGTTTGTTGTTCCAAGATCAATACCAATTACCTTACCCATGGTTCATCTCTCTTCATATAATCGTCTGCGCACAGACATAAAATTGACGGCGACACTGTGCCGCCTGCTCTTGAGGGATATATAAGTATCGAGCGGGAGTGCTGCAAGATGCGCCAGGTTTTTTTGGCGGTTTTTTTGGATTTTTTTTCAATGGAGAAAAACCACAATATGTTGGGGCCAGGAACAGAGTACCATACGGAATATTGGGGGCGGGCTGAGCAGCGCCGGCTGCTTTCAGAGTTGGCACCCGTTTTTCAGGCGGCGCCCCTGTTCAAACCGCGTATGCCGCGTACCAATCAGCCCTGGTCGATCCTAATGACCAATATGGGGGAATTGGGTTGGGTATCTGACGTGAATGGCTATCGCTATCAGCCCGATCACCCCGTTTCCGGGCAGCCCTGGCCGCAAATCCCGGACATGCTGGTGGAGGCTTGGGCTGCATTGACTGGTTATCCGCACCCGCCGCAATGCTGCCTGATCAACCATTATCAGGGCGACAAGGCCAAAATGGGCCTGCATCAGGACCGCGATGAAGAGGATTTCAATGCCCCGGTGCTGTCATTCTCCATCGGCGACAGCGCGGTGTTCCGCATGGGCGGGGCGCAGCGCAAGGGTTCAACCAAATCAATCCGTCTTCATTCCGGAGATGCGTTTATTATCGGCGGGGCGTCACGGCTCAATTTTCACGGCATTGATCGGCTACTGGTTGGCTCATCGTCGTTGCTGGCTGACTGTCTGCCCGAGCATTTTCCGCAGGGGGGGCGGTTGAATCTGACTCTGCGTCGGGTCACGACCGCCGGCTGATCAACCCTTTGCGACCCCGACCTTGGCAGCCCGCAACAGACGCTCGCCAATCATGAAGCCGATTTCAACCACCTCGATGACTGTCCCGTTTTCCTGACCGGTGCCGGGCGCCTCGTACATGGCTTCATGGTAATTGGCATCAAATTTTTCCCCCAGCGGGTTCAGCGGTTTGACGTTGTTGCGTTGCAGGGCGGCCATCAAATCGCGCTCGGTGGCGGCGACTCCTTCCAGCAGATTGGTCACATTTTCGGAAAGCCCGTCACGGTCCGAGTCCTCTATGGCGTTCAGGGCGCGGGTGAGATTATCACCGACGGCGACCATATCGCGGGCAAAACTCGTCATACCGTATTTCAGGGCATCCTGACGGTCCTTCTCGGCCCGCCGCCTTGTATTTTGAAGTTCTGCGGCATAGCGGAGCACCTCGTCGTCTTTGCCGGCCATCGCCTCATTCAGTTTGACAATGGTTTCCTGTAATACGCCGACCTGCTCTTCCGGGGTCAGTTCGTCAAGGCTTGGCGTTTGCGGCTCCTCCGGAGGCGGCGTTACATCCTTGAGAATTTCGGCAGCCTCATCAGTTTTTACATCCGCTTCAGGCTCGGTTTCCGGTTTTGGGTCGGTGGTGTCGTCGGTCATCACATCCATTTCCACGGTCGGGTTTTCAACTGTCATCCTACATAAGGTGTGGCGGCGGGAATATCAAGGGCAAGGCGGCTTGCCCGAAGCGCCAAGACCCGTTACACAGGGGATAAAGGAGTACTCTATGACCCAAACCACCCGCCCGTCAGGGCGTTCATCTGACCAATTACGCCAAGTGACCATCAAGACCGGCGTGTCCAAACACGCTGAAGGGTCTTGCCTGATCAAATTTGGTGACACCCATGTCTTATGCACCGCCAGCGTCGAAACCCGTGTGCCGCCATGGATGCGCGGCTCCGGAAAAGGTTGGGTGACGGCTGAATATGGGATGCTGCCAAGGGCTACCGGCGACCGCATGCGGCGCGAGGCGGCGACAGGCAAGCAATCCGGGCGGACCCAGGAAATCCAACGCCTGATCGGGCGCTCGCTGCGTGCTGTGGTGGATCTTGAGGCGCTCGGGGAGAACCAAATCAGCCTCGACTGTGACGTCATTCAGGCCGATGGCGGAACGCGCACCGCTTCCATCACCGGGGCATGGGTCGCCTTGGCCATGGCGATTGACTGGATGCAGGCCGAGAAACTGATTTCAAAACCGGCCCTGCTGGACCAGGTCGCGGCCCTGTCCTGCGGCATTTACCAAGGTTTGCCGGTCGCGGACCTCGATTATGCCGAAGACAGTGTGGCCGATACGGACGGCAATTTTGTCATGACTGGCACCGGGGGGCTGGTTGAAATCCAGGCAACCGCCGAGGGTATACCATTCAGCACGGATGAGTTTGATGCCCTGCTCGGCCTTGCCCGTGACGGCATTGCCGAATTGGTGGCTTTGCAGAAACAGGCGCTTGACGATGCCAGAAGCGCGTAGGCTCGAAACCGAGCGGCTGGTTATTGCCAGCCATAATGATGGCAAGGTGCGCGAGATCAATGATTTGGTCGCACCGTTCGGCATGCAGGCCATCAGCGCCGGAGCGCTTGGTCTGCCGGAGCCGGAGGAAACCGGCACCACTTTCATCGCCAATGCCGAATTAAAGGCACTGGCAGCGGCGACGGCGTCAGGCCTGCCGGCACTGGCCGATGACAGTGGCCTGGCGGTGGATGCATTGGGCGGCAATCCCGGCATTTATTCCGCCCGCTGGGCGGTGACGGACAGTGGTGAACGCGATTTCCATTACGCCATGCAGAAAGTTGAGCAGGCTTTGTCGGCGATAGCGGAGGCGCCGCGCACGGCGCGGTTTATTTGCGCCCTGTCGTTGGCTTGGCCGGACGGCCATATGGAGAGCTTTGAGGGCAAGGTCGAAGGGTCATTGGTCTGGCCGCCACGTGGCGACAAGGGCTTCGGCTATGATCCGGTGTTTGTGCCCGAGGGTGGTGACCACACTTTTGCCGAGATTGAGCCGGAGACCAAACATGCCATGTCACATCGGGCCGATGCTTTTGCCCAGCTGATAGATGCTTGTCTGGGGAAGACAATCTGATGTCATATGGGGTTTATGTCCATTGGCCATTCTGTGCCAGCATCTGCCCCTATTGTGATTTTAATGTGCATCTCGACCGTGGGGCGGACCCCGTGCTTTGGGGTGATGCGTTTGAGCGGGAAATCAGGTCTTACGCGGCGCGCATCGAACGCCGCCCCGTCGAGACGGTTTTTTTCGGCGGCGGGACCCCCTCGCTGATGCCGCCCCGGCTGGTGGCGGATATTTTGCATGCGATTGATGCGGCTTTGGGGCTGGCTGACGGGGCTGAAATCAGCCTGGAGGCCAATCCGGCCGATGTGGACCTGGGCGACATGCAGGGCTTGCGGGCAGCCGGCGTCACCCGCCTGTCACTCGGCATTCAGTCTTTTGAGGACCAGGAGCTCGCATTTTTGGGCCGGACGCATTCCGGCGCCGAGGCTGTTGCCGGCTTTGAGCTGGCACGGCAGGTTTTCCCAACGGTCTCCTTTGACATGATCTATGCCCTGCCTGGACAAACCGAAGCCGGGTGGGCACAAAACCTGCAACAGGCGCTGGCTCTGGCGCCGGACCATCTGTCCGCCTATCAATTGACAATTGAACCACGCACACCGTTTTTCAAACTGCAGAAACTGGGACGCCTTGTTGAGCCGGACGAAGACCGGCAGGTGGCGCTTTTTGAGATGACGCATCAGACATGTCTTGCCGGCGGTTATGAACATTATGAGGTGTCCAACTTCGCCCGGGCCGGTCAGGTTTGCCGGCACAATCTCAACATCTGGCGGGGTGCGGATTATATAGGTCTCGGCCCGGGTGCGCATGGGCGTATCACCTTTCGGGACAAGCCCTGTATCCGGCAGGCCGGCCTGAACCATAAAAAGCCGGAGGCCTGGCTCGCTGCGGTTAGGGAAAAGGGCACCGGGCTTGCAACCCTGACACCGTTGACGCCGCAGGAATGCGGTGAGGAGGCGTTGCTGTTCGGCTTGCGCCTGACTGAGGGGCTGGACTTGTCACGCCTCGAGGGAACCGGACTCGGTCTTGACGGCGGCAAGGTCTCCGATTTATGTGCAGCGGGCCTGTGTGAGTTGCAGAACAATGTGCTCCGGCTTACTGATGGCGGCCGGCTGGTATTGAACGGGGTATTGGGCGCGCTTTTATCGTAACACTAGTCGAACAGGGAAAAGCTGGGCAGCAGCCTGCGCCCGGCGGGTTGATCCTGCGCTGTCTCGGCGTCAGGCCGTTTGGCTTTTTGATCCAGCCCGACAAAGCTGTTCGGGGCATCAGCCACATTGGCGTTGCGTTTGCGCCGGACTTCCAAGACCGCAAGCCCGCGTTCATTCAGGCCGTTTTGCGTGAGACGAAAAATGCCGTCTATCCCCTGAAAACCGTTCGGGGTGGTCAGGCTGCGATAGGTGAAGGGGGCATTTGGGTAAATGTCGGTCAAGGCGGCCACCAGGCTGATACTGTCATAGGCGAGGCTGGCAAGGCGCGGGGCCGGTCGTCCGTAAATCTGTTCATAGCGTTTGCTGAAACTGCGCCAGCCGGACGGGTCGGGCGCGGCATACCAGCCGCCGACCAGTGGCGGTTCCTGCCCGAGTGTCGGGTCATCCCAAAGTCCAGTGCCGAGAAATTTTATGGCGCGTGGGTTGACGTCAAAATAGGGCAGTAGCGGCGCAAGGGTGCGCAGGCGGATGCCGCCTTCCGGCATGATGACGGCATCATAGGGCAGCTCACCGAAGGTTTCCGTCAACCGCATGTCGTCATACTGCTTTTTCAGTTCCGGGTTGATTTCCTCAAGCTGGGCCCAAATCTCTTCCGGCGGTGTGCTCTCCTCAATCACCGGCGGGTCGGGCAGGGTCGCCAGCAGAATGGTGGCCTCTTCGGTCAGGCGGTCGCGTTCTTCCGCCCAGGCCAGCTTGCGTTCTTCGAACAGGGCGATGCGCTGAACCGGAACCAGCATGGATTGCGCCTCGTCCTGATAGGTTTCCGTCATCACCAATTCGCCGCCATAAAATGAAATGGTCGGTTCGAGGGCGGCCTGCATGCGCTGCCCATAAGGGGTTTCCGGAATTAGGGCCGCAAATCGCTTATGTCCGCTCAGCACCGCCTCTTCGATGATCCGGTCTAGATTCTGTTCCGGCAAGAAGCCCATGAGCCAGACTCCGCTACCAGCCATGTCCCGGTTGTTCGAGAAGCTCAGCACCGGAACACCGGCGGTGCGGGCTAGCGGTGCGACGGCCTGCGTGCCGGCGGCAAAAAGCGGGCCGATAATGATTTCGGCGCCGTCTTTCAGGGTGCGTTGCGCCGCCCGCCCGGCCCCCTCAGCCGTACCTTGCGTGTCCTGAACCAGAAGTGTCAATTCTGGGCGGCGTAGGTCGAACAGCGCCAGCTGAGCGGCGTCCAGAAGGTTCTGCGCCATTGCGCGCACCTCCTCGTTTTCCGCGCTGAGAGGTAGCAAAATGGCGATACGGATGCGCCCGTCATTCGGCTTGGCGCTGAAGGCCTTGTCAAAAAAGCCCTGGTCCGGCTGTTTCCGGTCATAGGCAACCGGCTGGCCTTTCGGCAGGGCGCGCAAAAAGGCGCGTGTGTTTTCCACAATGCGTTTCCGGGGCGGGTCGGCGGGCGAGGTGCTCGGAATGGGTTTTACAGTATAGCTGCGCTGGGGGAGGCTGTCGGCGACGCTTTTGTCTCCCGACGATACGGTTTCGGGTCCGGCACAGGCAATCAGCATCGTGGTCGCGAGACCCGCAATAGCGCCACGCATGTGAGTAAATGTCAACATATCACTATACTGGCAAGAAAATGTGTCGGGAAAAAGACCAAACATGGCCCGGTGAAAGGTTGCCATTTGCATCAAACTGTTTTTTGCTGAAGCCATGCAGACGCGCAACAGCACATTTACGAGCGGGCTTTATGTTGTGGCGACGCCGATTGGAAACGCCCGGGACATCACTTTACGGGCGCTGGACGTTTTGGCCGCCGCCGATATTGTGCTGTGTGAGGATACCCGCATCACAGGCAAGCTGTTTGCCCTGCATGGCCTGAAGACGCCGCTCCAGGCCTATCATGAGCATAATGGTGAAAAAATCCGTCCGAAAATACTGGCACGTCTGTCTGAAGGGCAGGTGGTGGCGCTGGTCAGTGACGCCGGCACACCGTTGATTTCGGATCCGGGCTATCAGCTCGTTACAGCGGTTCAGGCGGCGGGGCATGAGGTTGTTTCCGTGCCCGGGCCAAGCAGTCCGATCGCCGCCCTGAGCATTGCCGGTATGCCTTCGGACAGGTTTTTGTTCGTCGGCTTTCTGCCGCCCAAAAGCAAGGCGCGACAGACGAGTCTGACCGGCCTCGCCGATTTTGCCGCGACGCTGGTTTTGTTTGAAAGTGCTCGCAGGCTTCCGGCCCTGCTCGCCGACATAGAGACCGTGTTGGGGGATCGTGACGTCGCGATTTGCCGTGAATTGACCAAAAAATTTGAGGAAGTTCGACGCGGCCCTGTTTCCCGGCTCATTGCCGATTATGCGCGGGAGGGACCGCCCAAAGGTGAGCTGGTGGTTTTGGTTCGCGGCCGTGCCGCTGAGGAGCTGCTTTGGGACAAAGACGCCGTGATGCAGGCCCTGTCCCTGCAGCTTGCACATGCAGGGACACGTGAAGCGGCGGCATCGGTTGCGGCGGCGTCCGGATGGCGGCGGCGGGATGTTTACCGGCTGGCCCTTGATCTGCAGGAGAAACTTGGCGGGGGGCACGATGGCGGCGCTGCATAAAAAGCAGGCTGACACTTATGTGCGCGGACTGGCGGCGGAAAGTTTGGCCGCATGGCTGTTACGGATCAAGGGTTGGCGTATCCTTGAGCGCCGCTGGTCGTGCCACCAGGGTGAGGTTGATGTGATTGCCCGCAAGGGGGACTTGGTGATTTTTGTTGAGGTCAAATACCGCGCCACCATTCAATCCGCCCTTGATGCCCTGACAAGGGCACAATGGCAGCGCATAGAAGCGGCGGCTGAGGTATATATGACCCGTTTTGCAAAGTTACCGGGCTGTTCATGGCGGTTTGACGCGGTTTGCGTAACGCCTTGGGCGGTGCCGCGACATTTTGAAGGCGCCTGGTCGTGATGTCATGACGGGGTATCTGTCACATAAGTCGCATGGCCTGCGCGATGGTTTGAACCGGGGCCCGGCAACGGCTGTCATGGCCTGTTTCATGGCCTGTTTCATGGCCTGTTTCACGGCCGGCTGTTCGGTTCCGGGCATGGTGACTGGAACGGTATCGAAAACGGGCCTGGCGGCCCTGAGTGCGCCGGGCATGTCCAAAAGTATTGATGACGCTGAAATCATCCTGGCTGTCAACAGCGCTTTGCTGGAGATGGAGGAGGGTTTGTTGCTGAATGTCTCGGTCCACTCACTTGCTGGGCGCATCATGTTGACCGGAACGGTTCCGGACCCTGCCACGAAAGCAAAAATCGCGGCAATCAGCGCGGACCACAAACATGTCCGACGCGTGTTTGATTTTCTTGTGACCGGTGTGCCGCGCAGCCGCGGACAGGCGCTCAATGACCTTTGGATTGCGACTAAGCTGAAAGGCCTCGTCGTGCTTGACGGTGATGTTTCGGCCGTGAACTTCAACATTTCCGTCCATCGTGGGGTGGTGTATATTCAGGGCATTGCGCCTCGCCGTGAAGAGGCGGAGCGGGTCGTCAACCATGCCAGGGACCTTAATAATGTCCGCAGGGTTGAACTGGTTTTCGAAACCGTGCATGAAATGACTTTGGCCTTTGAGGTTGAGCAGGAATTGGAACAAAAGGATTGAAGTGGATGTCGGGAAAAGTTGCGATACAAATGGATCCCATAGCCGACATTGATGTCGCGGGAGACACCACATTCGGGCTGGCCCTGGAGGCCCAGAGGCGCGGATATGAATTATTTTATTATCAGCCCGAAGAGCTGTCGCTTATGGCCCCGGATGAGGTGATCGCCCCCCTGCGCCCCCTTGCCGTACGGGATGTGCTGGAGGATTTTCATGATCTGGGCGCGCCGGTTGACACGGACCTGCGCACCATGGATGTGGTGTTGATGCGCCAGGACCCGCCTTTTGACATGGCCTATATCACCGCTACGCATTTTCTGGAGAAGATTGTTTCGGATTGTCTGGTTGTCAATCATCCGGCCAGTGTCCGCAATGCGCCGGAAAAACTGTTCCCGACCCTGTTTGCCGGCTTGCAGCCCCCGACCCTGATGACACGAGACCGCACGCGCTTGGCGGCCTTTCGCGCGCAATATGAGGACATTATTCTCAAACCGATTTATGGGAATGGCGGCGCGGGCGTGTTCCGGGTTCCCCGTGGGGATGAAAATTTCGGCGCCATGATTGACATGTTTTTAGCGGACTCGCGCGAGCCGATTATCGCGCAACAGTATTTGCCGGATATCCGCAATGGTGACAAGCGGGTGATTTTGGTTGAAGGCGTAGCTGTCGGTGCGCTCAACCGCGTGCCGCTGGAAGGGGATGCGCGCTCTAACCTGCATGTTGGCGGGCAACCGGTCGCCGACGATCTGTCCGAACGTGATTTGGAAATTGCGGCGGCTATTGGGCCGGCCCTTCGTGATGCCGGCATAATCTTTGCCGGCATAGATGTGATAGGCGGATTGCTGACCGAAATTAATGTCACCTCACCGACCTGCATCCGTGAGATCAAAGCTTTCGGTGGCCCGGATATTGCGGCGCTGGTCTGGGATGCCATTGAGGCCCGGCTGGCTTAAGCCGGGGCGATGCGCTGATAATTTTCTTCGGCCTCCAAAGTGCCGAGGGCGATCAGGCGGGTCACTGTGGCCCCGTCAACATGTTGGCTCAATTGCAGCTGCGCATGCGGCAGACCATCCATATGTGTAAGTTGGGTTACCAGCCAGGAATTGCCGGTGATCAGGTTTCCGGATTTCCGGTGCAGCCCCAATAGGCGGGAGATCCGACGTGTTTGCCTGACCCGCTCGACAAAAACATCCCCGACTTTGACTTCTATGCGTTTGCGCTGGAACATGAACTCAACATGAAAATCTTGACATGACATAATCTTGACTACTCAGCATGGACAGCTTATCTGCGTTCCGCGATAAAACAAGCATTGATTTATTCTGGAATTGGTGTTGGATATTAAAAAAGTGCAGAAAAAGAAAAAAAATGATCGCACGAATTACAACACTGGCATTTAACGGAATTGACGCCGTTCGGGTTGATGTGCAAGTTCATCTGTCCCCCGGAAAACTGGTTTTCAACATGGTCGGTCTGCCTGACAAGGCGGTTGCGGAAAGCCGCGAGCGTGTCCGCAGCGCTTTGGCGGCCATTGGCCTAGGTCTGCCGACGGAGCGGATTACCGTCAATCTCGCCCCTGCCGACCTGCCAAAAGAGGGGAGCCATTACGACCTGCCCGTCGCACTTGGCCTGATGGCGGCGATGGGAGCCATTGCGCCGGAGACGGTCGCTGATTGGGTGGCCATGGGCGAGCTGTCCCTGGATGGCAGGCTTGAGCCGGTCCCCGGCGTCCTTCCGGCGGCGGTTGCGGCCTTGTCTTGGGATTGTGGGTTGATCTGTCCCGCTGCGTGCGGCTCCGAGGCCAGCTGGTCGGGTCTGGGCCGGCCTGAGCATCAGGGGATCATCGCCGCAGACAACCTTTTGCAGATTGTCAATCACCTCAAAGGAGTGCAGCTTTTGCCGGTTCCGGAGCCGGAGGTGACTGAAAAAGCCCCACCCGGCCCCGATATGAGTGACATCAAAGGTCAGGAGGAGGCGCGCCTCGCCCTGGAAGTGGCCGCGGCCGGCGGTCATAATCTTTTGATGTCCGGCCCGCCGGGAGCCGGCAAGTCGATGCTGGCGGCACGCTTACCCGGCATTTTACCGCCAATGGAGCCTCAGGAACGCCTGGAAACAAGCATGATTGAGAGCTTGTCGGGGCGGGTTCTGCATGCGGATGCGGCGACGGGATCCGTTATGGCGACCAGGCGTCCGTTCCGCGCACCGCATCATTCCGCCAGCATGCCCGCGTTGATCGGCGGCGGCCGTCAGGCGCAGCCCGGGGAGATTTCACTTGCCCATAATGGTGTGTTGTTTCTGGATGAGTTGCCGGAGTTTTCACGCCAGACCCTGGATGCTCTGCGCCAGCCGATTGAGACCGGACAGGTGGAGGTCGCCAGGGCCGCAGCCCATGTCACCTATCCGGCTAAATTCCAGCTCATCGCCGCCATGAATCCGTGCCGCTGCGGACACGCGGCTGATCCGGAGTTGGCCTGCAACCGCATTCCCCACTGCATTCAGGATTATCTAGGTAAAATCTCCGGGCCCCTGCTCGACCGCTTTGACATTCGCGTGGCCCTGCCGGCGGTGCTGTTGAAGGATATGATTTCTCCGCAAGCGGGCGAGACCAGCTTGGAGATTGCCGATCGCGTCAAGGGGGTGCGGCAAATCCAGCTTGCGCGTAATAATGGCCACCTGAATGCGCGGCTTGACGGCGACCTTCTCCATGAATTGGCCCGCCCCGACCGCGAGGGCCGCCGCCTCCTTGAGGCGGCCTCCGAGAAAAAGGGGCTGAGCGCGCGCGGGTTCAACCGCATTTTGCGCGTGGCCCGCACTCTAGCGGATTTGGACGGGGCGGAGGTGCCGGGCAAGCCGCATGTTGCTTCCGCCTTTTTGTGGCGGGGTATGCCGATTGCGGGAGCCAGCTGATCTGATGGCTTGTGTTTCAGCGCATATGGATTAACCTGTCTGTCTCTGGTTTTGACCATGCGACATGTAAAAAGGGGCACGACAGTGGAAAAACTCATATATGTGCTGATCGACACACAAGATCAGACAGGCGGCCTTTACGACCGTTTTGACAGTCAACTCATTCCGGAAATCAGACGGGCGGGCGGGGAGAATATCACCCTGCTCCTGTCGGACATGACCGCAATTCAACAAACGGAAAACCCAGCACGGCTGATTGGTGACTTTTCAAAAATCTCCGCTGTTGTGGAGTTTTGGCTGCCATCCGTTGATTTGAGGATGGATATTGAGGCGCGCCTATCTTCCCTGGCCGGGACGTGCTGGGGTTATCTCGTCAGTGAGTCGACAATCGCCGCCTGCCCGCATCAGGTGGCAGACGGTGAAAAGGTCCCGGGCGTAACCCAGTTTTGCATCAACGACAAACCCAAAAATGTCACGCTTGACGATTTTTATCGTGAATGGGCGGTTCACTCGACCATATCATTCGGCTTGCACCCTGAACGGGTTTCCTATATCCGCAACGCCGTATTCAGGCCGCTTGTCCATGGGTCGCCTGACTATCTTGGGATTGTGTATGAGCGGTTTCCCTCCATCGAACTGTTCGTCAATGATGAGCTGTATTTCGGCGACCCGGTCGTTGTGCAGGAAATGTTTGACCATCTGCCGACCTTTTTTGAGGGTGAGACGGCGATTAGTGGCGGCATGAGCGAGTATCGCTGGGCCTAGGGTTGCAGACAGCATGCATGGTCAAAATACATGGTCAGAATTCATAGGCGGCGATGGCGGCCATGTTCAAAAGTTCAGACGAGGTGGCGCCGATACGGACAATCTGAACCGGCTTGGATAGCCCGACAAGGATTGGGCCGATCATTGTGGCATTGCCGAGCTCATTGAGCATTTTGGTCGAAATTGAGGCGGCGTGGATGGCCGGCATGACCAGTACATTGGCGTTGTCGGAAAGGCCACAAAATGGATACAGTTCGCGGGCGTCCTTGTTGAGGGCGACATCGGCTGCCATCTCTCCGTCAAACTCAAAATCAACATTGCGTTCGCGCAGCAGCTTTACGGCCTCCCGCACATAAACCGACCGGTCGCCTTCCGGATGCCCGTAAGTAGAGTAGGCTAGTAGCGCCACGCGGGGCTCATAGCCAAGTGCCCGGGCCGCCTGCGCTGCAGACTCCGTAATGTCGGCCAGTTCCGGACCGTCGGGCATGTCATGGACATTGGTATCGGCGACCAGCACGGTGCGCCCGCGTGCGACCATCATGGTCAGGCCGATCATGCGCCGGTCGGGCATCGGGTCAATGACTGTGGCGACCTGTTCCAGCGCCACGGAATAATTACGCGTGACGCCGGTGATCATCCCGTCGGCATCGCCCATTTGCAGCATGCAGGAGCCGAAAATATTCCGGTCATTGGTGACCATGCGCTCAACGTCACGGTACAGAAAGCCTTTGCGTTGCAGGCGCTCATAGAGAAAATCGGTGTATTCGGCTATGCGGGAGGATTTGCTGGTATTGTGAATGATCAGGTCATCCCGCTCTCCCAGCCCGGCCTGCATCATGTTCTGCATCACAATGTCCTCACGCCCGATTAGGATCGGCTCGCCTAGGCCGGCCTCCTTATAGGCAATGGCGGCACGGATGACGGAGTCCTGTTCGCCCTCGGCGAAAATCAGGCGTTTCGGTTTTTGCCGTACCTTGTCAAAAATCACCTGCAGGGTACTGGCGGTCGGGTCGAGGCGTGCCGACAGCCGGTTTTTATAAGCGTCCATGTCAATAATGGGCTTGCCGGCCACACCCGTATCTATCGCTGCCTGAGCGACGGCCGGCGGGATATCGCGGATCAGACGCGGATCAAAGGGTACGGGGATAATGTAATTCGGGCCGAAAGTCGGGCGCTCGCCGCCATAGGCGGCGGCCACCTCATCAGGCACATCCTCTCGTGCCAGCATCGCCAGCGCTTCGGCGCAGGCGATTTTCATGTCCTCATTAATGGTGGTCGCGCGCACATCCAGGGCGCCGCGGAAGATATAGGGGAAGCCCAGAACATTATTGACCTGATTGGGGTAATCCGAGCGTCCGGTTGCGATAATCGCATCATCGCGCAACGCATGCGCTTCTTCCGGGGTGATTTCCGGGTCCGGATTGGCCATGGCGAAAATTATCGGTTGATCGGCCATGGATGTAACCATTTCAGGTGTCAGGGCGCCCTTGACGGACAGGCCGAGAAAAACATCCGCCCCTTTCATGGCGTCTGCTAATGTCCGCAGGTCGGTTTTCACGGCATGGGCGGATTTCCACTGGTTCATGCCGTCTTTGCGGCCTTCATAAATGACGCCTTTTGTATCACAGAGAATGGCGTTTTCAGCCGGCAGCCCCATGGCCTTTATCAGTTCCAGACAGGCAATACCAGCCGCCCCGGCACCATTCATGACGATTTTGGTGTCTTTCAGGCTGCGGCCTGTCAGATGCAGCGCGTTGATCAGCCCTGCGGTACAGATAATGGCTGTGCCGTGCTGGTCATCATGAAACACCGGAATATCCATGTGCTCGCGCAATTGCTGCTCAATGATGAAACATTCCGGCGCCTTGATGTCCTCAAGATTGATGCCGCCAAATGAGGGGCCGAGATGTTTGACGGCATTAACGAATTCGTCACTGTCTTCCGTGTCAACCTCAAGGTCAATGCTGTCAACATCGGCAAAGCGCTTGAACAGAACCGCCTTACCCTCCATGACAGGCTTGGAAGCAAGTGCCCCCAGATTGCCGAGCCCAAGAATGGCCGTGCCGTTGGAGATGACCGCCACCATATTGCCTCGTGCGGTGTAATCATAAGATGTGTCCGGGTTTTCCGCGATTGCCTGCACGGGCACGGCCACACCGGGCGAATAGGCAAGGGATAAATCGCGCTGCGTTGCCATTGGCTTTGTCGGCGTGATTTCAAGCTTGCCAGGCTGGCCCCGGGAGTGGAACCTTAAGGCTTCGCGATCAGCAATGTTCTTATCTTTGCTGGTGTCCATGACTTCTATCCATCGTCTCTTCAGGTTGTCATAGAATGAAAAGGGATGGAATACAAGACAGATGGCTGGAATTTATGCGGCGCAGGGCTTATCATGACAGATGATATTCCAGCCGGCACAGCTTGGCTGAAACCCCTGAACCGGATACGCATTACACATGTCGCAGACAAAACATAAAAACCAGACTATGCGAAAAACCGAACCGCAGGCGCCGGCTGCCAAAGGCGTCACACCAATGATGGCTCAGTATATGGCCATCAAGGACCAGCATGAAGATTATTTGCTGTTTTACCGCATGGGTGATTTTTACGAGCTGTTTCTGGATGATGCCGTGACCGCGGCAGCGGCGTTGGACATCACCCTGACCCATCGCGGGCAGCATCTCGGAGAGCCTTTGCCGATGTGCGGGGTCCCGTTTCACGCTGCAGAGGGCTATTTGCAAAAGCTTATCCGCACCGGTTTCAAGGTTGCCATTTGCGAGCAGACAGAGGACCCATCCGAAGCTAAAAAAAGGGGCTCGAAAGC
Source organism: Parvibaculales bacterium (assembly GCA_049889415.1). Lineage (GTDB taxonomy): Bacteria > Pseudomonadota > Alphaproteobacteria > RS24 > RS24 > JAYQKL01. The sequence goes on along the minus strand of JBMHDL010000006.1, from coordinate 150,062 downwards.
GGTTGTGCGTCGCGAAGTGGTGCGGCTTGTCACGCCTGGGACGCTGACCGAAGACAGCCTGCTGGATGCCCGCGCCCATAACTATCTTGCGGCGCTGGGCCATACAGCCGGTGAAGGGGGGCTGGCGCTGGCATGGATGGATATGTCGACGGGCGATGTGCAGGTCATGGCCCCGAACATGATGGGGCCAGGGGCGGGGCTAGGCACGGGGCAAAGTGCGGGGCAAGCGACGAATGCTGCAGGAGATGCAGGAGAGGCCGGCTTAAATCTGCTGCTGGCGCAGTTCGCCGCCTTGACGCCACGTGAACTGCTGCTGCCCGAAACTTTGGCGGATCAGGTGCGTTTGAGGTTTGAAGCCGCCGCGGAGGTCGGCGGAGAAATGCATGTTGCCATGCTGCCGGGGTCACAGGTTGGCTCGCGTAGTGGCGAAAAGGCGCTTCTGGAAGCCTATCAGCTCGAAACATTGGACGGGCTTGGCTTTTCCAGCCGCGCCCAAATCGCCGCTTGCGGCATGTTGATCACCTATCTGAACCTGACCCAGCTCGGCAATATGCCGAGCCTTAAGGTGCCGCGTATTCTCCACGGAACCGGCGCCATGCGACTGGACCAGGCGACCCGTCGTAACCTTGAGCTGATCAGCACCTTATCCGGGCATCGCCAGGGCAGCCTGCTGCAGGCCGTTGATATGACGGTCAGCGGCCCGGGCGGCCGGCTGCTGGCGACCCGTTTGTCAGCACCTTTGACCGTCCGCCCCGATATTACGGCCCGGCAGGAGTCTGCGGGCCTGTTTCTACGTAACCCGATATTGCGTGACGATGTACGCCGCCAACTCAAGGCTGCTCCCGACATGGCGCGGGCCTTGGGGCGGTTGTCACTCGGGCGGGGCGGGCCGCGGGATCTAAAAAGCCTGCAGCAGGGGCTGAGTCTAGGTTTCGAGGTTTTTTCCGTCCTAAAAAAGTCTGCCGAGACCCTCTCGGATGAAGTGCAAACCGCTTGCAGCATTTTCGCCGACAATCCGGCCGCCGAGGACTTGCGGGCCATGCAGGGTTTGTTGTCCGCTGCTTTGGTGGACAGCCCTCCCTTGCTGGCCCGTGATGGCGGGTTCATTGCCCCCGGGTTTGATGCCGGCCTGGACAAGCAATGCGCTCTGCGCGATGAAAGCCGGCGCGTCATTGCCGGCCTGCAGACGCGCTACAGCGAGGAAACCGGTATCAAGGCGCTGAAGATCAAGCATAATGCCGTTCTGGGCTATCATATTGATATCCCGGCGGCGCATGGTGAAAAACTCAGCACCCCGCCACATAACGCCGTCTTCATCCATCGTCAAACCCTGGCCAATTCGGTGCGCTTTTCAACCCAGGAACTGGCTGATCTGGCGGGTCAGATTTCTCGGGCTGCAGAGCAGGCTTTGGGCATGGAGCTGGCGATTTATCAAAGACTGGTCGCGGAGGCCTGCCGGTTGAGCGGGCCGATCGGGGCGGCGGCAGAAGCTTTGGCGGTTATTGATGTCGCGGCGGCCAATGCAGAACTGGCGCAGGCACGTAATTGGACCTGCCCGCAGCTTTTTGAGGACGATCGGTTCATTGTGACCGGCGGGCGTCATCCGGTGGTTGAGCAGGCTTTGGCGGCCAGATCCGAAGGCCCGTTCATTGCCAATGACTGTTCCTTGAACGGTCCGCAGGCTCATCATCTGATGTTGTTGACGGGGCCAAATATGGCCGGCAAATCGACATATTTGCGCCAAAACGCCCTGATTGCCATTCTGGCTCAGGCCGGCTGTTATGTTCCGGCACAGAAGGCGGAAATTGGCCTTGTCGATCAGGTTTTCAGTCGTGTCGGGGCGGCTGATGATCTGGCGCAGGGGCGCTCGACATTCATGGTTGAAATGGTTGAAACCGCGGCTATTCTCAATCAGGCCACGTCAAAAAGCCTGGTTATTCTGGATGAAATCGGCCGCGGGACGGCGACATTTGACGGCCTGTCCATTGCCTGGGCGACGGTTGAAAGCCTGCATGAGGTGACGGGTTGCCGGGCCCTGTTTGCCACCCATTATCATGAGTTGACTAGCCTGTCAGAGCGTTTGCCGGGGTTGGTCAATGCCACCATGCGCGTCAAGGAATATAAGGGTGATGTGGTCTTTTTGCACGAGGTTTGTCCAGGGGCGGCCGACCGCTCCTACGGCATTCACGTCGCTGAACTTGCCGGCCTGCCGCCGGCCGTCATTGGCCGTGCCCGCGAAGTTCTTGCGGTGCTGGAACAGGATCGCCGACATCAGAGCGTGGGCGGCGATGTGCTGACCGGGTTGCCCCTGTTTGCAGCTGAAACTGCGGCAGAAAGCGTTCCGGATCCGTTGCAGTCGGCACTCGATGACATCAATCCCGATTTATTGTCTCCGAAAGATGCCCTTGAGGAGCTTTACAGGCTGAAAAAACTGCGCGATACGGAAACATAGCCCAAATCACCCGCATGGGCTTGAGATTATAAGCTTCTGCCATATTGTTGCTACAATCCCCAATTAAAGGTCAAACATGCCGCGCAAACCAGTACAGAAAAAAAGCAGTGAGAAGATCGCCGCAACGCCCAAGCGGCGCGCCCCTATGCGGTTTCCGGTTCTGAAAAAATCCGTACTGGCCGAGGCCTTGAAAAAACTTAATAGCGGTGCCGATCTGGATGCGCGCAATGAGGTTTTGGCTCTCGTCAAGGCCAGTCATTCTGATCATCTTGAGCAGGTGAAAAGCGTCCTGCAGCAAACCCCCCTCAGGGGCCGGGCCTGCGCCAATGCACTGAGCCGGTCAATGGATGTCATCATACAATGCCTATGTGACCACGCCGCTGAACAAACCGTGCCGGCGGGGCGGCGATTTGAAGCGGAAATTACCGTATTGGCCGTCGGCGGCTATGGGCGGCACAAGCTGGCCCCCGGGTCGGACATTGATTTGTTGTTTTTGCTGCGAGATGAGACGGACGAGCCAACCAGCAGGTTTATAGAATATATTCTGTATCTCCTCTGGGATATGGGGCTCAAGGTCGGCCATTCCACGCGCTCGATAAATGAGTGTGTGAGGCAAGCCAAGGCAGACATGACCATTCGCACGGCCCTTTTGGAGGCGCGTTACATCTGGGGCGGCAGAGAAACGGCAACGCGCCTGCGCAATGCCTATATGCGGCAGGTGCAAAAGGGCAGTGCCCGCGCCTTTGTTGCCGCCAAGCTCGAGGAGCGTGACCAGCGCCATGCCCGGACCGGGGAAAGCCGTTATTTGGTTGAGCCGAACATCAAGGAAGGCAAGGGCGGGTTGCGTGACCTCGATACCTTATTCTGGATTGCAAAATATTGTTATGAGGTGGACAGTATTGACGAGCTGGTTGATAAGGGGTTTTTGACGAAAAGCGAACTGCATCTGTTCAAGCGCTGTGAGAATTTCCTCTGGTCGGCGCGTTGTCAGCTTCACTTTCTGACCGGGCGTGCCGAGGAGCGGTTGAGTTTTGATGTCCAGACGGCCATGGCTGAAGCGATGGGCATCCAGCCAACATCAGGCTTGAACCGTGTAGAGCGTTTCATGCGCCGTTATTTTCTGGTCGCCAAGGATGTCGGCGACCTGACCCGGATTTTCTGCTCCAAGCTGGAGGAGGAGCAGACCAAACCAAACGGCCTTAAACGCCTGCCGGCACTGTTCCGCCGCCATCAGCAGGTTCATGGTTTTACCCTGAGCGGGCGGCGCTTGAAAATGGTGCGGTCGGATGTTTTCCGGCGCAACCCGGTGAATATGTTGCGGATGTTCAAACTGGCTGCTGACTACAAGCTGATGATACATCCCGATACGTTGCGCGAAGTGACGCGCTCGCTGGATTTGATCGACGAGAGCCTGCGCACCAATGAAGAGGCCAATAAGCTTTTCCTAGATATTTTGACCTCTCAAAATCATGCCGAACGAATTTTGCGGCGGATGAATGAGGCCGGTGTGCTCGGCCGGTTCCTGCCGGATTTTGGACGCATTGTCGCCCTGATGCAGTTCAACATGTATCACCATTATACAGCCGACGAGCATTTGCTGCGCGCCATCGGTATTTTGTCCGATCTGGAGCGCGGCAAATTTTCCGAAGATCATCCCTTGGCGCATGAGCTGGTTAAGAAAAACATCAATCGCAAAGTCCTTTATCTTGCTGTTCTGTTGCATGATATCGCCAAGGGCCGCCCGGAAGACCACTCAATTGCAGGGGCACGTATTGCCCGCCGGCTGGGTCCGCGTCTGGGGTTTTCCAAGGCTGAAACCGAGCTGACGGAATGGCTGGTGCGCGAGCATCTGATCATGAGTGATGTCGCCCAGCGCCGGGACTTGAGCGATCTCCAGACTATCCGTGATTTTGCCGACAAGGTGCAGACGCTTGAGCGGTTGCGGCATTTGCTGGTGTTGACGGTGATTGATATCCGCGCTGTCGGGCCGGGTGTCTGGAACGGGTGGAAAGGGCAGCTGTTGCGTGAGCTGTATTTTGAGGCGGAGGCCGATTTGATGGGCTCGGCGTCTCACACCAACCGTCCCTACAGGGTTGCCGCCGCAAAAGAGGCCTTTATAGAAGCCTATCGGGCGCATGACAAAAAAATCAGCCTGAAGGCCTGCCGTGACTATGTCACGCGCCATTATGACGCCTATTGGCTGTCAATTGGACTTGAAGAACAGCTCCATCATGCCGACCTTCTGCGCCGGACCGACAGCCAGCCAATGGTTGTGGATGCCCGTCGGGACACCTTCCAGGACATTACCACACTCAGCTTTATCGGACAGGACCACCCTGGCCTGTTCTCTCGCTTGACCGGAGCGTGTGCGGTTGTTGGCCTGGATATTGTGGACGCCCGTATCATCACCACCCGGGACGGCATGGCGGTTGATGTGTTGAAACTTCAGGAGCCGCTGGCACACCAGTCTCCTGATGACGGCCGTATGGCCCGCCTCAGCAATACGGTGGCTCGGGTCATGTCCGGGGAAATTCTACCGGCGGATGAAATTCAGGAACCGCGCCGCGCCCGAAAGATCAAGGCGTTTGATATTGAGCCGAGTGTCATGATTGATAATGAGGCCTCCCGGCATTCGACGGTCATTGAGGTGAGCGGTCTGGACCGACCCGGGCTGTTGCATGCCCTGACCCGGACGCTGTTTGGCCTGGGCGTCACCATTGTGACCGCACGGGTTGCCACTTTTGGGGAGCGTGCCGTGGACGTTTTTTATGCCCAGGACCTGACCGGCGCTAAAATCACCAGCCCTTCCAAAACCGCTGCCATAAGAAAAAAACTGCAACTCGCTTTGCTGGACCCGACCAGCGCCGCCCTGCCTGAAAAAAAGAAGACCAAGGCAAAAGGGGCTGAAAAGGTGGCGTAGTGGCCGGTCGCTTTTCAATTTTGCGTGCCGCCGCCACAACAGGCGGCGCCACCATGGTGAGCCGGTTTTTGGGATTTGTCCGCGATATTATGATTGCCGCGGCCTTGGGGGCCGGGCCCTTGGCAGATATTTTCGTTGTCGCCTTCCGCTTGCCGAACCTGTTCCGGCGGTTGTTTGCGGAGGGGGCGTTCAGCGCCGCCTTTGTGCCGCTGTTTGCCAAACGCCTTGAGGGGGAGGGAGTGGATGGCGCCCGCCAAATGGCGGGAGAGGTGTTTTCCGCCCTGAGTTTTGTGCTGCTCGTTTTTACGGCAGTGGCAGAGATGTTTATGCCGGTCCTGGTTTATCTGTTGGCCGGCGGATTTGAGGCCGACTCCGACAAATTCAGCCAGACGGTGCATTACGCCCGGATTACCTTCCCTTATCTGGGGTTCATGTCCTTGATGGCCCTGTTCGCCGCCATGCTGAATGCCACCGGCCGTTTTGCACTGGCCGGGCTGGTGCCCGTGTTGCTCAATGTGGTTTTGATCGCGGCTCTGGTGCTGGCATGGGGAGATGACCGGTTGAGCCTGGACTATCTTATATGGGGCGTCGCGCTGGCCGGTTTTTTGCAGCTTGCAGCCATGTGGGCCGGGGCCTGGCGGGCCGGTTTGTCTTTGGCGTTGGTGCGCCCGCGCCTCAGCCCGGATGTCCGTCGGGTTTTTGTGCTCGGTGTACCGGGCGTTCTGGCGGCGGGGGTGACCCAGATCAATCTTTTGGTGGGGACCAATATCGCTTCGGCCCAGCCGGGGGCAGCGGCCTGGCTCTATTATGCCGACCGGCTTTACCAATTGCCGCTTGGCGTCATTGGTGTGGCTTTGTCCGTTGCTCTGTTGCCGGACATTTCGCGCCGCTTGCGCGCCGGGGACAAGGGGGGTGCCGTCGCGAGCCAGAATAACGGTTTGGCTTATGGCTTGCTGTTGACCGCGCCGGCCAGCCTTGGGCTTTACGCTCTGGCGGAACCGATTATGTCGGTCTTGTTTGAGCGCGGTTCATTCAGCGCGGCTGACACGCGCGCCGCGGCATTGGCCCTGATGGGGTTCGCTCCCGGCCTGCCGGCCTTTGTTCTGGTCAAAATCCTGCAACCGAGTTTCTTTTCCCGGGAAGACACCAAAACCCCTCTGCTCTATGCGGCCCTCGGAGTCGGAGTGAACATCAGCTTATCCCTGCTTTATTTTCCGGTATACGGGCATGTGGCCATTGCCGTAGCCACAAGCATTGCCGGCTGGGTGTCGCTGCTGGCGATGGCGGTTCATCTTAGCCTCACGGGCTGGCGCGTGGACAGGCTGTTTGTCCTGCGCGGGCTGGTTATTCTGCTCGGTTGCGGCGCAATGGGGGCATATCTCGGTCTAGTGACACCGCCGCCGGCATCCGGACTCACCGGGTTGGCCGGCTGGCTGGCAGTGCATGTCACAGGCGCGGCAGGTCTGTATTTTGTGGCTCTGGCCGGTCTCTCATACTTAGTTTTGCCGGGCGGCGCCGCTGGATGGCGGGGGCTGGCGCGGCGCGATTGAAGCCCCGGCCCGGGTAAAAATTGAGCCCCCGGCTCGGGCAAAAAACTTGAAATGCCGCCCTGAACAGGCGATAAGAACCCGACTATAAGGATTGAAACATGTCTGCACCCAAAAACAGAGTCTTTTCCGGCGTCCAACCCACCGGTCAATTGCATTTGGGCAATTACCTCGGCGCTATCCGCAATTTTGTCAATTTGCAGGCCAGCCATGAGTGTCTGTATTGCATTGTTGACCTGCATGCGATCACGGTTTGGCAGGACCCTGAGGAATTGCGGCGTAACACGCATGAGGTGGCTGCTGCATTTCTGGCCGCCGGCGTGGATGGCGAGGCCCATATTGTGTTCAATCAAAGCCGTGTGTCCGCCCATGCGGAACTGGCCTGGATCCTCAATTGCGTCTCTCGCATCGGCTGGCTGAACCGGATGACACAGTTCAAGGAGAAAGCCGGCAAACATCGTGAAAACGCCTCAGTCGGGCTTTATGTCTATCCGAATCTTATGGCCGCAGACATTCTGGCCTATCGCGCTACGCATGTGCCGGTCGGCGCCGACCAGAAGCAGCATTTGGAGTTGGCCCGCGACATTGCGCAGAAATTCAACCATGATTTTCTCGGGGAAGAGGCGGAGCCTTTCTTTCCGCTGCCAGAGCCACTGATTACAGGTCCGGCGACACGGGTCATGTCCCTGCGTGACGGCAGCAAGAAAATGTCCAAATCGGAACCCTCTGACATGTCCCGCATCACGCTGACGGATGACGCCGACACAATTGCCCAAAAAATCCGCAAAGCCCGCACCGATCCCGACCCGCTGCCGGAAACGGAGGCCGGGCTGGAAGGCCGTCCGGAAGCTGCCAATCTGGTCGGAATTTTCGCCGCTTTGTCCGGTCAGACACCTGCCGATGTGCTAGCGACTTATGCCGGGCAGAATTTTTCCGTTTTCAAGCCGGATCTTGCTGATTTGACGGTTGAAAAAATTGGCCCGATTTCGTCTGAAATGGCGTCTTATCTCGATGATACGGCCTATCTTGACAAGGTGCTCAATGAGGGGGCCGAGCGCGCTGACGCCCTGGCCGCCCCGGTTCTGGCGGACGTCAAAAAAATCGTCGGATTTGCCTGAGCAGAAAAAAGCCCATTGCCGCCCGCGCCGGACAATGGCAACATGACAGAATGTTAACGGATGCACATCTGCCACGAAAATTTCTTGTGATTGTCGACGGCACGCCCGAATCCCGCGCGGCCTTGCGTTGGGCGGAACGCCGCGCACATGGAAATGCGGGCGAACTTGTGCTTGCCGCCGTGCTTGAGCCGGGAGGCTTTGAGCATTGGTTGGGGGTTGAAAGCCTGATGAAACAGGAGGCACGCGAAGAGGCCCAGCAGATATTGGACCGGCTTTCCGAAGAGGTTCGCCAGATTGCCGGCCGTACGCCGGAAACACACATTCTCGAAGGTGATAAAATCGACGCCATTATCGGTTTGATTGACGGCGACAAAACGATCTCAACACTGGTGTTGGCCTCCGGCACGGACCCGGACGGGCCTGGCCCGATGGTGTCCGCTCTGGCCTCAGGCCGCGGCGGTTTTCACATTCCGGTGACCATTGTCCCGGGTGAATTGAGCGACGAACAGATAGACGCCATAACATGATGTGCTATATCAGAGGCGTATCGGGCCTCATTATAAGGCCCCATTGACTGAAGCGGAGATAAAAATGTTTATCCAGACAGAAGAAACACCCAACCCTGCGACGTTGAAATTCATGCCCGGCAAGGATGTCATGGGTGATGCGCACCCGGCTGATTTTCCGTCAGTTGAAGCGGCTGCAAATGCGCCTTTGGCGCAGGCGCTGTTCAAGGTGCAGCATGTGGAGAGTGTATTTTTGGGGCGCGACTTCATCACCGTCACCAAGGGCGATGCTGAGTGGCAGCATGTCAAGCCGCATGTGCTGACGGCCATAATGGACTTTTTTGTATCTGGTCTGCCGGTCATCAATGCCGATGCCGCCCTGCCTGACGCCGGCGACGGTCAGGAGAGTCAGGGCGAGGATGGTGAGATTGTTGACACCATCAAGGAATTGCTCGACACGCGTGTCCGCCCTGCTGTCGCGCAGGATGGCGGGGACATTGTCTTCAACAAATATCAAGATGGTGTCGTATTTCTGGAATTGCGCGGTGCCTGTGCCGGTTGTCCGAGTTCAACGGCGACGTTGAAGCAGGGCGTTGAAAACCTGCTCAAGCATTTTGTGCCGGTCGTGACCGAGGTCAGGGCCGTAGAGTGACACGTGCTGCCCCTCTCCTGGCCGGCCGGTAAGCATGGCGACAAAGACCCCCATGAAGTGTCTGGTTTGTGACACGACGCAACAGGCCTGTTCGGTTGCTGTTGCTACTATTGGCGCTGTTGCCGATGTTGCCGATATTACCGATGTTTCAGGTGCACAGGATGCGCCGGTTCATTTTTATGAGGAAATTGGTACCGGGCATGCAGAACATTTGCCGGTCATGTTGGACGCCGCTTTGGCTCGGGCCGGTTTGAGCGTGTCAGAGCTTGATGGTGTCGGTGTGACAACAGGCCCGGGCACATTTGCCGGGGTTCGGGTCGGATTGGCGGCAATGCGGGGTTTTTTGGTGGCGCGTAAAATGCCGGTTTATACCATTACGGGCCTAGAGCTGATGGCACAGACACATTTGGCGGTCTCACGGGTCAAGTCGGATTTGCCGCTTGCATGTGTTGTGGATGCCCGTCGGGGTCAGGTGTATATGCAGCGTTTCACCGCCGGGGGGGCGGCGCTGACGCCACCGGAGGTCTTGCCGGCCGCGCAAGCGGCTGCAATGCTGGCGGCGCAAAGGCATGTTTTGATTGGCACTGGCGCCACCTTGCTTGCGGACCAGCCTGATGCCGGCGCCGACATGGCGGGCTACCCCAAAAGTGATGTTCTTTATCCTGATGCCGTCAATATGCTGCCCTTAATTCAGCAGGGCCGCCTGCCGGCAACGGACAACCCGATCCCGCTTTATCTACGCCCGCCGGACGCGGCCTTGCCGAAACAGGACCAACGCATTAAACGGCAATGACAAAGGGCCCAGAACAGTCGCCCGCCTTTGAGGTGCGGCCCATCAACCCGCCTTGGGCACCCAAATTGATAGCAGATCTGGCGGCCCTCCATCAGGCTGGATTTGACCGCCCATGGTCGCCCGAGAGTTTGCGGCGCACCCTGGACGGCAAGGCCGTGCGCAGTTGGGCGGCCTTTGTTTCCGGTGACGAGACTCGACCCGTCGGGTTTTTGACCTGCCAATGGCTCAACCAGGAGGCCGAAATCCTGACCTTTGCTGTTGCTCCGGCCCTGCGTCGCACGGGTGTGGGGCGTGCGCTGTTGAACGCGATGGTCGTATCGGCTAAAGCCGAACACCTCAGCCGGGTTTTTTTGGAAGTTGAGGAAACCAATCTCGGGGCGTTGCGGCTTTATCAGCGGGTCGGGTTTGTCCGCTGCGGATGCCGAAAGGGGTATTATGCCGGCAAAGATGCTGTTGTTATGGAATACAGTCTTTGATTTGCCGACATTGTGGGGTAAACTGCCGAAATGAGCGATTTACAGTCAAACACGGAATCTGACCTGGAAAAACTGTGTGCCGAGGCCGGGATGCGCATGACCGAACAGCGTCGTATCATTGCCCGAGTAATTACGGATGCCGATGATCATCCTGATGTCGAAGCCCTGCACCGCCGGGCCGTGCGCATTGACTCCGGCATTTCAATTGCCACTGTTTACCGGACGGTCAGACTGTTTGAAGAGGCGGGGATTTTGACACGTCATGATTTCGGGGATGGGCGGTCACGTTACGAAACCGTCTCGGATGACCATCATGACCATTTGATTGATCTGCAGTCCGGCAAGGTGATTGAGTTCACCAATGAGGAGATTGAAGTGCTGCAAAAAGAGGTGGCTCGCAAGCTTGGCTATAAGCTCGTCGATCATCGGCTTGAATTATACTGCGTCCCCCTTGGTGACAGTCAGGACGGCTGACCCATGCTGCCTCAGCCGTTCAGACTTGCGTATCGCCTGCCTCTGGTGCTGTTTTTTCTGGCGATCATCTTTCCCTGTCAGCTTGTGTCACATGTTCTGCGCCTCCCGACACGGCGATATCTCCCAATCATCCTGTATCGGCTTGTCATGCGTACCGCCGGCATCAGGGTCCGGATTCATGGTCCCGTGCCTGCCCGCGGGTCCCTGATCATATCCAACCATGTCAGTTGGCTCGATATTGTGCTGATCGGTTCCGTAATGCCGGTAAATTTTGTCGCCAAGGCTGATATTGCCCAATGGCCGTTATTTGGCGTTTTGGCAAAGGTCGCAAGAACCATTTTCATCGAGCGTGAACGGCGCAGCGATGCTATGAAACAACGCAACGCCATGCAGCAACGGCTGGCGGAGGGGGAGCGGGTGGTTTTGTTCCCTGAGGGGTCCACCAGTGATGGAACCATTGTCCAGCCGTTCAAATCAGCTTTGCTGTCCGCCGCCGAAACCAAAATCCGGGGAAAGTCCGTCAAGGTGCAGCCCATGACACTGGCTTTTTCGGAATTGAGCGGTGTCCCCATGGGACGGCGGATGAGGGTTGAATTTGCCTGGATCGGGCATTTGAATCTCGTGCCGCACATGTTGCAGGTTCTGTGCGGTGACCCGTTGACTGTTGATCTTGTTTTTTATCCTCCGACAGACCTTGAAAGTGCCGGTGGACGGAAAAATCTTGCGGCACAGGCGCACCGTCTGGTGCAGGATGGCCTTGCCGCCTTCACCGTCGGCCACAGCACGGGCGCTTTTGACTGGCAGAATGACAAACCGCGCTCCGCGCCGGCCGGACCATCCGGCGGTCAAACCATACCTGCGCCGCTCAACAGGCAACCGCAAAAGCATAAGGAAAAAAAGGCTGAACCGACCGCATAATGCTGCGGCGACTGCACAAAAGCTTGCTCCGGGCCCTAAAAATCTATAAACCGCCAGCATGACCGATACACCGAACACAAAATCCGTTTTCATCAAAACCTACGGGTGTCAGATGAATGTGTATGACAGCGAACGCATGGGTGAGGCGCTGGTCGAGGCAGGCTATCGTCCGGTTGAGGCGCCTGACAGTGCCGATATGATCATTCTCAACACCTGCCATATTCGTGAAAAGGCGGCCGAAAAGGTTTATTCCGAATTGGGTCGCCTGAAAAAGCTTAAGCAGAAAAATGCGGATATGGTGATTGGGGTGGCCGGCTGTGTTGCGCAGGCCGAGGGGCAGGAAATCATCAGGCGTGCCCCGTCCGTGGATTTGGTATTTGGACCGCAGACTTTTCAGGAATTGCCCGCCATGTTGGCGGAGCTTGACGGCCAGCGCAGCCGCGGGACCGGCAAAGGAATTGTGCGGACTGAATTCCCGGCAGAAGAAAAATTCGAGGCGCTTGTGGTCGCCAAGCGCAAGCCCCTGACCCGAAGCCCGTCGGCATTTGTGACGGTTCAGGAGGGCTGTGACAAGTTCTGTACATTCTGTGTTGTGCCCTATACGCGCGGTGCGGAAGTGTCGCGGGCGGCGGAGGATATTGAGGCTGAAGTGCAGGCGCTGGCCGCCGAGGGCGTCAGTGAAATCACCCTGCTCGGCCAGAACGTTAATGCTTGGTATGATCAACATGCAGACATAAGTCTGGGTGGTTTGTTGAGGCGGCTTGCGGCTTGTCAGGGCATTGAGCGCCTGCGCTTCACCACGTCCCACCCCCGCGACATGGATGATAATCTGATCCAAGCCCATGGTGATTTAGCGGAACTGATGCCTTATCTGCATCTGCCGGTGCAGGCGGGGTCTGACAAAATTCTGGCGGCGATGAACCGCCAGCACACGGCCGAGAGCTATCTCCGCCTGGTTGAAAAAATCCGCCAGGCCCGCCCTGACATTGCTCTGTCATCCGATTTTATTGTCGGTTTCCCGGGGGAAACCGATGCAGATTTTGAGGCAACGATGGAACTGGTGCGCGAAGTTGATTATGCCCAGGCCTATTCATTCAAATACTCCCCGCGCCCGGGCACGCCGGCCGCTGAGGAGGAGGATCAGGTTGCTGAGGACGTGAAGGCGCAAAGGCTGGAGGCCCTTCAAGCCCTGTTAAATGAGCAGCAGCTGGCTTTTAACCAGGCCCAGATTGGCAAAACCCTGCCGGTATTGTTCGAAAAATGCGGCAAATATGAGGGCCAAATGACGGGCCGATCGCCTTATCTGCAGACCGTCCATGTGGCGGCGGATGAGACCGTCATCGGCAAGCTTCTGCCGGTCGAGATTGAAGCCGCCCACGCCAACAGCCTGTCCGGGAAAATTTCATGATGCGGCGTTTTCGGGCTTGCTAATGAAGGTTGGAAACCCCATATTTGATAGAGATGAGAAACAACGTTTCAAGATTGGCTCATGAGGTATCTGGTTGAGTGATACCACACCAAGTCCCGAAGCCATGGTCGCAGCGAACGACCACAAACTTGTCCTGGATTTTGATGACAACCGCCTGCTCGCCGCTCTTTATGGTGCGCATGATTGTCATTTGGCTCGGATTGAGGAAACGTTGGATATCCAGGCGGTCAATCGCGGAAACCTTGTGGTCCTGCAGGGTGAGAGGTTGGCCTGTGAACGGGCGCAGGTGGCGCTGAAGGATTTGTATGCGCGTTTGAAAAGCGGGCGGGAAATAACCCGCGGAGATGTGGATGGAGCATTGAGGATGACATTGGCCCCGGTCAAAAACGGAACTGGACACGCGAACAGTAAGGGCGAAGTCCGTACCCAGAAAAGGGCGGTCGCGCCAAGATCCCCGAACCAAGCCGCCTATATTGACGCCCTGTACTCAAAAGAGCTGGTCATTGGCACCGGTCCGGCCGGCACCGGCAAGACCTATTTGGCGGTTGCCGTTGCGGCATCCATGCTGGTCGAGGGCAGAATTGATCGCATCATCCTGTCCCGCCCCGCCGTTGAGGCCGGCGAAAGCCTTGGCTTTTTGCCCGGAGATATGCGCGACAAGGTCGATCCGTATCTGCGCCCGCTCTATGATGCGCTTTATGACATGCTGCCGGGGCCGCAGGTGATGCGGAGCATGGAGTCCGGGGAGATAGAAATCGCCCCCTTGGCGTTTATGCGCGGGCGGACGCTGGCAAATTCTTTCGTTATTCTAGACGAGGCCCAGAATGCGACGCCGATGCAGATGAAAATGTTCCTGACCCGTATGGGAGAAAACTCCCGTATGGTCATCACCGGTGACCCGACCCAGATCGACCTGCCATTCGGCGCCAAGTCCGGTCTGCGGGATGCGCTTGAGATTTTGCCGCGTGTCAAAGGGGTCGAGATCATTAATTTCACGGAAAGCGATGTCGTGCGCCACGATATGGTCACACGTATCGTCAAAGCCTATCGACAGCGCGACATGAAACTGACCGACAAGAAGGAAAAAATGCGTCAGACACGGAAATCAAACCAAGAGCAGGCGGATGCGTCAGAGGCTGACCATGATGGTTGACCATCTGCCCGACACCGAACCTGCAGCTGAGGAGCCTGACAGTCCGGGGCTTCATGAGCATATAGATGCGGCCTCGCTGGCCGTTGACATAGACTTTGCCCCCCTGTGGCACGATTTTCACCCGGCGGGTCTTAAGGCCATGAAGGCCCAAATGCAACAGGCCTTGCATTTGGCCGCCATGTCGGCCGGTCTGACACGGCGTGCCTGTGAGCTGTCAGTTGCACTGGTTGATGATGCGCGCATTCATGAGTTGAACAGGACATGGCGTGATCAGGACAAGCCGACCAATGTGCTGTCCTTTCCGGGCGTGGATCCGGACGACATTTTTGCCGTCTCCGGAGAGGCAGCCCAGGCACCTGTCCTGCTCGGGGATATTGTGATTGCGCGTGAAACGCTTGAAGCCGAAGCGCAGGCACAAGAAAAACGTCCGGTTGACCATTTTCTGCATCTTTTGGTGCACGGTTTTTTGCATTTGTGTGGGTATGATCATATCCGCGATGATGAGGCACAGCGGATGGAGGCCTTGGAAACGGATATTCTGGCGGATATGGATATTGCCGGCCCCTATGGATCCAGGGACGCGGCGGGAAGGGCGCATCATGAGCAAGACTGACATTTCTCCCCGGCAGGGCATATGGGATAAACTGAAGGCGGTTTTGCGCATTCAAGACTCAAATTTGCGCGAAAGCCTTGAGGATGTTTTGGATGAAGAAAGCCAGCCGGATGCATCTTTGCGCGGCGAGGAACTTCATATGATGCGGAACCTGCTGGGCTTCAAGGATGTGCGGGTGGATGATGTCATGGTGCCGCGTGCCGATATTGTGGCGGTTGAAGCGGGCATGTCCTACGCTGACTTGAAGGAAAAGTTCCTCAGTTGCGCCCATTCCCGACTGCCGATTTACAATGAAACACTCGATGATCCGGTCGGAATGGTTCATATCAAAGACGCTTTTGCGTTCAAGGCTGATGCCACGGATGTACCGCCGCTCGCCCAATTACGGCGCGATGTGCTGTTTGCGCCACCGTCCATGCCGGCTCTTGATCTGCTCCTGCGCATGCAAACCACACGCACCCATATGGCGATTGTGGTTGACGAGTATGGCGGCACGGACGGTCTGGTGACCATTGAGGATCTGGTTGAGGAAATCGTCGGGGAAATTGAGGATGAGCATGACGGCTATGATATGCCGCAACTGGTCGAGCGCCGAAAAGGGATTATTGACGCCCATGCCCGCCTGCCGATCGAGATATTGGAGGAGTTCCTGTCGGTTGAGCTGATCCAGGATGAAGAAGATGTTGATACTTTGGGGGGGCTGGTTTTTGCCCTTGCGGGCCGGGTGCCCCAGCGCGGTGAAATCATTGTGCATGAAAGCGGTCTTGAGTTTGAGGTTCGGGATGCTGACGCCCGGCGTATCAAACTTTTGAGGGTGCGGACACAGGCGGCCAAAAAAGACTGAGGCTGACGCCGGCGAAAATCATGACACAAAACGCAGGGACATGTTTCGCACAGCTTTCAGACCTCTATGGCAGACTGTCCAACCGACATGTCCTGGGTTTGAATGTCCTGCTCGGCGGGGTGTTTGTTCTGGCTTTGCCGCCGCTGGGCATGTGGTTTCTCACCCCGTTTGTGTTGTCATTGTTTTTCCTGTCGCTGGATGCCGTTGCGCCGCTCAGCCGAGGGACCGTCTTCTGGCGGGCCTGGGCCTTTTACTTCGGCTATTTTCTGTTCGGGCTCTATTGGCTGGGCAGTGCGTTTTTGGTCGAAGACGAGACATTTCTCTGGCTGATGCCCTTCGCCGTCACTCTGCTGCCGGCGGGTCTGGCGATATTTTACGGCCTTGCTGGTTTGGTCTGGCGTGAGGTGTGCCGCAGGTTCACGCCAGAGGCGGTGTCCCGACTTTTCCTGTTTGTTCTGGTCATGGTGCTGGCCGATTATGTACGTGGCCATGTGCTGACGGGTTTTCCGTGGAATCTGCCCGGCATGGTGACGCTCGGCTGGTTGCCTTTGGCGCAATCGGCAGCATTTTGGGGGGTCTATGGTCTGGGCATTGTTGTCTGGATTTTTGGTCTGTTGCCTCTGATTGCACGCCAGAACACGGTGATTGCAGCGGGTTTGGTGGTTGCGCTGATCGGTTGTGCCGGTGCCGGGGTTTTGCGTGTGCGGAACATGCCGGATCTTGCCGGTCAGTCAAGTCCCGTCATCAGGATTGTTCAGCCGAATCTGGCGCAGGCGGAAAAATGGGACCCCGCCTTACGGCGTGCCCATATTGACAAGACGATCCTATTAAGCCGCCGCCCCCATGCGACACAACCCGACTTGGTCATCTGGCCCGAAACTGCGGTCCCAGTTTTGTTGGGTCAAGATGCGGAGCTGCGCCGCCATATAGCTTCGGTTTTGCCGGCCGGAAGTTTTTTGGTGTCCGGTTCGGTGCGGCGTGAATATCGCGAAAATGGCAGCCCGCATAAAAGCTACAACAGTCTTTTTATTGTCCGGGATGGCGAGGTTATGGCGCAATATGACAAGCACCATCTGGTCCCGTTCGGGGAATATTTGCCGTTTCAACCGCTTTTGGAGGCGCTCGGCCTGCAGCAGTTGACGCGTTTGCGTGGCGGGTTTGCGGCCGGCCCGGGCCCTGCCGTGTTATCCGCCGGTGCTCTGCCCCCCTTTGCCCCGATGATTTGTTATGAGGTGATTTTTCCGCGCCGCAGTCTTCCGGACACGCGGCCCGGCTGGCTGATTAATGTCACCAATGATGCCTGGTTCGGGCATACGGCTGGCCCGTGGCAGCATTTGGCTATGGCCCGGATGCGGGCGATTGAGCAGGGCTTGCCGATGGCCCGGGCCGCCAATACCGGCATCTCGGCGCTGATTTCCCCAAAAGGGGAGATTATCGCTCATATTCCGCTTGGCGAAGCGGGACTTCTGGATGTCGCTTTGCCGCCCGCATTGGAGGCAACCCCTTATGCCCGACATGGCGATCTGACATTTTTAGGGATGTTCAGTTTTGTTGCTCTCATCGCCTTTGTGGTTAATCTATGCCGGAAAGATGTTGGTTAAGCCTGATATTACTTGTTTGATATTGGTTAAAAAATCGGGATAATGAAAAGCGTGACAACAAAAACAAAAAAAAGAAGGCTGTCATGTCTCTCAAGAAAACATCTGCAATTGACCGGCATATTGGTCAAAGGCTCAGATTGCAACGTATCAATCTGGGTATGAGTCAGGAGGCGCTGGGTGAGCGCATCAATCTCACATTTCAGCAAATCCAGAAATATGAGAAGGGGATCAACCGCATTTCCGCAGCGCGTCTGTTTGATTTATCTCAGGTTCTCAATGTTGATATTTCGTATTTCTATGAAGGGCTCAAGCCACGCCCTAAAAAACCGACGGGCATGCAGGAAAGCATGAACCTCAAGGATTTTATGGATTTTGTCTCGAGCCATGAAGGAATGGCCCTTAACCGTAATTTTGTCAGAATCCGCAACAAAAAAGTGCGTCAGAGTATTATTGATATGACCCGGGCCATGGAAAAGGCTCAGCCGGGCCGGCCGCGTCGCCGTTGAGATAAATGGGGCGGACCATCATTTTCCGCCAATGCATTGCACTTTTGGCATACTCTTGCTAAACAGCCTGAACAGCAGGGAGTAGCATGAATGCCTAGACAAGATTACATTTTCACCAGCGAGTCGGTTTCGGAAGGTCATCCTGACAAAGTGTGCGATTTGATATCGGACAGTGTACTTGACGCCTTTTTGGCGCGCGAGCCAGAGGCCAGGGTAGCGGTTGAAACCTTAACCACGACCAATCTGGTTGTTCTGGCCGGTGAAGTGCGGCCGCAAGGGCTGGTGACCGCCGAGGAAATGGAAGAGGTTGCCCGCAACCGTATCCGTGACATTGGCTATGAACAGGAAGGCTTTCATTGGAAAAACGCCGAAGTGCAGGTGCGCGTGCATGCCCAGTCCGCACACATCGCGCAGGGCGTCGATGCCGGCGACGGAAACAAGGATGAGGGTGCCGGGGATCAGGGCATCATGTTCGGCTATGCCTGCCGCGAGACGGAAAACCTGATGCCGGCGCCGATCGCTTATTCCCACCAGATTTTGTCAGACATGGCCGGCCTGCGCAAAAGCGGCGCAGTCAAGGGTTTCGGTCCGGACTCAAAAAGCCAGGTTTCCCTGCGCTATGAAAACGGACGGCCGGTCGGGGCTGAGTCGGTTGTTGTGTCCACCCAACATGATGAGGGGCTTTCCCAGAATGATGTGCGGGAGCTGGTGCGCCCGATTGTGGAAAATGTTCTGCCAGATGGCTGGATGTGTCCGGAGGATGAGTTTTACGTCAATCCGACCGGAACTTTTGTCATTGGTGGGCCTGACGGTGACGCCGGCCTCACGGGACGCAAGATCATTGTTGACACTTATGGTGGCGCCGCTCCGCATGGCGGCGGCGCGTTTTCCGGCAAAGATCCAACCAAGGTTGACCGTTCAGCCGCATATGCTTCGCGCTATCTGGCCAAAAATGTGGTGGCCGCCGGTCTGGCGGACCGATGCTGTATCCAGTTGTCCTATGCAATCGGCGTATCAAAGCCGTTATCCATACTGGTTGACACATATGGCACCGGCAAAACCGATGAAGCCAAACTGGAAACCGTTTTGGGGGCGGTCATGGATTTGTCGCCGCGCGGCATCCGCACCCATTTGGGGTTGAACAAACCGATTTATGCCCGCACGGCGGCCTATGGTCATTTTGGCCGACAAGCTGAAGACGATGGCGGCTTTTCTTGGGAGCGGACCGACCTGGCCGAAGCCATTAAGGCTGAATTGACCTGAATGTGTGCTGACCTTATCCGCCGCCATGTTTATGGGCGACGTCAGGGGCATAAGCTGCACCCCCGTCAGGCGGATTTGGTGACGCAGATCCTGCCGAATTTGCGTGTGCCGCAAGGACCTTTTGATCCGTTAGCGCAGTTCGGGTTTCAGCCCGACACTATAAGCTTGGAAATCGGGTTTGGCGGCGGCGAACATCTGGCCCGTCAGGCCGCACAGGCGCCGGGTGAAGGTTTTATCGGGTGCGAACCGTTTCTCAATGGCGTGGCCAAACTTTTGATGGCGATTGACGCGCAATCCCTGAACAATATCCGTATACATGACGATGATGCACGCGACCTGATGGAATGGCTGCCAGATGGCTGTCTTGATAGGATTTTTCTTTTGTATCCGGATCCATGGCCCAAAACGCGGCATCACAAGCGTCGTTTCATCAGCCCGGAAAATTTGCATCAATTTTTTCGTATCCTCAAGCCCGGCGGGAAACTGATGGTGGCCAGCGACATCCCGAATTACATCATGTGGACTTTGGCGCATATCCGCGACCATGGCGGCTTTATCTGGCAGGCGGATGTGGCGGATGACTGGCGTCGCCCGCCGCAGGGTTGGGAGCCGACCCGCTATGAGGCCAAAGCCGTGCGGGCGGGACGGATCCCGACCTATCTGCATTTCAAGCGGCGGGATGTGCAAATGCGGGCCACTCTTTAAGGCTTGCAATTTAATTGCTGGTGAGTATATTGACGCCAACAATCTGCTTCATTTGAAAGTGGGACGGTCGCCCAGACCCCCGCTTTTTTTAATGCGGGATTGTCAGCTCTGACATCAGTTATGACATCAGTTATGACAAGGGCTATGCAACAGAAAAGGGCTGTGCAACAGAAAGTGCCGACCATGACCAACAGTGACCAAAGCAGCGTATCCGCCGACCGTTACGCCCATTTGCAGGCGCCCGGTCCGGCGCGGCCATTTCTGGAGATTGTCACGCCGGTGGTTGAGGATTTGGGCTATGACCTGTTGCGGATCCGCATGACCGGTGACAATGCCAATACGGTCTTGCAGGTCATGGCTGTTGGATCAGACGGGACAATGACGGTTGACGGTTGTGAAAAAATCAGCCGCGGCCTGTCAGCCGTTTTGGATGTCGAGGATCCGATCAAGGCGGCTTACGTGCTTGAAGTGTCCTCTCCCGGTATGGCGCGGCCGTTGTGCCGCCCCCGGGATTTCAGTGATTGGATTGGTCTGGAGGCCAAGCTGGAGCTGAAAAACCCGATTGATGGACAAAAACGCTTTCGTGGGCGTCTGGCTGGGTTTGAAGATGGTGAGGCGCTGCTGCAGGTGGCGCTGGACGGATATGACGAGCCCCAGATTCTGGGGTTTAAGATTGAGGATATTGCCGAGTCGCGGCTGGTGGCGAATGACGAAATGATGCAGGCCAGCCTGAAGGCGTCAAAAGGCAAAGGTTGAGGTGAACAGGCATAAATTGCCGGCATATGCGCCGGCCCCTTGTGGAAAGCTAGACGGAGAAAGACATGGCTACGGGCATTAGTGCTAACAAGTTGGAACTTTTACAGATTGCGGAGGCGGTCGCACGCGAGAAGGGCATTGAGCCCGCGATTGTGCTGGAGGCTATGTCAGACGCGATTCAAAGGGCTGCCAAAGCCCGCTATGGCTCGGAAAATGATATTCGGGCAGACATTGATCCCAAAACGGGTGACATTAATCTGCGGCGCGTATTCACCGTTGTCGAAGTGGTTGAGAGCGAGGCCGAGGCCGTCGAAATCAGCCTTGCAGATGCGCGTAAGGACAATCCTGAAGCTGCCATTGGCGACGAGTTGAGCGATCCGTTGCCGCCGATTGAATTCGGGCGTATCGCTACCCAGACCGCCAAACAGGTTATTGTGCAGAAAGTCCGCGATGCAGAGCGTGAGAACCAATATGAGGAATATAAGGACCGTGTCGGTGAAATCGCCTCCGGCATTGTCAAGCGGGTGGAATACGGCAATGTGGTCGTTGATTTGGGTCGTGGCGAGGCAATGCTGCGCCGCGATAACCTTATCCCGCGCGAGGTTTTCCGGGTCAATGACCGGATCCGGGCTTACATTCAGGATGTCCGACGGGAACAACGCGGCCCGCAAATCCTGTTGTCCAGGACGGATCCGGCTTTTATGGCAAAGCTGTTTGCCCAGGAAGTGCCGGAGGTCTATGACGGCGTTATTGAAATTCGTTCCGTTGCCCGTGATCCCGGCAGCCGCGCCAAAATCGCCGTTATTTCGAATGACGGCAGCATTGACCCGGTAGGTGCATGTGTTGGCATGCGGGGCAGCCGGGTGCAGGCTGTGGTCAATGAACTGCAGGGCGAGAAGGTGGATATCATCCCATGGACTGAGGACTCGGCCAGCTTTATCGTCAATGCCCTGGCGCCGGCGGAAGTGTCCAAAGTCGTGCTGGATGAGGACACGCAGCGGATTGAAGTCTGCGTACCCGATGATCAGCTGAGCCTTGCCATTGGCCGTCGCGGACAGAATGTCCGCCTGGCCTCGCAACTGACCCAGTGGGACATTGACATTATGACTGAGGCGGAAGAGTCCGAGCGCCGTCAGGTGGAATTCGCCGAGCGGACGGAAAACTTCATGAACGCCCTGGATGTAGATGAGATGATCGCCCAGCTGCTTGCGTCGGAAGGCTTTGCCGTGGTCGAGGAAGTTGCCTATGTGCCGATAGAGGAGATTACCTATATTGAAGGCTTTGACGAAGAGACGGCTGAGGAGCTTCAGCGTCGCGCCCTTGAGTTTATTGACCGTCAGAATGCCGAGTTTGACGCCGAGCGCAAAAAACTTGGTGTGGCCGATGATCTTCTGGAGGTTGAGGGTCTGACACTGCCAATGTTGGTGGCGCTGGGCAAGAATGATGTTTTTACCGCCGAGGATTTCGCCGGTTGCATCCCCGATGATCTGGTTGGCTGGATGGAGAGCGTGGATGGTCAGCGTGTCCGGCAAGCCGGCATTCTAGACGGGTTTGACGTTTCCGCCGAGGAAGCCGAGCGCATGATCATGGCCACACGTGTTCAGGTTGGCTGGATTACGCAGGAAGAACTTGACGCCCAGCAGGCGGAAGGTGAGCCGGAGGGTGATGATCAGGCTGAAGCCAAAGAAATCTCGGATGATATGGTGGCGGATGCTGTGGAAGCGGCAACAGGCGCTGACGCACCCGCCGATATCGCCGCCGGTGATGATGGGGAAACCGCCTAGGCCGGTGTCCGGGTGACAGGCGGGGGCTGACTTGACGCAGCGGGAGCAAAAAAACTGCCTGGTCAGCGGTTCCGTGGAGATTGACAGTCTTATCCGGCTTGTGATTGCGCCTGACGGATCGGTTCTTCCGGATCTCGCCGGCAAGGTCCCCGGTCAGGGGTTTTGGGTCACGGCGGACAAAAACATCATCGCTCAAGCATTCCAGCAGGGTTTGATCGTTGATGAGACGGGGCAAAAGGCTGTGATGGATCCTGAATTTTTCAGGCTTCTTGCCAGCCAGCTGGAGGGGCGTTTGCTGGATCTGCTCGGTTTGGCAAGGCGTTCCGGCGCTCTGAGTGTCGGGTTCGCAAAGGTCGAGGCGGCATTGAAGAAAGGTGAGGCGCACCTTGTTCTGTCAGCCAATGATGCGGCGGTGGACGGTCGGTCTAAAATCGCGGCACTGGGGCGGCGTCAAAATGTGCAGATAGTCGAAAGGCTCTCTGTCAAGGACTTGAGCAGGGCGCTTGGGTTGGAAAATGTGGTTCATGCGGCGGTGACCGAAAAAGGCTGGTCTGATCGCGTGGGACGGGATATATCTCGTATGGCTCTTTACCATGGCGAGGTTTTGAACTTAGATGGAAGGGGCTTGCAAGAGCGCCCAGAGGAATGAGACGGCAGACTATGAGTGAAAACGAAAATAAAGAGACGAAAGACGCCAAACCCGGCAAGACGCTGAGTTTGAAACGGACGGTTGAGTCCGGTCAGGTCCGCCAGAACTTTTCGCACGGTCGTTCAAAATCCGTGGTGGTCGAAAAACGCCGCAAACGGATTGTGACACCGGATCAGGCGGCCCAATCCAAGGAAACAGAAACTCCGCCGGCACCAGAAAAGCCGGTTGAGGAGCCGAAAAGTCTTGGCGGCCTGAGTAAAAACGAACAGGAAGCCCGCCTGGCCGCCGTGGCTGAGGCGAAGGTCCGTGAAAAGGAAGAGGCCGCGCTCAAGATTATCCAGGACAAAGAACGGGCCGAGCAGGATGCGCGTCGTAAAGAGGAAGAAGCCAAGTTGGCCGCGCAGGAAGCGGAACGCATTGCCCGCGAAGAGGCGCAGGCCAAGGAAGCCGAAAAAGCCGCCTCACGGGCACCGAAAGAAGCAGCGCCAGCTAAGGCCGCACTGAAGCCGGTCTCCACCAAAACCGGTGAGGAAAAACGCGAAGCTCCGCGCAAGACCCCTGCCAAGCGTGGTGAGCCGCAACGTCGCCGCTCCGGGAAATTGACCATCAATGATGCGTTGAAAGATGAGGAGCGTGTGCGTTCCATGGCGTCCATTCGCCGCCGACGTGAACGTGAAAAGCGTCAATCCTTGAGCGCTGAACCACGTGAAAAAGTCTCGCGCACCATCATTCTGCCGGAAACCATTACCATTCAGGAACTTGCTAACCGCATGGCGGAACGCGCCGTGGACGTTATCAAACTGCTAATGCAGCAAGGCGTCATGGCCAAAATCAATGACACTATTGATGCTGATACAGCGGAACTGATTGCCGAAGAGCTTGGCCATAAGGTCAATCGTGTGACCGACTCCGATGTCGAGGATGTCATTGATACGGATGACGATGATGAGACCCTGAAGCTGCCGCGTCCGGCCGTCGTTACGGTTATGGGCCATGTTGATCACGGTAAAACCTCATTGCTTGATGCTCTGCGCAAGACTGACATTGTTGACGGCGAGGCCGGCGGTATCACGCAGCATATCGGTGCCTATCAGGTCACGACGGAGAGCGACCAGAAAGTGACTTTCATCGATACGCCAGGTCATGCGGCGTTTACGTCCATGCGTGCGCGCGGTGCCAAGGTGACGGATATCGTTATTCTGGTCGTGGCCGCTGATGATGGTGTCATGCCGCAAACCGTTGAAGCCATTAATCATGCCAAGGCGGCGGAAGTCCCGATGATTGTGGCGGTCAATAAAATGGACAAGCCGGAAGCCGACCCGACACGGGTGAAAAACGAGCTGCTGCAGCATGAAATTATTGCCGAAGATATGGGTGGTGAGACGCAGTTTGTCGAGGTTTCCGCCCTG
Source organism: Parvibaculales bacterium (assembly GCA_049889415.1). GTDB lineage: Bacteria > Pseudomonadota > Alphaproteobacteria > RS24 > RS24 > JAYQKL01. The sequence goes on along the minus strand of JBMHDL010000006.1, from coordinate 125,494 downwards.
AAAGGGGATGGTCTTGACAGTCTCGTTGAGTCGGTTCTGCTGCAGGCAGAGCTGCTGGAGTTGAAAGCCAATCCGGAACGTGAAGCCGAGGGTGTGGTGATTGAGGCCAAGCTGGACAAGGGCCGCGGCACGGTCGCCACGGTCCTGCTGCAACGCGGTACTTTGCGTGTCGGGGACATTTTTGTTGTCGGTGAAGAGTCGGGCCGTGTCCGGGCCATGCTGAATGATAAAGGCGAGACCCTTGAGGAGGCCGGCCCTGCGGCGCCGGTTGAGATTTTGGGCGCTGGGGGTGTGCCGGCTGCCGGTGATATGTTCAACGTCGTTGAAAGTGAAGCTAAAGCGCGTGAAATCGCTGAATACCGTCAACGTACAGCCCGACAAAACCGCACGGCGACCGGGGCGCGGTCATCACTTGACCAGATGCTGCAACAGCTCAAGGAGACCGACACCAAGGAAATGGCAATTGTCGTCAAGGCGGATGTGCAGGGGTCGGCGGAGGCCATTACTCAGGCGGTCGAGAAACTCGGCAATGAAGAAGTGCGCGCCCGGGTGGTACATGCTGCGGTCGGTGGCGTGACGGAAAGCGACATTACCCTGGCGGCGGCGTCAAAAGCGCCGGTGCTGGGCTTTAATGTCCGCGCCAACGCCCAAGCCCGTAATATGGCGGATGAAGAGGGGATTGAAATCCGTTATTACAATGTCATTTATGACCTTGTCGACGACATCAAGGCCGCCATGTCCGGCATGCTGTCACCTGATTTGCGTGAAAACATGCTCGGCAATGCTGAAGTGCTGGAGGTTTTCTCAATTTCCAAATCCGGCAAAGTCGCCGGCTGCCGGGTGACCGACGGTCTGGTACGCCGTGGCGCACGGGTGCGTTTGATCCGTGACAGTGTTGTCATCCATGAGGGTGAGCTCAGTTCCTTGCGCCGTTTCAAGGATGAGGTCAAAGAGGTCAATGCCGGTCAGGAATGTGGTATGGCTTTTGAAACCTATGACGACCTCAAGGTTGGTGATGTCATCGAGTGTTACGAAGTCGAGGAAATCGCCCGCTCACTAGATGACTGACCGCATCCTGTCTGATACCGGAGGCGCCGATGAAACGCACGCAAAAAGGTCAATCCAACGGCCCCAGCCAACGTCAGTTGCGGGTCGGGGAATTGTTTCGTCACAGATTGTGCGAAGTGTTTGCCCGTAATGATGTGCGGGATTTGGACCTTGATACCCGAACCATTACCGTCACCGAAGTCTCCGCCAGCCCGGATTTGCGTAATGCTACAGCCTTCGTCATTCCATTGGGTGGCGTGGCGCAGGATGAGGTCGTGCGCAAGCTGAACCTGTGTGCGCCGATGTTGCGTGGTGAAATGAGCAAAGGGCTGCGGCTGAAATATGTCCCGGAGCTGACGTTCAAGGCGGATGAGAGCTTTGACAATGCCGATCATATGCGGCGCCTGTTTGATGATGAAAAGGTGCGCGGCGATTTGGCTGACCCGGATGCGGAAGGTGAAAATGGGCCGGCGGCGTAAGGGCCGCTCGGTTTCCGGCTGGGTTAATCTAGACAAGGAACTGCACATGTCGTCGGCACAGGCGGTCAACCGTTTGCGCCGGCTCTTTAACGCGCAAAAAGCAGGCCATGCCGGAACACTGGACCCGCTGGCGACAGGTATTCTGCCGGTGGCTTTCGGGGAAGCCACCAAAACCGTGCCATATCTGGTCGATGCGGAAAAAGAGTATGAGTTCACCGTACGCTGGGGGGTGGCGACCACCACGGATGATGTGGAAGGCGAAGCGCTGGCGCATAGTGAGGGTCGCCCGAGCGAAAAGGATATTCTGGCCGCCCTACCACAATTTATCGGTGAAATTACCCAAACTCCGCCCGCCTATTCGGCCATCAAGGTGAACGGCAAACGCGCTTATGCCCGCGCCCGTGACGGGGAGGCGGTGGAACTGGCCGCCCGTCTGGTACGTATTGCGCGTCTAGAGTTGTTGGAGTGTGCCGACCAGGATCATGCCAGTTTTTCCGTAACCTGCGGAAAAGGCACATATATCCGCTCTTTGGCCCGGGATTTGGCCGCCGCTTTGGGCACATGCGGGCATGTGTGTTTTTTACGGCGGACACGGGTCGGGCCGTTTTCAGAAAAAAACGCATTAACGCTGGTAAAATGCATGGATTTGGTCCATATTGCCGCGCAGACGGAAGGGTTCGTTGCCCAAATGCCTGATAGTGACGCATTTGACGCATTAGACGCCCTTTTGCTGCCGCTGACGACAGCGCTGGACGACATCCCGGCACTGCCGATAAATGAGGCGGAGGCGGCCCATGTCAAAATGGGCCGGTCGATTGAGGTGACACCCATAATGGACAGCGCAGACCCGGATGGGATTGAGGCTGTCCTTACGCTGGCTGAACAGCCAGTTGCCATTGGCAGGGTCACCTTGGGGCGGTTTCAGCCGACCCGTGTTTTTAATCTCTAGCCACGGCTAGTTTTGCAAAGGAGTGACCGATGTCGATAACAGCTGAACGCAAGCTTGAGCTTGTCAAGGAGTATGCAACCAAGGACGGCGACACAGGGTCGCCTGAAGTGCAGGTTGCGATTTTGTCGGAACGCATTGCGAACCTGACGGAGCATTTTAAATCCCACGGCAAGGATAATCATTCACGCCGCGGATTGTTGAAAATGGTCTCACAGCGTCGCCGTCTTCTGGACTATGTCAAGGATCGTGACGAAGAACGTTACAAGTCCCTGATTTCACGTCTGGGTCTGCGCCGCTGAGTGTGATTGGAAACCGGGCCTGGCCCGGTTTTCATTTTTTGAATAGCCGTCAGGGGATGGGCCTTTGACGGTGTTAACGCATCCGGCCAAGGGGCCGCGATGACATGATAGGAAAATGTATGTTTACGCTGACTCGAGAAGAGATAGATTGGGGCGGACAGCCGCTCATCATTGAAACCGGCAAAGTGGCCCGTCAAGCGGACGGTGCTGTGCTGGTGACTTACGGAGATACAACAGTGCTGGCGACGGTGGTTGCCGACCGCCAGCCGAAAGCGGGGATCGACTTTTTCCCGCTGACAGTGAATTATCAGGAAAAAGCCTATGCTGCAGGGAAAATCCCGGGCGGCTATTTCAAGCGGGAAGGGCGTCCGAGCGAAAAGGAAACCTTGGTGTCGCGTCTGATTGACCGACCAATTCGCCCGCTCTTTGCCAAGGGCTTTAAAAACGAAACGCAGGTCATTGCAACCGTTGTGAGCCATGACCTTGAAAATGACAGCGACATTGTCGCTATGGTGGCGGTATCTGCCGCTTTGACCATTTCCGGCATTCCGTTCCTCGGCCCGATCGGGGCGGCGCGGGTCGGCTTCAAGGACGGTGAATATCTGCTCAATCCGAGCATTGAGGATACGGCGGAAAGCGAACTTGATCTGGTTGTGGCCGGCACGCGTGACGCGGTGCTGATGGTGGAAAGCCAGGCCAATGAGCTGTCGGAGGACATCATGCTGGGCGCTGTCATGTACGGCCATAAGGAGTTCCAGAAAGTCATCGACATGATTATCTCTCTGGCCGAAAAATGCGCCAAAGAACCGCGTGATGTGCCGGTGGTCGATAACAGCGACCTGAAAGCACAGATTACCGGTCTGGTCGGCGCTGAGCTTGAGGCCGCCTATCAGGAGGCCGACAAGGTGACGCGTCAGTCCTTGATTGCGGAAGCCAAAGACAAGGTCATGGCCGAGCTGTTGGCCGAAGGTGCTTCGGACGATGATCGCATTGCGCTGTCAGGCGCGGTCAAGTCGGTTGAAAGCGACATTGTACGCGGGTCCATTTTGGCCACCAAGACGCGCATTGATGGCCGCGGTCTTGCTGATGTGCGGGCCATTGAAAGTGAAGCCGGCATTCTGCCGCGTGCGCATGGTTCGGCCCTGTTTACCCGCGGTGAGACGCAGGCCATTGTCGTTGCTACACTCGGCACCGGCGATGATGAGCAGTTTGTCGATGCGTTGGAAGGCACCTATAAGGAAAACTTCCTGCTGCATTACAACTTCCCGCCCTATTCCGTCGGTGAAACCGGGCGCGTCGGCTTCACCGGTCGGCGCGAAATCGGGCACGGCAAGCTTGCCTGGCGGGCGTTGAAGCCGATGCTGCCAAGCAAGGAGGAGTTCCCTTACACTTTGCGCCTGGTATCCGAAATTACCGAGTCTAACGGGTCGTCTTCCATGGCGACGGTCTGCGGTTCTTCGCTGGCCATGATGGATGCCGGTGTGCCGATCAAAAAGCCTGTCGCCGGTATTGCCATGGGCTTGATTAAGGAAGGCGATGATTTTGCTGTCCTGTCCGATATTCTCGGTGACGAGGATCATCTCGGTGACATGGACTTCAAGGTCGCCGGCACCGCTGATGGTATCACCTCTTTGCAGATGGACATCAAGATCACCGGTATTACCGAAGAAATCATGCAGGTTGCGCTCGACCAGGCCAAAGGCGGCCGTGAGCATATTCTGGGTGAGATGAACAAGGCACTTGGCGAAGCCCGATCTGAAATGGGTGAATATGCGCCCAAGATTGAAACACTGACCGTGCCGCAGGATAAGATCCGCGAAGTCATCGGTACCGGCGGCAAGGTCATCCGCGAGATTGTCGACACCACCGGCGCTAAGGTCGATATCGGCGATGACGGCGTCATCAAGGTTGCGTCCAGCGACGCCGAGGTCATCAAGGCCGCGGTTGACTGGATCAACTCGATTGTCGCCGAGCCGGAAGTAGGCGTGATTTATGAGGGCACGGTCGTCAAGGTCATGGACTTTGGTGCCTTTGTGAACTTCTTCGGCAAAAAAGACGGCCTTGTGCATATTTCCCAGCTGAAAAACGAGCGCGTTGCCAACACCTCTGATGTTGTGTCCGAAGGCGACACGGTCAAAGTCAAGCTGATGGGCTTTGATGACCGCGGCAAGGTACGCCTGTCGATGAAGGTCGTGGACCAGGAAACCGGCGAAGACCTTGAGGGCAAGCCGGCGGAGTCTGACGAGGACTAAGTCTGGAGAAGACTAAGCTAGTCGGTTTTTAGATAGCGGAAACTTAATAAGGGCGGTGCGCATGTGCCGCCCTTTTTGCTTGGGTTGAGCGAGAGCCTGGCGCATAGTGGCTGCATGACAGACAGATTGGATAACATGCCCCGGTTTTTTCTTTCAGCGCTTTTGGCGCTGGTTTTGCTGCTGGCGCCGCAAACGCTCCGGGCGGATCCCAGCAAAGACACAGACAAGGTGATTTATCCGGCGGCGGAGATTGTCACGCTGTCCAACCATCGCGGTGATGCGGTGTTGGTGCAGAACGGGCGCATCGCCGCTATCGGCGCGCTGGACACGTTGCGCGAGACTCATCCCAAGGCGCGGGTTGATGACCGCTATGGCGGGCAAGTCATGGTGCCGGGCCTGATTGAACATCATGTGCACCCGTTTCTGGCAGCGTTGTCCATGTCGGCGCATGTGCTGGCGATTGAGGATTGGGACTTGCCGCATGGCCGGTTTCCGGGCGTGCGCAGTGAGGCCGGCTACCGCGATAAACTTGCCGCCGCACTTGCAGACACATCCTCTGGTAAAGCATCAGACACAGCATTTGTCAGCTGGGGCTATCATCATTATTTCCACGGAAAACTGACGCGCCAAGACCTCGACTGGCTTGCCCCCGACCGGCCGGTGCTGATTGTCCACCGCTCGTTTCACGAGCTGATTTTCAACACCGCCGCGCTGGAGCTGGCTGGCATCACCCAGGCCGATATTGACGCCGCACCTGAAAGCGCGCGCAAGCACATGTCGCTGGCCGACGGGCATTTTGCCGAACAAGGCACGCTGGCGGTGTCCGACAAGGCGATGGTGCTGATGGCGCCACCGCAAAAACTGATACTGGGGCTGGCGCGCACCCGCACCTATCTGCACGCCAAAGGGGTGACGCTGATTGCCAATCCCGGGGCGATGCTGTCGCCGGCGCTGCAACAGGCCAAAAACGCCGTGTTCGGCGCGCCCGATGCGCCGTTCCGCAGTCTGTTCATCCCCAATGGCATGATGCTGGCGGCGCAGGCGCAGGGCCAGCTAGATACGCTGGATCATCTGGTGGCGCGCACCAAAGAGCTGGAGACGGCGGGCGCAGGGCGGCTGTCTTATGTGCCCGGGCAGATCAAGCTGTTCGCCGATGGAGCGATGTATTCACAGGCCATGCAGATGCGCGACGGCTATCTTGACGGGCACAAAGGCGCCTGGATGATGGAGCCGGAGGTGTTCCGCGCCGCCTTCCGCACCTATTGGGAGGCCGGCTATCAGATTCATGTGCACCAGAACGGCGATGCCGGGCTGGATCTGGTGCTTGACACGCTGGCGGAAAACATGGCGCGGATGCCGAGACCAGACCACCGCACGGTGCTCGTGCATTTCGGCTATGCCGCCGCCGATCAGGTGGCGCGCCTGCAACAGCTCGGCGCGCTGGTCAGCGCCAACCCCTATTATGTGACGGCACTGTCGCATCTTTATGCTGAAAAAGGCGTCGGGGCGGCGCGCGCGCCCGATATGGTGCGGCTCGGTGATGTGGTGCGCGCCGGGGTAAAGCTGGGCCTGCATTCGGATATGCCGATGGCGCCTGGCGATCCGCTGTTCCTGATGCATCAGGCCGTCAACCGGGTCAATTTCGCCGGCGACATTGCCTCGCCCGAACAGCGGCTGAAGCCGGAACAGGCCCTGCGCGCCGTCACGCTGGACGCCGCCTATATGATGCAGCTGGAAAATGACTATGGCTCACTGGCACCGGGCAAGCTGGCCAACATCACCGTGCTGGCCCAAAACCCGCTGACCGCACCACCCGCCACCATCAAGGACATCCCCGTCATCGCCACCATGGTGGAAGGGGTGAATTTTGCTGTGGAGTGAATGTGGGGGAGGTGGGACGGGGGACTTAAGTCTCCTTCACACCCGTTTCATCACCAATGTGCCGTTGGTGCCGCCGAAGCCGAAGGAGTTGGACAGCACGCAGTTCAGGCCGGCATTCTCGATGGTTTCGCGCACAATCGGCATGTCGGCGAAGTCGGGGTCCAGTTCCTCAATGTGCATGGACGGGGTGATGAAGTCGCCCTGCATCATCAGCAGCGAATAGATGGCTTCCTGCACGCCCGCCGCGCCGAGCGAGTGACCGGTGATGGATTTGGTCGCTGACAGGCGCGGGCAGTCTTTCCCGTCCTGGCCGAACACCTCGCGCAGCGCCTCGATTTCCTTAATGTCGCCGACCGGGGTCGAGGTGGCGTGCGGGTTGATGTAGTCAATGCCGCAATCGAGATCCTTCATCGCCATCTGCATGCAGCGCACCGCGCCTTCGCCGGACGGCTGCACCATGTCATGCCCGTCAGACGTCGCGCCATAGCCGACAATCTCGGCATAGATTTTGGCGCCGCGTTTCTGCGCGCGCTCCATTTCCTCGAGCACCAGCACCCCGGCGCCGCCGGCAATCACAAAGCCGTCGCGGTTTTTGTCATAGGCGCGGCTGGCTGTGGCCGGAGTGTCATTATATTTGGACGACATCGCGCCCATGGCGTCAAACAGCACCGACAGGGACCAGTCCAGCTCTTCGCCGCCGCCGGCAAAAACGATGTCCTGCTTGCCCCATTGAATCATCTCGGCCGCATTGCCGACGCAATGGGTTGAGGTGGCACAGGCCGAGGAGATGGAATAATTAACGCCCTTAATGCCGAACGGCGTGGCCAGGGTCGCGGAATTGGTTGATGACATGGCCTTGGGCACGGCAAACGGGCCGACCCGCTTGGGGCCGGATTTGCGGGTGATGTCGGCGCTGTCAACCAGCGTGCGCGCACTTGGCCCGCCCGACCCCATAATGATTCCGGTCATCGGATTGACAATGTCGTTTTCCTCCAGCCCGCTGTCAGCGATGGCCTGTTCCATGGCGACATAATTCCAGGCCGCGCCCTCACCCATGAAGCGGCGCACGCGCTTGTCCACGGCCTCGGTGACGTCAAGCGTCGGCCGGCCGTAAATCTGAGAACGAAATCCCTTTTCAATATGATCCGGCGCGGCTGTGATGCCCGAGCGCCCTTCGCGCAGACTTGCGCTGACCTCTGCGGCATTGTTGCCGATGCTTGAGACAATCCCCAATCCTGTTATGGCTACGCGACGCATGGTTTTCTCTCCAGCTCTTCTGTTTTACATCTGGTTTCTTACATCTGGCCCGGTTTGAACAGCCCGACCCGCAAATCCTCGGCGCGGTAAATCTCTTTGCCGTCCACATCCACCGTCCCGTCGGCAATGCCCATGACCAGTTTACGCGCAATCACCCGCTTGACGTCAAGTTTATAGGTCACGAGCTTGGCGTCCGGCTCAATCTGACCGGTGAATTTCACTTCACCCGCCGCCAGTGCCCGGCCCTTGCCCTCATGACCCAGCCAGCCCTGGAAAAAGCCCAGAAGCTGCCACATCGCATCCAGCCCCAGACAGCCCGGCATCACCGGATCGCCCTGGAAGTGACAGTCAAAAAACCATAAATCGGGCCTCACATCCAGTTCTGCGATGATCTGGCCTTTGCCATAGGCGCCGCCATCTTCGGTGATCAGATTGATGCGGTCCAGCATCAGCATGGGCGGCATCGGCAATTGTGCGTTGCCGGGGCCGAACAGGTCGCCGCGCGCACAGGTCAGCAGACCTTCATAATCATAGCTGTTTTGACGGGACATAATAATTCCTTGGGGTCTCCTCGGGGTATAGATGCGTGTATGACTAACACATTCAGCCCCATACATAAAGTTCGGAAAACAGTTTGGGTGAAAAAGGTTTGCATTTTCAGGGCGTTTTATTTAGATTGATTACAAACAGCAACTGAGGATGGCAGAATGAATATCGCCACAGACATCACAGACGATCAGCTCAGCGCCAAATTGCGGGCTGTCGGTCTCAGGGCCACCCGTCCGCGGCTGGATCTCGTGCGCCTGCTGTTCACCGGCGAAAACCGTCATTTAACGGCGGAAAGCCTGCATGAGGAAGTGCAGCAGGCTGGTCACAAAATGTCGTTGGCGACCATTTACAACAGCCTGCACCAGTTCACCGAGGCCGGTTTGCTGCGACAGGTGGTGGTTGACTCGACCCGCAGTTATTTCGACACCAACACTTCAGAGCATCATCATTTTTTTATCAGCACTGAAAACCGTCTGATTGACATTCCGGCTGAAAAAGTTTCCATATCTGACTTGCCGGATGTGCCTGCAGGACTAGATATCTCTGGTGTGGACGTCATTATACGGCTGCACAAAAAATCCTGAAATATTTTATTTAGAACCATTCTAAACAATTGACATTGCCGTCAAGCTGCACTATGTTAGCAACAACATGCTCATAGGGGGTATGTCTGGGCTGCATGCCCGGTCAATTGATTGAGGAGATAGACATGTCACTCGCAACATCAAAAACTCTGGAAAACCTGAAGGCTGCGTTTGCCGGTGAAAGCCAAGCCAACCGCCGCTATCTGTATTTCGCCCAAAAAGCCGACGTTGAAGGTTACAACGACGTTGCAACCGTATTCCGTAGCACTGCTGAAGGTGAAACAGGTCACGCGCACGGCCATTTGGAATTTCTGGAAGAGGTCGGTGATCCGGCCACCGGTGAGCCGATCGGTTCCACCGCTGAGAACCTGAAAGCCGCTATTGCCGGTGAAACCCATGAATATACGGATATGTATCCGGGCATGGCGCGTACGGCACGTGATGAAGGCTTTGACGAAATTGCTGACTGGTTTGAAACTCTGGCAAAGGCTGAAAAGTCACATGCTGGTCGTTTCCAGAAAGCTCTGGACTCAATGGACTAAACGCAACCGGCGGCCGCTTTTGCGGCCGCCGACCGCCGCTTGCCGGTGAAAGGAAAAAAGAATGAAAGAAGGTAGCCTTGATGCACCGATCCGCCACCCTTTGGACTGGCATAGCGAAGAATTTTATGACCGCGAGGCGTTGGACGCCGAAGCCCGGCGCCAGATGGATGTCTGTCATGGCTGCCGCCGCTGCTTCAATTTGTGCGACAGTTTTCCCCGCCTCTTTGACCTGATTGATGAGTCGGAAACCGGCGAGCTGGACAGTGTGGACAGCAAGGATTTCGGCCCCGTGATCGAAGGCTGCACCTTGTGCGACATGTGTTTCATGACCAAATGTCCCTATGTGCCGCCACATGAATTCAACCTTGATTTTCCGCATCTGATGCTGCGCTACCGCGCCGTAGAGCTGAAGGAAAAAGGCAAGCCGCCTTTTGTCCAGAACCAGCTCGCGCAAATGGACCGCAACGGCAAAATGGCGGCGCCGGTCGCACCTCTGGCCAATTGGGGCTCCAAACGTGACAACAAGCTGACGCGCCCGCTTATGCAGGCGACCTTGGGTATTGATAAAAACGCCGAACTGCCGAAATTTGTCGGCAAAACCTTCATGAAGCGCGCCGCGGAAGCCCTGGCGGACGGCACTCTGTCGCCCAACCCGGACGGCCCGGCTAAAGACCGTCAGGCGGTTCTTTTCGCCACCTGCGCCGTCAATTACAACAATCCCGGTGTCGGCGAAGCCGCTGCCAAGGTCCTGAGCCATTTAGGTGTTACGGTCAGCACGGATTATCCCGGCTGCTGCGGCATGCCGTTTCTGGAGCAGGGCAATATCGCCAAAGTTGCGGAACAGGCAAAAAAATTGGCTGAGAATTTCAGGCCCCTGATTGATGCCGGCAAAGATATTATTACGCTGACGGCGTCTTGCGGCCTGATGTTCAAATTTGAATGGCCGTTGATTTTGCCGGATGACGAAAACGTCAAAGCACTCTCCGCAGCCACCCGCGACATCACGGAATATATTGTCGACATCGCCAATACGGAAGGCCTGCTGGACGGCTTGGCGCCCCTGGATGGCGGGGTCAGTGTGCACTTGGCCTGCCATGCCCGGGCCCAGAATATGGGACCGAAAGCGGCTGATTTGCTGCGCCTCATTCCGGATGCCGAAATTGACGTGATTGAGCGATGCTCTGGCCATGGCGGTACTTTCGGCGTGCTGAAGGAAACCCATCATCTGGCCGTCAAGGTCGGCAAGCCGGTCATGCGCAAAGTCGCCAAGGCTGGCACCAAGGCCGTAGTCTCCGAATGTCCGCTGGCGGCCAAACATATTGTACAGGGTGTTGAAGGACTCGAGCCGGACGCCCCGTTGCCCGAAGCCGCCCACCCCGTTGAATTGTTTGCCCGTGCTTACGGGCTTTGACCAAGAAGGAAGAAGAAATGCCTGCTACAGAAAGAAAAGTGACGCCCGCCGACATCATGCCGATGGACAAATACACCCAGATCCGTAAAACGCTCCGTCAGGAGGTTCTGGCAATCAAACGCCCGCGCCGAATTGACATCGGCCCGATTGCGACCATTTACTTCGAAAATTACGACACCATGTTAGCCCAGATTCAGGAAATGCTTTACATCGAACAAGGTGGTGATGAGCAGCTTGAAGATGAGTTGAACGCCTATAACCCCCTTATTCCGCAAGGGCAGGAGTTGACGGCAACTTTGATGTTTGAAATCGAAGACGAAACGCGGCGGGGTGACATTCTGCGTACGCTGACAGATATTGAGCTGAAAGTCTATGTCGAAGTGAATGGTGAAAAATTCTTCGCCAAACCGGAGCAGGAGGTTGAACGCACCGCCAGTGACGGTAAAACCTCATCGGTGCATTTCCTGCATTTCCCGTTCAGCGAGACCGGCATTACCGCCATTAAACAGGATGATGCCAAGGTCGTGGTCGGCATAGAACATGAAAATTATGGCCATATGGCGATGCTGACGGCAGACAGCAGACAATCATTGGGCGCTGATTTCGCCTGATCAGTCTTCCAGAAACTCGAAATCATAAAGCCCCCAAAGCAGCTCTCTGGGGACCCAGCCATCATGGTCGCCGACGTCAATCTCGCACCAGTCGCGCTCACAATCCTCCAGATCGGCAACCACGCCGGGTTGGATGAGGGCTACCATGCGTGCGCCGGTGTCGGGAGTGGCGCGCAGGGGTTGTGCCTCCGGCGTCAGTTTGATGATGACTGACCGCTGACCGCGCAACAGGCTGGCATGAACCCAGCCCTCCGCACCTTCATGGTCGCGTATATGGCGCCATAATTTATATTCCGCGATGATCTCGACAGGCAGGCCACGGCGCTGAAACTGCCAAAGAACGGGATACTCTCTCCCTGGCCCGCGCCTGACGTTCACCTCATTGGATTTCAGACTGACAAAACGCGGCAGAGGGTGGCCGCTTTCGCCTAAGATACGGGTGTCGCTTCCCGCCAAAGAAATATAGGAGATGGGAAACAGGGCCAGCAACAAGACCAGCAGACCAAAAACACCACCCAGTCGCCACAAAGTCACGCGTTCCATAACAATATTGATAGCTGAGGTTCGTTTTGGGTCAAACGGTTTTGTGACTTTTTCATTGCCGCACAATTTGCTATGAAGGGGTGTCCTGCAAAACAAGGTTTATAATGTCAGACTCAGATGCCCCAAAAGACAGCCAATCCGTGAAGGTTGTGGTTCTCAGGCAATTGCCGCAATCGGTCGAGCAGCGCATGTCGCAAATGTTTGATGTTGTGCTGAACCGGGATGACCGGCCGTTCTCGCGCCAGGATATTCTGGCCGCCATGCAAGACGCGGATGTGCTGGTGCCGACGGTCACGGACAAGATTGATGCCGAAATGATTGCCCAGGCCGGGCCCGGTCTGAAGCTGATTGCCAATTTCGGTAATGGGGTGGATAATATTGATGTTGATGCCGCCCATGAAAGGGGGGTTACCGTCACCAACACGCCGAGTGTTTTGACCGAAGATACGGCTGATATGGTGGCGGCGCTGTTGCTGGCTTTGCCGCGCCGCATGGTTGAGGGTGACCGAGTGATGCGGGTGCCTGACAGTTTTTCAGGCTGGTCGCCCAACTGGATGCTGGGCCGCCGACTGGCCGGAAAAACCCTTGGTATTGTCGGCATGGGCCGCATCGGGCAGGCCGTTGCCCGCCGCGCTAAAGTGTTTGGGCTGAAAGTCGTCTATCACAACCGCAACCGTCTCCATGAGGACATTGAAGCAGATTTGGCGGCAAGTTATTGTCCGAAACTTGATGACCTGATGGCGGCTGCTGACTTTCTGTCCCTGAACTGTCCGCACACGGAGGAGACCACGCATCTGATTAATGCGCAAAGCCTGCAATTGATGCGACGGGACAGCTATTTGATCAATACGAGCCGGGGCAAGATTGTCGACGAGAACGCGCTCGCGGATGCTCTGTCACAAGGGCGTTTGGCCGGCGCTGCACTTGACGTGTTTGAACGCGAACCTGCGGTCAATCCAAGATTGCTGGAGATGGAAAACGTCATTTTACTGCCGCATATGAGTTCGGCCACAATTGAGGGGCGCGACGGGATGGGCGAAAAGGTCCTGATTAACATCCGCACATTCGCTGACGGTCACCGTCCACCAGACCGTGTTCTGCCGAGCCATGCCCTGCATGGATGATGGCGTCAGCCGGAGTGATGGCTGAGATCTGAAAATATCGGGGTTTCCCCGTTGAGTGGGTTGGCCGGATCCCAGGGGAGGCGTACGATACGGCTTTGTGCCGTCAGTGCATCATAAATCAACAGCCGGCCGGTCAGGGTCTCGCCCGCTCCCGTGAGTTCCTTGATTACTTCCAGCGCCTGCAGGCTGCCCATCACACCCGTTAAAGCACCAATAATGCCGGTCTGCGCGCAGGTCATTTCATCCGCATTATCCGGCGCCGCCGGAACCAGACTGCGATAGCAGGGGTTTGGCGTTCCTGAAGGGGTGTTTTCATAGGCCCTGAAGCAGCTCAATTGCCCGTCAAATTGACCAACCGCCGCTGAAACAAGCGGTTTTTGTGCAAAATAGCAGGCATCATTGACCAGAAAACGCGTGGTGAAATTATCGCAACCATCTGCCACGACATCATAAGCATTGATCAGTTCAAGCGCATTGTCCGGGGTGAGGCGGGTGGTGTGCCGGATGATGGTGCAGTCCGGATTGAGCTGGGCAAGACGGTCTGCGGCTGCCGCCGTTTTCAGGCGTCCGACATCAGCTGTAGCATAAAGGGTTTGGCGCTGCAGATTGGACAGGCTGACCTTATCATCATCAACAATACCGATGGTGCCGACCCCGGCCGCAGCGAGATAGCTCAATAGCGGGCATCCCAGTCCGCCGGCCCCGATGACCAGAACTTTGGCGTTGAGCAGTTTCTGCTGTCCGGCCCCGCCGATCTGCTTCAGCATGATATGCCGCGCATAGCGCTCCAGCTGGCTGTCGTCCAGCACCATAAGCCCCTACAGGCCTTCAAACAGTGCGGTTGACAAATAGCGTTCAGCAAAGCTCGGAATGATGACGACGATGGTTTTGCCGGCCATGTCGGGACGCGACCCGACTTCCAAAGCGGCCGCAATGGCAGCGCCGGCTGAAATGCCGCCGGGGATGCCTTCGCTTTTGGCGGCCTCGCGGGCCGTTGAAAAAGCCGTTTCATTGCCGATGGTGATGACTTCATCAATCAAGGCCTCTTCCAGATTGCCGGGTTTGAAGCCCGCACCAATGCCCTGAATTTTATGCGGGCCGGGGGCGCCGCCGGACAGCACCGGGCTGTCTTCTGGCTCCACAGCAATCATCTTCATATCCGGCTTCTTATCCTTTAACACGCTGCCGACCCCGGTGAAGGTACCAGCGGTGCCAATGCCGGAAATGACGGCGTCTACCGCACCCCGCGTATCAGCCCAGATTTCCTCAGCGGTTGTGATGCGGTGGATTTCCGGATTAGCGGGGTTGTCAAACTGTTGCGGCATCACGGCATTGTCGAGGCTGTTCAACAATTCCTCGGCTTTGGCAATAGCCCCTTTCATGCCCTGCTCGGCCGGCGTCAACTCAAGGTCGGCACCAAGCAGGGACAGCATTTTGCGCCGTTCCAGAGACATGCTTTCCGGCATGCATAAAATCAGGCGGTACCCTTTTGCGGCGGCCGCAAAAGCCAGGGCAATCCCGGTATTGCCAGAGGTCGGTTCAACGATGACGGATTTGTCGTTCAGCAGACCCTGTTTTTCCAGCGCTTCAATCATGGCAACGCCGATGCGGTCCTTGACGCTCGACATGGGGTTGAAAAATTCAAGTTTCAAAAGAATGTCAGCCTGTACGCCCGCCGCTTTCTGCATACGCTGCAGTCTGACCAGGGGCGTGTTGCCGATGGTTTGTGTGATATTGTCGTAAATTCTGCCCCGTCCCGTCATGACACCCCCTA
Organism: Parvibaculales bacterium; assembly: GCA_049889415.1. GTDB lineage: Bacteria > Pseudomonadota > Alphaproteobacteria > RS24 > RS24 > JAYQKL01. Next base: position 110,192 of record JBMHDL010000006.1, on the reverse strand, counting down.
GGCTTGATGTTAAATGGTGAAATCGGCTGCCGCCGGACTCGCCTGTTGACTTTGGATATTATCACACAGCTGTGCTAGCGACGTCTCGTCAAGCTGCGTCATCAAATCCTGTTGTAGCCTGTCGGTCAGGCTTTTGGTCAGTCCGGCTCCGCAGACGATTTTTTCAGAGCCGCCGTCCGGATCGCTGTCTTCCAGCGCCGAAATCACCCGCACAATCTCTCCGACGGATATACGCCGGCGTTCGCGCGCCAATCTGTATCCGCCCCGTGGCCCCCTGACACCGCGCAAAATATCGGCCCGCACAAGAGCCTGCATGATGTGTTCCAGATAGCGCTGGGGCACTTTCTGGCGTTTGGTGATGTCGCGGGCCTGGACCGGATCGGGCCGGGCATTGAGGGCTACATCCAGGACGGCCTCAAGAGCCAGTGTTTGTTTTCGGGACAAGGACAGCATGGTTTATTTCGTTCCGGTTGACCCGAAGCCGCCAGTGCCACGGTCAGTTTCATTCAAATCATCCACTTCGGTCCAGATGCCCTGCGTGACTGGGGCGATGACCATTTGGGCAATGCGTTCTCCCCGTTCAATGGTAAAATCTTCGCGCCCGTGATTGATCAAAATGACCTTGACCTCTCCGCGATAATCACTGTCAACCGTGCCCGGGCTGTTGAGCACCGTAATGGCATGTTTGGCGGCGAGACCGGAGCGCGGGCGGATTTGGGCCTCATAGCCCGGCGGTAAGGCCATGGCCAGGCCGGTCGGGATCATCGCCGTATCGCCCGGCGCCAGTGTAACGGGACTGTCGGCAGCGAGGGCGGCCAGCAAATCCATGCCGGCGGCTTCAGCGCTGGCATAAAACGGAAGCTCAAGACCTGCGCCATGCGGGAGACGATTGACCGGTAGGGTGATTTTTTCAATCTGACGGCTCATGAGCGTGATCCCGTTAATGAGCCGCATCGGCACTGAAATGGTCGGCACTAAAATGGTCGGCAATGCGGGCCGCCAATTTGCGGGCCACGTCCACTTTGCTCATTTTCTCCCAGGCCTCATGGTTTGATTTGTCAATGATATGGACTGTGTTGTCGCTGCCGCCCATGACACCGGTTTCCGGTGAGACGTCATTGGCGACAATCCAGTCACAGCCCTTGCGCGCCAGCTTGTCGCGGGCATTGCCGATTACATCATCCGTTTCAGCGGCAAATCCGACAAGCAGGTCAGGGCGCTGCGGGTGGCGCGACAGATGCGCCAGAATATCCGGATTTTCTGTCAGCGTCAGCGCGGGTGGGGCATTGTTTTGCTGTTTCTTGATTTTAGCGTTTGAAGTTGCGGCACTCCGCCAGTCCGCAACTGCTGCGGACAAAACGGCGATGCAGCTGGGCAGATGGTCCTCGCAGGCCTGTTTCATTTCCTCAGCCGTTTCTACGGCTTCCAGCGTTACATTGGCCGGGGCCGTCAAAGCGGTTGGGCCGGAGACCAGAACAGTTTCCGCGCCAAGACCGGCGACCGCCTCCGCAATCGCATAACCCTGTTTGCCTGAAGAGCGGTTGGCGATGTAGCGCACCGGATCAATCGGTTCATGTGTCGGTCCGGCGGTTATCAGAGCGCGTTTGCCGGCCAAAGGTTTGGTGCCGGCTCCAAGTTTTCTGATAACGGCGGCGGTGATGGTGTCCGGCTCGGACATCCGCCCTGGCCCTGTCTCGCCACACGCCATGTCCCCGCTGTCCGGACCGATGACTTCAATGCCGTCCTGTTGCAGGGTTTGCAGGTTGCGTTGTGTCGCCGGATGTAGCCACATGCGCACATTCATCGCCGGTGCTAGCAGCACCGGCTTGTCGGTCGCCAACAAAGCCGTGCTGGCCAGATCTCCCGCCAGGCCTTGGGCCATTTTTGCCATCAGATCAGCTGTGGCGGGGGCGACAACAATCAAATCTGCATCACGTGACAGCTGGATATGCCCCATTTCGGTTTCATCCGTCAGGTCAAAGAGGCTTTCATAAACCTTGTCGCCTGAGACGCTGCCTAGGGTTAAAGGGGTAACAAACTGCGCACCCCCGGCCGTCAGGACGCAGCGGACCTGCGCGCCCGAACCTTTCAGCTGACGCACCAGTTCAGGGGTTTTATAGGCAGCTATGCCGCCGCCGATAATCAGCAATATACGCTTGCCGCGCAACAAGTCAGACATTTGGATGTCCTCCGGATAAATAACACCGCACATATAACATGATAATCTGGGTAATTTACAGTATTTTTTTGTAGTACCTGCCTGCCGTATCTTTTTGTCCCTAAAGGACCAAGGCAGCCAGGGCCAGCCCGGCGGTTGCAATCAGGGCCATCCAAAGAGGTTTTTGGCTTTTTGACTTCTTTAACATGTCGGGATGCAGCAGCAGGCCGTCCTCGGTCAGGATTGAGTCAAGGCGTTGCAGATTCCGCTCTGCCAAATTCAGGGTCTCAGGCAGTTTGGAGATTTGTCTGGCGGCATTTTTCACACCTGTGGCGGCATCCTTGAGCACCGCTTCCGGTCCGAGCTCGGCGCGCAGCCAGGCGCTGACCGTCGGCTCCGACACCGTCCAAATGTTCAGCTTGGGGTCCAGGGAACGGGCTACACCCTCGACGACAACCATGGTTTTCTGCAGCAGGAGAAGTTGCGGCTGGGTTTCCATGTCAAATTGTTCGGTAACCTCAAACAGCTGGGTCAAAAGCCGGGCCATGGAGATGGTGTCGGCATTCTGGCCGCTGATCGGCTCCCCGATCGAACGCAGCGCCTGGGCGAAGGCGTCCTTGTTTTTGGAAGTGTTGACATAGCCGGCTTCAAAATGCACCTCGGCAATCTTCACATAGTCGCGGGTGATGAACCCATATAGGATCTCGGCAAGAAACCGCCGACTGTCCTTGTCCAGGCGCCCGGCAATTCCAAGGTCAATGCCAATCAGATTACCTTCAGCATCCGCCATCAGATTGCCTTGATGCATGTCACCATGAAAAAATCCGTCACGAATTGCATGGGTGAGAAACGCCTGCAAGAGTTTTGCCGCGAGATCTGGCAGGTCATGCCCGGCCTTCTGCAGGCCCTGTATATCGGACAGCTTTGTGCCGTTCACCCAGCTCATGGTTAGCACCTGTTTGCCGGTACCTTCCCAGACCACATCAGGGACACTGTAATGCGGGTCGTGTTTCACATTCTCGCCCATTTCCGACAGGGCGGCTGCCTCCAGCCTCAAATCCAGTTCAAGCCGGACACTATCCGCTAGCGTTTGGACGGCGGCCACCGGTTTGATGCGGCGGGCAGCGGGGATAAGCCTTTCCGCGAGCCGGGCGATAAAGAAGAAAGTTTTCATTTCCGCAGCCAGCTGTTTCTCAATGCCGGGGCGCAGCAGTTTGACGGCAACCGCACGGCCGTCTTTCAAAACGGCCTTGTGGACTTGCGCAATTGACGCCGCCGCTACAGGAGGGCCGAATTCCGCAAATAATTCGTCTTTTGGAATGTCGAGCTGGTTTGCTAGCAGTTTGTCCACATCGCTGTCATCAAATGGCGGTAGTTGATCCTGGAGATATTGCAGATCCCGCGACAGCTCAATGCCGATAACATCGGGTCTGGTCGCCAAAGACTGGCCGAGCTTGATGTAAGTGGGCCCGAGAGCCTGCAGGCGCCGCGACAGGGCTTCGCCGCGTTGACGGCTCTCCTGGTCGTCAAATGTCGGTGCGCCTAGTGTCACTAAAAACCTCAATATCCGGATATGCCAAGGTGCCTTGACTTTGAAGTCGGGCGGCAGCAGGCTCTGTTGGGCCAGCATCAGCCTGACAAAACTCAGCAGTTTGAGATAACGCCTCATGCCGCCTCACATGTTCCAGCCGCTGTGAAGGGCGGCAATGCCGCCACTCAGGCGCTCGAAGCGGACACGGGAAAATCCAGCCATGCGGATCTCGTCAGCAAACACGTCCGGTTGCGGAAATTTGCGGATGCTTTCAACCAGATAGGTGTAGGGGGCGTCATCACCGGCAATCAGTTTGCCGATGCGCGGAATGGCATGGAACGACCAACTGTCGTAAAGACGGTCGAGACCGGGGATGTTGACATGGCTGAATTCCAGGCACAAAAACCGGCCGCCGGGCTTGAGCACGCGCCGGGCTTCGGACAATGCAGTGTCCCGGTGCGTGACGTTGCGGATGCCGAAGGCGATGGTGTAGCCGTCAAAATGATTATCGGGATAGGGCAGGCACTCAGCATTGCCGGTGACAAAATCCACTGTGGCGTCCAAACCCTTTTCTTTGGCGCGGTTTTGACCGACCCGCAACATTTCTTCATTAATATCGAGGCAGTGGGCCTGAAAGCCTTCCCCCCCTTGATCGGCGGCGCGAAAGGCAATGTCTCCGGTGCCGCCGGCGACATCAAGTAAATGATAAGGCTTGCCGTTGCGCGGCAGGCAAAGGGCGGACACTGCATGGGCTTTCCAGACCCGGTGTAATCCGGCCGACATGAGATCGTTCATGACGTCATATTTTTCCGCAACGGCATCAAAAACGCCGCGCACCAACCCCTGTTTCTCGCCGGTCGGCACGTCACGAAATCCAAATGATGTTGTATCCTGTTGTTTTTTCATAAACTTCACTTCATATCGATGTGATCTGCACCTTAGCCGATAGACCGGCATTCGGCTAGATGTAGCAGCGAGACATTTTGCCCGTCCTCCGGCGGCATGTTTTGATGCGGCGATTGGCGAAATGGCGTATAAACAGATATGCCTGAATTGCCCGAAGTTGAAACAGTCTGCCGTGGGTTGCAGCCCTTTGTTGAGGGGAGGCGGATTGACGGTATATCCCTGCGCCGTGATGGGTTGAGATTTCCGTTCCCCGAAGGTTTTGCCGACAGGCTCAAACGGGCCAAAGTCGAGAAAATTTCCCGCCGTGCCAAATTCATCCTGAAACATCTCGATAATGGTCTTGTTTGGATGACACATCTCGGCATGACTGGACGTTATACAGTGTCGGATCCCGCAGGCCGGACCCGACCGGGGGCGTTTCATCATCAGGCCGGCACTGGATCTCCCAAAGGGGTCGGCAAGCATGACCATGTCAGCGTGACTTTTGAGAGCGGCCTGGAACTTGTCTATTCAGACCCGCGCCGGTTCGGCTACATGGATCTGCTGCCGGCGGATACCCTTTGGCAAAGCCGGCATTTTGCCCATCTCGGACCGGAACCATTATCCAATGAATGGAGCTGGCAAGAACTGCAGACCGCGCTGGGCGACCGGCGATCACCGATCAAGACCGCCCTTTTGGATCAGACTGTTGTTTCCGGTCTTGGTAACATATATGTCTGTGAGGCTTTGTTTCGCGCCGGCATTTCACCGCGCCGCAAAGCCGGCAATTTGGGGGCAATACGAACAGAACGTCTGGTGCCGCATATTCGAGACGTGTTGCAGGAGGCGATCGCTGCCGGTGGGTCCAGCTTGCGCGATTTTGCCGGGGCCGAGGGGTCGGCTGGATATTTCCAGCATAATTTTGACGTCTATGACCGTGACGGCGAAGCCTGTTCAAATCAGGATTGCGATGCTACAATCAGACGGATTGTCCAGTCAGGGCGATCGAGCTTTTATTGTCCCAAATGTCAGAGATAGCAGACATATGAGTGAAGGGCTGACCGTGTTGAAATATTTTAAGAAACCTGTTTATGAATTGGCTGGATTTCTCTGCGGTTTGGTCATGACTGCGGCGTCAGCAGCTTTTCTGTCCGCAGTGCCTGAGATCCCCCTGGCGCCCGGTATGCAGGAGAATGTGGAAAGCACCCTGATTTTCGACAAACCGGAAGGTCGTATCATCGCCTCCGAAGCCTTGACTGACCGTACCACAGATGAAATTTTATCGTATTACCGCATGGTTCTGCCGAATCTTGGCTGGGCACCCTCCGGCAAAGGGTGGATGCGGCCAAATGAGCTGAAATTCCAGCGCGCCGGCGAAGCGTTGGACATTCGTGTCGAAGGCGGTGTCGTGTTTTTCAAGATTCGTCCCGACTCGTGACGCCTGCCTGCCGGCGCTTCCGCCGGGCACTTATGGTGTTGACGAAACCGCTCATACCGCCTATAACCGCGCCATCCCGCTCATGCGGCACATGTGTTAACCAATCATTGTGAAATGGTACCGGCCACTTTTGGGTGGCTGGCAAAAGGAAACTGAATATGGCGAATTTGAAGTCATCAAAGAAAATGGTTCGTAAAATCGAACGCCGGACCGCCGTCAACAAGTCACGTCGGACCAATATGCGGACACATATCCGCAAGGTAGAGGAAGCAATCGCCGCCGGTGACAAAGACACCGCCGTGCAGGCCCTGCGTTCAGCAGAACCGAAAATCATTCGCAGCGCTCAGAAGGGTATTTTGCACAAGCGGGCCGCCGCACGTAAAGTTTCCCGTCTGACCAAAAGGGTCAATTCAATCGCTTGATCCGGGCCTGGCCTGAGCCGGATTCGAGCCAAATCAGAATTTGACTTGTGCCCGGGCGTAACGCCACAGCCTTTTAAATCTACAAACCGCATCTGATTTGCAGGTGCGGTTTTTGTATTTCAGGATTCTCGATACCAAAACGTAATGAAAATGAAAAAAAATGAAAAAAAATGGAAGTTCTCGTTTCAACCCCATTGCGTCCTCAGATTTGTCTCGCTAAAGTTACTAAACTTGGAGTGTAAAAAAAACACTTGGGACGAATCACTTTTTACGGAGGCTTATAAAATCCATTAAATTTCAATTGGTTACAAGGTCTCCGAAATTTCATATCAGTCACAATTTATGTTTCAGAGCTTTCCACCGACATTTGGATTTTTATCTAAGTCATTCAGTTAAATAGCAATTCCCCCGTTTCTTTTATGTCTCTCAACTGGAGGAGTAATCTACTCTTTCGGTCCGGCTTATTGGAGGCTGCTCACCTGCCACCATGAGTCTCGGCGGTTCCCGCCTTTTTTGAAAAAAGGAAAATGCCTATGGTATTTTCCTAGTCCGAAATGTGATGCCGCTTTAAACGGTGCAGGAAGCAAAAGGTTTGATGAACGTGACAACTGTGAACGAAAGCATGGTGTCTGACTCAAATGACCCCTCAGGTGACCTCGAGATTATTGCGAACACCAATCAAGGTTATGATGGTGATGTGACACCTGTCACAGCCTGGAGCGCGCTTCAAACCCTTAAAAACGCCGTTTTGGTGGATGTTCGTACGCAGGCGGAGTGGATTTTTGTTGGTACCCCGTCTCTACGTCAGGCGGGCAAGGAATTGGTCACGATTGAACTCCAGCATTATCCCGATATGGCATTCAACAAAAATTTCGGGACTAGCCTGCAAAAACTCGTGACCGACAAAAAATCAGCCGTGTTTTTCATTTGCCGCTCTGGGGCACGCTCGCGCAATGCCGCCATTATGGCCAAGCAGATGGGTTTTGATAAGACATATAATATTGAGGGCGGGTTCGAGGGGGACCATGATCAGAATCGGCACCGCGGAAATCAGAATGGCTGGAAATCAATGGGATTGCCCTGGATACAGGGCTGAAGTGTAACAGGCACAATAATCGTGCCAAAAGAGGGAAAAGACCAGCGTGTCTGTGTTGGAAAAGTAAAATGAGCAGTCAAGAAAAGCCGGGTATTGAAAATGATGACGCCGTGAAAGGTGAGATTGAGAAACAGTGGCGCCATGTTCGCTCTAGACTACGTGCCGAATTGGGCGAGGCGACATTCAACAGTTGGTTTCGCAGTCTGGGTGTGAACACGCACGCCAACGGCAAGGTTGTTCTGGAGGTGCCGACCCGTTTCGTATGTTCCTGGATCGAGCAGCATTATCTGGCTCGCATAGAAACTTATTGGAAAAATGAAAATACCGATATCAAGTCAGTCGGCATCCGCGTTGCCGCGCTCTCACCTTCACCAGAACCGCAGCCGGAGTCACGCGTACAGGAGGTCACACCATTGCGTCTCCAAGGTGATGGACGGTTTGGCCCCGCCGGTTCCGCAAAGGCGGCCGATCCTGCACATAACAGTCATGAAGATATTGGCGCTCCGCTGGACAGCAGGTTCACATTTGATAATTTCATTGTCGGAAAATCCAATGAATTGGCCCATGCCGCCGCCCGCCGCATTACCGAGGCCCAAGAAGCTGCGTTCAACCCGCTTTTTCTCTATGGTGGCGTGGGGCTTGGCAAGACCCATCTGATGCATGCGATCGCTTGGGAAATCCGCCGCCGGACACCGGAGCGGCGCGTGCTTTACATATCCGCCGAAAAATTCATGTACCAGTTTGTCCGCGCCCTGCGGTTCAAGGATACAATGGCGTTCAAGCAACAATTCCGCGAGGTTGATGTCTTGATGGTTGATGATATTCAGTTCATTGCCGGGAAGGAGTCCACTCAGGAGGAATTCTTTCATACTTTCAATGCTCTGATAGATAAAAACCATCAGGTCATCATTTCCGCAGACCGGTCTCCGTCAGATTTGGAAGGTATTGAGGACCGCATCCGTTCCCGTCTGGGCTGGGGGCTCGTCGCCGACATTCACCCAACGGATTACGAACTGCGCCTCGGCATTTTGCAGTCCAAGGCTGAAGCCTTGATGCGCAGTAAAAAAGACATTCATGTGCCGTTTGATGTGCTTGAGTTTCTGGCCCAGCGCGTGTCATCCAATATCCGGGTATTGGAGGGAGCTTTAAACCGTGTGGTCGCCTCGGCGTCTTTCACCGGCGACTCCATCAGTTTGGAAATGACTAAGGATGTTCTCAAAGACCTGTTACGGGCCTCGGACCGCCGGATCACGATCGACGAAATTCAGCGGAAGGTTGCGGAATATTACAATCTGCGCATGGGGGACCTGCTGTCGGCACGCCGTGCCCGCGCTATTGCGCGTCCGCGCCAGATTGCCATGTATATTTCCAAACAGCTGACCACCCGCTCCCTGCCGGAGATTGGGCGGCGGTTTGGCGGGCGGGACCATACGACCGTCATGCATGCGGTCAAAAAGGTCGAGGAGCTGCGCGAGCTTGATCCGTCCATTGACGAGGATGTGGATTTGCTGCTGCGCAGTCTGGGCGGTTGACAGCCATTATCCGCAATCTGTCTGCCTGATTTTTCCCGGGTCAAACCCTGACGTTTTGGGGATGAAAAATGCACCAAAAGTGTGCTTTTTTCTCCCTTTGGTGGTATATTTTTCATAGCGATTCGTTATCTGAAGCCGTTTTTTGCGGAACACCTGCCTGAAACCACAAAAACGAGGATTGGTTTTATCGGAAGCTGGCAACAGCAAGACCAGAAAGTAGAAAAAAATGAAAGCAACCATCGAACGCAGCGCCCTTTTGAAAGCCCTAAATCACGTCCAGAGCGTTGTTGAAAGACGCAATACTATCCCGATTTTGTCAAATGTCATGATGGCGGCTGAAAACGGTAGCCTGATTATGACGGCCACAGACCTTGAAATTGAAATCCGCGAAAAAGTCGAGGCGGAGGTCTCGGAGCCGGGCGCCATCACTGCGCCGGCCCATATGATGTATGACATTGTCCGCAAAATCCCCGAGGGCGCACAAGTCGAGTTATCACTAGACGAAACCGGCAACAAGCTGCAATTGCAGGCCGGAAAATCGTCATTTGCCCTGCAAAGTCTCCCGCGTGAAGACTTCCCCGAGCTGACGACAGGTGAGATGCCGATTGCCTTTGCCTTGCCGGCGGACGCCCTGAAGCGGTTGATTGAAAAGACACGTTTTGCGATTTCGGTTGAAGAAACCCGTTACTATCTCAACGGCATTTATCTGCACACATTGGAAGAGGGCGGCCAGGCCTTGTTGCGGGCGGTTGCCACAGACGGTCACCGTCTGGCCCGTGTCCAGACCGCCCAGCCGGTCGGGGCCGAGGGCATGCCGTCCATCATTGTGCCGCGCAAAACCGTCAATGAGGTGCAGAAACTTCTGGAGGAGTCCGAGGGCGAGGTGTCGATTCAGGTTTCCGACACCAAAATCAATTTTGCCTTCTCTGATATCGTCCTGACGTCCAAATTGATTGACGGCAAATTCCCTGACTATAACCGCGTCATTCCAAGCAATAATGACAAATCCCTGACCGTGGACAGCAAGGCCTTCGGGCAGAGCGTTGACCGGGTCTCGGCCGTGTCCAGCGAGAAATCCCGCGCCGTCAAGCTGAGCTTGGAAAGCGACAAGCTCACCTTTACCGTCTCCAACCCGGACAGCGGCAGCGCGACTGATGAGTTGGGTGTTGGGTATGGCGCTGAGGCTCTGGAAATCGGTTTCAATGCGCGATATCTGCTCGACATCACCGGTCAGCTGGACGGTGACACCGCAACATTTGAGCTGGCGGACAGCGGGTCACCGACGGTGATCCGCGACGAGAAGGATGAAGACGCGCTTTATGTTCTCATGCCGATGCGCGTGTAGGGCATGAGGGCACCGCTCGCACAAAACATTGATCCTGGCCGCAGTGAAAATCTGCCGGTACTTGAGCGGGAGGCTTTTTTTGCTCCCCATATTGGCGAACTTCAGCTCAGTGATTTCAGGTCATATGCACATGTTCGGATCAGCTGTGCCGCCGCCGGAGTTGTTTTGACCGGTGATAATGGCATGGGCAAGACCAATATTTTGGAAGCGGTCTCGCAATTTGGCCCCGGGCGTGGTCTGCGCAGCGCACCTTTGGCTGACATGGCGCGCATGCAGGGCAAAGGCGGCTGGGCGTTGTCGGCGCAGATTGAAACCCTGGACGGGTGCCTGCAGATCGGGGTCGGTGTTGACCCCGGCAAACAAAGCCGGCGGTTGCGGCTTGACGGGGAACCTGCGAAAGGGTTTGAGACCTTGGTGCGTTATTGCCCGCAATTGTGGCTGACGCCGGCCATGGACCGGCTGTTTGTGGACAGCGCCACGGGCCGCCGCAGGTTTCTGGACCGGTTTGCCGTTGGACTGGTGCCGTTTCACAGCAAAACCCTGTCGGCATTCGAGAAGGCCATGCGAGAGCGTAACCGGCTGCTGCAGGAGCATGGGCCGCATGCCTCCGGCGCCTGGCTGGAAGGTCTTGAAAACACCATGTCGGAAACCGGCGTGACCATTGCTGAAACCCGTCTGGATGCGCTGGATGTGTTGAGTGCGGCCTTGACGGAAGGCCATCATCCGGTCTTCCCACAAGCTGAGATCGCCCTGGAGGGGCTTTTGGAGGCGGAGTTGCGGCGCTCTTCTGCCGGTCAGGCAGAGGAAAGCTATCGCGAGATGCTGCACCGCAACCGGGCTTTGGATGCCGGTGCCGGGCGGACGCTGGAAGGCCCGCACAGGACAGATCTCGTCACTCGGCATGTGTCGAAAGACATGCCGGCCGCCAAATGCTCGACAGGCGAGCAAAAGGCTCTGCTGGTGGGACTGGTGCTGGCGCAAGCCCGTGTGCTGGCGCAACAGACCGGTGCCGTGCCCCTATTGCTGCTGGATGAGGTAACGGCACATCTGGACCCGAGCCGTCGCGAAGCCCTGTTTGATGTTATCCAAGTGCTCGGGGCGCAGGCCTGGTTGACCGGCACTGATGCTCATGTGTTTGAAGGGTTTGTCGGCGGGCGTAAGGACCGGGCCAGCCATCTGCATGTGACGGATGGGGCCGTGGCTGAGCTGTAACTGTCCGACGCCAAGATTATTTGATTGAATACCGAAAAGGCAAATTTGAGGAACTGATGACCGACGATACACAAAACGATCCGCAGGCTGAACAGGCCGCCGGCGAAGATTATGGCGCCTCATCAATCAAGGTTCTTAAGGGCCTGGAAGCGGTCCGTAAGCGTCCGGGCATGTATATCGGGGACACGGATGATGGCACCGGCCTGCATCACATGGTCTATGAGGTTGTCGACAACTCGATTGACGAGGCACTGGCCGGGCATTGTGATACGGTGACGGTCCGACTGAACGCTGACGGGTCGGTGACGGTTGGGGATAATGGCCGCGGCATCCCGACCGAAATGCACCCGGAAGAAGGTGTCTCGGCGGCGCAGGTCATCATGACCCAGCTCCATGCCGGCGGTAAGTTCGACTCTAACAGTTATAAGGTCTCCGGGGGCCTGCATGGTGTTGGTGTTTCCGTCGTTAATGCGCTGTCAGACTGGCTCGAGCTGATAATCCACCGTGACGGCAAAGAGCATTACATGCGGTTCGAAAACGGCGAAGCCGTCGAGGACCTTGTGGTCAAGGGGGACTCAGACGGCGCCGGCACGCAGATCACCTTCCACCCTTCGGCGGAAACCTTCACCATGACTGAGTTTGATTACGCCACCCTGGAACACCGTTTGCGCGAATTGGCGTTTTTGAACAGTGGCGTGCGCATTCATCTCTCCGATCATCGCGGTGCAGAAGTCGTGGAAAAGGAAATGGTCTATGAGGGCGGTCTGGAAGCCTTTGTCAATTATCTTGACCGCAGCAAGACCAATTTGCTGGAGGCTCCGATTTTTGTCACATCTGAGAAAGATGGCATCGGGGTCGAAGTGGCATTGTGGTGGAATGACAGCTATCACGAAACAGTTTTGTGCTTCACCAACAATATTCCGCAGCGCGACGGGGGCACTCATTTGGCCGGCTTTCGCGGCGCCCTGACCCGCACCGTCAATGGCTATGCCAATGAAAGCGGCATCACTAAAAAAGAGAAAGTCACTCTAAGCGGAGATGACTGCCGTGAAGGATTGACGGCAGTCCTGTCGGTCAAGGTGCCGGATCCGAAATTCTCCAGCCAGACCAAGGACAAGCTGGTGTCCTCCGAGGTGCGGCCTGTGGTGGAAAGTGTCGTCAATGACCTGTTGAACACATGGTTTGAGGAACATCCGGCGGAAGCCAAAAACATTGTCGCCAAAGTCGCGGAGGCGGCGATGGCCCGGGAAGCGGCACGCAAGGCCCGTGAATTGACCCGTCGCAAAGGGGCGCTGGACGTGTCCAGTCTCCCGGGCAAGCTGGCGGATTGCCAGGAGCGCGACGCTTCGCAGGCGGAGCTGTTCATAGTTGAGGGTGACTCGGCCGGTGGCTCGGCCAAGCAGGGCCGTAACCGGAAAAACCAGGCCATATTGCCGCTGCGCGGAAAAATTCTGAATGTGGAGCGCGCGCGGTTCGACAAAATGCTGTCCTCGGCGGAAATCGGCACATTGATAACGGCGCTGGGCACCGGCATCGGACATGATGATTTCAATCTGGAGAAGCTGCGCTATCATAAAATCATCATCATGACGGACGCTGATGTTGACGGTGCCCATATTCGCACGCTGCTGCTGACATTCTTCTATCGCCAGATGCCTGAAATCATTGAGCGGGGTCATCTCTATATCGCCCAGCCGCCCCTGTATAAAGTCAAGCGCCAAAGCTCTGAAACCTATCTCAAGGATGAGGGGGCGCTTGAGGATTATCTGATTGAGGCCGGCACAAGGGAAACGGTGCTGACCCTGCACAGTGGCGAGCAGCGCAGCGGACAAGATCTCGTTGACCTTGTGGCCCAGTCCAGGAAAATCAGATCACTGCTGCATTCCTTGCCGCCGCGTTATCCGCATTTTGTCATTGAACAGACCGCCATTGCCGGCGCCTTAACCCCGGATATCATGTCGAAGCAGGATCTTGCTGAACAGACAGCACCTTATATCGCCAAGCGTCTCGATCTGCTGTTTGATGATATTGAACGCGGCTGGACCGGAGAGCCGTCAGGGGATGGCGGGTTGAAGCTGTGGCGGGAATTGCGCGGTGTACGCGAAAATATCGAGATTGACGCCCCCCTGATTGCCTCTGCTGATGCCCGTGCGCTGGATGCCATGACCGAAGAATTGCAAGAGGTTTATCTCGGCTCCGCAACCTTGTCATACAAGGACAAGCAGGTGAAAATCTTTTCCCCGACAGCGTTGCTGGAAGCCGTGCTGGATATCGGGCGTCAAGGATTCTCTTTGCAGCGCTATAAAGGGCTGGGCGAAATGAATCCGGACCAGCTCTGGCAGACGACATTGGACAGCAATGCCCGCTCGCTGCTGCAAGTGCGCATCAAGGATGTCGCGGAAAGCAACGGCCTGTTTGAGCAATTAATGGGGGATGTGGTTGAACCACGCCGTCAGTTCATTCAAGACAATGCCCTCTCGGTCAGCAATCTGGATATTTAGTCCTGCTGCGCCGCCCGGCGAATGGCCTCGGCAATGCCCTGTGGTGTATCACGGAAGGTGAAGGCTTTGAGATAAGCGTTGTCGCGCCCCATCAGAAAGACGATGGAGGAATGGTCAATGGTGTAGTCCGCTGCGCTGAGGTCGTCTTCAACCTTGGCGAAATAAACTTTGAACCGCGCTGCCGCCTGCTGGATTTGACCGGGTGTCCCGGTGAGGCCGACCAGTTTGGGATGAAAAAAATCTGTATAGGTTTTGATCGTCTGGGCGGTGTCGCGTTCCGGGTCAAGGGTGATGAGAAGTGGCGTGACGGATGCCAAAGTTTCGGCGTCCAGAAGATCCAAGGCCTCGGCCATGACGCTGAGTTGGTTGGGGCAGACATCAGGACAATAGGTGAAGCCGAAATAAATCAGCTTGAGCGTATCGGCATAGCTGGCCTGGGTGACCTGGCGGTTGTTTTCATCAAGAAGTTCAAAGGCGGCCGGCGGGACAGGCGGCTTTTGCAGGCTTGACGAAGCGGCGGGCGTGCCGGCCTTATTGATGAGTCCGGCGGTGAGAACCGCCAGAACTGATAAGACCAGAAGAAAAGCGCTGGCAAAGACGAGTTTCCGGTTGGCGGGCATGTTGTATGAATTTCCTCAAACTTTCTTGTTTTCTGGCTTACCAATTTATATCATAGGCCGAAATGAGCAACACATTCGGTCTTCCAAATTGGTTGCTGTCTCCTGTCCCTGTCATATTTAACCATAGTAGCCCGTATGAAATTCCTCTCAATAAACTCCGCCTTATTCCCTTTGTCCCGCCATATCACGGTGGTGACGGCATTACTGCTGCTTTTTTCTGCAGCGACCGCTTCGGCCCAGTCCCGCGGGTTCATCAAGGAGAATGACATGATTGATGGTGCCCGTACCGGTAATGTCGGTATTATGGAGCGGGGTTATATTGAAGGGCTCAGTCCCAATCTGCGCAGTCGTGACGGCGATCCGGTCATCGTTATCGGCGCCGAGGCCGGCCATGCCAATGTCGTGCAATATCTGATTTACCGCAAAGCCCGTCTTGACGAGCGCGGTGCGAGTGAGCACACGCCGCTGACGGCCGCTGCCGCACGCAATTATGTCGAGATTATGAACATGCTGCTTGAAGGGGGTGCGGATATCGACAAAACCGGGGCCCGCAAGGAGGTGCCGATCATCATTGCCGCGCGGGAAGGGCATTACGAGGCCGTTAAACTTCTCATCGAAAAGGGTGCATATCTTGAGGATACGGATTTGACCGGACGTACGGCGCTGGACTGGGCCCGCGAAACCCGCAACCGGGATCTTGTCCGGCTGCTGGAAGATGCGCAATAAGGCATGTCCGACAAACCGGACATCGCCCTGAACGACACCTTGCAGGATACGCGGGAAGTGTCTTACCTGACCCGTGATGGCGGGGTCATGTTACGGGTGCAGATTTTTTTGCGCTGGCTGGGCATTATCGGACAACTTGCGGCGATTATTCTGGTGGCTGGTCTGCTTGGCTACAAACTGCCGCTGATTGAAAGCCTAACCGTGATTTCCATGTCCGTGATACTGAATATCTGGCTGATTTTAAGATATCCGGCCAATCACATGCTCAGTGTGCGTGAAACAGCGATTTTTCTGGGGTTTGATCTGGTACAGCTGGTCATGCTGCTGTATCTGAATGGTGGGCTGGGGAACCCTTTTGCACTCCTTATTCTTGCACCGGTCACCGTTTCGGCCACGATTTTGACGGCGGGCACAACCTGGATTCTGGTCAGTCTGGCGGCCGTGTTCAGTTCAATATTGGCTGTTTATCACCTGCCTTTGCCGTGGAAAGGGGACATGCCGCCTATGCTACCAGATTTGTACATTTTCGGCATCTGGATGTCTCTGTTGCTCGGCCTTGTCTTCATTTCGACCTATGTTTGGCGGGTCAGCCATGAGGGCCGGCGGATGACGGCAGCAACGTCGGCCTTGCAGCAGGTATTGGCGCGTGAACACCGGCTTTCGGCTCTGGACGGATTTGCAGCGGCGGCGGCGCATCAACTTGGAACACCGCTCGGCACCATCGGACTGATTGCCAAGGAGTTGCAATCCTCACCGCTGGCCAAGGGAGAATATGCGGAGGATTTGCGCACACTCCAGAGTGAAGCCCGACGGTGCCGTGAAATCCTGACATCCCTGACAGCCGATGGTGACAAAAGTGATCAAATCTTTTCGCAGATGAATCTGACCGCCTTGATTGACAGTGTGATCGAGGAAGCAGGCAGCCCTGATGTTGAGATTATAAAGACTTTCCAGTTCTTTGATGACAATGAACCGATGGTCTATCGCAAGGCTGAAATCATCTATGGCATCGGGAATTTAATTGAAAACGCCTCTGATTTCGCTGCAACCGCTGTGCACATTGACGTGACGCAAAGCGGCACGGATGTGGCCATTGTCATATCGGATGACGGACCAGGTTTTGCACCGGAATTGATGTCTCGGTTGGGTGAGCCTTGGCTGACCACACGGGCCAATAAGGGCAGTATGACGGCACAATCAGGCATGGGACTCGGGTTTTTCATTGCCAAGACCATGTTGGAGCGTACCGGCGCCAAAATTGAGATATCAAATAAAAAGCCGCCCCTGTCCGGCGCCGTCATATCATTGACCTGGCAGCGGGAAATGTTTGAAATCGACGACTAAAAAGCTAAATAACTACTCAAAGCCGGGTATCCGGCGATTTGTGGAGTGATTATGACCAACGCGGAGAGTGAATTGGGCAACACCTTGCTGATTGTCGATGACGATACGGCTTGGTTGAACCGTCTTGAACGGGCGATGGAGCGTCGCGGCTATGATGTCCACACCTCGGAGACGGTGTCCGGCGGCATCTCACTGGCGCAAAAGGTCAAGCCGGATTATGCGGTTGTTGACATGCGGTTGCTGGACGGCAACGGCATGGATGTCATTGAGGCCATCCAGACGGTTCGGCCGGACGGGCGTGTCATCATGCTGACCGGTTACGGCAACATTGCAACAGCGGTGGAGGCCGTCAAAAAAGGGGCTATTGACTATCTCGCCAAACCGGCAGATGCGGACGAAATTGAGGCGGCATTAAAGGCCGACCCTGACACCAAAGCGCCACCGCCGGAGAACCCGATGTCGGCGGACCGCGTCCGCTGGGAACACATACAGCGGGTTTATGAGCTCTGTGACCGCAACGTGTCGGAAACGGCACGCCGACTCAACATGCACCGGCGCACATTGCAGCGGATACTCGCTAAACGCGCTCCGCGATAATTTTCCTGCATCAGTTGATGGCCGGTTCCTCAAAGGCCGGCAAGGCCTCAACCCCAAGCTTGAGCATCAGCTCGTCATCCTTGGCGCGACCGGGATTGCCCTTGGTGAGCAATTCATCGCCGACAAAAATGGAATTGGCCCCGGCGAAAAAGCACAGGGCCTGCATTTCGTCACTCATTTCCTCTCGTCCCGCAGACAGGCGGACAGAGGAACGCGGCATGGTGATCCGCGCTACGGCGATGCATTTGACAAAATCAATCGGGTGCGGCAGGGCGGCCTCTTCCAGTTTGGTTCCGGGCACGGCAATCAACTGGTTGATCGGCACACTGTCCGGATGTTCGGGAAGGTTGGCGAGGGTTCGGATCATTTCGGCGCGGTCCATAAGTTTTTCTCCCATGCCGATAATGCCGCCACAGCACACTTTCATGCCGCTGTTGCGAACATTTTCCAAGGTTTCCAGCCGGTCCTGGAAGGTGCGGGTGGTGATGATTTCGCCGTAAAACTCTTCCGAGGTGTCGATATTGTGATTGTAATAGTCCAGCCCGGCATCGGACAATTCCTGTGCCTGTTCCGGCGTCAGCATGCCAAGTGTGGCGCAGGTTTCCATGCCCATATCGCGCACGCCCTTGATCATCAGTTTCAGTGCTTCCATGTCACGGTCTTTGGGACTGCGCCAGGCCGCGCCCATGCAATAGCGTGTGGCGCCGCTCTCTTTGGCGCGCTGCGCTTCCGAGAGGACTTTTTCGACTTCCATAAGCTTGCCGGCTTTCAATCCGGTCGGGGCGCTGGCCGACTGGCTGCAATAGCCGCAATCCTCGGGGCAGCCACCGGTCTTGATCGACAATAATTGGCACATTTGCACCTGATTGGGGTCAAAATATCGGCGATGAACGGTCTGCGCCTGAAACAACAAGTCGTTGAATGGCAGGTCAAACAAGGCGAGGATTTCCTCACGGGTCCAGTCGTGGCGCAGGGGGGGGTTGGCTGTGTCCATCATCTCATCCAGATCTAAAATATGTGCCCAATTTACGCATTGCCGCAAAATATGCAACTCATGATACAGTTTTTCAAAGATTTAGTAACCACATTCAGAAAAGGGGTTGTGCGGTGGATGTGACACCCTGTTTTGTCTATGTTTTGGGCAGTTGGAGTGATTGTGCGAAAGGCGGGCGGCCGCGCACTTATACGGGCTGGACCCATGATATTCAGGCCCGTCTCGACAAGCATAATACCGGTCGGGGTGCCAAGGCGACCCGTGGGCGGCAGTGGGAGCTTTTGCATAGTGAAAGCTTCAAAACCCGAGGTGCCGCCATGTCGCGTGAGGCGGCCTTAAAAAAACAACTGCGGACACAGCCGGAATTCCGGGCTGAATTATTAGCCCGCCGGACCGAATAATCCGATTTCAATCCAGCCATGGGCCTCTGTCGGGAACAGGCGGTTGCGACTGTTACGTTCTTTTTCAAGCCGCACCATGCCCATGCGCGTGTGACGTGGCAGGCTGAGGGTTTTTTCAAGTTTGCGCATGTCATATCGGCTAATTTCAAGGCTTTGGCCGTCCCCGAGAATGGCGTCAAAAATGAAATTACCGCGCCGCACAGCTATGTCGTTGAGCCGGCTCAGCGGCTTGAGGTAATCGATGATAACGTAATCTGGAGCCAGGGCTTTGTTCAGGCTTTGCAATTCCTGCGTAGAGATGTAGTAGCTGATGCCTTCATAAATGACCAGACTGGGTTGGCTCGCCTGCCAACCCATTTCAGCCAAAGCCGCCAAGCAGGTTTGATGACGGGTCAGATCAGATGTGATGTAATGCATGCGTTCATGCGGCACCAATTTCTCTTTTTCGGTCATGAAGGCCTGATCCAACTCATAAATCCGGGTACCGGGATGGCGGGATATGATCTCCAGCCCCATGGCGTCCATACCGGCGGCAGCGATGATAATCTGGTGCGGCAGGCGGCCTTCCAGCAGGAGGGTTTCCACCAGTTTCAAGACCGCATATTTGCGGTTTTTGATGATTTGGTCGTAATGCGGCCAATATGCCATGACCTGATCAAAAAGCGCCTGCCCGGCGGAGAGGTCCAGACGGGATAAAAAATCGCGCGCGAGCGGGGTTTTATAAATCTCCTGGCCAAGCAAAAGCAGCACAAAAGCGGATGTATGAGACAGGCGCATGTTTTTTCTTTTTATTTTGCAACTCAAATTAACATAACACAGAACGCCATGGTTGTCTTGCGCCTTAATATTGTGGGCCATCACGGGCTTAAGACGTCATTTAGAATTTGCCAAACCCGACCACAGGCATTAGCTTTGGCGGCAATCACACATGGGGGAAACAATGTCTGATCAAAATGAATTTAATGTCATCATTTTCGGCGCCAGCGGTTTTACCGGGCGGCTGGTTGCGGAGTATATGCACAAGCAATATGGGCAGGACCAGGGCGTGCGCTGGGCCATGGCCGGCCGCAGTGCCGAAAAACTGGCGGCGGTCAGGAATGAGCTGGGCCTGCCGGCTGATACGCCGCTGGTGACGGCCGATACGGATGATGAAGCTAGCCTGAAAGCGATGGTGGCGCGCACGGATGTGCTGCTGACGACGGTCGGCCCTTATCAGCAATATGGCTCAGCTGTGGTTGCGGCCTGCGCTGATATGGGGGTCGATTATGTAGACCTTACCGGCGAGCCGCTATGGATGTATGACATGATTGCAGCGCATGATGCACGGGCCAGGGAAACCGGGGCCCGCATTGTGTTTTCCTGCGGTTTTGACTCAGTGCCTTTCGATCTTGGCGTGTTTTATCTGCAAAATGCCGCCAAAGAGAAATACGGCGCTCCGGCACCGCGGGTGCGCTGCCGGGTGCGAGCGATGAACGGCGAGTTTTCCGGCGGAACAGTGGCGTCCTTTCTTGGCAGCCTGAAGCGGCTTGAAGCGGAGCCGGAAATTTTCACCCGCATGGTTGACCCGTTCGCCCTGTGCGACGGCTTTCAGGGGCCGGAACAACCGGCCGGTAACAAGGTCTGCGAGGATGAGCTGTTGGGCAGTTGGTTGGCTCCGTTCATCATGGCGCCGATCAACACAAAAAATATTCACCGCTCCAACCTTTTGACGGGTCATGCCTATGGCGAGGATTTTGTCTATGACGAAATGATGATGGCTGGCCCTGGCGAGGAGGGGAAAGCGGTTGCCGAAATGGTTGCCGGTATGGATATGCTGGCCGGTGATGTGCCGCAACCGGGCGAGGGCCCGTCCAAGGAGAGTCGTGAAGCCGGCAATTATGATGTTCTGTTTGTCGGCCAAATGCCGGATGGCGAGATCATCAAAGCTGGTGTCACCGGTGACATGGACCCAGGTTACGGTTCAACCTCAAAAATGCTGGCGGAAAGCGCCGTCTGTCTGGCGCTGGACTGCCCTGAAACACCGGGCGGCATTCAGACATCAGCACCGGCCATGGGCGGGAAATTGATCGAGCGTCTGGTCGCCAATGCCGGCCTGACCTTTAATCTAGAAGACTGACTCTCAAACCTTGATGCTGGTTTCAACCCTGCGCCGCCCTATTTGATTTAGGGTCGAAAGGGTGTGCTGATGTCGAACCAAACCGAAACTTTGACGCTTATGGACAAGGTCAGACAGATGCGTCTGGTCTCCATGTTCGGCGAAATTATTCCGTTGTGTGTGTTTTTCTTCGCCTATGAGCATGGGGGGCTCTTTTATGCCGCCATGGCGACTCTTTCAGCAACCGTCCTGAGTCTGGTTGCCTACTGGCTGGTTGAAAAGCGCGTGGCGCGGTTTGTGATTTTCTCGACTGTGCTGTCCGGTGCCATGACCATAACGGCGGTGCTGGTGCAGGAAGATCTTTTGATCAAAGTCCAGCCAAGCGTATTCAGCTTTGTCCTGTCCTTTGTCCTGCTTGGCGGGCTGATGCGTAACAAGGCCATGATGGAGGTCTTTTTCGGTACCCAGTTCAATCTCACGCCTGAAACCTGGCGTTTGCTGAGCTTGCGCTGGGGGCTGTTTTTCCTGTTTGCGGCGTTGGCCAACGAGCTGGCCTGGCGGGTTTTGAGCGAGCAGCATTGGGTCTATTTCAGGGTTTTCGTCATGCCGCCTTTGACCGGTGGCTTCATGCTTGCCATGCTGCCCCTGACCCTGCGGGGCACGATCGCCAAATAGCCTATTTGCCTTTAAAAGCCGGCGCCCGTTTTTCAAAAAACGCCGTGACACCCTCTAGGCAGTCATGGGAACTCATCAAGGCGTTTTGCTCAAAAGTTTCCATCATGAAGTTTTGTTCAAAACTTTGCCCGGCGGCCTCGCGCAGGATGCGTTTTGTCGCCTTTTGCGCCAATGGCGGCCCGGCGGCAATGGCCCGGGCCATGGCATTGGCTGCCTCCAGCAGGTTATCCCGCGGGACAACCTGATTGACGATGCCGGCGCTCAGGCAATCCTGTGCAGGCAGTTTTTCACAGTTCAGGATCATTGACATGGCTCGCTTGTAGCCCAGCTCGCGCAGCAAGTGCCAATGCATGCCGCCGTCCGGCACCAGGGAAATCGCCATGAAGGGCTGATGCATATAGGCGTCCTCCGACATGACGGCGAGGTCACAGTTCAGCACCATGGCGCCGGATACGCCGGAGGTTGCCCCATTGACCGCGGCGATGAAAATTTTATCGGATTTGGAAATGCTTTCAATGCCCGGAAAAATTTCCGTCATCAACGTGTCGGAGGTTCGGAAATGCGGCCCGGGTTTTTCGGGGTCGCGCAGATTGGCCCCGGCAGAGAAGTTTTTGCCGTTGCCGGTAATGATGACGGCCCGCACGTCGGGTGCCGCCTCAACCTGATTGACGGCATGGTGGAAGTCACGAAACATTTGCCGTGTAAAAGCGTTGGAATTGGCCGGGTCATTTATGGTGATGGTCGCGACCGAGCCATTAACGTCAACCAGGATTTTATCTTCACTTTTTGTTTCAGTCATTTCTTCCCCCTCGGACCATGACAACAGACTTGTGACAATATGCGCAATTTTTCAGGTCTTAAGTTTGCAACTATTTATTTGATTTCTCAATCCCAATTCCCCAAATTAGGGGTGTTATCTGGTTTTAGGGGGAAATCATGGTCCAATTTACCGAAGAGCAAATCCTGTTTCGCGAAGCCTATCGGAAATTTCTGGAAACGGAAATCGCACCGCATATGGAGCGCTACAAGGAAGAGGGTATCGTTGATCGAGAATGTTTTCGAAAGGCCGGTGAGCAGGGCTTCCTGATGATTTGGCCTGCTGAACGCTATGGCGGGTTGGGAGACAGTGATTTCCGTTATGAACAGATTATCATGGAGGAAGGGGTCCGTGCCGGCACCAGCGGGTTTTATGCAACCCTGCACAGCCGTCTGGTCGGTCCTTATCTGGAAAATCTCGGTACCCAGGAGCAAAAAGACCGCTTTTTGCCCAAATGCGTCAGCGGTGAGACCATTCTCGCCATTGCCATGACCGAGCCCGGTGCCGGATCCGATCTGGCCGGCATGCGCTCCTATATCAAGCAGGAGGGTGACCATTACATCCTGAACGGGTCAAAAACCTATATTTCCAACGGCATTAATGCCGATTTAATCATTGTCGCCGCTAAATCCGATCCTGAAAATAACCCGCATGCGATGACGCTGGTTTTGGTGGAGCGCGGCATGGAAGGATTTGAGCGTGGCCGCAATCTCGACAAAATGGGTCAGCCGGCACAGGACACGGCCGAGCTTTTCTTCACCGATGTCAAAATCCCCAAAGAAAATATTTTGGGCGAGATGCATAAAGGGTTTTACTACCTGATGGAAGGGCTCGCCGAGGAACGCCTGATCGCCGCAGTCGGCTGTGTGAACACGGCGCGCAAGGCCTTCGAAATCACCCGTGAATTTGTCATGGACCGCAAGATTTTCGGCGGCGTGTTGTCCGAACAGCAGAACACCCAGTTCAAAATGGCTGAAATGGATGCGGAGATTGAAATGGCGGAAGTCTATGTCGATCATTGCATTGACTTGCACAATCAGGGTCTGCTGGACACCAACAAGGCCGCCAAAGCCAAACTTATGACCAACGAGATAGAGTGGAAAATGGTTGATTTGGGCGTCCAGATGCATGGTGGCGCCGGCTACATGAAGGAATATCCGATCTGCAACATGTTCACGGATGTGCGCATCAACCGGATACTGGCGGGCAGCACCGAGGTGATGAAATATATTATCGGCCGCGACGTGTTCTCGCAAAAATACCGCAACCAGATCATTTCTTAAAAACGCTATGGTGCAATAAAGGCGTGTGGCGCCCTTTTTTGTTTTAGTCTTTGAAGCGGAAACCACCTTTTCGGGTCAGGCCATTTTTGCCGTGTTTGGTTTTGCGGCCTGTCACCCTTTTACGCCACATTCTGAAGCTTGAGGCGGTCATTTCCCGGCGCATCAAGGCAATGACCTGCTTTTCGCTCAGCCCGGTCTGGTGCTCAATATCATCAAAACTGACCTCATCATGCCAGGCCAGTCCGATGACTTCACTGATCTCGGCCGGACTCAAAACCTACTTGCCCTTAAAAACCGGTGCCCGCTTTTCGCTGAATGCCGCCACACCTTCCTGATGGTCTTCAGACGACATGCAGATATGCTGGATTTCAGCTTCGCGCTTGACGGTTTCGTCAAAGCTCATATCAACCGCTTCGCGCAGCAAACGCTTGGTATGGGTCAGAGACAGCGGCGCGAGTCCGGCCAGTTTTTTACCCCAGGCAATCGCGGTTTCCCTGACCTGATCCGCCGGGACAACCTTATTGACCATGCCGGCGTCAAGGCAGGTCCGGGCGTCCAGCCGGTCGCCCTCCAGAATGGCGGCATAGGCGCGTTTATAGCCCAGCCGGTCCAGGAACAGCCAGGAACTGCCTCCATCCGGTACCAGTGAAATGTTGGCAAAGGGCATGAAGATGAAGGCATCCTCCGCCATTACGGCAAGATCACAATTCAGCGCAAAGCCGATGGCGACCCCGGCGCACAAGCCGTTCAGCGCACAAATATAGGTTTTGTCGGAGGCGCCGATGGCATCAATCAGAGGCTTGTAATCCTGCATAATGTGGTCGGTCACATTTTCGCGGTCTTTGAGAAAGTCTTCCATCAGATTGGTGCCCGCTGAAAACGCCCGCCCGTTGGCTGTCAGCACGATGACGCGCAGACTGTCATCGCCCTCAATCTCTTTATAGAGTTCGGCTAACTCAGTCCGCATTTGGCCGGATATGGCATTCAGGGCTTTTGGCCGGTTGAAGGTGATGATCCCGACCGGGCCGTCCCGTTCAAAAAGCAGTGGTGTTTCTTCCGTCATATTTGACACCTCGTAAATTACCGTAACGGCCTCAAATATGCCCCATAAGTGCATCCAGACCAAGCAGGAAAAGCCAGTGCTGTCCCTTGACCCCCTTAAACAATCAAGTAAGCTGAAAGAAAAACAGTCAGGGGGATCTTATGACCGAACAATCTGCATTAACCATTGAGACCGGCGGCGGTGTCGCTGTAATGACCATGAACCGTCCGGAGGCGATGAACGCATTGTCCATTGGGTTGCGCAATGAAATGATCGACGCGTTCGCCAGGCTCGACGCTGATGAGCAGGTCCATGTTGTGGTGCTGACCGGGGCGGGCGATCGCGCTTTTTCAGCCGGGGTGGATCTGCGTGAAATGGGGGCGGATGAAACCAGCAGCACGGAGGACAACCTCAAGCGCGGTGATCTGGTGCCGGCCATGGACGCCTTTTCCAAACCGATAATCGGTGCCATTAACGGGGTTGCCGTAACGGGCGGATTGGAAATCGCCCTGGCCTGTGACATTTTGCTGGCCGCCGATCATGCCCGGTTTGCCGACACCCATGCCCGTGTCGGCCTGATGCCGACCTGGGGTTTGAGTCAGAAACTCCAGCGTATTGTCGGCACATCCCGAGCCAAGGAAATTTCCTTCACAGGTAATTTTTTCACGGCGCAGGAGGCTTTGGACTGGGGGCTGGTCAATCATGTTGAGACACCCGACGCCCTGATGGGCAAGGCGATGTCCATCGCAAATGATATTGCGTCTTGTATTCCTGAAACTGTACAAGGCTATAAAGGGTTGATGGATTTCGGGTATGGCCAGACATTGTCCGCGGCGCGGAAATATGAGTATGATCTGTCCATGTCGCATAACGGCAATGTCACGGCAGCTGATATTGAGGCGCGGCGCGAAGCTGTCATCAAGCGCGGTAAAGAACAGAAAAAAGCCTGAGACAAACCGTCGCCTAAAGTGACGTCACAAACCGTTGGACATCGGCGGCGAAGGTTTCGGGCACCTCAAAGGCGGCGAAATGCCCGCCGCGGTCATGATCTGTCCATTGTGTGACATGATAGCCCCTGTCAACCAGGCTGCGCGGCGGGAAGGTGATCAGCTCATGGGCGTAATTGGCGACACCGGCGGGAACGGATACGCGTTCGCCCGGTGCCATGCCGGTCGGGCCGCTGAAATAGGCCAGATAATACCAACTGGCCGAGTTGAAGCTTTTGGTGGTCAGATAAATCATGATGTTAGAGAGCAGCTGGTGTTTGGTGTAAACATGTTCCAGATGCAGCCCCGGGTGCGCGCTCTTATCCGCCCGCGGCCGCAGATCACTCCAGGATACGAATTTGTCCAGCAGCCATGCTGCCACTCCGACCGGGCTGTCCATCATCGCATAGGCCAGGGACAGCGGGCGGGTTGACTGTACATGTAGATAGCCGGTCTCGGCGGCCATGACAGCCTTGAATGTTTCCAGCCATTTCAGCTCTTCGGCACTGCTGGGTTCATCGGCTACAGCCAGCCCGTACATATTGAGATGAATGGCGCGGCAGCCGCCGCCTTTGGCAACACAATGGTTCAGCCCCAAGAAGCCGGTGACCAGACTGCCCCAGTCGCCGCCTTGGGCAATATAGCTGTCATGACCGAGCACCTTCGTCATCAGCTTGTCGTAAAGAGCGGCGGTCTGTTTTGGGCCGATCGGCGTGTCAGGCTTTCCGGACCAGCCATAGCCGGGCAGGGACGGACAAATCACCGTCATGCCGTCTTCGGCATCACCGCCAAAGCGCTCCGGATGCGCCAGGCGCGGAATCACATTCATGAATTCATATACCGACCCCGGCCAGCCATGCGTCATGATCAGGGCCGGCGGATTGGTTCCTGACCCTGGTTCCATCAGATAGTGAATGTCAAGACCGTCAATGCAGTCGCGGTAATGGGGGAAGGCTGAGAGTTCGGCGACCGTATCGTCCCATTTGTAGTCAGTCAGCCAATAGCTGCAGAATTCGCGGAGATAGGCCTGGTTCCCGCCCCCGGCCCATGGCGCATCGGGCTGTGCGAAATCCTGCATGGTGCTCCAGTCATAAGCGGCGACCTTATCCAGGATGTTTTGGATGCCGGTGTCAGAAACGGTAATGTCAAAAGGTGTCATGGTCTTCCCCCGCAATCATGAGACTGGTTTTATCATTTCATCATTGGGGATGGTTTTCAATCCTGCCAGGCTCTTTTGGTTTGCTGTTGGGGTCGCTATTGGACTTGCCATTGCCACGAAGCCTGGTAGCGTTGTCGGAAAGAGGAGGCACTTATGATTGAAACCTATTCATCTGCATTGACCGGTATCTGGGTCATCATCATCACCGTCATGGTTCAGGCTTTGGTGGCGTCCGTCGCCCATCGGCGTCAGGCTAAATATATTCCTGGTATTGTTGACGCCCATCTCGGGCATGAATCCTTTGTATTCAGGAGTGACCGCACCTTCCGCAACTCACTGGAAAACATTGTTCCGATGCTGGCCTTGGCGTTCATGGCGATTTTCCTGGAACTGGATCCGGGCCGTTTGGCAAATATCATCTGGGTTTATGCTGCGGCGCGGATCATTTTCACGGCGCTTTACTATGTGATTGCAACGGAGAAAAACCCCAGCCCGCGCAGCTATTTCTTCATCATCGCCTTCATCGCCAATATTGTTCTGGCGGTGGATGTTGGACGGGCGCTGTTTTAGGCCCGTAAAACTATTTTGTTGCATTAACACCAAAAGTCATCATGCCGCTTTGATTGTATCCGGCGATGGCGGCTGGTCGCCTTCTGGACGTGCTGCCCCTCAGGAGCATAAAAGACGGGTGCAGTGATGCAGTGGAGAATTCCCGTCTTTTGGGGGTATTTCACCCATTTATCAGCACTTTCCCTAAAAAATAACTTTGTTCGGGTTTTGCAGACCTGATTTTGCGTCTATATAGGGTTAGGTTTGATAGCAGATTGACGGGGGAACATCATGACCAAGCATATCGAGATTGCCGGACTTCAGATTGACGAGGAACTGGCGGCATTTGTCGCCGATGAAGCGACACCTGGCACACCGGTTGACGCCGAGGCTTTCTGGGCTGCCTGTGCGACTATTCTTGCCAAACATGCCGCCACGAATCGAGATTTGTTGAAAAAGCGCGCAAGCTTGCAGGCCGCCATCAATGACTGGCACAAATCCCGCCAGGGTCAGACGCATGACCCGGATGCCTATAAGTCCTTTTTGACCGAAATCGGCTATCTTGTTCCGGAGGGGCCGGCCTTCAGCATTGAAACCGAGAATGTAGATCCTGAGATTGCGACAATTGCCGGACCGCAATTGGTGGTGCCGGTCAAGAATGCCCGCTTTGCCCTTAATGCTGCCAATGCCCGTTGGGGCAGCCTCTATGACGCCTTTTACGGTACAGATGTGATTGACCAGAGCGGGAGATTGGCGCCTGAGGGGGCTTATAATCCGCTGCGTGGGGCAGAGGTGATCAAAAAAGCTAAGGCCCTGCTCGATGAGATGGCGCCTTTGACCTCCGGGTCCTATGCCGATGCTACCGGATTTGTGGTTGAAAATGGCGTTTTGCAGGTGATGACAGAAAACGGCGCCGTCGCGTTGCAGGCGCCGGAAAAATTTGTCGGGTTCAGCGGCACTGCCGCGGCCCCAAGCTCGGTTTTGCTGCAAAATAACGGGTTGCACGCAGATATCCTGATCGATTCAGATGACGCCATCGGCAAGGATGACCCGGCCCATATCGCCGATGTCATACTGGAGTCGGCGGTCACCACCATTTTGGATATGGAGGACTCGGTTGCCGCCGTGGACGGGGAAGACAAGGTTGAAACCTACCGCAATTTCCTTGGTTTGATGAAGGGCGATCTGTCCTGCGAGATGCAAAAAGGCGGCAAAACCATCACCCGCGCCCTGAACGGAAACCGCAGCTATACTGCACCTGATGGCGGGTCCTTGACGCTGAACGGTCTGAGTCTGATGCTGGTGCGTAATGTCGGGCATTTGATGACCAATCCCGCAGTGCTGGACCCTGACGGAAATGAAATTCCGGAAGGCATCATGGATGCCCTGATGACCGGCCTGGTTGCACATCATGATCTCAGCAAACAAGATGCCGCTACGCGCAACAGTGCTGCTGGTTCGGTTTATGTTGTGAAACCCAAAATGCACGGTCCGGAAGAGGTCGCTTTCTGCAACGCGCTGTTCGCCGATGTCGAAACCGCCATGCAGCTGCCGCCCAATACGCTGAAAATCGGCATTATGGATGAAGAGCGCCGCACCACCGTCAATCTTAAGGAATGCATCCGTGCCGCCAAGTCACGGGTCATTTTCATTAACACCGGATTCCTCGACCGGACGGGTGATGAAATCCACACCTCGATGGAAATGGGGCCGATGATCCGCAAGGCAGAGATGAAGACCTCAGCCTGGCTCATGGCTTATGAAAACTGGAATGTGGATATTGGGTTGGAATGCGGCTTGGACGGACGCGCCCAGATCGGTAAAGGCATGTGGCCGATGCCGGACATGATGGCGGATATGCTGGCGACCAAAATTGGCCATCCGCAAGCCGGCGCCGACTGCGCCTGGGCTCCGTCCCCGACCGCAGCGACCATTCATGCCATTCATTACCATCAGGTTGATGTTGATGCGGTGCAGGACAAGCTGAAGACGCGTGAGCGGGCCTCATTGGACGATATTCTGGCGATTCCGGTCAGTCGCGAAACCAACTGGCAGCCGGAGGAGATTCAACAGGAGCTTGACAACAACGCCCAGGGCATTCTGGGCTATGTGGTCCGGTGGGTTGATCAGGGGGTCGGCTGTTCAAAGGTGCCGGATATTCACAATGTCGGCTTGATGGAAGACCGCGCGACGCTGCGCATTTCCAGCCAGCATATCGCCAATTGGCTGCATCACGGCATTTGTTCCAAGGAGCAGGTCATGGAAACCATGAAACGTATGGCAGCGGTGGTCGATCAACAGAATGCCGGGGATCCAGAATATCGGCCAATGGCATCGGATTTTGACGCTTCCATCGCCTTCGCGGCTGCCTGTGACCTTGTTTTCAAGGGGCGTGAGCAGCCGAGCGGTTATACGGAACCGCTTTTGCATCAGCGCCGGCTTGAGTTCAAGGCCGCGCACTAGGCCTTATAGCTTGGTTTGTGCGTGCAAACGCAGGGTGAGCCGACGGTAAATCACACCGGCGGGAAGACCGCACAGGCTGAGCAGGATGATGCCGGTCGTCTCTCGGGCAGCGGCCAGGGCTGTCAAGCCGAATACCGCCTCAATGGTCAAAAGTGTGACGAGGACGCTCACCGCTCCCGCACCTGCATAGACCATATCCGCAGATAGCTTGGTGCGTTTGGTGACTTCTGACGCCGCCCAGAAGGCGATCAGGAAGCCCAGGCCGAAAATCGGGGAAAAGGTTGGCATCAGTCCGGCAATGTCATGCAGAGTTGTGGACAGGCGCGTTTGCAGCGATATGTCGACACCAAGCGCGGCAATCTCCTCGAGCACCATCTGGGTGGAGACCGTCGCCGCCAGAATATCAAACACCAGCAGACCGGCCGCGAAACTGATAATTTTTTTCAACCAGGACATGGTTTCTCCGGAAATAGAACTGGACGAAGGTTCCTGAAAATTGGCATGATTGGGCAAGAAATCAAAGGTAAATCATCATGAGATTTTTAATTGCAGTTTTGGCCTTTTTCTTGTTGAGTGTCCCGTTATCGGCACAAGGTGTCAGCCATGAGGTTGTGACCGACGGGCTGAACGACCCCTGGGGACTGGCTTTTCTGCCGGGAGGCGACATTCTGGTAACCGAGCATGCCGGCACAGTCCGCCTGATCAGGGATGGTGAGCTTCTCCCGGAGCCTGTGGCCGTCATTGACGGGGTTTTCCAAAAAAGCCAGGGTGGATTGTTTGATGTGGTTCTGCATCCGGATTTTACTGAAAACAAGCTGGTTTATCTTTCCTTTGCGACCGGATCGGCAAACCGCAATGCCACCAAGCTGGTCCGTGGAACTTTTACCGGGTCGGCGCTGACCAATATTGAAACCGTGTATGTCTCTGATGAACGCTCCCGCCCTGCCCATTATGGCGGGCGCTTTGTTTTTCTGCAGGACAACACGCTGGTGCTGACCCTTGGCGACAGTTTTGATGAGCGGGAAAAAGCCCAGGATCCGTCCAACACCACCGGCAGTCTGATCCGGATCACCGACACGGGCGGCATACCTGCCGACAACCCTTTTGTCGGCGCTGACACGGTCCGCCCCGAGACCTACAGTTATGGACACCGCAATCCGCAGGCGATTGTTTATGATGCCACAAATGACATAATTTATGCCAATGAACACGGGCCTAAGGGCGGCGATGAACTCAATGTCATCCGCCCCGGACTGAATTATGGCTGGCCGGTCATTACCTATGGGCTGGATTATTCCGGTGCGCGCATATCGCCCTTCACCAAAATGCCGGGCATGGAACAGCCCTTGACCTATTGGGTGCCGTCCATCGCCCCCAGCGGCATGGCGTTTTATGACCGTCCGGGGTCAGCCTGGCAGGGCGATTTATTCATCACCTCGCTGGTGTTTGACAAATTGGTCCGGCTTGATCTTGAAAATGGCAAGCTGCGGGGGGAACATGACATTTCCCTCGGCGATGCGGAACGCCTGCGTGATGTCCGTGTTGGGCCGGACGGGAGCCTTTATGTGCTGGCCGAACGTCCCACGGGGCGGTTGATCCGGGTGCAGCAGCAATAGACCGGACAGCGTGGATAAAGACTGGACGCCACCGGTTTAATGCTCTATAAACCGCTCAATCTCATTTGAGAATAATTCAATGGAGTAGAACCATGGCTGTTCCAAAGCGAAAAACCACCCCGTCAAAACGCGGTATGCGCCGGGCGACCGATGCGCTTAAAAACCCGGCTTATGTCGAAAATAAGGACAGCGGCGAACTGCACCGCCCGCATCATATTGACCTGAAAAGCGGAATGTATCGCGGACGTCAGGTAATTGAACCCAAAGGCTAAAGCTTCAATCGGCCTGTAATAAACTCGAAATCGCCTGCATTGCGGGCGATTTTTCTTTTGCATGATCATCAATGCGGACCACCGGCACGGCCCCCATCAAACTGTTAGTCACAAAGGCCGACCGGCAGGCAACAAGGTCCTGTCGAGTGAGCGGTATTTCCGACAGCCGCAACCCGGTTTGCTCATATATCTGCTGTTCAAGACTGAGCAGTCGAGCACGACGGGTTCCGGGCAGGGCCCCTTCGCAGACGGGCGGGGTTAGGATTTCCCCCTCCTGTATGAGGTAGATATTGGCCGCGGCGGCACAGCTTAACCGGCCATGTTCATTCAACAGAAGAGCTTCATCAGCACCCTCCTGGACGGCCCGGCGCCGTGCCAGAATATTGTCTAGATAATTGACGCTTTTCAGCCGGCTTGTAGCAGCCGTTGAGGGGCGGCATGTTTCCACCACCGAGAGAGACATTTCATCAGGCGGCGTACCGATGGCAGCGCCGGAAATAAGCCAGTTTTGATGTTCAGCAGACTCGCTCATCTCAAGGCCACGCCCGCCGGTCCGGGTGACGGTGACCCGGATCACACTGCGTGAAGTGGCCGAAGATGCGTTAGCATTTGCGGCGACCGCCTCAATCGCTGCAGAAATTTCATGGCGCGGATAGCGTGCCGGCATCGCAAGCACGGGCAGGCTCTGATAGAGCCGGTCAAGATGAAGGTCGGGGAAAACGGGTCTGCCCTCAACCGCCAAGAGGGTTTCGAACAGCCCGTCACCGAGCAGGTAGCCCCGGTCCTGCACCGAAACAGACGCCGACCCCGTCTGATGACCGTTCAACCAGATCATGCCGACATCCTGACACCGGCAAGGGTAAGAAAATTTGACATCATCCGGTTTCCCTGCGGGGTCAGGATGCTCTCCGGATGAAACTGCAGCCCGTATACCCTGTCTGTGTCATGCGCCAGCGCCATGTTAATCCCGTCAGCCGTGCGGGCAATGGTGGCCAGATTAGCCGGCGGGTGATTGACCGCCAGAGAATGATAGCGGGCGGCGGCGAAAGGATTGGCAATCCCGTCAAACAGCGGATGCCCGTCATGATGAATTTGTGCTTCCACACCATGAGCGGGATAGGGTGCGCGATCAACGGTGGTGGTGCTGTCAGCGCCGTTCATCTCTGCATAGGCGACAGAAATCGCCTGATGTCCCAGACAAATGCCGAGTATCGGAATTTGTCCGTGACAGGCCTTGACCAGATCGATGCAAATTCCGGCCTTTTGCGGTGTTGCAGGACCGGGGGACAAGATGATGGCATCCGGCGGATTGTTGAGAATGGTTGCGACATCAATCCGGTCATTGCGAACCATCCGGCGGGCGGTCCCGATTTCACCAAGGCAATGGCCGAGCATATGCACAAAACTGTCATAATTATCGATGATCAGGATCATGAGATGCGGCCCTCTGACGTGCCTGTGTCGGTTTGGGTCATGTCTGGATGCGTGCAGCCAAGCGCCTTGAAGATGCCGGCGGCCTTATCAAGCGTTTCGCGGTACTCCGATGCCGGGTCGCTGGCGGCGGTGATGCCGCCGCCGACCTGAAAGCTGACTTTGTGACCCCGGATAACAGGTGTGCGGATGGCGATGTTGGTGTCCATGATACCATCAAAGCCGACATAGCCGATGGCGCCGCAATAAGGCCCGCGGCAGGTGTTTTCAAGTTCAGCGATGATTTCCATGGCGCGGATTTTCGGGGCACCGCTGATCGAGCCGCCCGGAAAACAGGCTTTCAGCAAATCCGTCGGCCCGGCGGTTTCCCTGAGCGTGCCTTCAATGATCGACACCAGATGATGCACCGCCGGAAAGCTCTCAACGGCACACAGGCTGGGCACATTGATGCTGCCCTCCTTGCACACCCGGGCAATGTCATTGCGCAACAGGTCCACAATCATGATATTTTCGGCCCGCTCCTTTGTATCCATGCGCAGGGTTGCCGCCAGCGCCGCGTCCTGCTTGGGATCGTCATGGCGCGGACGCGTTCCTTTGATCGGTCTGGTCTCGACCCGGCCGTTCCGGCAGGACAGAAACCGCTCAGGTGACGCGGAAGCCAACGCCCAGTCCCCGAGCTGGAAAAATGCGGCAAAGGGTGCGGCCGAGACTTGGCGCAACCGCTTGTAAAACTGGAAGGCGGTGTCATCGGCATTGAGTTCGGCGTCAAACCGATGAGACAGGTTGGCCTGGAAAATATCTCCGGCGAGAATATAGTCGATGACCTTCTGGACACGGTTTTGGTAATCCGAGGCGCTTAAGGGGCTGGCCGGCAGGGAGGCCGGTGGGGGTGGGCTCTCATCTGCATTGCGTGGGACAGACCCGACGCCAAAAAGCCTGCGCCGCATATCCTCAAGGCGCATTAAGGCCCTGTGGCTGCGCTCTGCGGCATGTATCCGGGGGAAGCCGGTGGAAAAAAGAAAGCACCTCCGGGCCTGATGGTCAAAGGCCAGCACAAGGTCATAAAGGCCGACCACCATATCCGGTAACCCGGCATCGTCAACGGCATAGGGGGCGATCGGCGGCGGCAGAATTTCCAGCCCCTGCCCCAGGTCATATCCGAAATAGCCTCCAGCTCCGCCCCGGAAATCCGGCAGGTCATCGGGTAGACCGCTCCAGTCTTCGTTGAAATGTGCCAGCCGCGCTTTTACATGATCGAACGGCTCAACACTCAGACCATTCATGTCACCGTTTTTCACAGTGACGGTTTCAAACGGCTCGACAGCAATATAGGAGTAAGCGCCTGCCGGGTGACGTGTGTCGGCGGAGTCAAGCCAAAGGGCATGGGGCGTCTGCGCAAAGCCGGCAAAACAACTGCACGGGTCGAGCCAGTCAATCTCCTGAACGACCGCCCCGCTTGGCAGCACCCATTCCTGAACCGTTTCGAGCCTTGACTGCATCATCTTCCCTTGGTCTCCGTACCGTCATGCCGCCGGAGGGCGCGGTTTGGGGAACCAGTCCGGCGCCGCCTGTTCAAACAGATCGGCCGTGAAGCCGGGGCTACAACTCCACCCCAGCAGGGTCCAGTGGCCGAGGCTTTCAGCGGTCATCCAGTGCCCTGCCTCAAGAGAAGTCAGCGGCTTTTGTCCGGCCTCAAGGTGATTGCCCAGATGCAAAGCCGATGCATCATGTCCGTCCGGCGACACCGTGATGGCCAGCGGCGCGCCGGCGTGCCAGAACCAGCTTTGGATGCCGTGATAGCGATGCCAGGGGAAGATGTCGCCGACCTCAAGCAGCACCAGCATAATCGACTGCTCTGCATCGCGATGGGTTTCGCGGGCACGGCCACCGACCGGGAATGGGGCCAGATTAAGCGCAGCAATCACCTCGGCGGCTGAAAGTCCGCTGTCGATTCCTGAAAAAGAGGATGCAGGCGGCATGAAATTACCCTTTGAAAGAATCTTTGCGCTGTCTGATTTCAGCGAAGACATCAACCTGAGACGCTTTCTGTAGACCCAGAAGATTGCGGATGGCCGGGTCGTCAACTCGCAGGAAAGGGTTGGTGGCACGCTCCAAGGACAGGGTGGTCGGTACGGTCGGCTGATTTTTTTCGCGCAGTGCCTGCACCTGCGCCACGCGGTCAATCAAGGCCGGATTGTCAGGGTCAAGGCTCAGGGCGAAGGTCGCATTAGCCAGTGTGTACTCATGGGCGCAGTAGATGATGGTTTCAGCGGGCAGCCGATTCAGCCGCGACAGCGACGCCCACATTTGCCCCGGGGTGCCCTCAAACAGCCGACCACAGCCCATGGCAAACAAGGCATCTCCAACAAAGGCGGTTTTCTGCGTGCGCAGGAAATAGGCAATATGACCCAAAGTATGTCCGCCGACATTTATGATTTCAAGATAATGGTCCCCGAAGGCGACCATGTCATCCTGGTCAACAGCGCGGTCAAGGCCGGGAATTTTGTCACTTTCGCAGGCCGGTCCGATGATTTCGCAGCCGGTTTTCTGTTTCAATTCAAGATTGCCCCCGGCATGATCCCAATGGTGATGTGTGTTGAAAATATGGGTGAGGCTCCAGCCTTTTGCGGCCAGCCTTTGCATAATCGCGTCCACATCAGGGGTGTCAATAGTGGCTGTCGCCCCAGTTTCAGGATCGTGCAGTAAATATCCGTAATTGTCCTCAAGACAAGGGAACTGGTCAATTTCAAGCTGTTTCATCGCTGTTGCATCCCGCCGTGTTTAGCCTAAGCTTGTAGTCTCTACTTTATACAAGGGAACTGAACAGAAATCATGCATTATGATGTCATCAGTCTGCGAACCTTTTATGCCGGTCGGCTGGGGCGGCGGGTGTTCGCCGCCTTGTCCGCCCGCTTGTCCGCATTCTGGCCTAGCTCCAAGAGTGATCAGACGCACCGCATTACGGGTATCGGCTATGCGGTGCCCTATCTGGAAAAGCTTTGGCCGGCCGCCGAGCTAACGGCTTTGATGCCGGCGCATTTGGGGGTCCACAGGTGGTCTGGAATGCAATCACCCGGTGGCAATAAGGCAGCCTTGATTGATGAGCCAGGATTGCCTGTGGCGGACAATGCCTTGGACAGGGTGTTGCTGGTGCACTGTCTGGAGCACAGCAGCGATGCGGCGGCCCTGCTGGCTGAAGTGCGGCGGGTATTGACCCCGGGCGGCCGTTTGGTGATTGTGGTTCCAAACCGGCTTGGCTGGTGGTCGCGCAGCGAACAAACCGCGTGGGGTTCGGGTCTGCCCTTCAGCCATGCCCAAATCAGGAATCTGCTGCAGGAAGCGGAGCTTGTCCCAATGCGCTGGACGGCCTGTTTGTTCCTGCCCCCTTTTCTGTGGCAAGCTATGGCAGCGTTTTCTCCATATCTGCTTGAGCTAACGGAAAGGATTGGACGCTTTGTCTTCAGCCGGTTCTGCGGCGTGATCATTGTTGAGGCGGATAAGCTGGTGCATGCTCCGGTCAAGGGTCGCAAAAGCAGGCATCGCGGTCGGGTGTATGGTGGGCGACCGGCTTTTGCGCCAAATGTCAGTTCCGCTGTCAGTTCCGCGTCAAGGTTTGGTGAGACGGCTCTTGAGCCGATAAAATCCGGGCAGGACAGGCGCAGGAGTCAACCGTTTTTCGAAAGTAAATAAATGGCCTGTTCGCTGAACAGATTGTTGCGGCCATTCGGGGCGCGTGAGAGCTGGCGCGTCCTGCCGTTATGCATCAAAATACAGCGTTCAATATTCAGGTTGAGCCGGGCACATAAGGCGTTGAAATCCAGCAATGTGCATAAATGGATGTTCGGCGTGTTGTACCATTCGGCATCCAGCGTATCCGTGCGCGGCATACGGCCGCTGCTCATCAGATTCAGGCGCACCCGCCAATATCCGAAATTTGGTATCGATACGATAATTTTCCTGGAGATACGCGCGAGTTGCAACAGGACATCCTCAGGCTTTTGGGTGGCCTGTAGTGTTTGGCTGAGAATGGCATAGTCAAACCCGGCATCAGGATATTGCCCCAAATCCGTGTCAGCATTTCCCTGAACAACCGCTAGTCCGCGTGATACACAGGCATTCACATTCCTCTGGGAGATCTCCAGACCGCGCCCGTCAATGGCCTTTGTTGACTTGAGAAGGGCAAGCAAATCACCCCCGCCACAGCCTATGTCAAGCACACGCGAACCCTGCGCAATCAGGTCACCGATCAGGAGCAGGTCCATACGGTCGGCTGAAATGTTGCCCGGCGCGGATTGCGTCTGCAAAGATTGCTCAGTCATCATGCACTCCCAGATCAGTTGCGGCGGCTGATAAGAACCCGTTCAGCGCGTCGAACATTTCCGGTTCATCCAACAGGAAGGCATCATGGCCTTTGTCGCTTTCAATTTCGACAAAACTGACATTAGCACCGGCACTGTTGAGGGCGCGCACAAGCATCAGGCTTTCGCTGGTCGGAAACAACCAGTCTGATGTAAAGGACATCAGGCAGAAACGGGCCTGGCAACCGGTGAAGGCATTGGCCAGGATGCCGTCATTGTCTGCGGCCACGTCAAAATAGTCCATGGCCCGCGTAATATAGAGATAGCTGTTGGCGTCAAAGCGCTCAACAAAAGTGAACCCTTGATGGCGCAGATAGCTCTCAATCTGGAAATCCGCCTCAAAGCCGAAGCTGAGTTTGTCCCGTTCCTGGAGGTTGCGCCCGAACTTGCGGGTCAGTGCGGCCTCGGACAAATAGGTGATATGCGCAGCCATCCGGGCAACGGCAAGGCCTTTGCGCGGCAGATCCTCGCTCATCAGATAGGTGCCGCCCTGCCAGTCCGTATCCGCCATTATGGCCTGACGCCCGACTTCATGAAAGGCGATGTTTTGAGCTGAGTGTCGAGCTGAACCTGCGATCGGGATGGCTGTTTTGACCCGTTCCGGATAGGCGACCGTCCATTGGATTACCTGCATTGCGCCCATAGACCCGCCAATCGCGCTGAACAGGGTTTCAATCCCCAATGCGTCCAACAGCTTGGCCTGGGCGCGGACCATATCGGCAATGGTGATGACCGGAAAATCAAGCCCATATGCGCTTCCGGTCTCCGGATTAATGCTGGATGGTCCGCTGCTGCCGCTGCATCCGCCAATCACATTGCTGCAAATGATGAAATAGTTTTCCGGATCAATCGGCTTGCCTTTGCCGATCAGACTGCTCCACCAGCCGGGTTTGCCGGTTACCGGGTTGTTGCCGGCGGCATATTGGTCTCCGGTCAGGGCATGACAGATGAGAATGGCGTTGCTTTTATCCTTGTTCAAACGCCCCCAGGTCTGGTAGGCGATGGTGAAGGGCTGCAGAACCGCACCGCTGTCTAATGGCAGGGCTTCGTCAAAAATATGCAGGCTTTCCCTCCCTTTCGGGCTGTCAGCCTGTGACCCTGGCTTTTTTGCGCTTGTATCGTCCATAATCCTCAGTAAATTGCGCGAAGAGGGGTAAATGTCAATCTTTGTTTGATTTTTTGCCTTTGGGCTTTAAGACTAAACATAATTCGGTTTATTAGAAAGTGTTTGATGAGCATCAAGAAGACACCGGCAGGCCCTGATTTGAGGGATTTGAGGGAAAAAATTGACGCGGTTGATGAAAAGCTGCTCGCACTTCTCGCGCAACGTTCCCGGTTGGTCAATCAAGTTGCGCAAGCCAAACGTGACAGCGGCCAGACGCATATTCTCAGACCGGCACGTGAGGCCCAGCAAATGCGGAAATTTCTTGACTGGCACAGCCACAATGCTGGTGACATGCCGCTGTCCGGTTTTCAGGCCGTCTGGCGCGAAATCATCTCCTCTTCCGTCAGCCAACAAAAGCCCTTGACCGTTTTTTGCGCCGGTACGGTTTTTGACGCCGCGAAGGCGCAATTCGGGCAGGCGGCGCAGTATATGCAGGCCGGTGACGCCTCTGCATTGTTCGCCAATGTCGTGAACACACCCCATGCCATTGGTGTCGCGGATCTGCAGGTGGACGGATTTTTGCCGCAGCTCTATACCATCGTTCAGGAGCGCCTGACACCTGCCGTACGGATATTTCTCTGCCTGCCCCTGTTTCAGGCATCAGCACAAATTTTCTGCTTCGGCCAGATACCTGCAGAGCCCAGCGGCGAAGACAGGACCCTGTTAATCGGTCCGGTCGCCGCCCTGCCGTCAAATGCCGAGGAATTGGCGGCTGAAAACGGCATTGGCCTTGCCATGATGGACGGTTTTGTGACACAAGAGGCTCTCCATCCGTCCGCGCAGGAGGGCGGGGTGTTTGTGTGCGGGAGTTATCCCCTGTTTGAGGAACGGCTGAAGGGTCAAGTATGACAACCTTGAAACCAAAACCGGGCATTATGGACCTGCCGGCTTATGTCGGCGGGCGGGAGACTATTGACGGAGTTGACAATCCGGTCAAGTTATCGGCCAATGAGACCCCTTTGGGGCCCAGCCCTTTGGCTGTTGAGGCATATAAGGCGGCGGCCGACAGTCTCGAGATTTATCCTGATGGTGCGGCTTTGGCGTTGCGTGAGGCCCTGGCTGAAAAGCACGGTCTGGATGTCGGGAAAATCGTCTGTGGTTTCGGTTCGGATGAACTGCTGCAATTATTGCCGCAAGCTTATGCCGGACCCGGCGACGAGGTAATTCACACGGCGCATGGCTTTCTGGTTTACAAGCTGGCGGCGACGGCGGCTGGTGCCCGGGCGGTCAGTGTTGCCGAACCTGAGCTGACGGCAGATGTTGACCTTATTCTCGAGGCCGTGTCGCAAAACACAAAAATTGTATTTCTGGCCAATCCCAACAACCCGACCGGAACCATGATTAGCAAACAGGATGTGCATCGTCTGCATGCTGGCTTGCGTGAGGACATTGTGCTCGTCCTGGACGGCGCTTATGCGGAATATGTTGACCCGGAAAAATATGAGGATGGGTTTGCCCTGGTTGATGCCGCATCAAATGTGGTCACGACACGCACATTTTCGAAAGTTCACGGTCTGGCGGCCCTACGTCTCGGCTGGGCTTATGGCGCGCCGGAAATCATCGAGGTTTTGAACCGGCTGCGTGGGCCTTTCAACGTCAACACACCGGCCATGCTGGCCGGAATCGCATCCGTGCGGGATGATGCACATATTGCCAAGGCGGTTGCCCATAACACAAAATGGCGGGCTTGGCTGAGTGAGCAAATACAGGCATGTGGGTTTGAAACTGTACCGAGTGAAGCGAATTTCATTCTGGTCAATTTTGATCCAAATGGAGCTGTCAGCGCCGAACAGGCGGATATGCGTTTATGCGAAGCGGGGCTGATTGCCCGCAGGGTTGGCGGATATGGTCTGCCCGACAGCCTGCGTATTTCCATCGGGAGTCGGCCGGCCATGGAAAAGGTCGCAGCCGTTTTCAGAACATTGCAGGGGGTCTAGGAGCAGGCTTATGGACAAACCGAACATTACCCTGATTGGTCTGGGCCTGATTGGCTCCTCCCTCGGGCATGCTTTCAAACAGGCCGGGCTTGCGGCCTCCATAACCGGCTTTGCCCGCAGTGCACAAACGCGGGAGACGGCGCTGGCATTGGGCTGTGTTGACGCCGTTGCGGACAGTGCAGCGGCGGCTGTAAAGGATGCAGATATTGTATTCATCAGCATACCGATTGGCGCAACGGGGGCGGTCATGGAAGACATTGCACCGGCCTTGAAAGATGGAGCGGTTCTCACGGATGTCGGATCGGTCAAAAAATCTGTCATTGATCAGGTTATGGCGCATTTGCCCGACCGTGTTGCTTTTGTCCCCGGCCATCCGATTGCAGGAACCGAGAATTCCGGGCCGGAAGCCGGATTTGCAAGCCTGTTTGAAAGCCGTTGGTGTATTCTTACGCCAATGGCTGATACACCCCAAGACGCCACAAACACCATTCGTGGCCTGTGGGAGGCCATTGGCAGCCGTGTCGAGATTATGGACCCTGACCATCACGACCTTGTTCTGGCCATTACCAGCCATGTCCCGCATCTGATCGCCTATAATATTGTTGGTACGGCGGCTGATCTGGAAACCGTGACACAAAGCGAAGTGATCAAATACAGCGCCGGCGGGTTCCGGGACTTTACCCGCATCGCTTCTTCAGACCCGGTTATGTGGCGCGATGTGTTTCTCAACAATACGGATGCCGTTTTGGAAATGCTGGGTCGGTTTACCGAGGATTTACAGGCACTTCAACGTGCCGTCAGGTGGAAAGACGGAGATGCGCTGGAAACCTTGTTCACCCGTACACGCCAAATCCGGCGTGAGATTATTGATGCGGGCCAGGAAACCGACATGGCGGATTTTGGCCGCTCACGGACCGGCGAGGATAATTAGAATTGCGGTGCCGGGCCGAGCATGACAGGCCCGAGAAACATCTGCCCCCCTTTGAACTGCAAGGGCAAAGAAAGTGTGTTTTGCGCATCTCCGCTGGCGGCGCTCGCGAGGCTGGCAAACAACAAAATGGTGTTCATGTTACTTTGGCTCACCAGGCCGTTGCTCTGCAGGCTCTCCAGCAGGCTTTTCAAATTGACGATCTGCAGATCTAATTTGCCCTGCAGATGTCGTGTCGCATCCAGTTTCAGGCGGCCTTGACCGCGCAGGGTGACCGGCAGGGCCGGGCCGTCGGCAAAGCGGAACAGCAAACGTGAGATGTCCAGACCGTCACCCAGTCCACTGCTTGCGGCGTTGAAGGCGATTTCGCCCTTCATCAGGCTCAGGGCCGTATTGCCGCTCAGGTTTGTGATGCTCAGAAAGTTTTCACTCACACCCGGCTGGCCAGCCAGATCGCGCGTGTAAAACTCAAGCTGATCCGCCTGCAGGGTGAACGGGCTGCTCAGCGCTGGATCGACCTGCACATCCGGTGCGGTCAGGACAAGCGAGAGCCGGTTGCCGCTTTCCGGACCCCGCAGCAGCGATCCCTTAAAATCCTGGGCGGTCAAAAACAGTTTGTTGCCGTTTTTATCGCGGAAAGCCTGCTCCCCCTCAGCCCAGAATATGTGATGGTGGGGTTTATAGACCAATGTGGTGATCCGGACAGTTTCGGATTGCAGGCTGCCACCGGAAAGGCGGTATGCCGGTTTGTCGAGCCTTATGCGCCATTGTGACGGAAAGCCTGCAACCGAAATTGCATCAACCGTCAAGCCCGGCTGCTCCAGCACACGCTGTTCAATTCCCCGGCTGACAGAAAGCCAAAAGCCGGCAAACAGCAGTAATAGTGTGGCCAGCAGGGCATAAGGCTGGAACAGCTTATAGCGTTTGCGAGGTATTTGGGTCATTGCGTCAGGCCGTCATTATGTGTCATGCGCCCCCGCCATATCAAACAGGGCGAAAAGATAGCGCGTGAATTCGCCGATCAGGAGGGTAAAAGTTCCGGGATATTTCCACCAGGCATCCAGCCTGATTCCCGGTGGATTGACCGGGTGTGCAATCAGCCGGATGTTCGGCATGGTCCGTTGCATTTCAAGCAGGGTCCGCGGGACATGATGTGTGCTGGTGACAAGTATCACTGAGCGATAGCCATGAATCCGCGCCCATAAGGCAGCCTCTGCCGCATTGCCGACCGTGTTGGTCGCCCGGTAATCCAGATCCACACAACAGGCGATTTTGTCGGACTCAACTGAAGACATGTCCAATATGGTGTCCATGGTGACATTCTTATGCACCCCGGTGATCAAGACCCGCCGCCCGCGTTTGTCAGCCATCAGCATAAGTCCCTGTTCGATGCGTCGGCGTGATGAGCCGGTCAGCACGACAATACCGTCTGCCTGCGGTGTCCGCAAAGATTTCTCAGCGTCTTCCCGACGGCCTTCCGCAAACAGGACAAAACTGAAAAGA
Organism: Parvibaculales bacterium; assembly: GCA_049889415.1. Lineage (GTDB taxonomy): Bacteria > Pseudomonadota > Alphaproteobacteria > RS24 > RS24 > JAYQKL01. The sequence goes on along the minus strand of JBMHDL010000006.1, from coordinate 67,111 downwards.
TAGACACCAAGCAGGCCCAGAGCGAGCCAGAACAGCCATTCAACATTTTTCCGGAGTGTGTTCTTTTCCATTCAGGGGCTCATCCGCAAAAGCCGCATGACATAGTGATGCGTGATAAACCATGAAAAAAAGATGATGACAAAAGCGATTATCCCGAGCCCTGAATATAGGGTTGCGGGAATGCTCAGAGGGAGCAAACCCTGGGAGGAGTAAAATAACCCGGCCGCCAGAACCAGTCCGGCCAGGCAGGCTGTCAGAGACTGTTTTGCCAGATGTCGGGTGAATTGCCGCGAAATAAAACGGTCAGTGGCGCCAATCAGGGTCAACACCTCGATGATTTCCCGATTAGCGGTCAGGGCCGAGCGGGTGGCGAAAACCAAAACCGTACCGGTCGCCATCAATACCAGAAGCAGAATTAGACCGGCCAGCATCCGCAAAATCAAGGCAGTCCTGCCAAGTGTCTCCTGCCAGTGACCGTGTGTGTCGAGACTGGCGCCGGGGGCGACGGCTTTCAACTCAATGCGCAGGGCGCGTTCATTCAGCGTGGTGTTCGGGTCGATTTTAACGTCAACAAGCACCGGTAGGGGGAGGTCATCTGTGACATTTCCAGTTCCCAGCCAAGGCTCGAGCATCTGAACAATTTCAGCCGACGGTATGACTTCCGCCTCGGCAATACCCTGTGTTCTTGCCAATGTCTTGAGAACCGCCGGGAGCTGCTCGGAGGCGGATTGTGACCGGGACTCAATGATTTGCACGGTGACGGCGCTGCCGGCCTGCACCAGCCAACGATCCGCTGCATGATTGACCAGCAAGGCTGTTCCAAAGGCCAGGCAGGCCAGAAAGCACATGCTGGCGGTCACAATGGTGAGTGCCGTACCGCCAATAGTACCCGGGGGAAGAATGGGGCCTTCCTGTATTCCGGTTTCACGCTGCAAAGTCTTGTTCATGAGGGCACCACAGTGTCTGTTGAGGCGGTCAGGCCGCCTGCTGACAAATGCAGGCGCGGATAATCAAATTGGCGCCATAAATGCTGATCATGGGTGGCGATGATGATGCTGGTGCCGAGTTTGTTCAGTTCAATGAACAACCGCATCAGGCGGGTACCCATTTCGGGGTCAACATTGCCAGTCGGTTCATCAGCGACAATGATCTGGGGTCTGGCGACGACAGCCCGGGCAATGGCGGCGCGTTGTTGTTCGCCGCCTGATAGGGTGGACGGTGCCGCCGACAATTTGTCTCCTAAACCGACCCAGTCCAACAATTCATGGATATTTTCCCTATAGCTTGATTGTTTTTCCCCCATGACGCGCAGTGGTAAGGCAACATTTTCATAGATGCTGAGATGCTCAAGAAGACGAAATTCTTGGAAAACAATGCCGATTTGGCGCCGCAAATGCGCCATTTGCCTGGACGATACTGTTGCCGTGTCCTGTCCGAAAAGATGTACGGTCCCGCTGCTGGGTGTTCCGACCGGAAATATCAGACGCAAAAGGGAGGTTTTTCCAGCTCCTGAAGAGCCGGTCAGAAAGGTGAAGCTGCCTTGCGGAAGCTCAAAGCTGATGTCGGAAAAAATTTCCGGGCCGGTGTCATATTGCATGCCGACATTTTCAAACCGCACCAATGTGTTTCTCCATGGCCATTCGTGTGACTGCTGTCACTGGATGATGCTGTAGAGCATTGATTCATTTTTGACGAATTTGCCGGAAAAGAAAAGCGCTAAGGGTAAAGCACCAGGGGTAAGACGATGAGGGTGCTGCAGATTACTTTAAATGCTGCGGCACGCTTTCAAGCGCCAGCATATCATCAAAATCAGGCCGTCGGCGGACAATATGGTGGGTGTCGCCGGTAACAAGGACTTCCGGTGCCGGCCGTCGCGTATTGTAGGTTGACCCCAAAGTGGCGCCATATGCTCCGACCGTATAGACGACGAGCAGGTCCCCGGCCTCCGGTTCACTCATTTCACGGTCAGTGCCGATGAAATCTCCGGTTTCGCAGACCGGGCCGACAATATCCCAATGGCGCACCGCGCTCTGGCGGGGGGTGACGGGCCTGATCTCATGATGCGCGCCATAAAGTGTTGGGCGCATCAGTTCCGTCATGGCGGCGTCCACAATCACGAAATTTTTGGCCTGTCCCTGTTTTGTGCGGATGACGGATGTGACCAATATGCCGGCATTGGCGGCAATCAACCGGCCGGGTTCAACAAACAGGCGACAGCCGAGTCCGCCGACGGTTTTATGTACAATGGCGGCATAGGCTTCGGGCGATGGCGGGTTGTCCTGCGAGGTGTCATAAGGCACGCCGAGACCGCCGCCGAGATCAAGGCGGGTGATGTCATGTCCCGCATCCGACAGGGTTTCGTGAAGTTCGGCGACTTTGGTGAAAGCGCGCTCAAACGGATCAAGTGATGTGATTTGGCTGCCTATGTGAATATCGATGCCGCAGGCGTTCAAGCCGGGCAGGCTGCGGGCGCGGTCAAAGGCGGTTTCAGCATCCTCCCAGGCGATGCCGAATTTGTTTTCGGCCTTACCGGTGGAGATTTTCTCATGCGTCCCGGCGTCAATATCGGGATTGACGCGCAAAGCGACATTTGCCGTGACGCCGACATGTTCGGCGCATTGAGAGAGCAGCTCCAGTTCGGACAGGCTTTCAACGTTGAACTGGGCGATGCCGGCCTTGAGTGCGGCTTCCATCTCAGAGGCGGTTTTGCCGACTCCGGAAAATACGATTTTATCCGCCGGCACGCCCGCCATCAGGGCGCGTTGCAACTCACCCTGCGAAACGATGTCGGCGCCGGCACCGAGTTTTGCCAGTGTCGCGACAACACCAAGATTGGAATTGGCCTTGACGGAATAGCAGATGGTCATATCTAGGCCGGAAAAAGCCTCTGCCAGAACCGCGTAATGGCGTGTCAATGTGGCCGAGCTGTAGCAGTAAAAAGGTGTGCCGATTTGTTCGGCCAGCGCCGTCACATCAACCTGTTCCGCAAACAGCCGTCCATCCTCAATGGTAAAATGGTGCATCTGCGCTCACTCCCGCCCAGCAACCGATGACGGGCCAGTCAGGTTCAGGCTTTGCGCCTCAGGGTAATAAAGTTCGCCCCGGCGACCGCACGCGGACAAGGTCAGCCCGGCGAGTGTCATAACGATAATAAATGTCCGCATGATGTGTCCTTTCCGTTTTCCCGGCAGTGCTCAGGCAAGCCTGTCCAGCCAGGCCTGGGCGGCCCGCTTCACATTTTCCGGTGCCGTGCCGCCATGGCTGGTTCGGCTGGCAACGGATTCCTCAAGCCCGAGCACGTCAAAGACCCTGTCGGTAATGCGCGGCTCCACAGACTGCATGTCGGTTAGGGCCAGCTCATGCAGATCACAATCTTTTGCCTCGGCCAAGGCGACCAAAGATCCGGTGACATGATGCGCTTCACGAAACGGCAGTTGCAGTTCACGCACCAGCCAGTCAGCCAAATCCGTTGCCGTTGAAAAGCCGCTGCCCGCGGATGCCCGCATGGTTTCGGGGTTCGGGGTCAGGGCGGCCATCATGCCGCTCATCGCCGCAAGGCACAGTGACAGGCTGTCCAGTGCGTCAAAGGCGCCTTCCTTGTCTTCCTGCATGTCTTTTGAATAGGCCAGCGGCAGGCCCTTCATGACCACCAGAAAGCCGGTGAGGGCGCCGATGATCCTGCCTGCCTTGGCGCGCACAAGCTCGGCGGCGTCTGGATTACGCTTTTGCGGCATGATGGACGAGCCGGTTGAAAACGCATCCGGCAACCTGAAAAAGCCAAACTGGGCTGATGCGAAGACAACAATTTCTTCGGCTAAACGCGATAGATGCGTGGCCGTGATTGCGGCGCAGGACAAAGCTTCCAGCACAAAATCGCGGTCCGATACGCTGTCAATCGAATTGGCGGTCGGCCGCTCGAAACCGAGCGCCTGGGCGGTCTGTGCCCGGTCAATCGGGAAGGAGGTGCCGGCCAGTGCCGCCGCCCCCAATGGAGACTCGTTCATCCGCGCTCGGGCATCCGCAAACCGGCTGTGATCGCGGGCCAGCATTTCCACATAAGCCAGCAAATGATGCCCATAAGTAACCGGCTGTGCGGTCTGCAAATGCGTAAAGCCCGGCATTAGGGTCCCGGCATGGGCCAAAGCCTGTTGTGCCAGTACGGTTTGCAGACCGGCAATCTGCTCCATCATGTGAGTGACAGTGTCGCGGATATAGAGTTTGAAATCCGTCGCCACCTGGTCATTGCGCGAGCGCGCCGTATGCAGCCGTCCGGCATCCGGCCCGATCAGCTCGGCCAAACGCGCTTCGATATTCATATGAATGTCTTCCAGTGCCCGACTGAAAGTGAAGCTCTCATCGGCGATTTCCCGCTCAATAGTCGCTAGACCGGCCAAAATAGCTTCAGCTTCCTCGGTCTCAATAATGCCGGTATCCGCGAGCATCTGGCAATGCGCCTTTGAACCGGCAATGTCCTGCATCGCCAGCCTCTTGTCAAAACCGATGGAAGCGTTAATTTCTTCCATAATGTCAGCGGGCAGTTCCCCGAACCGTCCGCCCCACATTTTATGTGCCATACTGGCCTCCTTATTAAGCCGAGCATAAAGCAAGATGATAAAATCAAAACTGAAATTTAGCCATATTGCCGTAATTAGCTGCCTTGCGCTCGCCTTGGTGCTAGGCGTCTTCTACATGAGGGAGGCCCCCTCTGGCAAGGGGGCTGGTGCAAATCATGCGGCCCTTTCCGACGCCGAGGGATTGCCGGCGGAGCTTGTTGTCCATCCGACACCGAAACAGCTGCCGGAGATTGATTTCAAAAACGCCGCCGGTGAGACCGTTACCTTGGCTGATTATCGCGGCACGGTGGTTGTGCTAAACCTCTGGGCCACCTGGTGTGCACCATGCCGAGAAGAAATGCCGTCACTGGACGCCTTGCAGACGCATTTCGCTGAGGCACAGGTCACCGTTCTGGCGTTGAGCCTTGACCGCGGCAAGCCGGATTATCCACTGGCGTTTCTGGCTGATCTGGGGGTTGAGAAACTGGCATTCGGCCATGATCCCAAAAGCAGGTCGGCACGGGCTTTGGGGGCATTTGGCTTGCCGACCACTCTGGTGATTGATGCAAACGGCAAGGAGGTGGCGCGGCTTCTGGGTGAGGCGGAATGGCATACGGAAGCCGTGAAAGCTTTTATTGCAGGCTATCTGCCATAAAAAAACGCCCCCGGGAAAGGGGGCGTTTTGATGTCGGACAGCAGCTGTCTTACAGGCCGGCTTTGCCGAGTTCCTCTTCGAGTTCCGGAACAGCCGTAAACAGGTCGGCGACCAGACCGTAGTCCGCGACTTGAAAAATCGGTGCTTCTTCATCCTTGTTGATGGCGACAATGACTTTGGAGTCCTTCATGCCGGCCAGGTGCTGGATGGCGCCGGATATGCCGACTGCGATATACAGCTCAGGGGCGACAACCTTACCGGTCTGCCCGACCTGATAATCATTGGGGACATATCCCGCATCAACGGCGGCCCGCGAAGCGCCGATACCGGCGCCGAGTTTGTCAGCCACATTTTCAAGAATGTTGAAATTCTCGCCGGACCCCATGCCGCGTCCGCCGGAAATGATGATTTTCGCCGAGGTCAGTTCCGGGCGGTCAGATACGGTCAGCTCTTCGCTGACATATTCTGAAATGCCCTTATTGTCGGCCGGGGACAGGTCTTCAACCGCAGCACTGCCAGTCTCCTCTGCGGCGGCAAAGGCTGTGCCGCGCACGGTAATGACCTTTTTGGCTTCAGACGCCTTGACGGTCTGGATGGCGTTGCCGGCATAAATCGGACGCTCGAACGTATTCGCATCAATTACGGCTGTGATGTCGGAGATTTGCGAGGCATCAATCAGTGCGGCGATCCGCGGCATATAGTTTTTGCCGTTGGTTGTGGCAGCGGCCACGATGGCGTCATAAGTGTCGGCCAGGCCGGCAACCAGATCAGCCAGCGGTTCTGCCAACATTTTGGCATAAGCGGCGTCATCAGCTTTCAGAACTTTGGTGACACCGGCGATTTTGGCGCCATGGTCAGCGGCCGCGGCACATCCTTCACCGGCGACCAGCAGATGTACTTCACCGCTTAATGCGGCGGCGGCGGTCGCCGCTTTCAGTGTGGCGTCGGCGATATGGGTGTTGTCATGTTCGGCAATCAATAGAGTTGTCATCAGATTACTCCTGCTTCGCTTTTGAGCTTTTCAACCAGTTCGGTTACGGTCTCGACTTTGACCCCGGCTTCGCGTTCCGCCGGTTCCGTCACTTTGACGATTTCAAGGCGCGGCGCTACATCAACACCGTAATCTTCAGGTGTTTTCTCATCCAGCGGTTTTTTCTTGGCTTTCATGATGTTCGGCAAGGATGCATAGCGCGGTTCGTTCAGCCGCAGGTCGGTGGTGACCACAGCTGGCAGGGCCAGCCTGACGGTCTGCAGGCCGCCGTCGATCTCGCGTGTCACGCTGAGTTTGCCGTCTTCCGGTTTGACTTCGGAGGCGAACGTGCCTTGCGGCCAGCCCAGCAGGGCGGCGAGCATTTGACCGGTCTGGTTGTTGTCACCGTCAATAGCTTGTTTGCCCAAAATGACAAGATCCGGTGCTTCTGCGTCAACGACGCCCTTGAGAAGTTTGGCCACTGCCAGCGGCTCTACATCAACATCCGTTTGTATCAGAATGGCGCGGTCTGCACCCATGGCCAGGGCTGTCCGCAATGTTTCCTGAGCTTGAGCCGGGCCGATGGAGACGGCGATGATTTCTTCGGCGGTTCCGGCCTCTTTAAGGCGAATCGCCTCTTCCACGGCAATCTCACAGAATGGGTTCATGGACATTTTGACATTGGCAAGGTCCACACCGGTTTGATCCGATTTGACGCGGATTTTCACGTTGTAATCTACAACCCGTTTAACAGGTACGAGAATTTTCATCTTCTAAATCCCCCAATAATGGTCACGCTTCAGCGTGCCTCTAAAAGTTGGGCAAATAAAGCATTACCACTGTTTCAGGTCAATGCTTAACTCAGCCTGCGGGCGGGGCGTAATGTCACGGTTTTGAGGCGGGTTGCCGGACCGGAAAACCGAAAAACCCGGCTTTCGGGCTTATGTGTCGTCCCGTGTGGCACCGGGTACCCACAGAACATCCGCATCCGTCAGATTGTTGACATAGCGTGAAGCAACAAAAAGCAGGTCCGAGGCGCGATTTGCATATTGTAACGCTTCCGGGGAAATCTTGTCTTCAGGGTTTTTCAGCACAGCCGCTGCCATATGGCGCTCGGCGCGCCGGATGGTGGTCCGGGCCAAATGCAGATAAGCCGCCGCCGGCTCACCGCCGGGCAGTGTGAAGGACGTTAGCGGCTCCAGTCCGGCGTTTAAGTCATCGATTTCGCTTTCCAGCCGCGCAACCTGCCCAGCCTGTATCCGCAAAGGGGGGTACTCCGGTTCGGCTCCATCGGGCGGGTAGGGGGTTGCCAGATCCGCGCCTAAATCAAAAAGATCATTCTGTAGCCGTCCCAAGACCGCGTCCAGATCTGCCAGTTCTTCCGTCTTGGTGTGCAGCCGCACCATGCCAAGGGTGGCATTGGCCTCATCAACGGCTCCATAGGCCATGATGCGGGCATCAGATTTATCGCGCCGCGAACCGTCGGCCAGGCCGGTGGTCCCTTTGTCGCCGGTGCGTGTATAGATTTTGTTCAGTTTGACCATGTTTTTTGCCTCTGAGCTGCGATTATAGAGGCATTGGTGCCGGTTTAATAGCGGAAGCTGAAGCGCAGACCGGCATTTGTGAGACCGCTGTTCTGGTCGCACAGCCCGGCATTGGAAATATGACTGACCGTGGCCATGATGCTTTTTGACTCATCCATGCGATAGCCGAGCGAGAGAGCTTCACGGAACATAACTGAACAGCCAAGCTCACGGTCATCCAGGCGTTCTGTGGCGCCGGTTTCGCCATTATGGGCAACCACGCCAAGCATAATTTCGCTGAAAAAATCTTCCCCGATTTCAATGTTCCAGGCACCACCACCATAGATTTGGCTGGTATCCCCTTCGGAGTTCAGGCTGAACCCGACAACGGGGCGTGGTATCAGAAGGCTGTCGCTTTCAATGTCCAGGTTGATGACAAGTTCAGCGTTCAAATCAGCGCCTTTTTCGTCATTATCTTCAACATCATGCGCCATCAGACCTAGCCGCCATTCATCTATGGTCGGTTGAGCGCCGGCCGGCAAAATGGCGAGGCAAATCAGGACACCGACTGCGATATTGAGGTTTTTAACCGATAACACTGTTCTACTACTCCAATATTCCTGTCATTTTATGACTAATTCGAAGAAAAGTACAAGGCTGTCATTATTAATAGGACAGTCGCAAACTGTAAACCGACCCTCCAGCGCATCAGTTTCTGCGATGTGCTGGCACTGCCGCCCCGCATCATATTGACCAGCCCGGCCAACAGAACCAGGGTGACAGCCACAAGGCCAAGGGGGATGAGGTAATCGAATATCGCCATAAGCGCTTACATAGGGCCTTTTGACGGCATGGGCAAAATAAAAATGCTGAAGCCTCAGGCGCCAAAAGGTGGCGGCAGGGCGTGGCGCAAGTCCTGCTGGGATTTTCCGGCCTCGCGCCAACTTGCAAAGCCGATATCCCCCGCCCGCTTCGAAAGGCGTTCACCATTGTCATGTCGGATCAAATCATGATGAAAATAGACCGGTTCCGGCATATCCAGCAGTACCTGCAACACACGGTGAATGTGTGTGGCGGGCTGCAGGTCCATGCCGCGTGTGACCAGATTGATGCCCTGATCCGCATCATCAATGACGACACTCAGATGATAGGTTGTCGGTATGTCTTTACGCGCAATGATGACATCACCGAAAACCCCGGCGTCAACAAGGTTTTTTTCTCCCGTGGAGGCTTCCGCGAAAGTCAGGGGGCCGCCATTTTTTTGTTCCGCGAGAGCCAGTGCCGCCTGCATGTCCAGCCGCCAAGCATAGTTTGTGTCCTCCCACATCATGTCCCGGCGCCGGCCGGGGTCGATGTCCCGGTAAAGACCCGGATAAATCAAGGCGCCGTCTGGATCAACAGGCCAGTCGGACAGCCGGCCCAGAGACTCGATATGGGCGCGGATGTCGCGCCGTGACGCCCAACACGGATAGATCACCCCCATTTTGCGCAAGCTGTCCAGTGCGGCGCGGTACACATCAAAACGCTCTGACTGAAACATGACAGGTTCCGGCCAGGTCAGACCAAGCCAGGCCAAATCCTCGAAAATCGCCTCAACATAAGCCTGCCGGCGCCGGCCAAGGTCAATATCCTCAATCCGCAGCAGAAATTCTCCGCCTTTTGAGAGATGAAGGCACATCAAGGCGGAATATGCGTGCCCCATATGTAACCGCCCGTTCGGGCTGGGAGCAAACCGGGTGCGCGGGTTTTCAGGAATCCGGATCATTGCGGGCACTTTGTTCATGAATATCCACCATATATATCCATATTTGGCTTTCAACCTACAAAATGTTCTTTTTGTCTGGTCTTTTTGCCACAAAATTGTAAACTTTAGGTGTTTAGTCACTAGAAAATGCTGTCAGGCATACTTTTGGCGGTCAAAATGGAGGAAAAATGCCGTCGCGGTCTTCCCATCAGATGATACAACGCACAGCAGAGTTTTTCGCCTCGGAACACGGGCGTTTCCAGAACCCGGACACCTGTCCCGCCCTTGTTTTGAATGCAGATTATCGCCCCCTCAGCTATTATCCGCTTTCATTGTGGGGCTGGCAGGACACGCTGAAAGCCGTATATATGGACCGCGTGAATGTTGTTTCCGAATATGATACCAAAGTCCATTCCCCGACCACAGAAATCCGCCTGCCGAGTGTGGTTTCTCTGAAAACCTATGTGAAGCCGCCGAAATATCCCGCTTTTACTCGTTTCAACGTGTTTTTGCGCGACGGCTTCAGCTGTCAATATTGCGGATCACCTGACGACTTGACCTTTGATCATGTTTTGCCGCGCCGCGCCGGAGGGCTCACCAGCTGGGAAAATGTGGTCGCGGCCTGTGCACCGTGCAACCTCCGTAAAGGCGGTCGCTTGTGTAAGGACGCCGACATGCATCCGCGCCAGACACCCCGCCAGCCCACGGTCTATGAGCTGCACGACATTGGCCGGCGCTTTCCGCCCAATTATCTGCATCAAAGCTGGCAGGACTATCTTTACTGGGACAGCGAATTGCAGGCCTAGTCGGGGTTACAGTTTTTCTGACACTTTAATGGCTGTTTGACAGCCGGCCTTGATGACTTTGTTCATCAAGCGGTAAAACGGTGCCTGCTCCGCACCGTTTTCCAGAGCCGTATGCCTGTGTTCCGCCTCTTCAGAACGGAATTTCTCGAGTTTTTTGACCAGTTCGGGTTCTGTCTTCAGTTTTTTTAGCTCGTCAATCTGGTCTGCATAATGTGCGTCAATCACTTCCTCCACGGCGGCGGTGCAGGCCATGGCAGCCTTCTCCCCAAGCAAGGCGGTGCCGGCGCCGAGCGCGAAACCGGCCATGTCCCAGAGCGGGGCCATCAGAGTCGGGCGGATTTTGCGCTCAACTATCAAGGCATCAAAATGGTCCATATGGCTTTGTTCCTGCGCTGCCATGTCGCGAACAAGCGCCGCCGCCTGTGCGGTTTTGGGGCTGGCGCCGAACACGGCCGCCTGACCTTCATAGATTTTGACGGCCCCGTGCTCGCCGGCATGGTCTACGCGGATCATCTGTTCAAGACGTTTGGTCATGTTTCACCTGCAGGTTCAGTCTGTTCAGCACCGCATCGCCGTAAAACGGCCAGAGCGCAAAAGCGGCCAGTCCACAACTCGCCAATGTATTATATCCTGCCATGGAAATGCCAAAAAGGCGCCATGGTGCATCGTCGCAGGGGACCAGCCGGTCATTTTGCAGGCTGTTCATCAACTGGTCGATGGTCTGCGGACCGGCCCCGGTCGCCGCGCATGTATCCGGCCCGGGCCACCATTTCCATTCCACCCCGGCATGATAGGCGGCATAAGCGGCACCGGCTGTGAACATCAGGCTGACGGCAATCAAGCCGTATTGGTAGAGCGTGTCACGCCGGTACTGCACCGCCAGCCCGATCAACGGGACAGCCAGCAGTCCGGCATAATATGGCAAACGTTGGGTCAGACACATTGCGCAGGGTTGATAGCCGCCGACATGCTGCATCAACAGGGCCAGAACAATCACCCCGGCCATGCCAAGCCAGAGCAGGCTGAGATGGATTTTTGCATCGGCAAGCCATTTGCGCGGGTCCGTGACCATAGCGAGGGTAACAAGATAAAAGCGCAGACCCCGGCCGACCAGACTGGCGAGCACGAAGACAAGCGGGTTCAACCCGACCACACCGCTGGCAATGGTGGCGAGCTTGAACGGTATAAATGAAACCGCACTGATGAAGACAACCCAACCGCCCCAGGCATCGTAATAAAACAGGAATTTGTCGAACTCGTCCTGTGCGTCATAGGACTCGATGATAGGTTGACCGATCGCCTCGAACAAAGCCAAGCCGATGGCATAGCCCAAAACGGCCCCGAGGGTTGAGGCCAGCGTGCAGATAAAGGCCAGCCGCCACGCCTTGTTTTTGTTCGCCATTGCCATGGGCGCCAGCATTACGTCCGGTGGCACCAGAAAAAACGAGCTTTCGGTGAAGGACACCGTGGCCATGGCTGGCACGGCATATTTATGTCGGGTCAGGGAAACCACCCAGTCTTTCAAGCGCTTGAACATGTCCAGAGATTACGCAGACCGGCATGAAAAGAAAAGCCGTAAGTTAGGTGCCGCTCCGGCGCAAAACGTCTTCAATGACCCAAAGTCTGTCCTGGCCCCAGCAGATGGTGTCATCCAGACGGAAACTTGGGACGCCCCAGATGCCGTAATCCATCATCTCAGTCCGGTTGAGTTCGGCCTCGGCGCGCCAGTCTTCATTGGTGATGACGGTTTTCGCTTCGTCCCAGGACAGGCCAGCCGCGGTGACAATTTTCGCCATGCCCCGGTCAGTGCCGGCATTGACGCCCCCGGTCCAGACATGTTTGATGAAACTTTCAACAAAAGCATAGCCAAGTCCCTGGTCAATGGCCCAAGGAAGAAGGGCGTAACCGCGCTCTACGGGCCTGCCGACCGGATCGGAAGCCTTGCCGAAGGCAACCCCGAGGCGCGCCGCCTCACGCGCAGTGTCATTGAGGATATACTGTTTCTTGTCCGGGTTAACCGGCAGATTGCGCATGACCATGGGCAGAACAAAGCGCAGTTTCAGCTCTGCACCATAGGTGTCGGCAAGTGCCTTGACCCTTTGGATGACAATGGCGGTATAAGGGCTGCGGAAGGACAGGTAAAAATGCAGGGTTTTGACCTGACCCGTCTTGACCGGTCCGGGGATTTGCGGACAGGCAGGCTGCGCATAGATTGGTGCCTGTTCAGGTCCGGCACCGACCGATTGAAGGCGTGTTTCGAGAAAATGCAGGCGATCCAGGCCCCAATACCATTCCCCGCCGTAAAACAGCATGCCGCCGAGATAATGCCCGAATTTGGCGCGCAGGTGATCCCCGGTCGCCGTGTCCTGTGCCGGTTGCGCGTGCACCGGCGTGAAGTTCAGCCCGGCCTTCGCCGCCAACAGGCCGCTGTCTGAAAAAGCATGCGTTTTCAGCAAATCGGGCAAGGGGGCAGCATCTGCATCAGGTGGCGACACAAGATGCGTCCTGACCGTCACATCATAACGGTCTTCAAATGCGGGGAGCACCTGTTGCAGCAATTGCGAATAGGGGTCTGCCGGATCATGGAAAAACAGCACCTCGTGCTGTTGGCCGCTCCTCACCCTTTTTCGTTCAAACCGCTTATGCTGTCGTGCGCGCCTTTGCGGGCTCAACATATAATGTGCCAGCCTTGGTAAAATCCATGATTTTAATGACATCAGCTCCAACTCCCCCATTGAGTCCGCGGCCTACCTACTAAACTTTGCCACCCCCTCAGCAGAATTGCAAATCACGGCAGGATCGAGAGGTAAAAAAATAGGTCTGTCTGAACTCTTCTATGGACGCCCACCTCTGTTGCGACTATATTGCACCCGCTGTGGACAACAGCCCTCGTGGCGGAACTGGTAGACGCGACGGATTCAAAATCCGTTTCCTTCACGGGAGTGCCAGTTCGAGTCTGGCCGAGGGCACCACACATCTCACACCCCCCGGAATCATATTGCTCATCCTGACGGTTTGAGGCATATTTCTTTTGTGTTTTGGGGGAAGCAAGACAATGACTGCTGGAACTGCAAAAAAACCAAATTTTCTGGACGCATTGCGTGCCGTGCGTCTTCTGATGAAAGACAATGAGGACACGGCTCAGGTCTTTACGATTCTTGAAGCTATGGGGCAGCGCGCCATCCGGCGTGAATGGCAGCGGTTTGAAAAAACCGAAATCGCCGACAAGGTGTTTGCCGAGCCGCATCTCATTGAGCTGTTATGCGACGGCGACTATTTGCAGAGCCTGCCGGACGGGTCTCTGGGCCGGACATATTTTGAGTTCACCCGGAGCGAGAATATCACCCCTGACGGCTTGGTGCAGGCCTCCGAGGACGGCTTGTCGCATCAACGTCAATTCACCCTTGAACAGGAAAAGTTTCATCTGCGTCAGCGCGATGCCCATGATTTGTGGCATGTTGTCACCGGCTATGGGCGCGACCAGCTGGGTGAATTGTGCCTGCTTGGCGTGACCTATAAAATGATCGACAATCCTGGTTTCCTTCTCATTATCTTGTTCGGGCTGATGCAGAACCGAAAGTTAAACCCGCAAGTGTCCATTTGGAGTGCCTTGCGCGAAGCTTTCCGCAATGGCGGGCGGATGGCCTGGTTGCCGGAAATAGACTGGCGGGAGGCGATGCCGCGGCCTCTGGATGAACTGCGGGAAGAATGGAATATTCTGCCGCCGCGCACCTATCTGGAAACCCGCGACCGGCTGACGGTTCTTGATCCTAATTATTTGAAGCAGGCTGCGGAATGAGTCTGACGGTCTATGGCTTGAAAAACTGCGACACCTGCCGCAAGGCCCTGAAATGGCTTGCGGCGGAAAACATCGCCCATGAATTCGTCGATGTACGGGCGGATGGGGTCACCCCAGCCAGTCTGAAAAGCTGGATTGAGGCTCTGGGGCCGGATAAGCTGGTCAATAAAAGCAGCACCAGTTGGCGACAGCTTGATGCGGCCCAAAAAGCCGACCTGTCGCCCGAAGCTGTCCTGGGCTTGGTGAGTGACCATATCACCCTTGTCAAAAGGCCGGTGATTGAAGGAAAAGGGCATCTTTCCGTCGGCTTCAAATCTGAAGTCCAGGATGCCTTAAAAGCGCTTTAGGTGATGTCGCCTTTTTCTATCACGAATATATGCACCGGATGCTTGCCTGAGGAGGTGTCCTGCGTTTGGCTGACCAGCACATGGTTGTATTGAGTGCAAAAATGCGGAATATCAACCGCCGCCATGGGGTCGGTGGCGTGCAGTTCCACTTGGGCACCGGGCGCAAGCGCTTCAAGGGCGCGCCGCAATTTGAGTGTCGGCAACGGGCAGGACAGGCCGCGCGCGTCAATAAGCTCCGGTTTCATCTTGTAGCAACCCCTTTGGCACCTGCCGCGCTCGGCGAATAAAATCTGGAATTTTTCGGTTTTTTCTGTATAAGCCTAATCACATTTTATGTGAAGGAGAGATCCATGAGCCAGCCGATCATGATTGAAGTGGGTGCCGGTGAGCTGATTGACAAAATCACTATTCTGCAGATCAAGTCTGAACGCATCGAGGATGCGGGGAAGCTGAAAAATGTCCGTCACGAGCTTGAGGTGCTGTCAGCGGCACGCGACGCCAATCTTGCCCCGTCAGATGAGTTGACCCGTTTGACCAATGACCTCAAAAGCGTGAATGAGGCCTTGTGGGAAATCGAGGACGACATCCGGGCCTGCGAGAATGAAAAGGATTTCTCCCAAACCTTTATTGATCTGGCGCGGGCGGTTTACATCACCAATGATAAACGTGCCGCTCTGAAAAAGGACATTAATCTGCTGACTGGTGCCACAATTATTGAAGAAAAATCCTATACGGATTTTGAATAGGTTCTCCAGCCTTTGCGCTGACCTTTGCGCTGACCTTTGCTCTGACTTTTGGTCAGGTTTTTGGTCAAGTTTTTGCTGGCAGCAGCTTTGAAAGCTTTGCGGTCACCGTGTCCAGTGTCAAATCCGCAAGATTTTTCGTCTCCAGAACGTCAAACCTGCGGTCCACACAGGTCAGGCGCGCTGGTGTGTGGTCGCCGAACAGAGCCAGCCCTTTGGTGTTTGCAATATGCGCCGCGAGATGAGTCGGTCCGGTGTCGTTGCCAATGATAAAACCGGCATGGGGAATAAGCGCTGCAAGTTGAAAAAAGTTGAGCGGTTTGCCGTCATCCAGCAGCATGGTGGCGCGAAGAGTGCTGCACAAATCAAGTTCATCCGGTCCCGGTGCCGTCACCACCTGGTGCCCCTGATGTACCAGCCAGTCCGCCAGCTCTGCATAATAAGGCCAGCGCTTTTGGGGATGGCGGCGGGATGCCCCCGGAATCAGCAGGACAAAACCTCGCTCAAGCCGGTTGCGGGCGAGCAGGGTCAGGGTCGCCTCCTCCAGGCCGTCCCCCATCCATATCAGGTCCGGGTGGCAGCTATGATGTGTCTCCACCCCGGCTGCGGCCAGTTGTCCGGCCATGCGGTCCAGGGCGGGAATGGATTTGGGGTTGGGCTCCGCGTGGCGATGACTGGCCCCGGTCTGCGTGCCTGACCAGGCCGGGACGTGACGCATCCACCTGAAGTAAAGCGCGGTGCGGGCATTATCCTGCAAGTCATAGACCCGATCAAACGGGGTGCTGATGAGCTGCGCTTTCAGCCTGTTGAGGTGCCAGAATTTCCAGCGCGGCGCCCGCGGATCGATCATAACCGCATCAATATGTGGACAGGCCTCCATGATTTTGCGGTAGGGGGCTGTGGTCAACACGGTTATGCGGGCACCCGGATGATGGCGCCTGATGTCCCGGAATGCACCGTCTGACATCATAACATCCCCGAATGCGCCGAGCTTCAGGATAAGTATGTTCTGTTGTCTGCTGTCAGTGCTCATGGGGACGACCTCTGGTCATCATCCAAAAATTCACCCGGTCATGCAATCGCTTATTGTCCGTCGAACTGCCTGAGATAGGCAATCACGTTGGCGCGATCCTTGGGTTTACGTAAGCCGGCAAAGGCCATGCGGGTGCCTTTGACGGCTTTGGCGGGTTTCTCCAGATATGTGTCGAGCAAGGCTTCCGACCAGATACCATTTTCAGCCGCATATTTTTCCATGGCTTTGGAGTATCTGTATCCCTCGACGGCGGCGATTTTGCCGTCAACAATGCCGTTGAGGCTTGGTCCGACCAGATTGCGGGCCTTGTCGCCGACCATGTGACAGGCCTTACATTTTTTGAAGACTTTGGCGCCCTTGGCGGGGTCAGCTTCCTGTGCCGAGGCCGGAAGGATAAGGACCAGACCCGTAAGGGCGAGGCTGCACAAAAAATTTCTCATCTTAAGCTCCATTTCATCAGCATGTACGCCAAATATGGCTGTTTGCCAAGTCTGGCCCAAGTGACAAAATCGCACATGCAGCTGGGGGTGTCACGATTATGGTGCCAGCCAGTTCATGACCGGCGTCGTCATGGCGTTCTCAAAGTGAAATCTAGCCCGCCGATGGCCGGCTGCGGCGAGATAGAGCCACTCCAGGGTTTCAATTTGTATGGTCAGGGCGGTAAAATGATCACGGCCGTCCTGATTGCTCCGGGGCATGTAAACGGCCTGGTCCGGGGTTGCCACAATGTCGCCGGGCGCGGGTTCAATCTGGTAAACGGTTTTGCTGCCCGCGTGCAGGTTTTGCCATTCCCGCACGCATTGGTCAGGCGACAGCTGCGCGGCTGTGCCGGTGACGCTGATCTGGATGCGTTTTTTGGGATCGTAAAACAGCAGGCTGGCCATTGGTGATTTTGCCAATTCTTCCACTTTTCCGCTTCTGAGATCGGTGTGAAAAATCAGTCTGCCGGATTCCCGGTCCATACGGCGCAGCACAACCATGCGGGTGCGGGGAGTGCCATCGAGACCAATGGTTGCCAGAACCGGGGTGTGCAGTGCCGATTTGCGGTCTGCAGCAGCCCGTTCAAGATAGGAAAGGGCCGTCTCAAGGGTCGCGGCCAAATCATCATGGCAGGACAGCAGATTTGCGTCTGGTGCATTTTTTTCGGGTTTGATCTCGCGCATGGTGTAGATATAGACATTCAACCGTGCAAAGCCAGCTTTGAAAGGGCTGTTGATGACATCTGTTTTTTCTCCTCCTGCCGGCACCAAAGGCCTCATCCTGTCCGCACTTGCCTTTTGGGGGGCGACACTTGTCGTGAACGGGCTGATCTTTTCGCTTGGCTTGAATGATCGACCGATGGCAACGGCTGACGGGGTTCTGCCGCCCGGTTATGTCATAGGATCCGTCTGGAGCCTTTTATTTGCGGCCATGGGCGTCGCCTATTGGCGCGTTGTGCACAGGCCGACGCCCGTCTGGCCCGAAACCAGCCGCCCGCAGGGGCATATTCTGGCATTTGCCGGTTTTTGTCTGGCTTATCCGGTTTTTACATTGGGGTTCAGCATTGGTCCGCTTGTGGTGGCGGGAAATTTGGTTTGCATTGCCTGGAGCAGTGCTTTGGCTGGTTATTTTGCGCCGAAATTGCGGTTGGTGGCCGGGCTGATTTTCATGCCGGCGGTCTGGGTGATGTATGTTACATATCTGATTGCCGTCACGGCGATGGTTTAGCAAAGGTGAGGGGGACAAAATGGGATCCGGACCGCTTCAGGGCGTAAAAATCATTGAATTTGCAGGTATCGGGCCGGGGCCGTTTGCCGGCATGTTGTTGTCGGATATGGGGGCTGAAGTGCTGCGGATTGACCGCAAACAGGCCTTGCTGGACGGTTCCGTTGACATCACCGCCCGCGGTCGGAAATCAGTCTGTCTGGATTTGCGCAAGCCGGCGGCGGTCGAGGCCGTCAAAGAAATCATTTCTTCTGCCGATGCCCTGATAGAGGGCTATCGTCCCGGTGTGATGGAAAAACTGGGGCTTGGGCCTGATATTTTGTGTGATCTCAACCCGCGCCTGGTTTACGGCCGCATGACCGGCTGGGGGCAGGACGGCCCGCTGGCCCACAGCGCCGGACATGACATAAATTATATTTCCCTCTGTGGTGCGCTGGACATGATTGGTACCAGGGAGCAGCCGGTGCCGCCTTTGAATCTGGTTGGTGATTATGGTGGCGGCGCCCTGTATCTTGCCATGGGCATTTGCGCGGCGTTGTTTGAGGCGCAGCGTTCCGGCAAGGGTCAGGTCATTGATTGTGCCATAACCGACGGCACGGCCTCCTTGATGGCCATGTTTTTTGGTTTCCACCAGAGCGGGTTTCTGGCGGAAGGCCGCGACGCCAATATGCTCGACGGGGGCGCGCATTTTTACGGCGCCTATGAGACCGCGGACGGGAAATTCATCTCAATCGGACCGATTGAGCCGCAGTTTTACGCGGTTCTGCGGGAATTGGCGGGGTTGGAGGATGATGCTTTTGATGCCCAATATGACCCCGCTAAATGGCCGGAACTGAAGCAAACGCTCGCCGGCATATTCAAAACCAAAACTCGGGATGAATGGGATAAACTGCTCGCCGGCACCGATGCCTGTTATGCGCCGGTTCTCAGTCTAAGCGAGGCTAAGGAGCATCCGCACAACAAGGCCCGGGATATCATCACCCACCAGTTTGGCATTGACCAGCCGAATGTAGCGCCGCGTTTCAGCCGCACACCCGGCGCCATTCAAGGCCCGCCGGTCAAGGTCGGTGAGGATAATGAAACGGGCCTGACTGACTGGGGGCTGTCAGGTGAATTGATGGAGAAGCTTAAAGCGGAAGAAGCATTTTAGCGGTAATTGTGCAGCCGCCGCGTCATACAAATTCCGTCAACGGCAACATGCCTTCGTCACAGGGATTGTCCTGAGCCTTTTTAATCAGAATATCGCGCAGTTTGCCCAGTGCCTGATGTTCGATTTGACGCACACGCTCCTTGGAGATGCCGAGCTTTTTGCCGAGTTTTTCAAGGGTGATGCCTTCATCCTTCAGGCGCCGTTCCACAATGATAGTATATTCGCGTTTGTTGAGCTGCTCCAGAGCCTCGCGTATCCACTGCCGCCGGACATCACCGTCAAGGGATTTGCCGACGGTTTCGTCCTGGAGCGGCTTGTCACAGACCAGCAGATCTTGCCATTCAAGATTTGACCCGTCCTCTTGATCGGACAAGGGGGCGTTCAGGGATCTGTCCGAACCGGATAAGCGCCCTTCCATCAGCTCAACATCCTCCATCCTGACACCCAGCTCATTCGCCACATAGGCGCGATTATCAAGTGTCATGGCGTTGTTGCCCGTGTCATTGAGCTTGGCACGCAAACGGCGGAGGTTGAAAAACAGGGATTTTTGGGCGGATGTCGTGCCCGTGCGGACGATTGACCAGTTGCGCAGCACATAATCCTGAATCGAGGCGCGGATCCACCAACTCGCATAGGTTGAGAACCGAACCTCGCGTTCAATGTCAAAGCGGGCGGCAGCCTGCATCAGGCCAATATTACCTTCCTGGACAAGGTCCCCCATCGGCAGTCCATAACGGCGGAATTTTGAAGCCATGGAAATCACCAGTCTGAGATGAGCGCTGGTCAATTCATGCAAGGCGTTTTCATCGCCCTTTTCGCGCCAGTTACGGGCCAATTCAAGCTCGCGTTCAGGCGTCAAAAGCGGAATTTTCATCGCGCCCTGGATGTATTTTTTATTCGCGTTCAGCGTTTCCTGGGTATCCATGTGTGTCATTTTGCTCGCTCCCTATTAGAGATACGGAAAAAGGGCACATCTGGTTTAGAATTTTTTACTCGTCAGCTTTTTTTTCGGATTTGCTCGTGGCCTTGTTCAAGAGCGTCTCAAGCTTCCCTTTGGCTTCATCTTCGGTGGATTTTTCCACTGCAGCCACTTCGCGGGCTAACCGATCAAGAGCTGCCTCGTAAAGCTGACGCTCTGAATAGGATTGTTCGGGTTGGTTTTCATTGCGGAAAAGGTCGCGGACAACTTCCGAAATGGCAATGATGTCTCCGGAGTTTATTTTCGCCTCATATTCCTGGGCGCGGCGGCTCCACATGGTGCGTTTGATGCGGGCGCGTCCGCGCAGGGTCCGCATGGCGCCGTCCATCATGCCCTTATCAGCCAGTTTGCGCATACCGATTTGTTTGGCTTTCTCAAGCGGAACCCGGAGCACCATTTTCTCCTTGTCGAAATTGATGACATAAAGGTCCAATGTTTCACCAGCGATTTCATGCTCTGATATTTCCATGATTTGCCCGACACCATGAGCCGGATAAACGATGAATTCGTTGACGCGAAAGCCCTTGGCGGTGCGTCTTTCAGCGGCCGGTTTTTTGGCAACAGGCTTTTTAGCGGCAGGCTTTTTAGCGGCCGGTTTTTTGGCGGCAGGCTTTTTAGCGGCAGGCTTTTTAGCGGCCGGTTTTTTGGCAACAGGCTTTTTAGCGGCCGGTTTCTTAGCAACAGGCTTTTTAGCGGCCGGTTTCTTAGCAACAGGCTTTTTAGCGCTTGACTTCGTTGCTTTTGCAGAAGGTTTGGAGGATTTGGCGGCCATAACTTACTTTCACGATAATGTTAAATGATACCACAAAATGGGGTGAATAACCAGTGTCAGCCCGGCTTATGTTTTGCGGTTGCGTGGCCGGGGGGCTTTCTCAGTCCCCTTCGCCCGGCTCCTCACTGAAATGGGCTTCGAATTTTCCCTCTTTGCCGACGAAATCATCAGCATCCGCCGGCGCATCCTTTTTGAGTGTGATGTTGGGCCAGATGTCAGCGAATTTGGTGTTGACTTCGAGCCATTTATCCAGCCCCTCCTCGGTATCCGCCTTGATGGCTTCGGCCGGGCATTCGGGTTCACAAACGCCGCAATCAATGCATTCATCAGGGTGGATGACAAGCATATTTTCGCCTTCGTAAAAGCAGTCTACCGGACAGACTTCCACACAGTCCGTGTACTTACATTTGATGCAGGCATCAGTGACAATATAGGTCATGGTGACTTCCGTTAATTCGTTTGCTGTCCAGTCGCATTGATTGCGGTTTCTACCCGCTTACGGGCTTCGCCGGCAAGCCGGTCAGGGACATGTATCAGCCCGCAAACACGTCTTACAAGGCTAGCTTCATAATCATCAATGGCGTCATCTGCAAGGATTATCTGCCATAAATGTTCAATCAGACCGACTTTTTCCGCCTCAACCATCTGGCTGTTGATGACGCTGGTCCATCTGTAAAGGTCGGTCGCCGCCTCGTCGGCTGTTTCGGCCAGCTCCATGAGATCCGTTGTGGCGGCGTCATCAAGCCCGAAGTCCTTTTCCAATATGCGCTTCAAAGCAGTGTGTTCCTGCGCCGCAAAATCACCGTCAAGACGGGCGGCGTGGACCAGCAGAGCCGCCATGGCCAGATTAAGCTGGTCTGTTGCTATCAGCCCCCCGTCTTCAGAGGCGGGTTTGTCAAACAGGTTTTTGAGCGCTTTGAACATAGGTCTGATTTAGGGGGCAAAAGTGGATTAGGCAAGCTGAAGTTTCAGTCTTTTTGCCGGAAGCGGTCAAAGTGTCGGCGGTCGCGCTTGGTTGGGCGGCCCGTTCCCGGGCGGCGGGTGAACAGTGGTGCGGTTTTTTTGCCCTGTTCAGACCCGGGCGGGGATGGCGGTTGCAAATCTCTGTAGAGCGTTGCCGCCTCTGTTGCGGGGCCGCGTCTGCTGCCCAACGCAAGGATTTCAATGACCCTGATGTCGCGTTCCTTCGGAAAAGTCAACACATCGCCTTTTTTGACCACGGTACTGGCTTTACCTGCCTTTTCACCGTTAATCCGGATACGGCCCTGCGCCGCGAGTTGCGTGGCCTGGGTGCGGGTCTTGAAAAACCGGGCGTGCCAGAGCCATTTATCGACCCTGAGTTTCTGGATCTCGCTCAATCGTTTTTCTCTTGTTTGAGCGCCGCCAGTGCCGCAAAGGGGGAGTCTTTGCTGTAAGCTGAAGTCTTTACCGGTTTGCGCCGTGCCGTTTTTGCTTTCGGCGTTGGTTTTTTGGACTTGACCGACCCTTTGCGGGACGTGCCTGTTGCGGGTTTGCGTGGGTTGCCCTTGCCCTTATGTGGGGCGTAATGCCACCAGATTTCCGGTGTCGGCTCTCCTTCCAATGCGGGCGCATTTTGCCCATCCGGGGCCTGTTCCGGACCAGATGCTGTCTCCTCAGGGACTGTTTCCTCAGGGACTGTTTCCTCAGGGACCGTCTCCTCAAGGACTGTCTCATTAAGGGCTGTCTCGGCAGGGGCTGTCTCGGCAGAGGGGCTTGTTTTCCGGCTTTTATAGCCCAGTTTAGTTAAAATGCCGGCCATATCTTCCTCGCCACAGCCCATTAGCGAGAGCATGTCAGCATTGATCTGGAAAGCTTTGTTTTGAACGCCCTGGTTTGCGCTTTTTTCCTGTTCGGTCCGCACGAGATCCGCAAGCCGCTCAAGCATGTCCAGCCGGACAATGCGGCGGCCAAGGGCAAAAAACCCGAGGGCGCGGTAAAACCCGTTGGGGAGATCCGGGTTGCGGTCTGCCGAGGTCAGGCTTTCCGCCGGTGCTTTTGTAAAGTCCTGCTCCGGCTTGCGGTCCTGGTCAAGACACCAAAGCTGGGCCAGCATGCGGGCTGCAGCGGGTTTGAGCAATGCCGGCAGAAAAATATTATAGGCGCCGAACCGCACTCCATATTTGCGCAGGCTGGCGCGGGCCGGCTGGTCAAGTTGCGTAACGGTGTCCTGAACGCTGAGGCGAGCCAGGCTGCCGCCCTGTTCCACCAATTGAAAAGCCAGTCCCCGGGCCAGTCCTGACAGGTCTGTCGCGTCGCGTAATTTCGCCAGCGGCAACAAGCTTGTCTCCAAATGATGACGCAACCAGTCAATGATGCGCTTTTCGGCGGCTTGGCGTGGCGCGCCATTGAGGTTTTCATCCGCCACAAGTGTGGCGGTCGGGCGCAGGCGGTCGCTGCCGATGCGGATTTTTCCGACACATGCCGTGCGGTCCGCACCCCGGCCCTCATTTTTGTCCGCCGGTGCTTCCGGCTGGGTTTGGCGGTCGGCCTGAACGCTTGGGTTCCACATGATCTGACCGTTGAGGTTCAGGCTGAAAGCGGCATCCGGTGCCCCCGCCAAGGCCTCAGCCTGATGACGCAAATATGCGGCTGATAATTTGTCAAGCGCGCTGCGCACCGCCCGCGCCGGGGTTTGATTGAGGCGTGGATCGCGTTGGAACTGCAGGCCTGCAATATGGCCAGCATACTCACCCTCCACATAAACGTCGCCAATAGTGTCGATGTGAGCCTCGGCTTCCTCTTTGCCCTGCAAACGCCGCATTAACGCAGACGATTTCGGATCCACAAACTGTTTCATCAATCCCTCATGCACTGCATCTGAAAGCTTGTCCTCAATATTCCTGGCCCGGTTCCGCCAATGAACGGGGTCATCAATCCAGTTTGCCTTTTGCGACACATAGGTCCAGGTTCGGATATGTGCAAGCCGCGCGGATAATGTGTCCAGATTCCCCCTGGTGTTGTCGCAACGCCGGATACGTTCGTCAAGCCAATCCACCGGAATTTTCTCCTCCGGACCGGTCAAAAACATGAAAATTTCCGACAGCAGGGCGGCATGCTCGCTGGCCATGGTTTTGCGGTAATCCGGGGTCTGGGCGATTTCCCATAACAGTCTCAGCCGTGCCTCGCCACTGACCCGATCCACCAAAGCTGGGTCTGTTGACATCAGGGTCAGGGCCTGCAGATCATCGGCGACCGGGGCACGGACAAGTCCCTTGCGTGGGGAGGGGGCCTCCAGGCTCAGTTTCAGGGACGGCAAATTGGTGAAGTCAAGATTTGGATTACGCCACATAATGCTTCTGACCGCCTCAAACTCATGGTTTTCAATCTGCTCAATGAGTTCCGGATCAAATTCAGTGACCTCGCCCGTGACCCCGAACGTGCCGTCACTAGTATGGCGTCCGGCCCGCCCGGCAATCTGGGCCAGTTCGGCCGGCATCAGGGCGCGATGGCGGCGCCCGTCAAATTTACGGGTTTGTGCGAAGGCGACATGATCAACGTCCATATTCAGCCCCATGCCGATGGCGTCTGTCGCCACCAGAAAATCCACTTCGCCGGATTGGTACATGGCGACCTGGGCATTGCGGGTGCGTGGACTGAGGGCGCCCATCACCACTGCGGCCCCGCCTTTTTGCTGACGGATCAGCTGGGCGATGGCATAGACGTTATCAGCTGAAAAAGCCGTAATGGCGGCGCGGCGGGGCAGGCGTGAAATTTTCTTTGAACCGGCATAGCGCAACTCAGAAAAGCGGGGCCGGCTTATGATATGGGCTTTGGGTAGCAAATGCTTGACCAGAGACCGCATGGTGCCCGCGCCCAACAACATGGTCTGATGTCGTCCGCGGGCATGCAGCAGCCGGTCGGTGAAAATATAACCGCGCTCCGGGTCTGCGCAGAGCTGGATTTCATCAATGGCGACAAAATCAACACTCTGGCTGAGCGGCATAGCTTCAATTGTGCAGACATAATAGCGTGCCTGTTTGGGGATGATTTTTTCCTCCCCAGTCACCAGGGCGACCTGACCGGGACCGATTTTCCCGACAATACGGTCGTAAATTTCCCTGGCCAGCAGTCTCAGCGGTAACCCGATCATGCCGGTTTCATGTCCAAGCATGCGCTCGATCGCCAGATGCGTTTTACCGGTGTTGGTCGGCCCCAATACGGCGATCAAGGGGTGGGTCAAATTATCAGGGGAATCAAACTGGGACATGACTTACCATGCCCCTACTATTTGTGGGGCGCAACATAGACATAACAGGAACAAAAAATGAATGAACATTAGGTGAACATAAGGTGTCCGAATCGATATCATAGTAGTATTTCCACTTATGTTCACGCCTAAATGTAGTGGTTTACAAGAATATGACCAAAACACAACATCTTGATTACATATCTGTTTTCCAGCTGTCGCCCTTCACGCTTTTGTGACTTTTCGTGTTTTGAAAGTTAGGGCATACGTCGTCATAGTGAAGGCAAGGGTCATCCGGATTTATAATCTCCTCCCTCCCAAAACCGCCGGATGGCCCTTTTTCTTTTTACCGACCGGGCTTAAGGCTTGACGATGGGGTTGCGAGACCATATAACACCCCAGATTGAGCGCTTGAGAGTGCCTAAAGTTTATTTTCGACTGTACAGTCATCATTAGGAGATCACCATGGCCCGCGTATGTGAACTGACCGGAAAGTCCGTGATGAGCGGCAATAATGTTTCGCACGCCGTCAACAAGACCCGTCGCCGTTTCCTGCCCAATTTGCAGAATGTCAGCCTGCCCAGTGAAAAACTCGGCAAGACACTTAAATTCCGTGTTAGTGCGAGTGCCCTGCGGTCTGTGGAGCATGTTGGTGGTATTGACGCCTTTTTGCTGAAGGCCAAGGACGCGCAGCTGTCCAAAGCCGCCCGTCAATATAAAAAGCGCCTGTCTGCTCTGGCACAAGCCTGAACTTAACGAACCGGCGCAGAACCCATCTGCGTCTTGCGTTTCGAACCCGCCGTCTGTTCGGCGGGTTTGTCTGTTTTGGGGACAGACAGAATTCCGGAGCCCTTATTCGGCTTCGCTACGGACAGATTTTCATCGAAGAGTTCCGCAAGCTTGTCCGTCATGGCGCCACCCAATTGTTCGGCATCGACAATCGTTACCGCCCGGCTGTAATAGCGTGTGACATCGTGGCCGATGCCGATGGCAATAAGTTCAACCGGCGACCGGTTTTCAATTTCATGAATGACCTGGCGCAGATGCCGTTCCAGATAATTGCCCTGATTGACCGACAGGGTGCTGTCATCGACCGGCGCTCCGTCGGAAATCACCATTAAGATGCGCCTTTGTTCAGGCCGCGCCAGTAAGCGTTGATAGGCCCAAATCAGGGCCTCGCCGTCAATATTCTCTTTCAGCAGACCTTCGCGCATCATCAGGCCGAGATTGCGCCGTGCCCGCCGCCACGGCAAGTCTGCTGCTTTATAGACTATGTGGCGCAAATCATTCAGGCGCCCTGGATTGGCGGGTTTGCCGGCTGTCATCCAGGCTTCGCGGGCTTGGCCGCCTTTCCAGGCGCGAGTGGTGAAGCCGAGAATCTCTGTGCGCACGCCGCAGCGTTCCAATGTGCGGGCGAGAATGTCGCCGCACATGGCTGCAACCGTAATCGGACGCCCGCGCATGGAACCGGAATTGTCGATCAACAGAGTTACAACCGTGTCCCGGAATTCGGTGTCGCGCTCCATTTTGAACGATAACGGTTTGGACGGGTCAATGACAACCCGGGACAGCCTGGCGGCATCAAGATAGCCTTCCTCCAGATCAAAATCCCAGGACCGGTTCTGTTTGGCCTGCAAGCGCCTTTGCAGGCGGTTGGCAAGACGGGTGACGACTCCCTGCAACTGCTTGAGCTGCTGGTCAAGATAACCGCGCAGGCGGGTCAGCTCCTCAGGGTCGCACAAATCCTCGGCTTCAACGACTTCATCAAAGCGCTGGGTGAAGACCTTGTAAAAGGCCTTTTGCCGGTCGTCTTCGGGCTCACGACGCATATTTGCGACCGCTTCACCGGTCTCCTCGCCTTCGCCGTCCGTGTCATCTTCCTCCATGTCCATGGAGACGGTCTGCTCTTCGCCTTCAGGGGTGTCGTCGGCCTCGGTCATCTCGTCGGCACCGGAGCCGTCAGGCTGTTCGGCGGCACCGCTTTCGCTGTCAGTATCCTCGTTTTCGCCGCTGTCCTGGTCATCCTCACCATCCTCGTCGCCGTCTTCATCGGTCGGCGACTGGTCGCCGCCCATGTCGAGGTCGAACAGGATCTGTTTGGACAATTTGGCGAAGGCCTCCTGATCATCAACCACCTCACCCAGCGCATCGAGATTTTTGCCCGCACGCTGTTCTATCCAGTCACGCCAGGCCGAGACGGCCGGGCCTGCGGAGGGCGGGGTTTGCATGCCGCAGAGCCGTTCGCGCACAAGGAAACCGAGGGCTTCACTGAGCGGCGCGGTATCGCGGTTGGTTTTGTCCCCCAGCCCGTCCTTGCTGCACCGGTCTTCATGCATGGAGGCCAGATTTGCCCCCAATCCTGGCATTTGTTGCGCCCCGAGCGACTCATACCGGGCTTTTTCGAGGGCGTCATAAACTTCCCGGCCTGCCGTATCACGGGGCCTGTGTGTCGCCGCTAACCGGCTGTCATGATGGGCCTTGTTCAAGGCCAGACTGTCGGCAAAGCCGCGCACGACCGTGCGTTCATGATCCGGCAAATCCCTGGGTGGCAGGGGCAGGCGCGCCCGATTTCCGGCAAGACTCGGCCTGTCGGTTCCGAAGCTGACGTCAAGCTCGTTGTTTTCGGCCAAGGACCGCATGGTCTGTCCAAGTGCGCGCTTGAATTTTTCAATGGGTTCTTCGGACACCCTTTCGCCCCTTAGCTGCTGAGGACACTGACGGCCTGTTCCGGCAGGTCATCTCCGAAACAGCGCTGATAAAATTCCGCCACGGTCGGACGTTCCAGTTCGTCGCATTTATTGAGGAAGGTCACCTGAAAGGCGAGGCTGATATCACCGCCGAAAATCACCGCATTCTGCGCCCAGGTCAGAACCGTGCGCGGGCTCATCACGGTTGAAATGTCCCCGTTGATAAAGGAGGCGCGGGTCAGGTCGGCGACCCGAACCATAGCGGCAATCTGCTCCTTGCCCTGTTTGGTCTGGTAGTCTTTTTCCTTGGCCAGAACAATCTCAACTTCCTGTTCATGCGGCAGATAATTAAGGCTGGAGACGATGTTCCAACGGTCCATCTGCCCCTGGTTGATCTGCTGTGTGCCGTGATACAGGCCGGAAGTGTCACCGAGACCGATGGTGTTGGTGGTGGCGAACAGGCGAAAATGGGAATGCGGGCGGATGACTTTGTTTTGGTCCAAAAGGGTCAGCTTGCCGGCGACTTCCAACACCCGTTGGATGACAAACATCACATCCGGCCGGCCGGCGTCATATTCGTCAAATACCAGTGCCACCGGGTTTTGCAGCGCCCAGGGCAGAATCCCCTCTTGAAATTCCGTGACCTGCTTGCCGTCGCGCAACACAATCGCCTCCTTGCCGACCAGGTCGATCCGGCTGACATGACTGTCGAGATTGATGCGTACACAGGGCCAGTTGAGCCGCGCCGCCACCTGTTCAATATGCGTCGATTTGCCGGTACCGTGATAACCCTGGATCATGACGCGGCGATTATGAGAAAAGCCGGCGAGAATGGACAAGGTTGTCTGCGGGTCAAACAGATAATCCGGGTCCAGATCGGGCACATATTCACAAGCCTCGGAAAAGCCCGGCGCCTTCAGGTCACTCTTAATTCCGAACGCCTCGCTGACGGAGACTTCAGTGTCCGGCTGGTCAGGCATATTGGGTTGGTTTTGGGTATCAGCACTCATTTCATAATCCTTGATGGTTTGGACAAGACCGTCCGAACGGCATTACGGTTCATATAGGGCAATTCCGGTTCAGCAAAAGCCCGACGCCTTAAGAAAATTATAGGCCTGAATGACCTTGTTCATCTTTTCTTCCAATGACCGGTCGCCGCCATTGACATCAGGGTGATAGCGTTTCAACAACTGATGGTAGCGCGGCTTGACGTCATCGGGCTTGCAGTCAGGTTCCAGATTCAGCGTCTCCAACGCTTTTTTCTGGCCGGTGGTGACATGGCGGTCCGCTTCGCTCGGCGCCTTAATCCCCTGCTCCTTCATGATGTCCAGTGGATCATCAAATTTCCAGTCGGGGCGTGCGCCCGGCGCATTCCGGTTTGCGCCCATGCTCCAGGTTGGCCTGTGACCGGTATGGGCGCTGCGTTGGTAGGCCTGTATGTCTTTTTGCTCCATACCTTCGAAGAAATTATAACTTTTGTTGTAAATTTTGATGTGGGTCAGGCAAAAATAGCGCTTTTCATCAGAATCCGGCGCGACCGGGGCGGGATATTCTCCGACATCGCTGCAGTCAGGCCAGTCGCAACCCTGCTGGGTCTGTACGGATTTGGAGGCCGGTTTGCTGATGCGGATGCCGTCAAAATATTTTGAATTCAGTTTCATGCGCTTTATTATGTAGATGATTATTGGTGAAAACAAGCGGCATACCCTAGAAGCAATAGCGTGGGGTTGCAACCCGTTTTTGATGTTAAAGGAACCTTATTGTCAATGAAAACCGCTGACCGCATCAGGGAAAAGATTTCCGCACAGTTTTCACCCGATCATTTGGATATTTCGGATGAGTCGCATCTGCATCAGGGCCATGCCGGGTTTCAAGAGGGGGGTGAAACACATTTTCGTCTGTTGATTGTCGCTTCAACTTTCGAAGGATTGTCCAGACTGCAACGTCAACGGGCCGTCAATGACTGTCTGGCGGAGGAGTTGCGGACCGGTATTCACGCTTTGGCCATGAAAACCCTGACCCCTGCCGAGCACAACAGGGCGGCTGGTGGTTAGTCCTCTTCCGGTGAGATGGCCAGACGCTTGATCTGGTTGCGGGTGCGGTCGAGTATTTTGAATCGGAGACCGTGAAAAATGAACACCTGCCCCGGGCGCGGAATGGTGCGGGCTTCGTGGATGACCAGCCCGGCGATTGTGGTGGCTTCCTCATCCGGCAACGTCCATCCCGTCTCGCGGTTGAGGTCCCGGATGGTAATGTCACCGTCAACTATAAGACTGCCGTCCTCAGCCGCCTCGAACACGGCATCCGGCTCATCATGTTCGTCTTCAATCTGTCCAACAATCTCCTCCAGAATGTCCTCCAGAGTAATCAGTCCCATCAGAGCGCCATATTCATCAACCACTAGGGAAAAGTGCTGTTTGCGGGCGCGGAAAGCGGTCAGCTGCTCGCCCAGATCCGTGGTTTCCGGGACAAACCACGGACTGCTCATCAGGGCGGGAATGTCCATATCGGCGCCGTTTTTATGGGTCGCCGCCAAGGCCCGTAGAATGTTTTTGGCATGCAGAACGCCGACAATATTTTCAGGGTCATCCTTCCACAGCGGAATGCGGGTATAGGGGGAGTCCAGCACCGCATTGATGATGTCCTCCTGCGGCAGGTTAATATCAATCATCTGCATATTTTTGCGATGCACCATGACCTCGCCGACCGTCAGCTGCTTCAGGTCAAGGATGCCACCGAGCATGTCCCGATCACCTTTGGTGACGGCTTCTTCTAGGTGGTGCAAATCAATGGCGCCACGGATTTCCTCATGGGCGGGGACAAGTGCATCGCCCTTGCCACGCTCCACTCCGACCAGCCTCATGAAACCGGTCGTGATGCGTCCCAGTGCCCAGTTGAACGGGGAAAACAACAGCACCACCAGGCGCAGGGCCGGCGCTACCCGCAGGGCCACTTTGTCGGGGTTCAGGATGGCGTAGGTTTTGGGCAGCACCTCCGCAAAGATGACGACAATCACAGTCATCACCATGGTGGCATATATCACCCCGGCCTCGCCGAACAGGGTCAGAAAGAGCTGTGTCGCAAGGGCCGAGGCCAGAATATTGACCAGATTATTGCCCAACAGAATGGCGCTGATCAGACGCTCTTTCTGCAGCAGCAGGAAGGTGACGGATTTTGCGCGCCGGTCGCCCTCTTCCTCCAGCCTGTGAATGCGGGCCCGTGAGGTGGCGGTCAAGGCCGTTTCCGAACCGGAAAAAAAACCTGAAATGAGAATCAGGAAGAATATGAACAGGCCGAGGTAAAGAAGTGACGCACTCATTCTGGCTGTTCACGCTCCCGCAGAAACCCGTCCAATTGCTCCGGCGTCACATCATTTGAAATGAAGGCCTTGCCGAGACCGGTGACAAGGATGAAGGTCATCACCCCCTGCCGGACCTTTTTGTCCTGGGCCATGGCTTCGGTCAATGCTGCAACATCAAAGGGTGCCCCGGCAATGGCGAAGGAGTCCACCGGTAGGCCTGCAGCGGCGATGTGGCGCCGCAGTCTGGCGGCATCTTCAGGCGGGCATAGGTCCAGACTGGCTGACAGCTCATAGGCCATGACCATGCCGAGTGCCACACCCTCGCCATGCAGTAAATCCTGGCCGTATCCGGTCAAGGCTTCATAAGCATGTCCGAATGTGTGTCCGAGGTTGAGCAGGGCACGCTGCCCTTTTTCCTTTTCATCAGCGGCGACAATGGCGGCTTTGGCCGAACAGCTGCGCGCCACGGCCTCCTGCAGCAGCGCCGTGTCACGGGCCAGCAGACCGTCCAGATTGCTCTCCAGCCAGTCAAAAAAATCGGCATCACCCAGCGCTGCATATTTTATGACCTCGGCATAGCCGGCCAGAAAATCGCGTTGCGGCAGCGTGTTCAGAACATCCGTATCGGCCAGCACCAGGCGCGGCTGATGAAACGCGCCGATCAGGTTTTTGCCACTGGCCGCATTGATCGCCGTTTTACCGCCGACCGAACTGTCAACTTGGGCAAGCAGTGTGGTTGGGATCTGGATGAAGTTGACCCCGCGTCGTAAAATGGCGGCGGCAAAGCCGGTCAGATCTCCGATGACTCCGCCGCCCAGGGCAATGATGATGTCATCGCGTTCGATTTTTTCCGCCAGTAACCAGTCCGTCAGTTTCTCCAGCATGGCAAAGGATTTACTGCCTTCGCCGGCCGGCAGGCTGAGGCTGCTCACAGTGATGCCGTTTTGGCCGAGGCTGGCTTTCAATGCATCAAGATGCAGGCCGGCGACGGTCTCATCCGTCACGATAGCCACTTTGGGGCGCGCCAGAAGTGCGGCGATATAATCGCCGGCCCGGGCCAGCAGCCCGGCGCCAACATATATGTCATAGGATGCGGCGTTGCCGGTGGCGGACAGATCCACCCGAATGGTTTGCATGGTCACGCTAGGCTCCTTCCGCCCTCACAATACCGAACTCTGACAATTCCGCAATAATGTCGTCGACTGTGCTCTTGTGTGAGTCATTGTCGCTGGCGATCATAATGTCAGCCTGTGCATAATCAGCCCGGCGCTGTGCCAGCAGGTCAGACAGGATGGTTTCAGGGTCGCCTTTGTTCAGCAAGGGCCGTTTGCCGGGGCGTTTGTTGACACGGCGCACCAACTCCTGAATCTCGACATTCAGCCAAACAGAGCAGGCCGTCTGTTTGATCAGGCTGCGTGTGTCCGCAGTGCAGAAAGCCCCGCCACCGGTTGCCAGAATATGCGGCGGATCGGCCAGCAGGCGTTCAATCACGCGGCGTTCCCCGTCACGGAAATACGCCTCACCATGGGTCTCGAAAATCTCGGCAATACTCATGGCCGCCGCTGCCTCGATTTCCGTGTCGGCATCCTTGAAGGTGACTCCAAGCTCGTCGGCCAGCAGCCGCCCAATCGAGGATTTGCCGCTGCCCATCATACCGACCAGTACAACCGTCTTGCGCAACGTGTCATTTGCTTTGTTGTCCATACCCCTGTCTATCTGTCACAAGCCCCGCCGTCCAGAGCTTTGTCCTTTGTTTTTAAGGTCAATCAGCGGTTGATTGACACTTTGGCGGCGCATCTGATAAAACCCAGCTTAATGGTTCGGTGCACCATGGTGTGCCGCTAAGAGGGAAGCCGGTGAAAATCCGGCGCTGTACCCGCAACTGTAAGTTAAGAGTGAATCGTCACAAAGCCACTGATGGGAAAGCCACTGTTGGGCATGCCATATTCGGGAAGGCGACGATTTGCGATGATGAACAAGTCAGGAGACCTGCCATTACGTCGTTCGTTCCAGGCCGGGAAGAGCCAGTTGGAACGGGAACCACTTCTCTGAAACGACACAGTAAAGCGTTAACAGGACAGCCGTCTTGCTCTCAAGCATGCGGGTGTCTGCCCTTTTGGACAACCATGAAAAGGAAATACGATGTGTCACAAAAACAATAAAAACAACTCGACTTTTATGGCGGCTTGTTTGTTCACTCTGCTGATCCCTCAAACAGTGATTGCCGAACCGGTCAGCGAAATCACTGTTTACGGCACCCGCCTGCCGACCACTTTATCGGAGGCCGGCACCAGCATCAGCGTGATCACTGCTGAAGAGATCAGGCGGAAAGGTCATGATTATGTCATTGACGCCCTTGCGGATGTGCCCGGCGTGTCGGTCAACCAGAACGGAGCGTTTGGCGGCTCCGGTTTTGTCCGCACCCGCGGCGCGAGTGCCAACGGCCATACGCTGGTCTTGATTGATGGGGTTGCTGTCAATGACCCGACCTCGGTCGGCAATGCTTTTGACTTCGCATCTCTGGATGCGACGCATATTGAACGGATTGAGATTCTCAAGGGTGGCCAGGCGACCCTCTGGGGCTCGGATGCGATGGCCGGCGTCGTCAGCATCACCACCAAACAACCCGAAGCGGCGGAGTTTTCCGGCCATATTGAGGCCGGTTCCTTCAACACCTTCCGGACCGGCCTTGCCTTGGGCGGTGTGCGCGGCAGGGCGTCTGGTCGGGTGGCGGTCAATTATCAGGAGTCTGACGGGATTTCCAAAGCTGATGAGGATGACGGCAACACTGAAGAGGACGGTTTTGAGGGGCTTTCGCTGTCAGCCAAGGGCCGGGTGGCGGTGTCGGACCGGCTGCGGGTCGATGCCGCCCTTTACGCCATTTCCTCAACCGCCGAATTCGATGCCTTCGGCCCGGCCGATGGTGAGGCGCTGGCGGATAATGACCAGATTGTTGCGTCCCTCGCGGCGCGGTATGCGGCCAGCGAACATGTGACCCATGATATGCAACTCGGCTTCACCCGTGTTGAGCGGGACAATTATGGTGCAGATGCATATGCGTTTGGAGAAAGCGGCAGCCGCCTGCAGCTGCGCTATCAGTCGGCTGTGCGGCTTAGTGACACCAGCCGGACGGCTTTCGGCGCTGATTTTGAGGAAATCAAGTCGGAAGCCCTCGGCCCGGATGATGAGGCTGATATTGCCAGCCTGTTTGGTCTTTATGAAATCAGTCCGCATGACCGTCTGACCCTGACGGCCGGCTTGCGGCATGACGACCATAGTCTGTTCGGGGATGAGCTGACCGGTCGCGCCACCGCGGCTTTTGATCTGTCCGAGACAGTCAGCCTGCGCGCGGCCTACAGTCAGGGCCGCAAAGCCCCGACCCTTGATGAGTTGAACGACTCGCCGTCCTTGCAGCCGGAAGAAACCGACAGTCTGGATCTTGGTTTTACATATCAGGGTGCAAAGGGACTGGTTCTTGATCTGACTTATTTCCGTCAGGATACGGAAAACCTGCTGCAATATGTCGGCGTCTGGCCTTGTCCGGCGAACTGCTATGCCAATGTCAATGAGGCGGAAACCGAAGGTGTGGAGGTGTCGGCGCAGATGGAATTGACCGATGTGCTAACCCTGACGGCTGATTACACCTTCACGGATGCGGCAACAGGCGACGGTCAGCGGCTCGGGCGCATTCCGGAGCATGCAGGCAATCTGACGCTAGGATATGACTCCGGCGCGGCGTTTTCAGCCAATCTGATTGTGCGCTATAATGGCTCTGAGCCGGACAGAAACGGCTCGACGGTTTTGCTCGACAGTTGGACCCGGATTGATGCCAATGCCGCTTATGATTTGGAGTCCGGCTGGCAGCTTTATGGCCGGGTCGAGAACCTGTTTGATGAGGACTACCAGCAGGTGCTGGGTTACGGTACACCCGGATTATCCGCTTATATGGGCGTGCGATTTGGGCTTTAGGGTTTTGGTTTTAGGGTTGTGGACATGGTGGTTGCGGGCAGGGTAATCAAGCGTTTCTTGGCTGCGGTCCTGGTGGCCGCAGCCCCCGTTCTGTCTTTGGTTGAAACAAAGGCTGGGGAAACGCCTGAGAGGGAGATAAAGACATCCCGCCGGGTCGTGTCGCTGGATTATTGTGCCGACCAATATGTGCTGCATTTTGTTGACAGAGACCGCATTGCCGCCCTGTCGCCGGATGCCGGCAAGCCTTTCTCTTTTTATCGCGACAAGGCCGTCGGTGTTCGTCAGGTTGCTCCGCGCGCGGAGACCATCTTGGCCATGCAGCCCGATCTTGTGGTGCGCAGCTATGGCGGCGGCCCCAAAGCGGTGACATATTTCCAACAAGCCGGCATCCGGGTTGTGCAACTTCCAAATGCACAACGCCTTGCAGACATTCCTGCCATTACCCGGCAAATCGGTACCTTGCTGGGCGCGCCGCAAAAGGCTGAGGCCACCGCACGCCATGCCGAGGCTGCGCTTGCCCGTCCGACCGTCGCCCTGGGCGAGACCCTGTTATACATGACGCCGGGCGGCTTGACCGCCGGGCGCGGGACTTTGATGGATGATTTGATCCGTCATGCCGGATATGACAATTATGAAACCGGTGAGGGATGGCGCACCCTCCCATTGGAAAAGCTGGTGCGTGAGCCCCCGAACCGGGTGGTGTATG
Source organism: Parvibaculales bacterium (assembly GCA_049889415.1). Classification (GTDB taxonomy): domain Bacteria; phylum Pseudomonadota; class Alphaproteobacteria; order RS24; family RS24; genus JAYQKL01. Next base: position 31,463 of record JBMHDL010000006.1, on the reverse strand, counting down.
CCTCCTTCGGAGCCGGATATGCGGATAAAAACAAATGGTCGGCGTCCCGTCATCCAGTCGCCCAAGCCCTTCCGGACGACAGGCGCACATCTCTGTCGGGTGCCGTGACATCCTGTGGCGCCTGGTTCATGCTGGATGCGCTTAAGATTTTGGCTGCGCCGGCCGGCAAAGCGGAGCACAGGTGAATGGTGTTTGATAAGCTTCATAGGCTTTCTCTCGTCCTGGGTCTGGCCGGACTGCTTGCCGTTTTAGCTGCCTGCCTGCTTGGTACGACGGCTTATCCGCCTGCTGTCCTTGTCGCCGCCATGTTCGGGGGCGAGGATGACGTGGCACGGCAGATCCTGTTCGATATCCGTCTGCCACGGGCATTGGCAGCTTGGCTGGTCGGTGCCACACTGGGCGTCAGCGGTGCGGCATTGCAGGGTCTGTTGCGCAACCCGCTGGCTGATCCGGGCGTTTTGGGCGTTTCCGCTGGTGCCGTATTGGGCGCAACCTTGGTGATTTTCTACAGCCTGGCCGCAAGCAGCGTTTTGGTCATGCCGGCCGCAGCGATTTTGGGGGCTTTGACGGCAACTCTGTTCATTGCTGCGGTGGCGCGCCGGAGCGCCAATATGACTGTGCTGATACTGGCCGGTGTTGGGGTCTCCAGTTTTGCCGGGGCGCTGATGGCTTTGATGATGAATCTGGCGCCCAATCCGTTCACCTTGTCGGATATGGTGAACTGGACACTGGGCTCTGTAGCCTATCGTAGCATGGATGATATTCTGCTGGTTCTGCCTTTTATGGCTATCGGGCTTGTGGTTTTGTGGCGTGTGCGGCGCGGACTGTCGGCCTTGACTCTTGGTGAGGAGTCGGCGCATGCGCTCGGGGTCAATCTGCGGCATCTGCGCTTTGGCGTGATTGCTGGGACCGGCCTGTTGACCGGCGCCGGCGTTGCACTGGCGGGTGCCATAGGGTTTCTCGGCATTATCGCCCCGCATATGATCAGGCCTTATGTCGGCTATGATCCGGCACGGTCTCTGCTGCCGTCTGGCTTGCTGGCCGGGCTGATTTTGGTTGTGTCCGACATTGCGGTGCGGATGCTTCCCGGCGTGACGGAGTTGAAGCTGGGGGTTGTGGCGGCACTCATTGGCGCGCCGGTGTTTGTCGCCATCGCCGTGAAGGGGGTCACATCCAAAAAGGGGGGCGGACATGGCTGAAACCCTGCACAGCCTGCTGTTTAATAATGTGAGCTGGAGCCCAGACGGGTCATCTTTACTTGCCGATCTTTCCTTTGCCGTCCGGCAGGGGGAGCTGGTCATCATATTGGGCCCTAATGGCGCCGGCAAAAGCAGCCTGATGAAACTTGCCTGCGGACTTGAGCAACCGCGCAGCGGACAGGTCATGTTGTCGGACAAGCCGCTGGTCGATTATGGTCATCAGCACCGCGCCAAATGTCTTGGATATTTGCCGCAATCCCGCGAGCTGGCCTGGCCCAACATGGTTGAAGATGTTGTCGCGTTGGGCCGTTATGCTCATGGCGGTGGCATGGGCATGTTGGGGCCGCAGGACAGGGCGCTGGTTGAGCGCGCCATGCGTGCCTGCTCGGTTGCGCATTTGCGGCACCGTTCCATGGTGACCTTGTCGGGCGGGGAGCAAACGCGCGTGCATTGCGCCCGTCTGTTTGCCGGCCAAACACCGCTGTTTTTGGCTGATGAGCCGATAACTGCCCTTGACCCACAGCATCAGCACAGCATCATGCAATTGATCAAAGCCTATGTGACGGACGGCAATGGCGCGTTGGTGGTGCTGCATGATCTGGAGATTGCCGCCCGTTATGCCGACCGTTTGATCTGGATGATGGATGGCCGGATTGTTGCCGACGGGACGGTTGCGCAGACCTTCAAGCGCGAAACCATCGCCAAGGTTTTTGCCATGGACAGTCATATTGATCTATCGGCGACATCGCCCAGGGTGCATTTGATGACGCTCCCGGATGACCCGTCGGAACGAGGCTGAGGGAATGTCCGTGCCCGCGCATGCTTTGATGTTACAAGGAACCGGCTCGGATGTTGGCAAGACCGTTCTGGTCGCCGGATTGTGTCGCCTGGCACGGCGCCGGGGTATAAAGGTCGCGCCTTTCAAGCCACAGAACATGTCGAATAATGCGGCCGTGTGTCCGGATGGCGGGGAAATCGGCAGGGCGCAGGCGCTTCAGGCCCGTGCTGCCGGCTTGCCGCCGCATACGGATTTCAACCCCGTTTTGCTGAAGCCGCAAAGTGACACGGCGGCGCAGGTTATTGTGCATGGAAAAGTGCGCCAGGCGGCTGAGGCGGCGGATTACATGTCCGGACGCGGCGCTTTGCTGACCCCGGTTCTGGAAAGTTTTCAGCGGCTGACGACCGCCTATGACCTGATTTTGGTGGAGGGCGCCGGCAGTCCCGCTGAGGTAAATCTCCGGCACGGGGACATCGCCAATATGGGCTTTGCCCGTGCCGCCGGTGTGCCGGTCTGTCTGGTCGGGGATATTGACCGCGGCGGCGTGATTGCCGCATTGTGCGGCACCCAGAGTGTCCTTAAGCGCGATGATCCGGAAGATGCTGCCCTGATCAAGAGTTTTTTGGTGAACAAGTTCCGTGGCGATGTCAGTCTGTTTGAGGCCGGGGTTAACGTGATTGAAGAGATGACGGGCTGGCCGTGCATGGGGGTCGTGCCCTGGCTCGCATGTGTCTCCCGGCTGCCAGCGGAAGATGCCATTCCCGCAAATACGCCTGCACCGGCTGGTCGTGCAAAATGCCTCAAGATTGTTGCGCCAATGATGTCGCGCATGGCCAATTTTGATGATGCCGATCCGTTGCGTCAGGAAGATGATGTCGATTTCCAGTTTATCCCACCCGGAACGCCGCTGCCGCCGGATGCCGATTGCGTCATCCTGTTCGGTACAAAATCTTCGCTGAGCGACATGGCCTTTTTCAGGCAGCAGGGGTGGCACCATGATGTGCAGGCTCATGTCCGGCGCGGTGGGCACGTGCTGGGCCTGTGCGGGGGCTATCAAATGCTCGGGCGCAGTCTGATTGACCCGGATGGGGTGGACGGCATGGCCGGTGCAATGGAGGGGCTGGGCCTGCTGGATGTTGAGACAGTCATGCACACAAACAAGCAGACACGACAGGTTGAAGCCGTTCACGCCGCGACCGGGCTGCCGATCCAGGCTTATGAAATTCATGCCGGCGTGACCGACGGGCCGGATTGCGACCGGCCTTTTAGCCTGTTGGCTGACGGGCAAACCGACGGGGCGATGCGCGCTGACAGGCGGGTGAGCGGAACCTATCTGCACGGCCTGTTTGCCAAAGACGCCTTTCGGCGCAGCTGGCTTGCAGGCCTGACGGCACAGTCAGCTCCGAATGCGGCCAATGATGCGGCCAATGATGCGGCATTGGGCTATGCAGAGACTGTTGACCGGGCGCTTGATGAATTGGCTGACGGCCTGGAGCAGGCGCTGGATGTTGAAGCACTTTTCGCACACGCGGCACCCCCCTTCCAAGCTTTCTGACCCGTGCTTTCTGACCCTAGGTTTCTTGCATGCCTTTCTTGTGCCGCATTTGCGGCGCATGTTAGTCTGAGTGAAACAACTTTGGAGAGAACCCATGTCCACGGGAGTGCGTTTGGCGATTGCCGGAGTAATTGCCGTCATTGTAATGATTGGCGCGGTTGTTTATCTGGCGCAGGCCGTACAACCCGAGCGGGAGACAACTGTCGAAATTATCCCGAACGAAACCTTCCAATAGACGGTTTGCACGTGGCTTTGGGAGCGGCAATCAGGTTTGACATTCCACGCCTGTTCGGGCGCGGGCGGCCCGGTGCGGCCTTCACGACGGTTTTGACTTTTTTGACGGTGTTGGCCGTATCGCTGCTGTTGAGCGCTGAAGCAGCGGCCAGGGAAAAGGCAACCCGGTCTCCGCTGAACATTATCCCCAAAACAAAAGTCACCCTGTCAATCGCGCGTGATGTGTCCGGCCAGGGCCAGTCGGAAAGCCTCAGCCTGCCCCAACTCAAACCGGGCGGAGTTAAGCTTGCGCGTCCGGTGCGACAGGTGGCAGCCCTGCCGGGTGGGAGCGGTGCCGTTCAGGTCGGTGAGCTCGGCAATCTCGAGGATACGGATATCGGCCTGCAGGACGGGCTGGGGGGCGATCTGTGGCGCGCCGGCCGTCTGTCCACGGTGACCCGGCTGATTAAGCGCATCCCCGGCAGTTTTCAATCCCCGGTCGCATCGGGCATAGCGTATCAGCTGATGACCACAGCGGCCGCGCCACCGCCCGGACTTTCCGGCGAGGAAAGCTTTTTTGCACAACGGCTCACTTATTTGATGCAGTTGGGAGAGATTGACGCCGTCAGCGCCATGATTGACATGACCGGCGCGCAGCAGCGTGATCCTCTGGTGACACGGATGGCCGCCGAGGTGGCTTTGGTCAACAATGATCTGCCGGCCGCCTGCGGCCTGCTGGGTCAGTTTGTCCGCATGGAGGCGTCGGCACCGACACAGGAGTTCGCGACAAAATTGCGAGCTCTGTGTCAGTTGGAGGCCGGTGATATCTCCGCCGCTATGCTGACATTGGATTTGGCGCGTGAAAGCGGGATTCAGGACGCGCTGTTTCTGGATGCAATGTTCGCCCTGACAGCGGATATTCCCTTTCAAAGGGCCAAGCCGATACAAGGCAACAGGCTGAGTATTTTGCAGTCCGTTATCCTGCTCAAGGCTAAATCGGCCGTGTTTGCGGCAGAAGTCCCGCATATCAATCCGGCGCTGGTGGCAAGATTTGCCAAAAGCGCGAACCAGCCGCAAAACATTCAGCTGCTATTGGCGCAACGCGCGGTTTTGCTCAAACGCATGGAGCCAGGTTTTCTCCGGGCATTGATGGATATGGTTGAGCTGGGTGTTCTGGCACCCACGGCGCAGGCGGTTGACCAGGATAAAACGGAACAGTCTATCGAAACCGTTTCCAAGCCAGCAATGCCGGTTGACGATATTGTCGTACGGGCGCGCCAAATGCGGATCATAGACGAACCGGTGACCCCGGAAGGCAAAATTTTGGCGCTGCAGGATCTTTTGCTCTCGGCGTTGGCTGCTGGGGACTGGGGGCTTGTGGTGGATCTGGTCGCCCCGAATCTGGAGGCTGTGGCACCAAATCTTGAACATGCTGATTTCGCCCTTTATGCCGTACCGGCCTTTGTACATCTTGGCGACCTGCCAAGGGCGGCGGCTTGGCATGATATTCTGCTGGCGCGGCAAAATGGTCTTCCCTCCGCCAAAAGCAGAAATTTAAATGGCTTGATACGGCTTATGGACGATGTGGAGGAGCAGGTAGCGGACGAGCAGGCTGCAGGTCTTTTGGCATCAGCTGGATCCGTCACAGATATTGACGACATGCCGGCTATTTTGGGGGTCGCGCCGATGGAGGCGGTTTTGATGAACGCTATTCTCGAAACAGGATCGGTTCAGGAACGTGCCTATGTCGCCAGTGAAATCAACATGTTGCCCCTGTTTGGGTACGAGCTGCCGGAATATTTGCAACAAAGCCTGGAAACGGGTTCCAAAGATAAGGTTTTGGCCCGGACCCTTGATGATATGGAAAAAGCCGCCAATGCCGGCGACCGCGGCACGGCTCTTCTGCACGCCCTGATTGCGGTCGGGCGTCAGGAGCAGCAGGATCAATATGACATGGCGGCCATGCGCCGTGTCATGCAGATTTTACAGGCACTCGGTCTTGAAGCTGCGGCGCGGGATATGGCCCGTGACCTCTTGACCGTGCAGGCGGCACGTCTGGTTCTTGGGGGCTGAGGCGATGTCGGACTCGAAATCCGGCTTTTTGATTGAGTCGTTTTTAGAAACCTTGAGCGCTGAGCAGGGCGCTTCCAAACATACGTTGACGGCCTATGGCAACGACCTCAAGGGCTTTGCGGCTTTTTTGCGTCAAGAGAGGCACTCATTGCTCACGGCAGACCGCCGGCATGTCACGGATTATCTCGATGCAATGGTCGCGCAGGGTAAAGCCGCCAGCACGTCGGCCCGTCTGCTCTCGTCCCTGACGAAATTTTACGGCTATCTGGTGGGTGAAGGACTTGTTCCGTCGAGCCCTGTTGAAAATTTGCCGCGTCCCAAAGCGGGCCAGACCCTGCCCAAATATTTGAGCCAGACGGATGTCGAGCGGTTGATGGGCGCGGTTTACAACATGCCGGCAGACACTGAGCGGGCCGATGTCGACAAAAGACGGATTATCTGTCTTCTTGAGATCCTGTATGCCACCGGGGTCAGGGTTTCGGAGCTCGTCTCGATTCGCCGGCAGAATATTTCGCTTGCGCGCGGGCGGTTGATTGTCCATGGCAAAGGGCAACGCGAGCGGATGATACCCTTGGGGGGTAAGGCGTCGGATGCACTCGCCAAATGGCAGGATGTTCTTGCGGAGCAGAAACAGCACCTCGGGTCGCCTTATCTGTTTCCGTCCCGCAGCAAGTCTGGACATTTGACCCGTCAGCGTTTTACCCAATTACTGGAGACGGCATGTCTGGCAGCCGGGATGGGCGGGCGGAAAATCACCCCGCATGTTTTGCGTCATGCTTTTGCAACGCACCTGCTTGCCAATGGCGCTCAGCTGACATCCGTCCAGAAAATGCTGGGACACAGCAATATTTCAACAACGCAAATTTACACGCGGGTGCTGCAAAGCCGACAACAGGAGCTGGTTGAAAATGCGCACCCTCTGGCCGGTGGCCTGCCTGAACCCGATACCAGCGACTAGTCGCGCCGCTAAAAGTATCTTCGGGATCGGGACACCGATTTCAATTGTAATTTAGACGAAGCGCGCATATTTTGGACAAAACATCAACGGGTGAGGATAAAAATGCAGGTTTACCTCGATTTTGAAAAGCCGATAGCCGAACTGGAAGGCAAAATCCAGGAGCTCAGAGTGATGTCGCAAGACGATCCGGAGATGAGCATTGTTGATGAGGTCGCCAAGCTTGAGACCAAAGTTGCCGATCAACTCGCCAAAACTTATAAAAGTCTGGATCCTTGGCAAAAAACCCAAGTCGCGCGCCATCCGGCCCGTCCGCATTTCAAGGATTATGTCGAAACGCTGGTTGAGGATTTCACCCCATTGGCCGGAGACCGGTTGTTCTCCGAGGATCACGCCATTGTCGCCGGGCTGGGCCGCTGGAAAGGCCGGCGGGTGGCGATTATGGGCCACGAAAAAGGCAACACCACGCAAAGCCGCATCAAGCATAATTTCGGCATGGCGCGGCCGGAGGGGTACCGCAAAGCTATTCGCATCATGGAACTCGCTGAGCGGTTTAACCTGCCCCTGGTGACGCTGGTTGACACCTCTGGCGCCTATCCCGGCATCGGTGCCGAGGAGCGCGGCCAGGCGGAGGCGATTGCCCGATGCACGGATAAATGCCTGCAGGTTGGTGTGCCGTTTGTTTCCGTTGTCGTCGGGGAAGGCGGCTCCGGCGGTGCTTTGGCATTGGCGACCGCAAACCGGATTTTGATGTTGGAACACTCCATTTATGCGGTGGCTTCGCCGGAAGCCTGCGCTTCCATTTTGTGGCGCTCGCGGGACAAGGCGAAAGAGGCGGCCACCGCGTTGAAGGTCACCTCGCAAAGCCTGCTGGAATTGGGTGTCATTGACCGTATACTTGAAGAGCCGGTCGGGGGCGCCCATCGTGAACGCGCAGCGATGATGAATGCCGTCGGCGATGCAGTGATTGAGGAAATCGACGCCCTGTCAGGTCTGTCACCGGAGGCGTTGCGCAAAAGCCGCCGTGAAAAATTCCTGTCAATGGGCCGCGAAGGTCTGGTTTAGGGCCCTGCTCAGGCCGCACGCCCGTGACAATGCTTAAATTTCCGGCCTGATCCGCACGGGCAGGGGGCGTTGCGCGGGACTTTTCCAAATGACTCGCGGTCCGCGGGGGCGCCGTCTTGGGCCTGCATGTCAGGGGTTTCCGGGGGCCGGACATTCTCGGCGACTTCGACCGACACATTCATGACATAGCGGGTCACGTCATAGCGCAGCTGGTCCAGCATGTTGGAAAACATGGCAAAGGCTTCGAGCTTGTATTCGGACAAGGGGTCGCGCTGGCCGTAGGCGCGCATGCCGATGACCTGACGCAGATGTTCCAGCGTGTGCAGATGTTCGCGCCAATGCTGGTCAAGGATCTGGAGCATCAGGCTTTTCTCAACCTGGCGCATCAGGTCCGGCCCGATGTCAGCGGCGCGTACCGCCGCCAGGTCATCGGTTTTCTCAAACAGACGCTCGGTGATTTCCTCATTGGCGATGCCTTCCTCTTCGGCCCATTCGGTAACCCCGAAATCCTCCCCGAAAACGGCATTCAACTGGGCACTGAGTCCATTCATGTCCCATTGTTCGGCATAGGCGCGCTCCGGAATATGTGCGGCAACCTGCTCTGCAATCACCTGCTGGCGCATATCCTTGATGGTGTCGCTCAAATCCGTCGCCGACATGAAATCCAGCCTTTGTTCAAACACCACCTTGCGCTGGTCATTCATCACATCATCGAATTTCAGAATGTTCTTACGGATGTCGAAATTGCGGGCCTCAACTTTTTTCTGCGCCCGCTCAAGCGCCTTGTTGATCCAGGGATGAACAATTGCCTCACCTTCCTCAAGACCCAGACGCCCCAAAATGGCGTCCATGCGGTCGGTCCCGAAAATACGCATCAGGTCGTCCTCAAGGCTGAGGAAGAAATAGGACGCCCCGGGGTCACCCTGGCGCCCCGAGCGTCCGCGCAACTGGTTGTCGATGCGCCGGCTTTCATGACGCTCCGTGCCGACAACACACAGACCGCCTGCGTCTAGTGCCTGCGCTTTGGCGGCATTGATTTCGGTTTCGATTTTTGCTCTGACATCCCGGCTTACGCCGTCATCTGTTTCGCTGCCCAGCTCTTGCGCAAGGCGCATGTCGAGATTGCCGCCAAGTTGGATGTCGGTGCCGCGGCCGGCCATATTGGTGGCGATGGTCACAGCACCCGGTACACCGGCCTGCGCGATGATGGCGGCTTCCTGTTCATGATAACGGGCATTTAGCACATTATGCGGAATTTTGCGTTTTTTCAGCTCGGCCGCCAGCTCTTCCGACTTTTCAATTGACGTGGTGCCGACAAGAACCGGCTGACCGCGCTCGCGGCAGTCTGTGATCAGGGCAATTACGGCTTCCGTCTTTTCCTTCTGTGTGCGGAAAATCTGGTCGTCATGGTCAAGCCGCGCCACGGGCGTGTTGGTCGGAATCTCAAGAACGTCAAGGCCGTAAATGTCCATCAGTTCTTCAGCCTCGGTCAAGGCGGTTCCTGTCATGCCGGCCATTTTGTCGTAAAGCCGAAAATAATTCTGAAAAGTCACGGAAGCCAAAGTCTGGTTTTCAGGTTGAATGGCTGCCCCCTCCTTGGCCTCAAGCGCCTGATGCAGACCGTCTGAGAAGCGCCGGCCCTCCATCATGCGGCCAGTGAACTCGTCAATCAGGACAACCTGTCCGTCCTTGACGATATAGTCCGTGTCCCGGGCAAACAATTTATGGGCTTTCAGGGCATTGGTGACGTGGTGGACAAGGGTGATGTTGCTGACATCATAAACTGTACTGTCAGCCTCCATCAGGCCGGCATTTTTCAACAGTCCCTCAACCGCGTCATTGCCGTCATCGGTCAGCACGACATTATTGGTCTTTTCATCGAGTTCGTAATGCGGCGCTTCCAGTCCGGCGACAAGCTTGTCAATCTGATTGTAAAGACCGCTTTTGTCCTCCAATGGGCCGGAGATGATAAGCGGCGTGCGGGCCTCGTCAATCAGGATTGAATCGACTTCGTCAATAATGGCGAACTGAAGCACGCCCTGGGCCATGTCTTCACGGCTGTATTTCATATTATCGCGCAGATAGTCAAAGCCGAACTCATTGTTTGTGCCATAGGTGATGTCACATTCATAGGCGGCGCGGCGTTGTTCATCATCCATGCTGTTGGTGATGCAGCCGACGCTGAGGCCGAGGAACTCATGCACTTGCGCCATCCAGTTGGAGTCGCGCTGGGCCAGATAGTCATTAACGGTGACGACATGCACACCCTTACCGCTCAGGGCGTTGAGATAGCAGGGCAATGTGGCGACCAGCGTTTTGCCTTCACCGGTTTTCATTTCGGCGATTTTACCGTCATGCAGGGCCATCCCGCCGACAAGCTGAACATCAAAATGGCGCTGCCCGAGGGTGCGTTTGGCCGCCTCCCGTACGGCGGCAAAGGCCGGTTCCAGCAAATCATCCAGGGCCGTGCCCTCGCCAATCTGCTGTTTAAAGTGCTGGGTTTTGGCCTTTAGTTCCGCGTCGCTGAGAGCTTCAAACTCGGCTTCAAGCTCATTGATGCGGGTGACGCGGGCCAGATAGGGTTTGAGCTTGCGGTCATTGACTGTGCCGAAAAGACGTCTTGCAATGGCGTTAAGTCCCAACATGGGTAATCCCTCTATCAGCCAGGGATTGACCCTGAATACATTTATATAAGGTTCATGTAAGCATCCTGTGGGGCCATGTCAATGTGCACGCTGACAATATGACGGAAGAATTTGCGCTTCTTCCAAGCCTTTGTTACATCGGGTAATTACTCACGCCCTGTTGCCGACAGGCTACTTCATCGCATAAGCTTGTTTCGGCACAGACAGGAAAAGGACGCCGCCATGGCTCACCATGCAAAAATCTCGCCGCTGGCACCCAAAAGGCTGAAAAAATTACCTCCCATCAAGGGGGTGCGATTCACCACTGTGGCCACGGGGATGAAATATCGTGACCGTGATGATTTGCTGATGATGGCGTTTACCCCCGGCACCACGGTTGCCGGAGTGACGACTCGCTCCTCCATGCCTTCCGCTGCCGTGGACTGGTGCCGGACCCATCTGCCGCAGGGCAAGGCCGGTGCGTTGGTGGTCAATGCCGGCAATGCCAATGCCTTTACAGGCAAGCAGGGCGCGCGCGCTGTTGAGGCCATAGGGGCGCATATGGCGGGCAAGGCGGAGCTGCAGCCCGCCCAGGTCATGATGGCGTCAACCGGGGTGATTGGTGAAGACCTTGATCACGGCCTGATTTGTGACGGGCTGGATCAAGGGTTCGACAGGATGCAGGAAGGCGCAGATTGGCTGGCTGCGGCCAAAGCCATCATGACGACCGACACATTTCCCAAAACCGTCACCCGTGAAGTCACCCTGGGCGGCGTCAAAGTTCGCCTGAACGGCATCGCTAAAGGGTCTGGCATGATTGCGCCAGATATGGCGACCATGCTCGGCTTTTTCGTTACCGATGCCGATCTGCCGGCGCCGGTTTTACGCCGGCTTTTGAACGACACTGTACCGGAGAGCTTCAATGCCATCACGGTGGACAGTGATACCTCGACATCCGATACCGTGCTCCTGTTCGCGACCAGAACTGCCAAACACAGGGGCGGCCCGATCAAAAGCGTCCATGATGGAAGATTGACCGCCTTCCGCAGGGCATTGCTGGAAGCCATGCAGGAGATGGCGCAGCTGATTGTTCGTGACGGTGAGGGCGCCACCAAATTCGTGACCGTCAAGGTTCGCGGCGCCGTGTCGGACGAGTCCGCCCGGCGGGTGGCGCTGTCCATCGCCAATTCACCGCTCGTCAAGACGGCGATGGCGGGTGAAGATGCGAATTGGGGACGGATTGTCATGGCAGTCGGGAAATCCGGCGAACCGGCCGAGCGTGACCGGTTGCGGATCACCATTGGCGGGCATAAGGTTGCCGCATCCGGGCGCGCCGTCAAAGGTTACGATGAGCGCCCGGTCGCGCGGCATATGCGCGGCAGCGAGATCGCCCTGGATGTACATTTGGGGGTCGGCAAGGGGGCGGCTTGCGTTTGGACGTCCGACCTGACACATGACTATATCTCGATCAACGCCGATTACCGGAGTTGAACATGAAACAGCTTCTGGTTGTCGCTGCTGCCTTGGTTGATGAAGAGGGCCGAGTCTTGGTGACACAGCGCCCGCCCGGAAAGTCCATGGCCGGAAAATGGGAGTTTCCCGGCGGCAAGGTAGAGGCGCAGGAAACTCCGGAGCAGGCCCTGATACGCGAGTTGAAGGAAGAGCTGGACATTGATGTGACGCACAACTGTCTCGCGCCTTTGAGCTTTGCCAGCCACACTTATGATGATTTTCATCTGCTGATGCCCTTGTTTGTCTGTCGTAAATGGCAGGGGGTCGTCAGACCCGCTGAAGGCCAGGCGATGCAATGGGTCAAACCGGTGCAGTTGTTCAAACTTGAGATGCCGCCGGCCGATTTGCCGCTTATCGGGATTTTGTGCGAACTCGTTTAAAGCTTTTTCTCATCAGTGTTCAGAGCATCTGCCAAGCGCATTTTGGCGCTGCCCGGGCGCAGCGGTTTTTGTTGACTTTCATGCGGCGCCCAGCCGGAAATGTGGATCAGGTCAAAACTGGCCGGTACCCGCCCGTCAGACCCGCCATATTGCGTGGCATATATCTCGGCCAGGCGCATCAGGGTTTGGCGCCGAAGCGGTACCCGCCGCCTGTCTTGCAGGCAATTTGCCTCGCCCATGCGGCGTAACTCACGCATCAAATGCAGCGGTGTTTCATAGCGCACCGTCACCTTGTCGCAGTCAACCACGGGCAAGGCAAAGCCGGCGCGTTGCAACAGCGCCCCCATATCCTGCATGTCGGCAAAAGGATGAATACGGGGGCTGACGCCGTTCTGGGTTTCGGCTTCGGCCTGCAGAAAGCATGCGCGCAATTCGGTCAGGGTTTCGCCGCCGGGAAAGGCTGCCAGCAGCAGGCCGTCCGGTTCAAGGGACAGACGCAGCTGAATCAGGCTTCCGGGCAGATCATTGACGCTGTGTAATCCGCCCAATGAGAGAATAAGGTCATAGCCGCCCCGCTCCAAACCCAGATGTTCCTCATCGATGAAATCATCGCCAACAGGGGCAGAGCGCCGCAATGTAGTGGCCTGCACCTTGTCGGTCAGGGCCGGCAGCTCTTCGAGAACACATTCATGTGGCGTGATGACCAGTGCCCGTTTGAAGCCGCGGTTGATGTCAAGCAGGCGTTCATTTATGTCCTGCGCCATGCGACGCAGGAGAAAATCCACCTCGGCATAATGTCCGCGGGCCTTGAGCAGGCGCTTTGCGCGCAACTGACGGTCAAATATATCTGGCGCTTTGGCACTCATGGCGGCACTATACCCCCAATGGCGGCATGAAGGAAACAACAAGAAATGATGCCCCGAAAAGACGGCACCGGTGATGTCCGGAATATTGTGGCGGGAATTGGTAATTTCCTGCTCCCGCCCAGATGCGCCCTGTGTGCTGTGACTGTGACACGGGCTCCTGCACTTTGCGGGTCATGCTGGGAGGGCTTGACTTTTATTGAGGGGCCAGTTTGCGCGCGCACCGGCGCCCCGCTGCCTTATGACCTTGGTCCGCAGACCGTGTCGCTTGGGGCCATGATTCGTCCGCCCGCCTATGATGTGGCCCGGGCCGCGTTGAGTTATGACGCCACCGCCCGTGAGTTGATCAAAAAGCTGAAATTCGCCAACCGTCCAGAGCTTGCGGCCATGATGGTGCCATGGATGTATCGTGCTGGCCGGGACATTTTGGAGGATGCAGACTGTCTTCTGCCAGTCCCCCTGCACTGGACCCGGCTCTTGGCGCGCAGATATAACCAATCGGCGGAGCTGGGGCGGGGACTGGCGCGCCTGGGGAATGTGGCCCTGCGTGTGGATGTGCTTAAGCGGGTGAAGCGGACACGCCAGCAGGTCGGGTTGACACGGCCCATGCGTAAAAAAAACCTGCAAGGGGCTTTTGCTGTGGCAAAAAGCCGGAGAGCTGTGGTGACGGACCGGCATGTGGTTTTGGTGGATGATGTGCTGACAACAGGGGCGACGGTTGAGGCCTGCGCCAAGGTTTTGCGCCGCGCCGGGGCGGCAAAAGTATCGGTCTTGACGGTTGCCAGGGTTGTGATGCCGGAAAGAGTTCATATATGATAGGGAACATGAGTGAAGTTACAAAAGCGGCCTGTATCCAGTTTTGCAGCGGTGTGTCGCCTGAAGCGAATCTTGACCGGCTGTCCGGTTTTGTCGCTCAGGCGGCGGCACAAGGTGCGCATTGGGTGGTGACGCCCGAAACAAGCAACTTCATGCCTGCCAATCGTGACATGCTGCTTGCCACGGCCAGGCCTGAAACCGAAGACATGTGTGTAGCCGGGTTCAGTGCCCTGGCGCGGCGGCATAAGATCTGGCTTCAGGCCGGCTCCTTTATCGTGCTGAATGGGCAGGGCCGCCCGGTCAACAGATCATTGATGTTTGCTCCCGACGGCCGGCTTGTTGCCCGCTATGACAAAATTCACCTCTTTGACGTCACACTGGCGGATGGGGAAAGCCATCGGGAGTCGGCAAATTATGCCGGCGGCGATAGGGCAGTGGTGGTTCGGCTGCCCTTTGGATATTTGGGCATGAGTGTCTGTTATGATCTGCGCTTTGCCGGGCTTTACCGGAGCCTTGCCGAAGCGGGGGCCCAGTATCTGACCGTCCCCTCGGCTTTCACCAAGCCGACCGGTGCAGCGCATTGGGAGGTTTTACTGCGGGCCCGGGCGGTGGAGACCGGCTGTTATGTGCTGGCGCCGGCGCAGTGCGGGGCGCATGAAAACGGACGTGAAACCTATGGTCACAGCCTGATTATTGATCCGTGGGGGCGGGTTTTGGCCGAAAGTGAGCCTGGCGAGGGCGTGATTATGGCGGAACTGGATTTGGCGCAACTTGCAAGGACAAGACGCCAATTACCGGTTTTGGAGCATGGCAAGGGTTTTCAAACGGAGATGGTGAATGATCCGTTATGACCTGATTTGTGATGATGGGCATGAATTTGAAGTCTGGTTTCGTGACAGTGCCGCCTTTGATGAGGATAAGGCCCAAGGACGTTTGGAATGTCCGGTCTGTGCGTCCCGCAAGGTGGACAAGGCCATCATGGCGCCGGGGATACCGAAAAAAACAAGCCAAGCTCCCTCCGATAAAGAAAAATTCATGAAAATGATGGGCAAGTTAAACCGCCATGTCACTGAGAATTTTGATTATGTTGGAGAGGGGTTCGCGGATGAGGCACGAGCCATGCATTACGGAGATGCCGAACAGCGTGACATTTATGGCGAGGCATCGCCTGAGGATGCGGCCGAGCTGCTTGATGAGGGCATTGAGGTGGTGCCCTTGCCGGCTTCTGGGCCGCCTAAGAAAAGCAATTAGAGTTTATCCGTCGGCAGTAGCCTTGCAAGCATGGCCCATATAATTGACGCCCAGATCTGATGTGAGGCGCCAGCTGTCGCTGAGCGGATTGAAACTGACCCCGGTCATCTCTGTGGGGGTCAATCCGGATATTTCCAGATATTCGGTCATTTCATCGGGGGTGATGAAGCGGTTCCAGTCATGGGTGCCTCTGGGTAACCAGCGCAGAACATATTCGGCGCCGACAATCGCGAGAGCGAAGGATTTGAACGTCCGGTTCAAGGTGGCGAAAAACATCACGCCACCGGGTCTGACCATCTCTGCGCAGGCATTCATGAAAGCCGGCACATCGGCGACATGTTCAACAACTTCCATATTCAAGATGACATCGAAGGTTTCGCCGTCGGCGGCCAGCGCGTCTGCCGTTGTGCACCGGTAATCTATCGCCAGCCCCATTTTTTCGGCATGAACGGCAGCCGTCTTGATGTTGGCTTCGCCGGCATCAGCGCCGACCATTTCAGCCCCTAGGCGGCACATGGGTTCGCTCAACAGTCCGCCGCCGCAGCCAATGTCCAGAAAACGTAAACCCTTGAAAGGTGTGTTCTCTGATGCGTTCCGGTTGAACTGCGCGCAGACTATGGTTTTGATGTAATCCAGACGGGTTGGATTGAATTTATGCAGGGGTCTGAATTTGCCGTGTGGATCCCACCATTCGTCGGCCATGGCGGAAAATTTGGCGATTTCCTGCTGATTAACGGTTACAGTGGAGATGTTTTGGGTCGACATGGTGCCCCTCGTTTTCAATCCGTCTTGTTGGTGGTCACAAGGCGCTGGACATTTCAGGTATTTTTCTAGTAAATAAGCCCCGCTTGCACAAATGCAACACTTATATGTGGTTGTTATATGGGGCAATACTTGTTTTAAGTCCAGTCATGGGGGGTATTCCGCCCCCGTGTTGAAAGGCCAGGATTTAAGGGGTCGTGTATAAAGGCTCGTATTGAAAGGCCCATGTTTGAAGGAATGTAAATGGCACGCCTTGTCATGAAATTCGGTGGCACATCAGTCGGCTCCCCGGAGCGGATTAAAAATGTGGCCCAGCACGTCAAACGTGAAGTCGATGCCGGTCATCAGGTGGCAGTCGTCGTATCCGCCATGTCCGGGGAAACCAACCGGCTGGTGGCGCTGACGCGTGAGATTTCGCCGCTTCACGATGCGCGCGAATATGATGTCGTCGTGGCGGCGGGCGAGCAGGTCAGTATCGGTCTTCTGGCCATGGCGCTGAATGAAATTGGTGTGCCGGCCCGATCCTGGCTGGGGTGGCAATTGCCGGTCAAGACCAATGATGTGCACGGTGCCGCCCGGATTCAGGATATTGACACGTCTGTCATGGAGGCCCAGTTTGCCCAGAACAGAGTTGCGGTTATTGCCGGATTTCAGGGGATTGCTGAAGATGGCCGCATCACAACACTTGGACGCGGTGGCTCGGACACCAGTGCTGTTGCGGTTGCCGCCGCCCTGAAAGCGGACAGATGTGATATATACACGGATGTGGACGGCGTTTACACTACAGACCCGCGCATTGTGCCTGTAGCCAAACGTTTGTCGCAAATCAGTTATGAGGAAATGCTGGAAAGCGCGTCGCTGGGCGCGAAAGTGCTGCAGACCAGGTCCGTGGAAATGGCCATGGTGCATAATGTTCGTCTGCAGGTGCGCGCCAGTTTTGACGACCCGGCCGCTGATTATCCCGCAGATGGTCTGGTCGGGACCTTGGTATGCAATGAGGAGTTCATAATGGAACAGGAAGTTGTCAGCGGTATCGCCTATTCGCGCGACGAAGCGAAAGTCACTCTGCGCAGTGTCGCAGACAAGCCCGGCGTCGCCGCCGCAGTGTTCGGCCCGCTGGCTGAGGCCGCCATTAATGTGGACATGATTGTCCAGAACATATCGGCTGATGGCGGACACACTGACATCACCTTCACCGTGCCGAATGATGAATTGGCCCGTGCAACCGGAGTGATTGAAGGGGCGCAGGATGCCATCGGTTTTGAGCAGATGGAAAGTGCCGCCGGCCTATCGAAAATATCGATTGTTGGAATTGGCATGCGCAGTCATGCCGGGGTTGCGCAGAAAATGTTTACCGTCTTGGCTGAGAAAGGCATCAACATTCATGTGATTTCGACATCTGAGATCAAGGTCAGTGTGCTGATTGACGCCGATTATACGGAGCTGGCCGTCAGGTCACTGCACACGGCTTATGGGCTTGACAGTCCACAAGGAGAGGCCGAACCCGCCTCGTCATGACGGGTGAAGCCGGCGCAACATGCCCCTGTCTGTTGAAGGACCCCGAATTCTGCTCCGCCGCTTGCGGCAAGTCATGCTTGAGCAGTTGGAGCGTCAGGCCCGGCTGGACCGGATCGTTGAGCTGATTGCGACCAGCATGAACACGGCCGTGTGTTCGGTCTATCTGAAAAAAGACAAAGACACGCTGGAGTTGTGCGCAACAGAGGGCCTGAAAAGGGAAGCCGTCCATCAGACGACCCTGCGGGTCGGTGAGGGGCTGGTCGGCGATATTGCCCAGCATGCCAGACCCCTGAATTTGGCTGATGCCCAGACCCATCCCCGTTTTGCCTATCGTCCGGAGACGGGTGAAGAGAATTTCCACTCTTTTGTCGGCGTGCCGGTGTTACGCGGCGGGACCCTAGCCGGGGTCCTGGTTGTGCAGAACACCACTTACCGCACTTTTGTTGATGAAGAGGTTGAAGCTCTGCAGACCGTAGCGATGGTGCTGGCTGAGATGTTGGCTGAAACCGGTGAACTTGAGGCGCAGGAGGGCCGTGGTGGTCCGCGCCGCTACGAAGGCCAGGGGCTGACTGAAGGTATGGCAATGGGTCATGTTGTTCTGCATGAACCGCGGGTTGAGGTGTCGCGCTTGATTGCCGAAGACTCCGAAGCCGAACGCCAACGTCTTGATAATGCCGTTTACGCTTTGCGCCGAACCGTGGATGAGATGCTGCTCAAAGAGGATGTCTCTCATGCTGGTGAACATCTCGATGTTCTTGAGACCTACCGCATGTTCGCCAATGATGATGGGTGGTTGTCGCGTATGCGGGATGCAGTGCGCACCGGCCTGACGGCAGAGGCTGCTGTAGAGCGCGTGCAGGGCGACATGCATGCGCGGTTGACCGGACAGAGGGACGTTTATCTGCGCGAACGGCTCCATGATTTCGAGGATTTGACCAACCGTCTGTTGCGGATTTTGACCGGGCGGCCGGTTTATGCTTCCTCCGACAAGCTACCCAAGGACGCCATACTGGTTGCCCGGGGAATGGGGCCGGCCGAATTGCTGGATTATGAGCGCAAACATTTGCGTGGTCTCATCCTTGAAGAGGGATCCCAGAGTGCTCATGTCTCGATTGTGGCCAGAGCTCTGGGAATCCCGATGGTTGGCCGGGTTTTGGGCATTGTTGATATGGCGCAGGATGGTCAGGAAGTCATCGTCGACTCCGATATCGGCGCGTGTTTCCTAGATCCCTCACCCGAGATGGTGGAAAGCTATGTTGAGCGTGCCAGAACAATGGCGCGGCGCCAGAAACGATATGCGCGTGTCCGGAAATTGCCAGCAGTCACCCGCGACGGCCGTCAGATGGAAGTCATGATGAATGCGGGTCTGCGGGTTGACATGAAAAACCTCTCCGACTCGGGAGCGGATGGGATTGGTCTTTTCAGGACTGAACTGCAGTTTATGGTCTCGGCTAAGCTTCCGCGTATTGAGGAACAGTCTGCCTTTTATTCCCACGTCTTGGACAATGCTGGCGGCAAACCCGTCACGTTCCGCACTTTGGATATTGGGGGCGACAAGGTACTCCCTTATATGCGCCATGCTCATGAAGAGAACCCGGCCATGGGCTGGCGGGCTATCCGTATCGCCCTCGACCGTCCGGGATTGCTGCGTTATCAGCTCAGGGCCTTGTTGAAGGCGTCGGCCGGACATGACCTCAACGTCATGTTCCCGATGGTTGCCGAGGTTGTCGAATTTCAAAAGGCCCGGCGGATGCTCGACCGTGAATTGGAGCGCCTCGAAAAGTTCAATCTTCCCAAACCTGCACAGGTCCGCGTCGGTACCATGCTTGAGGTACCGTCCCTGATCTGGCAGTTGGACAGTTTGCTGCCCATGCTGGATTTTGTCAGCATCGGCACCAATGATCTGTTCCAGTTCTTTTTCGCCAGTGATCGCGGAAATCCGCTTTTGTCCGGCCGGTATGATATTTTATCAATGGCGCCGATGGAAATGTTGAAGCAGGTCGCCGATGCCTGTTATCGTCATAAGGTTGATGCGACCATTTGCGGTGAAATTGCCGGGCGGCCGTTGGAGGCTATGGCGATGTTGTGCCTCGGCTTCAACCGGCTCTCAATCCCGTCCTCCTCAGTCGGGCCGGTCAAGCGGATGATCAGATCTGTACATCTAGGTAAACTGAGGCAGGCTTATGGGGAATTGGTGCAGTCTGAACAAGCGCTTTCCCGAAGTTCCCTGATGGCTTTGGCTGAGCGGCTGAAGATTAAATTATAGCAATTGAAATTAAGCCGTTTCAGTGGTTTCATTGGGTAACGGTCTAAAATGTGTATGTGAACGAAATGTCTGGCAAGCAAATTCAAACTGTGGGGGGTATCCTCAAAAAAAAGCGGGAGGAACTTTCCCAGGACCTTGCGGATATCGCTCTTCAGCTACGTATTCGCAAAGAGCATCTTGAGGCTATTGAGACAAACAATCTGGATGCGCTTCCTGCCGAGGCTTACGCCATCGGTTTCATTCGTACCTATGCCAGGCATCTGGAGCTGGATGAAACGCAACTGCTGGCTTTATTCAAGCAGCAATCCACCACTAACGGGCAGGTGAGGCTTGATTTTCCGGATGTGGACGAAAAACGCGAAACACCCGTTATGGCACTCACCCTGGGTTTGCTCGGCGCCATTTTAACTGCCTATTTATTTGTTGCCTTCTTATCCGATGCCCGCACAGTTTCTCAGGAAAAGCTTGCAACGGGCAAACAAGAGGCGGCTCTTGAGGATGCAACCATCGCGCTGCCGGCTGTCTTGGCGGCGCCGTCGGCTGGAACGCAGCCGAATGAAACCGGCGAAAATTCACGCGACATCCCTGCGGACGCTGATGATGTGCTCACGGCTCAGTCATCCCCGGCGGATGCGCCGTCACCTGAGGCTTCCGACGTGATCCGTGTGGAACCCCTGCCGGAAAGTATCATCGAGGCTGAGGTAAAGGCCGCAGAGGAGGAAAGACCTGTTTTTTCCATCCGCGCACGCGGGGAAACCTGGATGCGCGTGGTCACGGATGACGGGCAGATTCTTTTTTCCAGCATTATTATCGAGGGGGAGCATTTTGACTTTCCGGCCGGTGAGAAATTCCGCTTGGCCACTCAAAATGCCGGTCGGCTGGAATATGTCATTGACGGCAAGAGCGTCGGTGTCGTCGGCGGACGCGGACAGACCCTTGCCAACAGGGTCGTGAATGTGCCGCGTCTGCTGGAAAGGTTTGCGGCCCGCCCGGAAATGTGACAAACAGAGTCACAGTTTTTTGTAGCAGGATATTAACTTAAGGTGAGCTTTATGGGGATACGCCCCTGGCGGGACATTGACCGCCGTGCATCGCGAAAAATTATGGTCGGGCAAGTCCCCGTCGGCGGTGATGCGCCCGTCAGCGTACAGTCGATGACCAATACGCTGACCGCGGATGTCCAGGCTACAATCCGTCAGGTCAAGGCTTTGGAGCAGGCCGGTGCTGATTTGGTGCGGGTGTCGTGCCCGGATGAGGCGTCCACCCAAGCGCTGGCGGAAATCGTCAAATCCAGCAAGGTGCCCCTGATTGCCGACATTCATTTCCACCATAAGCGGGCGATTGAGGCTGCGGAGGCCGGCGCAGCCTGTCTACGCATCAATCCCGGTAACATCGGCAGTGCTGACCGGGTCAGGGATGTCATACAGGCCGCCCGCGACAATAACTGCGCCATCCGCATCGGGGTCAATGCCGGATCGCTTGAGAAACATCTGCTGGAAAAATATGCCGAACCCTGCCCCGAAGCCATGGTTGAGAGTGCTTTGGATCATGTCCGCATTTTGCAGGACCATGATTTCCACGAGTATAAAATCAGCGTCAAAGCGTCGGATATTTTTCTCAGTGTCGCCGCCTACCGCCAGTTGGCACAGGTCGTTGATTGTCCTTTGCATATCGGCATTACCGAAGCCGGCGGCCTGATGTCGGGTACGGTCAAGTCCTCGATCGGCTTGGGCACCCTGCTTATGGAGGGTATCGGCGACACAATCAGGGTGTCGCTTTCCTCCGACCCGGTGGATGAGGTCAAGGTCGGCTACGAAATGTTGAAGTCGCTGGGTCTGCGTCATCGTGGCGTGACTATCATATCCTGCCCGTCCTGTGCACGTCAGGGGTTTGACGTCATCAGCACGGTGCAGGCCTTGGAAGCGCGTCTGGCTCATATCAGTGAGCCGATCACCCTGTCGATCATCGGCTGTGTTGTCAACGGCCCCGGCGAGGCGCGTGAGACGGATATCGGCTTCACGGGTGGCGGGGCCGGTTCGGGCATGGTGTATGTCGCTGGACGCCCGGACCATAAAATGACCAATGAGGAGATGATCGACCATCTGGCAGGACTGGTTGAGGACAAGGCGCAGCAGATGCGGGCAGCCGCAGAGACGGTTGAGGGATAGCCATGTTGCCGACCGAACGTTTGGATCAGATATTGGCGCATGCCGAAAAGCTGCAGGATGA
Organism: Parvibaculales bacterium; assembly: GCA_049889415.1. GTDB lineage: Bacteria > Pseudomonadota > Alphaproteobacteria > RS24 > RS24 > JAYQKL01. Next base: position 9,404 of record JBMHDL010000006.1, on the reverse strand, counting down.
GATGAACGGGGAACTGCCACCAGAGCGGTTTGTTGAACTGTCAAAGGAATATGCCGCTCTGTCGCCATTGGTGGAAGCGATCAGCGCCTATCGCGGTGTAGTCAATGAAATTGAGGATTTGCAATCCCTGATTGATGGGGATGATGACGAGATGAAAGCTCTCGCACAGGCTGAACTGCCAGATCTGCAAAAACGTTTGCCGGAGATGGAGCAGGATTTGCAGATTTTGCTGCTGCCCAAGGATGCTGCGGATGAGATGAATGTCATCCTTGAGGTGCGTGCCGGCACAGGCGGTGACGAGGCGGCCCTATTCGCCGGCGATTTGCTGCGCATGTATCTGCGTTATGCCGAGATGTCCGGCTTCAAGACCGAATTGATCAGTCAGTCTGAGGGTGATGTCGGCGGCTATAAGGAGGTTGTTGCGGCCATACGCGGTCAGGGCGTGTTCGCCAAGCTGAAATTTGAAAGCGGCGTACACCGCGTGCAACGGGTTCCGGAAACAGAAAGTGGCGGTCGGATCCATACCTCGGCCGCGACTGTGGCGGTGTTGCCGGAGCCTGAAGAAGTGGATGTGGAAATTGAGGAAAAGGATCTGCGCATCGATGTTTTCCGTGCCAGCGGTCCGGGCGGACAGTCGGTTAACACCACGGACAGCGCCGTGCGGGTGACGCATTTGCCGACCGGCATTGTTGTTTCGCAGCAGGATGAAAAATCGCAGCACAAGAATCGCGCCAAGGCTCTGCAGGTTCTGCGCGCCCGCCTGTTTGAAGCCGAACGCATGCGGATTGAAAATGAACGCTCGGCCGACAGGAAATCTCAGGTCGGTTCCGGCGACCGCTCTGAACGGATCCGCACCTATAATTTTCCGCAGGGTCGTGTCACCGACCATCGCATCAATCTGACCCTGCACAAGCTGGAAAAGATTATGGCGGGAGACGGTCTGCCGGAGATGATTGACAGTTTGATCGCCGAGGACCAGACCCGGCGTTTGGCCGCGGTGGAGCAGAATGACTGACAGGCTGGACGGTCTCCTTGCAAGGCGGACCGTGACCCAGGCGGTGCGGGTCATTGCGGAGCTGTTTGGAAAAAATCAGCTGGACACACCGGCTTTGGATGCCCGTCTGCTGACCTGTTCAGCCTGCGGGCTTGATGATGTCACTCTGATCACCCGAGGCGACCAGATAGTGTCCGCCGATCAGGCACAGGATTTAAGCCGGCTCGTTGCGGCCCGCCTCGCCCGTGTCCCGGTCTCCAGAATTATCAATCATCGTGAGTTTTACGGATTGGCGTTCCGCCTGTCGAAGGACACGCTGGATCCAAGGCCTGACAGTGAGACGCTGGTGACGGCGGCTCTGGAAAAAGCCCGTTTGATGGGCGGGCGGCTGTCCTTTCTCGATCTTGGAACGGGCTCAGGGTGCCTGTTGCTGGCTATGTTGTCGCACATTCCGGATGCAGCCGGGCTTGGCGTGGATATCCGGCCAGGTGCCTTGCGGACAGCGCGTTTGAACGCCGGCTTAAATGGCTTGCGTGACCGGGCCTGTTTCCGGCAGTCAAGCTGGTTCTCACATGTGACTGGACGGTTTGACGTGATTGTGTCCAACCCGCCTTATATCCGTGCCGGTGATATGCCAGGTCTGGCACCGGAGGTTAGGGATCATGATCCCGTTACGGCACTGGTGGCGGATCAAGACGGCCTGGGTGATTTCGCCCGTATCATCGGCGCTGCAGCGCCGTTTATGAAGCCGGGCGGATGGCTCGGTTTTGAAGTGGGGCAGGGGCAGGCCGTGGCCGTGGCAGGCCTGCTTGCTAAGTCAGGTTTCAGCCGGATTGAGTGCGCGAAAGATCTGGCCGGAATTGACCGTACGGTGATGGCGCAGATGCCATAAGTCAAAAAAACAGTAATTTTTGGAAAAATGGGTTTGTATTTTTTTTCACAATTGGTTAGGTTGCATGCGTTCGGTTAATTGATTGAAGACAAACAGGCAAATGCCGATCATTTTCTCACTTCATATTTGTGTTTCCAACAAATGAAACACCATGACGTTTGAAACCACCTGCCGACGTAAGACCGGAGTAAACCCATACGGATCGGGTCAGTCTGCAGTTCAAGCCGAGATTTCAACAAGGTCGCTGACCTGTTTTATTTCAGCACTGACAACGATTAGAGATATTTGCGCACAGCGAACAGGAACAGAAGATGAAACGCTCTCGTGGACGCAACCGCCGTCAAGGCAATCCCGCCAACAGAAATTATGAAAGCAATGGCCCTGATGTCAAAGTCCGGGGTCATGCCAGTACGATTAATGAAAAATATCTTTCATTGGCCCGTGATGCCCTGACTGCCGGGGACCCGGTCAATGCTGAAAACTACTTCCAGCACGCAGAGCATTATTTCCGCATCATGTCAGCTAATCAGCCAGCCAAGACGGACGTTGCGGCCGGTCAGGACACTTCAGACGCTGAGGGTAATGATGGCAATGTTGAGCCGTTGATTCTTGGCCAAGGCGAGGATGATGGCAAAGAGGAAGCCGCCCCGTCCGGCAAGGGCCGTCGTCGCGGACATTTGCGCCGCCGACCAAAGGATGAGGTGGCAGAGGCGGTAGAGACGGCTGAGACGGCTGAGGCTTCAGATGTGGTGGAAGCACCAGAAGCGCGGGCTGAGACGGACGCCGCAACGCCAGACTCCCCGGCAGACGCTGCACCCGAAGCCAATACGGCCTGAGTTCGGGGCCTTTTCACCTGATTTTTTGACCTGATTTTTCCACACAGGCCCGCTGCCCTGCGGGGGCTTGTTGATCCCGTTTTTGCTCCCCATATAAAAAACATGGCCCGTCAAACGGCAGAAGGAGCAAGAAGATGAAACCTGAAAAATATACAGACCGCTGCAAAGGCTTTGTGCAATCGGCGCAGAGCTATGCACTGGGTGAGGGGCATCCGCGTCTGGAGCCTTTGCATCTGATGAAAGTCCTGCTTGATGACCCGCAGGGTTTGGCGGCCAATCTTTTGGCACAAGCCGGTTGTGATGTTGCCGGCCTGCGTAAAAACCTTGCGGCGCAGACGGCCCGCCTGACGAAAGTCTCGGGGGACGGGGTGCAGTTGGTGATGGCGCCCGAAACGGCAAAAGTCTTTGCGGCGGCGGAAAAGCGAGCGGCCGCATCCGGGGATGATTTTGTGACGGTTGAGCGGTTGCTGCAGGCCCTGCTGGAGACCAAGGGCAAGGCCGCCGAGCTGCTCGCGGGAGCCGGCTGCGAGGCCGCTGCTTTGGAAACCGCCATTCAAGCCCTGCGCAATGGCCGGCACGCCCATTCCGCCTCGGCGGAAGAGAGCTATGATGCGCTTGGCAAATACACCCGCGATTTGACCGAAGACGCTCTTCAGGGCCGTCTTGATCCGGTTATCGGGCGTGAGGAGGAAATCCGCCGCACCATTCAGGTCCTGTCGCGGCGCACCAAAAACAATCCGGTTTTGATCGGCGAGCCCGGGGTCGGCAAGACGGCGATTGCCGAGGGGCTGGCTCTGCGCATTGTCAATGGGGATGTGCCGGAAACCCTGCGTGATAAAAAGCTGTTTGTGCTGGATATGGGGGCGTTGATTGCCGGCGCCAAATATCGCGGTGAGTTTGAGGAGCGCTTGAAGGCTGTGTTGCAGGAGGTGACCTCTGCAGCGGGAAACGTCGTTTTGTTCATTGATGAAATGCACACATTGATCGGCGCCGGTGCGGGGGAGGGGGCGATGGATGCCTCCAATCTTTTAAAACCCGCTTTGGCGCGCGGCGAGCTGCACTGTATTGGAGCGACGACGCTGGATGAGTATCGCAAACACGTCGAAAAGGATGCGGCACTGGCACGGCGCTTCCAGCCCGTACATGTCAGCGAACCGCAGCTGGAGGACACGATTTCCATTCTGCGCGGCCTGAAGGAAAAATATGAGATGCACCATGGTGTCCGCATTGCTGATACAGCGCTGGTGGCCGCAGCGACTTTGTCCAACCGGTATATTACCGACCGGTTTTTGCCCGATAAGGCGATTGATTTGATGGATGAGGCCGCCAGCCGGTTGCGCATGGAGGTGGATAGCAAGCCCGAAGAGCTGGATGAGCTGGACCGGCGCGTCATTCAGTTGAAGATTGAGCGCGAGGCATTGAAAAAGGAAACCGATGACTTGTCCCTGGACCGGTTGGAAAAACTGGAACAGGAACTGACCGGACTGGAGGAGCAGGCGACAGCCATGTCAGCCCGCTGGGAGGCGGAAAAGAGCCGCCTCAATGACATGCAGAAACTGAAAGAGGACCTGGATCAGGCGCGCATTGAACTTGAGCAGGCGCAGCGCCAGGGCCAGCTTGAACGCGCCAGTGAGCTGGCCTATGGCATTATTCCTGATGCCGAAAAGCGTTTGGCGGAGGCCGAGGCGCAGCAGTCCGGCACCGCTCAGAATGGCTCAGAGGAAACCGCCCCGGCTATGCTGGAGGAACAGGTCAGCGCCAATCATATTGCCCAGATTGTGTCGCGCTGGACCGGTGTGCCGGTCGACAAGATGCTCTCGGGTGAACGCGAAAAGTTGCTCGATATGGAGGCCGAGCTGCACAGACGTGTGGTCGGGCAGGATGAGGCGGTGGATGCCGTTTCGCGGGCCGTGCGCCGTGCCCGCGCCGGATTGCAGGACCCGTCCCGCCCGATCGGATCATTTCTGTTTCTTGGCCCTACCGGGGTCGGCAAGACCGAGCTGACAAAAGCGCTGGCCGCATTTTTGTTTGACGATGAAAGCGCCATCTGCCGGCTCGACATGTCAGAATATATGGAAAAACATTCGGTCGCCCGCCTGATCGGGGCGCCTCCCGGCTATGTCGGCTATGAGGAAGGCGGGGCGCTGAGCGAGTCGGTGCGCCGCCGGCCCTATCAGATTGTGCTGTTTGATGAGGTCGAAAAGGCGCATCCTGATGTCTTCAACATTTTGTTGCAGGTGCTGGATGATGGCCGCCTGACCGACGGGCAGGGTCGGGTCGTGGACTTCAAGAACACGCTGATCATCCTGACCTCCAATTTGGGAGCCGAGCATCTGGTGGATCTCGCCGCCGGCAAAAGCGTTGAGAGTGTGCGGCCGAAGGTCATGGAAGCGGTGCGCGCGGCCTTCCGGCCGGAATTTCTCAACCGGCTGGATGACATGATCCTGTTTGAACGCCTGCAGGAAACGCAGATGGGCGCGATTGTCGAGGTCCAGATGCAACGCCTCACGGCGCTGGCGGCGGCCCAGAACATTCATCTGGAGCTGACCGAAGATGCCCGTGCCTGGCTGGCGCAGAAGGGTTATGATCCGGCCTATGGCGCGCGCCCGCTCAAACGCGTTATCCAGCGCGAAGTACAGGACCGTTTGGCGGATCTGGTGCTGGCCGGCGCGCTGTCGCCCGGCGCGGTGGTTTATGCGGATGCCGACAAGGATGCGCTGCGCCTCAACACCAGCCCGCCGGCGGCCGCATAATGCAGCCAGCACTTCAGTGAATTACAGACCGGCTGCGTGTCAGGTCATGCGCAAAGAGGCATTGTAGCGAGTGTCAAGAGCTTTCGAAATGCGCTGGATAGGTTTGACGGATGATGTGCGCTGCGCGCTTGGCCCCGTCCTCGCGGCGTGTTTTGGTGGCGGCGCGGTTCAGGCGCGCTTTTGTTTCTGCTGATGTTTGCAGCCGGTGGAGGGCCTGGACAACCTTGCGGGGCTTGAACTTATGCGGCAGAAAAAACGCGCCAAGACCAAGCCGCCACAGCCGGTCAGCATTGTCGTGCTGGTCATAGGCCAAGGGCCGGATGATTTGCGGCAGGCCGGCGCGCAGGGCTTCAGCCAATGTGCCGATGCCGACAATCTCATTGAGGTGTGTTGTGGACATGGGGTGCGCTCATTCTTGTTCTTGTTGGACGCAGACGCTGCACCCCTTCACGCTAGGCCGGGGCAGGGCCGGGTGTCAAGCCTAACTGAGGTGTGATTGCCTACAGACCGGCGGCGAGTTCGGTGGTGATGCGGTTGATTTCCAGCCGCACATCGCGAAACGCATCCCGGTCGGCCGGCGCCACGGTGGCGCGGGGCGGCAGGTCGAGCGCCAGCGGGTTGAGGCTTTGCCCGTTGCGGCTGACTTCAAAATGCAGAACCGGCCCGGTCGCCAGACCCGACTGCCCGACATAGCCGATGGTCTGGCCCTGCTGCACCCGGTCGCCGGGCTGCAGGTCTTTGGCATAGCGGCTGAGATGGGCATAAAGTGTTTCATAGCCGTCACTGTGGCGCAGGATGATGCGGCGGCCATGGTCGCCGGCCCGCCCAAGCGCGACGATTTCGGCGTCACCGGCCGCATAAATCGGCGTGCCGCGCCGCGCCGCGAAATCTACCCCCTTATGCAGGCGGGTGTAACCGAGAATCGGATGCTTGCGCATGCCATAGCGCGACGACAGACGGGCGCCGTCCAGCGGTGTCTTCATCAGCAGGCGTTCCAGACTGTCCCCTTGGGCGTTGTAATGCCCGAAATCATCCGGTCCGCGGGCAAAGTGCCAATAGGCGCGCCGTTCACCTTTGATGGTCAGGGCGGCAAACAGGATTTTACCTTCATCGGCCAGATTGCCGTCTTCATCAAAGCGGCGTGTGTAGAGCACTTCCAGCCGGTCGCCCTCGCGGATTTCCCGCTGGAAGTCAATGGTGAAGGAAAACAGGCGAATCAATTCCAGCACCAATTTGGGTGCCATGCCGGTGGCGCGGGCTGACTCATAAAGGCTTGAGGCGATGGGGGTGTCAGTCAGAAAAAACCGGTCGGTCAGGGGGCGGTTGGCGGTTACGGCCTGGAACCGGCCATCCGCCAGCAGGCGGACAATCACCCGCTCGCTTGGCGCCGGAATGAAATCCAGCCCGGCAAAGGCTGCGTCTTCAGGGGCTTGCCGGCCGCTGTGCTGGTAATACAGCCGGATTTTCTGACCGACCTTGAGGCGGCGGGCGTCAAACACCCCGCGCAGGGCGTCCAGTGCGGCATCGGCGGTCACGGCATCCACCCCCTGACGGGTCAACAGGGTCATCAGATTGTCCCCCGGTTTGACGGTCAGGCTTTTTGTGCTGCGGTGCATGGGGGGCGTATCAAGCCAGTCAGGATGGACGAATGGGCGCGCCGGCGCCGGGCGCGCCGACAGCCGGGTGCCGTTTTCATCGGGAATGAAATGCGTGTTGACCTGCCACAGGCCACCAAGAAACAAAATCAGCGCCGTGAGCACAAAGCGCAGACGGCTTTTGGATTTTGGCCCAGTTTGTTTTGCCGCTTTCGTCTCTTTCGTCGCTTTTGTAGCTTTTATCTCGGTGCTCATGCTGTCGTCAAAGGCTTGTGTCTCTTCGCCACCAGAATGGCAATTTTTCCGCATGAATAAAAGGGTTCGTTTGCCTTGATGTGTTGGCCCGTCAGCTTTCGGGCAGGATTTTGGCGCGGCGACGCTCCACCAGCCACCAGCACCCCAGCACGGTCAGAATGGAGACAATGACATAAACATACCGGATGGGGTCAAAATCATAGTCGTCACGTTGCAGGCTGGCATAATGACCTCGCATCGGATAATAAAACCAAAATACTGTTAGGCCGAAAACAAAAGCCCAAAAGGTCTTGCGTGGCAGGTCAAACACCAGCTTGCGGTGATAGAGGCAACACAGACCCCAGACAATTGGGATGGCGATATGTGCGTTCACTTGACCCAACTTAAACCATATCCAGACCCCAATAAAATGTTCAAAATTGAAAAACAAATCTTGAAAGGCCTCCGTGAGGTCATTTATTACGAGTTGCTTTGTAAACGACACCAGAATGTCCACGATAAAGGCGATCATCGTAAAGGGGATATAGGTCAGCACAATCACGGCCAACACATTGCGTGAGTGGCGGAACAGTTTTTGTTCCACAGAGTGTTTTGCAGGTGGTGGCATTATATGACTCCCGGAATAAAGGGGATGACGGGAATGTCGAAATCGAAATCAAAATCAAAATTGAAATCGAGCGGAAAATCCCCCTCATTTGATAGCGGCGGCGGGGGCGGCACAGCTTTGATGTTCACATCCACCGGCTCATTTATAAAAACAGGATATCCAATTTTGCCCAGTTTACTATTACCGTACCACGCCTCTTCCGGCAGGCCATTCTGGGTGAAGGCCTGATTATGCATGTCGGCTATAATATCCTTATCCGGCAACCGGTGATGGCTTTGCAGAAAATCAAGATAGAACTGCGCCAGATCAGCGGAAATCTGATTCAACTGCGCCTCGGTAGCTCCATATCGTTGGGCATGATTAATACTAAGGTTTACGACGGTATCATTTTCCCGTGTCACAAAATCATGGGCAATCTCGATATAGTCAGAGTCGGGGAAGTCGGTTTGCAGTGTTGCCCAGAAATCAACGAGATTTCCGGCATCAAGGTGTTTTTGCAGCTGGCTGAAATCAAGCGTCACCGTATCGGCCTGGGTGGGCCCGAAGATCGGCTCGAGAATCGCGTCCCAGTCAACGGCGTCGAGATTGCTGAAATCCAGCAACGGCACGCCGCCGCCGCTGGTCAGATAGGTTTGTGACGGCAGACCGCCGCTGTAGGAATAGAATGTGGTATTCAGGCTATGGAATGTCGGGGTGCCGTAAACCGTGATGGACGGCATGGACAGCAGACCATAATGATCATCGGTGTTGAACTGGGACATCGGGTCTCTCTTATTCTTGTTCTTATTCTTATTTTATGCGCGCGGTGACGCCGATAAGTTTATTGACCTCATCTAATCATGGCGCCCGCACATCGTCAAGAAAGGGTCGGATATGTACAAAAAAGCAAGACAATGCCGTCAGGTGAGTCGGGTTTTGTACCCCGGAAGGCCCTATCCGCCGCGGTTCAGTATTTTGTGCTGGTCAGAAAACCCCTGATATAGTGGCGTTAAGCCTTTTTTTATGCTATATTGTGTATAAATTGCGACATCTGAAAAAAAACGACAAAAAAGCAAAAAAAGCCCAAATAAACCTTTGACACAGGGGGCGGGGCTATCTATAAACCACTTCACCGCTTGAGACACCAGTGGCTGGCGGGCAGGGTTTCCCTGATATAACTGGTCCAGACAGATGTCATGATTACCGGTGCTATCGGTTCTTAATGGTAGCAGCAGGTTTTCTTGGCTTTGTTTGGGTCCGGCGACGGACAGGCTGTTTGACATTGTTGATATATGAAAGAGAAACGTGGACGGCGGGATCCTGGCAGTCCATTTCCGGCAACGGAAATTGGGCAACAGTATACGCAATCTCACTTGAGATAGACGTTTGCGTTTCTTCCACTCCGCATCCCTTGTGGATGCAAGTGAGTGGGAACTCGTCGAAGATTTTAATTAATCTTCATTTGAACGTTTAGAATAGTGACGATTGCTAGA
>JBMHDL010000005.1:0-227946 GCA_049889415.1 Parvibaculales bacterium | reverse complement strand
TGGTTCCGTCGCTCGGCATTGTACCACCGTTATCGGGCTGTTTTTTAGTTGCAAATGACAACTATGCGGAAGTTGCTGTCGCTGCCTAAGCAGTGCCACACTTCATTTTAAGCCCTTGACCGTCGCAGGTTAAGGCGGGGTATGGAAGGCACCTGGCAACAGAAGCCTTCCGCTTTTATTTTGGAGTGGTGCATGAGCGAAGATTTTTTTGGGTACAGTCTGCGGGCGCAAAACGCCCTGCGCGATGTCGTCAGGAGCGTCCTGGCGGAAACCGCCAAAAACGGCCTACCCGGTGAGCATCATTTCTACCTGTCCTTCACCACCCATGCTCCCGGCGTGGTCGTGTCAGACGCCGTGCGGGGAAACCATCCGGATGAGATGACCATAGTTCTGCAAAACCAGTTTGAGGACCTGCAGGTCATGGATGATCATTTTACGGTCCGCCTGAGTTTCAACCAGATACCCGAAACCCTGATTGTGCCGTTCAGCGCCTTGACCCGCTTTTATGACCCGTCGGTCAGTTTCGGGCTGATGTTTGACGATTTTGAAGGCGATGAGGAGGCCCTGTCCGACGAGGATATGGAAACACTGGACATGTTGGATGCGCTTGAGGAAGACATTTTCATCATGCGTACGGAAATGCAGAACACCGGAAATGATCAGCCAAAGGATCTAAACAAGGCGATGGAAAGCGACGTTGTGGATCTGGCCGCCTTCCGAAAAAACAAGGATCAGGACTAAACCGTCAGGCTCTTCCAAGACTTGGATTCTCCGTCCAGTCATGTTAATTCAGGGCGAACTTAGTCATCCACCCCATCAGAGAGGTCACCATGGCCAACGGAACACGGACAGAAACAGACAGCTTCGGCCCGCTTGAGGTGCCGTCCGACAAATATTGGGGCGCCCAGACACAAAGGTCGCTCGGCAATTTCAAAATCGGTACGGAAACCATGCCTTTGCCGCTTGTCCGCGCTCTGGGCATCGTCAAACGGTCTGCGGCCCTGGCCAATATGAAGCTGGATAATCTTGGCAGCGACATTGGCACCGCAATTGTTGAGGCCGCCACGGAAGTTGCGCAGGGCCGTCTTGATGACAATTTCCCGCTTGTGGTCTGGCAAACCGGCTCAGGCACGCAGAGCAATATGAATGCCAATGAAGTGATCTCCAACCGCGCCATTGAAATTCTCGGCGGCACGATGGGAACCAAAGAGCCTGTACATCCCAATGACCACTGCAACCGCAGCCAATCCTCCAACGACACCTTCCCGACCGCCATGCATATTGCCGCGGCTGAGGAAGTTCATAACAGCCTGATTCCGCAACTCAAGCATTTGCACAAAGCCTTGCAGGACAAATCAGATGCCTTTGCCGACATTGTCAAAATTGGCCGCACACATTTGCAGGACGCCACACCGCTCACATTGGGTCAGGAATTTTCCGGCTATGCCACACAACTAAAATACGCCATTGAGCGGGTCGAGATGTCCCTGCCGCGCCTGCTGCAGCTGGCGCAGGGCGGGACAGCCGTCGGCACCGGGCTGAACGCCAAACCCGGCTTTGCCGAAGCCTTTGCCGCGGAGGTCGCCGACTTCACCGGACTGGCCTTCATCACGGCGGAAAACAAGTTTGAGGCTCTGGCCGCTCATGACGCCTTTGTCGAAATGTCCGGCATGCTGAACACGGTGGCGGCGTCTTTGTTCAAAATCGCCAATGACATCCGTCTGCTCGGCTCTGGCCCGCGTTCGGGCCTGGGCGAATTGAGCCTGCCGGAAAACGAGCCCGGATCGTCAATCATGCCCGGCAAGGTCAATCCGACCCAATGTGAGGCCCTGACCATGGTCTGCGCCCAGGTGATGGGTAACCACACCGCCGTTACCTTCGCCGGCTCCCAGGGCCATATGGAACTGAACGTCTTCAAACCGGTCATGGCCTATAATCTGCTGCAGTCAATAAAAATTCTCGGCGAAGGCGCCGTCAGCTTCACAGATAATTGCGTCATCGGCATTCAGGCCAATGAGCAAAACATCGAAACGCTGATGCAGCGCTCCTTGATGCTGGTGACGGCTCTGGCCCCGAAAATCGGCTATGACAACGCCACCGCCATTGCCAAGGCCGCCCACAAAAACGGCACGACCCTACGGGACGAAGCCGTCGGCGGCGGTTATGTGACGGATGAAGAGTTTGACGCCATCGTCCGTCCGCAGGACATGATTGCGCCCAAATAGGGCGTATCGCCGGCCGAATATGGCGCAAAAGCCCGAAAAACGGTCCATCACCATCGCCGGGCACGCGACCAGCATTTCTTTGGAAAAACCGTTTTGGGACGCCGTGCGCGCTATAGCTGAAGACCGCGGCGTGAGCCTGCCGGAGCTAATTGCCGAGATTGATGCCAAAAGCCGCGAGGCATCCCTGTCATCGGCCATCCGGGTCTATGTTTTGCACTGGTATCAGAGCCGCACTTAATCAGGTTCGAAAATCTTGCCGGGATTGAGGATATTATCCGGGTCCAGCGCCTTTTTGATGCTGCGCATGAGCGCCACACCGGCACCCAGTTCCTGCTCAAGATGGGCCATTTTGCCCATGCCAACACCATGCTCGCCGGTGCAGGTACCGTCATGCGCCAAAGCCCGCGACACTAGCCGTTCCTTGAAAATGCGCGCCCGCTCAACCTCATCGGCATCCGCCTCGTCCATCAGCACAATGACATGAAAATTCCCGTCTCCGACATGACCGACAATCGGTGCCAACAAGTCAAGCTCTTCAATATCCGCATGGGTTTCGGCGATACAGGCGGCCAAGCGTGAAATCGGGACGCAAATATCGGTGCTGAAGCTCACCTTTTCCGGTGCCAGACCCCGTGTAGCGTAATAAGTGTCATGGCGCGCCTGCCACAAGCGGTTGCGCTCCTCTTCAAGCGTTGCCCAATCAAAACCGCTGCCCCCATTGGCCGCCGCCAATTCTGCAACAGCAGCACTTTGCTCCTCAACAGAGGCCGGTGATCCGTGAAACTCCATAAACAAATGCGGAGCCTCAAGCAAAGTCAGCTTGGAATAGCTGTTGACGGCTTTGATGGTCAAAGGGTCGAGCAGTTCCATGCGGGCAATCGGAATACCGGATTGTATGGTCTCCATGGTGGTTTGCACCGCGCCCTCCAGAGTGTCAAAGGCGCAGACTGCAGAGGCGATGCTTTCCGGGATGCCGTGCAGGCGTAGGGTGACCTCGGTGATGATGCCGAGCGTTCCCTCAGAGCCGACCAGCAGGCGAGTCAGGTCATAGCCGGCAGCGGATTTGCGGGCGCGCCTACCGGTTGTCACCACTGTCCCATCGGCCATGACCGCCGTCAGGTTCAACACATTATCGCGCATGGTGCCATAGCGCACCGCATTGGTGCCGGAGGCCCGGGTTGCACACATGCCGCCCAGTGAGGCATCAGCCCCGGGGTCAATCGGGAAAAACAGCCCCTGATCGCGCAAATGCGTATTGAGCTGCTTACGCGTGACCCCGGCCTGAACGCGGACATCCATATCTTCGGACCGGACTTCCAAAATGCGGTTCATACCGGTCAGGTCAATGCACACGCCGCCCTGCACGGCATTAATATGACCCTCCAAAGAGGTTCCTGTGCCATGGGCGATGACCGGTATACGGTGCTCGGCACAAATGGTCACGGCAGTGACGACATCTTCGGTAGATACAGCGAAAACCACCGCATCCGGCGGCATGGCGCTGACATGCGCCTCGCCCCGGCAATGCTGGTCGCGCACCGCCTGTGCCGTGGAATAGGCCGGGCCAAAACGTTCGGCCAAGGCCAGATGCCCTGTTTCATGATGCGCCTGCGCCATATTGACTGACCCCTTTCTACCAACTGAATTAGCATTATGTATTATTTTTAACCGCCTGTCACAAGCCGCTGAAAGCGCGCCGGTGCCATGCTATAGTGCGGTAAGAATCACGGGGTAAAAATGAGTACGGACCCATTTGACGACATATTTGACCTGGGGCATGACGAGCCGACACCCACACCGGCCGCCTCGCCGGCAGCGTCGCCATCCGACCGCCCTGCCGGCCTGTCAATTTCCGAGCGGGCTAAAGCGCAGATGCGTCCAGACGCGCAGGCCGCACCCAGCCCCAAGCTGGAGCAAAGCATGGCGCATATGAATGAGGCTCAACACGCCGCCGTGGTCGCCCCGGACGGCCCCTTGCTGGTGCTGGCCGGTGCCGGGACCGGCAAAACCCGGGTGCTGACAACCCGTATCGCCCATAAAATCGCTACCCGTCAGGCCTGGCCTAGCCAATTTCTGGCCGTGACCTTTACCAACAAGGCCGCCCGAGAAATGAAAATGCGGGTCATGGATCTGGTCGGGGAAAGCGTGGAAGACATGCAGTGGATGGGCACCTTCCACTCGATTTCAGCCAAAATCCTGCGGCGTCATGCCGAGCTGGTCGGTCTGCGCCCGGATTTCACCATTCTGGACACGGATGACCAGATACGCTTACTCAAACAGCTCCTGCAAGCCGAGGGCGTGGATGAAAAACGCTGGCCGGCCCGCCAAATGGCCGGGTTTGTAGACCGCTGGAAAAACCGCGGCTGGCATGCCGACAACCTGCCCGACGGAGAGGCTGGCATTTTTGCCGACGGCCTGGGCGGGAAAATCTACAAACAATACCAACAGCGCCTGAAGGTTTTAAATGCGGTCGATTTCGGCGATCTGCTGCTTGAATGCCTGCGGCTGTTCCAGGAAAACAACGATATTTTGACCCAATATCAGGACCGTTTCCGCAATATGCTGGTGGATGAGTATCAAGATACCAATGCGGTGCAGTATTTATGGCTGCGTCTGTTGGCCCAGGGGCACGGGAACATTTGCTGTGTCGGCGATGACGACCAGTCCATTTATGGCTGGCGCGGTGCCGAGGTGGATAATATTCTGCGCTTCGAAAAGGATTTCCCGGGTGCCGACATCATCCGACTGGAACGCAATTACCGCTCAACCAGCCACATTCTCGGGGCGGCCTCCGGGCTGATTGCCGCCAACAAGCAGCGGCTCGGTAAGACCCTATACACGGAAGACAATGACGGGGAAAAAGTCAAAGTCCGCAGCTTGTGGGACGGCGAGCAGGAAGCCCGCGCCACAACCGATGACATTGAAGACCTGCAACGCAAAAAACAGCCCTTGAATGAAATCGCTGTTCTGGTGCGGGCGTCCTTCCAGATGCGCGAATTTGAGGACCGGTTCATCACCTGCGGCGTCCCCTATCGGGTCATTGGCGGCCCGCGATTTTATGAACGCGCCGAAATCCGGGACGCCAACGCGTATCTACGCCTGATCGCCCAGCCCGATGATGACCTTGCCTTTGAACGCATCTGTAACAAGCCACGGCGTGGGTTGGGTAATGTCGCCCTGCAAACCCTGCATAAAGCCGCCCGCGGACAGAACATGTCCCTGTTCCGGGCCGCCCGTATCCTTGTTGACTCAGAGGAGTTGAAACCAGCCGCCCGCAGGTCTTTGGGCGCGTTTGTCGAAAACGTCACACGCTGGCGGCAAAAAGCCGATGAGATGCCCCATCATGAATTGGCTGAACTGGTTCTGGATGAAAGCGGCTACACACATATGTGGCAGGCGGACAAATCCCCTGATGCCCCCGGCAAGCTAGAAAACCTGAAGGAACTGGTGCGTTCAATGGAAGACTTCCAGTCACTTGGGGAATATTTGGAGCATATTTCCCTGGTCATGGAAACCGCGGAAGACGAGACTGACGACAAGGTTTCGCTGATGACCCTGCATGCTGCCAAAGGGCTGGAATTTGAACATGTCTTCCTGCCTGGCTGGGAGGAAGGCGTGTTTCCCAATCAGCGCAGTCTTGATGAAAGCGGTGACCGTGCCTTGGAGGAGGAGCGACGGCTGGCCTATGTCGGCCTGACAAGGGCAAAACAAAATGCCGTCATCTCCTTCGCCGGCAACCGCCGCATTCACGGACAGTGGCAATCCAGCATACCATCGCGCTTTGTCGATGAATTGCCGCAGGACCATGTTGAAGTCGGCGAAGCGGAGCACCAGGAGGATGAGGGCAGCTATCTGGATCAAAGCCGGTTCGGCAACAGTTTCAAGCCATTTGACAAGGGGGGGTACACCAGCCCCGGCTGGCAACGCGCCCAGAAACACTTTGCTCAAAAAAGCTCCACCCCCAAAACCATCTCTGCCGTTCCGACCAGCTCCGGCGGCGGTACCGGGAAATTCAAACGCGGCGAACGGATTTTTCATCAAAAATTTGGCTATGGGCGCATTGAAGTGATTGATGGCAACAAGGTGACGGTTCAATTTGAAAAAGCCGGGACGAAGAAAGTGCTGGATAATTTCCTCGAGAAAACATGAGGGCTTGATGCAGTCCGTCTGGAAATTAATTGTAACCGTCGCGGATATTGAAGCGGCTGAACAGGTGCTGGAAACCCATGGCGCCTTGGCGCAGGCGATAACCCCAGTTTCCCCAGCGGCATCAAGTCCGTTTTCAGACAGTCACTTTATTGAAGCTTATTTTACCGGGCAACCGGATGCCCAGTCCCTGCAGCAGGCGCTACCGCGCCATACAGATTTTGCCATTGAAATTCTGCCTGATCTGGATTGGGTCGGCGAAAGCCAAAAAGGACTGACCCCGGTCAGCGTGCCGCCGCTTTTTGTCCATGGTGCACATGACCGGGACGCAGTCCCGCCCGGACGCATTGGCCTGGAGATTAATGCCGGAGAGGCTTTTGGCACCGGCCATCATGAAACCACGACCGGATGCCTGCAGATGATGCTCCGGCAGTTGAAATCAGGCCTGCCGTCGCGGGCCGCCGATATTGGCTGCGGCACAGGGGTGCTGGCCATCGCTTTGGCGCGATTGACACGCCGGCCGGTCATGGCCGGCGATATTGATCCGATTGCGGTGCGGACCACCGCCTATAATGCCCGTCTCAACCACCTTGGCGGGCTGGTCAAGGCAGAGACTGGGGCGGGCTTTGCCGGACCCGCTCTGCGCCAAGCCGCCCCGTTTGATTTGATCCTAGCCAATATTCTCGCCGAGCCGCTGCGGCAACTGGCACCGGATTTTCGCAGATATCTTGCACCCGGCGGCCGGTTGATTGTATCCGGGCTTTTGGCCTCGCAGGAACGTGGAGTGGTCGCCGCCATGCGGGTTCAGAACATCTCCTTGACGGATCGTTTGCAGATTGGTGAGTGGACGACCCTGCGGTTTCGGGGATAGGATAAGACATGTATCAATCTTTTGACGATGATTTTGACCCGCAAGCCGGTGCGCCGCGCCTGAAGCACCTGCGTGCGCATATGCAGGAAGCCGGTCTGGATGTGTTTCTTGTCCCGCGGGAAGACGCCTATATGGGCGAATATGTGCCGGCCAGTGGTGAACGGTTGAAATGGCTGACCGGCTTCGGTGGCTCGGCCGGCATTGCGGCAGTCATGGCAGACAGGGCCGCATTATTGGTTGATGGCCGCTACGTCCTGCAGGCCCCGCAACAGGTGGACACGGCCTGTTTTGAGATTGTTCCGATTATGGAAACCCGTCTGGTGGATTGGCTCAACGCGCATGTTTCGGCCGGCCAAACAATCGGCTTTGACCCGATGCTACATACCCGCAACCAGATCAACCTGCTGAAAAAACAGCTGACCGTTAAAGATGTATCCATTATTCCGGTTACCGAAAATCCGCTCGACAAGGCCTGGCACGACCGCCCGGCACCGCCCTGTGCACCGATAGTCGCACAATCCGATGCATTGGCCGGCCGGACCAGCCCGGACAAGCGACAGAGCATTGGACAACAGATTGCGGAGCGCAAAGCTGACGCCTTTTTGCTGACACAGCCGGAAAGCATTGCCTGGATTTTGAATATCCGTGGCGCTGACGTGCCACACACCCCGTTTGTACTCTCCTATGGACTTGCCCACAAGGATGGCCGGTTTGACTGGTTCATTGACCCGGAGCGTGTCCCCCGGACAGTGCGCGAGCATATGGGCACCGGCGTCGAGCTGATTCCCCCGCACAACATGGCGACGCATCTGCAGTCATTGTCCGACAAGACGGTCCTGCTTGATCCTGGAACCGCCAATTTCGGCTTTGCCGAGATGCTGGGTGATTTTATCGACAGCCCGGATTTATGTGCTTTACCGAAAGCCTGCAAAACTGAAGCCGAAATCAACGGGGCCCGCGAAGCCCATATCCGCGACGGTGCAGCCTTATGCGCTTTTCTGCACTGGTTGGATCAGCAGGCCCCGAAAGGGGGCGTGAGCGAAATTTCCGCGGCTCAAAGGCTTGAAGCCTTCCGTCGGGATACCGGTCATCTGAAAGACCTGAGCTTTGACACCATATCCGGTAGCGGCCCAAACGGGGCCATTGTCCATTATCGTGTCACCGAAACCACAAACCGCATCCTGCAACCGGGTGAACTGTATCTGGTTGACAGCGGCGGACAATACAGTGACGGCACGACCGATGTCACCCGCACCATTTTGATTGACGGCGCCGCACCGCCCGTCGACGCCGTGATGGCGTTCACCCGTGTGCTGAAAGGTCATATTGCTCTCGCCTGCGCCCGGTTTCCCAAAGGTACGGACGGTGTGATGTTGGACGCGCTGGCCCGGGCGCCGCTCTGGGCGGCCGGTCTGGATTTTGATCATGGCACCGGCCACGGAGTCGGGGCCTATCTGTCAGTCCATGAAGGGCCGCAGCGGATCTCCAAAGGTGGCACTGTTGCCCTGCAAAGCGGTATGATCGTCTCCAATGAGCCGGGCTATTACCGGGCAGATGCCTTCGGCATACGAATTGAAAACCTGCAATTTGTCACGCCTGCAACTCCCCCTGAAAACGGGGAGCGCCCCATGCACGGCTTCGAAACATTGACCTTGGCCCCGATTGACACCCGCCTGATAGACCCGACCCTGTTGACTGACGATGAACGCGACTGGCTTGACACTTATCATGCCAGGGTTCACGAAACCATCAGCCCGTTGCTAGACAGTGATGCCGCCGCTTGGTTGGCCGCAGCAACGTCCCCCCTACAGCACCAGAAACATTAAAATACAACTACAGGTTTATAGATAGATAAACCCGCAATCGCTAATATAGACCCTAAGAACAACAAGAAAGGGATGACGCAATGATTGCGCAAAGATTCCAGTTTCATATCTCTACTCAGCTCATCGTCGAAAAGGCCCGCCTGAACAAATTTACCAGCTTCAGCGAATTAACGCGGCTATACGGCATTGCGGATCAGGACTGGGCTTTCGTTTATACTCTGGTTTTCCAGCATCTGAATCTGGCTGTTGGAATATGCCGCGAACGCAACCTACCCTGTTTTCCGACAATGGTTGTCGCCAAAAAACACCTCAAGGTCGGTGACATGTCGAAGCGGCAAATAGACAGGCTGTCCAAAGCCATGCTGAGGGCCGGCTTCAGGGATACCTCAAGCATGGAACAGATCAGCCAACATCAAAACGCATGCCGTGAGTGGGTGACGATCAACAAGCTTAATTTTCATGACTCCGTCTTGGATAATGGCTTGGTCATGCCCCAATATCCGCCATCTCCGCCAATGGGACGGGATGTCTATCATGTCAAATGACCCTGCAGGTCCTTCTTAATTCCTCACAACCATGGCAATCCAGTCATCCTCGGACAACACCTTGAGCCCTAGCTCTTCCGCTTTTTTCAATTTTGATCCAGCTCCAGGCCCGGCGACAACCAGGTCCGTCTTGGCGGAAACAGAGCCTGAAACTTTGGCGCCGAGCTGTTCAGCCCGGGCCTTGGCCTCGGCCCGGGTCATTTTTTCCAAAGTTCCGGTAAACACAACTGTCTTGCCCGCCACAGGGGACGCAACCATCACGCGGGCAAGCGCTTGTGGGCGCACGCCGGCCGCCAGCAGGCCGTTGACCGTATCGCGGTTGTGTCTTTCGGCAAAAAAACCGGTCAGCGCCGTAATCATGGCTCCCCCTACACCATCAATACTCTCCAAATCAGCCAGAGCACGTGCATCGCCCTCTGCAATCGCCAGCGCAGCATCCTGCAGACCGTCAACAGACTGATAATGACGCGCCAACAGTCGCGCCGTCGTCTCCCCGACATGCCGAATACCCAGCCCGAACAGGAACCGGTCAAGATCAATCACTTTGCGCTGGTCTATCGCGGCAAAAAGCTTTTTAAGGCTGTCCTTCAGTTGACCCTTGTTCTTACCCGAACCATAAGTCCAGCTGGCCGGTGGATTGTCAGCATGTTTGTCGGCCAATGTAAAAATATCAACCGGCGTCTGCAAAATTCCCAGATCCCAATAGTCGTCGATCTGCTTTTCGCCCAGACCTTCTATATCGAAGGCACGGCGCGAGACAAAATGTTTCAACCGCTCCCGCGCCTGTGCCGGACAGCTCAATCCGCCGGTGCAGCGACGCACCGCATCCCGCTCCCCATCCTGCCTGATTTCGTGCACGGCACGGGCACCGCATTCCGGGCACATGTCGGGAAAATCAAAAATGGCCGCCTCTTCCGGGCGTTTACCCGCAACCACCTCAACAATTTGCGGGATAACGTCGCCGGCGCGCTGCACCACGACCGTATCCCCTTCCCGCACGTCAAGACGAGCAATCTCATCGGCATTGTGCAGGGTTGCATTGGTGACATTGACCCCGCCCACGCGAACGGATTGAAGTTTTGCGACCGGCGTCAGAGCCCCGGTCCGCCCGACCTGGATGTCAATCCGCTCTAGCACAGTCACGGCTTTTTCGGCCGGGAATTTATGGGCGATGGCCCAACGCGGTGCGCGCGCGACAAAGCCAAGGCGTTCCTGCCAGTCCAGACGGTCAATTTTATAGACCATGCCGTCAATATCGTAATCAAGCTCCGGGCGTTGCCCTTCAACCAGCGACCAATGCAAGAGCAGGTCAGCAACCCCTTTCGCCTGTATCGTCAGCGGATTGACCTGAAACCCCCATTGGCGGAAACAGTCCATCATCCCAGACTGGGTTGCGGCGGCAGGCTGCGACAACTCTCCCCAGGCATAAGCAAAAAACCGCAAAGGTCGCTTGGCGGTGATACTAGAATCGAGCTGGCGCAGGCTACCGGCAGCGGCGTTGCGCGGATTGGCAAAGACCTTTTTGTCCTGCGACTCCTGTTTCCGATTCAGCGCTTCAAAATCGGATTTCTCCATATACACCTCACCGCGCACCTCAATAACATCCGGCACACCCGCTGGCAGTCGCTTGGGAATGTCGTTGATTGTTTTGAGATTGTCAGTGATGTTTTCCCCCGTTTCCCCGTCACCTCTGGTCACGCCGGTTGTCAAAACCCCCTTTTCATAACGCAGGCTGGCCGACAATCCATCAATTTTCGGTTCGGCCATATAGGTAACGGTTTCTGTCTCGGAAAGGTTCAAGAAGCGGCGGATACGCCCTTCAAACTCACTGACATCCGCCTCATCAAAGGCATTGGCCAATGACAGCATCGGCGCGGCATGTCGGGATTTTGCAAAACCGGAGGCCGGACTGGCGCCGACTTTCAAGGACGGGCTGTCTGCGCGCACCAACTCCGGGAAACGCTCTTCAATCAGGCTGTTGCGCCGGCGTAAAGCGTCATATTCAGCATCACTGACATCAGGATCATCCTGCTGGTAATAGGCCCGGTCGTGAACGGCGATTTCAGTGGCCAATGCCTCCAATTCAAGCCTTGCCTGTTCGGTCGTCAAATCCCCCACGGGCACAGTGCGCAGCTCCATCTAGGCCCCCAGAAGTTCCAAGGCGGCTTTGCGGGCGGCGTCATTGACTTCGGCACCGGAGAGCATGCGGGCGATTTCTTCCTCTCGCGCCTTGTCGTCCAGCTCCTGAACATGGGTAAAGGTGCTGTCACTTTCCGCCTGTTTGGAAATACGCCATTGATGATCACCAGACGCAGCGACCTGCGGAGAATGGGTTACAACCAACACCTGACCCGTCTCAGCAAGAGTCCGCAGACGCGAGCCAACCGCTTGAGCCACTGCACCGCCAACACCTGAGTCAACTTCGTCAAATACCAGCGTTCTTTGTGGGGCAGAACCGGCAAGGGACACCTTCAGAGCCAGCATGAAACGCGCAAGTTCCCCACCGGACGCGATTTTGGAAATGGCGCCCTGCGGCATACCGGGGTTGGTGCTGGCCATGAAGGCAATTCTGTCAATACCGTTTTCCGTTCCCTGCTCCAGCGGAACGGTATCCAACTGCGTCACAAACGTCGCCATATCAAGTTTAAGCGGCGGCAATTCCGCCGAAACAGCGGCATCCAGACGTTTGGCCGCCTCTGCGCGGTTTTGGGAAATGTCCAATGCCAGGCGCTCATAGTCACTGCGTGCCGCAACAAGCTCATCACGCAAACTGTCAAGATTACTGCTGCCTTTGTCAATTGCGGCCAATTTGTTGGCCAAGGTGAGCATCATCTGTGGCAAAGCGTCCACCTCAACCTGATGTTTGCGTGCCTGATCCTTCAGGGCAAACAACCTGTCCTCCACCTCTTGCAGGCGCGCCGGGTCAAATACCAATCTGGTGCCAGCCTCAGTTAGGCGGGCATTGGCCTCATCCGTTTCAACCAGGGCCCGCTCCAGAGCTTTGACGGCATCGTCCAACGAGCCTGCCGCCTGTGGCGCAATTTTCTCCAGCCGCCGCAGACAGGCGCTCAGGGATTCTTGCATACCCTGTTCCCCGGCTATAAGGGAGAGCGCCTCATTAAGATCGGTTGAGATTTTCTCAGCATTCATCAGCAAAGTGCGCTCAGACGCCAGAGACGTCTCCTCACCGATTTGGGGGTTAAGCGTTTCCAGCTCCTCCAAGGCATGCCGCAAATAGCTCTCATCAGCATTGATTTGGCTGAGTTCCCGCTCATATTCACGCAATGCTTTTTCCTTGTCCTGCCAGACGCGATACTGCGCCCGCAACGCGCTCAACTGTCTGCCCAAGCCCGCATATGCATCCAGAAGGCGCCGTTGCGACTGGGCATCCGTCAAGGACTGACTTTCATTCTGGCCGTGAATTTCCACCAGGGCCGTACCGAGACTGTTCAGCAGGCCAATGCTCACCGGCTGGTCATTGATGAAAGCACGTGACCGTCCGTCCCTGGCCTGCACCCGTCGCAGAATGATTTGCCCGTCATAGGGCAGATCATTGGACCGCAGCAACCCGAGCGCATCATGTGTATCCGAGACCTCAAAAGCCGCCACCACCTGCCCCTGTTCGGCACCCTGCCGGACCAGATTTGCGTCACCGCGTGCACCCATTGCCAACGCCAATGCATCCAGTAAAATCGACTTACCGGCACCGGTTTCACCGGTCAGGGTGCATAAGCCGTTCTGCCAAGCCAAATCCAGCTTTTCAATGAGAACAATGTCACGTATGGACAGGGAGACCAGCATAACGCCCAGCTAGAATATTTGCTTCCAGGCGCGCTTATACCATGCCTCGGACGCAGCAGGCTTGAAATCACGTTCAACCAACATGCGATAGGAGTCCTGATACCAGGGGCTGGAGGGGTAGTTATGTCCAAGTACAGCTGCAGAGGCTTTGGCCTCCTCTTCCATACCGAGGGCAAGATAAGCTTCCGTCAGCCGATGCAGGGCTTCTTCAACATGCGATGTCGTTTGATATTGCAGAACCACATTCTTGAAACGATTAATGGCGGCAACATGGGAATTGCGGGTCAGGTAATAGCGGCCGATCGCCATTTCCTTGCTGGCAAGATGGTCAATCGTCAAATCCAGCTTCAGACGAGCATCCCGGGCATAATCGGTGTTGGGATAACGCCGGATGAGATCGGTCAATGCCTGACGCGCAAGCTCAGTGTTTTTTTGATCCCGCGAAACATCAGAAATCTGCTCATACTGGCTTTGGGCAATCAGATAATACATATAGGGCGCCTGTTTGTTCCCCGGGTGCAGCGCGATGAACCTTTTGGCGGACAAAATGGCGTCACTGTATTTATTCTGCCGATAGTAAGAATAGGCTGACATCACCATCGCCCGGCGTGCCCATTGCGAATAGGGGTGCTGGCGCTCAACCTCGTCAAACTCTATGGACGCCCGACGGAAATCATTGTTTTCCAGAAAATCATAAGCCTTGTTGTAAATTTCCTCGACATTGCGTTCCACATATTCAATTTCTTCAACATCTGAGCCGCCGCCGCAGGCGACCAGACCGGATGCAAGCAGACCGATTGCCATTGCTCTCGTCAGGGCGGAAATACGGAAAACAAATGCGTCCTTCATCACTCATCTTTCTGTGGTTTGAAATACAGGCTCGGAAACGAGTTTCAAGACAGAGATTGGCTTTATTTCAGGTTTTTTGCAAGAAAAACGGCGCCGAAAATTTCATTTTCAGGTGAATTAAGCCGCCGGTTTTGATTATTCTGCTGCCGCCAGTGTCGCGAGCTCAGGCTCTTCGGCAAGCGAGACGATTTCGAACGCGTCAGGACGCGAAAACAGGGCATGCAGCAACTTGTTATGCAAAGCATGTCCGGATTTGACGCCTTTGTAGCGACCGATAATGCGGAGGCCGGCAAGGTAAAGATCACCGACAGCATCGAGAATTTTATGGCGGACGAATTCATCTTCACCGCGCAGACCGTCCTCGTTAAGAACCTTTTCGCCATCAATCACGACGGCATTCTCTAAAGACCCGCCAAGTGCAAGACCTGCGGCATGCATGGCCTGAACTTCGTGCAGCATGCCGAAGGTACGGGCGTTGGAAACATAATCGCTGAAATCGCTCCCCGACAGATCGAAGGTTGCGGACTGCTTGCCGATGACGGCGTTGCTGAATTCTATATCAGCCTCGAACACACACCCTACATCCGGCATAAGCGTGCAGGATTTATCATCCTCCTGAACGGTGACACTGCGTTTAATGCGGATCATCCGGCGGGGTTCATCAAGCTCAACAGTGCCGACGGACTGTATCAGATCGACAAAGGCTTGCGAACTTCCGTCCATGACCGGCACTTCCGGCCCGTCAATCTTGATGACGGCATTGTCAACACCCATCCCTGACAAGGCAGCCATCAGATGCTCGACCGTGCCGACTGTATGACCATAGCTGTTGCCAATCACAGAACACAGCGTGACCTGACAAACATGAGCAAAGAGAGCCGGTATGGTCGCTTCGGATGTATTCTCAACATCAGTTCTGATGAAAACAATTCCGGTATTTGCCGGCGCAGGATTTAGGGTGAAACTGACTTCAGCACCAGAATGAAGGCCAACACCCGAGCATTCAAACGCAGCGGCGATGGTTTTCTGCATAATGCCGCACGGCGCCTTCCCCTTGGAAGGGACGGTCTGGAAGCGATCATGCATTTGACCTAATGTTGCGGGTGGCGGTGCCATTGAGCTGAGCCTTCTGTTAAATCTACAACTCTGTTCTAAGCGAACAGCTTTGTCACAACAAATAACAGTTTGTTACTTTTTATTACGTCAGACACAGACTGAGGGAAAACAGGAACAGACACCCCCGGTGGATCGGACCGGAGGTGTCTGTTTGTGCCGGCCTACTGACCGCGTTTCAGAAACGCCGGAATGTCGAGTTGGGCATCATCAAAGCTGCCCGTTGACATGGTGGTCTGGACAGTTGTCTGGACCGGTTGCAGTTCAGGGGCTGATATGTCGGAAACCGCCGGTGCAGCCTCGACCGTGACAGCTTCGCTGACGGTTTCCGGCTCACTGAACTGAGCCGTCTGCTGCACCTTCTCGACAATATCGGCAAGATCCGGCTCAACAGCTTCAGAAGCAGCTTCAGATGCGGTATTGTCCTGCGCCTCAGACACGTTCTGAGCCGTTTCCAGCTCAACAGGCGCCGCCGCCTCGCTTTCGGCTTTTTCTGGGCGCTGATCTGCACGCTCCAATTCAGCCTTGAGCGTTCCGGATGGAATCGGCGCCTGGATTTCCTCGCGGACCGGCTCCTCCATCATCAACGGCTTCATATCAGCCTGACTTGCTTCCGCGACTTTCGGCGCATCCTCAATCACGGGCTGAGCCATGGCGACCTCCTGTTCAGGCTCAACAACGCTTTCCGGTGAAGCCTCGATGACAGGGTCCGGGACGAGCTCGCTCAGCGGCGCAGAGGGCGTGGCAACGCTTGGCGCAATCTTCGGCTCCCCCTCAGATTTGGTTTTGCCGCCCCGCAAAACACGGTCCAAAAAGGACTGCCGGCGCTTGGTCACTGTTTTGTCACGCGGCGGTGACGTGGCCGGTCTGAGAAAGCCGGGCATGGCGGAGTCTTCACTGGCCTGCGATGCGGTTTCTTCGTTTGACCGCTCCGGTGCCGGGCTTGCCTGGACTGCAGCAGTCTCTTCTTCTGCCGCAGGTGCCGATTCAGACGCGTCTGACAGAGGCGCCGGCGCAATTTCGGGCTGTTCCTGCTGCGTCAGTTGAACGACTCGCGGCCCCTCAACCGGCAAGGCGGCCTGAGCCTGCGTATCAATGCCCGTGGCGACGACTGAAACCCGCATGGCGCCCTCAAGTGTCTCATCATAGATGGCACCAATGATGATATTGGCTTCACCGGAGACCTCTTTCTTGATTCGTGTGGCCGCCTCGTCAACCTCGTAAAGCGTCATGTCATTGCCGCCCGTTATGTTGATCAGAACACCCGTCGCCCCCTGCATGGAGTCATCCTCCAGCAGAGGATTTGCGATGGCCGCTTCAGCGGCATCCAAGGCACGGTTTTCGCCGCTTGCTTCGCCGGTTCCCATCATAGCCTTGCCCATTTCATTCATGACCATTTTGACGTCGGCAAAATCAAGGTTAATCAGGCCGGGTTTGGTCATCAGGTCCGTGACGCTCGCCACTCCCGAATGCAGAACCTCATCAGCAATCGCAAAAGCTTCAACAAAGCCCGTCTGCTCATTAGCGACACGGAAAAGATTTTGGTTAGGAATGATGATCAGCGTATCCACTTCAGCTGCAAGATCGGAAATCCCGGACTCTGCTGAACGCATACGGCGCGGGCCTTCAAACTCAAACGGCTTGGTAACAACCCCAACCGTCAAAATGCCCTGCTCACGACACGCACGGGCAATGACCGGTGCTGCGCCCGTCCCCGTGCCGCCACCCATACCGGCGGTAACAAAGACCATATGCGACCCTTGAATCTGGTCGACAATTTCAGCCATTGCCTCTTCCGCTGCGCCGCGTCCGATTTCAGGATCGGACCCCGCACCAAGACCCTCGGTCAGCTGGGCACCCATTTGGATACGGCGTTCGGCATGACTGCCAGTCAATGCCTGTGCGTCGGTGTTGGCGACAACAAAGTCCACTCCATTGAGGCCGGCCTTAATCATATTGTTTACCGCATTGCCGCCGGCACCGCCGACCCCAATGACCGTAATACGCGGTTTAAGTTCCCTTTTCGGGGGAACAGTCAGTTGGATACTCATTTTTTTCTCCTTTCGCTCAGAACACAGCCTGTAGAGCCGGTTGAGCTCAATGCCGCACTACCCGATTTTCCACCACGGAAAATCTCGATCCACGATAGACGACAAGTCACATGGGCGCCTGCGCCCAAAAAGAATATGCCTCCGGCATATTCAGCCGGGATATTTGCTTTGATGATCAAATCTCCCGCCATTCCTAAAAATTCCTTTTCAGCCATTGTCCGATGCTGCTGAACACACCCAAACCGGATGGAATACCATCAGACAAAAACAGATAATCCTGTGCCCGCTTGTAAACATGCGTCACCAGCCCTGCAGAGGCTGAAAATGCAGGCCCGGCCATGGCCTCGGGCAACCCGGAGAGGCGCATCGGGCGCCCGATACGCACCTGCTTTTCAAGCGTCTGCGCCGCCAGATCCTCAATACCGGATAAATTTGCGCCGCCGCCAGTCAAAACGGCCCGACCGCCGGCAAAACGGTTGAGCGCTGAACTTTCAAGACTGTTGCGCACCTGTACGAAGATGCTTTCCAGCCGCGGGCGGATGATGCGTGTCAGATGCGCCCGGTCAATGCTTTGGGTGTTTTGCGTATCGGTTTCACCAAAAGGCTGGATGACAAAACTTTCATTCAGGGCATCCATATCAGCCCAGGCGCTGCCATGCATCAGCTTCAGACGCTCCGCCTGTTCAACGGGTATGTTGAAGGCTTGGGCAATATCCGTTGTGATGTCATGACCGCCGACCGGCAACACGGAGGTGTGTATTGGCACCCCCTCGTAAAAAACAGAGAAGCTGGTTGTACCTGCCCCGATATCTATGACTGTAACGCCCAGATCCGCCTCGTCCTCAACCAGACAGGACAGGGCACTTGCATAGGGGTTTGCCATCAGGCGTTCGACCTCCAAATGGCATTTTTCAATACAGAGCAAAAGGTTGCGGACCGGCGTGACCGGAACAGTCATGACATGGGTCGTAACCTTGAGCATCTCGCCATGCATACCTCTTGGATCCTGAACAGCCGGACTGTCGTCAATTTTGTAGGAGACGGGTATGGCATGCAGAAGCTCAACCTGGTCGGTCACGCATTTGTCCCGGGCCTGCTGAAGCACGCCGGCCAGAATATCATCATCCACAGCATGGCCGTTCAATGGTTCATTGACGTTGTAGGTCAGGCTTTGCAGTTCGGAGGATGAAATGCCGACAAGCACCCGCTCAACCGTTGTCTCAGCCATTCGCTCAGCGGCTTCAACTGCAGCGCGAATACTGTTTTCCGCCGCCTCCATATCCATCACCATGCCGGCCCGGATTCCGTTGGCAAGGCTGTAGCCGACACCTTTGATATGCATCACCCTGTTTTCCCCCGCATCCATCTCAACGGCGACAAAACATGAAATTTTGCTTGTTCCAATATCCAGAACCGCCACTGTCCCGGCACGGGCCGGGCGGGCAATAAACTGGTGATGGCGTAATGGACGGTTCATATGGCACTGTCCTCCGCATCCGGATATGTTTTCGCGGCTGTCGGCCGCAGCATCATTTTATTGTCCAGCCGCAGGTCAATGGCATAACCTTGAAGATCGAGGATATTTTGGTCGCGCTCCATCTCCATCAGCCTGTCGAGGGCCTTTCCAACATTTTCCGCCGGCAGATGAATGGTGCCGCCATGATTGAGGAAAAGCGTCCAACGCCTGTCCCCGTGCCGTTGAAGCGCCACCATTCGCCGCTGCAAATCCGGATAAACCGCTAACCGGTCCATGAAACCGGCGGCATGTAGATTGCTGTTTTCCCCCTGTATGGTGACAAGGTCAGCAAATCTGTTCAAACCACCTCCGGTTATGACGACGCCATCCCGATCAATGACAAACACGCCATCATCCAACTGCCATTTCGCGAAGGGTTGGCGTTCAGTGAGTTCAATGTGAAACTTGCCCGGCAAAATCCGGCTGATGGCGGCGCTCTTGACCCATGGTAGGGCCTCCACACGTTGGCGGGCCTGGACAATATCAACCTTGAAAACAGGCGTGCCGAGCGGCGCATCAAAAGCCGCAATCAAATCCGCCTGGCGGGTATTATGACGGCCACTCACGGTCACTTCCTGTACAGCAAGCCCATATTCAGCAAGTTGATGATGGGTCTTTTCCACCACGGCGTCCTGCCATGCGGACAGTGTCCCGTTCATCCAAAGCCCGCTGACCGCAGCCATAACAAGGACGCCGGAGAACAGGAGTGGCGCCGATGGTCCGGACCTCAGCAGTCGGACAAGCACGGCCAGCAGATTGACCGGCGTCGCCAAAATTGACAGGGCAAATTGTTTCAACGTTGACATGTTGCGTCCTCCACCATCCATGTCACCAATGCCTCGTAGGACACACCCTCATGGGCGGCCATTTCCGGAACCAGCGACAAATTTGTCATACCCGGTTGTGTGTTCAACTCCAGAACCGTCAAACCGGCGCCGCAGTCATCAAGAATGAAATCCGTCCGCGTCACACCGCGACAGCCAAGTGCCTGATGGGCCGTCACGGACATTTCGCGAATGGTGTCACGCAGTGCAGCGTCTATGGGTGCCGGCACAATATGCTCTGAACCTCCGTCGGTATATTTCGCTTCAAAATCGTAAAACGCGGCCTTAGGTCGAATTTCCATCACCTCAAGCGGCCTGTCCCCCATGACAGCGCAGGTAAATTCGCGTCCGGGTACATAAGCTTCAGCCATGACCGCACCCTCAAAAGCCCATCCCTGAAGACTGAGACAGGCGGGAACCGCGTCCCCTTTATTGATAAGAGTAATGCCAAAGCTTGAACCTTCACTGACCGGCTTGATGACATAGGGCGGTGGCATTGGGTGGTCCTGATAATCCGTTTTTTCAAGCACGCAATCAGCCGCCACCGGCAGACCATGCCGCTTGAAAACCGCTTTCGCCCGCCGTTTATCCATGGCCAGTGCCGAGGCCTCAACACCGGAATGCGTGTAGGGGATATTGAGCTTTTCAAGCATTTCCTGTACCACGCCATCCTCTCCGCCCACTCCATGAAGGGCGTTGAAAGCCACATCCGGGGCAAGAGCTTCAAGCACCTTGGGCAAATCCCCCCCGACATCCACATCCGTGACCCTGTAACCGGCATTGCGCAAAGCCTGCGAGCAGTTGCGGCCGGATAAGAGGCTTATATCGCGCTCAGCCGACCAACCGCCCATCAAAACTGCGACATGCGTCTTGGGGCTCATGACCGGTCCTCCAAAGCTTGGCCGAGGCGTTTGATTTCCCATTGCAGATCAATATCGGCTGTTTGCCTGACCCGCCGACGGACCGTTTCGCCAAGATTTTCAAGGTCTGAGGCACTGGCGGCGCCATGGTTGATGAGAAAGTTACAATGGTGCTCAGAAACCTGGGCATCCCCTTCCCGCAGACCACGGCACCCGGCCGCGTCAATCAGCTTCCAGGCTTTCGGACCCTCTGGATCAGCGCCGCCGGGATTGCGGAACGTGCTGCCGCCGGTGCGTGAGCGGATGGGTTGCGAGCTCTCGCGCGACTCGGAAATCTCTTTCATTTTCCGCTCGATAGTCCGCTTGTCTCCCGATGTGAGCTGATAGGTGGCCGACAGGAAAACCAGATTCCGGTCAAGAGTGTTGTGGCGATAACCGAAACCCATATCCTGCTTGGTCAAGACAACCCGGTCACCATTTTGAGTAAGCGCCTGCGCAGATATGAAACAATCCGCGGTTTCACCGCCATAAGCGCCGGCATTCATTGTCAACGCGCCGCCAATGGTGCCGGGAATACCGGCATAAAACTCAAGCCCTTGCAAAGCCTGCTCGGCGGCCCGACGCGCAACCGCAACATCCAGAGCCGCCGCCCCCGCAGTCAGACAAAACGCCTCATCAATCTCAATACCGGCAAACGGCTTACCGAGCTTCACAACCACACCACTGACCCCACCATCTCGGATCAGTACATTTGACCCGGCTCCGAGTATGGTGACCTCAAGCTCCGCCGGGCGTGTCCGCAGGAAATAGGCCAGATCATCTGCATCTGCAGGCGCATACATAAACTGTGCCCGACCGCCGACGCGAAACCAGGTAATTTCCGAAAGGGGAATATTTTCACGCAGCCTGCCGCGCAATTCCGGCATCATTTCAAGCAGCCTCTTAAGAGTCATCAGCCGCCCTCCTGCAGAGATTGGGGCAAGTCATAAGCCCAGCCGCTGACCGAACCGGCCCCCAAAAACAGGACAATGTCGCCAGCCTGTGCCTGCTCTCGCACCAATGGCGCTATTTCATCTGGGGACTGGATCGTCATCACCTGACGATGTCCGTGCTCACGGATGCCATTGGCGAGACTCGCAGCGTCAAACCCGTCAATCGGACTTTCTCCGGCTTCATAAACAGGCGCCACAATCACACTGTCGGCTTCATTGAAACAGCGGCAGAAATCCTTGAACAAATCCCGCAGGCGTGTATAGCGATGCGGTTGCATCACAGCAATCACCTTGCCTGTTGCGGTTGCACGGGCACTTTCCAGAACCGCTGCAATCTCCACTGGATGATGGGCGTAATCATCATAAACACTGACACCCTGCCAGTCGCCGGTATGGGTAAAGCGCCTCTTGACCCCCTCAAAGCCCGCCAAAGCAGTGCGCATAACCTCAACATCAATCCCCAGTTCAAGGCCGATGGCAATCGCCGCCAGGGCATTTTGCAGATTATGGCGTCCGGCCATGGGCAAAACAAAACCTTTATGGGTTTCCGCTTCGGGCGTCCGCCGCGTTTTCAGTTCGATATCAAACATTGTTCTGCCGCCCTTATCCTGAATAGTGACGGCACGGATATCGGCTTGAGCACTGAGACCATAACTGACCAGATTGCGGTTATGGATACGTCCCATAAGGGCCTGCACCTCCTGATGGTCGATACACATCATTACGGCGCCATAAAACGGAATATTAGCGACATAACTTCTGAAGGCCTCGCGCAAGCCGTCAAAATCGCCGTAAAAATCGAGATGTTCTGGGTCAATATTGGTGATCACACCCAATGTGGACGGGAGCCGGACAAATGTGCCGTCACTTTCATCTGCTTCGACAACCATCCAGTCACCGGTGCCAAGCCGGGCATTGGTTCCATAGGCATTAATGATGCCGCCATTTATGACTGTGGGGTCGAAACCGGCCGCATCCAGAAGTGTCGCCACCAGGGAGGTCGTCGTGGTTTTGCCGTGCGTACCGGCAATGGTGATGGTTGATTTCAGCCGCATCAGTTCGGCCAGCATTTCCGCCCGTCTGACAACAGCCAGCCCCGCCCTGCGGGCCGCCTGGACTTCGGCGTTGTCATTTTTAATGGCTGAGGAAATGACCACAATGCCGGCATCTTCAACATTACCGGCATCATGCCCGGCAAAAACCTTAATGCCCATGGCCTGCAACCGCTCGACATTGGCGTTCACAGCCATGTCAGATCCCTGCACCTGATAGCCGAGATTATGCATAACTTCAGCAATGCCCGACATGCCAATGCCACCAATACCGACAAGATGGACAATGCCCATGGAAGCGGGTGCGCCGTGCTTTGACTGCATCACACATCCCCCCTTTGAGATCCAACGCCGGCATGCTTGACCAAATTTCTGGCGAAACTGTTCAGATTGCCGGTCGCTTCAGGCAATCCGCGGCTTTTTGCCCGTGCCGACATGTCCTCCAAAAGTTTTGGGTTGTCCATCAGCTCCGTGAGCACATTTGCGAGCTTTTCCGGTGTAAACAGTCTTTGCTCGATCAAATGTGCAGCTTTATGGTTTGACAGTTGAACAGCATTGGCCATCTGGTCCTGGTCAAGCGCGCCGGGTAGAGGCACCAATATGGATGGTCGGCCCATAACGGCCAGCTCCGATACGGTTGATGCACCTGAACGACAAATAATCAAATGTGCCTTGCTCATACGGGCCGGCAAATCAAGGAAGAAATCCCGCAGCTCAACCTCAACCCCAAGCGCATGATATTTTTGCAAAGTCTCGCGCAATTCCTCCCTGCGGCATTGCTGCACCAACCTTATGCGCCGTTGCTTGTCCTTCGGCAGTTTCGCCAAAGCCGCCGGGAGGACGTCGCTGAGAATGGAAGCACCTTGGCTGCCGCCAAAAACCAGCAGATCAAAAACCCCTGCAGGTGAGGGTGGCTGATAGCTCCTTGCAGCCGCTTTCAGAACCTCGCTGCGCAGCGGATTGCCGGTCACTGTCAAACGTTTGCGATTGCGGGCCGGAATGAAACGGGTTCCGACATAAGAGGCCGCAATTTTGGCCCCAAGCCTGATCAGCGCCCGGTTGGCACGGCCAAGAACAGCATTCTGCTCATGAATTGCAATCGGGATAAGCATCAGGCGCGCCGCCAATAAGGGAACAAAGCTTGGATATCCACCAAATCCGATAACAGCACTCGGTTTGCGGCGCAGGTAGAACACCATCGCTTGCAGGACACCAAGACCAATGCGGAAAGGTGCCAGAATGCGTTGTCCGTAACCGCCGGCGAAAACAGTCGCCGAATTGGTCAATTTGATCTCAAGACCATCAAGCTGTCCGGCATATTTGTGGGCCCGCGCATCCGTCATGATCACGACGTCAAACCCGTCAGCCTGCAGGGAACGGGCAAGCGACAGAGCCGGGAAAAAGTGACCACCTGTCCCGCCGGCTGCCAGAAAAATACGTTTGGTCACCATTGCCGTCATGACCGCCCCTCCATCATCAAGGCCCCGGTCAAGGAAACCTCCTGCACACTGCGGCCGGCAAATTGGCCTTGCGGCAGCCTTTTGCGGGTCAGGGATAAAATCATGCCGACGGTAAAAGCCAGCGCCAAAAGGGACGATCCCCCGTAAGAAATGAAAGGCAACGTCATACCTTTGGCCGGCAGCATGTTCAGGTTAACCGCAATATTCAGAAAACTTTGTACGCCGAAAAGCGCCACAAGCCCGGTGGCGGCCAACTGAATCCAATGTCGCTTTTCCTGTTGGATCCGCCAGAGTGCGCGCAGCACAATCCCGGCAAAAACGGCAATGATCAGAATTCCGAACAACACCCCGCCCTCTTCAGCTGCCACCGCAAACACATAATCCGTATGGGCGTCGGGCAGGCTCGATTTGTAGCGACCATCCCCGAAACCGGCTCCCAGCAATCCGCCATTTTGAATCGCCTCAACCGCTTTTTCGACCTGATACGTATCGCCGGAAGCCGGGTTGATGAACCGTTCAATGCGACTTTGCACATGCGGATAGAAATGAAAGGCTGCCACCAGCCCCCCCATGCCCAGAAAGGCGAGAAAGGCAATGACGGCATAGGAGCCGCCAGAGATGAAAAACAAACCGCCCCAGACAAAGGTCAGCAGAACAGTCTGTCCGAAATCGGGCTGCATCAACAAAAGCGCAGCCGTCATCAGATAAATCAAAAAGGCCAACACCTGACCATGGAAATTGAAACGGGTGTTCTGAAGGGCAAAACACCAGGCCACAGCGACAATGAAACAGGGCTTTAGAAATTCCGACGGCTGAACGGAAAACCCGAAAACGCGAACCCATCTGCGTGCGCCTTTTATCGAGTCACCGCCAAACAGGGTAAAGGCCATGCCAATCAATGCCAGAATCCCGCCAATAAAGGCGGCACGACGCAACCATTCAGGAGGCATCAGGGACACACCGAGCACAACAGCAACAGCCAAGCTCATAAAGGCGAATTGCCGATAGGCAAAATGATAGGTCGGCAGCTCCAGACGATGCGCCACTGCGGGGCTGGCTGCAAATGCCATGACAAAACCGAGCAAAACCAGCATCGCCATACCGGCCAACAACCACCGGTCAACCGTCCACCACCAGTTTGCAAGCAAACCCTTATTTGTCCGGGAGAAGCCGATCATGCGCGCTCCTCCCGCAACCGGCCGTCAAGACAGCGATCGACAATCTGAACAAACGCCTCGCCGCGTCGCTCAAAATTATCAAATTGGTCGAAAGAGGCACTGGAGGGTGAAAACAAAACCACACCCCCGCCGGATGACACGGCATCCTCGGTGGCATTGGGTACCGCTTTTTCCAATGTTCCGGACACCACACACGGCACATGACCAGATAAGGTGTCCGCGTAGGCTTCAGCCGCCTCGCCGATAAGATAAGCCTTCCTGACGCTTTGCAGATCATCAATCAATGGCGCGACACCTTCATCTTTGGCGCGTCCACCTGCGATCCAAAAAATATTGTCAAAGGCGCCCAGCGCATGACGGGTCGCCGCAGCATTGGTCGCTTTGCTGTCATTGACAAAGCTGGTTGAGCCAAATTGTCTGACCTGCTGCAGGCGATGAGCGAGGCCGGGGAAACTCTTATATGCCCTGGCCAGCGCATTACGGTCATCACATAGCTGGGACGCGGCGGCAAAGGCGGCCAACGCATTTTGGACATTATGGCGGCCCTGCAAAGAGGGGACATCGGAAATATCGGCAAATTGCCCCAACTGATCATGTAGCTGCCGGCTGGTGGCGAAGTAATCAGCTGAGTCCAGGTCACAGCTGAACGTTTTGACAGCGGCTGCCAAATCCGGCCCGCACGCCCGGGCCAACGCTGCACAGCTCTCATCATCGACAGAGACAAGCGCCAGGCCATCAGAGGGCAAGGCCTCAAATAACCGCCATTTTGCATTACGGTAATTGTCGAATGTTCCGTGCCGGTCAATATGATCAGGGGACAGGTTCAGCAGAACAGCCACATCCGCTCGGAAATCAGGAGAAAGATCAATCTGATAGGAAGAAAGCTCCAGCACATAAACCGTGTTGTCATGCGGCAAGCCAAGCTCAAGAACAGGCTTGCCGATATTTCCGCCCATGCGCACATCCATGCCTTGCGCCTTCAGCAAATGGGCCGTCAGGGCAGTCGTGGTCGATTTGCCGTTGGTTCCGGTAATGGCAATAATCGGCGCACGCGTTTCGGGGGCGTCCTGCAAGGCCATCCGGAATAGCGCCATATCACCTAAAACCGCGACCCCGGCTGCCCGGGCGCGTAACACAACTGGATGCGGTTCAGGGTGAGTCAATGCAATACCGGGACTTAACACCAAAGCCTCCAACGCAACCGGGAGATTTTCCAAAGGGTCTATTTCCGCACCCAAATCGCCCGCCGCCGCACGCCGGTCCGGGTCTTCATCCCAGGCCAACACATGACATCCTCCCGCCAGCAAAGAGTGGACACAGGACATTCCGGACAGACCCAATCCGTAAACGCCTACACTTCCCCGAAATGTGCTGACTGCAATCATGCTACCTCAATTTCAACGTTGCGAGGCCGATCAAGGCCAGAATGACGGAAATGATCCAAAACCGGATCACGATGGTCGGCTCAGCCCAACCGCGCTGCTCATAATGGTGATGCAGGGGTGCCATGGCGAAAACGCGCTTGCCGGTCAGCTTGAAGGATGCCACCTGAACAATGACGGACACTGCTTCCAGTACAAAAAGGCCTCCAATAATCGCCAAGACGATTTCATGCTTAGTGGCGACGGCAATGGAGCCCAACCCGCCGCCGATTGCGAGCGATCCGGTATCGCCCATGAAGATCATAGCAGGTGGCGCGTTGAACCAGAGAAAACCAAGCCCTGCACCGATGAAGGCACCACAAAACACGGCCAACTCCCCCGTCCCCGGGACGTAATTAATCTGCAGATAATTGGCGAACACAAAATTACCGACCAAATAGGCAATCAGGCCGAAACTTGCGACGGCAATCATGCTCGGAACAATGGCAAGCCCGTCCAGCCCGTCGGTCAGATTGACGGCGTTGGACGCACCGACAATCACAAACAGCCCCACCAGGACAAAAAAGCCGAGACCAAAGTCAATCAGCACATCCTTGAAAAACGGTACGGCAAAACCGGTAGCCATCTCGGGCGGCAGATTGGCCGAAACCGCGAGCAGAACACATATGGCAACAACTGCCTCCAAAATCAGCTTGAGGCCCCCCGGCACTCCATCACTGCTCCCGCCCTTCAGCTTGAGATAATCATCACAGAAACCGATAAAGCCGAACGCCATCGTCGCCAGCAGGACAATCCACAAAAAGACATTGTCCAGCTTGGCCCAGAGCAGGGTCGACACAAACACGCTGATTAGGATAAGCAGCCCTCCCATGGTCGGCGTTCCGACTTTGGTCAGCAAATGGGAAGGGGGGCCATCCTCACGGATTGGCTGCCCTTTGCCCTGGCGTGCGCGCAGTTGCACGATCAGGCGCGGGCCAAGGATGAAACTGATGACCAGCGCCGTTATGACCGCACCGCCGGCCCGGAAGGTAATGTAATTGAGGACATTAATGCCGGGGATCAGATCTGCGTAAAGTTGAGCCAGACTGTAAAACATCAGGAAGCCACCTCGCGTGTTTGGGATTGGGTGTTCGCACGATAAGCCGCACAAAGCTTTTCGACGACTTTTGACAAGCCCATGGAATTGGAGCCTTTGAGCATAACAACATCATCGGCCTTCAGATCGGAAAGCAGGACCGCCTCAACCTTCTCGAGTGTTGAGGCATGAAGCCCGATACGGCCGGGCGGCAAGGCATCATGCAAATGCCGCATGTCCTTCCCGAACGTCATGACAAGATCAATATCCTCGCTTTCAATATAACCGGCGAGACTGCGGTGCAGGTGACCGCTCTCCTCGCCCAGTTCCTTCATGTCAGCCAGAACGGCAATGCGCCGGCCCTGACCCATGCGGGGCATTTGACCAAGCATGACCAGCGCCGCCGCCATCGACTCAGGATTGGCGTTATAACTCTCATCAATCAGGGTCATGTCACCCTGTTCCGTCTCGAGAACATGTTTGCGGCCGCGCCCGGACAGGGCCTCCATTTCACCAAGCGCCAGCCCCGCCAGGGTCAAATCGCCGTCCAGCAGGCGCACAACACCCAGCACCAAAAGCGCATTGAGCGCATGATGGCGACCCGACTGCCCGACCCGCAGGGCCGTCTCCTGGCCCAATACCGAAGCGCTGAGACAACTGCAATGCGGGTGGCATTTGATTTTAAGGGCCTGAATATCCGCCTCTTCGGTTTCCCCGAATTTGAACACATGTGCCGCACCTTGCAGCTTGGCCTGCTTATGCAGCACCTC
This sequence comes from Parvibaculales bacterium, assembly GCA_049889415.1. GTDB lineage: Bacteria > Pseudomonadota > Alphaproteobacteria > RS24 > RS24 > JAYQKL01. The sequence goes on along the minus strand of JBMHDL010000005.1, from coordinate 199,410 downwards.
AAACCACTCCGAGTCCCGCGGAATAACGGCAAGTTTCATGCCTGACAGACCGCTGAAAATTTCCGACTTTGCCAGCGCAACATCCTCCAGCGTCGCAAAAGCCTCCATATGGGCCGGCGCGATTTTGGTTACTATGGCGATATCCGGTTGAACCTGTGCTGTCAGCGGCTCGATTTCACCGGCATGGTTCATGCCAATCTCAAACACGCCGAACTCGGTGTCCGCCGGCATACGGGCCAGAGACAGCGGCACCCCCCAGAGATTGTTATAAGAGGCGGCCGAGGCATGTGTTTTGCCGCAGGCTGAGAGCGCCTGTCGCAGCCCCTCCTTGACGCTCGTCTTACCGACACTTCCCGTCACCGCAACAATTCTGCCCTGCATGCGCGCCCGCGCAGCGCGGCCAAGATCCTCCAAACCTGCCTGGGTGTCCCCGACCCGGAGACAAAGCTGGTTGGCGGCTCCATAATCCTTTCCGTCATCCATCACCAATGCCGCAGCGGCACCGGCCTCAAATGCGGTCTCAACATAATCATGCCCGTCCTGGGTCGGACCCTTAATGGCGATGAACAGATCCCCAGGATTAAGTGTGCGCGTATCTATGGACACGCCTGAGACGGCAAGCCCGCGGTCAATCTCAGCAAAACCGGGTTCACAACCGACCGCCATACCGATTTCCTCAAGTGTCCAAAGCGGGCGGGCATCATGCGTCATCACGGCCCCCCTCGATAAGCTTGAGGATTTCCTCATGATCTGAAAACGGCAGCACGGTTTCACCTGTAATCTGTCCGGTCTCGTGACCCTTTCCAGCCACCAGAACAATGTCTCCGGCAGTGGCTTGTGCGCAGGCCTCTGAGATGGCCATATGCCGGTCGCCAATGTTTAATGCCCGCGGGCAGGCCGCCTGTATCTCATCGCGAATGACAGCCGCCTTTTCACTACGCGGATTATCATCCGTAATGATGACAAGGTCAGCCAACCGGTCAGCCACGCGCCCCATATCCGGCCGCTTGCCGGCATCGCGATCACCGCCACAGCCGAACACGCAAATCAACCGTCCGGCACAGTGCGGTCGCAGATTTTCAAGAACCTGCTGAAGCGCATCAGCGGTATGGGCATAGTCGACATAAAACGTCGCACCCGCTGCGCTGACACCGATTTTTTCCACCCGGCCAGTCGCCCCGCGCAATGACGGCAGCACCGCCACAATTTCGGTCACATCAAAACCACCGACCAAAGCCAGTCCGGCGGCACACAGGACATTTTCTAGCTGAAACCTGCCAATCACGGGTATCTCCGCCGAATGGCGAGCACCCTGATACTGCAAAGTCAGGCTCATGCCGTCAGCCCCGGGAGCAATGTCCACCGCCTGAAGGTCAGCCGTTTCAGACGTACCGACCGTCAAAACCGCCTTTCCGGTATCCACTGCACGTTGCATCACCTCCAGCGCATGGGCACCGTCCAGATTGATGACTGCCACGCCATCCGATGCCAGAAGATCCGTGAACAAACGCGCCTTGGCGCCAAGGTAAGCCGCCGCCGTCTCATGGTAGTCAAGATGGTCGCGGGTCAAATTGGTGAAAGCCGCCGCTTGTGGGCGCACGCCATCCATGCGGTATTGGCTGAGACCATGACTGGACGCTTCCATCGCCAGATGGGTAATCCCGTCAAAATAAAGATCCCGCAAAATGGCATGCAATACCGCCGGCTCAGGTGTCGTATGCTGCACCCTTTCCGAAACTGTGCCGCCAATAACCCCCATTGTCCCGAGACTGGCCGCGCGGTATCCGAGACGGTCAATGATTTGCCGGTAAAATTCCGCCACGGATGTTTTGCCATTTGTACCGGTGACCGCAACAATATGGTCCGGCGCGTATTTGAAAAATTTTGCCGCCATATGCGCATAGGTCTGACGGGGCCGCGCTGACGCCAATAATGGCAGGACCGACGGGGTCCCCGGCAAGGCCAAAACCGCACATGCCCCTTTGGAACTGGCATCATTTATATAGGCCGCACCATCTTCGCTCTCGCCCGCAAGAGCGGCGAACACATATCCGGGACGAACTTTACGGCTGTCGCAGGTCAAACCGGCAACCGCAATATTTGCATCCAGCCCTTCCGGAAGTTTCATGTCCTGGACAAGGTCGGAGATCCGCATCACAAGGCCTCCCGGGTAAATGTCGCGAGTTTGAGGCTGTCTTCCATATGCGACGGCATCAGATCCAGCAAGGGCGCAATCCGCTCAACGATGCGCGCTGCAACCGGAACCGCGTTCCAGCCGGCCGTATTGCGCGGCGCCAGACCCGGCACTTTTTTCGGTTCATCCAGCATGACGATAAATGCATAGGCCGGGTCATCAGCAGGAAACGCGCCCATGAAGCTGGCGATGTTCATGTCTTTGTCATAAGCACCGGCGACAATCTTTTCTGCTGTCCCGGTTTTCCCCAACACCGGATAGCCCGCAACATCAGCTTTAGAGGCTGTCCCCTGTGTTACCACGGCCCGCATCATGTCGCGCAACAGGGCGCTGGTTTGTGGTGAAATGACCCGCTGACCCGACACCGGCCGGTCATTGATGAGGCGCGGCTCATAATAGATGCCGCCATTGACCATGGCCGCCCCCGCCGCAACAGTCTGCAGCAGGCTGACATTTATCCCATGACCATATGAGATGGTGGCGCGACGGATATCACTCCAGCGGCGCGGCACTTGTGGCATGGATGTTTCCGGCAATTCAAAATAGGGCTGGCTGAGAAGACCAAGACTGTTAAAAAACTGTCTGTGTGTTTGCGGCGGCACGGCCAGCGCCAGCTGTGCCGAGCCGATATTCGAAGAATAGATAACAATTTCACGCGGGGTCAGGGGGCGGCTTTGCCCGTGATAATCCTTGACCGTACGGTTTCCGATCTGCAGCGGTGTAGAGGTCTGGAATGTGTCTTCAGTCTTTACCGCACCGGTTTCCAACGCCATTGCCGCCGTAAACACCTTGAAAACGGAACCCAGTTCATACAGCCCCTGAGTGGCCCGATTGAAGTGATGACTCTGCGGCGTCGCCACAGGGTGGTTCGGATCAAAATCAGGCAGCGACACCAGCGCCAGGACCTCTCCGTTGCGCACATCCATGATGACGGCGCCGCCACCGATTGCGCCGAATGTTTCGACCCCTTTCTGCAACTCAGCCCGCACGGCATGCTGCACCGACAGGTCGATTGTTGTGACTACCTTGCCCTCATCATCCGGCACCGGCACATCCATGTCCATTGCCCTTTCCAACCCCGCCAGCCCCCGCCAGTCCGAACTGACAAAGCCCAGAATATGGGCCGCTGCGGGGCCGTGCGGATAAACCCTTTTCTTAGAAGGGGTCAGGACCAACCCCGGATTTCCGATCATGAGTACATCTTGATATTGCCGGGGTGTGACGCCACGATTGAGGTCAACATAACGGCTGTTTGAGGCAAGAAGACGGCCTGTACGCCGGTGATTGAGCTGAGGGAAAATTCCGGTCAGGGCAGCCGTAACCTCCTCAGCATTATCAATCATCTGCGGCCGGGCGCCCAAAGTATAGGCATCAATATGCGTGACCAGAAGCGTGCCATGACGGTCTGTTATCAGGGGCCGCTGCTGCGGGGTGGTGAATGCAGACAAACCGCCTCCACTGTCAACAGCATCCGATTGGGCATTGAGGTGCACCAACCGACCCGCCAGACTGGCAAACATCACGGCAAAAACGAACAGAGCCAAGCCAAGCCGGTGCCGGGTCTTGTCAACGGCATGGCGCTCGAGGTCATCAAGCTGCAAATTCATGCTGGATTTGACCCCCGTCACCAAATCACCACCCGGTCTGACCAGAGGCACCTTACGGCTGGACGTCTTGGCGGAAAAATTTCTCATTCAACCTCCTGCACAACCGGTTCAAGAGACACATTGGATACAGACGGCAGCGGGGCGAAGTCATAAGCCCTAGCATGATGAAGTTGCCCGGCCTTGAGGGGGCGCAGACCCAAATGCTGCTCCGACAAAGCTTCCAGACGGGCGGGGTTGTTTAGGCTGATCCATTCAGCCTGTAAAATAGACTGTCTGGTCTCGGCCTTTTGGATCGCTTTTTGCGTCTGCCTGATATCAGAGATTTTGGTATCGGCGGCATAGCGGATATGATACAGCCCAGCAAACAGCAGAACGACCAAAACCGACAAAATGATGTTCAGCCCCCGGATCATTGTTCACCTCCGTACGACCTGTTTGCGAAAACCGGCATCATCCGCGGCAACAGCTCCTGCGGGGTGTCAATGGCGGGGGCATCGGTGCGTTTAACGGCCCGCAAACGCGCCGAACGGGCGCGCGGATTGGCGGTGATTTCAGCATCTGTCGGGTCCTGGCGGCGGCTGCGGATTTCTGCAAAACTGTTTTCCGGTTGCGCCATGATCGGCTGGTGACGCGAAGGTTGCCCGAGCCGGCCCGTGCGCAGGGCGAAAAACTTTTTCACCATGCGGTCTTCAAGGGAATGAAACGTGACAATGGCAAGCCGGCCATCCGGCGCCAGAAGCCGCTCGCAGGTCTCCAGCGCCCGCATCAACTCACCAAGCTCATCATTGAGGTAAATCCGCAAAGCCTGGAAGGATCGCGTTGCCGGATGCGCCCGCCTGGCACCCTTGACAAACCGCTGCCCACCTAAAACACCCTCAATCAAGGCCGCCAACTCTCCGGTACGGGTAATCGGCGCCGTTGTCCGATGACGGGCGATAGCCCGGGCAATGGCGCGGGCCTTTTTCTCTTCCCCGTAAACGGCAATGATGCGTGCGAGCTCTGTTTCTGGCAACTCATTGACCAGATCCGCCGCAGTCATGCCCTGCTGCGCCATACGCATATCCAAGGGCCCATCGCGCATGAAGGAAAAGCCGCGCTCGGCCTCATCTAATTGCATGGACGACACACCAAGATCCAGCGTAATGCCGTTGACCGAGTCATGACCCAACCCACTTGCAATTTCTTGCATATCACCGAAACACCCCTGGACAAGCTGCAGGCGTTGGCCGAATTCCTGTTTCATCGCCTGCCCGCGCTCAATCGCATCAGGGTCCCTGTCAATGGCAATAACGGCGCAGTCGGCACTCTCCAAAATGGCCCGGGTGTAACCGCCGGCACCGAATGTCCCGTCAATGATGATATCCCCGTCCTCAGGCGAGAGGCTTTGAATGACCTGATCAAGCAAAACCGGAATATGGGGGCGCTGGGACAGGCGCTCATTCTGGTCAAAGTCTGTGCGCCGGTCATTCATTATTTTTCTCCCTGCCCTGAGTCAGGTCGCGATGTCGGCGGGCTGGGGGACAAGGAGCGTAATAAGCCCCTGTGTTGACGTGCTTTTTCGCGTGCCGCCTCCCGATGGATGAGGAATTTATCTGGATTCCAGATCTGGAATTTGGCGCCCAGACCGACAAAGGTGAGCCCTTTTTCAATACCAGCATGTTCAAGCAGCATGTCCGGAATTGAAATCCGCCCATCGCCGTCAAATGTCATTTGGTGGCTGTCAGCAAACAGGGCCGTGGACAAGGCATCACTCTCATCAGTATAGGGGTCAAGCTGAGCCAGCATGCGGCTGACATTATCCATCAACGCCTGGCCACCCCCCTCAATCGCGTCTTCGGTAAAGGATGGGTACAGATAGATGCCGTTGAAGCCCTGTGCACCGGCAACAGCACGAAAGGCAGCCGGCACGGAAACCCTGCCTTTGCTGTCAATTTTACTCGTCACGGTTGACAAAAATGCCGACACAGTGCCCTCTCCTTGTTGACACGCCCGTTATGGCGCTGATGTGCCTCAACCACGCGCAGATGCAAATCAGGCGTGGACCAAAGCGGGATAATTTGGGATAGCATGGGATTTACTGGGAAGTCAATGGAAATTCACGATAAAACCGGCCTTTCTGCGGCCCCTTTTTAAGGCAAAATTTACCCGGAAAAGCACTTTCAGAACCTCTCGGCCAGCTGCAGCGGAACATGATGTATCTGAAAATAAAATGCAGACGGTCTATAAGCCGGGTTCTGTCCTCACCCGAAGGTGATGTGCAGCCATTCATCTGGGATGCCTGTCACCAGACACCTCATGCAACCTACCCGAACGAAAATCTGGAAACGGATTAGTTTCGTTCCTATTTGGTCTTGCTCCCGATGGGGTTTACCCTGCCGTTTCCGTTACCGGAGACGCGGTGCGCTCTTACCGCACCATTTCACCCTTACCCGAAGGCGGTATATTTTCTGTGGCACTTTCCCTCAGGTTGCCCTGGCCGGGCGTTACCCGGCATCGTGTTTCCAAGGAGCCCGGACTTTCCTCTCCCGCAAGCAGGAGCGACTGCCCGACCGTCTGCCTTTCCTCCTTACCGTGCACGGGCCAGAAGGTCAAGCAGGCGGGCGCAGGTGTCCGCATCAGCCACGCCATCCACACCTGTCCGCCGATGGTGGCGCTGGAACGCCGTGACAACCTTGCGAGTCATGTCATCCAGCCTGCCGGTCTGGTGAATTTCATAGCCGAACTGTGCCAACGCTGCCTGTAAATCCGCTGCCGCCAACATCTCTCCACCGTCATCGCCGGCCTGCGAGACCAGACCGAACCCCTGCGCCGCCAGCCAATCCCAGTCGAACATTTCACCCGGGTCGATTTTGCGGGCCGGGGCAACATCACTGTGACCCAAAAACCGTGCCGGCGGAATATTATGTCGGGAGGATATATCTGCCAGCAAACCCACCAAGCCAGTCATCTGGTTATGCGGGAACGGGGCACATGTCCCATCATTCAGATGGCCGGGATGCGCCAACTCAATCCCAATGGAACAGCCATTAATATCACGCTCTCCCTGCCAGAAGGCAACACCCGCATGCCAAGCCCGCTTGTCTTCCGCCACCAAGGCGAATATTTTACCTGCTTCATCAATCAGATAATGCGCCGAAACTTCAGCCGCCGGATCACACAAGCGTGCCAGCGCCGCATCCGCATCAACCATATTGGTGTAATGCAAGACCACCATATCAACCGCAACACCATGCGGGCGGTCATTGAAATTCGGGCTGGGTCTGTGACTGATATCCATGCAGAATCCTTATGCGCCCTTGGCAAGCCGCGCTGAAGACTTTAACTTGGAAGATATCTTATCACCGGACCGCGCTTCATGACATACCCCTTTGCACTGCTGTTTGACCTTGACGGAACCTTGGCTGAAACCGCACCTGATTTGTGTGCGGCCATGAATCATGTTTTGCAACAGCATGGCCTGCAGACCGTGCCGACTGAACGGGTGCGGGACATGATTGGCGGCGGCGCGCGGATGATTTTACAGCGCGGACTGGCCCATAACGGGGTACACTGGCCGGATGAGCGCCTGGACGCAGCGACCGAGGAACTGGTGGCTTATTATGCCGCCCATATTTGCGACCAGACATATCTTTATGACGGGGTTCAGGACTGTCTCGCCGCCGCCAAGGCCGCCGGCGTCAGATGTGCAGTGGTCACCAACAAGCGTTATGGTTTGGCCAGCCGATTACTGGCAGCATTGGATATAGACGGTTCTTTTGACGTGATTATTGGCGGCGACACACTGCCAACACGAAAGCCTGACCCGGAAATGCTTGAAGAGGCGGCAACACGACTCGGCGTAGCAATTGAGAACTGCATCATGATCGGTGACAGTGAGGCTGACACCGAGGCGGCAAAGGCCGCTGGCATGCCATGCATCTGCGTTGATTTCGGCTACCGGCGGGTCGCCGCTGACCAACTCGGCGCAGATCAACTGATTTCCGGATATCAGGAAATTTATAGAGCGATTGAAACGTGTCTGCCGGGGCTGAAAATCACCCCAAGCACCTAGCTCGCCTGGGCGGGATCGTATGCTTCAACCAACCCTTTTTTGAGGATCTTGCCGCTGGCATTTCGGGGCAGGTTCGTCTCGGTCAACCAAATGTAACGCGGCACTTTGAACGGGGCCAATTTTGCCTTGCAGATTTCGCGCAGCTCCTCAGCGGTTGCCGTTTCACCCGGTTTGAGATACACGACCACGCCGACCTCTTCTCCCAAGCGTTCGTCCGGCACACCGAACACCGCACATTCGGCAACGGATTTGTGGTCGTAAATCGCCACTTCAACCTCAGAGCTGTAAACATTTTCACCGCCACGGATCAACATATCCTTGATGCGGTCCGTGATGTACAAAAAGCCGTGCTCATCCAGATATCCGACATCACCGGTGTGCAGCCAACCGTCACGGATGGCTTCGGCCGTCGCCTCAGGCTTATTCAAATAGCCGACAAAAACAGAACTGCCGCGCACACAGATTTCTCCAACCTCCCCGGCCGGCACTTCCCTGTTTTGCGCATCGACGATTTTGACATCCATGGTCACCACCGGCGGCCCGACACTGGCCGGGTGAAGCATGCTGAAATCCTTGCTGATACCGGCGATAATTCCGCTGACCTCTGTCATGCCATAGCCCTGCGCCGGCTGACCGTTGGAGAGGGCCTTGTCAATGTCCTTGATCAGTTCCGGCTGAAACGCGGAACCGCCACCGCCCAGGGACACGAGCGACGAGGTATCATATTTCCCGAAATCCGGATGGTTGATGATTTCCCGTGACATGACCGGCACACCGGTGAGGTTGGTGATTTTTTCCTGTTCAATCATCTTGAGCGCATCACCGGCATCCCATTTGTACATGAAGACAATTTTTCCGCCGATCATGGTGACCGGCTGCATTGCGCAATTATTTGCGGTCACATGGAACAACGGGGTCGTCAACAGCAGATGCGCCGCCGGCCCCTCGCCAACCGCCGGCAATTGATCCTCTTCGCCCTTATTGCGTGCAATTGCAACATCAGCCGAACGCATCAACACGATATAAGACATCAGGTTTGAGATACAGTTGCGGTGCGATAGCTGCGCCCCTTTCGGGAAACCTGTCGTGCCGGAGGTGTAAAAAATGCAAGCCACGTCATCTGTATCAATATCCGGGGTCGGCAAATCGCCGCCATAGGATTTAAGATCGCTATAAGGAACCATGCCGTCAGGACAGTCGGCAAAGCGTACACCAACGGTTTTTATGTCCGGGAAGTTACCAATCACTGGGCCGATATTACGCCAGCACCCCTCATCCGTAATCAGGATTTTCGGCGTGCAGTCCTCCAGCGCATAAGTGACTTCATCGCTGACCCACCAGGCATTCATGCCCACACAGACCGCACCCACCGACAAGACGGCCCAATATATCATGACCCATTCGGGATAATTGCGCATGGCGACAGCAACCCTGTCACCATTGCCGATTCCTTGAGCGGTCAGCCAATTGGCGACTGAGGCAACCTCTTCATGCGCATCGGCATATGTCCAGCGTTCTTCGCCAAAGACCAGATATTCATTTTCCGCATTGGCCGCCGTCAGGCTCCAAATATCACGCATGGATGGCGGCGCGAGGGTGAAGTAACGCATCTTATGGCCCTTCACATCCATCTCTGAAACCGCAAAAATACTGTCGTCTGCCGTCAGTTCCGCAACCACGTCCTTAAAGTGTTGGTGAAGCATGTCCCCCTCCTAAACATTAGGAATAATCTACTGAAAGTGACGCAATTGACAAGGAATTTCAGCCGGTTTTCTGACCCGGAGCAGCGTGAAAGTCTTTACTGCAGGGCTGCACTATGCCATAAAAATGGCACATTTAATGGGGGTAACCATGAGCTTAGATTTTACTGGAAAAACTGTAATCATAACCGGTGCCGGCGGCGGCTTGGGCCGATGCCACGCGCTGGATTTTGCCCGCCGCGGTGCCAATGTTGTCGTCAATGACCTGGGCGGCAGTGTTGACGGGTCCGGCGGATCTTCTGAAGCGGCGGAAGCCGTGGTCAAGGAAATCACCGACAATGGCGGTACAGCTATCGCCAATGGCGCATCCGTCACCGATGATACCGGCGTGGCCAACATGATCCAGCAGACATTGGATGCCTTTGGACGGATTGACGTGCTGGTCAACAATGCCGGTATTTTACGCGACAAAAGTTTCGCCAAAATGACGCTTGAAGAGTTTCAGATGGTACTTGAAGTGCATGTGTTGGGAACTGTCAAACCAACCCATGCCGTCTTTCCGCTGATGAAGGAACAGGGCTTTGGCCGGATTATGGTCACCAGCTCATCCTCCGGCCTGTACGGAAATTTCGGTCAGTCAAATTATGGCGCCGGCAAAATGGGCGTCGTCGGCTTCATGAACACAATCAAGCTGGAAGGTGAGAAATACAACGTCCACATCAATGCGCTCGCACCGATTGCCGCCACCCGTATGACCGAGGGGCTGCTGCCGGACGAAGCCTTCAATCTGCTGGAGCCGCACAAAGTGACACCGGCAGTTGTTTACATGTGCTCTGATGAGGCACCGACCGGCAAAATCATCTGCGCCGGCGCGGGTGCCTTCTCCGTTGCCCAGATGGTTGAAGCCGAAGGCATGTTTGTCAGCCATGAACCTCAGGCGGAAGACATTGCCGCGAATTGGGATAAAATCTCCGATATGTCCAATGCCAGACCATTGGGTATGGGCGGCGAGCAGACTTTGAAATTCGTCACCAAGGCGATGGAAAATCTGCAGTCTTAGCGCTCACGCATAATCCACACGCTTAAGCAAAAAGCCCGCCAATGGCGGGCTTTTTTTTATCTCAAAACCAAATTATTTACCTTTATAGACACCTGGCCGTTTTTCAAAAAACGCCGCCAGCGCTTCAATATGATCATCCGTGCCATGCAGCGGGGCCTGCGCAACTGCCGCCGCCTCCAAAGCGTCGGCAAGATCCGTCTGCAGGGCCCGGCGCATCAGCCGCTTTGTCCCCCGAATTGCCAAAGGGGGCTGGGCTGCGATTTGGCGGGCCATGCCATGGGCGCGCTCAAGCAATTTATCAGCCGCAACCAGTTCGCTGACCAGACCCCAATCCAATGCTTGTTCAGCATTGATGATTTCTCCAGTAAAAAACATGGCGCTTGCGCGGGCCATGCCGATATTGCGCGGCAACAGCCAGGCTCCGCCGTCACCGGGTATCAAGCCAATATTTGCGAAGGTCGACCCGAATCGCGCCCTGTCTGAGGCGATGCGGATATCACAATAGCCGGCCACATCATGACCAAGCCCGACGGCGGGTCCGTTGACGGCGGCAATAATCGGCACCTCGCAGTTCCAGACCGCCCGGACGATTTCATGGACATTAGTGCGATAGGAGTCGGCGATTTCAGCCTCCGTGCCGGCGAAAAACCCCTGCTTCGCCAACATGTCCTTAACATTTCCACCGGCGGAAAAGGCTTTGCCCGAACCGGTCAGGACAACACACCTGACATCCTTATCAGCATTAATCTCATCAAAGACCTGACGGAAAACATCCCCGTCACCGTCATCCGCAAGGGCATTCATACGATCGGGGCGGTTCAGCGTTAACCGAACCACCCCGTCTTCATGATTTTTCAGGATCAGGTCTGACATCAGGCCGCTTCGCGGTTCTCGTCATTGGCGAGCGCCGAGAAGCGTTTAAGGTGATGATCCTCATCACCGAACTGGATGTTGATGGTCGTCAGGCGCTTGAAATAATGACCGATGTTCAGCTCTTCGGTCACGCCCATGCCGCCATGAATATGAACGGCGTGCTGACCGACGAACCTGCCGGCTTTTCCGATATAGGATTTGGCGGCTGAAACGGCCATACGGCGCTCCTCCTCACCAAGCACAATTTTCATATTGGCCATATAAGTGATTGAGGTGGCGTGTTCACCTTCCCCCATCATGTCAACCATACGATGCTGCAGCACCTGAAACTGACCAATTGGCTGACCGAACTGTTTGCGGGTGCGGGTGTATTCTATCGTCCCCTGCGTCGCGGCTTTCATGGCACCGACTGCCTCGGCGCATACTGCCGCCGTACCGTAATCCAAGGCTTCATCCAGCAGGACAAACCCCTTATCCACCGAACCGATAACGGCGGATGCCGGCACTTTGACATTTTCAAAGGTAATGTCACTGGCGCGCCCGCCATCAACTGTATCAAAGTCCTGCATGGCGATGCCGGTGGCGGATTTCTCCACAATGAAAAGGGTGATGCCGGACTGCTCGGAACGCTCTCCAGACGTGCGGGCCGACACGATAAGATGGCTGGCCCATGGGCCGCCTATGACCACCGCCTTATGCCCGTTGAGGACAAAATCATCCCCGTCCTGCTTGGCGGTGACCGAAACATTGGCGGCGTCATAGCGGCTTTGCGCTTCGCTGTAAGCCAGGGCCCAGATAGCTGAACCATCAATGATTGACGGAATGTAGGCTTCCTTTTGCGCATCCGATCCGTGACGGTCAAGCAGACCACCGCACAAGACGACCGTCGGCACATAAGGCTCCATGACCAGTCCACGGCCGAACTCCTCCATAACCAGCATGGCGTCGATTGCACCGCCACCGAAACCGCCCTGCTCCTCGCTGAATGGGGCCGCCAACAGGCCAAGCTCTGCAAATTTCGCCCAATTCTCCCTGCTCATGCCGGATTCGGAACGCACAATCTCCATGCGTTTTTCAAATGCATAATTATCCGCAACCAATGTCTGCACCATGTTACGCAGAAGGGTTTGCTCTTCGGTGAATGAAAAGTCCATAGTCGACTCCTTTACGCCAGCTCCGGGCTACATGCCCAAAGCAAATTTCGCGATAATGTTTTTCTGAATTTCGTTCGAACCACCATAAATTGCTGTTTTCCGCATACCGAAATAATTCTGCGCCACACCGAGACCATAATCGGGGCCGACCTGTGTATAGTTGTCCGGTACATCCAGAAACGGTGCAGCGGCCATGGCATAATTGCCCATAGCCTCCATAATCAGTTCGGAAACACGCATTTGAATCTCGGTTCCCTTAACCTTGAGGAAGGACGCCTCAAGGCCGGTGGCCGTGCCGTCCTGTTCGCCGGCTAGGGCCCGCAACTCGGTAAATTCCAGAGCCAAAAGATCAACCTCCAATTCGGCGATTTTTTTGCTGAACGCCTCATCAGTGATCAGCGGATCACCGGCCAAAGTTTCGGCGCGCGAAATGTCCTTAAGCTTTTCAATCGCCTTTTTGGAACGCATGACTTCAGCAATATTGCTGCGTTCATTGACCAGCAGGAATTTGGCGATGCCCCAACCATTGCCCTCTTCGCCGACCAGATTTTCAACTGGCACACGCACATCGGTGAAGAACACCTCATTGACATGATGGCCGCCGTCAATCGTATAAATAGGACGCACTTCAATGCCAGGTGATTTCATGTCAATCAACAGGAAGCTGATTCCCTGTTGCGGCTTGCCGGAATTATCCGTTCTGACGAGACAGAAAATCCAGTCGGCATGTTGGGCCATGGTCGTCCAGATTTTGTGACCATTGACAATATAATCATCACCATCACGGACAGCCTTGGTTTTCAAGGATGCCAGGTCAGAGCCGGCACCGGGTTCGGAATAACCCTGACACCACCAGTCGGATCCATCCAAAATACGGGGCAGGTAATGAGCTTTCTGTTCTTCGGTACCGAAGTTCTGGACAACCGGACCAAGCATGGTGATGCCAAATGGCATGATGTTCACGCCACCAATACGACCAAGCTCCTGATCAAAAATATAACGCTGGGTCAAATCCCATCCTGGGCCGCCATACTCCTCGGGCCATGCCGGAGCCACCCAGCCCTTGGCGGCCAAAATTCTGTGCCAGGACAGAAAGTCCTCTTTGGTCAATGCGCCAATGCGCTTTTCCCGCAATTCTTGCGGATAGCTGTCTTCCAAAAATTTGCGCACTTCCTGACGAAAGGCGATTTGCTCTTCGGTGAACGCGAGATCCATAGTAACCCCCTGGATAAACGAAAGTTTAGTCACATTAATGAAAACAGGCGCTGAAATCAAATAAAAATGACGCAGGCGTCATTTTTTAAAGGCCAGTTTTCCACAGACTGACCTAGGCCTGCAGACCCAGCCAATCAAGTTTTTCAGCAAAATGAACCACATCGCCGATCACCACGATTGAGGGCGGCTCAAGCCCCAAACGGTCCACATCCGAAGCCGCCGCTCCCAGTGTCGTGACATGGTTTTGCTGCGCCTTGGTCGTCGCTTTGGTCACAATCGCAACCGGTTCACCGGCGGCACGGCCGGCCTCCATCAACTTACCAGCAATCACGCCAAGTTTGCTCATGGCCATATAAATGACAATAACCGGTGACCCGCGGGAAATGGCGTCCCAATCCAGCAATTCGGTCTTGCCGGTCCCGGCCAAATGTCCGGTCACAAAAGTCACGGCATGATTGACATCACGATGTGTGACGGGAATGCCGGCATAGGCCGGTGCCGCCGCCCCTGCCGTCACGCCCGGAATGACCCGAAACGGGATGTTTTCGGCAACCAGCCGCTCGGCTTCTTCACCACCGCGTCCAAATACAAACGGGTCCCCGCCCTTGAGCCTAAGGACGCGCTTGCCGGCTTTGGCCTGCATCACCAAAGTCTGTGAGATATCCTCCTGTTTCATGGAGGGCTTACCGCCGCGCTTGCCGGCATAGAACAAGTCCGCCCCTTCCGGCGCCAGTTTCAGAATATCTTCGCTGACCAGAGCATCATAAATTATGGCGTCTGCCTGCTGCAAAGCATTGACCGCATGGAGAGTCAACAGCCCCGGATCACCCGGACCGGCTCCGGTCAACCAAACCCAACCAGGCTGAAAGTCCGGCATTTTATCAAGTACCACACGCGGCATCGGCGCAGTGGATTTCTGCAAACGGATGATTTCTTGTGTCAATTTGCTCATACTGCGTTATACGTAATCGTCATATGATTGTAAAACACCCACCCCATGGTCGAGCCGTCTCCGTCAGCCAGAGGAAAGTCAGGTAATGTTTCCAAAACCCAGACCAGATTTAGAGCCCAACACCCCTGAATTTGAAAATACGCCGCTGATTGTCCCGACGGGATTCCGCGAATATGACGCCCGCTGGCTGTTCCCTGATCAAATCAATCTGCTTGGGGTGCAGGCGCTTGGTTTCGGGCTGGGCAATGTGCTGCATGATCTGACCGATGAACCGTCCATTGCTCTCGGTCATGATTTCCGATCCTATTCCCAATCCATCAAACAGGCCCTGATTGCCGGCCTGATGGCCGCCGGCGCGAAAGTGCATGACATCGGGCTGGCCCTGTCGCCGACAGCCTATTTCGCCCAATTTGAATTAGACGTGCCGGCTGTTGCCATGGTGACCGCAAGCCATAATGAAAATGGCTGGACCGGCGTGAAAATGGGTGCCAACCGGCCATTGACCTTCGGCCCGGATGAAATGGATATGCTGCGCACCACTGTACTGGAAGGCACAGGAATTGCCCGCGCAGGCGGGTCATACACCTATGTGCCAGACATGGCAGAGCGCTACAAAGCGGATTTGACCGGCCGCAAGCCCGTCAGCCGTCCGCTCAAAGCCGTAGTCGCCTGCGGCAACGGTACAGCAGGTGCGTTTGCACCTGACGTGCTGAAGCAAGTTGGGGTCGAGGTGGTGCCGTTGCACTGCGATCTTGATCACAGTTTCCCCAACCACAACCCCAATCCGGAGGACATGAAGATGCTGCACGCTATGCGCGACATGGTTCTGCAGACCGGGGCGGATATCGGCTTTGCTTTTGACGGTGACGGCGACCGGTGTGGGGTTGTTGACAATGAAGGGGAAGAGATTTTCGCCGACAAAATGGGAGTGCTGATAGCCCGCGGACTGGCGAAAAAGCATGACGGCGCCCGCTTTGTGGCGGATGTGAAATCCACCGGGCTGTTTGCCGCCGATCCGGAGCTGATTGCCTTGGGCGCCACGACCGACTATTGGAAAACCGGACACAGCTATATGAAACGCCATACTTTTGAAATCGGCGCTCTAGCGGGGTTTGAGAAGTCAGGTCATTTCTTTTTCAACGCACCGATAGGTCGCGGCTATGATGACGGCCTGTTGACGGCTTTGGCGGTCTGTGACCTGCTGGCTGACAACCCGGACGCCTCCATGGCGGATTTGCGCCGCTCTTTGCCGAAAACATGGGGGTCGCCGACCATGTCACCATATTGTCCGGATACGGAAAAATATGGTGTCGTTGACAGGGTGGTGCGCCATTTCGAGCAACTCAGAGCAGATGGCGGCAACCTAATCGGGCAAGATATTACCGGGCTGGTGACGGTCAATGGCGTCCGCATCACGGTCGCTGACGGTACCTGGGGACTGATCCGCGCTTCATCCAACGTACCGGGTCTGGTGGTTGTCGTGGAAAGCCCGGTCAGTGAGGAAAATATGCGGGCCATGTTCGAAGCATTGGATGCCGTGCTGCGCAAACACCCTGAAGTCGGGGAGTACGACCAGAAACTCTAACCCAAGAGCGACCAGAACATCCGCATGGCTGTGATGACAAGAAACAGGCTGAAGGCCTTTTCAAGCGTCTCCCGCGAAAAACTGTGTGCCAGCCTTGCCCCGAGCGGTGCAAACAGGGCGGTCACCGGCATCAGACAGGCGACGGCCAGAAAATTAACATAGCCAACGGAGCTGAGAGGTAACCCCTCCTGTCCATAGCCGACCAACATGAAGCCCAGCGCACCGGGCAGGGCAATAAAAAACCCCAGCGCTGCGGATGTCCCGACGGCGGTGTGGATGGGCTTACCGAAAAAGGTCAGGGCCGCGACCGAGAAGGTGCCGCCACCGATTCCCATCAATGAGGAAAAGAAACCGATTAGCGTCGCCAGCCCGCGTTGGATAAAATGTGACGGCGCCCGCCCGCCGGTACGGTTGCTCTCGGGCAGGTTCAAATGCACAGCCACCAACAGCGACAAAACCCCAAAAACCAGTTTCAACATATCAGCCGTCAGGAAGCGTGCCGCAGCAGCCCCGCAGGTAACACCAAAAACAAGTGCCGGCGCCCATAAACGCAGAACATCTCCATCGACTGCCCCTTTCGCATGATGCGCCCGCCCGGACTGAATCGCCGTGACTACAATCACGGCCAGAGAACTCCCGACCGCAAGATGCATCTGAAACGCTTCCGGCAAGCCCATAAAGATAAAGGTCTGGAACAGGACCGGCACCATGACGATGCCGCCGCCCACACCGAGCAGACCTGCAATCAGTCCTGCCACCATGCCTGCCAAACCGTAAATGGCGGCAAAAGCGAGTATTTCCAGACCTGTCATTGCGACTCACCGTCCGCAACGGAAACCAGATCCCGCGCCGCCATACGTTCGGCCCGTGCCGCCATCTCATCCATCGCCGCACGCAGCACGGATGTGTCGGCACCGGCTTTCGGCGCCTGCTCGCTCAAATGCCGTCGCCACAAGCGGCCGCCGGGCTGCGCCTGATAAAGGCCCATCAAGTGACGTGTCAAAGCATGCAGCGGCTGGCCCGACGCCACCAGGCTTTCTGCATAAGGCAAGAGTTTCTCCAAGACCTGTTCGCGGCTCGGTGCTGGTGCGGTTTCACCATAGAAACGCGCATCAACATCAGCCAGCAGGTAAGGTGTTTTATAGGCGGCACGCCCTAACATCACGCCATCACACATATGAAGATGCGCGTCGGCCTGATCAAGCGTCTCAATGCCGCCATTTATGACAATGACGAGTTCGGGATGTGTCTCTTTCAGCCGATAGACCAATTCATAATCCAACGGGGGAATATCGCGGTTCTGCTTCGGGCTCAACCCCTGCAGCCAGGCTTTGCGGGCATGAATGATGAACACGCCACACCCGGCCGTGGCGGATTTTTCAACCAATTCAAACAAGGCTTTTTCCGGATCCTGGTCATCTACCCCAATGCGGCATTTCACGGTAACCGGAAGCGATACCGTCGCGCGCATGGACGCCACACACGCTGCCACCAAATCCGGCTCCTGCATCAGACAGGCACCGAAACGCCCCGACTGCACCCGGTCGGACGGACACCCGACATTCAGATTGATCTCATCATAACCGAAGCCCTGGGCAATTTCAGCCGCCATCGCCAATTTGTCAGGGTCACTGCCCCCCAACTGCAAGGCCAGCGGGTGCTCTTCCTCATGAAACCCGAGCAGGCGGATGCGGTCGCCGTGCAATACGGCGTCGGCGGTCACCATTTCAGTATAAAGGCGTGCCTTGCGCGAAATCTGGCGCAGGAAAAACCGGTCATGCCGGTCCGTCCAATCCATCATCGGTGCCACACAAAACCTGAAATCAGATGGGTCTATGCTGCTCATGTCTTTCTCTTAGCAAGAGAATGCCCGGCTGGAAACCGCTTTCCCGGTCTGCATTTCAGCGACCTGCCCCAATATGGGCCTCATACAAGCCCCGTACGTTGCGGCGATGCGTGGCAAGTTCCATCTCCACCATATCGTAGGAGGGCAGATTGACAGTCTGACATAGCAAATTCTTCAGGGCCTCGGAAAACCCCTCCTCGGGCAGCGCGGGCAGGCATAATTTGAGAATTTGGTTCAGTCCGGACTGATACACCCAACTGTCATGCAACTTCTGCGCGTCCTCGGTCGGCATGACACCCATATCACACAGGATCTGAAATAGGGCCGGCGGCGCACATGCTCGCACGGGCTTATTTGAATGAGCATGACACAAATACAGACCCTGAGCGATGAATTCCATATCCACCAACCCGCCCGGAGCATGTTTCAGATCCCACATCTTCTTGCCCGCATGCGTCTTGGCCATGCGCACACGCATGTCCCTGACATCACCCAACACGTGCCTCGGGTCCCGTTGCCGACACAATGTATCATCAAGAAGCTTGTCAAGATTCTGCTGCAATGCGGGCGGTCCGGCGACAATCCGTGCCCGCGTCAAAGCCATATGCTCCCAGGTCCATGCATCATCTTTTTGATAACCGGCAAAGCTGGTGAATTTGGACATCAAGGCACCGGCATTACCTGACGGGCGCAAGCGTGTGTCCACCTCAAACAGCGCTCCCTCAGAGGTCGGAGCCGTCAACACAGCAATCAAACGCCGTGCCAGACGGGCATAATACTGATCCGCCACCAAAGGCGCTGCACCGTCTGAACAGGCGGCAAAATCAGGTGCATCACAAATCATGATCAAATCCAAGTCTGATGCGGCCGACATTTCCCGGCTGCCGAATTTCCCCATACCAATAACCGCCCATGACCCGTCAGGAACCTGACCGTGCTGGCGCGCCATATCATCGGATACAATTTCCATCCCGTTTCGCACACAGGCCGTCGCAATATCCGAGAATTGCTTTCCTGCAGCCTCGGGGGATATGCTCGCCGCCAAAAGCTGCGTGCTGACATGAAAGGCCTGCTCACGCGCCCAGACCCGCATCACATCCAGATTGGTTTCAAAAGCGGCTCCAAAATCAAGGCGGTCTGAAAGTGCGGCTGCCAGCTTATGCTCCGTGTCGATCCGTTCATTGAATGTGGTCTTGTCAAGCAATGTGTCGAGCATGGAAGGCTTACGGGCCAGCAAACCGGACAGTCGTGGCGCCGTCCCGACTATATCCGCAATCAAGGACAATAGTTTTGGATTAGCCGCGAACAGGGAAAAAGGCTGCACCCCCATTGGCAGGCGGGTCAGAAAATCATGAAACCTGGAAAAGGCGAAATCCGGATCCGGGGTTTGGGACAGGTTTTCAAGAATGTCGGGAACCAGCCCGGTCAGCAATTCACGCGCCCGCGCCGAGCGCATAGCAGCAAAGCGGCCAGTATGCCAGCTGCGGATTTGACTGCTGATGCCTGCGGCATTGGAGAAACCCATTTTCGCGAGCGTTGCTAGTGTCTCGGGATCATCCTGCACCCCGGTGAACACCAGGCTGCCTGAGCAGGCGGTCAGGGTCTGCTCCGCTTCAAACAGGCGGGCATAATGGCTCTGCACGCAGGTCAAAACCCGTGTCAGGGCATCCCCGAAATCCTCATCATTCCGATAGCCAAGAAACAGGGCAAATCGGGACAGTTTTTCCGACTGCTCCGGAATGGTGTGGGTTTGCTCATCATCCATCATCTGCAGGCGGTGTTCCACCCGGCGCAAAAATTCATAGGCCTGCACCAATTCGTCACAGGCAGCGGCCTCAATCCAGCCGGCCTCTGCCAACGCCGGCAACACCTCGCAGGTTCTGATTCCGCGCAGATTGTCATCCCTGCCGCCGGCAATCAATTGCTGGGTCTGGACAAAAAACTCAATCTCGCGGATGCCGCCACGACCGAGTTTCACATTATGACCCGTTACGGCAATATGCGCATGCCCCCGCACGGCATGAATTTGACGTTTCATGGCATGGACATCAGCAATGGCGGCAAAATCAAGATTACGGCGCCAAATGAAGGGCGCCAATGATTTCAAAAAGCGTGTGCCGGCCTTGAGGTCGCCTGCCACCGGGCGGGCCTTAATATAAGCAGCACGTTCCCAGTTCTGCCCCATCGACTCATAATAGGTTTCAGCCGCCGGCAGGGAAACAGCGACCTTTGTCGCCCCTGGGTCGGGACGCAGGCGCAAATCAACCCGAAAGACAAAGCCGTCAGCCGTCGGCGCCTGCAACACATGCACAAGTTTCCGCACCAGCGCGACAAAAAACACCTGCTCCTCCAAACCTTCTTTCAGCGGCAGGCAATCCGGCTCGAAAAAAGCGACCAAATCAATATCAGAGGAATAATTCAGCTCCCCCGCCCCATGTTTACCGAGCGCCAGTATCGCCAAACCGCAGGCGGACAGGTCGGCATCCGCGGCAATATCGCCCTTGTGTTGGGCTTGGCGCATCAGAAAATCGACGCTTGCCGCTACGCAGGCATCGGCAAAACCCGTCAACAGTCCGGTGACTTTGTGCACCGGCCAGCCTATAGCCACATCCCCGCACGCCACCAGAAACGCAACCTGCTGCCGGGCACGCCGCAGGTAGGCCATGACCTCGGCTTCGGTACCGCAATCCAGAACTGTCCGGGCGAGATTGGCCGTCAAGGCCTCAACCACCCCATCCAGGCCGCTCAGATCTGGAGACATCCGTGCCAGCAGTTCCGGACGGGTGCGCAGAATCCGGGTTAAAAAAGGAGAGGCATCAAATAGAGAAAGGAAATAATCTTTTTGCCGCTCCAACACATGGCGTGCATTTTGTTTTTCCGCCCCGGGCAGATCTGCAATCCAGATTTCCAGACAGTCAGCAAATAACGCCTGCGCACGTGCGGCATCCTGCGGTGGCTGTATTCTTGGTTCCGGGTAAAGTGTCATGGTTCTTTTTGTAACACAATTTGTACGACCAGACCCTGCGGGTCGTTACGGGTCAGTCTGAGGCGGCCCTTGTGTATTTGGACAATGGCGGAAACCAGGGACAGCCCCAATCCGCTTCCCTGGCGGGTGCGGCTCTCATCAAGCCTGACAAAGCGCTCCGTCACCCGTTTGACCTGATCAACCGGAATACCAGGCCCCCTGTCACTGACGGACACACAAATTTCATTATAAGTTTCCGTAACCGCAATGGCGATTTCGCTGTCGTCACCACGCCCGTATTTCAGGGCATTGTCGATAATGTTGACCACTGCCTGCGACATCAGGGGACGCGAGACCATCACCTCAATCCTATCCTGCGGAACAGTCACCATGTATGTGAACCCTCGCTCCTCAGCGACCGGGGCGAGAAAATCGGCAGCATCCTCAACCAGCCCGCATATGTCCAGACGCTCCATTTTGACATCCGCCGTGCCGGCTTCCAGACGGGTGAGCGACAATAAGGCATTAAAGGTCACAAGCAGCCTGTCTGCTTCCTCAATCGTGCTTTGCAGCACCTCACGATATTTCTCCGGCGCGTTCTCCTGCATCAGGGTCACCTCAAGCCGGTTGCGCAATCGGTTAATCGGAGAGCGAAGATCATGGGCGACATTATCCGTCACCTGACGCATGCCGCGCATCAGGTCTTCAATCCGCTCAAGCATGGAATTGAGGTTTTCGGACAATTGGTCAATCTCATCATCCGTCCCCTTTATCGGCACCCTGCGCGACAGGTCGCCATCCATGATCTGACGGCTGGCACGGTTGATGCTGTCAATGCGGCGGCGGAAATTACGGCTGATCAGAAGCCCTCCCGTCACTCCCATAAAAAGGATGAGCCCGAGGCCGTAAACCATGGCACGTCCCATTAATCTATCGAGCTGACGCAACTCATCAACATCACGCGCCACCAGCAGACTGAACCCGAGCGGCAGGTCAACCAGGCGACCGCGGGCCGGTGTGATTTTGGTGCCGGTGTCTCGCACACGCCTGTATTCAAAATGCACCCAACTGTCCGGCTGCTGGACATAATCAGGCAGATTGCTGAGATTGCCGGCGAGCTTGCGGCCTTGCGGGTCGACCAGAAGATAAAGACTCAGCCGCGGATCCCGACTGCGCCGTTTGACAACCCGGATAATGCCCGGCACACCGCTGCGCTTGTAATGGCCTGACAGATTTTCCAATTCATCCATGATTTCCTGATCGGTCTGGCGCATCATCACGCCAGCCGTATTCCAGTAAAGATAGGAGGTGACGGCCACGGAAGACAGGCAGAAAACGGCGAGATAAAACAGCGCCGCCCGGAAGGTCGTGGTTTTGAGAAGCTTACCCTGGAACACGAAGCGAATACCCTGCACCGCGAACGGTTTGCAGCAATGGAGGTGAGAAATCCTTGTCCAGCTTTGACCGGAGTCGGGATATATGAACATCAATCACATTGGTCTGAGGGTCAAAATGATATTCCCAGACATGCTCTAAAAGCATGGTTCTGGTGACCACCTGACCGGCATGGCGCAGCATATATTCGAGCAACTTGAATTCACGCGGCTGCAACTCAATGGCTTTGCCGTCGCGACTGACGCGACGCGACAGCAGGTCAAGCTCCAAATCCGCCAGAGTCAGTTTGGTAGATATGCTGTCTGTCTGACCACGCCGCGTCAAAGCCTCAATGCGGGCCAACAATTCGGCAAAGGCGAAGGGTTTTGTCAGATAATCATCACCCCCCGCCCTGAGGCCGTCAACCCGGTCCTCGACCTCGCCCAGCGCCGAGAGGAACAAAACCGGCGTGCTCACCCCGGCCTCCCTGATCATGGACACGACGGACAATCCGTCCTGCACAGGAAGCATGCGATCAACCACCATGACATCAAACTGGCCGGACAACGCCATTTCCAGCCCGGCTCCGCCATCAGCGGCCCAATCGACAATATGACCGCTTTCACGCAGGCCTTTTTGCACATAACCGGCAGCTTCTTGGTCATCTTCAATCAAAAGAACATGCATGAGAATAATTTAACCGATTAAAAAAAATGGGGAAGCCCCGAATTCAAGCTGAGGCTTCCCCTAGGAGTTGTAACATTAAGGAGGGAGGATTTCTCAATGCTCACAATCAATATATAGGCGGGCCTGCCTTACAAAACCCTTACATGAAGGTTAATTATTTTTAATGTTGCCTTTGGCGCGTTGCCAGACCATCACCCCCCCAAAAGCGAGAAACAGCAGCGGTGCCAGCCACAAAAATCCGTTTTTGGGGGACATGGTGGGTTTCAACAGTGCAAATTCCCCATATCGGGCGGTCACATAGGCCATCACTTGGGCATCTGTATCACCTGCTTCCAACCGCGCGCGAATAAGCAGGCGGAGGTCACGGGCCAATGGAGCGTCGCTGTCATCTATGGACTGATTTTGGCATACCGGGCAGCGCAAATCGGCTGAAAGCGCACGCGCACGCTGCTCCAGCGCAGGATCAGAGAGGGCTTCACCCGGCTCAAGCGCCAGCACGGGTGCCATCAAAAAGCAAAAAAGCACCAACACCCTAATCATGGTCAACTCCGGCAAGACGCACGGCCAAGCCCTTGCGGCGGATGCGCCCGATTAGGGATACGACGCCGCCGAACGCCATCAGCACACCGCCGACCCAAATGAAATTCACAAATGGGTGAAGCCAGACCCGCACAACGTAGTCCGGACCGTCCGCAGCTTCCAGCCGTTCCCCCAATGCAATATAGAGATTACCGTCAAGCCGTTTCAAAATCGCCGCCTCGGTGGTTTGTGACCGCTCCACAGGATAATAACGCCGTTCCGGGCGTAAGCTTGCGGCAGCCTGTCCCGTCCGGGATATTTCAAACAAGCCCTGTTCGGCGCGATAATTCGGACCCGGGACCTGATTGACGGCCGTCAACATCACCTCATATGCCCCCAATGTCAGGCTTTGGCCCGCTTTCAAGGTTGTGATGGCCTCTTTTTGCCAAGCTGTTGTCGCGACAATGCCGAACAGCAAAACCCCAACGCCGGCATGCGCAAGCACCACACCCCAAGCCTGACCCGGCAGGCGGAACAGGCGTGCCAAGGCGTGGATCGAACCGCTCCGCCCCGACCGCAGCTTGGTTTTCAAATCCGTCAGGGCACCGAACACCAACCATGCAGCGCCCGCAAAACCCAGCAGCATCCATCCTGTCTCAACCCCGGTCGCAAACAGAACAAGGGAGAAAATGACGGTCAATGCTCCCGCCGGCTTGAGCAAACGCCAGGCCCGCCGGGCCTGCCCCTTATGCCAGACCAGCAGCGGCCCGAACGGTATCAGTAAAACCAGCGGCGCCATAAGCGGGGTGAAGACCATATTGAAATAGGGGGCGCCGACGGAAATTTTGCCAAGGCCCAACCCGTCAATGATGAGAGGGTAAATGGTGCCGATCAGGACGGTCGCCGTTGCGCTGGCAAGAAAGACATTATTCAGCAACAGCGCGGTTTCCCGGCTGCTCAGCTCATAGCCTTCTGGGGCATCAGGCAGAATTCTGTCTGCCCGCAGCGCGTACAGCCACAATGCACCGCCGACCGTTGAGGCGAGAATACACAAGATGAAAACACCGCGGGCCGGATCATTGGCGAAGGCGTGGACTGATGTCAAAACACCCGAGCGGACCAGAAATGTTCCCGCAACACTGAGACCAAAAGTCAAGACAGCAAGCAGCAGGGTCCATTTACGCATGCTGTCACGATGCTCGGCCACCAAGGCGGAATGCAACAGTGCCGTCCCCGCCAGCCATGGCAGAAGAGAGGCGTTCTCAACCGGATCCCAAAACCAGAAACCTCCCCAACCCAGTTCATAATAGGCC
Organism: Parvibaculales bacterium; assembly: GCA_049889415.1. Classification (GTDB taxonomy): domain Bacteria; phylum Pseudomonadota; class Alphaproteobacteria; order RS24; family RS24; genus JAYQKL01. The sequence continues at coordinate 174,315 of JBMHDL010000005.1, read as the reverse complement.
CAGAATGAACCAAGCGCGATGCCCAATGTCAAAAACACCCAAGCCGCCAGCACATAGGGCCTGACCCAGCCAGCCCAGCCGCGTTTGAAGTCAGGCTCCAGCAACGCCGCCACAGACATGGAAAAGCCGACTGAAAAGCCGACATAGCCAAGATATAAAAGTGGTGGATGCAACGCCAAGGCGGGATCCTGCAAAATCGGATTCAAACCGCCGCCAGCATATGGCGCCGGCCATAAACGGGCAAAGGGGTTGGAGGTAAACAGCGAAAAACTGAGGAACAACACGCACAACATGGCCTGGATTGACAATGTCCGGGCAAGCAGGGTCTGCGGCATGGCCCGGGACCGCAAGGCGACAAGCGCCCCAAAGCCGGTCAAAATCAAAATCCATAGCAGCATGGATCCCTCATGATTTCCCCAGACCCCGGCAATTTTATAGAGGAACGGTTTGGCGGCATGGCTGTTTTCAGCCACCAGATGAACCGAGAAATCGGATGTCGCAAAAGCCCATGTCAGCACGGCAAAAGCCCAGCCTGCAAACAGGAACTGCAGAACCGCCGCCGGCTGGGCAAACTGCATGAGGCGGGGTTGCCCGACCCCAGCACCGTAAAGCGGTATGAACGACTGGAGCAGAGCAATACCAAGAGCAAGAATGAGGGCAAAATGGCCGGTTTCAATGATCATTTCGGCGCCTCGCCTTCCCAGACACCCGATTGCTTCAACGCTTCGGCAACCTCCGGTGGCATGTATGTTTCATCATGTTTGGCCAAAACCGTGCTCGCGGTAAACACTGCCGGCGTTTCAAAAGCGCCCTCGACAACAACCCCTTGGCCTTCGCGGAACAAGTCAGGCAGCAACCCGATATGACGAACGGCAATCTCGGCGCCGCCATCGGTGACGACAAAACGGTTCTCTTTGCCGGTTTTTCGCACACTGCCCGACTTCACCAGACCACCGACCCTGATGGTTTTGCCGATTTCAGCTGGGTGCGCCGCAATGTCACTGGGGGACCGGAAGTAGACCAGATTATCCTCAAGCGCGGTCAGGGCAAGCATCATGACCAGAGCCAGCAAGGCCAGTCCGGATATCAGAAAGGTAAGGCGTGTCTGTTTTGGGGTCATATCAGCTCCTGACCCTCTTTATAGCGCCATGACCTGCGAAAGAAAAAGGCTCATCTCGCCGCAGGAGGGGCCAAGGCCGTCAGGCCCGCCAGCTTGGTATCAATGAAATCCGTCCAGGCGGCATCCCCTGATCCCGCGTCCCGGCTTTCGCGCCAAAATGCAAGGGCCGCCGGCACATCACCCGTCTGCTGGGCGAGTAACCCCCGGTAATAAAGCGCCAAACGGTTATCAGGTGCCCGGGCATAAGCCTGCTCGATCAATAGCTGACTGTCGGCACTGATGATGCCGCCCTCCCTTTCGATTCGGGCGGCGGCAAGACCAAGTGCTGCTTCGGTGTCATCAGGTGCCAAATAAAGCAGATTGCCCCACGCCTCAGCCGCCTGGTCAGGGTCGTTTTGACGGGTCCTGATACGCGCAAGCAACCGCCAACCTTCACCATCATTCGGGTTGGCCATCAAAGTCTGTTCAAGCTTAGCGACAATGGCGGCAGGGGGCAGTTTTTCGAGCGGACCGCTCAGGCGCGGCGCCAAGGGAAAGGCGGGAAGTGTCGGGTTGCCGAGATAGAAATAGACGCCGAGTGCAAATACCGGCAGGCCACCAACAAGAGTCAAAAGCGTCACCTTTTCGGCTTGCTCCGTCAGGCGGGCGTGCCAGAACGGACGCGCCAAAACCACCACAGCGCCCAACGCCAACACCGCCAGCACCACCCAGACCATCCCTTACTCCTTCGCAATCTTGTCATCCATCAGCCAGAACATATCAGCCTGAATGGTAAAGACAAGCAGGGTTCGGATCAGGCCGCCGGCAATGTCAGACGGAACAGGAAAAGTTTGAGCCGGATTTGACCGCTGGACAAAGTGCCGGATTGTGCTGTTATGCGCACGGGCGTTTGACCGTAATATGCCTGCGGCGAGGACGAGACCCCAATATTTGTCGACCCCTCAGCGCCACCGATTTGTGTTCCATAACGCCCGTCATCAGCCGAAACACCGAGCTTCCATTGCTGCTGCGCGGGCAAAGCCGTCACAACGCGGGCCGTAATACCGAGAACAATATCCCGGTCCTGAATTGTCAATGTGGTGTCATTATATGCACCGGGGGTGATTATGTGATTATGACTGAAAGGATATCAGCAAGCGTCACGCCTGTCAATGGTTTTTTATTATAATTCAATGGCTTATATATTTTTGCGGGTATATTTTCGACAATATCCATTGAATAAAAAGGCTTAGCTCCAACTATGACGGATCAAAAAAACCATTTGGCACAATATAATCCTGCTCGGGTCCGTCACATTTTTTTTCGCTGGTGCATTTACCCTGAATGCTGATGCCCGCATCGTGAACGCTTTGGGGATCACCGGTGATCAACGGGTGCCATGGCGGCAGAGCCTGCCCCTCGGCCAGCAATTTGTAACTGCATGTCTCGGGCAACCAGCTCATCATGTCCGGCAGGGTTTCAGGCGTGAGTTTCAAACACCCGTCGACCAGAGTCGACCGGTTCGCATAATCGTTGCAGCGGCAACTGGCCTCATTCAAGAGCCGACATGACAGGGATGTATAATGCAGTTCCTCGGTCTCATCATCCACCAGCTTGACCAGACAGCATTTGGCGCATCCATCACAAAGGGACTCCCATTGCTCATGGGTCATATCCTGCAGTTTTTTATGCTCCCAAAATGCCGGGGAGTCGAGACGCTCAGATACATTTTCAGACATGGCTCATCTTAACATCATGAAGGGGTTTGGCAAATTCCACAAAATCCGGGTGTAAATCCCAATAATCCCCTTAAACCTTGAAAAAAAGAGAATTTGAAGCTAGTTTGCGCTCAGTTCAGCAAGGAAGACACAACACATATGGCGCAACATTCTTCAAAAGGGGCTCGCTTTCAAGCCATTACGGGCAATCGCCTCACCGATGGCGAGGTGGTATATTTTTCCAAGTCAGGTGCCTGGGAGACTGATTTTGGTCTTGCGGCCATTCTCGACGGCCCGGAAGCAGCTGCCGCAAGTCTGGATAATGCCACAGCTGAGGGGTCGGAGCTTGAAGTGGTTGGCATTTATCCGTTCGAAGTCAAGCAGTCCGGGGAGGCTTTCGCTCCGGTCAGTGTTCGGGAAATCATTCGCGCCAAAGGGCCGACCATTCGCAAAGATCTGGGCAAACAGGCCGGAGTGTAATCATGTATCGTTACGATGAATTCGATCATAAAATCGTCAGAGACCGTGTCGCTCAGTTCCGCGGCCAGGTCGAACGCCGGGTCAAGGGCGAGTTGAGTGAGGACGCCTTTAAACCGCTGCGCCTTATGAACGGGCTTTATTTGCAGTTGCACGCCTATATGCTGCGCGTTGCCATTCCCTATGGCACACTCAACAGCCGGCAAATGTTCAAACTGGCGGACATTGCCGACAAATATGACCGTGGATACGGACATTTCACAACCCGCCAAAATATCCAATATAATTGGCCGAAGCTCCCGGAAGTACCGGATCTTCTGGCGGAGCTGGCTGAGGTTGAAATGCATGCCATCCAGACATCCGGCAACTGCATCCGAAATGTCACGGCTGACCAATATGCCGGGGTGATTGACGGTGAAGTCGAGGATCCGCGCATCATTTCCGAAATCATCCGCCAATGGTCAACCTTTCATCCTGAATTTTCTTACCTGCCGCGTAAATTCAAAATTGCCGTCACGGCCCATGAAAATGACCGCGCCGCCATCCGCTTCCATGATATCGGCATTGTCTGCGTCACTAATGCCGCAGGCCAAAACGGTTATGAGGTGCATGTCGGCGGCGGATTGGGCCGTACACCCTTCATCGCAAAAAAATTGCGTGACTTCGTACCGGCCGAACAATTGCTGGCTTATCTCGAGGCGGTCATGCGGGTCTATAACAGCATGGGCCGGCGTGACAATGCCTATAAGGCACGCATCAAAATCCTAGTTCATGAAATCGGGCAGGAAGAGATGACCCGCCTGGTTGAAGAGGAATTTTCCCGCATAGACGCCAGCCAGGTCCTGCGTGTACCGGAGCAGGAACTCCAGCGCATTGCCACCTATTTTGCGCCCCCGGCCTATGAAGACTTACCGGCTGAAGATGTCGGCCATGGTCAGGCTCTGGAGGAGAATGACGACTTCTGTCGATGGGTGAAAACCAATGTAGTCCCGCATAAAATCTCCGGTTACGCCATAGTCAATATCTCGTTGAAACCGATCGGCGGCATCCCGGGGGATGCCAGTTCCGCTCAGATGCGGGCCGTTGCGGAAATTGCCGGAAACTTCGGCATGGATGAAATCCGCGTCACGCATGAACAGAATCTTGTCCTGCCCAATGTCAAGCTGGCCGACCTTAAAACGGTTTATGACAGGCTTGCCGCCCGGGATCTCGCAACCGCCAATCATGGACTGATCAGCGACTCCATCGCCTGTCCGGGATTGGATTATTGCGATCTCGCCAATGCCCGCTCCATCCCCTTAGCGCAGGAAATTTCCAACCGCTTTTCGGATCTGGACAGGCAAAAAAATATTGGTGAGCTCAAGATCAAAATTTCTGGCTGCATCAATGCCTGCGGCCATCACCATGTCGGGCATATCGGCATTCTAGGAGTCGATAAAAAAGGAACGGAATTCTATCAGGTGACACTTGGCGGCACTTCCGATGAAACCGCTGCCATCGGCAAAATCACCGGCGCCGCGTTCACCGAGGATGAGGTGGTTGACGCCATAGAAACCATTGTTGATACCTATGTTGAACTGCGTGAGGGGGACGAGCGCTTCCTCGACACCTACAGACGTGTCGGCATAGACCCGTTCAAGGAGCGTCTTTATGCCTCTCATTAAAAACCAGGCCTTCACGGACAATCACTTTGTAACCGTTGCCGATGAAGAAGCACTTCCGGACGGCCCTGTTCTTGTGTCCCTGGACAGGCTCAAAGAAAATTTCGAGACGCTCAAAGGCCGCAATACGCAATTTGGTGTCTTGATCCGCGCCGACAATCAGGGCAAGACCCAGCTTGGTGAGGATGTCCGCGATCTGGCCCCCTATCTCGCCGCTTTGACTGTGGTGGCGTTGGAATTTCCGACCTTCCGCAACGGCCGCGGCTACAGCTCCGCCCGTATTCTGCGTGATGAAATGGGGTATCAAGGTGAAATCCGGGCAGTCGGCGATGTCGCCTATGACCAATGGGCCTACATGATACGGTGCGGCATTGACGCCTTCGAGGTTACGGATGAAGTCACGCTCGAGCAATTCGGGCAGGCTGTTGCTGAATTATCCGACATTTATCAGCCTGCATCAGATCAACGCCACGGCATTCCCTGGCGCCGCTGAAAACCCTCAGGAAGCCTTACCGCAAAGGCGCAAAAGGCTCCATATCAATCTCAGTCATGCGACCCATCACACTGTCCGCCGTCATGCGGGCGGTGGCATGACACAGGGTCCACCCCAATGTACCATGCCCAGTGTTGAACCATAAGTTCTCACACACCTCGCTGGGGCCGACCAGTGGCGCGCCGTCTGGGGTCATGGGGCGGAAACCCGCCCAGGCTTCCCCGGCGGCATAATCGGCGGCGGCGGGAAACAATATCTGCATTCGGCGGCGAATGGCGGCGATGCGTTTCGGGTTTAGCCCGGGTGCCATGCCGATTTCAGCATAGCCGGCCACCCTCAGCCGCTCTCCAAGACGGGAAATAACCAGCCTTTGCGAGAGGTCCGTCAAAGAGGTGACAGGTGCCTTTTGAGCGTCCATAACCTGGGAGGTCAGGGAATAACCTTTAACCGGTAAAAGTGTCAGGCGTTCGCCCAGCTGGGCGGCAAGGGACGGGCTGGCCGTGCCGGCGCACAATATGAAAGCATCACCGGCCAGTTCCCCACGATTGGTAGACAGGGCGACGATTCTGCCTTTGTTCAAAACAAATCCCGACACTGTGGTTCCGGTCATCACGCGCCCGCCCTGACCTGCAAACACATCCGCTAATTTATGCGCAAACATGGCGGCATCACCGCTTTCATCAGCACCGCCCCAAATCGCCGCACGGACATGGCCCACTTCAACCGCATGGGCCAGGGCCGGCTCCTGCGCCACAAGCGCTGAACCGTCCAGCCAGTCCACCCTGGCGCCATGCGCGGCAAGCGATGCGGCATGGGATTTCATCACCGGTAAATCAGCATCCGCCCCGATCAGTTGCAGGATGCCATTCTGCCGGTCGTCATAGTGAAAATCATTACCGAGCTGACGGCGGTTTTGCTGCAGGCGGTCCAGACTGTAAGCCGCCAGCTTCCAGTTGCGCACCACGGCCTTGTCAAACACCTCCGGTTGTGTGTTGCGCCAAAACCGGAACAACCAGCGCCATTGGGCCGGATCAGCCCGCAAGCGCAAACCATAAGGGGTTTGGGAGAAAACATTGGTTAAAAATTCCCGTATCAATCCGGGGCGTGACCAGGGGGCACTTTCCGTCACGGCAATCTGCCCACCATTGGCGAAACTCGTCTCGAGCGCGACATCCTCGCGCGCCTCAATCAAGGTAACCTGATGTCCGTCTCTTTGCAGCTCCCAGGCGGTTGTAACGCCGACAACGCCGCCGCCAATCACAATCAGCTGCATCGATTAGTCCTTTTCCGGCGGAACAAAAATTTCCGCCTGATCGCCCGGTAAATTTTCGATATAGAGGGACGTGCTTGGGAAAGCAAAGCCTGTACCGACTTCCTCAACAATATTTTTTATGGCAAAGGCCAATTCCTGCTTCAGGCCAAGCCACTCTTCCCAATCCGTGGTGACCGTAAAACAGTAAACCATCATGTCGATGGAACTGTCATTGAAGGAGTCGATATAGATGTGCTGAACGGCGCGGTCATCAGTGACAAAGCCGTCATGAGCACTCAACCACGCATCCAACCTGTTGACCACTTGCTTCATCTGCTCCACGGTGGTTCGGTATTCCAGACCGATCTTCCAATAAATGCGCCGATGATTCATGGTTGAAAAGTTCACGACGGCATGATCGGCAAACATATTATTGGGTACGGTAACGGCGACCTGATTAAACTGACGCAGGCGCGTTGATCGAAAACCGATGTGTTCGACCGTGCCCTCCGCGACACCCTCAACCTTGACCCAATCACCCAGCTTGAACCGTCCTTCAACAAGAATGGAAAGGCCGCCGAGCAGATTTTTGAACAAATCCTGCGCTCCCAGCGCCACTGCCACACCGAACAGACCAAACCCGGCAATGATCGGGGCAATTTCAATACCCCATGTCTGCAAGATGGTGGCTGCACCCGTCAGCACAATCCCAATCCGGATAACCGTCAAGAGCCAGTTGATGATCTCTTTGGACAGCAGGTCATTGGCGCGTTCAAGCAGGCTGGAGAGTGGATGCACGGCGGCATGGATTGACCAGAAAATGCCAATGGCAATCAGGGTCCGCAACCCTTTATCCGCCAATTCTTCCGGCAAGCCCTCAAGACTGAGGAATTCCACACCGAAAAAGGCGCCCAAAATCAGGAAGAAAAACTTCAAAGGCCGTTCAAGCGCCTCAAGCAGCAAATCATCCATATCGGTTTTGGTTCGGCTGGCGTAGCGGTTGAGGGCACCCAACACAAAGCGGGTAAACAAGCCCCGCAATACGGCAAAAAACAGAAAGACGCCAAATGCACCGATCAGATTACCGCCGCCAATGCCGTAGGCCCCCGCCTCCCAGACTGACTCCACCAATGCCCATAATTCCGTCAAATATTCCATAACCAACCCTAATCCAAGGTTTCGACAGCTTCATCCAAAAAATGCCGCCCCTGCCGGTCCTCGATCTCCACAACCCACAAGTCAGGATCATACTCTATTTCGCGGGTAATGATCTCCTCAACCTGCGTGTCAGGCGTATCGCCCCCGGTCAGAAGCCGCCACCGCTGCTCCCCCTCAAGCCCGGTGAACGGCACATAGAGCGCTGAGCATCCATCAAGGGCATTGACCCTGACCATGACAGAGCCGGCATCCTTGTCACCGCGATGGGCGATCAGCGCCATGGCACCGGAGGATTGCGCGCGGCGCAGCAGGCCGCCAATCCAAATTTCTGCCTTTAATCGCATAAGACTGATGTACACAATCGCCAAAATAATTGCAATCGGGGCTTGCCCAATGAAAGCCGAAAACCTAGTTTTCCAGTAACGACAAAGCCGGACAGGACAGGGAGTCACAAATGTCATTGGAAGATTTACTGGACGATTTTGCCCTGTTTGACGACTGGGAAGACCGCTACCGCTATATCATTGAATTGGGCGGCAAGCTTGAACCCTTGTCAGACCAGGAACACAATGAAGTGAATAAAGTCCCCGGTTGCGTGTCGCAGGTCTGGCTTGTGAGCGAGGGGGCCGCGGACAAGCTGCGTTTTCGGGGCGACAGCGACGCCCATATTGTCCGCGGACTGGTTGCAATTTTGCTCACCCTTTTTTCCGGCAAATCCGCAGATGAAATTTTGCAGGTTGATGCCCAGGACGCTTTTGTAAGACTTGGTCTTAGCGAACATCTGACACCACAAAGGTCGAACGGTTTTCAGGCCATGGTCGGCCGGATCCGCCAGGAAGCCGAAACCGCTATAAAAGCGGGTTAACCCTGTGATGAGTAATAATAACGGCTCAACCTGCGTAAGGCGATTTTGAGCACCAACTTCCCGGACCGCCGCGGCCAGCCGAGCCGCTTCTCAGCTTGTTCAAGCCCGAGCATGTTCAGGCATATCAATTGCAGGATTTCATTCAGATCTTCCCCGACATAATCCAGAGCCCGATCAACACGTCGTGAAGCATCCAGGGCATAATCCGTCACGTTGAACCCCTGTACGCCCGCGGACTTGATCCCCTGGCGCTTCAGATCAGGCGTCATGCGGGTGACTGCAAGGCTTGCCTCATAATCGGAACATAACCGCTCAGCGGCAGCCAATTCACCCTCGCCGAAAAATACGCATCCTTGCCGATTATGTCTGCGCAACCAATTGACGGGGCTGGCATCAACATTTACCAGGGGGCCATTGACGGTCATGTCCATTTCCTGATGCTGGGCAAGAAAACCCTGCGGCTGGGTGTGACGACGATAGCGTTTGGCACCGGCATCAGAAAGAACAAAGAACCCCTCAACCTTTCGAGAAGCCAAAAGCCAGTCATTCTTGATGTAAGCCTCAACAGTTTTTTCCTCAAGGCGCATCACCGGCTTACGCCATTTGTTGCGGCTTACCATGACCCCATACTCACCGCTGGTCTCCAGATAAAGCAAAAAGGATTGCGGTTCGCTCAGGCGACGCGCCATTTTTATGAAATTTTTCTGCTGATTATTGGTCATAAGTCCTCCTCCTGAACCATGCCTAAAGATCGTGCGAGCGACAAAACTCCCCATTCCAGGCAATCGGTTGCCAGGTCAAAATGACCACTGTCCCGCATGTTCTCCACCTGCTGGCAAGCATGTGCAACACTCGTGCGGTCACGCTTGAATGATTTGCCGATATCGGCATAAGACTGCTGAAAGCTGATATGGCAGATATATTGACTCAGTTGTCGCGCCTCAGAGACCTTTTTGCGTCCGCGACGCCTATCCATTATGGCGTTGACTGGCATTCTGTGGACACGCGATATGGTGGCAACGACAAGATACAGGCATGCAAGCTGTCGCACGGCCTTCGGATCAGGATTATCCAGCCGAAAAATTCCGGCCCGCTTTTTCAAGCAGAAAACTGTTAATTTTTTCATCCCCGTATTCCTCTTCGGAAAGACAATTTTTTAGTATTTTTTTACGAAGTGGAAAAAAACTGCATTTGTGTTTAAAATCAGAGAGCTAATCAATGTTACAATCAGTGATTGAAGATTGTTTTTATGAAAAATTTGACCTTCTTTGTTTTTTTGGTTTTAACTTAATCAGGACAGACTGGCCAAAAAAGTTCACGAAAAAATATCAGCGCCCGTCACAAACCACTTTAACTGTTGCGTCCCTGTAAGCGTCAATCAGCATTACTTGGCTTAAAGGAACCAATATGTCGAAAAAAATAAAGATGACTGAGGATAATCTTGCAACGGACGGTGTCATGACGGACACTTTCCAACTACCCCGCGAAATTTCACCCTATGTACCCGGCATCATACCGGAGGCGATGCGCAGCATCAATGTCTTACTGAACGCCCATGCTTTTGGTGCAGATTTGTTTCAGACGCAGGCGCCGCAATATGAAGACTGGATGATGTTGTTTATTCTTTTGGCCAATGATGCTGAAGGGAAGTCCACTGTCACCAAAAACTTTGTGGAGGTGACCGGTAGGGCTTATGGCACCGTCCGGGCTTCCCTGAAACGGTTTGAGGAGCGCGGATATATCAGGTCATTGCAGAAAATAGGGCGTGCGGAATTATATGTTCCCACCGACAAGCTGAAACGCGCCATCAATCAATGGGGCCGTCAGCTTTGGCCCTATATAGAAAAACTCAACCGGGAAAACCACTCGCGCAGAGGGACTGTTCAATAAGGCTTTACGGCTTTATAATTCTATCTGAAAAATATTTAGCATCTCAGACGTAAGTGGGGTTGTAAATGAGGGTTTTCAAAACTCTGGATGACTATGCCGGAGCCGTTGGGCAAGAACTCGGCACCAGCGACTGGATGGTCATTGACCAAGCGACCATAAACAAATTCGCCGAAACAACGGGTGATGATCAGTGGATCCATACCGATCCGGAAAAATGCATGGAAAGACTTAATCACGGCACCATCGCGCATGGCTATTACACGCTGTCATTGGTTCCGGTTCTGGGAACACAGGTCTACACCATTGAAAGTGCCTCACGGGGCATTAATTATGGTTCCAACAAACTGCGTTTCAACACGCCCATTCCTGTCGGATCACGGATACGATTACGGTCTTTTTTGCAGGACGCCCGCCGCCGCGCCGGTGGGTTGATGGTAACGCGGCTTGAGAAAATCGAGATTGAGGGCCAAGATAAACCCGCTCTCACAGTCGAAACACTGTCGCTTTATTACGAGGATTAGGGTTGAATATGAGTGAACCAAAAATCATAAAAACCGATGACCAGTGGCGTGCCGAGCTCACTGAAGACCAATATCACATCACACGCTGCGCCGGAACCGAACGGGCCTTCACCGGCCCTTATTGGGACACCAAAGGTACCGGAACCTATCATTGCGTTTGTTGCAACAACGCCTTATTTGACTCCGAAACCAAATATGACAGCGGGTCAGGCTGGCCGAGCTTTTATCAGCCGGTCACGCCGGACTGCGTCAATGAGGTTGTGGACGTGTCGCACGGCATGCGCCGCACCGAAATCATCTGCAGCCATTGTCATGCCCATTTGGGTCATGTTTTCCCTGACGGCCCGCAACCGACAGGTCTGCGATATTGCATAAACGGTACAGCCCTTAAGTTAGAGACAGAAGAAGGGTAAAGCGCTGGCTATGCAGCAGACTTTCAAAGCAGCCGGGGCCCCGCCCCGCATAACTCCCATCGCCCATTCTGACACTCGCCACGGCATAACCCGTGATGATGAATATGCCTGGCTGCGGGATGACAACTGGCAGGAGGTGATGAAAACACCCGACGCCCTGAATGCTGACATCCGTGCCGTATTGGAGGCTGAAAACCTTTTCAGCGATAAAGCCATGGCACCCTATGGCAATCTGCGCGGGAAACTTTATGAAGAAATGCGCAGCCGCATCAAGGAAGACGACAGCACCCCGCCCGTCAAAACCGGCCACCATGCCTGGACCCGAAAATTCATCAAAGGCGGTGAACATCCTCTGATCTGTCGCGCGGACAGGGATGGTGCCAACGAAAAGACGGTCCTTGACGGCAATAGGGAAGCCGCCGGGGAAAGCTATTTCAAAATCGCGGCCACCTGCCCCTGCCCCGGCAATACGCGCCTGGCCTGGGCCGCAGACGTCAAGGGGTCAGAATATTTCACCATCAAAGTCCGCGACGTCGCGACCGGGGAAGATCAGCCGGATGCATTGCATAACACCTCCGGCGCGATGGCCTGGTCAACTGATGCGCAGATGCTTTTTTACATTCAGGTTGATGCAAACCACCGACCGAATAAAGTCATGCTGCATCGTCTTGGAGACCCGCAAGAAGCTGATATTTGTGTTTATGAGGAGACAGACCCTGGCTTTTTTGTCGGTCTGGATGCCACCCGCTCGGGTGATTTCATTTTCATCAATATTCATGACCATCAAACCTCGGAAGTCAGGCTAATTGACGGACATCATCCCGAATTGGCGCCACGAACCATCCGGCCTCGTCAGGCCGGAGTGGAATACAGCATTGATCATGACGCTGCCCGTCAGCGCTTCACCATTGTCACCAATCGTGACGGGGCGGTTGATTTTCAGCTGATGGTGGCCCCGCAAACCGATCCGGGGGATTGGACCGTGCTGCAGCCGCATCAGGCCGGACGACTTTTGCTGGATGCGATCCCCTATGAGCATCATCTGGTCACCCTTTCGCGGCAAAACGCCTTGCCTTGCATCCATGTCACCGCATGGGAGACCGGCGTGACAGAGGTGTTGGAATTTTCTGAGGATGTCTATGCTTTAGGGGTTGAAGAAGGCTATGAATACGCCACAGAGACAATGCGCTTCAGCTACAGTTCGATGACCACACCGGAGCAGGTCTTTGACCGGGACATGAACACCGGGCAACGCACGCTTGTTCACCAACAGATGATCCCAAGCGGTCATGACCCTGCCGATTATGTTTGTGAACGCAGTTGGGCGACCGCCGGCGACGGAGCCAAAATCCCGGTTTCGCTCTTGATGCATAAAACCACACCACGAGACGGCTCCGCACCGGTCTTGCTTTATGGATACGGCTCCTACGGCATCACCATACCTGCAGGTTTTTCCAGCAATCGCATCAGCCTGACCGATCGGGGTTTCATTTATGCCATAGCGCATATCCGCGGCAGTAAGGCCATGGGACATGACTGGTTTTTGCAGGGTCGCGGCAAAACTAAAATGAACACCTTCACGGATTTTATCGCCGCTGCAGAGCATCTGATTAAGATTGGCCTGACCGAAAAAGGCAACATCACCATTCACGGCGGCAGTGCCGGCGGGCTTCTGGTCGGTGCCGCTGTCAATCTAGCACCGGAGTTGTTCAAGGCAGCCGTGGCAGAGGTGCCGTTTGTCGACGCGCTCAATACCATGTTGGACGAAACACTGCCGCTGACCCCCCCGGAGTGGCCGGAATGGGGCAATCCGGTCAAAAATTCAGAGGATTATGAGACCATCGCCGCTTATGCACCCTATGAAAACATCAAGGCCTGCGCTTACCCGCACATTCTCGCGACCGGCGGTCTGACGGACCCGCGCGTGACCTATTGGGAGCCGGCCAAATGGGTGGCCCGGCTACGCGAACGGCGCACGGATGACGGCATCACACTGTTGCGTATGGAAATGGAAGCCGGACATGGCGGGAAAACGGGCCGATATAACCAGCTTGACGAGTTGGCTTTCGTCTATAGTTTTGTTCTGGCAGCACATGGCAGGGGTAATCAAAATGAATAAAAATCTTATTTCTCAGCTTGGCATCAATCCTGACAAACTTTCCGAGATGAACGGCTTTGTGGACACCAAATATGTCGAGCCGGGCAAAATTTCCGGCTACAGCTACCTCCTAGCCCGTCACGGTGAAATTGCCCTTACGCATTGCTCTGGCAACAGTGCAATGAACGAGGAGGCGGATCAGGGTCACGCGCTGACGCCTGACAGCCTGTTCCGCATTTACTCCATGACCAAGCCGGTCACCAGCCTGCTGTTCATGCAGCTTCTGGAGCGCGGGGATGTTGCTTTTGACGATAAGCTCAAGGATTACATCCCTAGTTTCGCGGATCCGCAAGTCTGGGTTGACGGCACGACCTCGGACTATATGACACGGCCGGCGGCGCGCGACATCACCCTGCTTGACCTGTTGACCCATCAATCCGGCCTGACCTATGACTTTCTGGGTGAACATCCGGTGGACGCCCTGTACCGGCGTAAAAATCTCAACGGCGCACGCAACAGCAACATGTCTTTGGCGGAATTCTGCGACACGCTTGCGGGATTGCCGCTGCTGTTTTCCCCGGGCACGGCTTGGAATTATTCCTTTGCAACCGATGTCATCGGACGGGTCATTGAAATCGCCACCGGCGCCCCTTTGGACCGGGTGATGCAGGAGATGATTTTTAACCCACTGGGCATGAAGGACACGGGATTCCAGGTTCCGGCTAAAAACACGGACCGCCTGGCCCACTGTTATTATTACGACCCGAAAAACCGTACCGTCAGATGTATTGACACAGCCCAAAACTCAACATTCCTGTCTGGTCCCAAGCTTTTGGGGGGCGGCGGAGGGTTGGTTTCAACCCTGCCGGATTATTACCGTTTCTGCCAAATGTTCAGGCAGGGCGGGGAACTGGACGGAGTCCGGATCATCCGCACCGAAACGATTCAAAAAATGCTGACCAACCAACTCTATCATGGCGGGGATCTGGAGGGGTATGCCACCGGCGCCTTCAGTGAAAACGGGGCTGAAGGAAATGGGTTCGGCATTGGTGGGTCTATTGTTCTGGATCCCTCCAAAACTGTAAACACAACATCCAAGGGAAGTTTTTCCTGGGGTGGATTGGCCAACACATATTTCTGGGTTGACTTTGAAATGGACCTGATTTTCATTTTCATGACGCAGATAATCCCGACCGGCTGTTATCCGTTGCGGCAGGAATTGTCGGAGCACATTTACGGCTCACTGATTGAATAAGCCCTCATCTTGATGTAAATGTTTGTCGCCGACCACAGGTCGCTCTAATTAAAGACGGTGTAAGGGGGAAATTATGCCATTACCAAAATGTTTAGACGGCACATTGAGACTGCCGGTTGTGGGGTCACCCATGTTCATCTTGTCCGATCCAAATCTGGTTGCTGCGCAGTGCAAAGCCGGCATTGTCGGCTCATTTCCGGCCTTGAACGCGCGCCCGCAGGAAATGCTCGGCGATTGGCTGACCCGTATCAAGGAGGATTTGGCGGCTCATAAACAGGCCAATCCGGATGCCAAAATCGCCCCGTTCGCCGTCAATCAGATCTGCCACGCGACCAATCCACGCCTGATGCAGGATATGGAAACCTGTGTTGAGCATGAAGTGCCAATCATCATCACCAGCCTGCGGCCACCAGAAGAAATTGTGACCGCCGCGCACAGCTATGGCGGGGTGGTTTTTCATGATGTGATCAATCTCCGGCATGCACGTAAAGCCGCTGAACAGGGAGTGGACGGGCTGATTCTTGTCGCCAGCGGCGCCGGCGGTCATGCCGGCACACTCAGCCCTTTCGCTCTTGTGCGTGAGGTGCGGGAGTGGTTTGACGGCACCATTTTGTTGTCCGGTGCCATGGGCGACGGGTTTTGCGTTGCTTCCGCCCAGGCTATGGGCGCAGACCTCGCTTATATGGGCTCTCGTTTCATCCCGACCGCCGAGGCCAATGCCGTGGAAGATTACAAACAGATGGTCGTCGATTGCGAGGCAGATGACATTCTGTACTCTTCCTACTTTTCTGGCATCAAGGGAAATTACCTCAAACCCTCCATCGCCCGTGCCGGCATCGACCCGAACAGCGTCCCGGACGGCGACAAATCGGATATGGACTTCTCTAAAACCCTGAAAGCACCCAAGGAGGGTGAAAATCTCCCCAAAGCCTGGAAAGACATCTGGGGCTGTGGTCAGGGCATTGGCGGCATCAAGGAAATTGAAACGGTGGCCGATGTCGTGGACGGGCTTGAGCGCGAATATTACCAAGCGATTGAGGCTTTGGGCCAAAAAGCGGCCCTGCATAGGTAAACGCCGGCCTCTCCCCACATAGCCGATAGCAGCCGCATCTGGTACAATCAGATGATTCGTTGTGGAGGTTGTCATGCGGTTGCTCTTGTTTTTTATGGCCTTGATGATTGCCACCCTGCCGGTGAAGTCGCAGGCGCAAGGTTGGTATCCCCTTTATGCTTCCTATGGCTACGGCGAGGGGGAACCCAAAGACCTGATGCAAGCCAGTGATGATTTCACGGCGGATGAAGAGCATGATGTCAAAGATTTTCTCATCGGCCTGCCCCTATCGGATGATTTCAGTCTCGAGTTCGGCTATGTGGAACTCGGTGAAACCAGGCTAGTCAATGGCTCGGCCGCATTATTGTCCCGCCCCTATGATGACAAAACCCTGTCGCTCAATGCCGGATCCGTGTTCCGTGAAGATGCCACCGGACTGACTGCCGGACTGCGATACACCTATCCCCTGCATCCGAATTTCGACATTTACACACGCCTTGGCGTCATTCATTGGGAAACGGAATTGAGCGCTGAGGGTGCGGTCACCCTGAACGGGGCCGCACTGAGCAACGGGCAGCAGGACAATGGCACTGCCGGCTATCTTGCCCTTGGGATGCGGTTCAACCTGTCCCCGACCGTTGGCATCGGTATGGAATACGCTCGTTACGATGAAGTGGCCGGGCGCGAAATTGACGCCATTTTCACCCGTCTGGACATCAAATTCGACACGCTGCCTCCGGCTCCACAAGTCCGCTGACCCCCGCCCCTTGAACTCGACGTTTGCCCGCCTAGCTTTAGGGTAAAGATAATTTTTTCATAGGTTAGCCATGTCGTCTTTGCGCCTTATACTGGGTGATCAACTTAATGAACGCATATCCAGCCTGGCGGGTTGCAATAAGGCGGTTGATCATATCCTTCTGTGCGAACTGCGTTCTGAGGCGACCTATGTGCGCCATCATAAGAAAAAAATTGCCTTTATCTTTTCGGCCATGCGTCATTTCGCTGAAGAACTGAAGCAAAAAGGCTATCAGGTCCATTATGTGGCCTATGACGACCCTGACAATAGCGGGCACTTCACAGGTGAGGTCGCCCGTCATGCTGCGCATTTGGGCTGCGATCATATGGTGGTGACTGAAGCCGGCGAATACCGGCTGATGGAGGAAATGCGCGGATGGCAGGACACGCTTGGTGTCAGCGTTGAGATTCGTCCTGATGACCGGTTTCTTGCCACGCACGAGGAGTTTCGCAACTGGGCGGACGGACGCAAAACCCTGCAGATGGAGTTTTTCTACCGTACCATGCGTGAAAAACACGATGTGCTCATGGAAAACGGCAAGCCGGTCGGTGGCAAATGGAATTATGACGCCGAAAACCGGAAACCGCCGTCCAAGGGCATGACCATTCCCGACCCTTTCAGGGTGCAACGCGACGCCATCACCCAGGATGTCCTTGAACTTGTCAAAACCGAATTCAGCGACCATTTCGGCGATTTGGAACCGTTTCATATGGCTGTGACACGTGACCAAGCCCTGGCGGCCTTGGAGGATTTTATCTCCTGTCGCCTCAATGATTTCGGCAGTTATCAAGACGCCATGCTGGAAGGTGAGCCATGGATGTTTCATGCCCATATCGGCTTCTACCTCAATATCGGCCTTCTGTTGCCGCTGGAAGTCATCAAGCGCGTGGAGACGGCCTATATGGAGAACGACCTGCCCCTGAACGCGGTGGAAGGCTTCATCCGACAGGTTCTTGGTTGGCGCGAATATGTGCGCGGCATCTATTGGCTGTATATGCCGGATTATGCCGAAGCCAATGCTTTGGCGGCGCACCGGGCCCTGCCGGATTTTTTCTGGAGCGGTACAACAAAAATGAACTGCCTCAACCAATGCATCACTGAAACAAAAGAAAATGCCTATGCCCACCATATTCAACGCCTGATGGTGCTCGGGAATTTTGCTCTAATCGCCGGCCTGTCACCGCAACAAGTCAATGAATGGTATCTGGTGGTTTATGCCGACGCCTATGAGTGGGTCGAACTGCCCAATGTATCCGGCATGGTCCTGTATGCTGATGGCGGTCTGTTGGCCACCAAGCCTTATGCCGCCAGCGGCGCCTATATCAACCGCATGTCAAATTACTGCAAGACCTGCAGCTATAAAGTTTCCGTCAAAAACGGGCCGGACGCCTGTCCGTTCAATTACCTGTATTGGGACTTTCTGGACCGCAACCGCGAGACGCTTTCCGGAAATCATCGCCTTGGCATGGTGTACCGCACCTTCGATAAAATGAACGAAGATAAAAAACAAGCCGTACGGGAGGATGCAGGGCGTTTCCTGAAAAATTTGGAAGCCGGTGAAATTGTCTGAAGCGGTGGGAAAGTGGCTGGGGTGGTAGGATTCGAACCTACGCATGGCGATACCAAAAACCGCTGCCTTACCACTTGGCTACACCCCAACTGAAGCAGATATATAAAGCGTCCCGCCGCGTTGGTCTAGTATTTTTGACGGATTTTTGTCAATTCCGGCCGGGTATGTCCAAAATCCCGATATGCGGCGCCGTCAGGCTGGAAAGATAGATGCGGCCGTCCATTTCAACAACATTTGTCACCGCGTAAATGTTGGAATTCTTGGCGTCCAGAGCCATTTCCACCTCGCCGTTTTCAGATAATTTGACCACCCAACTGTGATTGAACTCAAAGCCGACACCGAAAAACGCCATCAGACGATAGACGGCTTTACGCAAAAACGGCTTATCTGATAGACGATCAAGACGGGAGTCACGCGCCTGCACCAGAGCCAGCCAGTAGCCGCCATTCGGAGCAGCCGTTAAATTGTCTGGAAACCCGGGGAGGTTATCCAAAAACACGTCTGTCGTTCCGGCTTTCGGGCCTTTCAGCCAGTGCCGGGTAACGCGGTAGCGGGCGGTTTCATTGACCAGCACAAAGTCCTCGTCAGGAGAGAGCGCGACACCATTGGCGAATCCGAGAGTATCGAGCACCAGTTTCACTTCTCCGCTGACCGGGTCATAACGGAACAACCGGCCGGTTTTTTTCGACTCAAGCGTATATGCTGCAGTATCATTAATACGAAATTTTGTTGTGGCGTCAGAAAACCAGATGTGGCCACGCCTATCAATATCCAGCGCGTCAACGAACCGCAGCGGCACCCCCTCAAAACCATCAACCAGAACAGTCAGTTGCCTGTCCGGACTGAGCGACAACAGCCCTTTCACGGCATCGCAGATGATCAGATTACCTTTGCCGTCAAACATAATCGCCAGCGGACGTCCGCCCGTATTGGCAAGCAGTTCGCTCTCGCCCGTCACCTCATCAAAGGCGACAATACGCCCATCATGGAAACCTGTATAAAGTCTGTTGTCGGATCCACGCGCCAGCCCCTCAGGCCCGTGCCCGTCAACCGGCACCAGACGCGCCTGGGCCAGGGCATTATTATGCTCATAGGGCGGTATTCCTGTCAGTACCGGACCGGTTTCATAGGCAACGGGATCGATCGAAACCGGCCAGAACAAAAGCGCCAGAATGATGGCAGCCAAAGTATAAGCGGAATGTTTCAACCCCGTTTTCAGTTTTTTCATGACAGTGCCCTCCAGCTTGCCGTTTTTCATTTCTATCAATGCAGGATATACTGGACATCCTAGACAAGGTCAGCATGAGACGCAAACTGAAGCGGAAACCTATAATGAGTCAGATACCCTTTGTTCATGACCTCGAGCCGGCATACGGCGTCTGTCAGCAGCTATCGCCCCTGGTCAGGCGTGTGACCTGTGAAAACCCCAGCGCCTTCACCTATACCGGAACCGGCAGTTTCATCATCGGGACCGGCAGTGTCGCCATACTAGATCCCGGACCCGACAATCCCGACCATTTGAAGGCCCTGCTGTCGGCCCTGGCACCGGGTGAGACTGTCAGTCACATTCTGGTCACTCATACCCATTCTGATCATTCGCCATTGGCGGCGGCGCTGAAAAACAAAACCCATGGCTTGGTCTGCGGCGGCGAGGACCGACCGGTCATACAAGAGGCCTTCGATCCCGATTTGACCGAATTGGTTGAGGGCATAAAGCTTGAAGAAGCCATCGACAGCGACTATCGCCCTGATATCATCCTCAAGGACGGGGATGAAATCACCGGCCCGGACTGGACGCTGGAGGCCGTGTTTACCCCCGGGCATATCGGTAATCATTTCTGTTTTTCACTCAGGGAAGAAAAAACCCTGTTCACGGGTGATCATATCATGGGCTGGTCTACATCCATCATCGCCCCGCCGGAGGGCAATATGGCGGATTATATGAACTCACTGGACAGACTTTTGGCGCGGGACGAAATTCTCCTGCGGCCAACCCATGGCCCGGCAGTGGACAACCCGAAAGATTTCATCACCGCCTATATCGCCCATAGGCGGGAGCGGGAGCACCAGATTATTGAACAGTTGCAGGCCGGGCAAAGCCAGATCAGACCCATGGTGCAGATTATTTATGCGGATATTGATGAACGCCTGCATCCAGCCGCCGCCATGTCCATGCTGGCGCATCTTCAAGGCATGGTGCAGACCGGACGGGTGACCTGTGACGGCACCCCCGGTCTGTCCAGTCAGTATTCACTGCTGTAGCGACAAATCCAGTTCCGCAAGAAACTGCCTTATCCGCTTGGCATTGGCCCCCAAATCGCCCTGACCAGCCCGTGACACCGAGCGCATGTCAATACGATGGCCTGTGGCATCCCGCGAGATCCGAATGATCACATCATCCTTGAACCCAAAGCCCGGCGTAGTGGCGACAGCTTCAACTTCACCAAGCTTGATATCCTCAGCCACAAGTTCCCAGCCGGACTCCGCAACCCGTTCAAGAATTTTGGCGAAAAGTATCGGACGCGGGACGTCGGTAAATAGCGGACCAAGATCGGGATAAGCCTGTTTTTGGATTTCAATGACATCCGGCTTGATGGCAAGCGTGTTGTCATTTTCCGATCGAACATTCGGCATTTCCCTGAACACAGGCGGATTGTCCGTATCAGTGGTGATATCATGAATGATCGGGGCATCACCACCGCTGACCACCGCAGAGAGAGGAAAAAACAGAACCAGTGCACTGATGAGGATATTCAGGCGCGCCTTGCCCCTGACGTTTTTGTCCCCCTGCCGCATCAACACCACCAGAGACAGGCCCAGCGCCACCAATGCCAACACAGCGCCGAGAACAAGCGCGAGGAACGGCAACCGGAATTCCATCAACTCAAGGCGGAACACGGCCGTGCCCCCCAGCAGCAGAACCAGTCCGGTCAGTGAGAGTTTTCGGCCCCATCCGGCCAACTTTTCCATTCTGTCACGCGACATGCCCTATTCCTCCGATACAGTAGGCAATTCATAATCCTTGAACTGCTCGCGCAAGGTCGTTTTCTGGATTTTTCCGGTTGCGGTATGCGGAATTTCGTCAACAAAAGCGACATCATCGGGCATCCACCATTTGGCGATTTTGCCATCTAGATGCGCCAGAACATCCGCTTTCGTCAATGCCGCCCCGTCCTTGGCGCAGACAATCAAAAGTGGCCGCTCGTCCCATTTCGGATGCGGCAGGCCAATGACCGCTGCCTCGGCCACATCCGGATGGCCGACAGCAATATTCTCAATCTCAATACTGGAAATCCATTCACCGCCCGATTTGACGACATCCTTGGCCCGGTCCGTGATCTGGATGTAGCCCTGCGGATCAATGGTGGCAACGTCACCGGTGTCAAAATACCCGTCCTCATCAAGAATACTGCCACCTTCGCCTTTCAAATATTCCCCAACAATAAACGGTCCCTTGATTTTCAGATTACCGAAGGCTACCCCGTCACGCGGCAGCTCATTATTGTCATCATCGGTGATTTTCAGGGAAACCAGATAAGGCGGCCGCCCCTGTTTCAGCTTCAGATTGACCGTCTCCTCAAACCCGAAATCCTCCATGCCGTATTTGGGCGCGCCGATTGTTCCCAAAGGCGAAGTTTCGGTCATGCCCCAGGCATGATTAACGCTGACGCCGTAATCGCGCTCGAATTTTTCGATCATCATGCGCGGCGCCGCAGAGCCGCCAATGGTAACCCGTTTCAGATACGGCAGCTTGAGATTGTTTTCTTCAATATACTGCAACAGCATCATCCAGATTGTCGGAACGGCGGCGGTGTCAGTGACTTTTTCAGTCTCCAGCAACTCATAAATGCTGGCACCGTCCATGGCCATGCCTGGATTGACGATTTTCGCACCAACCGCCGGTGCGGAAAAGGCGATACCCCAGGCATTAGCATGAAACATCGGCACCACGGGCAGAATGACGGTTTGCGCTCCAAAGCCCATAACATCCTTACCGTTAACCACCAGGGTGTGCAGCACATTGGAGCGGTGCGAATAGACGACCCCTTTCGGGTTGCCAGTTGTACCGGAGGTATAGCAGACACCGCAGGCATCATTTTCATCCACCACCAACCAGCTGTAATCCCCGTCTTGTTCATTGATCAAACTCTCATAACAATAAGCGTTATTCAGGCTGGTTTCAGGCATGGACGCTTCATCGGTCATGATGATGAAGCCCCTGACCTTTGGCAGTTTGTCCTGCAGCCCTTCCAGTATGGGGACAAAGGTGGTGTCGAGGAAAATCAGCTGGTCTTCGGCATGGTTGATGATGTAATCAAGCTGCTCGGCGAACAGGCGGGGATTGAGGGTGTGATATACACCACCCATGCCGGTGATGGCGTACCAGCTCTCTAGATGACGGTGAGAGTTCCACGCCATGGTGGCAATCACGTCACCTTTTTTGAAGCCGAGCTTGATCAGTGCCTGCGACATTTTACGTGCCCGCAAATGCGCATCCGCATAAGTCTGGCGGTGAATGCTGTTATCCACCAAGCGGGTGACGATTTCGCGGTCGCCATAATTTAGGTTTGCGTGGTCAAGAATACCGTTTATCAGCAAAGGCTGGTTTTGCATTTGTCCGAGCATGATTTTCCCCTCCATATCAATCAGGCCGAAGTCAATTAGCACGATGCAAGCATACCTGCCGTCCGACTGCAAGAACTAGAGGGAGGCATGAGGAAGTTTTTGCCGTCCGGCTGACCTCAGGGGTACAAGCGTCTGGTTCGCCACGGATCGACGACGGTTGCACGTTCATAGATCAAACGGTCATGCAGGCGAAAATCGCCGTCCTGCCAGAACTCAATGGTCAGCGGCGATAAGCGCCAGCCCGACCAGTGCGGCGGTCTTGGGACGTCCTGTCCATCAAATTTCTGAGTCATGGACATCACGGCCTGTTCCAGCGCCGCCCGGTCCTCTACCGGACTGGATTGTTGCGAGGCCCAGGCGCCGATGCGGCTTTCCCGGGCGCGGGAGGCAAAATAGGCGTCCGCCTCCGTGGCACTGACCGGGGCGACCGGCCCGCGCACCCGGACCTGACGGTGGAGAGACTTCCAGTGAAAACACATGGCCGCCTTGCCACTGGCGGTCAATTCGCGACCCTTTGCGCTGTCAAAATTCGTGTAAAACACAAAACCGTCCTCGCTCAGGCCTTTCAACAGCACCATACGGACATTTGGCATACCGTCGGCATCCACCGTCGCCACTGCCACGGCATTGGCATCATTCGGCTCTGTTGTCTCGGCCTCCGCCAGCCATTTGTCAAAAACCGGCAAGGGGGCGTCGGGTGGGCTGTCAAAATCAATCATGTCAAAATCCATCGGTTTCACCCTCAGATTAGCGGCGTCTCTGGTTGTTACTTAGCCCATAAATAGGCTGAAATGCGAGCATGGCGAAATGGTTTTTTTTGCGCTATAAGAATGAAAGCCGATTTGTGGCAGGAAAATCATTTTGATGATATGGGACAAAAAATGAGCTCTAATAAGATTATGCAGGGTAAACGCGGCCTGATTATGGGTGTCGCCAACAAGAATTCGATTGCATGGGGCATTGCCCAAGCCTGTGCCGATGCCGGCGCGGAACTGGCCTTCACCTATCAGGGAGAAAATCTGGAGCGGCGCGTCAAACCACTGGCCGAATCGGTGAATTCGACCATCATTGAGCCATGTGATGTGACCGACGAAGCCAGCATGAGCGCCCTGTTCGACAAACTGAAAGCCGAATGGGGACAACTAGACTTTGTCGTCCATGCCATCGCCTTCGCCGGCAAGGAAGAGCTTATGGGCCGCTATGTCGATACCTCCTCAGATGCGTTCAACATGGCTTTGAACATTTCCTGCTATTCCTTCACCGCTGTGGCACGGCACGCAGAACCGCTGATGTCTGAGGGCGGAGCCATGCTGACCCTGTCCTATTACGGCGCGGAGAAAGTCATTCCGCACTACAATGTCATGGGTGTCGCCAAGGCCGCTTTGGAAGCCAGCGTACGCTATCTGGCATCCGATCTTGGCCCGAAAGGCATCCGTGTGAATTCCATTTCCGCCGGCCCGATCCGCACCCTGGCGGCTGCAGGCATCGGAGATTTCCGCGAAATGCTGAAATGGAATGAAGCCAATGCGCCGATGCGCCGCAATGTTACACAGGAACAGGTCGGACGCTCAGCCGTCTATCTGCTGTCCGACATGGGCGAAGGCGTCACCGGAGAAATTCATTATGTCGATGCCGGTTACAATACTATTGGCATGGCGGCTTTTGACGATCTCAAAGCCGCAAAACAGGCTGACGGGGAAGCCGGCGCTTAGGCCGAAAGGTTAGATATCATGTCTCACAACAGTTTCGGTCATTTGCTGCGGTTTACCACCTGGGGCGAGAGCCACGGGCCGGCATTGGGCTGCGTGGTTGACGGTGTTCCGCCGCGCCTGCCGCTCACCGAAGTCGATCTGCAACATTGGCTTGACCGCCGCAAACCCGGCCAAAACCGCTTTACGACACAGCGGCGTGAGCCTGATGCGGTCAAAATCCTGTCCGGCGTGTTTGAGGATCCCGACACCGGAGAACAGGTCACGACCGGCACCCCCATATCCCTGCTGATAGAAAACACCGACCAGCGGTCAAAAGATTATGGTGACATTAAGGATAAATTCCGCCCCGGCCATGCTGATTTCACCTATATGGAAAAATACGGCATCCGCGACTATCGCGGCGGCGGGCGCTCTTCTGCCCGCGAAACCGCGGCCCGCGTTGCCGCCGGCGGCATTGCCCGCAAGGTCATCTCCGATATTGAGGTCACCGGCGCCCTGGTCCAGCTTGGTCCGCATGAGATCAACCGCGACAATTGGGATTGGGATGAAATTGACCGCAACCCTTTCTGGTGCCCGGACCCGAAGGCCGCAAAAATGTGGGAAGACTATCTGGATGGCGTCCGCAAGGCCGGTTCCTCTTGTGGCGCTGTGATTGAGGTCACCGCCCGCAACGTGCCCGTTGGCCTGGGCGCACCGATTTACGGCAAACTGGACTCTGACCTGGCCGCCGCCATGATGAGCATCAATGCCGTTAAGGGCGTCGAGATTGGCGAAGGCTTTGCTGCCGCCGCCCTTTCGGGTGAGGAAAACGCCGATGAGATCAGGGCCGGAGACGGCAATCCGGATTTTCAGTCCAACAAGGCCGGCGGCATATTGGGGGGAATCTCAACCGGGCAGGACATATCCGTGCGCTTTGCCGTCAAACCGACATCTTCCATTCTGACCCCGCGCCAAACCATTGACCGTGAGGGTCGCGAAACGGAAATCGTCACCAAAGGCCGTCATGACCCGTGTGTCGGCATTCGTGCCGTGCCGGTCGGCGAGGCGATGATGGCGCTTGTCCTGGCTGACCATGTGTTGCGTCACAGAGGTCAGAACGGCTGACATCATGAAACCCCGTCTGTATCTGATCAGCCCCCCTGCAATCGAACTTGAGTCCTTTGCCGCCGCTTTTGAAGAAGCTGTCTCAGCCGGTGATGTTGCCTGTTTTCAGCTGCGTCTGAAGGATATGAATGATGTGCCGGCCCCGGATGATGAAATCCTGGCGGCCTGTGCCCGGTTGCTGCCCATAGCGCAGGCCAATGAGGTGGCGTTTTTGATCAATGACCGCCCGGATTTGGCCAAGCAGGCCGGTGCCGACGGTGCGCATATTGGCCAGACAGACACGCCCTATTCAGAGGCGCGCGCCCTATTGGGCGATGAGGCTATAATCGGTGTTACTTGCCATGACTCCCGCCATATGGCGATGGTCGCCGGTGAAGCCGGTGCCGATTATGTCGCCTTTGGCGCCTTTTATCCGACCGTGACCAAAGCCCCGAAATCCAGCGCTGAACCCGAATTACTGAGGTGGTGGCAAGACACCATGGAGCCGCCCTGTGTCGCCATTGGCGGCATTACTTTGGACAATGCAGGGCCGTTGCTTGAGGCCGGGGCGGATTTTCTGGCCGTCAGCGGCGGCGTCTGGGACCATCCGGGCGGGCCTGGCGAAGCGGTTGCGGCTTTTAACACATTGTGTGGTTCTTAAGACTTTGATTTTTGTGCCGGAAGTGGTATCCAAGGCGCAAATCACCGCCCATCTGCATTGGAGATGACCCATGAAAATCAACGGCAATGAAATTCGTCCCGGCAATGTGATCCAGCACAATGGTGAGCTTTGGGTCGCCGTCAAGCTGCAACATGTCAAACCTGGAAAAGGCGGCGCTTTTGCGCAGGTTGAGCTGAAAAACCTGATCAACGGTTCAAAACTCAATGAACGCTTCCGCTCGGCTGACAAAGTGGAGCGCGTGCGCCTTGAGCAACGCGATTACCAATATTTGTATGAAGGCGACGGTGCCCTGACCTTCATGGACACCGAAACCTATGACCAAATCGAGTTGCAGGCTGATTTTGTCGGTGACCGAAAAGCTTTTTTACAGGAAGGCATGATGGTTGTTGTCGAAAGCCATGAGGAAAAGCCCATCGGCATCAGGCTGCCGGATCAGGTGACACTTGAGGTCATGGAAACCGAGCCGGTGGTCAAAGGCCAGACCGCGGCTTCCTCCAACAAGCCGGCCATGTGTGAAAACGACATCCGGGTCATGGTGCCACCTTTCGTGGAAGCTGGCGACAAAATCATCGTCGACACGAATGAGGTGATTTACCTCAAGCGCGCAGAATAAAGACCCACACATGGCCCCCCGCTCCGCAACCCTGAATGTGATGATGAGCGCCGTCGACAAGGCGGCCCGCGGCCTGCGGCGTGATTTCGGGGAAATCGAAAACCTGCAGGTGTCGCGCAAAGGTCCGGGTGATTTCGTTACCAATGCCGATTTGCGCGCCGAGGAAATTCTCAAAGAGGAATTGATGCAGGCACGGCCCGGCTACGGCCTGCTGATGGAGGAAAGCGGGACAACAGAGGGCGGTGACAAGTCGCATCGCTGGATTGTTGACCCGTTGGACGGCACGACCAATTTCCTGCACGGCATTCCTCATTTTGCCATATCCGTCGCTCTGGAACGCGAGGGCCGGCTGGTTGCGGGTGTCGTCTACAACCCGGCGACCGATGATTTGTTTTATGCCGAGCATGGTCAGGGCGCCTATATGAACAATAAGCGCATCCGTGTCTCCGGGCGCGACAGTCTGGCCGACTCGGTTTTCGCCTGCGGCATTCCCCATGGTCAACGCGAGGGCCGCCCGGCTTTTGTCAAGGAGATCGACACATTGCTGCCGAAAGTGTCCGGACTGCGCCGCATGGGGGCTGCTTCGCTAGATTTGGCTTATGTTGCCGCCGGCAGGATGGATGGATTTTGGGAGCGCGGATTACGGGCTTGGGACATGGCCGCCGGAATTGTGCTGGTCAAGGAGGCCGGTGGGCGCGTGAGTGATATTGCCGACAAACAGAACATGCTGGAGACAGGTGGGATCATCGCCGCCAATGAAACGCTGCACGCGAAACTCTACAAAGAACTGTCAAAAGATTAACAAGCTGAGCTCAGGCTGATTTCGGTGCCAAAGGCGTAACATTGGTATCCACGCCCTCATCATCGCCGAATTGCAGTTTGGCAAGTCTTTGATACAGCCCTTCCTGTTGCAGCAATTCCTCATGTGTTCCGGTTGCAACCACACGGCCGGCATCCATGACCACAATACGGTCAGCCTTCAAAACCGTTGCCAAACGGTGCGCAATGACCAGTGTGGTCCGCCCCCGCATCAGGGTTTCCAGAGCTTTTTGCACCAGTTTCTCACTCTCCGCGTCCAAAGCTGAAGTGGCTTCATCCAGCAGCAATACTGGAGCATCGCGCAAAATGGCTCGCGCAATGGCGATGCGTTGGCGCTGCCCCCCAGAGAGATTGACGCCCCGTTCGCCAAGCTGCGTATCATAGCCTTGTGGCAGAGCCTTGATAAAATCAGCAGCCAGCGCTGCCTCAGCCGCGGCATAAACCTCATTGGCGCTGGCGTCTGGGCGCCCGAACCGGATGTTCTCAAAAACAGATGTCGCAAATACCGCCGTTTCCTGCGGAACGATGGACATGTTGGCACGAATATCCTGCGGCGCAGCCAATTTTAAATCAACCTCATCCAAGGAAACATGACCCGATTGCGGATCATAGAACCGCAACAGCAACTGGAAGACCGTACTTTTACCAGCCCCTGATGGCCCAACCAGGGCAACTGTCTCTCCAGGTGCAACCTGTAATGAAAAATCATTCAGGGCACGGCTTTGCGGGCGCGAGGGATAGTGAAACCCGACCGCCTCAAACGCAACGCGCCCCTGCGCCGGAATGGGCATATAGGCCGGATTGAGAGGGGCCTTGATGTCAGGTTCGACCTGCAAAATTTCAATCAGCCGTTCGGCAGCACCTGCGGCCTGCTGGATATCGCCCCACACTTCAGACAGGGCCGCGATCGAGGTGGCGCATAAAATGGCATACATGATGAACTGCCCCAACGTGCCGCCGCTCATTGTTCCTTCAAGCACATATTGCGCCCCGACCCACAAAATCCCGACAACCCCGGCAAACACCAGGACAAATGCCAGGGCCGTCAGACCGGCGCGTGCCATGATACGCGCCCGCGCAACTCGGAAAGAAGTTTCCACGGCGTCACTGAACTGTTTGCGGTCTTCGGCCTCATGGGTGAAAGCCTGCACGACCTGAATGGAGGTGATGGTTTCCTGCGCCTGCGCACTGGTGTCGGCGATTTTATCCTGACTCTTGCGCGATAGCCGGCGTACCATCCGGCCAAAGGCGATCATCGGGAAAATGATCACCGGTAGGGCCAAAGCCGCCAGGCCGCTCAACGCCTGACTGGTCACAACCAGCATAATGGCCGAGCCGACAAACATGAATGCATTGCGCAGGGCGATGGAGGCGGACGAGCCGACAACCGTCTTGATCAGGGTGGTGTCAGCGGTCAATCGCGACAGCACCTCCCCGGTGCGCACGGTTTCAAAAAAATGCGGGCTGAGGCGGGTGATGTGATCATAGACCTGCTGGCGCAAATCCGAAGTCACGCGCTCACCAATCCAACTCACAAAATAAAAACGTGTAGCACTGGAAACCCCCAGAATAACCGCCACCACCATCATGGCACCAAAATAGCGGTCAATAGCGAGGGCATCAGAGCCGGAAAAGCCGAAGTCAATCATCTGGCGTAAAGCGAGCGGCAAGGCCAGCGTGCTCAATGTCGCAATCACCAAGGCTACAAAGGCGCCAACCAGCATGCCCGGATAGGCTTTCAAAAACGGCCACAGTGCCCGGAGAGGACGAAGATTTCGTGACCTCTCGCGCCTTTTGGCCTGTTCTTCAATTTGTTCCGCTGGATGCATCTCACCGTCTCTGACGTTTTTTTGGCTTGTGTGTTCTCTTTATATCCCAAGCCGGTCGGAAAGCACGTTTTTTTTAATCGACGGCCCCTTAATCCATACTTGCACTTTGGATGCAGCTTCGCTATAACCCACGCACATTAGACATTTAAGGACTGATCCGATGAAAAAAGACATTCATCCTGATTATCACATGATTACCGTGGCCATGACTGACGGCACAACCTATCAGACCCGGTCCACATACGGCTCTGAAGGCGACACATTGACCCTCGACATTGACCCGACCACACACCCTGCCTGGAACGCCGGCTCCAATCACATTGTTGACCGTGGTGGCCGTGTCAGCCGTTTCAACAAGAAGTTCGACAGTTTCCTGGGCTGATCAGAGCGGATCACTTAACCGGATTTTCCAAAAAGGGCTTCGGCGGCATCGCGGGAGCCCTTTTTTTGCTCCATAACTGCTTCAATCCGCTCGATTTCCCGAGACAGAAGCTGTTTTCGGGTCTCAAGTTCATTCAAACTCAGCGTCTCAAGACTTTCGCTCAGCAAATCCGCCAAGGGTGTGCCTTTGAGCCTTTGTAATTCCTCTTCCATAGGGATCTCCTGCAAATCTGCTCCGGTTTTAGCATAAAACTTAACAGAACACAGCCGGGCTGCCCTTTTCCCTATTTTTACCTAGGCAATGGGTTTGTTTTGCTGTAAACAGTCCCTATCCCATCACATTGCAGAACACGCAGGGTGGTCGAGCCTTAACAGGGCTTGAACATAAGGAGACAGTTATGAATTATCCATTGATGCCGAAAGCAACCGCCGTTTGGTTGATTGACAATACGGCTTTGACATTTGACCAGATTGCGGAATTTTGCGGTCTGCATCCGCTTGAAGTCAAGGGGATTGCTGACGGTGATGTCGCCCATGGCATTCGCGGCATGGACCCGATTAATAACGGTCAGCTGACGCGCGATGAAATCGAGCGCTGCCAAAATGACCCGACAGCACGGCTGGAACTGCTCAAAAGTCAGCGTGACCTGCCGGAAGTCAAAAAGTCAAAAGGCTCCAAATATATGCCTTTGTCAAAACGGCAGGAGCGCCCCGACGCCATTTACTGGTTGATCCGCAACCATCCGGAACTGAATGATGCACAGGTGGGACGCCTTGTGAGAACCACAAAACCCACCATTCAAAGCATTCGCGAGCGTACGCATTGGAACATCAGCAATCTGAAGCCTGTGGACCCGGTCACACTTGGGCTATGCAAACAGGTCGATTTGGATCATGAAGTCGCACGCGCCGCCCGTCGCGTTGAGCGTGCAGCCAAGAAAAATGCCAAACTTGCCGATGACAAACAGTTGCTGTCGGCAGAGGAGTCGGTTGCACCTGTTGAGGAAACCCAAGCTGAGATAGCTTCCGGATTTGGCGGACTTGCCGCGCCGGAGGTCGAAACCAAGGATGTACCTGACGTGGACAGTGTTTTCAGCAACTTCAAAGATGACTGAGATCGGTCTATCTGTCCCTGTCTGACTTGAAAGCGCTGATTTCCTCTTTCAGCTTGAGTTTTCTTTTTTTTAGCTCATGAAGCAGGTTTTCATCCGGTTGGGGGCGCTTGCTCTCTTCCATAATCAACTTTTCCAGGTCCGAGTGCCGGCGCTCAAGACTGTCATGACGGGCTTTGTTCATTTGCCACCTCCTGTTACACTCACAGCATGGCAAAAATATGCTTATCTGTCGAATCAACGCCCGACAGACAGGATGGTGATATACTTAGATTTTCGCCTGATTTGAGATTTGAGACTTGAAATGAAGGTCGTTTTCCTGTTAATTCCCTTTTTTCGGATGTGGAGGCAGAATCTATGACCAGTCATCCCGCCCCGCTTGTCGGGATTATAATGGGCAGCCAAAGTGATTGGCCGACCATGAAACATGCAGCAGACATTCTGGATGATCTCGAAATCGCGTTCGAAACAAAAATCGTATCAGCGCACCGCACGCCGCAAAGACTGTATGAATATGCAGGAAATGCCAAAGACCGCGGTTTGCAGGTCATCATTGCCGGGGCCGGCGGAGCCGCGCATTTACCGGGCATGGTCGCGGCCATCTCTCCCTTGCCTGTATTCGGGGTTCCGGTCCAGAGCAAAGCCCTGAGCGGGCAGGACTCGCTGCTCTCCATCGTGCAGATGCCGGCAGGAATTCCCGTTGGCACACTGGCGATCGGCAATGCCGGCGCCACCAATGCCGCTTTGCTGGCCGCTGCTGTCGTGGCGCTTAACGATGACGGCCTCGCCAACCGTTTGGCCGCCTGGCGCCAAGCCCGTACGGATGCCGTAGCCGAGGCTCCAAGTGACGACTGACCCGCTGCCAAAAGGATCCGTTATCGGCATTTTGGGCTCCGGCCAACTTGGTCGGATGTTGGCCCAAGCAGCCGCTGAGCTGGGCTTTCAAACCCATATTTACGCCCCGGACGATACTTTGGCTGACACCCCGGCCGGTCAAGTCTCGGATTCAGTGACGCAAGGGGCTTATGAAGATCAGGACAAATTGATGGCATTTGCGGATGCGGTTGATGTCGTGACGTATGAATTTGAAAATGTTCCCCAATCCACCGCCGCTTTCCTGTCTGCTACAAAGCCGGTGAGACCGGGGCAAAAGGCCCTTGAGGTGGCGCAGGACAGATGGGTTGAGAAAAATTTCATCCGCAATCTCGGCATTGGTGTCGCAGGGTTTCAGGACATCACAAGTCTGGATGGGCTGCAACAGGCATGGGAAGAATTTGGCGGTGACGGAATTCTCAAAACGCGACGTTTTGGCTATGATGGTAAAGGCCAATGGCGCATCAATGCGCGTGACCAGCTTGAACAGGCATTTACGGAACTTGCCGGACGCCCGGCCATAGTGGAACAGCTTATTCCGTTTGAAAAAGAAGTTTCTGTGCTCGCGGCGCGCAGCGTTGCCGGTGAAATCGCCATTTTTGACTGTGTTGAAAATGTCCATGCCAACCACATCCTAAAATACAGCTATGCGCCGGCGGAGCTCCCGGAAAGTCTGAAACAGGACGGTAAAGCGATTGCCGAAAAAATGCTGACGGCCTTGGATTATGTAGGTGTCCTGGCGATTGAACTGTTTGTCTGCGACAACGCCCTTCTAATCAATGAAATCGCCCCGCGGGTTCATAATTCAGGCCACTGGACCATGGATGCCTGTGCATATGGACAGTTTCACCAGCATATTCTGGCCGTCACCGGACAATCTTTGGCCGACCCGGCGCGAACCCATGACGCAGTGATGACCAATCTGATCGGGGATGATATTCAAGCGGCCCGCAGCCGCGACTTTGCGGACACGGAACGACTTCACGATTACGGCAAAAAAGAGATCCGGGACGGGCGGAAAATGGGGCATATCAATGCCCTGTACCCTCTTAACAGCGGTCGCAGAGACTGATCAGACCTGATACCGGCGCTTGGCGAGGGCGTCCAATGGATCCGGCAACTTCTCCTTGAATTGCCGCCATTTGGCCTTGCCCTTTTCAATCTGCATGACATTGTCAATCCGGCGCTCCAGAAATGCATGCGTATCGGCATATTCCTTACTGTCATCCTGCAACCAGACCAGACGCGTAGAGGTGTAAACTCCACTCAAAATTAGCCGTTTGGAATAATAATTGCTGTCTGTGCTGGTGTCACCGGCCGCCCGCCACATTTCATCCACCGTTGCCGCCAGCAGCTTGACGGCATCCTCGCCATGGCGCGGAAGTGCTAAAAGCGCAAAGGCGCGCCGCGCCGTTTCTTTGTGGTCCGCATCAATCATCAAACGCGTCATCACGGCATCGAATATCCGCTCGCGCACCTTCATTTTGTCAAGTTTTTGAACGGCAAGTTGTTTGACCATTTCCTCAGTTCCCGCCTCAATGAACGCCACCGCCAAATCCAGGCCGCCGCGCGGAAAGGCCAAACGGGCCCTAGCCTCCGAGACTTTCGCTTTGGCGACGGCATTTGCCAGAACCTCATCGGTGAACCCATCAAAGGGCAGGTCCGCCATGGCGGCCTTAAGGATACGTGCTTTTTCAGCTGCATATTTTGGCTTTTGGCTCATCTCGTTCTTTTATCCCAAATGGCACATGAGCCGACTATGCCCCGTCATCCCCGTCGGCTCAAGGGAAAAGCTGTCACACCCGGACATATGAATTCTAAGGTAAAGGCTGGACAAAGGCCGGGATTCTTGATACATCAAACGCCTCGGTGTTGATGCACCGAAATCTGAGATGAATTGAGGTGATTTAAGTGCAAGTTACGGTACGTGACAATAATGTTGATCAGGCCTATCGGGTTCTGAAAAAGAAACTTCAGCGCGAAGGTGTGTTCCGCGAAATGAAACTGCGGGACCACTATGAGAAGCCGTCTGAGAAGCGTGCACGCGAGAAGACGGAATCCATTCGCCGCGTCCGCAAGCTGGCCCGCAAAGCCGCACAACGTGAGGCAGGATACGGCCGCCGCTAATATCCGCACCAATAATCAAAAAAAAACGCCGCTCCTCGAAGCGGCGTTTTGTTTTTAGAGGGATGGGCTTACAACGCCTTGACGATGTTCTCGACCATTTTCTTGGCGTCCGAGAACAGCATCATCGTATTGTCTTTGAAGAACAGCTCATTTTCGACCCCGGCATAACCCGAACCCATGCCACGCTTGACGAACAGCACCGTCTGGGCTTTGTCGACCTCAAGAATCGGCATACCGAAAATCGGGCTTTGTGGATCTGTCCGCGCCGCCGGATTAGTGACGTCATTGGCCCCGATGACAAACACCACATCGGTCTGGGCGAAATCATTATTGATGTCTTCGAGTTCAAACACTTCATCATAAGGCACATTGGCTTCAGCCAGCAGCACATTCATATGACCCGGCATCCGGCCGGCAACCGGGTGGATGGCATAAGACACCTTGACGCCTTCCGCCTTCAACGTATCGGCCATTTCCCGCAGGGCATGCTGGGCCTGCGCAACCGCCATGCCGTAACCCGGCACGACAATCACCGAAGAGGCGTTTTTCATGATAAAGGCGGCGTCATCGGCACTACCCTGCTTGACCGGGCGCTGCTCAACCGCACCACCACCGACCACGGCACCGTCTTCAGCCCCGAACCCGCCCAAAATGACCGAGATGAAACTGCGGTTCATGCCGCGGCACATGATATAGGACAAAATAGCCCCGGACGAGCCAACCAGGGAGCCGGTGATGATCAGCCCCATATTGCCGAGGGTGAAACCGATGCCGGCCGCTGCCCAACCTGAATAGGAATTGAGCATAGAAACAACAACCGGCATATCCGCGCCGCCGATCGGAATAATAATCAGGAATCCCAGCACGAAGGCCAGGGCCGTAATTACGGCAAATACTTCCGGGATTTGTTGGGACGGGTCCGAACACAGATACACCACGCCGGCAATGATGGAGAGGAACAGGGAGCCGTTGATGATGTGACGCCCGGGCAGGATAATCGGTGCACCGGACATATTGCCGTTCAACTTGGCAAAAGCGATCAGCGAGCCGGAAAAGGTCACAATACCGATAACCACACCCAGTGACATCTCTACAAGACTGACTGATGACAGACTGCCAAGTGCCGGCAGATTGAACGCTGTCGGGCTCAAAAACGCCGCCCAAGCCACCAAAACTGAGGCCAGCCCGCCTAGGGCGTTTAGGGCCGCCACAAATTGCGGCATGGAGGTCATGGCGATTCTGACGGCGATCACACCACCGACCGTTCCACCAATCAGGACAGCCAAAACGGTCATCAGGAAGGTGTTTTCAAAGGCAAGATTGCCGATATCCGTGAAAAAGTCGCTTTCCGGCAACGCTAAAGTCGTTGCTGTCGCAATCGCCATGCCGATAATGCCCAGGAAATTACCCTGCCGCGCAGTTTCAGGTGAACTGAGGCCACGCAGGGCGATGATGAAAAGTACACCCGAAGTCAGGTACAGCAGAGCTGAGATATTCGCATCCATGTCCGAGCCCCTTTATTTCTTTTTCCGGTACATGGCAAGCATGCGTTGCGTTACCATGAAACCACCGAAAATATTGACTGATGCAAAGACGACGCCGGCAAAACCCAGCCATCTGGAGGCTGTTGAGGCGGCGTCAACCGGCTGCACATTCACCGCCACAAGGGCGCCGACCACAATCACCGCGGAAATGGCGTTGGTCACGGACATCAACGGCGTGTGCAATGCCGGCGTCACCGACCAAACGACGAAATAACCGACAAAGACAGCCAGGATGAAAATACTTATCAAAAAGGTAAAGTCACTGATACCCATGATGAACTCCTTAGGAAATGGCCGGGTGCACAACAGCACCGTCACGGGTGAGAGCGATGCCGGCGATGATTTCATCCTGGTCATCAAGATTGAGAGACCCGCTTTCCGTGTCGAAGAAAGTCTCAACGAAATTATAAAGATTGCGCGCATAAAGCTCGGATGCATTGCCGGCCAGTCGGCCCGGTACGTTGGTGTGACCGACGATTTTTACGCCCTTATGCTCGACTACTTCGCCGGGTTTGGACAGGACGCAATTACCGCCCTGCTCCACGGCAAGGTCAACAATCACGGAGCCCGGGCGCATTGATTCAGCCTGCTCCTTGGACACAAGAACCGGGGCCTTGCGGCCCGGTATCAACGCCGTGCAGATCACAATATCCTGCTTGGCAATGTGTTCTGACACCAATGCGGCCTGCCGCTTCTGGTAATCTTCGGACATCTCCTTAGCATAACCGCCGGCGGTTTCGCCGCTGTCATCCGCATCCTGCTCAACCATGACAAAAGAGGCACCAAGGCTCTCCACCTGCTCCGCCGCGGCCGCACGCACGTCTGTGGCACTGACCACTGCGCCGAGCCGCCGTGCCGTTGCAATCGCCTGCAATCCGGCGACACCAGCCCCCATGACGAAAATTTTCGCCGGCGCGATTGTCCCAGCCGCCGTCATCATCATCGGCAAGGCTCGCCCATAGACGCCTGTGGCATCCAAGACTGACTTATAGCCGGCGAGGTTGGATTGTGACGACAGCACATCCATGGATTGCGCGCGGGTGATGCGGGGCATCAATTCCATCGCCATTGCCTTTAGGCCGGCTTTGGCATAGGCGTTTATTTGGTCTTTGTTGTTATGCGGGTCCAACATCGCCAGCAAAACGGCGCCCTGCTGCAAAGCGGAAACCTTGCCGCCATCCGGGGCATTTACGCTCAAAACGATATCAGCTTTGGTTCCAGCCTCTTTCGCGGAGACCACAGTCGCCCCATTTTCGGCATAAGCCGCATCAAGGAAACCGGCGGCTTCACCGACACCCGTCTCGACCTCGACATCAATGCCCAGAGCAACATATTTTTTGACAGTTTCAGGGGTGGCGGCGGCGCGCGTTTCCCCTTGCTTGCTGTCTTTAAGAACAGCCAGTTGTAAAGGCATTGACTTAAATCTCCCCAATTATTCCGGTAAGAGTTTATTTAGGTTTAGATCAACTGAAAACAAAAAGAATTAACCATAGAACAAGCGCGCAAACTCCAATGGTTCCCCATTTTGACCATTCAAGGAACTGGGCATAGGTCTTTTCATGCTCGGCAACATCCATTTCCTGGCCCCATTCAGAGCTGTTATTGTCTTGTGTCATAATGCACTCCTTAAAATTTCTGTTTTTATAGCAAAAACAACGCCTCATAAAAAGCCTTCAGCCGGCATATTTAACCCTAATGAAAAAAACAGGCATGTTTTCTGGGGATGCCCCCCATCAGACACAAAATGAACCGAAATAACTGCGCACCGCGCAGCTCTCATCCCGACGGGCGGTGGAGAGCGCAGCCACCATCACATCCGCCCAATAGGTCTGGTCGGCGACCGTGGTCAGCAGGTCCTGGCGCAGTTCAATCATCGCATGCGGCAGACCCTTTGAGGTGCCATGGGTGTAAAGCGTGTCGTTTTTCAAACGGCCGGAATAAGGCTGATTGTCCCCGATCGGACCGCTGAACCGGTCATCATTGACCGGACGCGATGCCAGGGCATCTTTCAGATGCTTGCACAACCGGTCATCCTTGTCCCACAGGACTGCCGCCGGCATAGGCCGTTTCACACCTTTCCAGATCGGTGTAAAACTGTGTACCGACAGGATAATTGGCACGACACCGGCCTGTTCAGCCCTGGTCACTTGCGCGGAAATACGCTCATGATACGGTGTGTGGTAAGTGGCGACACGCTCGCGCCATGCATCACATTTTTGACCGGGCAAGACCGCCCGATTGCCTGGGATAATTTCGCCATCCGACAGCTGCATGATCAATGTCGGGTCATCCAGACCACGGTTCGGGTCGATCAAAAGGCGCGAGAATCCCCCGAAAATCGCTGGACATTGCAGCTTTTGAGCAATCAAGCCGGTGACCGCTGCTGCCCCGATGTCCCAACCGCGATGCGACGTCAGGGTCGCCTCCGGCAATCCAAGGTTTTTGTAGCTATCAGGCACAGCATTGCTGGCATGGTCGCAGACTAGCAAAAACGCAGGATTGCCGTCCGGGTTGATCTCGGCATAGGGCGCGTCATATGTGTGCAGGGTCATTGGGAGGATGTCTGGTCAGGGGATGGAAATATAATGCTCACCGGGCGGCAGGGTTTTGCCGTGTGCCATGTCAACAATTGCCCGGGTGATCCGCTCCGTTCGGGTATGATGGAGCATATGGCCGGCCCCTTTGAAATGAAGGAAATGAGCCTGCTTGACCGTTTTGGAAAGACGCTGCGACTGATTGGGGGTGAACACTGTACGATCCCGGTCGCCTGCAGCCAGCAGGACGGGTACTGAAATCGAGTCATACGCGCCGACCATATCAGCCAAATGCCCGCGCAGCCGCATGCCGTATATTGAATTGTTAATGAAGGGTTGGGGCCGCAGGATCAAATCAATGGCGGCCTTGGTTCTGTAATCATCAGTTGGCGTTTCCGGGACAAATGTCCCCTCAATTGAGGACGGGACCAATTGGCGGCCCATCTTGACCAGCAAAAGCCGCATAAAAACCTGATTTAGGACAGGGATTTCCGCCAGCTTCTGATACCAGACATCCGTGCCATCCCACGGGTAAAACACCCCGGCCAGAGCCGCAACCCCGCTCACCTTGTCAGGATGGCGCGTCGCAAAAGCGGCGGCGACAGCACCACCCCAGCTGAAGCCGACGATCAGGGGCTTTTCAAGCCCCAACTTATCAATGGCCTGCGCCAGGGCGTCAGACTGCGCGGCAGGCGAGGACATCTGCTCCTGCGAGATTTTATTGACGCTCCAGCCAATGCCCGGCCGGTCAAAGGCATAAACATCAAGCTCAGGCGGCAGGCTGTTGAAAAAAACATGCGCCATGTCCCGCGCATTGCCACTGGCCCCGTGAATGAGCACAATTGCAGGGGTTTTGGCGTCGGAGGAAGATGTTTTTTGTCGATGCAAATAATGCAGGCGCGCCAGTTCGACATCCACAAATTCACCAATCGGGGGATAGGTCTTTTCAATCCGATACCGCAAATAGCTCTCATGCAGGGCGGACCCGACAAGAACAAGACATATCAGCAGAATAACGATTTTAATGGGACGCCTCATTGAGCCTAAAATAGGTCTGCGGCCTCAAAAGCAAAGCCCAAATCTAATCTGGGCATTGGTAAGGGGTGACTGTTCCGGCTCAGCCCTGGCGAGCCTTGAAGCGCTTATTGACTTTGTTGATGACATACAGACGTCCACGGCGCCGTACGACCTGGTTTTTTTGGTGACGGTCACGAAGAGACTTCAGGGAATTTCTTACTTTCATCGTATTTCCCTCCAAAGGGTACAGTTAGCACTGAATAATTAATTTGGCGGAACCTAACCGAGGCGTCGACGCTTGTCAATATGCCACCCGGCCTGTTTTGCCTATACCTGCCCCAGACCGGCCTTTTTAACCCGAATATTGGCGACAAACACCGTCAGCAGAACCAATAGGCAGAACAAATACGGGGCGCGGGCGTCGAATTGGTACATCGGCACGATAAGAACCGGAATAAAAAAAGTGCCTATGGTCGCGGTGGAACTTAACAGGCCGGCAACCGCACCCTGTTCCTGCGGGGATACACTCAAGGACGCGCCGGCTCCCGATCCGGTCCTGTTCAACCCCAAACCGAAACCGATGGAAGCCATCGCAATGACCAGCACCACGACCGTCGGCTGCAACAGGAACAGGAAAAAACCGATCCCCATAAACACAGAGCCGTAAAAAATCTGGGTCGAGGTATTCATGGGAAAATACGGCACAATCAGACTTTGCGATAAGATATTGCCGGCGGCCATGCAGGTCATACCGATGCTGAGAAACTCCGTGGCGTCACGAGTGGAAAACTGCATAACATCAAGCACATAAAACCCGGTCAATTGCAGCATGACAGCCTGCAGAAACCCGCCCATCGAGCTGATATACAGAAAAGTTTTGATGCGCGGATCCATAATTTTCAGCTTGGCGCGGTTTTGATTGTCCTCAAACACCTCAGGCGGCCTGTTTTCAGGCAAAAACAGTTGGATCGCAACCAACATCATCACGGCGGTAATAAAACTGATAAGGAAGGGCAGATAAATGTCCACCAGCACCAGCATGGCGGTCAGGCCTGGGCCGAGAATGGTGCCGAGCAGAAAGGCCGCCATTACCTTGCCCAATCCACCGGCACGGTCCTCCCGTGATGTCCGGTCGGCGATATAGCCAATGGCGGATGTGAATGTGCTCGGGCATATCATGCCGAAAATGCTGCGCGTGATCAGCAGCATCGGATACATCAGAAAAAAAGGTAGCCAGCCAATTTCATCAAGGTAAAGAACCAAGCCGACCCCGCCGGTGGACACCGCAAAACCGCCCACTCCGATCAACATGACCCGCTTTCGTCCCCAACTGTCGCTGACCCGTCCCCAAAACGGGCTGGAGATGGTCCAGAACAGGGCTGTGGCCGAGAAAATCAAGGTGACGTGATATTCATTGAGATTGAAGTCGCGCGCGATCGGCGGCAGAATTGTGAACAACAGGGACTGACCAACTCCGACCACGACCATGGCCAGGAGCAGGACATTCATGCCAAGACGCCGGTTTTCATCGACGAGGATATTGTCCCCAGTATTTTGTTCTGTGTTCGTCATCGCTCGGTCATAGCATAAAATCCGGAAAAAGCGACACATTCATCCAGATGCGTTTCATCAGAACCAACGGGCCCCGTCGCGGGCCCGCCGCAAATCCGTCTCGGCCATAATCCGTACCAGCCCGTTAAAATCCGTCGATGGTTCCCAACCCAGGATTTGCCGCGCCTTGGACGCATCTCCGACCAGCATATCCACCTCCGCCGGGCGGTAAAAATCAGGGTTTATCCGGACGATCATTCGGCCAGTTTTGCGGTCAATGGCGGTTTCCTCAGCACCTGCCCCCTGCCAGGCAATATCCAGCCCCAGCGTCTCGCAGGCCAACTCGACAAAGGAGCGCACACTCTGGGTTGCGCCGGTCGCGATGACAAAGTCCTCAGCCTTTTCCTGCTGCATCATCAACCACATGGCCTCTACATAGTCAGGCGCATAGCCCCAGTCACGCTGCGCCTCCAGATTACCAAGTTCCAGAACCCCGTCCCGCTCGCAGATGATTTTGGCCAGTTGGCTAGTGATTTTCCGAGTCACGAATTCCATCCCCCGCAGCGGGCTTTCATGATTGAACAAAATTCCGGAACAGGCCTGCAGCCCATGCGCCTCGCGGTAATTGACCACCGACCAATGCGCAAACAGCTTGGCGACGCCATAGGGGCTGCGCGGATAAAACGGGGTGTTTTCATTTTGCGGGGTCTGCTGAACCCGCCCGAACATTTCAGAGGTCGAAGCCTGATAAAATTTCGCCTTGGTCCCCAGCGTTCGCATGGCCTCCAGCAATCGCATGGTTCCTACACCTGATATCTGGGCGGTATAAAGCGGCTGTTCAAAACTGGCCTGCACGAAACTTTGGGCCGCAAGATTGTAAATCTCGTCCGGCTTGACCTGTTCCAGAACGCGCATGATGTTGGACAATTCATTGACGTCAAAATTGACATACTCAACCTGATCATCAATTCCCAGTGCGGCAAGGCGCGCTAGATTAAGCGAGGCGGTCCGTCGCATGGCACCCACTACCTTGTAGCCTTTCGCCAGCAGAAGTTGCGCGAGGTAGGCACCATCTTGGCCGGTAATACCTGTAATAAGAGCTGTTTTAGTCATAGAAATTAGTATTTACCCGACGCCGAAAGGCCTATAAAGATGAACAACACATCATGTTTAACACATTAATTAACAATATCCCATATGGGGTCTATGCTGGCTTTCTGACCCTCGTGCTCGCT
The DNA here is from genome assembly GCA_049889415.1 of Parvibaculales bacterium. Classification (GTDB taxonomy): domain Bacteria; phylum Pseudomonadota; class Alphaproteobacteria; order RS24; family RS24; genus JAYQKL01. The sequence continues at coordinate 132,260 of JBMHDL010000005.1, read as the reverse complement.
TTGGGGCTGCAACCGCTGGCAAGGCGTGTGGGGCTCTTGGATGCACCCGGCGGGCGCAAAAAACATGCCGGCAACATTCCGCTGATTGGTGGCATTTGTTTGTACATCACTTTCGCCGTGACATTCTTCTTAGCTTCCGAGACGATCCCGGAACTGCAGTGGCTGATTATCTCCACCAGCCTGTTGATGCTGGTTGGCATTATCGATGATTTTTTTGATATTCGCGCCTTGTACAAGCTTATTGCCCAATCCTGTGCGGCAGGTTTGATGGTCTGGGGCACGGACATCCATATCGGTACGATTGCCTATTTTCCGGACGGCAGCCCCCTGTCTTTGGGTGACTTTGGTTATATTGTCACCATCATCGCCGTTGTCGGCCTGGTCAACGCGTTTAATATGAGCGACGGTATTGATGGGCTGGCCGGCATGCAGGCTTTGCTCAGTACGCTTGCTATCGGTGCCATCATCTCATCCATGGGCCGCGAACTGGTGCATGAACCCTACCTGGATGTGTTCAGGGGAGCGATTGGCGGCTATCTTCTGGTCAATCTCGCCATTGTGTCCCGCCGCAAGGTGTTTTTAGGCGATGCCGGCAGCATGATGATCGGCTTCATCTGCGCTTGGATTGCGATATATTATGCACAATTGCCGCCCGAAAAGGCGCTCCCCCCCTCACTGGCCTTGTGGATTTTCGCCGTGCCGGTGATGGATACTTTGACTGTTATATTTATACGGCTACTCAACAAAAGAGCAATATTTAAGGCAGATCAGGAGCATTTGCACCATTTATTGTTTCATCTCACGCAAAACCACAAGCAGACACTTGCAATTATAATTCTAATGACAATTGCAATGGTGGTCGTGGGTTTCAGCTTATTTTATTTCTTTGGTGATATTGGAGCTATCGTCGGATTTGTCTTGGCTTATGCCGCCTATCTTTTGTTAATAAACAAAACCAAAACACGGATTATTTCTGCAGAGCAAGAGTAATTATGTTTTCTCCCAGTAACGCCGTAATTCTTCTGGCGGCTGCGGCAAATCCGGAAACCATCGCCAAACAAGTTGAGAACGCGGATACACAACCACCCATATGGTTAAGAAAATCAGCCCTGCATATGTGATAAAATTAGCGTTCTGGTAGTACCAGATTTCTAGCCTGGCCTTGAACGGTGCTATGACAGTTCTGTAAAACTCCTGAGGGCTGTCCTGATTACCCAACACCCCCTCTTCATCACGAAAAACAACAGAACCAATACCGCTTATGCCAGGACGCAAACGGTTCAACTGATCCTGGACCTCATGACTATAGGCCAGAAACACCTCGGGTGTCAGAGGGCGCGGCCCAATAATGCTCATATCGCCTCGCAACACATTCCAGAGTTGAGGCAATTCATTAATTTTCGTTTTTCTCAAGAATTTTCCGACCGGCAAAACCCTGGGGTCATTATCAATTGTGAGCGATCCCGTCATGATTTGCGGACTGTTTTTGAGCATTGTGGCAAATTTCAGAACTTGGAATCTAAGACCATTGCGCCCACACCGTTCTTGCAAATAAAAAATCTCACCTTCACCGGTTAATCGCAGAATAAGAAGCAGCGGCAATAAGAAGGGGGATAATAGGATGAGGGCCATCACAGATAGAACAATATCGGCAAAACGCTGCATTATTACATTCTCTGATTGAGATATTTACCGGTTTCTCGGTGATTAAAGTTTGGCAAAACCTTATGGAAAAGTGCAATCAATGCCTCACGAGACCAGACGCCTGACTGTTTGATTTGGTTAAATTCGGAGATGAAATCTGTCAATATTTTTTGGTCGAACGCCAACTCATTTTTCACAATCCCGATTGACGCAAATTGATCCAAATCAAGTTTTTCATCGGCGAGAAAAAACTCTTCTTCGTCTTTCTCACCAGTTGTATCACTGACAAAAAAGTGACACGGCCATTTTTTTTGCGGTACCAATGTATCAACCAGTTGGCGCGCCTCTTCTTCAGTGTCACAAATATACGGCTCATAACCGTTCTGCTCAAGGTATCGGACCGCAAGCTCAGCAAAAGTAAGTTGATGAGAAGCGGGATCGAGTTTCGGAAAGAAAATATCTCTGTTTTCACCAAGCAAGCAGGATAGGAGGCATAATTGTCCGGACTCCTCGGGGGTAACGAAATACCGTTTAACATCGAGCGGAGCTGATAATGGTTGGCGCTTTCCTATTCTTTGCGTAAACCCGTGAAGAAGTGATCCATCAGAAAAAGCGACATTCGCGAACCGAGCTGTTGAAATTGATTGGCTTTGGCTATGCGCCATCAAGAACATTTCCATAATTCTTTTACTGGCCCCCATCATATTCACCGGATTGGCCGCCTTATCTGTAGAGACGCAAAAATATTTCTGCGGGTCCTTCAATGCGTCACTTTCCAAATGCCGCACCACATTTAAAATATTAACCTCAATCATCCGCATTAAAGTGAAGGGATCTTGTTCACTGCGGACATGTTTCAGGGCTGAGAGGTTCAAGACATAGTCATAACAGCCCTGAGCAAGGCAAAAAGCTTCAAAATCAGCACTTCCATAATCGATGATAAATGTTTGAAACTCTCCATCCCCATAGCCAAATGAGCTGCGGATATCACGCACAAGCTCAACCATGTTGTTTTCATTAATATCAGCCACATGCAGCAATCTGGGGCCGCGCTTGAATATCTCTTTGACTACGGCTTGCCCGATGGTCCCCGCCCCACCAATGACCAAAAAGCGAGAGTCGGCAATCCTGTTTCGAATGTCAGAATCAGCATTCGCCAGATCCATTTCAAACAGAGCTGTTTGTCTTTTTAACAAATCCAACATATCACGCCTTGTTTCTTAACTGTCAGGATGACACTCGCGCGTAAGATCCTGCATAAAGTCCAAAAATTTACAGGCGAGGGTATCATAAGAAAACTGCTCCCTGACAAATTTTCTTCCATTCATGCCCATCTGATCTCTTTCCTCTGCCGACATCGACAGCATTTTTTCAAAAGCCTCGGCAATCGCCTTATGATCTTCCGCGGCACAACAAAAACCTGCATCGGCACGCGCCACCAAATTATCCGCAAACGACAAGGCTTGGATAACCGGTTTTCCTGCTGCAAAATATTCAAAGAGCTTGTTGGGTGTGACCCCATACCGGTAAATCTGTTTCTTCTGCCAACCTATATAGAGAATATCAGCTGCGCGCTGACATGCTTGTGAAATTTCCAGTGGCACGGTGCCATGAAAGGTCACATTCCCCATCTTACCAAATTTGGTCGCCAATTGTGGACGCAGAGGCCCATCTCCAACCAGATGAAAATCTATACGGCCAATGAACTGGGGAGCTATTTCCAACATATCCGACATGGCATTTTGCGGCCCCAAATACCCCGTATACACACAATTCAGACGACCGGCCTTAGATGTTTCTTCCATGGCACGAAACAGGTCAGAATAAGGCGATATTACTTTGTCAGGCTCAGCGGGTGCGGAAGCATTCGGTTCCAAGAGACCCGGGAAAGCACCATTTGAGATATAGGTAATTTTACTTTTATCTCCGAAATAACGCTCAATATGACTTTGAGCTTGGGGTAACATTGAAACAACCCCATCCGCCCAGCGATAGCATAGCGGGCGTATCCATTTCACAATAATGGAAAAAGGGTGTGATGATTTTAAACCACCCAACTCAATCAATGACTCCGGCCAAATATCATGAAGCTCAAAAACCACTTTGCCTCCATTGAGCCAAGCCAAAAATTTAACCCCGAAAATATCAAATGGATGTGTGCTGCTGGAAATATAGATGTCCGCTTTTCTGACGGATTTGGTGAATGGCAATCGTACGAGCAGAAGCAAGGCAAAAACCAGCATGTTCAGAAACCGGCCCACGCCGTTACTCCGGTAACCTGGCGTCCGGAGCCAAATGCGATGACTATGACCTTGGCTGTCCTCGCTCAAAAGACCATTAATGACCGGCTGGCAATGACGCAAATGAGTGTAAGATGCCCCTACTATGACGACATCATGCCCTAACTTTGCCCAAATTTCAGAAAGCAATTCTGGGCGGAAGGACATGCCATATTGGGCTCCACCAGCATAATGATTTATGTAAACAATTTTCAAAATTATTCAGTCCGCATCACATAATTCAAACTACAGGATAGTCTTTGTCATGCACCATTTAAAAAAACTTCAGTCAAAAAGATATTAAACACTGTATACTTTTACAGAACCAGCTTGGACAATATGATAATTTCGAAGTTCATGACCAAATCAAAATGTTTCTTTGCCCTAATTGCAGCAACAATCGGGTTTTTTAACTTGATCCCCTCAGCCTCGGCAAACCCATTACCGCCTGAGACATTAAAAGCCGCAAGAGAATATTTTCAACAACAACAAATTGATCCTGCTTGGTTGAGGCAGCTTTCACCGAGTAATACCGCTGCCTATCTGAATAAATCCGTCTATGCACATTGCGTGAACGGCTCAATCAGTGTTCCTCTGGACACCTTGTTTCAAGACTGTGAAGCCACTTGCTTCGGATATGCCCATGTGCTTCGTGGTCTGTTGGAGGCCCTAGGCTACCAAACCCGCTTTGTTCATCTGCACAACATACCAAATCAAGGTAATCATACGGCGCTTGAAATTAAAATTAATGGAAAATGGCGGTTTCTTGACCCCACTTTTGGGGCATATTTTACCACTGATGGAACTCCTGATGGTGATCTACTCTCCTTACAGGAGGTTATCCGTCATGATCTTGCCTCACTTCAGACGAAAGTTGTTGCCACTCAAAAAACCAGGCCATTATCAAACCAAAGCATCAACACACTTTATGGCGCACCCTTTTTGCACCCATATATGCGCTTGGTTAATTATCTGGTTGCTGAACAAATTTCATATGGAGATCAATCAGAATATTTGAACCTGGACATCCCTATCCAGCTTAAAAATGGGTACGGATCATTCGGATTGAAGCAGCCAGCTCCCCTTCAAGAACTTGAAAAAGGCTGGCTGAACATTACTAATCAGAGTTTAAGGGATGAAGATTTACTCAATGATGTTTCTTACAACAGCTCTTTTTTATCGCTTTCCCCAACCACAAGAATAACCACCCTGTCTTTGAGTGGTTTGACCCCTGGAAAACCTCACAAGTTAAGAGTGCTCTTCTATAATTACTATGATGGCGGGGAAATCGAGATTTTACAGATTGGCAAATCTGTAAAAAACTTAATGATTGAGCCTGTTACCCTCGGAAAAGGAACACATTTTTATGAAGGTGCATTTATTCCGCACCGATCTAATGCCGTTTATTTGATAAGGCAGAAAAAAGAAAACCGGCTGAGCCGGCTTTTCGGAGTCACGGTTGAAGAACAGTAACTTTAACCCGCTACATTCGCCTTGAGATATGTAAGAATTTTTTCTCCGGCATCACCATGACCATAATCGGTGATTTCCTTTCTTGGCCCCTTGTAGTGCTTTTCGGTCCAAAGTCGGTTCCAGCCATGCGTTACTGTTTCCGTCCACTCTGTCTCCGTTCTCAGGGTTACACAGGAAACACCCTGAAAATAAGCCTCTTTTTGAAGCCCCCCGGAGTCGGTGTAAACACACTCAGCATTTTTGATTAGCGTCATCATATCTATATATCCAAGCGGGTCGATGACATGAAGCTCATTAAGATCAAGCTGAAACTTCTGACAAGCTTTGGCCAATCTAGGGTGAAGCGGCAGAACAACAGGTTTTTCAGAAGCCAGATGTTTGAGATAGTCAATGACGGCCTTTAACTGCTGCTCATCATCCGTGTTTTCAGCCCTGTGTATGGTGCAGGCAAAATACTCTTTCGGCACCACACCCAGATTTGTCAGAAACTCTTGGTTCGCACCAATCCGTCCAGAGAGATTGCAGGCCACATCATACATAATATCACCGACATGCAACCCATTGACGAGCGTTTCATTCCTAAGATTGTCAACACTTTCGCGGGTTGGACAAAAAAGATAGTCGCTTAAATGGTCTGCGATAATCCGATTTTGCTCTTCCGGCATAACTTTGTTGAATGACCGCAAGCCGGCTTCGATATGCGCCAGAGGAATATGCAGTTTGGATGCCGCCAGGGCGCCAGCTAAAGTAGAGTTCGTATCCCCGTAAACGACAACACAATCGGGCTTCTCCTCTAAAAAAATCTTCTCAAGAGCGACCAACATATTACCCGTCATTTCCCCATGCGACTGGCCGCCGAGATTAAGGTTGTATTTAGGTTTTGGCATGGAAAGTTCGTTGAAGAAAATATCCGACATCGCCCGGTCATAATGCTGACCTGTATGAATGGATACTTCCTCAATGTCACCATCCAAGGCAACCGCGTGAGAAAATGCGCTCGCTTTGATAAATTGTGGGCGTGTCCCAATGATTGTGTAAAGTTTCATCTCAGGCCGCGTCAAAAAGTTGATTATGCCAAATTTCAAGAGATAGAAGCGCCCAAAGGCATCTTCCATATTGCCCATCCGCACCGATCAGTTGGTCAACATCCAGACCATTTTTTAAATAGTCTCTCTCACTGGCTTTTCGACTCGTCAATAGATCATGGAAGAACTCATAGGTCCTGCCTTTCTTTAACAACCAGTCATTAATCGGCACAGGGAAGCCCATCTTATCTTTTCTGTCGACCACTTGGCTGGGAAGGTGCTTTTGAGAGAATTTTTTAAGCAATCTTTTCAACTCACCGTCCTTGAACTTTATGTCAGCAGGGATTGAGGCAGCAAATTGAATCAATTTGTGATCTAGGAAAGGTACCCTTGCCTCCAACCCGTGTGCCATGCTCATACGGTCTTCAACATGCAACAGCGCAGGCAAAAGTGTTTTGAAATCAAAATGGGTCATTAAGTCAAAATAAGCTTCTTTCTGAACATTTTCGCCCCAGAAGAGCTCTTTGAATTCCTCAAACTTTTCATCCGTTGGCGCAAACTCTTCTGCAATCAAATCCTGATAAATATGACCCCGGTTCACCAGATTCCAATACCCCTCATCAAGCTCGGAAAATATATTGCCTTTCCATGCCGACTGGATAAGGGGTTTGTAATTTTTCAACGAAACCAGATTGGGTACGATTGATTGGTAACTTACAACAAAATTTCCGTTATTGATGGTGCCGTCTATGCCAGCTTTCAAACATTGCTGGAAATACCCAATAAGATATCTGGCATAGCCGCCAAATATTTCATCTCCACCCTGCCCGCCAAGCACCACCTTGAAGTTCTTTGCGACAGCTCCAGAAACCATATATTGAGGGAATGCTCCAGGGCCAGCAAGTGGCACATCTAAAGACCGAATAACAGCCTCAATATTATCCACGAAGTCATCCTCGCTGATCATATGGCTTTCAACATCAAACCCTGCAGCAGCGCCGGTCGCAACAGCATATGGAGACTCGTCATAATCAGAACCTTCAAACCTGCCATTAAATCCAGTCATTTTTTGATCCAGCTTCCGCGAAGCCATGGAGGCAATCAAACTTGAGTCAATACCACCACTAACATAGGAAGATATCGGAACATCAGCACGCAAATGGAGGTCCATTGACTCCTCCATAAGTGACTCAAGCTGCTCAAGGAACCACCCTTCCTCTCCATCATGATTGATATGATAATCAACATCCCAATATTTTTTTATCTCAGGGTCATGCCCGGGCCGGCACAAAAGGTAGTGAGAAGGTTCCAAGGATTGGATATTTTTAACCGGAGTTTTGTTACCCAAATAAAACTGATAAACAAAATAATCAGACAAACCCTCTGGCGAGAGGCTGCGGTTTTTCTGGAATTTCAGAAGGGCTTTGACTTCAGAGGAAAAGTAAAACTCATCATCAATTGCAGACCAGTAAAAAGGCTTGATGCCGAACCTGTCGCGAGCACAAAAAAGTTCTTTTTTCTCAGCATCCCAAATGGCAAAAGCAAACATGCCGCGCAGCTTATCCAGACATTTGGCGCCCCATTTGATATAAGCCCGCAAAAGAACTTCGGTATCAGACTCCGTCTGGAAGTTTTCTGGCCCCAGTTGCTTCCGTAACTCCAGATAATTGTATATTTCGCCGTTAAAGGTGACTGTATAGCGATCATTGGCAGCGCTAAATGGCTGCGCACCATTTGCTATGTCGATAATTGACAATCTGACATGGCCAAGTCCGCACAATTTATCGGACGAGATGAACAGCCCTTCCCCGTCAGGCCCTCGATGTCGTATCTGGGACATCCCATATTTGATGTCCCGCTCAGAAACAGATTTGTTTCCGTCAATTATGCCGAATATGCCACACATTTTTCCGTGATTAATTCATGCTCGCTGAAGGCCTGGTTGATTGCCAGATGGAGCAGTCCTTTAGCTCAAACCACTCGCTCAAAGAAATCCATTTCCACAAAATCCAAGAATGATTTGCGGCCTCTGCTTGATGATCTTCCCAAAGTTTTTGCAACTCTTTGACATTGTATCCTTCAACTTGCGAAAGTCGCGCATCAAAAAGCCGTTCACGCGCCCAGTGAAACAGCCTGTCTCTCAACCAATGATCCAGAGGGGCGGCATATCCCACCTTGTCCACACGCCATCGAATGCTCTCTGGGATAACATTTTTTGCAGCTGCACGCATCACCCATTTTTGCCATCCATTTCGGATGTAATAGTCATCAGGCAGTTGGATACAGAACTCAACAAACTCATGATCCAGATAGGGCAGACGCACTTCCCGAGAAAAGGCCATGGAGTTGCGATCAGCATATCGCAGTAACATTGGCAGAGAATTATATAAAAGAGCCTCAGAAATTGTTCGCCTTAGCCTAAAACCCTCCTGTGCAGGTGCAACACCGACATTATAATCATAGTGGAATACTGACGGCATTGCCTCATTCAAAGCTTTCAGTTCTTCTACACGATAAGCGCTCTGGGCGTTGAATCGACGCGAAGCATTTTCATAATTCAGGCTGGTTTCATACATTCTATGATTAAATTTATTCGCTTCCCTAAATGCATAACCCGTGCGCCCTGTATCGAGCAGATCCAACTGCCTTTGCTTGTAGTGAAACTGATATCCCGCAAGCAGTTCATCTGCCCCCTGACCATCAAGCATTACCGCAGTATCGTTTTCTTTTGCCAGACGAGCGACACACCATTGCAAATATATTGAGGCAGACAGAAATGGCTCCTCTTGATGCCAATGAAGCAATTGGGACTCTTCTACCAACTGAGAGGGATCAGGGTAGGTTTTATGAGACGCAACATCTGTATGCGCTATGACAGCATCAATCTGTTTTTCCTCAGACAGGGTTGGGTCATCGGGGAAACAGGCTGAGAATGTATTTTGTACAGAAACCTCATCTTGCAACATACCTGCCATAAGACTGACGATAATTGACGAGTCGAGCCCGCCAGACAGGCTTGAGCCGACCGGAACATCAGCCCGCAGCCGCATTTTGACACTTTTCTCCATGAGCTCAAGAAACCGTCCGACAGCCTCCCTTGGTGTCATATCGTCGCGAATGTCTGTGTAATCAGGCGTCCAGTATCGCCACCGCTTTTTTTCAACCCCCTGTGCATCAAAAATGATTGCATGTGCCGGGGGCAAGCGTTCTACATTGTCGAAAAATGTAAGCTCATCATCCTCATACCAAGCACCTTTTCCAAATCTGGATAGGGCATTCTCATTGGTCGATACCTCAACAAAAGGATGTGCCAAAATGGCTTTCATTTCAGATGCAATGATCAATGTGTTCATTCGGCCACGGCCAATAAATAACGGTTTTTCACCAAACCGGTCACGCACCACCAATAATTGTTTTTTTGCGTCATCCCAATAACAGAACGAAAACATACCATTGAGTTTCGGTATCGCCCCTTCACCCCAATATTTGAGAGCCATCAACAGCACTTCTGTATCGCTTTTGGTCTTGAAGCGCACCCCCTTGGCTGTCAGTTCCTCTCGCAATTCGATGTAATTGTAAATCTCACCATTGAATACAAGGGTTTGTTTATTGTCATCAGACTGCATTGGCTGATTTGCAATCTCGCTTTTATCGATAATCGTCAAGCGGCGGTGGGCCATTCCCAAATGACCGGAGCTGTGAATCCAATTCGCCCCGGCATCAGGCCCGCGATGTATCAGCTTATCCCGTAAAATGGCAAGCAAGCGGTCGGAAATACTTGCTGAAGGAGAAACTACTGTTACAAAACCACACATAAATCAACAATCTTACAAAAATTACAAAATTTTTAACAAAGCTCTCTTCGCTATCCTTTTCAAAGCTCTTTTCACTCTTCTTGGGATTATTTTTTTTATTAGGCTTAAGGGCGGGGCGTTACTGATGGCAAGTATATTTTTTTTAATTGAAGAAATTTTCTTTAGTGCTGTGTCGTTTTTTCTCTCAAGCTCTTGTTTGCTCAGCTGAAGAGATGCAAGCAGCGCCTCTTCCCTTTCTCTGAACTCTTCAAGTTTTGCCTCGAAATCTATCGCCTCCAGTTGCTCTGCGTCCAGGTTTTCTCTTTCACCCTCTAGCTGAACGTATAAATCTTGAAGTTTCTTATGATCCCCTTCCAATTCCAGCTTCTGTGATAGAACGACAGATTGTTCCTTGAGCAATTCCTCGATTTTCAACTCCAATAAAGAGATTTGATTTTCAAATTCGGTAAGCTTTTCTTGATCTTTCTCAAGACTCAGAATTTTAGGCTGCATAGCCAATTGAGCCTTTTCTTCAACATGATGTGTTAGTCCTAATGGACTTGCCAGCGGAAGATTAAACTCACTCAAGTGAGCAGGGATAAGGGGTAAGACTTCCGAAACATCCAAATTACGATCAATGTGAACCATTTGTGAATAGAGAGTGCGGGGGCTTTTTTTTCTTCTGACATAGCGCTTCATGTCAGCATCAAAGTCAGCGATGAAGCTTTCATAGGAATAATTCTGTGACAAAATAATATCTTCATAAGCCTGCTGCGTCATGGCCTCGATAAAATCGTCGGATTTGATCTTCTCAACAACTTCTGCAAAATTTGAAAAATCCTTTTTCAAAGGAATAAAGTGTTTGTCCGGCTCCAGCACATTTGAATAACTGCCTTCAAACAGAATAAGGGCAGTTTTCACCAAAATCGCTTCAAAGATTTTGGGAGAGATTTGGTTCATTGTGACGATACCGTCAAATTGGTGCAAATATCGGTCGAATAAGTCGTCAAAACTAATTTCTGGTTCCGCCGCCTTTATTCTGTCGATGCCTTCTTGAATAGCCCCATCAAAATCAAAAATGCTGGCACCACTTTCAGTCCCAAGTGTCGCCCGCGCCGAGGCTAAATGTTTGAACCAGTCATCGCCATAAACTCTGTATTTTGCGTCTGTTTCCACATCAAGTGAAAGAGAGAACTGCTCTTCTCTTTTCTTAACTTCCTCAGAAATATAGTATTTTTCATATCCTAGTTTTCCATAAATTTCAGGCAGCTGTCGTCCGCGATAAAAAATGTCAACCGACTTTTCCTGTATCGGCTTTTGAAATTTGATCAGCTCTCTTGGTTTGGAGACAAACCCAGTCAGGGTTGGCAAAAATTTGGTCTTGTCAAAGCGTTCTTGAGGATAAACATGGTCAATACCATCTGGCGGAACACAGCTGTATACAATGTCAAAGCCAATTTTATCCATATAGTCCCAGGTTACATCTATGCCTTCATATTCGTCTTGAATATAGGCAATCTTGCACCCATCATAATCGCAGAGGGCTTCAAATATGCCATCATTCAAATGCCCTTTGACGGACAGACGGATGGAATAATTTACGATGACGACATCAAAATGAGATAGATTCAGCTGGGCAGCACTCAACCCGGCACCGCCTTGCCAAAACGGGTTGGTGGCTGGAATGTATGTAATGTTGTGGCTTGAATATTTTTTGAAGGCCTCAAGGTGGTCGCGGATACAATTAACATGCATGGACCCCCAACTGTCATAAAGGATGGCAATATTTAACTTATTGTCGACATTAATACCCTGATCGACAGCTGGACTTAAGCCGCTCAGCATGTCCTCAAAGCGTCTATCATAGGAGTTTTCCATTGCCAGATCCTGCCTTTCCTGCAAAGCAGAAGCTGTGAATCTCTCCTCTGCTTTGCTTTCCAGAGCATCCTTGAACTCATCAGCTGTCGTAAAAAATGCAAATTGATCAGACACACCCTCTAACGCATCAATAGGGACTGACACGACCGGCAACCCGCTGGCAATATATTCCATCGCTTTCAGGGGGAAAGAGTTTCTGATCCATTGGTCCTGAATAAACGGAATGATGCCAACTGTCGCTCTTGACATCTTTTCCGCCACATCCAGCATCTCCGCCTGATCATGCCAAAAGACATTTGGCAAAGACTTCAATTCTTCCCAGAGAAAATACGGCTGCTCGCTTCCACAGAACACAAAGTCCCAATCAGGCATTGTCTGCGCAACTTCTTTGACGAGTGCAAAATCTACACGCGCATTGATGCCGCCCTGGAAAATAGCAGTTTTTCTCTTCTGATCTTCAGCCTTAAAGTTTATCTGATCCGAGATTTCCATGAAAAAGGTAGAGTCACAACCATTGCTCACAGTTTGAATTCGTCCCCGATAGTGCCCTTGATTTTTAAGCCCTGTGGCGACGCCCTCTGAACACGCCACCACATAATCAACTTTCTCAATGAGATTGATAACCGAGTGACCAATCACCGAATTTTTTTGTTCCCACGCATTAGTTTGAGTCAAATAGTCTTCAGTAGCATGGTAAACTCTGAAAACTTCCGGCATCTGATCTAGCAGTGGCGTGTAATGCAGGCTGTCATAAATCCAGAAAATAGGCTTTTTAACCCCATATTCGGACAGCAAGTCTTTAATTTGGCTGATTTCCCTATCATTTAAGCCAACGCTGACATTAACAATTTTAAGATTTGGAAATTCGGTTTCCTCTACGGCAATATCATCCATGAGCTGATATCGATGTTGCAGAAAAAAGACGGGAACAAGATTTTGAAAACGCGACGCATAGTGATAACGATTGGACCTAGGTTCAGTTTCCCAATCTGACCATGTCAGCATCACAACAGCATCAAAAGGCAACATGACTCTTACAATATATTATTGGACAAATGGTAATTTCGAGCGCAAATAATTGAACACCCCCCTGAGAGATTGGGATGAGCGTCTTTGCTCAATCAGATAAAGTTTCTCAACCATCTCAGAGAGCGTATGAAGTTGAATACACAATTGTTCATTCTCATTTCGCAACTTGGAAATCAGTTTCGTGTGCTCTGAATTATCAGTTGTTAAGTGATGGACGCTCGTAGATAAATTCGATACTTTTTGATGTAGGCCTGATGTTTCGGACTTTAAGCCATTCACCGCGTTATAAAAATTCGGCGCCCCGTCAACGGTGTCTTCCAGTGTCACGGCGGCATTTGAAATCAGATTATTTTGGAAGATATCGTATCGAATATCGAGGTTGACTTTATTTTTCGCCTTGAAAAATGATCCGATAGGGTTTTTCCGGCATCCCTGCCCGATTATTTTATCCAGCTGCTGAACATAAAATTTAAATCTTAATTGGTCATTATGTTTAATGTGCTCATAGGTGCGATCAACCATTTCCTGCATTTCATCGAGATTGGCAAGTTTGGCCAAAACATCATCAATGTTTGAGAAATCTTCCGCCAAGGATAGATAATGCTCATTTGGGTGAATATAGCCACAATACTCACCAGGGTGGAGAATCATGACGGTCTTGCTGGCTACATATTCGAATATTTTTGGAGTTATGGTTTTGTAGACGACGTTGTTTTCAAACTTTTTCAAGAAACTGTCATAGGCTTTTTCAAAGGTTGGATCGTTTTCCTGACTAACGAATTCTTGGATACGCTGCTTAAGGCTTCCGTCAAAGTCAAAAATACTGGCACCACCCTCCGTACCCAAAACAGCTTTACTTGACTGCAAAAAGGTGTGCCAGTCCGCTCCGTAAATGCGGTCATTTTCTTTTGATGAGATATCCGTCCGCAATGCTTTTTCCTCAGCCACTGCTAACATTTTTTCACCAATATTTTTTTTCAATTGGGCAAATTTTCCCAATTGAAAAGGTAATTCACGGCCACGATATACAATATCCATATCGCGTTCTTTCAAAGGCGGAGGGAGCGGTTGATCAAACTCGTTGAATACATAACCTGGGAGACTGTGATAAAACGCACAGTCATCACTTACACGGTTGAGATAAACCTGCTTCAACAAGTCCACCGAACTTAGGCAAGACACAAGGTGCTGCACACCCAAACGGGAAAACTGTGTGGTAAAAGTATCAACATCCTGATATTCGTCCTCATGAATAGCCAGGACGGCACCTGGAAAAGACGCAATAAAATTCAACCAGTCCTGCTTAATATAGGCAAGTGCGTGAATGGAATAATGTATCAAAATTGCGTCATATTGTTTAAGGCCGCCTTTATTGAATATGTCAATCAAGGGCTCAAAACGACAATTGACGACTGTCAATTCATGGAATGATGTCGATGAAATCGCATCAATATGTTGCCTTACTACTTGCGATGGGTGCTCATCATCTGCCAGAAACAAGACGCGGTATCTCGCCTCAGGCTCGGAATAGTCATCCGGCAAATTTCCGATATTGTAGAACTTTTGCATATTATTTTTTCCCAAGCACCAAAGCTTTGATTATTCCAAAAGTTTTTTTGAAGTATAAGTCATGACCAAGCTCGCTCAAATGCAAACCATCCTCAAGCAGATAGTTTGGTAATTCGACATCTGAAACGCAGTCGCGGAACTCAGCCTCGATATCTATCAAGTGGACATTTTTGCCAAATGAATGTGCACTGTCCCGCAAAGCGGCATTATATTGCTCATTACTTTCTTGGTATGTGATATCCGTATTTGGCATAATTGTTTTGTTGCGTGTTGTCGGGTGATTGGTATTCACAATCACATGATCAACCGAAAATTTTCCAAGCCGAGTCACAATTTCTTGAATATTTGCCACAAAAGCGTCACGACTGACACGCGGAACACCGCAATCCGTAGCCCAATAATTGCAATCATTCAGACCAAATTGAACAATCACAGTACCCGCTTTTTGGCTTTGCACATGATAAGGCATGTCCTCAAGTGCTTGACGCGAAGTGCGCCCATTAATGGAACTATTAATGACACAAATTTCTTGGCCACCGGGGGTCATTAGACCATCAAATTCCTTTGCAATTTTGGTCACCCACCCTTTATACAGCGAGACACCCTGCCCGACACATGTGGAGTCTCCAAAAAACAGGATCTTATAAGGCTCTTCAGACATCTTATTTTTCCTTCTTATTCTCTCGTGTTTGGGGCTGGTTGGCCGGCAACAAACTATTTAAGTATGCAGCAACTTCTTGATAAGGCAAAACGGCAAACTTTTCATTATTGTCTTTAAAATATGCGACATTGTAGGGAGGGAAATAAGCAGCACGAGCATGGCGCGCAATAGTTTCCGTATCCAAAAGGCCTGATAAGCAACTCACCGCATCTATAGTGTTACGCTTGAAAAACCTTCCCTTTCCCCGATATTTTATTCTTGGAATATCGTTCTGCGCCAAAGCATCTAGGAATTTTTTGAAGACATTAAAACTGCTGCTCAAGGATTTTTGATATAAAGACAGCGCGGTATCATTCTCATTAATTTCTACACTTTCTTCAAAAACCAAATCACCTTCATCGACCACCTCAGATATCCAATGAAGTGTCGATGTGTGCTGCTCTTCATTCGCAAGTATTTCATGAGATAGGGAATTGTAGCCTTTGTAATGGGGCAATTTAGCATTATGAAGATTGAACGCCATTCCTGAGACTGCGTTTATAATTTCAGGAGATAAAATCCAGGGATGCTGAACTGAGATCAAACAATCAATATGCTCTTGTTTGATAAGCTCAAGCAGGAGATGTTCGTTTCGTGACACATTGCTTATGACGGTCACAGATGAGTCAGAACATTGGGATGCGTAGCGAGCCTCAAGAACATTGTCGACCATGATACCTCTGAGATCAAAAATCTCCTTATATGGCTCTTGAAAGAACAGCTGTAAAGCCTTGTCAGCCATGCGCCGCTCCCCAAGAAATAATATTTTTTTCTTCATAACGACCTCACAAATCACCCAAAAACTCACAAAGATAGACGTGGCGTCCATTGGGATAAAGTGAAATGCTTTTTTCTTTAAAAATAGTAAAGTTAGGTTCTATGATCCTGTCCATATATTTTTCCAAAACCCGGGTTAGAAAATCAGAATTCCAAGCCAAGACAGTCAGATGCTCCTCAACGCCAACCCTTTGCGTAAGATAAAACTTGGGTTGGTCATAAACCGTAAGGGATAAAGAAATTTTCTTTGTTTGGGGTAGAAATTTATCCAGAAACATTTCCAATCTTTGGTCTACATTCGGGAAAAGGTCATTCGCGATCACAAGATCATATTCATCATCAGCCAAATCTAGCCAGTCACAAGCCTTAAGGAAATTCAGGTCTGAAAGACCAAGCGCTTTCTGTGCACCCTCAAGGTCATCATGCGCCATTAAATCACACAGAGTGTAATCATGTTTTGCCTGCATGAGCGGCGTGAACGATGATACGCCGCCGCCAACATCAAGTATTTTCAAAGGCTCGACAGACTTGAAGCAAAAATCATACATGCGATGAAAAATAGCTCTTTTAGGGGGCGTGTTAGCCAACCATTGATTACATGTCAGTCCCAGTTCACTCGGGTTTTTTATGTTATCGAGGTGGTCTTGGACCACATCGCACTCCATGTACTGTTCCAAAAGCGCCTGATTAACTCTAATCATTTATCATTAAATCCCCACTCGGCCGAATGGTAGTATTTTGCCTCTACGGGAAGAAAACTGTCCGGTAGGGCGACCGAAAAAGTAAAACTTCGGCTCAACAAATCATAACGCTGTGTGCTGTTAAACACAGCAATCTGATCGTAATCATGCAAACTAAGGCTGACAGTATATTCCCCTCGACCGAGTTGAAGCGGATTAAGGGTTGCCCCCACCGTGCGCACTTCACCCTTTGATATGGTGAATGAGTCTTTACCACTTAAAACATCTAGGACACAGTTCCCAAGTTCATCATAAACTGCGATAGCGTAACGGCAATTATATGCCCCGCCTTGCAATGCCTTAAATGCGAAAAAGAACTTAGCTGGCTGGAATGTCGTCAACTCATTCGTCCGGCCATGTTCATTGGCAATGGTAAAAGCCATAAGTTGCAAATCCACAGACTCCCCCCACCGCGACAGACCCGTCCTGCTGACAAAGTCAAAACCGTTATTTTCTTTGCATGGATTAAATTCAGGAAATTCAGGTCTCTCTGAATTGGGGAGAAAATACGGTTCCTGCAAAGTCAAGCCGTCCACCTCATTTTGCAAACCCTGGAAAGGGTGCTTTTCAGGCTTTGATAATTCCGCATGACTTTTATTTTCAAGCTCATGAATTGGCCCATGCATATATTCCTCATAAGCCTTCACAACCGCCTCTGCTTCACCGGACATGACAATTTCACCATTATCCAACCAGATAGCCTTTTCACAAAGCTCCAGCACCTGCTGCATGGAGTGGGAAACCAGCAACATTGTGCATCCGCTATTAACAAGTTTCTGGATACGAAATTTTGACTTGGCGACAAAATAAGCATCGCCGGCACCCATGACCTCATCCACAATCAGGATTTCAGGCTTAATGCATGTCGCAGTCGCAAACATCAGCCGGGATTGCATACCCAGTGAATAGGTCTTAAAAGGCTGGTCAAAGAATGGGCCAAGTTCACAAAAATCAATAATGTCTTCAACTGCCGTCTCATATTCAACCTCATCGAGACCATTATACAATAGGGAGGCTTTAACATTCTCCCGGCCAGTGTAATCTGGGTGAAATCCAATTCCAATATTCATCAAGGCTTGGATGTTACCGTTCACCTCAATTTGTCCAACAGTCGGGGAAAAGTTACCGCAAACAAGCTTCAAAAGGGTTGTCTTCCCGGCTCCATTTCGGCCAATCAACCCGATGCGCTGGCCTTCCTTAATATCCAAGGATATATTTTTAAGAGCTTCAAATTTTTTAGGTTCAGTTTTTGTTTTCAGACCAAATTTTTTAAGGCCCATGACCTCTATGAGTTGATCTCCCTGACTACCGTGCAGCATATATGTTTTCGAAACATTTTGAAGCTTGATGGCTGTTTTATTAGGCATAATCAAAGAAAACGTTTTTAGACTTCTGGAAGAAATGAAAACCACAAATAAATGAAACTGTCCCGAGGACAATGCAGGGGATAAAATTTACCGGGTCAGGCCAGGCGCCATAACAGATAATTTGCTGAAACGTCATCACAAAGTAAGATAGCGGATTGAAGTATAGGATAAATTTCAACCCTTGAGGCACCATATCAGGCGTGTAAGCGAACGGACTCAAAAAGAAAAGAGACATTATGACCAAGCTGATACCATGCTGTATGTCTTTCAATATCAGGCTGACGAGGGACAAAATCCAGCCAATACCAAGTGAAAACATCACGAGAAAAGTCCAGAAAATCGGAACCAAGAAAATAGCCTTGTAATCTGTCAGGCCCGTCAAATATCCCATCGTCAATGTCGCGGATAATCCAAATAAGGAAGGAATATGATACCCAATCGCGGCCCGCATAGGGATGAGTTCAGCAGGGAAAACAGTGTTAAGTAACAAACTCTTATTACTCGACAAAGAGTTTAATGCCCCATTCAAGGTTTCAGAGAATGCCATTAAGGGAACAAGACCCGAAAAGACCAGAACGACATATTCAAGTTCCGTCAAACCGGGTACCCGAATTCTGAAAATGACACTGTATAACATGCCATAGATGGTCAATTGCATAAGTGGAAACATCACCACCCACATCACGCCCATAACAGAGCCGACATAACGGGTCCTTAAATCATTGGCAATACCGTCAACCAGCCTGGCCCTATAGGATTTCAATCGCCAAAGATGTTTTAGACTTTCAATCACAATTCGACCCTAATGACCCTGTCTCATCATCACATCATGCTTACGTATGGTTGCCGAAATCATGTCATAATTCTCTTGTGTCCAGCCAACCGTCATCTCCAAGCCTTTTTGCAAACTCACCTCCGCTTCAAAACCAAGCACGGTTGAAGCCTTTTTTGTCGAAGCAAATCTTTTTCCTGAATTGTCCCATTCCCGCGCAGGCTTCAAGATCACATCGCTTTTGGAGCCACATAAGTCATTGATGGTTTCCGCCAGCGTTGAGATTGATGACTCAACGCCTGTAGCAAGATTATAGATTCCTTTTTGCTCACCATTAAGGGCGCACAACATCAAGCCTCTCGCCATATCCTCAGCAAATATGAAGTCGCGTGTCGCATCACCATTATTGAATAAGGTAATCGGCTCTCCGTGTAGACATTTCCAGATGAAAGTGGGAACAACATTGCGCCAGACCGTGTGGGGTGTTCCGCGCCATTCGCCCGCACCCAAAACCTCATGTCGCCCATAAGCATTTGAAAAACGCGCCTTAACGACATGAATTCCATGCTCCTTAGCATAAAAATTAGCATAGAGTTCCCCGATGATTTTAGAGATCGAATATGGGGTGTCATGATCAAGTGAGACAGGCTGATCCTCAACGGTTTCGCTCGCGGTATCATAGGTCTTTTCAGCGACAGCACAGGCCGCAGCCGCATAGACATATTTTTCAAGCGTCTGGAAGCCTTTAATATGCTCTAACACCATCAGAGATGGCAGGGCATTATTTTCATGGTCTTTCAGCGGGTCAAACAGCGAAGATTGATTACCATGGAAGCACGCAAGGTTATAAATAAAGTGATATTCATCATGAACGAGTTTCAGAACGCTTGGGTCACAGGCAGAACCATAGATAAAGCGAACCCTGCTATCATCAGGAATATTCTGAGTTTCTGATGACATCAGATTGTCTAAAAGTGTGACTTCAGTTCCTGGCACTTCCAAGATTTGTCGGACAAGATTACTGCCAATGAACCCTGCTCCCCCTACAATGAGGACCTTTTTATTTTCAAAGTTTTTAAACATTTTCAACTCTACTTTTTCAAATGGGAATAAATTTCTCCCACTCCATTTTGATCGTACCATTCCAGTTGCTGGCGGATAACAGTTTGAAAATCATCTCGAGCCTTCCAGCCAAAGTCCTTTTCCGCCTCAGATGGATCCAAAACAACTTCCTGCACATCATCATCCCCACACGGGCGCACCTCAACTCCTTTGGGGTCAAGACCCAAATGCAGTGCCACCGCCTCATACACATCATGAATTGTATGGCCTTTACCGCTAGCAATATTGTAGATGGTTGACTTGAACGGAGCTTGTAACACGCAATCTACAAATGCCATAAAATCTCGGAATGATAGAAAATCCCGTTTGGCATCAGTGCAAAAACAGCCTTGTCCGGCTTTCAGCCTTTTGTAAAAAGTCGGTATTGGCCCAATAGACAAATGCGGACTGGCTACATTTGCAATCCGCAAGGAAGTAACATTAAGCTCACTGCTCATCAAATATTGCTCAGCGGCAACTTTTGAAATAGCGTATGACGTTTGTGGCTGAACAGGGTGATCTATCTTGAGTGGCGAACTTATAGGGTTCCCGTAACATAAGGCAGTCTGGAAATTCAGGATATTTTCAATGCCCTGTTGTTGACATATTTTTGAGAGATTGACGGCGCCAATAATATTGGTGTCAATGTCTGACATCCAATCATCTGGGTCGGCATAACTGGCCGCACTGTGAATGACAATCGTTGGCTGGAAGTCCTTCAGCGCCCCCGCCAGAAAGTCAAAATCAGCAACCGAACCATTAAAAAGCTTTGCTTTGCCTAAACCGTCAAGTCGATGTGGGGCGCTGGTGGAAAAATTATCAACAATGGCAACCTCCACCCCCTGCTGGAGAAGATGGTCGGTTATGTTCACGCCTAAAGTTCCAGCCCCACCGGTAATTAGTATCTTCATAGTTCAAAACCCTTCACATCAACTTTGAAGTTTGAAAAAAACGCTTTACGACCCTCAAAAACTATTTCGGATACCGCGATATTTCGCGAATTCAGAATGCTTTCGAAGTCATTCATTTCGAGTTTCTTTTTAATGCTCATAACCGGCACATCCAGATTAGAAAACAAAGCGATCTCCTTGCCATTCATGAGCAAATTCTCATACCCCCAATTATCGAGATTTTTATTCAGAGAACAGTCAAACAAAAAACCTTCAATTTCTTTTAAATAAGACCTTGTATAGAACCGCCCGGCTCCAAGCGGTTGGCGCATAAACTCGATATTGTAATGGCATTTGTACAATGAGTGGTAATAGGAGCTACCTTGGCATTTATTATAAATATACCATCCATTTGTACAAAACAGGGCCGGGGCTGTGTTTAGTCCGGAGTATTTTTGAAATTCTAAATTATGCCGATATCTATCATGGACATGATCAAACCCTTTGGCCGCAATCACATCGTCTGAACCCGTGATACAAAGAAGCTCATAATCAAAATCCAGGTGATTTACGAAATCCACACAGGACTGCCACTTCGCGCCAACGGGGAAATTGTCACATACTGCCCCATAAACATTTTCGTATGTAGCTGACAAGCGTTCTAAAATGGCTTCGTCCTCGGCATCAGACCCCATCAAAAACCAAACAATGCTCTTCTTGCTGAACTGACTTTCGGCAATTGCCAAATCCAGTTGCTTTTCACGGCCCAGAAAAGCACAGCAAACAGCAATATCGGCTTTGCTAATTTTATTTTTTGGACGCGTAAGAATTCGATAAGAGGTTTTTTTTCTCTTGGGTTGTGATGTGTATATTCCCACTCCAGATTGACGACCACGCCTAAGGGAAAGTCGCGCCTGTCGTTCCAATTCAAAATACAGCCTATCGGGTAAGATCGTTGCAACAGCTCCACGAATGAAAGACATAATCTTGTGTTTTGTAGCGGGTGAAAACCGGTCAAGAAATATCAGAAAACGTCGCACAAATTTTTGCATGAGCTTTTTAAGCATCGCGTAAATTACTCCAGCGCTGATAAGCATAATAGGTGCTGGCGATATATTGCCGATCACGCTCAATCTCGCCCAACGCCATTTCGGAGGGGCAAAATTTTATTTCACCTGAATTTTCAAGGTTTGTGAGGCCTCTCATCACTTTATTCAAAATCTCGGATTGATGCTTGCGATTTAGCGAGAAACCCAATTTGGGGCGGTTATAAAAAGTTTCCGGGAAATACTTTGACAAATGACGCTTAATCGGCGCTTTCCGATGAAACGCAAGATCAATCAATTCATTTGCATCAAAGGATAGGAAAAACTCAACCACCCTGTGATCTAAAAACGGCACCCGCACTTCTATACTGTGGAACATAGATGCTGCATCAAGCGTTGGATTCAAATCATGCAAAACATATGAATGCAACTCGAACCATCTAAAATGGGCCGATGCTGGAAACTCTTCATCAAGATAATTTCCCTCCATGAAATCCTGCATGTCAGCTGTCGAGACTCCATTGAACCGCTTATGACTGAAGTTATAATTTTCTGAAGATCTGAAAATGTTTCGTATCTGCTTAATATGACTATCATAGCACTCCTGCTCATTGAGAACTTTCTGGGAATTTCTCAATTCCGGAGCAGGGGTGCGAGGGTAACCCAACAATAATTCATCTGCCCCATTCGCACTGATCGCCATTTTTATTCCACTTTTGGAAATCTCGGAACACACTGAGAGTGGTATCCCCAAACTCATCAACGGCTCATGATGAAAATCAAGCGCAGCATCCAGATCTTCATAGTAGTTTTTTGTTTCCGGCCTCACAATATTCAATGGCAAATCAAACCGGTCGCAGACTGCCTGCGCATAGTCTGTTTCAGGTGACTGAAGATGAAAGCACTCCAGTTTATCCTGATACAAAGAAGCCAGAAAGCTGGAGTCAACCCCACCGCTGAGCAGCAAGGAAGATCTTACGTCGGAAACAGCATATTCCATGAAAACAGGAATAATCTCATCGAGGTTGCGCTTACGTCTATATTTTGGTTTCCAAAATCTGAATTCCGAAATCTTGCGACCCTGAAAGTCAAAAGTAAGGCAATGGGCAGGCGGAACACGGCACACCCCCTCTACCATCGTCTCGTTAAGGAAAGGGGCCCCAAGCAGAAAAAGAGAATTTGCGCTCTGGCTGCTCTCTTTGCCCTTAACACCCTTCATATCCAACACTGCCTTTAGGCTGGAGGCAACAATCAGCTCATTGCTGTCAGTCGCGTAAAGCAGTGGCTTAATACCCATATGGTCTCTTATCAGGTGAACCTCGGATGTTCGCTTATTGACAGCAATAAAGGCAAACATGCCCGCAATGCGCGTGAGAGTTTTTTTCAACCCAAAAATTTCGAGACTAGCACACAGTGTTTCGGTATCAGAGTGCGTTTTGAATTGATACCGTTGTCCTATTTCTTTTCTGATATCCAGATGATTATAAATCTCTCCATTAAAAGAGATGATCCAATCTCCGACTGAATAAGGCTGATTAGACCTTTCATTTAGATCTAAAATGGCAAGTCGCGTATGGGCAAGAGCGATGTTTTGATAATACAACGTACCCTGAAAATCCGGGCCACGCCGCTCAAGTGCAGCCACGCCCCTTGCAAGGCGCTGCTTGTGATCGGGCGATATGACACCACCCGAATTCATCAGCATTGCTACTCCGCACATGGTATGATTATTTCGTTTTCAAATGAGTGTACTCACCGAGCACCCCGTATTCCTCAAAATACTCAATTGCATCACCGACAATTTTATCGAGCGAGGCAAACTCTATATCACCAAAATCTTCAAAAGTTTTGGAGGGATCAAGCAGAATAGATGAGGCATCATCCTCAGACAGCTTCTTGATTTCCGGCTCGGGGTAGTCATTAATCTTCATTTTCTCTACAACCGCATTATAAAGGTCAATAATCGGGATATCCGATCCGGATGAGAAATGATATGGCCCAGAGCCCATGCCTTGAACGGCCTTGAAGGCACATTGCGCAAGATCTTTAACGAATACAAAATCACGGCGCGCTTCTGTTACAAAACATTTTTGTCCGTCTCTCAGGCGCTTAAAGAAAATCGGCAAGGGGCCACTGACATTCCTGGGCCCAATAACATTAGCCAATCTAAAGGTAACATAATCAAGACCAGAAATTTCGAGGAAATCCTCATTAGCAGTTTTAGTTATAGCGTAGCTGCTATTGGCTGGATATTTCTTATGATTAAGCGTAATGGGATGCTCCTCAGGCTCGACGCCATAGCATAAAGCTGTCTGGAAATAGATGAATCTGGAAACTTCATTATCCACGGATGCCTTGATGATATTACTGCCACCAACGCAGTTTGTGAGCGTATCATTGTACCAGTCATTTGGATCTTTATAAGATGCTGCAGTGTGCACCACGACATCAGGCTTGAAATTGAAGAAACATTCATCCACCAATTCTTTGTCAGCAATTGACCCCAGCTTAATCTGCAGTTTGTCTTGTGCCGCAAGGTGCTCTTCTCTCCCAGTCGCCAAATTATCTATTACCAAAACTTCCATATCCTGATCCAAGCAAAGCTCAGCTATATGAGACCCGATTTGACCTAAACCGCCAGTTATCAATACTTTCTTCATGTTAAATCCATCTATTACTTCAGGTTAAAATTAGCTCTTAATGCCTGCCGCTTGGGTAAAAGCACCAAAAGCACAAAGAGGTTAAACAAAATGACGATTAAAACATCTGTCATGAAAATACCAAAAACCATGTCGAAATGATTTTCTTGGAAAAAATAGACAACCGCTAATTTGCAGATGAGGGAAACAATAGCGACCCCGAAAGAGAAATGTTGCAGACGCAAAACAACATGGAGACAGCTGGTGATTGAAAATATAAATGTAATCGCCAATGGAAAAGCCAATAATGATAGATATTCGCCGGCAATATCCCATTTATCGCCAAACACAAAGGTCAGAAGCTTTTCTCCAACAAAAAACAGGAACACCGCAGCTGGCAGCGCCATTACAAATGCCTTCGTCCATTCGATAAGAACCTTATTTAAAAGAGGTACACCTTCATTATAAGCCTTAGAAAAGTTCCTGAAATTGACTTTTGACATTGCACCACCAAGAAGCGCAATTGGTAACATTAAAATCTTATAGGCCAACGCATATTGACCCAAAATTGCATCAGTGGTGATGATCGCAAGAGCATATACAGGTAACTGGGCAGCAATCTGGCCAACCAAGGCCTCTGGAAGTGAGAAAGTTGGAAAATCCTTAAATTCTCTAACAAGTTGAAGGGATTGCTGTCTTGTGAGCTCAATTTTATCAGCTTGTGATCGGAAATTACTTTTCCCAAGCACATAAAGACAAAAAACAATCTGTCCCAGCAAGGTGGATAATATAAGCATTTCGCCTTGCAGCCCAAAGCCAAACAACCCGAAGATATAAAGTCCACCCATTAAAAGATTTAAACCCGCAACGCTCCCAGACTGCAGCACCTTAGACAAGGCAATCTGGTTGTAACGCTCCTGACGCAATAGCAAGTTAACAAAAACATTGCCGCAAGAGGCAAGAACCACAGATAGGGGCATCAAATAAATCAGCTTAATACGCTGAATGATGTCAAAATCAACAACATACAAAAACAGGAAAACAAAATACATCAAACAGGCCACACCAAATGCTGACCCAACACAAATTTTAATAAGTTGACTAGCCTTGTCCTCATTTTCACTGATTATGACTGCATTTTCGAGACGCAAGCAGGCGGCAATGGATAACACCGCGACAATAGAAACAAACAATGACCATTGACCAAAATACTCAGGGGGGAAAATTCTTGCCACAAAAAGGGTGGCAAAAATTTGGATCATTTGAGATGCCACAGCACCGGAAAGGAGCACTGTCACAGGGTTAATGATGAGTTTTCTGATCAAAGACTTCAACATCAATATAAATCAGACATTGCTGATGACGCCAATGATTTCCTCCAAGGCATCATGAGCCAAATAAGGATGCATCGGCAGGCTCAAGACTTTTGACGGCAAATCGTCCGATACATGGACCCCGCTACTGACGATCGGAAAATTCATGTATCCGATTTGCTGGGTCAAGGATTTTGGATAATAGACCACACTCGGCACGCCGGCCTCTTTCAGTTTGGCTTGCACGGATGGGCGATCGTCCACGATCAGTGTATATTGTGCCCAGGCACTCGTCATACCATCAGCTATCTGAGGCGTTCGGAAATGATCTGACAGACCAGCCCCATAGGTAGCAGCGACTTGATTGCGCAGCTCCAGTTCCTCCGGGAAAATCTTGAGTTTCTCAATCAAAATCGCGGCTTGAATGGTGTCGAGGCGTGAATTCACACCAATGCGGACATTGTCATATTTTTCCATTCCCTTGCCGTGCAAGCGAATGGAATTGATCAAATCCGCAAGCTCATCATCTTGCGTGAAGACGGCCCCGCCATCGCCATAACACCCAAGCGGTTTGGCCGGGAAAAAACTGGTCGTCGTCGCATCACCCATGGTTCCGACCCTGCGCCCCTGATTGCTGGCCCCGAAACTTTGGGCGCCATCCACGAGAACCTTGATATTTTCAGCATGGGCGATTTGGGTGATGGTGTCGACATCCGCGGGCTGTCCGAATAGGTCAACTGGAATCACCACAGCCGGACGTAAACCGGAGGCACGCGCTTCATCAATGGCGTTGGCAAAGCTTGCAGGGTCCATATTGAAACTGCTCTCAAGCACATCGACAAAAAACGGGGTCGCCCCAAGCTGGGCTGGCGTCTCAGCAGAAGCGACATAGGTGAAGCTCGGCACGAACACCGCATCGCCCGGACCAACGCCCCAAGCCATCATTACCAAGGTCAAGGCGTCTGTGCCATTAGCGCAGCTCAAAGCATGTCTGGCACCGGTAAAGGCCTTCAAATCCTGCTCGAACTGCTTGACCTCCGGTCCCATAATATATTGTCCGTGATCCAGCACTGCGGCGATCGCCGCGTCAATTTTGTCCCGAATGCGCTGCTGCTGGGCTTTAAGATCTATAAATTGCACCGGGGCGGAATACTCACTCACTGGCCACTTCCTCAATCTGATTTTCTGAAATTTGACGGTACTGTGTGCCGTCCTCAGGGCACACTAAATCATCGCCGAGACGCGCACCGGCCTTGCTCATCCAGCCGATACGCCGCGCCGGTGTCCCGGCCATGAGCGCATAAGCAGGCACTTCTTTGGTAACGGTCGCACCGGCCGCGATAAAGCAATACTCCCCAAGGTCATGACCACAGACAATTGTGGCATTGGCACCAATACTTGCACCGCGCCGAACAATTGTCTTGCGGAATTCATCTTTGCGGACAATTTCAGAACGCGGATTATGCACATTGGTGAACACACATGACGGACCGCAAAACACGCCATCTTCCAATGTTACGCCGTCATACACGCTGACATTATTCTGGATTTTGACATTGTTGCCGATGGAAACATTCGGCCCGACCACCACATTTTGCCCCAAAGAGCAATTTTCACCCAATTGTGTGTTGCCAAGTATGTGGCTGAAGTGCCAGATTTTCGTCCCGGCACCAATTTCGACCCCGTCATCAATGTAAGATGACTCATGAACGAAGACATTATCAAACCGGTCGGCATAATCAGGCATGAATTGTTTCCCCACTAGCAATTGACTCACTTGCAGCCGCCAGGACCTGCAGCACACGGCGTCCTTCAGCCCCATCCGTCAGTGGATTAACCTGGCCGGCCATCAGATCTAAAAAATATTGGCATTCCGCCTTTAAAGGCTCAGCCTGTGGCACCTTCACAAACCTGACTTCGGCTTTTTGGGGGACTGGTGGGCTTGCTTGCATGTCAATTTCATGGTCATAAACAGCCAATTTTTGGTCCCAGTCCATAGTGTCATCAAAAACCGCCATACCTTTATCACCAATCACAACAAGTTTTTGTTCCTTATAAGGATGCAGCCATGAACATGACACATGCCCCTTCAGGCCATTTTCAAAACAAATGTGCAGACTGGCCGCGTCACTTATCCCAGCCTGCAAAATATCCGCTGCCTCACACCGCACCGTTTTCACATTCTGACCTGCCAAAGATAAAATCATGGAAATATCATGTGGAGCAAAACTCCAGACCACATCCTCCTCAGCCCTGACCTTGCCGAGCGACAGGCGGTTGGAATACACATATTTGAGTTCGCCAAATTCACCCTGCCCGACCATATCACGCAGACGTGCAAAAACGGGGTGATACTGAAGCAGGTGGCCAACCATCAGATGACGTTTGGCTTGCTGCCCCGATTCTATGATGGCATCAGCCTCATCCAATGTCATGGCCAAAGGCTTTTCGACATAAACATGTTTGCCTGCCACAAAAGCTCTTTGCGCCAGAGTGGCATGCAAAGGCGCGGGGGCAGCTATGACGACCCCATCACAATCACTACCCAAAACGGCGTCAAGGTCGAGCGCCGGCACATTATAGTCTGAAGCAAATTGAGCAGCCAAAGCTGCATTGGGATCGCTGATGGCACTCAACGCCCCAAGCTCCGAAAAATTCCGCACCAGGTTCTTCCCCCAGTGTCCGCATCCTATAACCGCAACTTTCATCATTATGCCTTCACCACAACAGCTTGACCGGAGATATCCTTCAAAGCATTTCGGGTGTCTACAATGATTTTGGCATGATCGGCCAACATCTGATATTCGATGCCGTCATGGTTGGTGCTGATCAACACAAGGTCGAATCCCGAAACAGTTTCAGGTGTCAAATCAACACTTTTCCGACCTGCAAGCTCATCATGCTCCCGCGTATGTGGAATGATGGGCACAAAAGGGTCATGGAAAGCCACATCAGCACCTTCAGCCTCCAACAACTCTGTCAGAACCAAAGACGGACTTTCCCGCATATCATCAACATTTTTCTTATAGGCCATGCCGATGATCAATATCTTGGAACCATTCAATGCTTTTTTTGAGATTAAGCTCATAGCCTGCGCTGTTTTGGAGACAACCAAATGCGGCATCTTGGTGTTGATTTCACCGGCCAATTCAATAAAGCGTGTCGGAACCTCATATTCACGTGCCTTAAAGGTCAGATAAAACGGATCAATCGGAATACAATGCCCGCCCAAACCCGGCCCAGGGTAAAACGGCATAAACCCAAACGGCTTGGTTGCCGCTCCGTCAATGACATCCCACACATCAATATCCATGGCGTCAAAAATAACTTTCAACTCATTGACCAAAGCAATGTTAACCGAGCGGAAGATGTTTTCCGTCAGCTTGATGGCTTCGGCCGTGCGGGAACTCGCAACCGGCACCACCTGAGAAATCACCCCTTCATAGACAGCGGCCACCATTTCGCGCGCCTGAGGGGTATCAGCACCAACAATTTTTGGTATGGTGGAGGTGGAATAGGTCTCGTTACCCGGGTCCTCGCGCTCGGGTGAATAGGCAAGATAAAAATCCTCGTCCTTTTTCAGTCCAGACTGCTCCAGAACAACGGCAAGCTCCGTATCTGTTGTACCAGGATAAGTGCTTGACTCCAGCACCACTAACTGACCCTTTTGCAGATGCGGCATGATCGACTGACCCGTCCCCAAAACAGGCCCAAGGTCTGGCTCCCTGTGCTTGGACAAGGGCGTCGGCACACAGATAATGATGACGTCCACATCTGCAATTTTTGAGAAATCCGCCGTCACTTGAAACAATCCGCCCGAGCGCATTGTCTCAATCACTGCATTGCTAATATGTTTAATATAGGACTGGCCCTGTTCAATCAGGTCTATTTTCTCCTGATCAATATCAAACCCGATCACCCTAATGCCTTGCTGGCAAAAAGCCTGCGCCAAAGGCAATCCGACATAGCCAAGACCGACAATACCGATGACCGCCTGCTTGGTCTTTATTCTTTCCAATCTACTCAATTCCCGTCCTTTTCCTAATCACGACCATAAACATCATCCAGACGCACGATGTCGTCTTCACCCAGATAATCCCCAACCTGCACCTCAACCAGCACTAGCTCAGTG
The DNA here is from genome assembly GCA_049889415.1 of Parvibaculales bacterium. GTDB lineage: Bacteria > Pseudomonadota > Alphaproteobacteria > RS24 > RS24 > JAYQKL01. Next base: position 102,092 of record JBMHDL010000005.1, on the reverse strand, counting down.
TCGCCGACATTCGTCAGGCGGTGTTTTTCGCCCAGCGGAATATAACGGTATTCGCCAGGCCCGGTCTCAAATTCTTCCTCGCCGATTTGCACCATGGCATGGCCTTGCGTCACCACCCAATGCTCAGCGCGCTTGTGGTGATATTGCAGGCTCAGCTTCTGGCCCGGCGCAACGGTGATGCGCTTGACCTGATAGCCATCTTCTTGTTTCAACGTCGCATAGGTGCCCCAAGGCCGGTGAACAGTAGCAGGCAGCTCGGTCAGTTCAGCATCCGCGCCGGCTTTCAACGCCTCAACCACCAGTTTGACATCCTGCGATTTGGCGCGGTCCGCCACCAGCAGCGCATCAGGAGTGTCAATGATGACCAAGTTCTTGGTGCCAATCGCAGCAATGATTTTTTCAGTGTGGCTGGTGCTTTCAACATGGGTGTCTTGTGCATCAATAAGGTATAACTTGTGCGCACCCGTCGAACTGTTGCCGTTTTTGTCAGCCTCATGCGCCCCGGCCACGGCGTCCCAGCTGCCGACATCCGACCAGCCGAAGCCGGCCGGTACCATGGCGATTTTGTCGGCCTTTTCCATTACCGCATAGTCGATGGAAATATCCGGCTGAGCCATGAAGCTTGTTTCATCAAACCGGGTGACATTACCCTTCTCTCGCGCATCCGCAGAAGCAGCTTCAGACGCCGCCCAAACATCGCCCGCATGCGCGGCCATGTTTTCGGCCATCGCGCCGGCGGTAAAGCAGAACATGCCTGAGTTCCAATAATAACGCCCCTCAGCGAGATATTGCTCGGCGGTGGCTCGGTCAGGTTTTTCCACAAAACTCTGCAGCGGTTGCGCACCATCACCCGCTTCAGCCACTTCCAAATAACCGTATCCAGTTTCCGGCGCAGTCGGACGAATGCCGAAGACGACGAGATTACCGACCTCAGCCTGCTCCGCGGCTTGAGAGACGGCTTTTTCAAAGGCCGCCTCATCAGAAATCAAGTGGTCTGCCGCCAACACCAGACAGACAGCCTTCTCGCTATATGCTTTTTGGATATGCCGAACAGCCAGTGCAATGGCAGGCGCCGTATTGCGGCCCATGGGCTCCAGCAGATAGGAAACTTTCGGTGCCTCCGGTATATCATTCAGCAAATTCTCGGTCAGAAAATAGTGATCATGATTAGTGACAATCAGCGTCTCATCAGATATCAGCGCCGCACGCTCCAGAGCATGTGCCAAGAGCGGCTTGCCGGCCACCTCCATGAACGGCTTGGGATGCAGGCGCCTGGACACCGGCCACAGACGCGAACCAGCGCCGCCCGAAAGAATAATAGGAATAACCTTAGTCATATTTCTAATCGCTTCCGAATAAATCCCGTGTGAACACTTTGTCGCTCACATCGTCTAATTCATCGACCATGCGATTGGCGATGATCACGTCGCAGCGTGATTTAAAGCCATCGAGCTCATACGTCACTTCAGAGTTGAAAAACTGTTCCTCATTGAGCAGCGGCTCATAGACCACAACTTGAATACCCTTGGCCTTGATACGCTTCATCACGCCCTGCACGGCGGACGAACGGAAATTATCCGACCCCGCCTTCATGGCGAGACGGTAAATGCCGACGGTTTTCGGCTCGCGGCGGATAATCTCATCGGCAATAAAATCCTTGCGCGTCGAATTCGAGGTAACAATCGCTTGAATGAGGTTTTGCGGCACGCGGTCGTAATTGGCAAGCAATTGCTTGGAGTCTTTCGGTAGACAATACCCACCATAGCCGAAGCTCGGATTATTGTAATGGTCCCCAATGCGTGGATCGAGCGACACACCATCAATAATCGAACGCGTATCGAGCCCCTCACCCATTGCATAGCTATCGAGTTCATTAAAAAATGAGACCCGCATGGCAAGATAGGTGTTGGCGAAAAGTTTGACTGCTTCCGCTTCGGTGGAGCGCATGAACAGTGTCTCTATATCCGGTTTCTCTGCTGCGTCGCGCAACAGGCCGGCAAAAACATGTGCCTGCGCGTCATCGCCGCCCATAATAATGCGTGACGGGTGGAGGTTGTCTCTCAAAGCCTGACCCTCGCGCAAAAACTCCGGCGAGAAGATAATGCGCTCGGTTTTGAACTTGTCTTTCATGGAGCGTGTAAAGCCGACCGGCACGGTTGACTTGATGACAATCATGGCCTGCTCATTGTGCGCCAGCACATCCCCAATCACCGCCTCAACCGAACTGGTGTCGAAGTAATTAGTCTCCGGGTCATAATCTGTCGGGGTCGCGACGACGACAAATTCAGTCTCCGCATAGGCCTCTGATTTATCCAGCGTCGCCGTCAAGGCGAGTTCCTTTTCGCTGAGATAGTGTTCAATCTCGGCATCCGCGACGGTGGACCTGCCCTGGTTGATGAGGTCAATCCGAACCGCATCAATATCCAGCGCCGTCACATTATTATGCTGGGCCAGCAGCACGGCCATGGACATGCCGACATATCCGGTGCCGACGACGGTTATCTTGTGTCCACTCACAGTGTTATCTCACGTGTCATAAAGTGTATTAAACCGCTCACAGCCGCTCCAGATCTTTCTGAGTCACATCAAGATGACTGCTCTGCCCCATGAACTCGTAAAGCATTCTGACCCGGTCATCACCAATAAAGGTCTCGACCTCTCCGACAAACCCCGCAAAAGGCCCGGAAACCAGTTTCACCCGCTCCCCAATCTCCAAATCATTGGGGGGCTGAAGGTGATCATCTTTGTCACACCGTGCCATAAGGCCGGCCATCAGCTTTTCAGGCACAGAGACCGGTGAGGCGGCGGCAAAACTGACCAGACGCGCCACACCCAGGGTTGAGTTGATTTTCCGCCAGTCCTTGCGGTCCGCCCCAAACCGGACAAAAAGATAGCCGGGGAAAACCGGCTTGAGGTGTTCCGCAAACTTCTGACCTTGACGGATTGTCATCCGACACAGGGGCATGAAGGTTTCAAACTTCTGGCGTTGCAAATTCACCTGCGCCTTTGCAAAACCGTTCGGCTTGAGCTGCGCCAGATACCAACAATCAGCAGAGGGGGAGAGACTATTCGTTGTCATTCAACTCGTCCTGCAATTGCTTAATTTCAGATTGTAACCTGTCATATTCATTCTGCTTGCGTTCCAAAAAAGCCAGGGTCAATTTTGATTTCTCCCGCACCCCTTTCGGCGTCAAAAGGTAAAAGTAGCCTGATTTTTTCGGATTTGACATAAAGTTTCCAATCTTCACAAACCCCTTTGCAACCAGCGCCTTGAGGCAGTAATTGATACTCCCGACGCTCACCCCGATGGTTTTCGCCAATTGCCGCTGCGACAGTTCCGGATTGGCCTCCAAAGCCCGCAACACCTCAAACTCCCGCTCGGAAAACTGTTCCCTTTGCACCTGTCCACGCCTCATAGCGGCCACCTTTGACAGCAAAGACTTCCATAGCTACCGCACCGCGGCCCACAGCAACATTGCCGACCACAGCACCAAAATAAGATGTGTTCAAAGGTTGAACGCATAATCGCCTATAAATAAACACCCTTTTCAAAAGGGGTCAATTCATTTCAATGCGAGAAATGTGACAGTTTTTTGACCGTCAGGCAGTTTTTGAGTGGGTCTGCACCAGCCCGGCATGCAGGAAAAAGACCAGACAAAACATACCCAGCAGCCAGCTTTGCCACAAATTATAGGCGAAGAAACTGATGCCGAGAACGGACAGGACCACAGGCAAAACCTCCAACCGCCGACCGGCATGCAGCAAAATCACTACAAAAGACAATAATCCGGGCACGCCCAGCTCATAGAACAGTTGCAGGAAGAAATTATGCGGATGATGCACCGAGGTTTTTTCCGGCCAGAGATTGTAGTCTTTGTCACCGAAATCCACACTGGCCGAGCTGTCCAGTCCATAGCCGACCAGCGGTCGTTCCGTCCAGGCCATGGCATAAGCATAATAAAGATCTGTACGTTGAGAAATATGAGCTTCTTTGACAAACTTTTCTGGCATCACCATCGCGGAAAGTCCCTTATGATAATTGAGCACGGAAAGCGGCACAATCAGCACTGCGGCCATTATGACTGCGGCAATAAAGAAGTTTCTCGTCAATTTAGGCCACATTCCCCCGACCAGAATAAAAACCACCGGCAAAGTCAGGCCAATAAGGGCGGATTGGTTGTTGGAGTTTACCGCGATGGAAAAGACCATCACCAATATAGGGGGGTAGATCCATGTGTGTTTGGCAAAACAGGCAAACAAAACAAAGGTCAGCGGCACCAGCACCGTCAAGGCCCGGTTGGAAACAGTCACATAGTCCTGCATCTGCATCTGCGGCATTCCCACAGCCTGCAGTTCAGCGTTCACTGCTGCAATTCCATTTACAAACTCAGCAGGAAAAAAAACAAAAAAGGCAGCAAGCACCCAGCTGACAAGAAAACTGACCAACAGACTTGATCGAACCCTCCGGCCTGAGAACATTTGCGTGGTCACGGCAAAACGCCACAGTGGGAACAGACACAGCATAAACCCTGTCAATTGTCCGAATTTCCTGCCGGCCCCGGCAATATCCTGCGCCCACAGCACACTTATCCCAGCCCAGATAAAGAGCGCAAAAAGACTGAAAGTGGCCGCATTAACGGGCAGATAAAACCTCTCACCCCGTGCCCATAAGGAAACGGCGGCGAAAATGGCCAGCAGCAGAGTCAAAGCCGCCAGCCCCTTCGGCGCCACCGCAACCACCAGACCACTTAACAGCAACAGAAATATGACGCTATGCTCGCCAAACCTTGCGGCTAACGGTCGAATGGCATAAAGCTTTGATGAACTGTTCATCTGTAAACCCTTTTTGCCGTCACCATATTCCCTTTCCCTCAGGCAATAAACCCTGTTCCGCCCTGCTGGTTCAGAATTTCTTAAAATAGCGGCTGCCGAAGATCTCCATAACCTCTTCCGCCTCGACCATTTTACACTCGCCGGTCACCTTGCGGCGGGAGTCGCGATCACGGTGTATCATTTTCATACTGCGTCGGTTCAACACCCGGTCACCGGCCCATTTATGATCTGTGGTGAACAGCAGGTGAATGGTGCTGTCATAGATTTTGACGTCACCTTCAACCAGCTCAAAGCGGCGATTGGGCAATTCATCAATCAACTGAAAGCCGCCATCGAGAAACAGATAATAGGCAGGTGACAGAACATAAAAGCTGTCCTCCAGCGGATAGACGCATTCAAGAGCCTTGCCGTCCAGCGGCCCGGACGGCTTGTCCCGCATCGGTGCCTCCAGAGGGGGCAACGGCAGCGGGTCGAATTTCGGCTCATAGTCGAAATCCGGCTGCGCCAAAGCCGGCGCCAGTAAAACCACCAGGGATACAAAAACCTGTGTCAGGGCAATGCGCATATTGTGCTCAGCGTTCCATTGTGAAGCGCGTGCCCGCAACCGGCGGTGTTTCTGGCGGGCCGGCGAAGCATTGGGCCTTGGACATCCAGTCTGCAGCCACCTCACCCGTCACTGTCAAATCAACATCGGCAATGTTGCGCACCTGTGTCACCACCATACAGAAATCCTCAGCTGTCCCTTCAATGCTCTCGCCGGTGGTATCGTCGCCAAACACCCAGACAGCCCCTGACGGAGCGGTCAGCTTGACATATGGCATGGTTTCCGGCGGGGTTTCGCCGCGCACTTTGTAAGTCCAGTTGAAGGTGTTGACCCCCAAAACGGCTATGGCGCGGATGCTGTCACGATTGGCGCGGACAACGCCCAAATGGTCAAACACCTCCTGCCCATGCGCCCAGGTTTCCATCAGCCGCGCCGAGATGGAGGAGCGGGCGCTCATATCCGGCCCCGCCCATTTCAGGCGCTTTTTCGGATCCACCTGCGCAAAAGCGTCAGCCATGGAGACATAAAACTCATGCCAGGCCGCCAGCAACGCCCGGCCGGACAAATCCGCCAGCCAATCGCGCTCAAACGGCCTCAGACTGCCAGTTGAGACCGCCCCGATGGCGGCCTGCAAAAATATGTCGAACTTGGCTTCGTCGGCGTAGCTTTCAAAAGCCGCAATGTTCCAGACATGCAGGTGCTGCAACACATCCGTCAGCGTCCAGCCCTTGAATTGCGTCGGCACGTCAAAGGCCGCATCCGGCAAATCCTTCATAATGGCGTAAAGCGCTTCGGACTCATCCCGAAAATCAAAAGCCTCCTGAAGCATCACGCACCCTCCTCCTGGTCAGGCTGAATCACCATCATCACATCCCCCGCACCTAGCTGCTGCTCGGCCTGTGCGGTCACTTCGGTCACGGTACCGTCAATCTGGGCCAATATTTCATGCTGCATCTTCATCGCCTCAATCACCGCCAGCCGATCGCCTTTGCTGACTGCATCACCAGATTGAACGAACACCTCTATAACGCGACCATGCATCGGCGCCTCAATCCGGCCACCCCCGCCGGCCTCCGCCGCCGCTGGATCTCGGCGCAGCAGATTGACGGCTGTAACATGTATCCCGTCAAGTGAGGCCTGCAGTTCCCCATCCTCCAGCCGCATATGGCAAATGGCTGATTTTTGACCCGCCGCAAAAACAAACCTCCAGGCCTTACCCGCCTCCAGAAGCTCGATGGATTGAACCGTCACACCGACATCCTCACCATCAACCGTGACAGCAAAACCATTAATGGAGGTCTGACAAACCGTAACATCACATGTCATCTCACCGGTCATCAGCTTGAAGGGTGTCCGGAAATTCTGTCCGCTTGAAAAACCCACCAAGGCCGCCGGGGGGTGCAGGGCTTTTGCGGCCGCGCTTTCAAAATCCAGCAGATAATGCCCAACCCCCAGCATAGCCAATGTTTCCACCCCCAACACATCAGGTGCATAGCCTTCGGGAAATTGTTCCTCGATAAAAGCGGTCGTGAAGTGACCGGCGGCAAAAGGTTCGGCCTCAAGACAGGCAATCAGAAAATCTCGGTTGCTGCGCAGGCCAAAAAACGCCGTTTCCTTCAGCGCCTTGACCATCAGCCGTCGTGCCTCCTCGCGCCCGCCGCCCGTGGTGATGATTTTGGCAACCATCGGGTCATAAAAGGGGGAAATCTCCTGCCCCTGCGCAATGCCGGAGTCGATGCGCACGCCCTCTTGTTCCGGATAGGTAAATTGCGCCACGCGACCGGTGCAGGGCAGAAAATCATCAGCCGGATCTTCAGCATAAAGCCGCACCTCAATCGCATGGCCGCGCAGCGCAATGTCCTCCTGCAGCAGGCCCAGCGGTTCACCCGCTGCAACCTGCAATTGTAGTTCCACCAGATCCAACCCGGTCACCTCTTCCGTAACCGGATGCTCAACCTGCAGGCGCGTGTTCATTTCCAGAAAATAAAACGACCCTTCTTCATCGAGCAGAAACTCAACCGTGCCGGCCCCGCGATAATCAATCGCCTTAGCGGCGTTGACCGCCGCCTCGCCCATAAAGGCGCGCAGCTCCGGCGTCATCACCGGGCAGGGTGCCTCTTCAATCACCTTTTGGTGCCGCCGTTGTACCGAACAGTCACGCTCACCCAAATGAATGACATGACCGTGTGTATCAGCGAACACCTGAATTTCCACATGGCGGGGTTGTTGGATGGCTTTCTCCAAAATCAGCTCACCGGATCCAAAAGCGTTTTCAGCTTCCGAGCGGGCCAGCGCGAGGGCATCTTCTAGCCCGTCCGCATCCGCAACCAGCCGCATGCCGCGCCCACCGCCGCCGGCCGCCGCTTTGACCATGATCGGGAAGCCGATTTTTTCGGCCTCCTTGACCATCACCTTCTCGCTTTGGTCTTTGTCCTGATAACCGGGCACACAGGGAATACCCGCCTCCAGCATTAGTTTTTTCGCCGCCGCCTTGTTGCCCATCAGCTCAATTGCCTTGGCGGACGGGCCGATAAACACTAGACCCGCCTGCTCGACCGCTTCCGCAAATGTTGCGTTTTCCGATAAAAACCCGTATCCGGGATGAATGGCGTCAGCGCCCGTCTGCTGCGCCGCTGCGATGATTTTATCAGCACACAAATAGGACTCCCCGACAGGCCCGGGACCGATCAAAACCGCCTCATCAGCCAGGCGCATATGCGGCGCCCCGGCATCCGGCTCGGAATAAACGGCAACCGTGGCAATGCCCAGCCGCTTCGCCGTTCGCATGACCCGACAGGCGATTTCCCCGCGATTGGCTATCAGAATTTTATCGATACGCGCCATGTCTTTTTCCTATTCTTGTGAGGCCCAGTCGGGCTTGCGTTTTTCAAGGAAAGAGGCGACCCCCTCCTTGCCCTCGCCGCCGCGCACACTGTCAGCAAAGGCATCGGCCGCCAAGGCGACCGTTTGCGGTGCGTCCAGCAGTTTGATGCTTTCCAGCAAGGCCTTAGTGCCGGCATTGGCGCCCGGTGCGCAGCGGCGGACATCCTTGATGATATCGGCCAAAACGGCTTCAGACGCACTGACATCGTCGGTCAGGAAATCAACCAACCCCCAAGCCTCACCCTCAACAGCCGTGAACCGCTTTGATGTGAGCATCACATAACGGGCCTTAAACGCCCCCAGACGCTCCACCACAAAGGGCGCAATCTGGGCCGGCACAATGCCGATTGAGGTTTCACTCAATCCCATTGCCGTTTCGCGGCTGGCGATAACCATGTCGCCGGCGCACGCCATGCCCAAGCCGCCGGCGACCGCAGCACCATGCAGCAAAAACACCGTCACCTGCGGCAGATTGCGGATTTTCATAAACATCTCACCAATAATGGCGCTGCTTTCAACCACCTGTTCGCGGGTGCGGTCGGCCTGAAAATTCTTCTGGAACCCTTTCAGATCACCACCGGCGCAGAACAGGGTACCACGGCCGCGAAACGTCACACCGCGCACATCCGTGCTGCGGGCCAAAAGATCCAGGACGACATGCATTTCGTCCACCAGCTCGTCCGACATGGCGTTGCGGGCCTCGGGCCGGTTCAGCCACAGCGTCGCCCAATCCTTTTCAATCTCAAGCTCAATCGTCTCAAAGGTTTCCATTCCACCCCCTACATTCTGCCAACGCCAAAGGCATTGGGCTGCAATATTCTGTGCTTGCGTTCCCACAGGGTCTGCAAAATAAAGCCGGTGATTTTGCGTGTATCGCGTGGATCAATCACCCCATGGTCAAGCATCAGACCTGACGTATAGAACGCATCTTCCTGCGCAGTGAACACGCCCATGATTGCCTCGCGCTGTTTGTTCAGCTTGGCCCGGTCCGGTTCCTGCCCCTTGCGCTTGGCAATGTTCTGGGCGACGGTCTCCATTGTACCGGCAGCGGACTCGCCGCTCATTACGCCAGTGCGCGCCGCAGGCCAGGCAAACAGGAAATCCGGTTTGTAGCCAAATCCCGCCATGCCGTAATTCCCGGCCCCGAAGCTGGCACCGACATGAAACGAGATTTTCGGAACCCGGATATTGGAGGCCGCCTGAATCATTTTAGCGCCGTGCTTGATCATGCCGGCCTGCTCATATTCGGTGCCGACCATATAGCCGGTGATGTTATGCAGGAAAATCAGCGGATGGTTTGACTGATCGACAATCTGGTAAAAATGCGCACCCTTGGCCGCCTCATCTGGCCCCATCGGGCCATTATTTGCGACAATCGCAACCGGATGCCCGAAAATCCGCGCCTGCACACAAACCAGATTGGTGCCGTAGCGCGGCTTGAAATCGGTGAAGTCGGAGTGGTCGACAAGCCGCGCAATCAATTCGCGGGACTCATAAGGCACCTTATAATCCACCGGCACCAGCCCGAGAATGTCGTCCACATCATAGACCGGCTCGCTGAAATCCCGCACAGGGGCCGGCGGGCAGTGTTCGTTCCAGCCAATCATCTCGACCACATCACGGATCTGGCGCAGGCCGTCCACATCATCCTCGGCCAGATATTCCATCAGCCCCGAAACAGAAGCATGCATCTCGGAGCCGCCAAGGGCACGCTCATCAGCAACCTCACCGGTCGCCGCCTGCACCAAAGCCGCCCCACCCAGTGCCGCCATACCATTGTGCTTGACCCCGACATTATAATCCGACATGCCTGGCATGTAGGCACCGCCCGCCGTTGACGGCCCGTGCAGCACCGTCATGGTCGGAATGCCCGCCGCGCTCATTTTCGCCAGCATGTAAAACACGCTGCCGGCATTGGCCCACAGTTCGACCTTGTAGGTCATCAGATTGGCCCCGGCGCTTTCCACAAGATGAATAAAGGGGAGTTTGTTGTCATAGGCGATTTCAATAGCGCGCAACAGTTTGCGGAAGCCCATCTCCGTCACCGCGCCGGCATTGATGCCGCTGTCATCAACGGCGACCATCACCCGCACACCATTGACGAAGCCGATGCCGGTGATCACCGATCCGCCCGGAATGCTGGTTTCGGGATCCGGATCATCAACGCAATAGCCCGCCATATTGTAAAGCGGCAAAAACGGCATGCCGGGATCCAGCAACAGGGTGAGGCGATCATGTGGTGTCTGTTGATTGCGCTCCTCAAACCGCGGCCGCCGCTTTTCAGAGGCTGCGACCGCACGGGCCTCCAAAATCCTCAACATATCAAGTTGAGCGGTCTGGTCGGCTGTATTCTGCTTGAAACCCGCAGACCCGGTGTTCAACTTACTTTCATATACCGGCATTACAGTGTCTCCGCCATGTGGGTTGGAATGGAAATGGGCTGGTCCAGAAGTATCTGGGCAAACGCTTTGCCTTGCGGGTCGTTGCGCAGGCTGGCGACCCCGCCGCCACCCAAAACCTTGTCGATCAGGAAATTTATGGCATGACTGCCCGGCAAAAGATAACGCACAACCGCGGAAGCCGGTCTGTCCGCATCAATGAAATGGGCAAACCGGTCGGCTAGGACAGACTCATCCAGGCTGTGCCAGATATAAGGGAGATAGGCGGCCTGCCGGGCAATAATGCCGATATTGGCCTTGTTCCCCTTATCGCCAGAACGCCCCCAGGCGAGTTTGATCAACGGCACCTCGGTCATTTCGCCCTGCATATCCGGCGTATCAGGCATTGAGGTCGGTTTTGGGGTCGGCACTGGCACTGGCGCCTGCTCGGATGTTGAAGGCGTGTCTGGTGTAAAGATAACGACCTCACCGCTGAGATGTATCTCAACTGTGAGCGCCTCTTTGGCGGTCAGAAAGGAAAACAGCCGGACCACCGGCGAGGGTTTGGGGCGCGCACCCGCAAACATAGCCAAGCCTGGCGGGGTTGCCAGAGACATGCCGCTGACCTCTTTCAAAAATATGCCGGCGCCTTTTTGGTCCGGATGCTTGATGGCGAGTTTCAACACCACTTCCCTGCCCTCCGCGTCGGTGGCATCCGCACCGTAATGGCTGTCCGCCCCCAAGACCTCAACACTGGTCTCGGTGAAATCAGCCAGATTACGCTCGCGCAAAACCTGCCGTGTGCGGGCAACAACCATCTCGGCGAAATGGGCGGCCTTTTCCCCGCATTCATGTCCGACAAAACTCAGCAGGGTTCCGGCGCGGAAGCCGTCAAAAAATGTGGCGCTCACTTTCAGCTTGTCGGACGGGGCCGCCCCCCTGGCATGGCTGACATGCACAACATCATCACCCGCCTGGGTGATCTGTACGGCGGAAAAATCACAGCACACATCCGGCAACTCATAAGCCTGTGGGTCGCCGATTTCATAAAGCATTTGTTCGCTAACTGTCCCGACCGACACCAGCCCGCCTGTGCCCTCAGGCTTGCTGACGTCAAAATTCCCACCGGCATCAATATCAATAAAAGGATAGCCAATATGGTCAATAGCGGGCACATCACGCCAGTCGGTAAAGTTGCCGCCCGTCGCCTGCGGGCCGCACTCGATAATATGACCGGCAAGCGACCCGGCAGCCAAGCGGTCATAATCCTCCGCCCTCCAGCCGAATTCATGAATGCAGGGACCAAGCGTCACGGCACTGTCCACACAGCGCCCGGTGATGACAATATCAGCGCCGCGTGCCAGAGCTTCGGCAATCGGGAATGCACCAAGATAGGCATTCATGCTGACCAAATCATCCACGGGCGGAAAGGCGGCACCGGAAAACATATCCGTGACACCGGCTTGCTCGAGAGCGGATTTATGTTCCAGAATATCATCGCCGGTGATGACCGCAACCGAAAGAGCCAGTCCCTGTTCGGCGATCAGGGCCTCAACAGCCTGCCCGCAGGCCAGCGGATTGACCCCGCCAGCATTGGAAACGATTTTGACGCCCTGTGTGGCAATCTCCTTCAGATTGGGTTTCATGGCCGCGGTGACAAAATCCGTGGCATAGCCGGCTTCCGGCTTGGCGGCACGCGCACGCGCCATGATTGACATGGTGATTTCCGCCAGAAAATCATAAACAATGTAATCTGGGCGGGAGGTGGCGAGAAACTGTGACGTCGCCATCATTGAGTCACCCCAATAGCCGCTGGCGCCGGCAATCCTTATTTTTTTCATGACAGGTCCTCCACCATCCGCATCTTAGGCAACAAGAGTTCTGCTTGTAAAGCTACATCACGCTGACTAGACTGTGTTCAAGAACGAACATTGAGTTAAGAGGGGAAGCCGGATGTTCAATCCATTTGAGAATGAAGAGCGCAACGCATTTCGTGAAACCGTGAAGAAATTCATGGAAGCCGAAGTCTGGCCCTATGTCGATGAATGGGAAGAGGCTGGCGCCTATCCGCACGAAATTAATGAAAAAATCTGTGCACTCGGCGTCTTCGGCTTTGACATTGATGAAAAATATGGCGGCCTGGGTTTTGACGACATGCATATGCGCAATGCCAGCAGCATTGAAATGGGACGCGCTGCCTGCGGCGGCGTGACGGTGACGGTCGGGGCCCGCTCAATCATGTTGAAACCTTTGGTTGAACTTGCTAATGAGGACATCAAGCAACGCGCCTTGCCCGATCTTTTGTCCGGCCGCAAGGGTGGGTCCCTCGGCGTTACCGAACCGGGCGGCGGCTCGGATGTCGCTAATCTGAAAACGACGGCCCGCAAGGACGGCAATGAATGGGTTTTGAACGGCCAGAAAATGTTCATCACTGGCGGCATGCAGGCCTCTTATTTTGTCGTGGCAGCACGCACCGGCGGTGAAGGCATGGGCGGGGTTTCGCTGTTTTTTGTTGATGCTGACACGCCGGGTTTCACCCGAACGCCGATTGACCGCAAAATGGGCTGGTGGTCGTCCGACACCGCCGTTCTTTACTTTGACGAATGCCGCATCCCGGCCGACCATATTATGGGCGAAGAAAACAAAGGCTTCTTCTCCATAATGGATAATTTCAATTATGAACGGGTCTGGCTCAACGGCATGATGCTGGGCATGTCCATGCGCCTGTTGGAAGAATGCATCGCCTATGCCCAGGACCGCGAGACCTTCGGCGCCAAGCTGATTGAGCATCAGGTCATCCGCCACAAGATTGCCGACATGTCGGCCCGCATAGATGCCATGGAGGCTTATCTGGGGACCATCTGCGAAGCCATGAACAATGGGCAAAAACCGGTTGCGGAAATCTCCAAGGCAAAATTTTTCTGCTCCACCAATCTGGAATTCATCGCCAGTCAAGCCATGCAGATTTTTGGCGGGGCCGGCTATCTGCGCGGCAATGCGGTTGAGCGGATTTACCGCGAGGTCAAGGTCATGGCGATTGGCGGCGGCTCTGAGGAGATCATGCGCGAATTAGCTGTCAAACAGATGGGACTTTAGGCCTTATTCTTTTGCGGCAAGCCTGTCTTTGAAATAGTAGGGCAGGTAAGTGACATAGAACACGAAGATCGCCAGCGGGATGAGTACAAGAATGTGCAGCGGCGCTTCCGGGAAGAAATTCATAATGCTGTCACTCGCCGGATGACGTTTCAGATACCAGAAATTGGCATCATGACCGAAAATAAAATTGAGCACATAGACGACGCCGGTCATGCCAAGCGAGACTTTGACCACACGCCAGACATCAGCCAAATAAGGCCTTTCCCGCAGGGCGATACAGGCAAACAGAACCCCTCCGACAATCAGACCATGGCCAAAGAAATAGGGCATAAAGGCAGGATCCGGAAAACCCAGCGGTATGTCCGGCTGCAACAGGGCCATAATGCCGCCGCCCAGTCCCCAGAAATAGGCGAGCAGGAAAAACAGCCGTTTGCGCCAAATTAGAAAAATCGCTGCGGACAGGGCCGACATGTCACACATATGGAAGGGCAGCGCTTCCTGCCAGGGCAGGCCGATAATGAAGGCGTTAAAGACCTGCTGGATTTCATGATAAATCAGGATGGCCCCGAGCCCGAGGGCGAAATCATGACGCACAGTGTCCGGCTTTTTGCCGAGATAGAGCGGGCCGAAAACCACCAGACTGAAAATCACAATAAGAGCAATAACATGCTGGAATCCATATAAAATAAACGGTGAAGCACTCATAACGCCGCCCCATATAAAAACTTAAAAATTATTTACATGACTCGACACCGGCGTCCAGTCCGCGCTCAGTTTCTTTTACTGGGCAAATCGGCGGGCTACAGAAGCGTAGCGCGCCGCAATATCCTTTTTTCGCTGGGCTGGGTTGACACGCTGGCTGTCAGCCGGCATCAGCTTGCTGAGTTCAGCAAACTTGATCACCTGCGCCGATGGAGCAGACGGGTCTCTCTTGGCTTTGTTCCAACGCATGTAAATCACCCCTTCCGCAAGCCCTGTCGTGTCCAGCCAATTGGCATAGCCCGGATCTTGTGCCGACACGATCAGTCGGATTTTGCCGTCGGGATCAGTTTCAGTCTGGAAAGAATTCAGGCTGGTTTGGGCGTGCTGATAATCGAGAGACTGGAACCAGATACTGCCCAGTTGCACCGCCCAGTAATCCGCTTCGACCGGGGTTAATTCAATCAGCATGGCCTCATCAGGCGCCAATTTGAAATATCCGCCGCTGTAGAGATTATCCGGGCTGCCACCTTGGCTGGCAGTGCCAATAGGCGGTGAAATGGCATTCATGGCTCTCGAGCGGTTGATGCTCACATAGCGCTTCCAGCGTAAAAGGCCCGCCTCCAGGGAAGCGGACATTTTCTCAAAATTTTGCGATACACTTTGCGCGGTTGGAACGGGGGCTATCGGCGGGTTGTCGAGACGTTCAATCCACATTGTTGAGGGTTTTTCTTTATCCCAATCCGAGAAAATTTCGCGCACATAAAGACCATTCGTCCCCTTTGGCAGAGACAGCCAGTTTTCACCTCTTTTCTTGTCGGTCAGGTAAAGTTCAAATCTGCCGTCTTCGCCAAAAACCATGTCCTGATGATTGAGGTTGGCACTGGCCCCGTCATCAATGTTGAACTGAAACCCCAGATAGGCACCGCTGCCCCGGCGACCACGAATGACATATTCACCATCCGGATCAAACTTGGTCATCCAGTATTTGTTGTCCGGGGAATCCAGACCGGCTTTACGATATTGGTCTATTATTCTCACCAATACCGGACGGGTTGGGACCTCGGCAAATTGCGCACGATCAATCGCCATGGCCGTCATCATCGCCAGATAGCGGTAACCGGCGGCCGTGTCCTGCGGATTGCCGGTATCCTGTGACAGGATCAATTGCCCTTTCGCCTTCAGCTCTTCGCAAAAGGCCTCCCAACTTGCCTGCAACTGCGCCTGTTCCGGTGTCAGGCTCTGCGCATGATTGGGCGCATGATTGGGCGCTTGAGTGGGGGTCTGATTGAGCGTCTGATTTTGAGAAAAGGCTTGCCCATCAGTCACCAGAAAAACAAGCGTAAAAATAAATACCAAGCGCATACAGGCCTCCATCACATAATGCCTTTCCAGTTTAATGAATTGGCTTGACCTGCCAAGACCAAAGCGTTTGAAAATTTATCAACATGGAAGAGGCCGCCATGAACATCAGCCTTGACAGAACC
Source organism: Parvibaculales bacterium (assembly GCA_049889415.1). Lineage (GTDB taxonomy): Bacteria > Pseudomonadota > Alphaproteobacteria > RS24 > RS24 > JAYQKL01. The sequence continues at coordinate 86,172 of JBMHDL010000005.1, read as the reverse complement.
ATCAAGCTGTCGTTTTATTTTCGAACAGCGTTCTGAAATTTTGGACTGGAGGTTATGAAAATGACGGAAAACAAAAGAAAACTGTTTTCAGTGGACTCACATGTTCACATCCCCGCCGAGAACATCCGCGAGCATTTGCCGGAAGCCAAAAAGCCGGCGTTTGATGAGGCCGTTGCCGCCTATCAGCAATATGACCAGGAAATGAAGGCCGGCGAAGAGTTGCATATGGACGATTTTGTTGATCTGGAGGCCGCCAGCCATCCGGGTTACATGGAGGCCCCTGCCCGTCTCGAAGCTATGGACAAGGACGGTGTGGAACATGAGGTCATGTATAATGACCCGCTGGATGACATGCGGTTCTACAACAATCTGGATACGGTGCAGGATAATCTCGCAGCGTTCAACAACGCCCTTTATGATTTCGCGTCTACTGACCCGAACCGTTTGTTGATCACCTATCACCTGCCAATCACGGATATTGATTTCGCCATAAAGGAATTGCATCGGGTGATCAAATTGGGTGCCCGCTCCGTTCAACTGCCGAATTTCCCCTCCGCTTTGGGGCTGCCGGATTATCATGATGAGCGCTACACCCCGCTGTTCAGCGCCATTGAGGAAAGTGGTGTCGTCATTGCCCATCATTTGTCAATCACGCCGCATCTGTGGGGCACCTTCCGCCGTGACCCTACCCCGCAAAAGGGTATTTTCACCGGCCTACCGCCATCACTGATGATGGAACCGATGATGTGGTACTTCCTGACCGGCATTCTCGGACGGCATCCGAATCTGAAAATCGTTTGGGTTGAGCCCGGCCTGTTCTGGATCCCCGGCTTCCTGAATTTCCTCGATCGCCGCATGGATCAGCATTATGAATTCCCGGACGTCAAGGAAAAGCCGAGCACCTACTGGAAACAGAATATGGCCGTGACCTTTGTGGATGAGCCGGAGGCTGTGCACAATCGCGACCAGCTGGGGGTTGAAAACCTTCTCTGGTCAACCGACTTCCCGCATCCATGCTGCAACTGGCCTAACGCGCAGACTAAAGTGGCTGAACTGTTCAAGGATGTCCCGGAAGAGGATGTTCACAAAATCACTTGGGAGAACGGCGCCAAAATGTATGGCTTCGCCTAGGACGGAATGCATTTGAAAAGGATGGTGGAAGCAAGCAAATGTTTCCACCATTTTTTTTGAGGGAGAAACATGACCGAACATTTTGATGGGAAAACTGCCATTGTCACCGGCGCCGGCACGGGTGTCGGCCGGGCCATGGCCCTGGAATTGGCGCGCCAGGGCGCCAAAGTTTATGTCACCGCCATGACGTTAAAGGAGGCCAAGCCGGTCGCCGAAACCATTTCTGAAAATGGTGGTACGGCATTTGCAGCCAAATGTGATGTCACGGTTGATGCCGATTTGAAACGCGTGATCAACAAGGCCGTGAAGGAACAGGGCCAGCTTGACCTGATGGTCAATAATGCCGGTATCGTGTTTGTCGGCGAGTTTTTTGAAATGAATGAATCTCAGATCCGCAAAATCACGGATGTCAATTACAACGCCGTCCAGATCGGCATGCTGTATGCCTACAGGCAGATGAAAAAACAGGGATTTGGACAAATTCTCAACATCGCCTCAATGGGCGGCCTGGTACCGACACCCACAATGGTGTCTTATGCCGGCACAAAGTTCGGCGTTGTCGGCCTGACCTATTCTCTGGCGACTGAGGCGGAGGCCCATGGTGTGGATCTGCGCGCCGCCTGCATGGGCAACATCCGCTCTGAATTAATCACCAGCGGTGAGTCCGGACGCATTGAAAGCGGCGAAATCTTGAAAATCCTTCCGAAGGTCATAGAGCCTGAAGTCGCGGCCCGCAAAATTATCAAAGGGTTGACCCAGAACAAACGCCTAATCTTCACGCCATTTTACGCCAAGCTGTCCTGGTACATTATGCGCTTGTCCCCCAAAATGCTGTTCAAGGGCAGTCAGGACATTATGGAGAAATTTCGTAAGCTTTAAGGCTCAGCCGATTTCAGCAGCGTATTCCATTAATCGGCCTACGGCTTTGGGGGCTGCTTCGCGCATCCGCAAAAGCACTTCGGTCTTTTCCGTATCAGAAGCATCGACCTGCGCGATAATTTTTGAAAACCCGTCCAATCTGTTCTCCCGGATCCAACGGCGCAAATCCGGCTCCTGCGACCAGTTATACTGGTTCATCATATTTTGCAGCGTCATCAAAATGAAATCATCAGTGGTATTCGGCAAGGGGACGACACTGCACAGGGCGTTTTTCTTAGCCTCATCATCATAATGCGCTTCAATATAGGCAATCAGTGAGCCGCTGAATACGGGCATGAAGGCCCGCACGGTTTGCGGCGTAATGACGTGAGCCTCGAAAACCGGGCTTGGTTGGATGCGTTCCTTGGCGCGCGACAGGCTGGCAGAACAGTCAATATGCAATGTATCAGGCGAGGTTTCGATCTCCCCCTCCTCAAGCACAATCCGGTCATGCTCCAGCGCTGTCACCCGCCCCAGACGCACGACATGATGAATCCGGCGTAAAACTTCAAGTTCAGCCTTGCTGATACTGGCGGCATGGAACATGCTCGGCAAAACTTCAGGGTCAAAGCGGACGAAATACCCGCTTTGCTCAAGCCGCATAAACATGTCTGCCTTATCTTTTGATGCGGCAATGGACTCCATCTGTCCGGCTTGATTGCCGAAAACATCCATGAAGAAATCCATGTCGGGCTGGGCGTTCTCGCGTGGCAACATCCAGGCATCACGCGGCATGATCCAGGTGATGTCATCCGGCATGACACCGTGCTCCAGAAGCCACAGGCAGGCATCAATCCCAGTCTTGCCAGCACCGATGACAACATGCTTTTCAAACGGCCCCCGCATGGCCGGTAGACCGTTCAGCGGCATGAAATGCACACCTTCGGCGACGGAAAAAGACGGCGTGTGCGTTGACGGCACATCCACGGTCAGCTTCGTTGCATCAACCAACTTACCGGCCTCAATCTCAAAAGCTTTACCGGTGGTCAAGGCGCGCACATGCCCGTTCCCCTCAAATTCGCACATCGGAAAATATCTGACCCGTCCTGATGCCAGGAACCTTTGCTGCATGACTTCATCAAAATAGGCACTGACCTCAGCGCCGGAAGCAAGATCAAACAGACCCTTGTTCAACCCGACCCTGTCTTTTTCAAAACGGCTCAATTCACGCGAGGCAACGCCAAAAAAGGCAGAGGGCTGATGCAACTTGACAAACGGATAGGCTAGGTTCCAATGCCCGCCCGGTTTGGCATGACGGTCAACCATAATAATGTCCGCGTCTGTTTCACTCAGCAAGGTATCGACAAATGCCATGCCCATGGCACCGGCACCGGCTACGAGATAGTCAGTTTTCAGTGTCTCGCTCATTTGAACTCCCCATTCACTCATGCAATGTAGTTTTTTTCCGCCAACTTGCAATCACCCGAACAGGCCGAAAGATTGAAAATCGGGCTTGCTCGCACGTCGGAAATACCTAATTTAGGTTAGGGACATGGAACATAGTAAATCATCTGTTTGGAGTGCATCATGAAAGTTGATCCTGAACTTCTGCCGACTTTGGAGATTTTCAAAGCCATGCTGGGCGACGGCATGGATCTCGACAACAATCTCGCCGAGGCCCGGGAGATGGTCAATGCAATGGGCGATCAGGCGGTTGAACATCTTGTTTTGGCTGACCATGTCATGCGCGAAATCATTCCGTTTCAATCCAGCGACGGGGCAGATTTGTCCCTGCGGATTATCTGCCCGAAACAGAGCGACACCCCGATGCCGATCCTTTACTTCATTCATGGCGGCGGTTTTGTTGTCGGCGAAGCTAATCAGGGCGATGCATCGGTCAGGGATTTTGCCGAACATTTGGGGTGTTTCACCGCATCCGTTGAATACCGGCTTTCGCCTGAACACGCCTATCCTGTGCCGTTACGCGACTGCTATGAGGGGTTACAGTATCTCATTGACCATGCCGGAGAACTTAATCTTGACCCGGACCGCATCATTATTCACGGTGTCAGCGCCGGCGGCGGGCTTGCGGCGGGCCTGGCCCTGTGGCTGCGCGACCACACCGACATCAAACCAAGGGCGCAGCTTTTGATTTACCCCATGCTGGATGACACAAATCTGGAACAGCCCGGTGACGGTGTGGAGGACACCTTGATCTGGTCTCGTGCCAACAACCTGACCGGCTGGCGGGCCTATCTCGGTGACGCCTTCGGTTCTGACGAGGTTGATATTTATGCCGCGCCGGCACGGGCTAAGGATCTGTCCAATCTGCCGCCGGCGCACATCCCGGTCGGCGATCTTGATCTGTTTTTGGCGGAGAACACAGCTTACGCCAAACAGCTTCAGGCTGACGGCGTGGACTGTGACTTGCAAATATATGAGGGAGCCTTTCATGGCTTCGACAGCAATTCACCTGAGGCGGCCATCACCAAGTTGTGTAAAGACAATGTGATGGCCTTTGTCAAACGACAACTTTCCGGATAGCAAGACACCGTTTTGCAGAAACTTCGAAAACACAGTCTGGTTGCGGCCACTATCTTGCTCGCCTTTGGCGTCCTGCTCGGCTCCTGCAGCGGCGTCGGGGACCCCAAAGGTGAGAATTATCCCTATCACCATATGGAGCGGGGCTTCCGCAATCCCGCTGACAGCCCAGTCCGTGACACAACCGCCGCCGGCAGTTTCTTCCCCAAATTTCTTTGGAAACAACTGACCCAGGGGCCGCCGGAAATGCCTGAGGACCATCTCATGCCTGCCACACAGGCCCGCTCAGCCCTGGCCAGGATGAACGGTCGGGACAGCATCAGTTGGATCGGGCACTCAACCTATCTTATCCGGCTTGACGGGGTGACCGTGTTGACGGATCCGATTTTTTCAAACCGCGCCTCACCCGTCTCATTCGCCGGCCCGAAGCGGGTACCGCCATTCGGACTCGATTTGGAGGATTTACCCCCGATTGATGTGGTGGTCATCAGTCACGCCCATTATGACCATCTCGACACACGAACCCTGGACCGGCTGCCGAACCCGCAAAATATCACTGCCATCGTTCCGCTTGGTTTGGGCGGCTATTTCACCAAGCGCGGTTATGGCAAAGTTCATGAGCTTGACTGGTATGATGAGGTCACTCTACCGGCACGGTCAGGCGCCTTCCGCCTCACGGCTTATCCAGCGATTCACTGGTCCAACCGCAGCCCGTTTGACCGCAACCGCACCCTATGGATGTCATACGGCTTTTCGGCGGGCGGGAAATCCGTTTATCACACGGGCGACACGGCCACCCATCCTGATGAATTTGTCAAAATCGGCCGGCATATGACCCGCCACCATCAGGGGTGTGACATCGGCCTGATCAGCGTCGGCGCCTACGAACCCCGAGCCTTTATGATGAGCAGCCATGTTGACCCGGAAGGCGGCGTACAAATCGGGCGCGAAGTCGGATGCCGCCGCATGACCCCGATGCATTGGGGGACTTTTGTTCTGGCTTTGGAGCCATTTGCGGAACCGCGATCGCGCTTCATTGCCGCCGCGGGCGAACAAGGGTTTGTTCTGAAGATCGGGGAAACAATCAGCCTGGAAAGCCGACACGGGGATGAGTAACCGTCAGCCCGTCTCAGGCCTTTATGCGACGGGACAAATCATGCGTCACATGCAGTAAATACATGGCCAGTTCTTTGGGCGGCAGGCCGGATGGCAGATCTGAAAACGCCATTACCTCTCCGACAACCAGGTCAATATCAGAGCCTCGGCGCCGATTGACTTCATGAAACAGCAAAGCCCATCTGGCGGCATAGCTGATGTGACTGACCTTCTGGAAAAGTTGCGAATTCTGCCCCCCGAAAAATACCGGCAAAACCGGGGCTTCGGTTTTTTTCAGCAACTTGCCGAGCAAGGCGCCCCATTTTGGCTCAACGGCGGCACTGGAAAAAAAATGTGGCGTCGTGGCGATGCCGCCGGCAGGAAACATAATCAGCGCCCCTCCGGACTCAAGGTGTTTTTTCGCTGCCTTACGTGACTCCAGATTGGTCTCCAGTGCGTCCGGGGTTTTGTCAAAATTGACCGGCAAAATATGTGGCTGCATTTCCGGCAGGCGCGTCATGACATGATTGATCATGATCTTGAAGTCCTGCCGCTGACGCGATACCAGCCAACAAATGATCAGGCCGTCGAGAATGCCGAAAGGATGATTGGCGACAACCACCAACGGCCCCTCCTTCGGCAAAGCATCATAATGACTGCCGTGAAAATCGAGTTTCAGACCCAGACGCTGAACCAAGCTCTCCCAAAAAGAAACATCCGACTGTACGGCCTTTTGATAATCGGCATAAAGCCGCTTTAAATGGGGCCTTGAACTCACCTGCTCAACCGCGCGGATTGCCAGAATATGGGCGAGGGAATGACCCTCAGAGGCCATGGTAAATTCATCGATGAGCTGAAAGCGTTCCAATAATGGGCGTTTCAATATATCCCGGCTCATTGCTGTCACGTCACCATGTCGTTCGGCTTGCTTGAGCTACATATGGAAAAAGCAGATTTTATTGTCATCAAAATCGCGGATATAGCGGCCATAAAAACCGTCTTCACTGTCCAGCCCCATATCCCCGACACTTTTGGCGCCCTGCGCAACAGCAAAATCATTTATATGATCAACTGCAGCACGGTCAGGCATGCCAATGGCCGCCATAGTACCGTTGCCGTTGGTCGCCGGCTGACCGTCGGCCGGCAGGCAGATGCCCATCATTGGGCCATCCTTACGGGCATACATTTTAATGCGTTCATTGGTCATGACGGGCGACGCGCCAAGCTCGGCCGTCAAGGCGTCATAAAACTGAATGGATTTTTCCAAATCCCTGACTCCAAACAATAAGTACGAAATCATTACGCTCTCCTTTTCTGGCGACACTGACCGGGGATGGCCGGTCTCCGTTCGTTTCATATACCGCAAACAGTAGCCAATCACACCGCAACTGGGAAGCATGAATCATTGGTGCAAATACGCCCAAAAGGTGTTTTTTGCCGGCCTCAAGCCCGCTTGACAAGACGGGCCATGTGCAGGCCCGCCATCATTGAGACGAAAAACAAAACCGCCTCGCTTGAGCCATAGGCCAAACCGGCAATCGCCGGACCGGGGCATAACCCGCCCAATGCCCATCCCACACCAAACAGCGCCGATCCGACAATCAAGCGTCGGTCAATTTTGGTCGCTTTGGGCAGGTCAAAATTTTCCGTCAATACCGGTCGTCTGCGTTTTTGGATCATCCTGAAGGCGACCAGATTGACCGCCAACCCGCCACCCATGACAAACGCCAAAGACGGGTCCCACGCTCCAGCCAGATCCAGAAATCCACTGACCTTGGCAGGGTTCAACATGCCGGAAACAGCCAGACCAAGCCCGAACAGGGCGCCGCAAAAAAATCCTGCACCCATCATTGTCACAGCCCCACCACATGATTGAGAAGAAATGTGGCGATAAATCCGGTCGCCATAAACACCAAAACCGCCGCCAGGGAACGCGGGCTGAACCGGGCCAGACCGCAAATGCCGTGGCCAGATGTGCAGCCTGAACCAAGGCCGGTTCCCAAACCGACAATCACCCCAGCCGCAATAAGACGCATGTCATCTGCAATAAAGACCTGCTCAGGCAACCCGCCGGTCACAAAAGCATAGGCAACGGGTCCGGACATGACGCCAATAATAAAAGCCAGCCGCCAGCCCAGACCATCTCGCTCCGTGCTGCTCAAGACCCCAGCCAATGCAGAGCCGGCTATGCCGCTGGCTCCCAGCACCCGCCCGTTCAAGGCATACAGTAAGGCCGCCGCCAGGCCGATCAGACTGCCGCCCAGCAGAGCTGATCCGGGTGAAAAATTCGCAAAATCAATCATCATCACCTTTTCTCCGTGATTGCACTTAAATGTGACTGCCGTCCGCAGCTTCCTGTATCTCCAGCCTAGACTGACGCAGAGGTGGAAACACGGATGGATCCAATGCGGTCATGGCTTCATAATGATGCAGATAGACATTCCCGCTGAGTTCCTGCAGCAATGCGCCACGCTTCAACCGATCCTCAACCGGGCCTTTCAGCTCGGTGAAGTTCAGCGTGACGCCGCGTTCCGATAACATCTTGTTGACTGACTGCAACACCGCCTGACCGGAGGAGTCAATCAAACTGACCGAAGCGAAGTTCATGGTCACATGAGCCAACCCCTCATTTCCGTCAAGCCGTGACAGGATAAAATTTTCAATATAACGCGCATTGGCAAAAAACATGTTCTCATCAATGCGCAAGGACAGGACCTTCGGGCTGGTGATGACCTGATGGCGTTTGACGTTGCGAAAATGCTGGGTGCCGGGCACCTGTCCGATCTCCGCAATATGCGGTTGGCTGGCCTTGTAGAGGTAAAGTGCCAGCGAGGCCAATACCCCAGTGGCGACACCGGCCTCAACCCCGACCAGAAGCGTAACGGCAATGGTCGTCAGGCTAGCCGCAAAATCCGAGCGCGAATAGGCCCAGCTCGCTTTCAAAGGTGCCAGGTCAATCAGGGACAAAACGGCAATGATGATGGTTGCGGCCAGAACCGCCTTGGGCAAATGATAGAGATAGGGAGTGAAAAACAAGGTGGCCAGGGCAATGCCCAACGCCGTCAGACCGCCGGCGGCGGGGGTCGCCGCACCGGCATCAAAATTGACCACGGATCTGGCAAAGCCCCCGGTTACCGGATAACCACCCGACAGGCCGGCGGCGACATTCGCGGTCCCCAGACCGACAAGTTCACGATCCGGCTGGATATGTTTGCCGGCTTTCGCCGCCAAAGTCTGCCCGACCGAGACGCTCTCCACGAAACCGATAATGCTGATCAGCAGGGCCGGCACCAGAAGCGTCCGAATCAAATCCGGATCAAAGGCGGGCCATTGCAGGGTCGGCAATCCGCTGGGAATGTCGCCTGTCACCGCAATCTTCCCCTGCATGTCAAACAGCGTCACAACGGCAATAGAGACGAAGATCACAACCAAAGGCCCGGCTTTGGCCAGATTGCCGGCAGCACGCGCTGACAGGCCGGCTTTGCGCAGCAGCGGGTGCAGGCCTTTACGGATCAAGACCAGGGCCGCCAGGCTGGAGCCACCGACCAGAAGGGTCAGCGGATTGACCTGCGCCAGCTCCGACCACAAGCCCGTTGCAAGCTCCGGTAAGGCGCGGCCGGAAACCTCGAGCCCCAGCAGATGATCCAACTGTGACACGGCAATCAGCAGTCCGGATGCCGTGATGAAACCAGAAATGACGGGTTGACTGAGAAAATGCGCCAGAAATCCGAGCTTTAAAACTCCCATGACCAGCAGAATAACCCCGGATATGACCGCCAGCAGGACAGCACCCACAAGATACCCGGCACTACCGGTGGCTGCGATATCACCCAAAGTTGCGGCGGTCATCAAGGACACAACCGCGACCGGACCAACCGCCAAGGCATGGCTGGTTCCAAAAATCATATAGGCGACCAGCGGCAGCATGGAGGCATAAAGTCCGGTCTGAGGTGGCAGACCGGCCAGCATGGCATAGGCCAGGGACTGCGGGATCAGCATGATGGTCACAATCACGGCAGCCAGACTGTCGGCCTCAAAATCAGCTCGACCATAACGCCCGGACCACTCCAAAATCGGCAAATACCCTCTCATGCCCACAGCACCCTTTACTTTAGCCCGCGCACCGGAACCTTGAGATAAACACTGCCCTTATCATCCGGTTCCGGCATGCGGCCGCCACGCATATTGACCTGTATGGACGGCATGATCAGGGTCGGCATATCCAATGTCGCGTCGCGGGCGCTGCGCATGGCGACAAAGTCATCCTCGCTGATGCCGTCGCGCACATGAATGTTTTCGGCCTTTTCCTCAGCCACTGTCGTCTGCCATTTAATCTCCCGCCCGCTGCCACCATAATCATGGCACATGAACAAGCGGGTATGTGGGGGCAGCGCCAAAATCCTGCGGATGGAGCGGTACAAGGCCCGGGCATCGCCGCCGGGAAAATCGGCCCGCGCCGTGCCACTGTCAGGCATAAACAGAGTGTCGCCGACAAATGCCGCATCCCCGACCAGATGCGTCATGCAGGCCGGCGTATGACCGGGTGTATGCAGGACATCAACCTTGAGATTGCCGATGACATAGCTGTCGCCGTCCTCAAACAGCCTGTCAAACTGGCTGCCGTCACGCTGAAATTGCGTGCCTTCATTAAACACTTTCCCGAACACGTCTTGGACAACTGTGATTTGCGCCCCAATACCAATTTGTCCGCCCAGCTGCTCCTGCAAATAGGGTGCGGCTGACAGATGGTCGGCATGGACATGGGTTTCAATCAGCCATTCATTCTGCCAGCCTCGTTCCCTGATAAAAGCAATCAGTGTATCGGCATGGGAGAAGCTGATTTGCCCAGCCGCGTAATTCATGTCCATGACGCTGTCAATAATGGCACAACTCAGGCTATCCGGATCTCGAACGATATAGCTGATGGTGTAGGTTGCCGGGTCAAAAAAACCATGGATTTCAGGAATTTGAATGTTGGGCATGATAAACTCCGAGACGCGCCGTACCATCCTATTTTACATTATTTTTATGGGGAATTACGCGCACCAAGTCAAGGCTTCTGTCGCCCGGCTCCAGGCTTCTGTCGCCTGGCTGAGGCACGGAGCTTGTTTGCGTCGGTTTTTTATCGTTAGATTAAAGCCGTGAGTACATAAAGTTCAGGGAGGGGTTGCATGACCAATATGGAACGGGACGCATTGCTCAAGCAAAGCTGGGAGGCGTTTTGCGATGAACTGAAAGCGGCTGGAGATCTGATTTTCCGCGAAACGACGCCGGACAATGATTTGACCCGCGCCAAAGGCCTGCGGCTTCTGGCGCGCAACATCTCGCTGGCGCTGCAATTCAACCTCGACAATATCGACACCACCCATCCGGAATTGCTGCATTATTTCGATCCGATCCGCAAACAGGGCGGCGACAATACGGATGCGCTTTATGTCGGCGCCCAGATCAACGGGCAGAACACCTACCGGATTTACGGCAACCGCGGACAGGCCAAATTCTTTGCCGTGACCGTGCTGGAAGACGGCAACACGCCCTGGGGCGGAGCTGTCGTCGGCAATATGATTGATGAGCAGATCGACGTTGATGAAGACGGCAATTTTGAAATCATTGTCAGTCCGCATGAACATGCCGGCAATTGGATCAAATCAACCCCCGGCACATGGCGCGTCACCTTCCGTCAGTTTTTTGCAGACTGGGCCAATGAAGAACCCATGATGGCGCGGATTGACTGCCTGGACGGGCCGCCACATGACCCGATCCTCAGTCTGCAACAAATCACCGAGGGGCTTGAAAAAACCGCGAAATGGGTGAATGTTTCCACCCATTATTGGGCCAACATGATTGATAAATGGGCCGTCCAGCCGAACACATTTCTGTCCTACCGCCAGCTGGATGACAATGACATTGACGCCACACCGGGGGGGGAACCGCTGATCTGTTTCTGGCAACTGCCTGAAGATGAAGCTTTGATTGTCCGCTTCACGCCGCCGGCCTGTGACTACTGGGCCGTCGAGTTCGGCAATTACTGGTGGGAGACGATGGATTACCGCTACCGTATGTCCAGCACCAATTGTCATATGGCCCAGCTTGAGGAAAACGGCGAAATGATCCTTGTTGTGTCGCATCAGGACCTGGCCTATGCGAATTGGCTGGACCCGTCAGGTCACAGCGAAGGCTACATCACTTTGCGCTATCTCGGCGCAGCGGATTATCCCATCCCGGCATGTGAACAAGTTAAGGTGACTGAGCTGGCCGATCGGCTGCCCGCAGGCATCCGGACGGTTTCAAAGGATCAACGGCGCGCCCAGCTGGAAGAGCGCCGCTCGGGCATCATCAGACGTTTCAAATATTAGGAGTTCCCATGGCTTATGAAGACATCAGAGACAAATCGGTCATTGTCACGGCGGCCGGAAACGGTATCGGTAAAGCCAGTGCCTTGGAATTCGCCCGTGCTGGAGCCAAGGTTGTCGTGAATGACATTGACGCGGCTTTGGCGCAGGCAACGGTTGACGACATTACAGCTTTCGGCGGCACCGCTACGGCGGTTGCGGCCGATGTGACCCAGCAAGCCCAGGTCAAAACTTTGGTTGCAGAAGCCGTGTCCCGTCACGGCGGGCTGGATGTCATGTTCAACAATGCCGGCGGGGCCATGCCCATGCCGTTCCATCAAACCCCGATGGAAACGCATGAGCAGATTGTCGCCCTGAACTTCAACTCCGTGCTCTACGGATCTCTTGCAGCGCTTGACATTATGCTGGAGCAGGGCCACGGAGTTATCCTCGCGACGTCATCAGGGGCCGGACTTGGGGCCGTTAACGGGCTGGCCACCTATGGAGCCGCCAAAGCCGCCATCAACAGCCTGATGGGCTCCCTGGCAGCGGAATATGGCCGTGCAGGCATCCGTGCCTGTTCGATTTGCGCCGGCGCCATGGACACGCCGGGTCTGCGTATGTGGGCGGAAACCCTAGAGGGCGGATTGGCCGGCTTCAACGCCAAGCAGCCGTCGGGACGGGTCGGTACGGCGGAAGAAATCGCCGAGGTTGCAGTGTTCCTGAGCTCCCATCATGCACGTTTTATCAACGGCGCGACGGTGCCGGTGGACGGTGCCGTGCATGCTTTGCTGGCGGCACCAGTCTAAGAACCGGTCTAAAAATCAGTCTAGGAACCGGTCTAGGAAAAGCACACTTCGTTCAAGCGCCGTGATCTACGATGTCATTGGGCAGATTGCCTTCCCAGGCATTTTTGTAAAATTCGAGATCGGCGATGAACTGGACTTGATCATTGGCATCAATGAACGATACGGGGCCGTGACCGAAATAAATGAATTCGGTGACCTCCATGCCGGCGGCTTCCTCATGAATTTCACCGATGGACTCATAGCCGTATACGCCCGGGCCGGCTTCGCCGGTTTCAAACGTCAACAGGCCCTTGGTGACATAAAACTCTGCCGGGCTGATATGCTGATGCCGGCCGAATTTCACACCGGGCTGCAATTGCACATACAGCACCCAGTCACCCGTCACCTTGCAATAGCGTAGCATCTTGAATTTGACGCCTTCTCCAAGCTCGACCCAGTCTATCTTATTGGTGTCCGCCAACATGCCACCCTGCACGGCGGGGTCATGGTTTTCCGGAATTCCTCGATACATCATATCCTCCCTTGGTCTGATGCAGTCATGTTACCCATAAAACCCCCCGACCCAGCCTCGCCTATTGGCGAGGTCGATCGTAATTTTCATATTGCGCCAGTCGGATTTGTTTTCCCGTTCACATTGTCTATAGTTCACGCATGACAAAATTTAAGAAATGGGTGAAATGGGCCTGCGCAGGTCTGGTTGGGCTTGTCGGTGTCATCGTAGTCGGACTGTATCTTTATGACCGCCTGACCCGGTTTAATGATCCAACATTTGACACTGTGTTTGATCCCTCACAATCCGCTGACATACCGGTAAAACCAAAAGTGACGTTCAACCCGAACCGGCATTTGTTATGGGGCGATCTTCATGTGCATACGGCCTATAGCTATGATGCCTACACCATGGGCACGCGCACCTTGCCCGATGACGCTTATGTTTTTATGAAAGGCGGTACCATACGTCATTCCTACGGCTTCCCCATACGGGCCAAAAGACCATTGGATTTCGGCGCCGTCACCGACCATGACAAATATCTAAACGTTCCGCGTGCCGCCGCCGGCACGCGGGCTAATGCCCTGGACGAAACCATCATTGCCAGTCTGAAAAAGGGCAGCCCCACCGAATATACGGCACGCTTTGCCCACCGGATGATTTCGACCATGGGCTCTGCGCAAACCCGCGCCAGCCAGTTCGGGGAGGAAGGCGCCACCGGCCCAGCCGCGGTCTCGCTGACCGCTTGGCAGGACATCATCGCCGCCGCCGAACGCCATAACGACCCGGGCCGCTTCACCACTTTTGTCGGCTATGAATGGAGCTCCATGCCGAGCGAAAACAACCTCCACCGTAATGTCATATACAAGGACACCAATGTTCCCGCCTATCCCTTCTCTTCCCTGACATCCGACAATCCTGAGGATTTATGGCGCGCCATGCACAACCAACGCCGGCAGGGCATGGAGATGCTGGCCATCCCACATAACAGCAATGCCAGCAATGGCCGCATGTTTGAGCCGGTCATGTTTGACGGCACCCCGATGACGCCGGACTACGCCGCCACCCGCAACCGCAATGAACCGCTGGTTGAAATTTTCCAGATCAAAGGTTCCTCTGAAACCCATCCTGAGCTGTCGCCGGATGATGAGTTTGCCGGTTTTGAAATCATGGATAAATTGCTCAGCATCAAGATGACCCAAAGCACCCCGAAAGGCAGCTATGCCCGGGACGCCCTGCGCACCGGACTGAGCTTTGCCCATGATGAGGGTTTCAACCCGTTCCGGTTCGGCGTTATCGGCAGCAGCGACAGCCACAATTCCTCTTCATCCACAGAAGAGGACAATTATCACGGCAAGCTGCCGTTGATTGACGCCTCCCCCGCACAGCGGCTCGGACTGGCGTATGTTGCCACCGATTATGCCAGTAACCTGCGCGCCTATGGTGCGGCCGGCCTGGTCGCGGTCTGGGCGCAGGAAAACACCCGTAACTCGATATTTGACGCCATGATGCGCCGCGAAACCTTCGCTACATCCGGGCCTCGCATCAGCCTGCGGTTTTTCGCTGGCTGGGATTACCCCAAAGACGCATTGCCGGCAGACTGGCTTTCCCTTGCCTATGACCAGGGTGTGCCTATGGGCGGCACCTTGCAGGCCAGCGACAAAACCCGCTCGCCCGTCTTCCTCATTTATGCCGGCAAAGACCCGATCGGGGCCAACCTCGACCGCCTGCAAATCATCAAAGCCTGGGTGGACAGCAGAGGCCAAAGCCAGGAAAAGATCTTCAATGTCGCGGCATCTGGTTCGCGCATGTCCGAGATGAAGGATGGAAAAATTCCGCCGGTCGGCAGCACGGTGAATGTGGCTAACGCCAGCTACACCAACACCATCGGTAGCGGCAGCCTGTTTGCCGTCTGGCAGGACCCTGAGTTTAACCCCGCGCAGGAGGCCCTTTATTACGCCCGCGCCATCGAAATCCCAATACCACGCTATACCACCCATGATGCAAAAAAACTTGGTGTGGCAGCGCCTGCCCCGCAACAAATCCAGGAACGCGCCATCAGCTCAGCCATCTGGGTACAGCCGGAGTGAGTCACTTTCGGGATTTAAGGCCCCATGCATCGGGAAACGGAATCTAATTTCGGGAAACCTGTTCCGTGTGGAAAAAACGACCCACAGGTCTTGCAACTTTACATTGAATGCTCAGATCTTTGACCTCTGACGTGCCAGAGCAAATAGGCGCAGACCGATATGTCATACCCGAAACAAAGCAGTGGATACCAATCCGGCACACCGGCATTGATAACAAATCTCTCATGATAAAAATCATAAAAAGCGTGGAGTGCCCACAGCCCGGCGACAACAAACATGTTGCCTTTAGCGCCGCTTCGAAAACAGATGAGCCCTGCAGCGAAATAGGGTAGACCATAGATGAATTCCCACAACAAAGCATGACTGTCGCCCGCATAGAAAGCGAAGACAATGTAAACTGACGGCAGAAATAACAGGAAGAGGGCCAACCAGCGGCTATCCAAACGCCGCTTGCGGAGCATGGCTGCCGTCATGCCAAACAGACCCAATCCGATAAAAAATTCAATCATGCGGCACTCTTCTGAAATGTTTGGCAAGGCGCTTTTCCGTCTGGAGACGGCGGTAAGCCAAAGTTAGTGATCATCGATGCAAACTCAGACTAGGCTGCTGCCTTGCAAGCCGTCAGCCACTTCATGAAGCAAACACCATGAGGCTTAGCTGCTGAGACTCTTCACGCTGCACCATAACGCTACACAATGGATACACAAATTAACGGGCAACGCAATCAAACCGGTAAACACTCTGATATTTGCCGCCCATTGATTTTGAGCCACTGCGAAAACGGGCGATAAGCAGGCCTTTTTGCCCGCAAAATTCACCGGCTAGACTTTGAATCTTTTCTGAGCCGTGCAGAAAAGAGGTCGGGTTTACATAAAACCCCCTACTGTCTTTACTGACGGTAATCGGCACAAAATAATATTGAACCACGGCAAGACCGACGGCCAGCAAAAGCAGGCCGGCCAGTTTAAGCAATTTTTCTGGGAGATTTTGAAACATTTGACCTGGGTCAGGGCTTAATCATTACATTACTATCCTATCCTAGATATATCTTGCGTTGCTAAGCAAGCGAAAAGGGGGCGGGCCCCCAAATCAAGCAGCTATCTGCGTACCCAAACGGCATCTGCCAGCCCATCATCCATGGGCGAGCCAGGTTCGCATTGCGGCGAATAATAGGGATGTCTTGGGCTTCGGAAGCGGTGAATGACAATTGCTGATTGGCGTGCCAGACCCTTTTCAACGCCCAGCAATTCAGCCATACGGTGATTGCGTTGAAACGCCTTACAATCAGTTTCCACCTCATCATAGACGCCCATGACATGCATCGCCTCATGGGTCAGCACATGCAGGGGCATGACGCTATTGTCATAATCGGATATGGCCGCTTTATTGGCCGCTGCTGGGTCGCGCAGATAGCTTGCCAGTCCGCTACACACATCAGGGCGCAGTTTTATCTCAGCGCTGCCCATTTCAACAAAGCCCAATTTGCTCCAGTGAAAAAAGCTACTAAAGCGCGACTGGCATATCACGCGCACGCCATAAAATTTGGTGAAACGCTCGGTCGCCTGTTCAAGCTTTTTCTCAAACAAATAATGATAAATGGGCAAAGAGACCAAAATGCCGCCCGCTAAAAGCGACAGGAAAAACGTGCGCCCGAAGCGCTGTGTCCCCTTGGGCGGGCTGATGGCCACAGACACGCAAATGCAAAAACAAGCCGCGGCTCCAAGCATATACAGCATAAAAGACTCTCTTAGATACCCGTTAAAAAACCCTCTGCCAAACAGTAAAATTATTGCGCTGAAAGTCAATTGGCAAGCAATGCAACACGTCGCCGTTGCATGCGCCGGGTTAACAGCTAGTGCGGCAGGGTAAGCTGTCGTCCCATATTATTTTATCTGGGTACACATAGAAAGCATAACAATTGAAATACTATGATGTGAACCTAAGTAGAGGAGCATTCTCGATGCGCGATTAACAGGGCATTTTTTATCAAGCATCATTATTTTACAGTGCACTCATCACCAAACAACATTTGCTTGAATGAGGCTAAACTCTCATCATCCAAATCGCGGCTTGTCCACCAAACTGCATGCTCCTGTATTTCCTTCCGCTCATCAATGATCAACCCCCACATGGGCACAATCTGATTTGGAACCATGGAGTAACGGACATCCGTAACAAGATTTTTATCGCCATCAAACCCCAAATAATCCTGAGAAAACCATCGAAACCTCTCAATGTCTCTCCTCTGCTGACTGTTGCTATCCAAATCAGGCAGGTGGTATTGATCGTCAAAAATTTTAATGCTTTCACCAGGACACCAGGAGGGCGTGCGCCCAGCCCGAATGGCATCAACATAGAAACGATCTCCATGCTGATAAATGGACTTCCAGAGAATTAGGTTGCCAAAAGAGGGCTTGAGCGTCATCCGCTCCGCACTGTGCCCTCGTGATTGGGCCAGTTTGAGCGCAGATGACAATGCTCTTTCATACTGAACAAAACCTAACGCCAGATAAGAGACAATCCACCCAACTGCAAGATAACTAATTCGCCGCTTACCTGTTTTGACTGCCGCGGCCAGAAGAATGAGGGCGGGAATTGTCAGGAGCGGGTCGACAATGGATATATTATTCCAAGTTATGCGCTCATTGGAGAAGGGCCAAAAGAGAAGCGTGCCGTATGACGTGCAGGCATCCAGCAAACCATGGGTCGCATAGCCCAAAAAGCTTGCTACATAAGTAGTTTTAAAATTTAGGGATTTCCTGACCAGTGGAAAAACAAGTGCAGAGACGATTAACGCCCCGAAGGGAATGAAGAAGAGGGAATGGGTGAATTGCCTGTGATACTCAAGAAATAAAATGGGATCAGTCGACGACCTGATTAAAACGTCTAAGTCGGGCGCCAATCCGGCGAGAAAGCCGACAACACTTATCTTAACAATATTAGTTTTGTTTGCCGCTGATTGCGCAAAGGCTGCGCCAACTGTTCCTTGAGAAATGGGATCCATGTCAACTCAACAAGCTCATAAAAAATATCAACTGCAATTGAATGTGAGATGATATTGCGCAAAGACGCCGATTGACATCGGTATTGCATCTTCCCTAACAATATTGATTTCTTTTCCCTGCTTTGCACAAAGCTGCATTGCCTCCTTGAGCGCCTCAGGCTTGAGTTGAGACAAGCGATATTTTCCGAGTAAGATAGTACCGCCCTCTTTAAAGATTGTATAATTATCGTTTACTTTTAATGTTTCACTGGTTGCACAAGCGCCAAGAGAGAAGGAAAAACCAATTACAACAAACAAGGTTCTATATTTCATTTTTCTTTCCCAATGGTCCCATTGTACTTTGAAAGCCCAACTAGCGAAGTTCTATTGTGTAAGCCTAAGTTCACGAGCATTCACGATGCATGATAAACAAGGCAAGTTTGTTAAAGCTCTAATCGTCTTTGCATAAGCTGTCATATACGGTTGCATAATTGGCGGCCTGTTGCGACCAGAAACCCGCTTTGCCGGCAGCCATCTCGGCATTCGCCCCGCCTTGCCGGACAATCACCCATTGTTTTTCAGCGGACACCAGCGCGCTTTGAATGCCATTAAAAATATTCTTGCAGGCCTCGTCTGACAGTTTGTCGTCCGCAGCCCAGGCAGGTGAGGAAAGCATCAACACGGTGATGGTATAGATACGGAACATTGAAGCCTCCTAAAGAACTTAGTCTACACGACCCTTTGAAAGCCTAACAGCCAGAGTGCTATGATGTAAACCTGAGTTAAGGAGCCTTCTCGATGCACGATAAGCAAGTCAAATTTGTTAAGGGTCATTCTGGTAATCCCGCTGTGCGCACATGGGATTGAACACGCACAATCGTGATGGCAATTTTTGCCAAAAACATCGCCAAAAAACTTTTTACAGGAGCTGTGGTGGGCGATACTGGGATTGAACCAGTGACCCCTACCATGTCAAGGTAGTGCTCTCCCGCTGAGCTAATCGCCCCTCACCACAGAGGCTTCGTTATGCAAAGAAACCGGTCGCAAGTCAACCATTAGTCACCCTTGACACCGGGCTAAAAATGATTTTTTCCCTCATATTCCCTTCCCTCCATCCTTGGGGTATGCTTGGTTGTTCCATGAGGGTTGCATGCAGTCATCACATTCTAAACCGTTGCGTTACGCCATTATCGGGGCCGGCATGGCCGGTCTGCTGGCCGGAGTCAAGCTGCGCGCAAGCGGTGAGACCGATTTCACGATTTATGAAAAAAGCGACAGCATCGGCGGCACCTGGCGGGAAAACCGCTATCCCGGCCTGACCTGTGATGTGCCGGCCCATTGTTACACCTACAGCTTCGCACCCTATGCCGAATGGGATGCTTTTTATGCCACCGGCGCCCAGATCAAGACCTATTTCGAGACGGTTGCGGCAGACCATGGAGTGATGCCGCATATCCGCTTTGCATGCGAGGTGACCGGCTGTGACTTCAACGCCGCAACCAACAGCTGGCAGCTTACCCTCGCGGATGGTACCAGCGATATTGTGGATGTCATCATCGCCGCCTCGGGGGTCTTGCATCACCCGAACCAGCCGGATTTTGAAGGTCTTGACAGTTTCTCAGGTAAAGCCTTTCACAGCGCAAGATGGGATGATGATGCGGTTCTTGACGGTACAAAGGTCGGTGTCATCGGCAGCGGATCAACTGGCATTCAGATCACCACTGCACTAAGCGACCGCGCCGCCAAGCTCGTTCATTTTCAGCGCTCGCCGCAATGGATTATGCCGGTCATGCAGTTTCCCTATTCGGATGAAGACAAGGCTAAATTCAGGCGCGATGTTGCAGCCATAGACGCCATACGCGATGATCCCGAATATTGGGGTAACGTCCACCGCTTCAACCGCGCCATAAATGATCCGGACGGGCCGGAGATGGATTTGATTGAGGGCTATTGCCGAAGCAATCTTGAAACCAGCATTGCCGATCCGGAGTTACGCGAAAAACTGCGCCCGGATTACCGGGCCGCCTGCAAGCGTCTGATTTACAGCTGGAATTATTATGACTGCGTCCAACGCCCCGCAGTTATGGTTGAGACCGGACGCATTGCGGGCTTCACCCCACAGGGCGTTGAAATGGCGGACGGCACACATCATGCGCTGGATGTGGCTGTTTTCGCCACCGGCTTCAAAGCGGACCGGTTCATCCGCCCGACCCATGTGGCCGGTCGGGACGGCCTGTCCCTGGACGCTTTCTGGTCAGACCGCGCCAGTGCGCATTACGCCATCAGCCTGCCGGGTTTCCCGAATTTTTTCATGCTCAACGGTCCGACCGGCCCGGTCGGCAATTTTTCCCTGATCGACATTGCCGAGAAGCAGTGGGGCTATATTGACCAGCTTCTCGACCCGCTACGCCGGGGGGCCGCCCGCACGGTAGAGCCGCACCTTTCCGCCTTTGAAGACTATGAACGCAGGCGCATCGAAGCGGCCCGCAAAACCGTGTTTGCCTCGGGCTGCACCAGCTGGTATCTCGACCGCCATGGCATCCCGATGACCTGGCCGTGGAGCTATGACCGGTTCACTCAGGACATGTCAGCACCGGTCTGGTCGGAATTCAGGACCGCATAAGGCACCCGATTTACATTTCCTCACCGTCAGGGCACAATAGCAGTCAAGAGGCCTTAACGTGCAACATACAACACAACATAAAGTACCCTTTCGCCTGATGGTCCGCAGTGATGAAAACGACCAGCCGACCACACCGCAATGGGTTTTGACATCTCCACACAGCGGTCATCTATATCCGGTTGATTTCGTCGACTCGGCCCGTTTAAGCGCCCATGATCTGCGCCGTTCGGAAGATGCCCATGTTGACCGCCTGGTGGAGCGGGCACCTCAATATGGGGCGGCGGTCATGGCGGCAATATACCCGCGCGCCTATCTTGACCTCAATCGCGGCCCCTATGAGTTGGATCCATCCATGTTTGGGGAGCCGCTGCCGGATTATGCCGAAACCGACGGCCCGCGGGTCAAATCCGGGCTTGGGACCATCGCCCGCATCGTTGCCGACCGAATGCCGATTTATCGGGACAAATTGACGGTTGAAGAGGCAGAAAAGCGGATTTCGGAAATCCACGTCCCGTTTCACAACAAACTGACATCGCTCTTGAAACAGGCGGTCGTCGCTCATAACCATGCCTATCTGCTGGACATACATTCCATGCCCTCCGGAGCACTGAACAAATGGGCCGCACGGCGCGGCGGTAAGGACGCCCTGCCCGACATTGTCATCGGCGACCGCTTCGGCACATCCTGCCGCTCAGAACTGACCCTGGCGGTCGAGGCGTTCCTGAAATCCTGCGGCTACAAGGTCGCCCGCAACAGCCCTTATGCCGGCGGTTACATCACCCAAACTTACGGGCTAGCCGGACGTAAGGTCGCGCATGTCCAAAGCCTGCAGATTGAACTGTCACGGCATTTATACATGGATGAGGAAACCTATCTGTGTCATGAGGGCTTCGCCCGCCTGCAAGAGGATCTGACGGCGATGATCGGGCATCTCAAATCGGCCATGACCGGATTGCCGCGGGCGGCGGAATAAACACAATTTTCGCGCAATAAAAAAGCGGGCCGAAGCCCGCTTTCTCATGTTTCAGCTTTGAACCGGTCAGAACTTCAGGCCGGCCTGAAGCGTGATGGTCCGACCTTGGCCATAAAAGGCGTAATTGGATTTCACGCCAAAGCTGGAACCGGACAGCGGTGTGTCACCGCCAAAGGACAGGATTTCCTCATCCGTCAGGTTCTTGCCGAGCAGGGCAATTTCCCAACGCTCGGAAGCCGGTGTCAGACCAAGACGCAGATTGAACTTCTCATGATCATCCTGAATCAAGGCCGGGTCATAGGTGGATGAGGCAAAATACTCACTAGCAAACGACATGGAGCCGTTAATGTTGAGATTGTAGTTGCCCATCACGGTCATGTCATAAGACGCCCCGATAAAGCCGGACACATCAGACAATTGCGGCTGGGTTTTGCCGGTGTAATCACACAGACCCACACCCTGCGGTGTTGTTGAGTCCGGTGTTTCACCGAAGTTGCACTGACCATTTTTGTAATCTGTGAACTCGAAATCCGTGAGAGCCAATGCACCTGTCAGCGTCAGGTTCTCAGACACGGCCCAACGACCGTCAATTTCAATCCCGGTTGACTCAGCTTCGGCGGCATTACCGACATTGAAGCCCAGCACGCCGTCAAAGATTGACACCTGAAGGTCGGAGAACTCAGTGTAATAGGCTGTAACATTCAGCTCTGCATTGCCATCATCAAGACGGAACTTACCGCCAAGTTCATAGGAGTCGGCCTCTTCTTCGTCAAAGCGGAAGCTTTCTGTCAATGTTGCATATTGCGCCTTGTTGTTGGCCCGGAAGTCGAAACCACCGGCCTTGGCGCCCTGTACGAAGCTGACATAATACAAGGCATCATCATTTGGCTCATACTGGAACTTGATATCCGGTGAGAACTGGTCTTCGGTGAAAGAACCTTCGACCGGAATGACACCCAGTGATGATTGAAACGCTGCTGCACCCGGCACATTCATTGCGGCGAGGCCTGTCAGGTTGGCGGAGGTAATACCGAACAGATTGGCATAAACCAGCGGCGCACCAACCTGAGCGGCAGGCAATGCGCCTCCGTCAAGAGCCTGGATGTTCATGACCCGCGATCCGGATTTCTTCTCACGGGTGAAGCGGGTGCCGACCTGAACTTTCCATGCTTCGTTCAACTGGTAATTGAACTGACCAAACACGGACATGACTTCAGAGTCGACAATCGCAGTCCGGGCGGCTCTGGTGCCACCGACCAGCGTACCGGCGCCCGGGGCACGGGCATTCACAGCCGGCACCAATACGGAATTGGCGGCGACATTGATCTGGTCATTATAGTTGTGGTCGGAGTCCTGGTAATAGGCGCCGATAATGTAGTCGAAAGTTTCATCGGCCGGTGAGGTCAGACGAAACTCCTGACTGAACTGCTCATAGGTTTCCTGCAGGCCGGCGTCAAACACAATGGCACCGGTAAAGTCACAGTCACACAACTCATCATAATCCAGCTCCGTAGACGCCGTGATGGACTTGAACTCATAACCGTCAAGATCCCAGTTCAGGGTCAGGGAAATGGTTTCCGTCTCATTGTAGCTGTAGTCACCGTTTGAGCTGCGAATGCCGTCCTTAATGTTATTGGCGACACTGGCATCAGCGCCGAAAGCACCAACAAGAATCTGAGCATAAGTCAGTCCGGTGAAGGGGCCGGCGGCGGCAGGCGTTTCACCCTGGATTTCCATGTTCCGGCCATCAACGTCAAAATCAGACTGTTCAATTTTCAGATTGGCGGTCAGATTATCGGCAAGATCCACCTCAAACTGCGCCCGTACCGTCAGGTCTTCGCGCTGTGGTTCGTCGCGGTTAAGCGTGGCATTGGTGTAATAGCCCTCCGTATCCCGGAACCGGGCAGACAAACGCACACGGGCGCGGTCTGAAATTGGGCCGGACACGGCACCCTCGACGATGGTCTCTTCATCTTCGATTTCCTGGGACACCTGGAAATACCCTTCCAATTCTTCGGTCGGCTTGGCGGTTGTGATGTTCAGGGCGCCGCCGATGGAGTTCTTGCCGAACAAAATCGTTTGCGGGCCACGCAGAACCTCAACGCGCTCTATATCCAGAAATGGTGAGCGTGAAGACTGGGCACGGCTGTAATACACCCCATCAATATAGGTACCGACAGACTGCTCAAAGGCCTGGTTGATGCCCGAGCCAATGCCACGAATATAGTAATTTGTGGAAATCCCGGTTTCATTAAGTGTGAAGTTCGGAATGCTGTCCTGGAGATCTTCCAGCTTACCGATACTGTTTTCGATCATCATGTCACCGGTAACCGCCACGACCGATACAGGAACATCCTGCAGGGACTGCTGGCGTGATTGGGCTGTCACAATGATTTCATCCAACTGCGCAGCAGCCGGGAATGCCAGAAGACTCAAGATTGAGCCACCCAGCAGGGTTTTACGTAATTTGGTCATTCTTCCCTCCATGGATAAGACACCCTATTCTTATCTTAGCCACCGGCATCCGGGCATCAAAAAAATCAGCAAATCCGTTTCAATATGGGGCTTTTACTCAAAAATGTTGTAAAATAGCCACATGACGCCTATTGCTCTTCAATACGCTATTCTGTTGCTTTTCAGTATGTGTGAATCCGAGAATTACGTTAAACTGTGCTCCTCATCATAGAGGCAAACAATAATGACCGATCGCATCAGCGTTACCCAGGCCGTGAACCAGCGTAAATCCATCCGGGGATTTCTCGACAAACAGGTGCCGGAAGAGACGGTCCGGCAGTTGCTTGACAAGGCCGCACGCGCCCCGTCCGGGGGCAATCTGCAACCCTGGCAGATTTACGTGCTGATGGGGGACAGGCTGGCGGCCTTCAAACAGCAAATGATGGACACCATCAAGGAAACACCGATGACCGCCCTACCGGAATATAATGTTTATCCCGATCCGATGCCGGACATCTACAAAGCGCGCAGCCGCAAGGTCGGTGCGGACATGTATGAACTGATGGGGATTGCGCGCGATGACAAGCAGGGCCGGATGGCCGCAATGGGCCGCAATTTCAACTTTTTTGACGCCCCTGTCGGCATGTTTTTCTGCATTGACAGGGTGCTGGACCGCAATCAATGGGCGCATTTCGGCATGTTCGCCCAAACCTTGAGCCTGTTGGCGATTGAGGAAGGTCTGGGCAGTTGCATGCAGGAAGCCTGGGCGGTGCATCATGAAATTGTGGCCGAAGCCATCAACATGCCCGACACGCAAATGCTCTGGATGGGCTTGGCCTTGGGCTATCCCGACCCGGCGGCGCCCGTCAATGAGCTGGAAACCGAGCGCGAACCAGTGGACGGATTTGCAAAATTTTTCAAATAAAGCATAACCGCCGGCATGAAATCGGATAAAGTAGGCCCATGGAAAATTTATCCGACCTGATTGAGTTCGCCCATCGGCTGGCTGACGCGGCCGCGACCGAGTCGCTGCCCCTGTTCAGGACGCCCACTCGAGTGGACAACAAGCACGATGCTGGCTTTGACCCGGTGACACAGGCTGACCGCGATGCGGAAAAAGCCATGCGCAGCCTGATTGAAACCGCCTATCCCGAACACAGCATTTTAGGCGAAGAGTTCGGCGTCAAACAGGCCGGGCCTTGGCAATGGGTACTTGACCCGATCGACGGCACCCGCGCCTTTATCACCGGGCTGCCGGTTTGGGGGACGCTCATCAGCCTGAACCATGACGGCGACCCGGTGCTTGGTGTGTTTGACCAACCGTTTACGGGCGAACGCATGACCGGCGCCAAAGGGTGGCCGACCCGACATCAAAAGGACGGGCAGGTTGTTGAAACCGCCACGCGGCCCTGTTCCAGCTTGCGCGACGCGGTGATTGCCACAACCGATCACCGGTTTTTCCTTAATGCCCCGGGCGAGACGGAAATGGCCACAGTGCTGGAAACCGCCAGGCTGATGCGCTATGGCGGCGACTGCTACAATTACGCTATGCTCGCCTGCGGCCAGATCGACGCCGTGATCGAGCAAGGGTTGCAGGCCTATGACATTCAGGCGCTCATCCCGATTATTGAAGGCGCCGGCGGCAGGGTGTCGGACTGGCAGGGCGGTTCAGCGGCGGCCGGCGGGCAGGTTCTTGCCTGCGGCAGCGCCGCGCTACATGAGGAATTGCTGACACTGTTCAGCACGGCGGCGGCCTGACTTAATCACGGTGCTTTTCAAAATGGGCATCGACATCTGAAATGAACCGGTCCCTGATCGCCGGCACTTCCATCAGCAATTCATGCTTTGCCGGCGCATAAACCTGCGCCACCGCATTGCCCATATGCTTCACCGCTTCCAGGGTCGCCTGCGAGCGTACCAGCAGGTCCTCGTCTGCCACACCAACAAACAGCGGCATGCTGACTGTGTTCAAAAATTCCGGGCGGCGTGTGGCTTCCATCGCCTGAACCGCACGCAGTGTCCATTCCACGCTGCGCCCCTCAACATTGATGGCAAAATCCGCCATAATCATGCCCTCATTAAGGGTGAACCGCGCATGATTATTAGTTACCTGATTGAGATCATGTGTTTTTCCCACACGGCTTTTTTTGTCCCCCAGCACAGCGGCATCACCCCGGCCCAGAGCGACATAAACCCGCCCAAGCGTTTTCAACAGCGCCATTTCGAAACCGTCAACATGCACATCGATCATTGGTGCCGACAAGGCCAGCGCCGCAAACAAATCCGGACGTTCATGCACCGCGCGCAAAGCAATCTGCCCGCCCATGCTGTGGGCCAGGCCAAAAACAAGCGGCGGCAAATCCAATGTGCCGAGCCACGCCATGACATGAAACAAGTCGCGTCGATATTGGTCAAAATCACGGACATGAAGGCGCATCGGCGCATTGTCGAGACGCCCGCCGGACTTGCCGTGGCCGCGCCATTCAGGCAGAACCACCAGATATCCCCGGTCAACAAAATCCCGGATGGTGTCAAAATATTTCTCGATGAATTCAGAGTAACCGGTCATTAACACCAGGCTGGCTTTGGGTGCCGTGACCGGCCTGAACACCCCGACCCGCACTGTGACACCGTCCTGCATGGTCAACAGATGCAGTTGCCCGTCGGGCATCAGGTCGCGTGCCTGCACGGTCCAGCCCGGCTCCACCTGCACTTCGGCTATAAAATCTGGGGTTTGGGCTGAGGCCGAGGTGGATAAGGTCATGAGGATGAACACCAGGAAAAAGCCCGTTCGGACGATGCCGTACTGTAAGCAAAAAAACAAAACTGGCATATGCGGCTCACCTTCCCCTGCGGCCGAGGAGTCACATTACAGTTTGACTCAAATTCGGCTTAACTTAGGATGAAGTGTCAGTACCCGCAATAAGATTTGTTGCAACATGAACAAAAACAGTAAGGAGAAATTCCATGTCTGACACCACCAGCCTGTCATGGTCAACGCGATTGGGTTTCATTCTGGCGTGTGTCGGCGGCGCAGTCGGCCTTGGCAATATCTGGAAATTCCCCTATATGGCCGGCATGCAGGGCGGCGGCGCTTTTGTGCTGATCTATCTCATCACCATTGCCCTGATCGCCATTCCGGTTGCCGTGGCCGAACTTCTGGTCGGCCGTTCGGGTCAGGCTAATGCTTACAGTTCCGTCAAATCACTGGTGCCGGAGGGCCGCAATCCCCGCCTTTTTGCTCCGGTCGGGCTGATCGGCATTCTCGCCGCTTTCATGCTTTTGACCTTTTACAACGTCATCGCCGGTTGGGTGATGGCCTATGTCCACCGCTCCTTCTCAGGCGCTTTGGAAGGGGTCAATGGCACGACCAGCCCGGAGGTTTTCAATGCCCTGCTGGCCAGCCCGGAAGAGCTGATTTCTTGGCAAATTGCCTTTATTATTCTGATTGGCCTTGTTATTGGCCGCAATCTCAACAGCGGATTGGAACGCGCCAACATGGTGTTGATGCCGCTGCTGCTCGCCATGCTTGCCGGAATCATGATTTACGGCGTGTTCCAGGCCGATATGGGTGCTGCGCTGCGTTTTCTGTTCACCCCGGATTTCAGTAAAATCACCCCGGATGTCGTCTTGTCCGCCATTGGTCATGGATTTTTCTCGGTCGGTGTCGGGGCCGCCATGCTGATCACCTATGGCGGGTATATCGGCGATGACATCCAACTTGGCAAAGCAGCTATTCTCATTGGCATTACAGATACGATTGTCGCCTTGATGGCCGGACTGGGCATTTACGCCATTGTCTTCGCCCAAAACCTTGACCCGACTTCAGGTCCAGGTTTGATTTTCACAACCTTGCCAGTCGCCTTTGCGCAGATTTCTGGCGGGAAGCTGCTCAGTATCGTGTTTTTCCTGCTGGTGTTGTTTGCCGCCCTGACCTCGGCGCTTGCCTTGACCGAAGTACCGGTCCGTTGGATCCAGGAAACCACGCGTCTCAACCGCGTCCAGTCAACCCTGGCTGTCCTCGGCGCGGCTTTTCTGGTCGGTCTTGCAACCGTCTTTTCTTTCAACATCTGGGCGGATGTCCGGGTCAGTTCATCCGGCATCTTTGCCGACAAATCCTTGTTTGACGTTAAAGATTACATCACCTCGAATATTCTGATGCCACTGGGCGGTCTGCTGGTCATCAGCTTCATGTCGTGGGTGGTGCCGGCTGACCGCGCCCGTGCGGTATTCAATGATCAGGACCGGCTTTTTGACCTTTGGCTGGTGCTGTCACGTTATGTGGCGCCGGCCGGGATTGTTTGGGTATTTCTTGCTAATTTATGAGAAGACGGATATATAATCTGTAACGGACCTTGGTCCGAAGGCGCGGTATGAACTTTCTTCCCCCATCTATCCGCGTCAGCCCCCAAAGTTTCGGCTTTGGGGGCTCTCATTTGAGGGAGACCCGTTAATGTCTAATTCTCTGAGTTGGCAGGCCAGAATCGTCAAATTTGCCTTGCACAGAACCTTACGAAAGATCATGCGGGCGGATTTGCCGCCGGTCATTCTGAGGCAGAAAATTGAGCAACCCGGGTTTTTGAAACGAGTTTTCATCAAAAACCAAGGCGGCTCAGGCAAGAAAACCCTAAACGGCGTAAATGTTCAATGGGCCGGGGACCCGGCCGGCAAAAAAGTGCTGCTGTATTTTCACGGTGGCGGGTATGTTTTTGGTAGCCCATCAACCCATCGGGGGCTCGCAGACAGGATTGCCAGAACTTTTGACGCCCGTACCGTTATCCCGGACTATCGATTGGCTCCGGAAAACCCTTTTCCAGCCGCGGTGGACGACGCCTTTGCCTGCTATCAGGGGCTTTTGGAAACCGGAATGGACGCCGAGGATATCGTGATTGCAGGCGACAGTGCGGGTGGTGGATTAACAGCCGCCCTTTTGCTGAAAATCAAGGACGAAAAAAGCCCCATGCCAGCCGGTGCAATGTTGCTGTCCCCTTGGCTTGACTTGACCTGCAGTGGCGAAACTTTGGACACCAATGAAGATTATGAGGACATGCTCAGCGGCAAAATGATCCGGATGGCACCGGCCTATTATCACACCACGACACCGCCAGACCATCCTTATGTCTCCCCATTATTCGGCGATTTGCAGGGGTTACCGCCCATTTTGGTCCAGGTCGGGACGAAAGAGCTGCTGCACAGCGACTCAACACGATTTGTTGACAAGGCGGAAGCCGCCGGTGTCTCGGTGGAATTACAGGAATTCCACTTGCAACCTCACGTCTTCCAAATCTTTTTTGCCTTTGTGCCGGAAGCCCGCACCGCCATTGATCGGCTGGGAGCCTTTGCCAGAGGCCTGTGAAATCAGGTGAAATAAGGTTAAATCGGGATAAACTCAAATCCATCACCGGATGCGACATTTGGGCACTTTTGAGGCTTAGCACCCTCTTAAAACAGCAAATCACTGATATTTAATAATTTTTTTTAGGTCAATATAGCTGACATAAATACTTGAGTTTTGCGGCTGTTTTTGTCATATTTACAAGCCTAAATATTGCCCTAGTTACTAGGGTGTCCGGCAACGGACAGGGGAATGAAAGCGCCTGATTGTGTGCTTTTGAAAAACACTGCGACGTATTTTGTGGCTTTTCAGATCACTGTTTAACTTAACAGATCTGAAACAAGGCCGGTCGCTTGCTCCCCAACTTTACGATAAGACAGTGAAACTGGAAGAGATTATGGCGAGTAAGAAAAAGCAGACAGGTATTTCGACAACTGAAAATCGGGCCCAGCGGGGCTTGAAACAACGCGGCTTGCCTGAAAAAAAGGGACTCTATGATCCGCGCAATGAACATGATGCCTGTGGTATCGGATTTGTCGCCAACATCAAAAACGTCAAAAGCCATGACATCATCCGTGATGGGCTGAAGATACTGGACAATCTTGAACACCGTGGCGCCGTTGGTGCCGACCCCAAAGCCGGTGACGGTGTCGGCATTCTTATCCAGACCCCGGACGCTTTTCTGCGCAAAGTCGCTGCACAGGAAAACATTGAACTGCCGGAGGAAGGTACTTATGGCGTTGGCATGTTCTTCCTGCCTAAAGATGAGGCGGCCCGTCAGATAATTGAGCAAAAAGCTGCTGAGATCACGGCTGAAGAGGGACACACCGCACTTGGCTGGCGTGATGTTCCCGTCGATAACTCTGATCTCGGTTATTCCATTGTCCCGACTGAGCCGGCCATCCGCCAGATGTTCATTGCCAACAGCAGATCCGGCCGCGACCAGCAAGCCTTTGAACGCGACCTGTTCGTCATCCGCCGCCGCATCGAAATCGCGGTCGATGCCATGGATATTGACGCCGCTGACGGCTTTTTCTACATCCCAAGCATGAGTTCCCGCACCGTGCTCTACAAAGGATTGCTGCTGTCATCCCAGCTCGGCCCGTATTATCTGGACCTGCAGGACCCGGACATGATTTCTGCCATGGCACTTGTTCATCAGCGCTTCTCAACAAACACCTTCCCGACCTGGAGCCTCGCCCAGCCATTCCGTATGATTTGCCACAATGGTGAAATCAACACGGTGCGTGGCAATGTCAACTGGATGGCGGCCCGCCATGAGGCGCTCGAATCCGATTTGTTCGGTGATGATCTTGAAAAGCTCTGGCCGTTGATTGAAGAAGGTCAGTCTGACTCAGCCTGTTTTGACAATGCGTTGGAACTGATGGTTCAAAGCGGCTATTCCCTGCCGCACGCCATGATGATGATGATTCCCGAAGCCTGGTCGGGTAACCCGCAAATGGATCCCAAAAGACGGGCGTTTTATGAATACAACGCCGCCTTGATGGAGCCATGGGACGGCCCCGCCGCCGTTGCCTTTACCAATGGCCTGCAGATTGGCGCGACGCTTGACCGGAACGGCCTGCGCCCTGCCCGCTATTATGTCACCAGTGATGACCGCGTGATGATGGCCTCGGAAATGGGCGTTCTGCCGGCGCCGGAAGAAAAAATTGTCGAAAAATGGCGCTTGCAACCTGGCAAAATGTTGCTGATTGACCTTGAGGAAGGACGCATCATTCAGGATCCTGAAATCAAGGAAGAACTTGCCAGTTCCCACCCTTATCAGGACTGGCTGAACAGCGCGCAAATCAAGCTTGAGGACCTGCCGGCCCTGGCACCACAGGATGGCCCGAGTGAAGAGGAAATCTTGGACCTTCAACAGGCGTTTGGTTACACACAGGAAGACCTGAAGTTCCTTCTGTCACCTATGGCCGAACGCGGTGAAGAGGGCATTGGCTCGATGGGTACGGATACACCGATTGCCGCACTCTCCGACAAATCCAAACTGCTTTACGCTTATTTCAAGCAACTGTTCGCGCAAGTAACCAACCCGCCGATTGATCCGATCCGCGAAGAACTTGTCATGTCCCTCGTATCCTTTATTGGGCCGCGACCGAACCTGTTGGAACTTGAGGGCACGTCAAGCAACAAGCGTCTTGAGGTCAGCCAACCGATCCTGACCAACCGTGACCTGGAAAAGATCCGCGGCATCAGTACCATTGCAGACAATAATTTCCATGCCGTCACACTGGACATGACCTGGCCGGCCAGCTCCGGCACGGACGGACTGACCTCCCGCTTGCAGGATTTGTGCCTGGAGGCAGAAAAGGCGATTACCGAAAAGCATGAAAACATCATCATCCTGTCCGACCGGGCGGTCAGCGCCGAGCGTGCCGGCATTCCAGCTTTGCTGGCAACCGCCGCCGTCCATCACCATCTTATCCGCAAGGGTCTGAGAACACTTGCCGGACTGGTTGTTGAAACAGGGGAAGCGCGGGAAATTCACCATTTGTGCTGTCTTGCCGGTTATGGCGCTGAAGCTATCAACCCTTATCTGGCTTTTGAAACTCTGCATGCCATGAAGCCGCATTACGACGCCATGGGCGGTCTGAGCGCGGACGAAATTGAGCAACATTACATCAAGGCGGCCGGCAAAGGCATCCGCAAAGTCATGTCCAAAATGGGCATTTCGACCTATCAGTCCTACTGCGGTGCACAAATTTTTGATGCTGTCGGACTGGCACAGGATTTTGTTGATACCTATTTCACCGGGACGGCCACAACGATTGAAGGCATTCATCTGGATGAAGTCGCTGAGGAAACCCTGCGCCGTCATAATGACGCGTTCGGCGACAAAGCGATTTTGAAAAACGCGCTTGAGGTCGGCGGTGAATATGCCGTGAGGACACGCGGTGAGGATCATGTCTGGTCGGCCGCCACAGTCAGTTCCCTGCAACATGCTGTGCGTGGCAACAGCAGTGATAAATACAAGGAATATGCCGCCCTGGTGAATGAGCAGAATGAAAATCTGCTGACATTGCGTGGCCTGTTCCGCATTAAAAAAGCTGATGAGCTTGACCGCAAACCGATTTCAATCGATGACGTCGAGCCCGCCAGTGAAATTGTCAAACGCTTTGCCACCGGCGCCATGTCTTTTGGCTCCATCTCGGCTGAAGCGCATGAAACACTGGCGCTGGCGATGAACCAAATCGGCGGCAAGTCCAATACCGGTGAAGGCGGTGAAGAACCGCACCGCTTCACGCCGGACGCAGATGGCGGCAGCCGCCGCTCGGCCATCAAACAGGTGGCGTCGGGACGTTTTGGCGTGACCACAGAATATCTCGCCAATTCAGACATGATTCAGATCAAAATGGCCCAAGGTGCCAAGCCCGGTGAGGGCGGTCAGCTTCCCGGTCATAAAGTCGATCAGCGGATTGCCGCCGTGCGCCACTCAACCCCCGGCGTCGGCCTGATTTCCCCGCCACCGCACCATGACATTTATTCGATCGAGGATTTGGCGCAGCTGATTTATGACCTGAAAAACACCAATCCAAAGGCGGCGATTTCAGTGAAGCTGGTTTCGGAAGTGGGAGTTGGCACAGTTGCAGCAGGCGTCTCCAAGGCGCGGGCGGATCATGTCACCATTTCTGGTTTTGAGGGCGGCACCGGGGCCAGCCCGCTGACTTCCATCAAACATGCTGGTAGTCCTTGGGAAATCGGCCTTGCGGAGACCCAACAGACCTTGGTTATGAACGGTTTGCGGACCCGTATTTCCGTCCAGGTGGATGGCGGTCTGCGCACCGGGCGCGATGTGGTTGTCGGCGCCCTTCTGGGTGCTGATGAATTCGGCTTTGCCACCGCCCCGCTCATTGCCGCCGGCTGCATCATGATGCGCAAATGCCATCTCAACACCTGCCCGGTCGGCATCGCCACCCAAAATGAAGAGCTGCGCAAGCGCTTCACCGGCCTGCCGGAGCATGTCATCAATTATTTCTTCTTCGTTGCCGAGGAAGCACGCGGCATTATGGCGGAAATGGGTATCAAATCCCTGAATGAGCTGATCGGCCAGACCGATATGCTGGACACGCGTGACGCCCTCGACCACTGGAAGGCCAAGGGGCTGGATTTCACCCGCCTGTTCACCAAAATGGACAGCCAGGGTGAGCCCGTCCACCGCTGCGTCGACCAGAATCATCCGATTGATGACATTCTAGACCGTAAGCTGATTACTGAGGCAGCAGATGCCCTCGATAACAAAACACCCGTCCGGATTGAAACGCCGATCACCAATATTGACCGTTCCGCCGGCACCATGTTGTCCGGTGAACTGGCAAAACGCCACGGTCATGCAGGGCTGAAAGAAGACACGATTTCAGTCAAGCTCAACGGTACGGCCGGCCAGAGCTTCGGCGCGTTTCTTGCCCGCGGCATTTCGTTTGAACTGGAAGGCGAAGCCAATGATTATGTCGGCAAGGGCCTGTCCGGTGGCCGTCTGGCAATCTATCCTCCAGTTGAAAGTGGTATTATCCCAGAGCAAAGCATCATTGTCGGCAACACAGTCTTGTATGGGGCGATTGAAGGGGAATGTTATTTCCGCGGCGTTGCCGGGGAACGTTTTGCCGTGCGCAATTCCGGTGCCGTCGCCGTCGTCGAAGGCGCCGGTGATCATTGCTGTGAATATATGACCGGCGGCATTGTGGTTGTGCTGGGTGAAACCGGACGTAACTTTGCGGCCGGCATGTCCGGCGGCATCGCCTATGTTCTGGATGAGGACAACAGCTTTGAGCAACGCTGCAACATGGCGATGGTCGAACTGGAGGACATCCCAGCCGAGATGAGCGATGAGTTGACCACCTTCAAGGAAAAACTGACCACGCATGATGCCGAGCGCCTTTACAAGCTGCTTGAGAACCATGCGCGGTATACCAATTCGGCCAAGGCCAAATCCATTCTCGGTGACTGGGACAGCTGGCTGCCCAAATTCAAAAAGGTTATGCCGCTGGAATTCCGCCGCGCCCTTTTGGAGATGGAAGCCGCTGCCCAAACCGAAGACACACATATTGCAGGTGAGTAGGGAGAAATAAGATGGGAAAACCAACAGGATTTCTGGAGCATGAACGCCATGACAGGACTTATGTCGCCCCGGAGGAGCGGGTGCAGCATTTCAAGGAATTCATTGTTCCGCTGTCAAATGAGGAATTGACCAGCCAGGCATCGCGCTGCATGGATTGCGGCGTGCCTTATTGCCATAACGGGTGTCCGGTCAACAACCAGATCCCTGACTGGAACGACCTGACCTATAATGGGGAATGGCGTCAGGCTTTGGATAATCTGCAATCAACCAATAATTTTCCAGAATTCACCGGTCGCATCTGTCCGGCACCCTGTGAGGCAAGCTGTACCTTGAACCTGATTGACCAGCCGGTCACCATCAAGTCCATCGAATGTGCCATTGTCGACAAGGGCTGGGAAGAAGGCTGGATCCAACCTCAGGTGAATGCCGAGAAAACCGGCAAAAAAGTCGCTGTCATCGGCAGCGGACCGGCTGGTTTGGCGGCAGCGCAACAATTGGCGCGGGCCGGACATGATGTGCATCTCTATGAGAAAAACGCCAAGGCCGGGGGCCTGATGCGTTACGGTATTCCGGACTTCAAAATGAGCAAGAGTCTCATTGACCGCCGGGTCGAGCAGATGGAAGCCGAAGGCGTGACCTTCCATTACAACACCCATATCGGTCAGGATATTGATGCCACGGAACTGGAGGCGCAATATGACGCCGTGGTGCTGTCCGGAGGTTCCGAGAAACCCCGCGACCTGCCGGTCACGGGCCGTGATCTGGACGGCATCCATTTTGCCATGGAGTTTCTGCCGCAGCAAAACCGACGGGTCGGACAGGAGCCGATTGGTGAAGTTGAGCCGATTATGGCCACTGACAAGAATGTTGTCGTGATTGGTGGTGGGGACACCGGTTCCGACTGCATCGGCACCAGCTTCCGGCAGGGCGCCGTGTCTGTGACCCAACTGGAAATCATGCCGATGCCGCCGGAAAAGGAAGACAAGGCCATGACCTGGCCGAACTGGCCCTTGAAAATGCGCACCTCAACCTCCCAGGAAGAAGGTGCCGCTCGTGACTTCTCCGTCATGACCACAGAGGTGATTGGTGATGACGGTCAGGTCAAGGCGATCAAATGCGTACGGGTTGACGAAAACATGCAGCAGGTCGAAGGCAGTGAGTTTGAACTGCCGGCCGATCTGGTGTTGCTGGCGATGGGCTTCGTTCATCCTGTTCATGAAGGGCTGGTCGAACAGCTCGGTCTGGAACTGGATAATCGCGGCAATATCGCCGCCGATACGGCGACCTATCAGGCGAGCCGTGCCAAGACTTTCGCCTGCGGTGACATGCGCCGAGGTCAGTCGCTTGTGGTCTGGGCCATTCGTGAGGGCCGTCAATGCGCCCGCGAGGTAGATCTGTTCCTGATGGGTAAAACCAACCTGCCGCGCTGAGTCCGGTCAGGATGAAGACAAAAAACCCCGCCATGGCGGGGTTTTTTTATGGTAACAGGGCCAGCAGGCCCGGGGTGGCGTGGCCGTCCGGCACCAAGCCCTTATCCGTCTGAAAAGCCCGGATTGCCTGTTTGGTGCGGCTGCCTAACATGCCGTCAACACCGCCCGTATCGTAGCCATTGGCGCTCAAGCGGGTTTGCAGGTCACGCAGCTCTTTGGGGTGCAGCGGCCGTTCATTCAGCGGCCATGGCGTTATGACCCCTTCCAACCCCTTATAGTGGTCAGACAAAATACCGGCCGCCAGCGCATAGGCAGGAGCCGTATTGTAGCGCAAAATGGCCCGGAAATTGCCGGTCACCAAAAAGGCCGGACCACGATAGCCTGCAGGCAGAAACAGGGCCGCCGGCTCGTCGGTCAGTGGCACCGGCAGAGCAATACCGGTTACCCCCAACTGAGTCCACTCTGACAGGCTTTTGCGTATTTTCAAGTCCGCCAGGGTGTAATCAAACGCGCCCGGAAGGCTGACCTCATATCCCCACCGTTGCGTGTCACGCCAGCCGGAAATCGACAGATAATTCGCCGCCGAGCCGAGAGCATCCTCTTTGCTGTCCCAGACATCGCGTTTGCCGTCACCGGTGAAGTCTACCGCATAAGCAAGATAAGTGGTCGGGATAAATTGCGTCTGCCCCATCGCCCCGGCCCAGGAGCCGAGCATACGCGGCCCGGCAATGTCCCCGGCCTCAACAATCTTAAGAGCGGCCAATAATTGCTGCCGACCAAATGCGGTTCGACGGCCCCCTTGATGGCCCAATGTAGCCAAGGCGCGCAAAATGTGTTTTTTGCCCTGATAAGAACCGAAATTGGTCTCAATCCCCCAGATCGCGGCGAGCAGTTCCCGGTCAACCCCAAATGCTGCCTCCAGCCGGTCAAACAAAGCCTTGTTCTCCGCCAAAAGCTCCCTGCCGCGGCGCTTGCGGGTATCCGATACCATGGTTTCGAGATACGCCCAAGGCGGCTTGACATATTCCGGCTGGCGGGCGGCAAGCTGCAATACCTCCTGGTCCAAGGTAAGACCGTCAAGCGCCTGCAAAGTGGACGCCGACAGTCCCTTGCCGACAGCTTCCGTGCGCACGCCGGACAGCCAGGCCTCAAAACTTTCGGCATGCGCCTGCGGCAACAGCAGTCCGGCGAAAAGTAAAACGCCGACAGCCCGGATCAGATTACGGCTGCGCAGGCTCAATCGCTTAAGTATATGGGTAATGATGACAGGAAAGGCGTGATGAGTCATTTTTCTCGTTTAATTCAGTATGAACCTCGGTCAAATATGTGTAACTTTACACTAAATTACCAATACATTCTCGAGTGTCATGCGCAAACCCGTCAAAAAAGTCGTTTTTCCTGTCGCCGGCATGGGAACTCGCTTCCTGCCCGCCACCAAAGCGGTTCCAAAAGAAATGCTGCCAGTCGTCGACAAGCCCCTGATTCAATGGGCTGTGGAAGAGGCCGCATCTGCCGGCATCACCGACTTTATCTTTGTGTCCGCGCCCGAGAAAAAGGCCATTATGGAGCATTTCGGCCATAACAAGAAATACACTGACATGCTTGAAAAACGCGGCAAAACCGATGAGCTTGAGCTTCTAAAGGCTGGCCTACCGGACCAGGCGGGTGTCCATGAGGTGTTCCAGCCCGAACCGCTAGGGCTTGGTCACGCCATCTGGTGCGCCAAAGATCTGGTCGGAGACGAACCGTTTGCCGTGATTTTGCCGGACGATATGGTCAAGCACCCCAAAACATGCCTGGAGCAAATGGTTGAAGTCTACGCAGAAACAGGTGGCAATCTTGTCGCCATTGAGGAGGTGCCGCAGGAAGAAACCTTCCGCTACGGCGTCTTGGAGCCTGACCCAACATTTCATGATGATAGGCTGGTGCGGATCAACGGGCTGGTGGAAAAACCAGCACCGGAAGACGCACCATCCAATCTCGCAATCATTGGCCGTTATATCTTCGACCCAGCCATTATGCATCAGTTGGACAATCCAAAGGTCGGGGCCGGCGGTGAAATCCAGATCACCGATGCTATGGCGGATTTGATCGGCCAAGTGCCGCTGCACGGCTTCCGGTTTAACGGGACGCGTTATGATTGCGGCAACAAGGCCGGATTTCTGGCCGCCAATATCGCCTATGCCATGGAGGACCAGACATTGGCGGTTCATATTCGTGAGACAGTGGAAACGCTCTCCAAGACGTGATATTCAAGGCTGATGAGTAGTTCAGAAACAGCATTGCACTCCGCCCGCGCCACACTCAGTACTGAGCGGGAGGGTTTGCGTCTGCTTGAAGAAAGCCTTGGTACTGATTTTGAGCAGGCCGTGGAACTGATTGGGACGACCCAAGGTCGTCTGATTGTGACCGGCATGGGCAAAAGCGGCCACATCGCCAAAAAAATTACCGCGACGCTAGCGTCTACCGGAACGCCTGCCTATTACGTGCATCCGGGGGAAGCCAGCCATGGCGATTTGGGCATGATTATGGAGGGCGACGTCGTTCTCGGTCTGTCCTGGTCGGGCGAAACCCCGGAACTCAGCAGCCTGCTTGGTTACGTCAAACGGTTCAATATTCCGCTGGTGGCGATGACCTCCAGCCGGAGCAGCGCGCTCGGCGCGGCGGCGAATATCTGCCTGACCCTGCCTTCCGCACCGGAAGCCTGTCCCAACGGGCTGGCGCCGACCACCTCCACCACCATGCAGCTGGCGCTCGGGGACGCTTTAGCCATTGCCCTGCTTGAACGCCGCGGGTTCACCGCCTCCGATTTCAGGAAATTTCACCCCGGCGGCAAGCTCGGAGCCAGCCTGACTACGGTCGCAGACATCATGCATCAAGGGGACGCCCTGCCCCTGACCGACCGGGACACACTGATGTCGGAAGCCATTGTCCTGATGAGCCAGATGGGTTTTGGCTGTTTAGGAGTTAGGGACGGCACCGGCACTTTGGTCGGTATCATCACTGACGGGGATTTGCGGCGTCATATGGGCGGAGACCTTCTGGACAAAACCACCGGCGACATCATGACCCCTGAGCCGAAAACAATCACCGGCGACATCATCGCGGCTGAAGCCCTGTCGATTATGAATGAGAATAAAATTCAGGGCCTGTTCATCTGCGAGCAGGGCCAGGCCGTCGGCTTTTTGCATCTGCATGATCTTCTAAGACTTGGCACGGCCTAGTCTCCATATGAGACCGCATTTCCAACGCGCTGTTTTTGCGGCAGGCCTTTTCTGCAGCGCTTTTGACGGCACCGCACAGAGCCTGCCCGACAATCTGATTGTCACCACACAACGCGCCAGCAGTGAGCGGGCCTATAATCCGGGCAATATCGCCCTGGCTGACACGCAGGACATTCTGTCGCTGTATCCGGCTGACACCCTCAACCGCCTGCCGGGCGTAAACATCCAGCAGGGCAGCGGTCAGGAGCATTTGACCGCCATCCGCTCGCCGGTGCTGACCGGCGGTGCCGGGGCTGGCTCGTTTTTGGTCATGGAAAACAGCATCGGGTTACGGGCCGCCGGTTTCGCTAATGTCAACGGGCTGATGGATGTGATGCTGGAGGACAGCGCACGCGTGGAGGTTGTCCGCGGGCCGGGTAGCGCCCTGTACGGCTCTAACGCCCTACATGGCCTGATTAATGTCATCCCCGTCGATGCCCGCGACAGCGGATCCCATGCCTCGGCTTTGATCGGCTCCTATGGGCGCTACAGGCTGGCCGGTGCATCAGGATTTGAGCTTGGCGCCGCCGCCGCCCGCCTCAGCCTTGACCTGTCCGGCGAAGAAGAAGGGGAAAGGGCTGCATCAGGGTTCGCCAGTCAGAAATTTCGCTTGCAAACGCATTGGGAAGCAGGTGACAGAAGCTTCAGCTTCTCTTTGGCCGGCATGAACCTGAATCAGGAAACCGCCGGCTATGCCGCGGATTTCAGAAATGAGGCAGTCGCAAAA
Organism: Parvibaculales bacterium; assembly: GCA_049889415.1. Classification (GTDB taxonomy): domain Bacteria; phylum Pseudomonadota; class Alphaproteobacteria; order RS24; family RS24; genus JAYQKL01. Next base: position 45,964 of record JBMHDL010000005.1, on the reverse strand, counting down.
GGCAATGCTGATAAAAACGCCCATCGTGATGCTTGGTCAATCCGCACAGCCCTGAGGATTGAACAGCAATTGTCCGACGGCAAACTCATCCTCACACCCTATGCGCGAAAAAATCACATGGATTTCAGAATGCACTTTCTGGCCTCTGCCGATCCGCTTGAGAAAAATGGACATAAAAGCCTCGGTATTTTGAGCGCCTATCATCGTCCGCTTGACGGCGGCCATATTCTGATCGCCGGGTTGGATGCAGAGATAACGCGGGGTAAGCTCTGGCAATATCAGACCAATCCCGCCATTTTCGGATACCTTCCGGGGCTGCACTATGATTATGAGGTCGACGCCAAGACCGTCTCCCCCTATCTGCACGCTGAATGGCGCTGGCGTGACACCACTCGCCTGACCACGGGCCTGCGGTATGACCTGACGGATTATCACTACACGAACCGCACATCTGACGGGGCATTTGGACGTTTCTTGCGACCGGGCAGCCGCAATGATGACTATGATACGCTGTCACCGAAAATCGGCCTGACTCACCGTTCAGGGCATGTCGTTTTCTTTGCCAATCTGTCGCGCGGCACACGGGCGCCTCAGACCACCGATCTGTACCGCCTACGCACCGGCCAATCGGTCGGGGAGATACGCCCGGAGAAGCTCGACAGTGCCGAAATCGGCTGGCGCACTTTTTCAAGGCCTGTGGAAATCGAGGTCAGCGTTTTCAAAATGAAAAAAGGCAATTATTATTTCCGCGACTCCAATTCCGAAAATGTTTCCAATGGCAAAACCGAGCATGAGGGACTGGAATTGTCATTGTCAGGCGCATTGACGGAACGGCTTGGTTTGGAATTGTCCGCATCTTATGCCCGTCACCTCTACGCCTTCAGTCATGGCCCGAACGGCATTGTTGCCGGCGCTGATATTGACAGTGCCCCCCGCAGGCTGGCCCTGATTGGCCTGACCTATGAACCGACATCAAAATGGACGGTCTCCGGCAAATGGCACTATGTCGGCAGATACGCAACAAATGAGGCCAATACCCGCTTTTATGACGGTCACAATCTCCTCGATTTGGCCGTTCGTTGGCGGGCGGATGAGCACCTGTCACTGGATTTTGCCCTGGATAACGCCTTGGACCGTGCCTATGCGCGCCGGGCCGACTTTGCCTTCGGCACTGCCCGATACTTCCCGGGTGCGGCCCGCCGCTGGTCGATGCGGCTCAAATGGTTTTATTGATTTTCCGGCAGGTTATCCATGGCCGGACCCGGAACCGGGCAACGCACACCCGTGCCCCCCAAGCCGCAATAGCCGAACGGATTCTTGCCCAAATATTGCTGGTGGTAGTCCTCGGCATAAAAAAATGCCGGAGCGGAGATGATTTCGGTTGTGATGTCACCAAATCCGGCCCGGCGCAAATGCTCTTGAAACATGTCGCGGGATGCCGATGCCTGTTCAAACTGTAACTGGGTGAAGGTGTAAATGCCCGAGCGGTATTGCGTGCCGACATCATTGCCCTGCCGCATGCCCTGTGTCGGGTCATGATTGTCCCAGAAAATCTTCAGCAAGGTTCCAAAATCTGTTGTGCTCGGCTCATAGACGACCCGAACCACCTCATTATGTCCCGTCGCCCCCGAGCAAACTTCTTCATAGGTCGGATTCGGGGTGAACCCCGCTGCATAGCCGACTTGAGTTGAATAGACCTCGGCGCCTTCCCAGAATTTGCGTTCCGCGCCCCAAAAGCAGCCCATCCCGAACATTGCGACTGCCGCACCCTCCGGCCATGGCTCATGCATCGGCGTGTTCAGGACAAAATGTGCCGGACTGACGGCAATGGCCTCAGCCCGGCCGGGTAGTGCCTGCGCCGCCGTCGGCATAAGGTTTTTCTTTCCAAACACGCCCATCATCTCTTATTCCGCTGCCATCACATCTATCGGTCCGTCCCGGCGTCCGTCAACAAGCTGGCGTAACCAGGGGTTGGGGTCGGTGCGTGCCAACTGCGCCGCCCCCTGCCATTTGATCTGGCCTTTATCCAGCACAGCAATTTCATCATATGCCTCCTGGATGCCAACCATGTTGCCGGTCACAGAAATCACCGTCGCGCCGCTGTCACGGGCCAGACGCGAAATCATCCGGTCAATCCGTGCCGCCAGAATGGGGTCAAGACCGGCTGTCGGATTGTCAAGCAGGAGAATATCAGCGCCCGTCGCCAAAGCTCTGGCAAACCCGACCCGCTTTTGCATGCCGCCCGACAAATCGGACGGGAACAAATCGGCAGTGTCCGGCGCCAAGCCAACCCGTTCGAGAAGCGCCTCACTCTCAGCCCGTGCTGCCTCGCGGGGTGTTCCTGTCATCAACAGGCGGAAGGCAATATTTTCCCAAACCGGCAAACTGTCAAACAGCGCATTTTGCTGAAACAGCATGCCAATTCTTAAATTCAGCGCCTCATCCCTCTGCCCTACCGTGCCGGCGCGGGCTCCGGCAATCGCAATCTGTCCGTCATCCGGCGCATAAAGCCCGGCGATCAGCTTCAGCAACACCGACTTCCCGGACGCCGCCGGCCCGATGACTGCCAATGATTTTCCTGCGGACACGGAAAGCGAAACATTGTCCAAAGCGGTAACCGTGCCGAACCGTTTCGTGATGCCGTCAATCTTTATCATGGTGTGAAGTTTAACCCGACCGGAGGGTGGCTTCAATATATTCGCGTTTTAACCAGCTTATTTAATCCCAAGGGCCTCGCGGATGGACCGCCAAGGACCGCGCAACAGATAAATCGGCAAGGGTGTCGTAGTGTTTGAGACGGTGACATTTTCAAGCCCCGGGGGCGCCAGACCGTCGGGTGCATCCAGCAGGCGGGTCCGCACGCGCCGGTCGGCAAACAAGGCCACATACCAAGGTGTCACCCGCTCGACAACCAAATTGTATTTTTCACCCTTGAAATTTGCCTGCAGACGGGTTCCTGGTTTGAGCGTCAAGGAGTCCTGCACCGGAATCATCAAATCAATCTGCGCCGGACCGCGCGGAACGGAAATACCCGGCAGGTTGGCGTTGCCAACGGCCAGTTCAGCCCGCACGTCAATATTGACCGGCATCGGCACAAAAAAGCTGCCCAGGGTCAATAGGGCGACAAGCCCGAACGTAATCCACTTACCTTTACCTGGACGTCTGCCGTGCATGCCAAGCGCCAAGGCACGGAGGCTGTAACCGACCGCTTCCGCCATCTGATCCATCATCACCTGAAAAGACTGTGTCCAGGGCGCTTCGCGCAACAGGACAACTCCACCCAAAATCTCTCCCTTGGGATTCTTTACCGGCACGGCAAGACCGTTAAGCGGCACGGTATCCGGCCACAGCTCAAACACCTTGTCCTCTATGCAGTCAGGATCGATGACCATGACATGTTTGGCTTTGGCCATATCCCTGGCAAGCCATTTGGACAGCTTGGCGCCCCAGATGCGCATAGCCTTGGCATCCGGTTCATCCCCTACGCCTGAAATAAAGGCCTGCCGGAAATACTTGCCCCGACGGACGGTCCAAAAAACGGCACAGTCATAACTTGTGAAGCGGCTCAGCCGGTCAACTACCAGTCGGGCAAGTTGTTCGGTTTTGGGGGCACGGCGGAAGTCATGTTCAAGCAGCAGAAGATTGGCCAACGCCCTGACCCCGGACTGCATTTTTTTGTCCTTTGAGAATTGGCCGGCAATATTTTGGTTAGGATCCATAAAATTTTCGTCGCCTGCTGGTTATCCTGGTCCGGTTCATGCGCGTCATCAGACTTATCGTCGGGCTTTTGCAACAGATGCCAACAAAAGATCTGCTGATGCACAATCATCTTTAAGCCGAATCACAGATATAGTATTATGTTAATCGGATTCGTACAGCATATATCCATATGTTTTCGAACACCGAAAGTATCATGTTGCGTTGACGGATAATGGCATGGCAGACAAACCAGAAGAATTCCGCAAAATGGCTGAAATATCCGATGCCATTCAGGATATTCTAAATGGCGGCGAAACGGAAGACGCCACTGAACCATCCGAACAGACACCTGTTGCCACCGTCAAGACGGCTGCTGAGACGGCTGCTGAGACCGCTGTTGTTCCCGATGAAAGCAATGATGACGGCATGACGGATATGATTGATGCGGGATTGGAGGCCGCCATCGCTGCGGAACTCGCAGGTCAGAATACCGTGCCCAATGCCGGTGACGAGGATTTGGACACCACTTCTGAGAGGCCTGCCGTGTTTCAATCCGAACCCGCGTTCACCGCCGGTCTGGATGATGATATCCCGTCACCGGCCGTCTCAGGCCCCGGGGATTTCGGCGCCGGCCCCGACCTGACCCAATTCGAATCTGGTGCTGATACAGGTTCTGATACAGGAGTTGAAACTTCTGATTTTGCCGCACCTGATCAAAATATAGCCTCAGACATCGCCGCAGGGACGGATTTTGACAATCCTGTTACCCTGACGCCTCCCGCCGACATATCAGCTGTCCAAGGGACCGCATCGCAACCACCCGGCCTGTCGGACAATACACTCTTGTCGGTACGGATGCGTGATGTTTTGGCAAATATGAAAACCGAACAGGAAACAGAAGAGGCCAATCGAAGACTGTTTTTGGAAATGCAGGCAGCCCAGGATGATATTTTGTCCAAAATGCGCAGCCTGAACGCGGCAAATGAGGAAAAACTCTCCCTGAGCAGCGCCAATATTGCGGCGCAAGTAGACGCCATGAAACATGCCATAGCTGAAACCTCCATGGAAATAGAACATTTGGCGGTCGTGTTTGATCAAAAAATCAAAGAAATCCACACGCTCTATCAAGAAAACTTCGAAAATGAACGCAATCGGCTCAATCAGTACCGTGATTTTATTGAATTTTTACTCAACGAAAAGCGTTAACACTAAATAAGTATTATTTATTATTTAGGTATGCTAGAAGTATGGCATGAAACCTGCTCCCAAGCGCCTGACCAACCAGATCGCCGCCAAAATTGGCCGCGATATTGCCGCTCAACGTCTGCACGCCGGGGAGCTGTTGCCGCCTGACACGGTCTTATGCGCCGAAAACAGCGTTTCCAGAGTGGTGATGCGGGAAGCCTTGCGGATATTGGGGGCAAAAGGGATGATCCGCGCCGTACCCAAGGCCGGGACATTTGTCTCCCCCAAATCCGAATGGGCAATGTTTGACGCGGACGTTCTTGATTGGATCGCCCGGGAAACACCGGCAGAGAAACGGCGTCAGCTCCTCCACGAGTTATTGGATTTACGGCTGATGTTCGAGCCTGGTGCCGCCGCTTTGGCAGCGTCACGGGCGACGTCTAATCAACGCCAAAGACTTTCTAACGCGTTTCAGGGGCTGCGCCAAAGCGGTGTCGGCCTATCCGGCCGGGCGGCGGAATTGTCCTATTTTTCGCTTATGCTTGAAGGTGCGCAAAACGAGTTTCTGGCGCCTCTGGTTCAAGTCTATGAACTCAGTCATGAACTGATTGAGCGTATTGGCCACCGCTATACGCGGGATTTTGATGTCAAGCCACATGAGCGCCTGACCCGGGCAATTATGAACCATGATGCCGCCGCAAGCCGGGCCTCTATGCAGGCTGTTTTATTAACGATGTATGTGAGAAACTAAAAAAAAGGCCCTGTCGCAAGCGACAGGGCAAGTTCAGGGATAGTGCGAGGGTTTACACTTAAGTAACCTACCAACTGCACTTGGTTGGTAGTAACTATATTACGCGGGCAAGCTGAAATCGGATTAAAATAAATTTCCATGATAACGAAAAAAGATCTCAGTGATGAGACGCTCATGTCTGAAATCGGGGCCGGAAGCGAAGCTGCTTTTGCCCTGTTGATGCAGCGTCATCTGGACCGCGTTTACAGCATATGCTTGCGGCGGTTGGGAAACGCGCAAGAAGCCGAAGAAGCGGCTCAAGAGGTGTTCACGTCAATCTGGAGAACTGCGGAGCGCTGGGAGTTCGGACAGGCGAAATTCACGACCTGGCTGTATCGCGTCAGCCTTAACAAATCGACCGATATCCTGCGCCGGCGCAAACCCGTCATTCCGCTGGAGGCGATTGAGGAACCAGCCGATGAGAATGTTGATATTCTGGCGAATTTACAGAAAAAAAATGACCGAAAAATTCTGCTCGATGCGTTCAAGAAGTTATCACAGCCGCAACGTGACGCCATTGAGTTGGTCTATTTTGCCGAAATGGGGCAGAAACAGGCGGCTGAAACCCTTGGTGTAAGCATCGCGGCATTGGAGTCCAGCCTGCGGCGCGGGCGAGAAAAGCTCTACAGGATTTTGAAAACACACCAGCAGAATTTTGGTCATTTGGATACGAAAAAGTAAAGTGAATCAAAACATGACAAACAAGCAGACAAACAACCAAACAGACAGGCTGACAGACAGTGGCATCAAAAAAGACAGTAAGGCAAAACTCAGCGGCATGATTGCCGCCTATGGCAGCCGACAAACGGCCTGGCCGAAGACAATTCCCGCCGACACCCTGTCAGACATGCTCCGGGACACGGACTTGACCGCCCGATTACAAGATGCCCAAAGGCTTGATCAGGCATTGGACAGGCTGTCTTTTGCCGCTCCGGCGGGTCTCGAGCACCGAATCCTGTCCGCGATTTACGGCGATATGCCACCCGCCATGATCATAAACGCCTCCATGCGCAGCAGATATACGGGATATGCGCTGATGGCCATGGCCGCCTGCCTGCTGATCGGCATCTTCGCACAACCCATTGCCCAAAGCTTTTTTGACTATGCCCAAGCCGCTTTGACCGGCCAAACCCCCGACCTCTTCATGGTTGATTTTGAAACCTGGAAAATCTAGGAGCATTTTATGCCAGAACCCGGCACTGAAACAGACAGAAGGATCATCGGGGTAAAAAAAACCACCCTAATGATTTTCGGCGCGCTCCTGGCGCTTTCCCTGGCACTGAACCTGATCATTCTCGGCGGCATGATGTCCTACAAATCCTGGCGCAATGAACATGCCGCCGGCAAATATAACCACGCTAAAATTGAAAAATTCATCCTGAAGCAGTTCCCTGCAGAACAAAGCGGCGAAGTCTCTGAAATTTTAGAACGCCACAGGGGCGATATTGTTAGAACCTACAGCACCTATAATAACCATAAAACGGAACTGGCCGATGCTTTGCGGCAGAAAGAGGTCAACCGCGAAACCCTGGCGCGTATTGCCTCTGATTTGCGGAGAGCACAACATGACATCAGTGTTGTACATCATGCCTTCATGGTCGACCTTTCGGCTTTGGCGCCGATTGAGCTGAGGCGGAAACTGGCAAAATCCATCGACAAACGCGGACCCTTGACCAGCCGCAACCATCCCTGAGGTCAGCTGGTTACCTTCATTGCATATCCAATGCCGCGCACTGTACGGATGATGTCAGCCAAAGGCTCATCACCCTCACCCGTCAGGCTCAAAGCCTTGCGCAAACGGCTCATATGCACATCTACAGTCCTGTCCTCAACATAAACGTCATGCCCCCAGATCAGATTGAGCAGGTGATCACGCGAATAGACCTGTCCCGGACGCTCCATCAAGGTTGTCAACAGCTTAAACTCTTTGGCGCTGAGACTCACCACATGTCCGTTGCGACGGACCTCAATCTTGATCAGATCCACTTCAAGATCCTGAAACCGCAGAACCTCCGCACCGTGGGAGGGCCTGGCACGCCGCATCAATGAGTTCACCCGCGAAACAAGCTCCTTGGGGAAAAACGGCTTAGGAACATAATCATCCGCACCGCAATCCAGGCCGAAGCTCCTGTCCGACTCCTCACCGCGGGCACTTAATATGATAATCGGGAGGCTCTTGGTTTCCTCATTTTTGCGAAGTTTGCGGCACAAATCCAAACCTGACAGACGCGGCATCATCCAATCCAAAATCACCAGATCCGGCTTTTCCAGCATGATTTTCTCAAATGCTTCTACACCATCAGAGGCTGTCACAACCTCAAAGCCCTTGCTCGCTAGATTGGCGCGGACCAATTCCTGCTGGTTGAATTCATCGTCAGCAACAAGGACTTTGGTCATCGTCCCGGCCCCGGCCTATGCAGGCGTATCAAGTTTGGGGCGGTCATCCGACAACATTTCGCCATTGACCAAAAAGTAGATCTGCTCCGCCAGGCCGGTGGAATAATCGCCGATCCGCTCAAGGTTTTTGGCAATGAAGAGCATATGTGATCCGGTATTGACGGAAATCTCTTTTTTCTCCATCTGGGTCAAGACATCCTTGAAAATTGCGGTATGGACCTCATCCACCTCAATATCACGCTCCCAGATCTCCATTGCAGCCTCAACATTTCTCTCCATATAGGCGTCGAGAATGGTGACCAGCATTTCCTGAACCATCTTCCCCATTGTGTCGATGATACGGGCCGTATCCGTCAGGACATCAACCTCATCAATCAACATGACCCGTTTGGCAATGTTTTTTGCATAATCACCGGTCCGCTCTAGTATCGTAGCAACTTTCAGGGCCACAATCACATGTCGCAAATCCTCCGCCAGGGGCGCCCGCAGAGCAATCATCGTGATGGCTTTTTCATTGAGAGTCGCTTCAATCTCATCCAATTTCTTGTCTTGATTAATCAACTCTTGAAGCTCGGCAACATCCCCTGACTTCACGATTTCAATGACGCGCCGCAACTGACCTTCAGCCAAAGCGCCCAATCTGGCCACTTCATTATTCAAATCAATCAAATCATTTTCAAAATTTGAGCTGATATGTTTTGGCTGATCCATAATTCGTTCCTTTTGCTTCGCCGTTTTTTACTTAGCCGATTTTACCTGAAATATATGCTTCTGTCTGGTCATTGCTGGGATTGGTGAAAACCTGTTTTGTTTCACCATACTCAATCAGATGCCCGAGGTGAAAATATGCCGTGCGTTGGGACACGCGGGCGGCCTGTTGCATAGAATGAGTGACAATCATGATGGTAAAGCGTTCTGAAAGTTCACTGATCAATTCTTCAATGATGGCCGTGGCAATCGGATCCAGCGCCGAACAGGGTTCATCCATCAACAACACTTCAGGGTCAACCGCAATCGCACGTGCAATGCACAAACGTTGTTGTTGACCGCCGGACAGGCTGGCCCCTGACTCCTTGAGCCGGTCCTTAACTTCTTCCCACAAACCGGCACGCTTGAGACTTTTCTCAACAATAAAGTCAAGATGCTCTTTATCCTTGTAGAGACCGTGTATGCGAGGGCCGTAAGCGACATTGTCATAAATGGATTTTGGGAACGGGTTGGGTTTTTGGAACACCATGCCAACATCGGCCCGCAATTCGACAATATCCAATTCCGGCGCATAAATGTTTTGGTTATCTATGAGAATTTCCCCGCCGACCACGCAACCCGTTATCACGTCATTCATGCGGTTGATGCAGCGCAGAAAAGTGGATTTTCCACAACCGGACGGACCAATCAGGGCCGTCACCATATTCTGCTGAACATCCAGATCTATGCCATGAAGTGCCTGAGCTTCCCCGTAATGCACCGTCACATTTCTGGCGCTGACTTTGACCGTGTTCTCACTCATTTTGGTTTACCATCTCTTCTCATATTTTTTGCGTAAATAAATTGCCAATCCATTCATAAAGAGAAGGAATATCAGCAAAATGATGATCCCGGCACTTGTCCGCGCCTCAAAAGCGCGCTCCGGATTGTTTGCCCACATATAAATCTGGGCCGGCAGAACCGTCGCCTTGTCGCTCATGCTTTGGGGCGTATCCACGATAAACGCCATCATGCCGATCATCAAAAGCGGCGCTGTCTCGCCGGCCGCGCGGGCCAGACCAATAATTGTGCCGGTCAGAATGCCCGGCATAGCCAATGGCAAAACATGATGGGACACCACCTGCAGGCGGGACGCCCCGACCCCTAATGCCGCCTCACGAATGCTTGGCGGAATAGAGGCAAGCGCAGCGCGGGTTGAAATGATGATGACCGGAAGGGTCATCAGTGCTAGCACCAGCCCACCGACCAAGGGTGCCGAGCGTGGCAGGTGCAGAAAATTGATAAAGACCGCCAAACCCAGCAAACCGTAAACAATGGACGGCACGGCGGCGAGATTGTTGATGTTGACCTCAATAATGTCGGTGAACCGGTTTTTCGGTGCCAACTCCTCAAGATAAGTCGCGGCCATAACCCCGATCGGAAAACTTGCCAGAAAGGTCACCAGCATGGTCAACAATGTGCCGATGAAAGCCCCTTTAACTCCGGCCAGCTCGGGCTCGCGGCTATCGCCGGAATTGAACAAATTCATCGCCAACCGGCTGTCAACACGGCCCTGGTCCACCAAAGAGTCGATCCAGGTGATTTCCTTGTCAGACAGAACCCGGTCCTGCTCCTCGACATCACGCCGGATTTTGCCTTTCAGCAAAAGGTCAAAATCATCTGAACTTGTAACCCAGACAGTTTGTGTGGTGCCGACAGCGTCAGGATGATCCAGGATGAAACGTTTGATCTCCTCGGGTGCCGCAATGGATACCAGCTTGCCTAATTGCCGCTTGTCACGCCGTGACGTCACATCGGGAAACAGTTTATAAAGCGCCTGTTTGCCAAGCCGGCGATAATTGCCCGCGGCAAGAAGAGCGGGATCGCCCGACCCGTCCGGGTCAAGGTCCATCCGGTCAAAATGGACGTCAAGCGCAACATAAGTCTGGGTGAATGCCGGTATGGATTGGAACGTGATGGACGACAAAAGCGTAAGCAGGATCAGGCCAGACAAAACCACAGCACCCAGGCCATAACGGCGGAAACGTCTTTCACTTTTGTAGCGCTTCTCAAGCAGTTTGCGCCGTGTCGCGTCCGGCCTGGTTTCAACAGGTGTAGGCGATGATGTCATGGTGTTTTCACTCATATTGTTCCCTGAACCTCCTGACAACCGACATGGCCAAAATATTCAGTCCCAAGGTGATGAAAAACAAAACCAGACCAAGCGCGAAGGCCGCCAGGGTCTTGGCGCTGTCAAACTCCTGGTCACCGACCAGAAGCGTCACGATCTGCACCGTCACAGTGGTGACAGACTCAAACGGGTTCGCCGTCAGATTGGCGGCCACACCGGCCGCCATGACCACAATCATGGTTTCGCCGATAGCCCTGGATATTGCGAGCAAAATGGCGCTGACAATGCCCGGCAAAGCCGCCGGGAGAACCACCTGTTTGATGGTCTCAGACTGGGTGGCACCTAGCGCATAGGCACCGTCCCGCAGGGTTTGCGGGACGGCGTTGATGACGTCATCCGACAAGGATGAGATGACCGGTATGATCATAATGCCCATGACCATGCCCGCCGCAAGTGCGGACTCGGAGGAAAGGGACAAGCCCATCAAGGACCCCGTGTCCCTGAGGAAAGGCGCCACCAGCAGAGCGGCGAAAAATCCGTAAACCACCGTCGGAATACCTGCCAAAACCTCAATTGTCGGCTTGGCGATATCCCGCAATCTCTGGTCGGCATATTCGGACAGATAAATGGCCGACATCAACCCGATCGGAACCGCCACCAGAATGGCGATGAAAGTGATCATCAAGGTGCCGGCGAATAAGGGGATGGCGCCGAATGAGCCGGAACCACCGGCCTGATCCTCGCGTATGGCGATTTGCGGGCTCCAATGCAGTCCAAACAGGAAATCCATGACCGGGACTTTTTCAAAAAAGCGCAGGGTCTCGAAAATCAGGGACAGGACAATGCCGATGGTCGTGATGATGGCAATCACCGACGCCATGATCATCAACAACATGAAAAGAAACTCAACCCGGTCTCTGGCGTTGAAACGCGGCGCAATATGCCTTCTAGCACTCAGAAAAGCCAAAGCGCTCAAAATGCCGGCAATGGAAAACAACAGACTGTTCGAATAATAGCGCAGACTGTTCAAATAGGCGCCCATCTCTTCAACAAACGGCGTGGCAAACGCAGCCGGCAGCGCCCCCGCACTGAAGGATTTGATTTTGGCGACCAGCACATTGAGTTCACCGGTGGAGGCAACGGCCTGCAGATCCTGAATGCGGGTCGTGAGCAGGCCGTCTATCACAAATGGGGAAACTATTTGCCAGGCAAGAATGACCGCGAAGGGCGGGAAAAAGAAAAACAGGGCCAGATACAGCCCATGATAGGTGTCGAGCGAATGCTGCTTGACGTCCGTCTCAGCCATGGCTGAGCGAATTGATTTTTTTCCGTACAAAAATGCCAGCCCGCCAAAGGTCGCCAGCAAAAGAAGAAAAAGTCCGGTTGTCATTGCATTGCCCAAAGAAGAACCACAACGCTGGATTTTACTCCAACGTTGTGGCTGAGTCTCAGAAAACTTACATTACAAGTTTTTTCAATGACTTACCGTCTTGACGCATACCGTCACGGTCGGCAGACGGCAAGGGAATCAGTCCCTTGTCAATCAGGTAGCCGTCTTCACCATAGGCGTTTTCGCTGGTGAACTCCGTCAAGAATTCCTGAATACCGGGCACAGTGCCGACATGGGCGTGTTTGACATAGAAGTAGAGCGAGCGGGAAATTTTATATTTGCCGCCGGCAATATTCTCAAATGTCGGACGCACACCACTCACCGTTGCACCATGAATCTTGTCACTGTTCTGATCCAGGAAGCTGAAACCGAACACACCGAAAGCATTCGGGTTGGCAACCAGCTTGTTGACCATCAGATTGTCATTTTCACCTGCGTCAATCCAGGCACCGTCCTCGCGGACTGTACGGGTCAGTTTTTTCCAGGCTTTTTTGTCTTTTTTCTTCAGGGCATTCAGATAAGGGTATGCTTTGGAGCCACCACTCATGGCCAGTTCCTGGAAAGCATCGCGTGTGCCGGAGGTCGGCGGCGGGCCGAGAATCTCAATTTTGTAATTCGGCAGTGACGGGTCGATATCACTCCAGTTCTTGTAAGGGTTTTTAACCATGGCACAGTTGAATTTCGTGCAGCCCTTATCCGGAACCTGTGCGGCTGTGGCAAGGTACACCTGTTCCAGCGTCAGCTTCAAAGGCGTTTGGGTCTTGGCGTTGGCCATCACAATACCGTCATAGCCGATGACAATCTCAGTCATGTCGATGCCGTTTGCGGTGCATTTGTCATATTCTTTGGACTTGATCCGGCGCGATGCATTGGTGATGTCCGGATGCTCGAGGCCGATGCCGGCGCAAAACAACTTCATGCCGCCACCCGAGCCGGTGGATTCGATAATCGGGGTTTTGAAGGAAGAGGTCCGGCCAAACTGTTCGGCAACAGCTGTTGCGAACGGGAAAACCGTTGAAGACCCAACAATTGAGATTTGGTCACGGGCATGGGCGGATTGGCTGAAAGCCATTGTGCCGGCCATAAGGGCTATTGCCAGAAAAAAGCGCATCATGAACTCCTGAATTACGATGTGATTTTCACTCAAAATGAGTGGTTATGATGTGTGTTTCTATTATTACAATTTTATGACAGAAACCGTAAAAACACGATGTCCTGAGGATAATTAATCAGACGCCTGCGGCAAAATCACCGTGAACACCGTTTCCCCGTTTGGTACGCTACTGATCCGCATCCGCCCGCGATGACGCTGGACGATGTGTTTGACGATGGCCAGACCCAGCCCGCTCCCCCCGGTCTGGCGCGCGCGGGCCTTGTCAGCGCGGTAAAACCGCTCTGTCAGCCGCGGGATATGTTCGGCCTCAATCCCTTCGCCGGAATTGATGACTTTCAACTCAACCATGTGATGCCTGACCGGCTCAATGACGATCTGAACATCCTGATCTGCGGCGCCATATTTGATCGCATTGTCCAGCAGATTGATCAAAACGGCACGCAGATCCTCATAGGATCCGTTGACGCGGCATGTGTGATTCGTCTCTCCGGATTGGTTGTTCAGGATGACCAGTGCAATGCCGCGCTCGGCTGCCTGTTGGGTCAAGCTGCCGGCGACATCCTCCGTCAAGGCGGTCAAATCGACCGCCCCACTAGGCAGCACATGGCTGTCAGCGACCTGATTGGACAATGACAAAAGGTCATTGATCAGCCGGTTCATACGCATCGCCTCATCATTCATGATGGACAGATATTTTTGCTTCTCGGCGGCCGGGAGATCCGCGTCAGCAAGAGTTTGAATAAATCCGATTAAGCTTGTCAAAGGGGACCGTAATTCATGACTCACATTGGCAACAAAGTCAGAGCGCATGCGTTCCAACATGCGGGCACCGGTCAAATCCCTGACAACAATCAGGCAAAGTTTTCGGGTCAGGCAGATGTTTTTGAATGTCAGGGAAAAGGTCCGCTCAATGACACCGCTGAACTGATGCGTCAGCTCGGCCTCACCGCCTGTCCGGGCAACGCTGTGCAGGACATCCAGAAAATCCGGATGCCGGACAAAGTTTTGCAGCCGCTGCGCCTTGATTCGCACTCCGAAAAAGCTGAGGGCTTTGGGATTGGCGAATTTCACCACCCCGGCGTCATCAATCACGATGAGGCCTTCCTCAGAAACATCGCCAAGCGCTTCAAAAAGATTGAGTTCATCATCCGTCAACATTACTCCACACATATACATGTCGGGAGAATGTGGCAAGGGATACAGGTTGGTGATGAATATTTGGAGAAATGGTACAGCCGCCCCGATTTGAACGGGGGACCTCCTGATCCACAATCAGGCGCTCTAACCTACTGAGCTACGGCTGCATCGCATTGGTGAGGCAAAATAGTCCGAAGCGCAGGCGGTTTCAAGCCTTTTCGTTGGCGTCCCGCATGGCTGGACCGATGCATGATACAGTCAACCGGGAAATTATCATTCCTGTCATTTGCCGGGGGGGTGTGCTAGAAAATATCAGCACTTGAAATAATGGGGTTACGCATGGGTATTAACACGCCTTCGGATTTGGAAGCTGAATTGAGCGTCGGTCCGACCGATCAGGGCATGGTCCGCATTTTCATCTCGACCGAAAAATTCGAGCTGCCGATGGATTTCACGCCTGATGAAGCCGAGGAAATTGCCAGAGAGTTGGCCGCTGCCGCGGCCATGGTCAAGCAGGACTGAAGGCGCCTGAAACAATTTTCCACAGCCAGCAAAAGAAAGTCCCAAATGCTTACCAAGAGATATGAGGTCCTGACTGCGCTGGTCACCGCCTTGGTTCTCGCGCCGATTGCCGCAATCCTGCTTTTGTCTGCCGGCGGCTTTTCTGGTTTGGCCGATCCTGAGTTTTTCGGAACCAGCGGTTTTCTGGAGACCTGGTCGCATCTGCTCACAACCATTTTACCCGGACAAGTCGCCACCACACTGCTGTTGATGACGGGTGTTGGGCTGTTCACAGGCATCTTTGGTGTCGGCGCCGCCTGGTGTGTGACATTTTACAAAATGCCGGGCAAGCGGCTGATGGAATGGGGGTTAATGCTGCCATTGGCCATCCCGACATATATTTCCGCCTATGCCTATTCAGAAGCTGTTGATAGCACCGGGCCATGGGCTAGCTTTTGGGCCCTTACAGCGCCTCAAGGCCTTGATATCCGCTCGCTCGTCGGGGCCATTTTCTGCATGGGCGTCGTCCTTACGCCTTATGTGTATATTTCCGCCCGGGCTTCCTTTCTCAAACAGTCGGTCAGGCTCATCCATGCGGCGCGCGCTTTAGGGGCCGGACCGCTTGCCTGTTTCTGGCGTGTCGGGCTGCCACTGTGCCGGCCCGCCCTCTTTGTTGGTGTGGCCCTGGCACTGATGGAATGTCTCAATGATATCGGCGCCGTCGAATATCTGGGTGTGCGGACATTGACTGTCGGCATTTATGACACCTGGCTTGCCCGCGGACAATTGGGGACGGCCGTACAGATGGCATTGGCATTGCTGGTTTTAATGGCGGCACTTGTGTTTATTGAAAAATTAAATCGCCGTGACCAGCGTGATTACGGTAGCGCCGACCGACAGTCAGGGCAGGCCGTCTTCTCTTTAACGGCGGCTCACTGCATACCGGCGGCCATGGTCACCCTCTTGCCCATCCTTTTTGGCTTTATCATTCCCGTCATTGTTCTGCTGCAGTTGAGTGTGACCACATTTTTTGACCCTGCCACTTTCCTACCGGCTCTGGGCAACAGCGTGGGTTTGGCCTTGGGTGCCGGTCTTATGACCCTGCTGATTGGCCTTTTTCTTGTGCTGGGACAACGCTTCAAAGCCGCCAAGTCAGCGTCCAAAATCACCCAATTCGCCTCCATCGGCTATGCCGTACCCGGCACGGTCCTGGGGCTGGGTGTCCTGATTTGCCTGAGTTCAGCCGACACATTACTGATCGGACTCAACGCTTATGCGCCCAAAGGCATGACCCTGTTTCTGACCGGTTCGGTTTTTGGGCTTTTATTCGCCTATTGTGTCCGCTTTCTGTCCATCAGCTATGGAACCATAGAAGCGGGGCTTTCCCGCATCCCGCCACAACTTGATATTGCCGCGCGGTCTCTGGGGGCGCATCAGGGTCAACGATTCAGCCGTATTTATCTGCCTTTGCTGCGGCCGAGCCTCATTGGTGTCCTCATTCTTGTGTTTGTTGATACCATGAAGGAACTGCCTGCGACGCTGATCCTGCGCCCCTTTGATTTCGACACCCTTGCAACACAAATCTACGAAAAAGCCAGCCTGGGTCTGATAGAGGAAGCTGCTGCACCTGCTTTACTCATCATTCTGACAGGCCTGATCCCGGTCATGATGGCGACAAAACTCATCTTGCCGGGCTCTGACCAGCCGCTTGATTAAGAATAGCGCAAGGATTGTACGTTAATCCAAATTTATGATTTGAATGAACGCACTGTCTGTAAAGTTACCAAAAACAGACAATCAAAAACGTTGTATAAATCTCACAACCTATTGTTTTTAATTGAAAATATGACATTTTTCGTTGGGATATTACCGGTTCTGTGGATATCTTGATTCATCACTTGTAAGTTGTGTCTCCCAGTAACGTGCAGCAGTGTTGTTGTGTTTGATTTTGTCACTGTTGCAGACTTTCCAGTGGTCCGGCCAACCCTTCGTCCCTCCATGGCCGGCGGGCGGTTCAAAAGATAAGTCTTTGAGCCGCTCGAAGGGGGACTTGCCGGCACGGCGAAACGCCCCATTTGTCTGTCCATGAAGATGCGCAAGAAATCCGAACTTCCGGAAAAGATCTGCCCGGTCTGCCGTCGGCCATTTGTGTGGCGCAAGAAATGGGCCCGGGACTGGGACAACGTCATTTACTGCTCGGAACGTTGCCGCAGACAGGGCCGGTCCGCCCGATCGGATGATCAGGCCGGCACCTCCTGACCTCTCCAATCAAAAACCTTGCCGCTGTCCTCAGCAGACAAGCCGGACAGCACATCCAGAAGGTAACCAGCGGATTGGTCGGGAGTAAAAAGTTTTTCGGACGGAACATTTCCCTTGAACGGCTCAGACAGGCCGGTCTCGACCGTCCCCGGGTGCAGACCGACAATCACGGCCTGTTTCTGGCGATAGGCAGCCTCCAGAGCGGCCGTTTTGAGAAACATGTTATGAGCGGCCTTGGCGGCACGATAGGCATACCACCCACCCAACCGGTTGTCTGAAATGGATCCGACGCGGGCTGACAAGGAGGCAAAGATTGCCGGTCTTTGACGCGGCAATTTTGGTAGCAAATGTTTCATCAAAAGTGCCGGGCCGAAGGCATTGGCGGCAAAAACCGCTTGCATTTTGTCCATTTCCAGATGTCGAAGACTGCGTTCGGGGAAAATGTCGCGCTCCGGGTCATGCAGCAGGCCGGTGGCGTTGATCACAAGGTCGACCTCCGCCGTCAGACTCTGTGCAAAAGCCGCAACCATGTTTTCATCGGCTGTATCCAAACCCACCACGGAGTTGGGGTCTCGGGCCTTTTCCGGTTGACGGGCGGTTGCGATCAGCTGTTTACAGCCCGCCATAGCCTCAACACGCTGGGCCAAAGCGCCGCCAATACCGCCCGACGCACCAATAATGACTGCCGTGAAACCGTCTGTCAGATTTTTCATCACGTCTCCAAAATTGTCTTGCTTCTTTGTGCTACATACGGGAAGTTAGGTCATCTCCCCCGCAAACCAAATGAACCGCCCCGCTTCGCATGGGCCTTGGGGTAAAACGCATGACTGAGAGAGAAATTCCCCCCCCGCCATCCACCCCCCGCATTGCCGTGCTGGGCGCAGGCTTGAGCGGCATGTGCATGGGCATCAAGCTTCTGGAATACGGCTTCACCGATTTCACCATTTTTGAAAAAGCCGAGACCGTCGGCGGCACCTGGCGCGAAAACACCTATCCGGGCGTTGCCTGTGATGTGCCCTCGCATCTGTATTCCTATTCCTTCGCCCGCAACCCGGATTGGAGCAAAGCCTATTCCGCCGGGCCTGAAATTCAGGCCTATTGCGAAAAGGTCGCCGCGGATTTCGGCATTCTGCCTTTTTGCCGGTTCAACCAGCGCGTCACTTCAGCCATCCATGGAGATGACGGCTGGACATTGACGCTGGAAAACGGCGAGCAGGCCACATTTGACATTGTAGTGACGGCCATTGGTGGTCTGCACACGCCCGCCACCCCCGACATTCCGG
Source organism: Parvibaculales bacterium (assembly GCA_049889415.1). Classification (GTDB taxonomy): domain Bacteria; phylum Pseudomonadota; class Alphaproteobacteria; order RS24; family RS24; genus JAYQKL01. Next base: position 27,391 of record JBMHDL010000005.1, on the reverse strand, counting down.
GGCGGGAGAACTTTAACGGCCCCGCCTTTCATTCCGCGCAATGGCGCCATGATGTGCCGCTCTCCGGCAAACGGGTCGGGGTCATCGGCTCAGCCGCCAGTGCCGTGCAACTGGTGCCCGAAATTGCTGACTCCGTTGACAGGCTGACGGTCTTTCAACGCACGCCGAACTGGCTGCTGCCGCGCAACAACTACAGCATATCCGGCTGGGCAAAAAAGCTGATGCGCCTGTTTCCAGTTTTGTCTCTGCTCCGACGGGGCAAAATTTACTCCATGAATGATTTCATTCTTTTTCGCCTTTTCCGTGAAAAGAGCATGATGCAGAAATTCGCCAAGGGCCAGGCGCTCCGTTACCTCAAAAAAACTGTGACCGACAGGACTCTACGCCGCAAACTGACACCGGACTATCCGATCGGCTGCAAACGCATTTTAATGGTGGACGGCTATCTGGAAACGCTGCAACAGGACCATGTGTCGCTTCATACGGACGGCATTGCGGAAATCACCGCAACCGGGGTCACGGACAAGGCCGGACTTCACCATGAATTTGATGTGCTGATTTACGCAACCGGCTTTGAGCCGTTTAACTTCCTTGACCAAATGGATGTCACCAATGCCGGGGGCGTAAGCCTTAAAGAGGCCTGGGACGACAAAATTGTTGCGCACCGCACGGTCAGTGTCGCAGGTTTTCCGAACCTGTTCATGCTGCTTGGGCCCAATAGCGGGCTGGGTCATAACTCCATCATTTTGATGATTGAAGCACAGGTGCGGTATATCATCAGTGCCCTGACGCAAATGCAGCGAAAAGGCTTAACCCGAATAGCCCCGAGGCAGGATCAGCAGGACGCCTATTCCCGAAGCATTCAGGAAGGGCTGAAGGGCATGGTCTGGAACGGCAATTGTGCAAGCTGGTACAAAAACGGCATTCGCGGCGAAACCGATCAGAACAGCACATTATGGCCGCATAGCACCTATCGATATATGCGGGAAATGAACCACATTGATTTGTCGGAATATGAGACCGACGCCTGATTACCCGAATATGGCGCGCAGCTCAGACATTCTTTTTTCAAGCGCAACCTTGCCGTAGGGTGCAGCGGGCGAATGTCCCCAGACCGGCCCCGGCCATGCAGGATCATTTTTGAACCGCGCCACCACATGTACATGCAGTTGCGGCACCAAATTGCCGAGCGCACCAATATTGATTTTGTCCGGTGCAAAAAGCTCCTGCAGATCGCGGCTACAACGCATCGTCAACCTGTGCAGGTCGTCCTGCAATGCGGGCGGCAAATCCACCCACTCCGCCACACCCTCACAGGCGGGCACCAGCACCAGCCAGGGATAGCGGGCATCATCCAGCAGGTAAACCAGAATATCCCCGATTTGGCTGACCGGATGACAGTCGGCTGCCAATTGCGGGTGCAGTGTAAATCCGGCATCAGCCAAAATTAGCGTCCGCGACAAAGGGATTGGTCCGGCGCTCCTGCCCGAATGTACTTGTGGGGCCGTGTCCGGGAACAAATTGGACGTCATCCCCAAGCGGCCAGAGGTGGTTCTGGATGGACGCGACCAACTGCCCGTGATCGCCTCTGGGAAAATCCGTACGCCCGATAGACCCCTGGAAAAGCACATCTCCGACCAGCGCGATTTTGTCGTCTGGCTGAAAAAACACAACATGGCCAGGCGTATGACCCGGACAATGCAGCACTTTGAACAGCGCCCCGGCGGCTTCAATCTCATCACCATGTTCGAGCCATTGATCGGCTTCAAACATCTCGCAGGGCGTAAAGTTCATGAACTCCGCCTGCGACGGCAACTGTTCAATCCAGAACAAATCATCCTTATGCGGGCCGATAATCGGCAGGGACAGCTCCTTGGCAAGTTCCGCCACCGCACCGACATGATCAAGATGGCCGTGCGTGCAGAGGATTTTTTCCAACGCAATACCGTGTTCCGATATTTGGCCGCGAATGACATCCAAATCCCCGCCGGGGTCAACAATCGCACCCTTTTTGGTATCCGGATTCCAAAACAGCGTGCAATTCTGCTGATACGGTGTCACGGGAATGATTTGATAAGTGAGCTTCATGAACGCTCCATACTGTCTTAATCGGCCGACGGCAGATTGGCCTCAACCGCGGCTATGAGTTTTTCCGATTGCGGTTTTGTCCTGGATGAGAAGGACCCCACAAGATTGCCTTCTGAGCTTATCAAATATTTATGGAAATTCCAGCGCGGCGCTCCGGATTGCTGTTTGGCCCAGACGTAAAACGGATGGGCTTTCCTGCCTTTGACACTGACTTTCGAGGTCATCGGAAAATCGATATTAAAATTGACCTCACAAAAAGTCTTGATTTCCTGCTCGGTGCCGGGTTCCTGACCCAAAAAGTCGTTGGACGGCACACCCAGAACCACCAGGCCGCGGTCGCGATAGGTCTCCCACAGCGCCTGAAGGCCATCATATTGCCCGGTGAATCCGCATTTAGAGGCAGTATTGACCACCAGCAGGGTTTTTCCGGCAAAACGCTCCAGCGCCAGCGGGTCGCCGTCAATCGAGGTGAAGCTGAACCGATGTGCTGTGGAAGCGGTGTCTGTCGGCGTATCCGCCGCTTCCGCCATTTTGAAGGGCAGCAAACATATCACGGCAAAAAACCCGGCAAGGGCAAGCAAACGATGCATTTTAAAGCTCCAATCTTTCCATAATCAGTTGCGCGGCGATTTTAGCGCTGGCCAGACTGCCGGCCACATCCGGCGCACCTACCCAGTCTCCGGCCACCGTGACCGGCGCCAATGCCGAGATTGCGCCTTCCAGCAGACCGGCTGTTTTAACGGCACGGGCATAGCGCCAGCGGTGTGCGGCGGCATAAGCCGGAGTTGGCAAGGCTTCCCCCAGAAACTCCGAAAGGGCCGCACTCATCTGTGCCAACACCTGTTCCGCTGGCTGTTCAAGGTTTTCAAGACTCCATTGCCGTCCAGCATGCAGCGTCCAGGCCGGCAGGTGCGGACGCCCTGGCTTGGCCGGCTCATAAAACAGGCGGTCAAGAACCGGGTGGTCGCAGGCCACCGACACATGTTGCGGGCGGGTGACGACATCCGATCCAAAGCCCAACATAGCCGTCCATTGCGGCGCATAGCCGGCAGCCATTGCCAATCCCACCAAATCTTCAAAAGGAGCCATCAGCTTGGCGGCCTGGGGCGCCGGGACGGTGCAGACCAGGGCATCAAAGGCGTCGGTTTCAGAACCGTCCTTGAGGCGGCAAGCCACCTGCCCGCCGGCAACCATGACGCTGTCAATTTCAAGGGCTTGAGTCACGGACAGGCCGTGGGCAAGATGATGGCACAAAGACCGCATTTCCGGTTGCCCGTACCATGCACCGTTGTGCCCGTCCGGCACCAACACACCGGAGTTGACCGCCTCTTCAAAACCATCCACGGCATCCAGTGCTGGCGTCCCGTGGTCAAACTGATATCCCTGCTTGGCGCGGGTAGCCAGGCGTCCGCCCAGCCTATACCCTTTATCCATGACCTCAACAGCCAGTCCGGCATCCGTCAAATGCCGCGCCGCCGTCAAGCCGGCGACTCCTGATCCAATAATGAGGGCTTTTTTAACCATGTCGGCTCTCTTTTGTTGGCGAATGTTGAAACATAAAGTAGAATTTGATTCGTTAGAAACAAACGAAAGGAGGTGGTCCATTGTCCAGTGAAAGAAAACCATTTGATCCCAGTCGGAGATCTGCCACGAAAGCTTTGGAGCATTCTTTGAGGTTTGAGGGCAGGATAAAATAACTGATTGGATCAAATTTCAATCACGGGAGGCTGCCTCAGGCAGCCTCTTTTGTTTTGGCGGGTGCTTCCCGCCCCTTATGGGGCTATAATGACCCCATGAGTTTTCTCGGGATAGACTTAGGCGCAAGCGCCCTGAAAGTCGTGCTTGTCAGACAGGACGGACAGGTTTTGGCGCGCGCGCGCGCCGCAATCAAAACCGACAGCCCCAAACCGGCTTGGCGCGAACAAAACCCCGAAGACTGGCTGTCAGCGCTGGAAACGGCTTTGCGCGCCCTTTTCAACGATTACCCGGCAGCTAAAGATGATATGGCCGCCATCAGCATAACCGCAGGCGCTCATATCGGTGTCGTCTGCACCGCAGACCACACACCATTACGTCCGGCGATTTTATGGAGCGATCAGCGCGCCGCTGATGAGGTTGCAGATTTGACGGCACGCGAAGACGCAATCGTCAAGGCCAGCCTGCATCAGCCGAATGCGACCTGGACCTTGGCCCATCTGCGCTGGCTGTGGGCTTATGACTACAACACGCTCAAACAGGCCCGCAGGCTGAGCCCGGCAAAGGACTGGTTGCGCGTGCACCTCACGGGGGAATGGGCCACTGACCTGTCGGATGCCGTCGGACTGCAATTATATGACGTAAACCGAGGAAAATGGTCACTGCCATTATGTGCCCTGGCCGGTATTTTGCCGGACATTCTGCCGGAGGTTAAACCATCAAACGCCATAGGTGGTACCGTGACAAGCTCTGCAGCCCGGCGTTTCGGTTTGAAAGCAGGCACGCCCGTCTATGTCGGCGGCATTGACACAAGCGTCGAGCTGCTCAACACCGGCATCGCATCACCGGACACAGGCTGCCTCAAACTGGCCAGCGCAGGGGTTGTCTCAATTTTGACCGAGGCCCCGGCCGCCACACCGCCGATTTCATGCTACCCGCAAGCCCACGGCAGCGGCTGGTATTTCGCTTCCGGCATGAACAATTGCGCCACCGCCCTGGACTGGTTCCGCCGGACCCATCTCCCGGAGCTGTCCGCCCGAGCGATGCAGGACGCCGCCGCCGCTGCACCGCCCGGCGCCAATGGGGTTATCTTTCACCCCTTCATCAATGGCGAGCGCGCTCCACATTGGCGCCCCGATCTGAAACCGGCCCTGACCGGCTCTGACAAGGCCGGAAAGAATGAGCTGGCGCGCGCCGCCTATGAAGGGGTTGGCTTCGCGCTGTATGATGTGCGCCGCAATCTGGAGCAGAGCCTCAACCGGAAGATTGTTGATTTTGTCGCCCTGGGCGGCGGAGCACAAAACTCGTTCTGGATGCAGATGATGAGCAACATACACGGCATCGCCGTCAAAGTACCCGACCATATCGACGCTGCCTATGGCGCCGCCTTACTTGCCGGTCTGGCGCATGGGGCGTTTCCCAATACCAAGGTTCTGGGCAACATGATCACTTATGCGGCCGATTATCAACCAGATCCACAAAAACATAACATTTACCGCGACCGTTTTGCGGCCTATGACCGTCTGACCCAAAAGATGATGACGCAATTGGACGCCGCCCAACCGACATAATTTCGGTGATTTTCCAATGTGCTTCTGCTAGGTATGGAACAGTCATTTTTTCGGGGGAAATTTATGAACAATCGCGTCGCCATAACCTATGACAAACACATCGCTCATGTGGAGATGATCCGTGAGGACAAAATCAATGCGCTTGACGGGGACATGCTCGATGCGCTGAACGGGGCCATCACTGAGCTTGCTGATCACACTGAATTACGGGCCGTGGTGCTGTCGGGTCGTGGGCGGGGGTTCTGCGCCGGACTGGATATCGCCAATTTTGACTCCATGGCCAAACAGGGAGAGTCCGGCATTCAGGAGGAGTCGCTTCTGCCGCGCACATATGGCGATGCCAACAAGTTCCAAAATGTCTGCTATGGCTGGCACAAGCTGCCCATGCCGGTCATCGGCGCCGCGCATAATATCTGTATTGGCGGCGGTATGCATATTTTTCTGGGTGCTGATATTCGCTATGCCGCGCCGGAAACAAAATTCTCGATCATGGAAATCCGCTGGGGACTGATCCCCGATATGGGATCCACGCCGATTTTGCCGTCCCTTGCGCGGCGCGATGTCCTGAAAGAGTTGGTTTTCACCGGCCGTATTTTCCAAACAGATGAGGCATACGAACATGGCTTTGTGACGAAAATCACCGAGGACCCGGTGGCTGCGGCGTTTGAAACCGCTGAACTGATTGCCAGCAAAAACCCTGACTCGATCAAAGCCAACAAAGATATTCTCAATCAAGCCGCCTATTTGTCCGAGGCCGAAGCCTTGATGCTGGAGTCGCAGGTTCAGGAGAAGATTATCGGCTCAGCCAATCAAATTGAGGCGGTCATGGCGGAACTGGAAGGGCGTGCCGCCAAATTCAAATGATCAGAACAGCAGTTCCATTGGCTGTTCCAGATAGGTTTTGAAAACACCTAAAAACTCCGCCGCCTGTGCACCATTAATGGCGCGGTGGTCCGATGACAGGGTCACGCGCATTATTTTTGTCTCGACCGGCTTGCCGTCCTGCAAAACCACCTGCGGGCGACCGGCACCAATGGCCAGAATGGCGGCTTGCGGCGGATTGATAATGGCGTTGAACTCGGACACGCCGAACATACCGAGATTGGAGACGGAGAAGGTGCCGCCTTCATATTCGTCAGGCTTAAGCCTCATCTCCGCCGCCCGTTTTGCCAAATCCCGGATTTCCAATGCAATCTCGCGCACGGATTTGGTCTGGGCCGCCTTGACAATCGGCGTAATCAACCCGCCGCCCGGCAAAGCAACCGCAACGGAAATATCGGCATTTTTAAATCGGATCAGCGCATCCCCGGCAAAGCCCGTATTGATTTCAGGCACATCCATCAAGCTCAGGGCGGTGGCGCGCACGATAAAATCATTCAGGGTCAGCTTTTCACCCAGTTCCTGATCCGCCAGCGTCTTGTTGAGCTTTGCCCGCAAGATTTCCGCCGCATCCACCGTGACATCCATGGACACCTGATAATGTGGCATTTCCTGAGTGGATTGCTGCAAACGTTCAGCGATGGCCGACATCATCGGGCTGAGAGGCTCGACCTCATATTCATCATCTTTGAAAAACAGGCGCGGATCCGGCAGAACTGACTGCCGTGCCGGAGCGGGTGACTGTTGCGCACCCTGTGACAGGGTCACTTCAATATCACGCTTGATGACTCTCCCGCCCGGACCGGTCGGCGTCACGGCGGAGAGCGGCAAATCATTTTCACGCGCCAGACGCCGTGCCAGCGGGCTTGCGGGAATGCGTGCTTGGCTCGGTGAGGTTTGGCTCATCACGCGTCCCTGTAGCAGACCTGATTGACCGCAGACACGACCTTCTCTGCTGACGGCAACGCCGCCGCCTCCAGATTGGCAGCATAAGGCAACGGCACATCTAGGCCTGTCACCCGCAAAACCGGTGCATCAAGATGGTCGAAGGCTTCCGCCTGAACGCAGGCGGCGATTTCCGCCCCAATGCCGGCCACTGGCCACGCCTCTTCCACGGTCACAAGCCGGTTGGTTTTGATAACAGAAGAAATGATGGTGGTCGTATCGAGCGGACGCAGGGAGCGTAAATCAATGACCTCGCACGACACCCCCTCACCCTGAAGCTGTTCGGCCGCTGCCAGACAGGATTGCAGACCGCGACTGTGCGACACTAAGGTCACATCCGTGCCGTCACGCAAAATATTGGCTTTCCCGATAGGCAGCACATAATCATCCCAATCTGGCACCTCGCCCTGATCACCATAGAGCAGCTCATTTTCCAGAAAGACGACCGGGTTGGGGTCACGAATGGCGGCTTTCAAAAGACCTTTGGCGTCTGCGGCAGAAAACGGCGACACAACTTTCAGACCCGGCACATGGGCATACCATGCCGCATAATCCTGGCTGTGTTGGGCACCGACACGCTTCGCCGCACCATTCGGGCCGCGAAACACGATCGGACACTCCACCAGCCCGCCTGACATGTAATGCGTCTTGGCAGCGGAATTGATGATGTGGTCAATCGCCTGCATGGCAAAATTGAAGGTCATGAATTCCACCACCGGCTTCAGCCCGGCAAAAGCGGCCCCGACGCCGACACCGGCAAATCCGTGCTCAACAATCGGCGTATCAATCACCCGCTTGTCACCGAACTCCTCTAACAGACCCTGCGTCACCTTATAGGCGCCCTGATATTCAGCCACCTCTTCCCCCATGACGAAAACATCCGGATCCCGGCGCATTTCCTCAGCCATGGCATCGCGCAAGGCTTCGCGGACGCTCAACGTCACCATTTGCGTGCCCTCTGGCAGGGGCGTTTGCGGCGCGACAACCACGGATGGAGTCGTAACACTCACCGTTGTTGCACCGGACGTGGCCTGCGGCTCAGCCTCAGTCTCAGCTTCTGACGCGACCGGCGCACCGGTCGGCATCTCATCGAGCGCCGCCGCATCCTCACCATCGCGCAGAAGGAAGGCAATTGGTGTATTAATCGGCACATCCGCGGTCCCGGCATCAATCAGGATTTTGCCGACCTCGCCATCGGCCGCCGCTTCCAGTTCAACCATGGCCTTGTCCGTTTCAATCTCGGCCAGCACATCGCCGGCCTCAACCTTGTCCCCGACCTTGACTGTCCAATTGGCAAGTTTGCCCTTTTCCATGGTTGGCGACAGGGCGGGCATAATGACTTCAACTGGCATGATGGGCCTCCACATAAATATCAGTCATCAGTTCGGACATATCCGGCTCCGGGCTGCTTTCAGCAAAGGCGACAGTCTCGTCAATGGTATCAAGGGTTTGAACGTTGAGGGCTTTCAGCTCCGCTTCCGACATCACCCCGCGCTCGATCAGGCGCTCTTCAATCATTTTGATCGGGTCGTGATGTTGGCGCATTTCTTTGACCTCTTCGCGCTTGCGATATTTCGCCGGATCAGACATGGAATGACCGCTGTAACGGTAGGTTTTCATTTCCAGTATCATTGGTCCCTTGCCGGCGACGACATGAGCGCGCGCGTCACACGCCGCCTGATAAACAGCTTCCAGATCCATGCCGTCCACCTGTCGGCCCTCAATGCCGAAGCTGACGCCGCGCTGCGAAAAGTCCGTCTGGAACGAAGCACGCTCCACACTTGTGCCCATCGCATATTGGTTGTTCTCAATGATGAAGACCACGGGCAGGTGCCACAGCGCTGCCATATTAAAGCTCTCATAGACCTGCCCCTGATTGGCGGCACCATCACCGAAAAACGTGAAAGACGCCTTGGACTCACCGCGATACTGATTGGCTAGCGCAAGGCCCGTGCCAATCGGCACCTGTGCCCCGACAATGCCATGACCGCCATAAAAGCCTTTGTCAGCATCAAACATGTGCATGGAGCCGCCCTTGCCCTTGGAACATCCATCGGCGCGACCCAGCAGTTCCGCCATCACCGCCTTGGCGGAAATGCCGCAGGCCAGCATGTGCCCGTGGTCGCGATAGGCGGTGATCATCTGATCACCCTCATCCCGTGCCGCCGCGACACCGACCACAACGGCCTCCTGACCGCTATAGAGGTGGCAGAACCCGCCAATTTTACCAAGGCCATAAAGCTGTCCGGCGCGTTCTTCGAAACGGCGGATCAACAGCATCATCTCATAAGCTTCGCGCAAGGCGGTATCCGCCAAGGGTTTGACTTGGGTTGCGGTTTTGGATTTCCCTGATTTGTTCGTTTTTGTTTCAGACGCTTTTTGCGTTTTTCGTTTTCCGGCCATTTCCTCTCCAATGAAAAAGAACTGTTTTGGGCCAGCGGGGGAGCTTGACTTGGCTTATTTTTTACCCGATTTCCCAATAAAAACAAAAGGAAACGAAGTGAAGGGACAAATTTGCATTTTCCTGACACCACATCCAAAAAACACGAAATAATCTTTCAACACTCAAACATGCAGCTGTTAAAAAATTACCGCATGACGCTGCCCGGAAAACAAAAAAGGCGGGGAAGCCCCGCCTTTTTCATGTTCTTGTTTGGAGGGAAACTAGAACTTCAGCAACAGGCCGACACCCATGAAGGTGCTGTCCTTGGTGCCGACACCGACTTCCGTGGCCTCAACATCCTCAATGGAGTAGGTCAGTTTGACGCCTTTGGTCAGCTTGGTGTTGCCGCCGATAATCAGAATCTCCGTTTCGTCAGCGACGGCACCGGCTTCTTTGTCTTCCTGGTCATGGAAACCAAGCCCGAGTGTCGTATTTTTCGTGACTTTGTAGGCTGCGCCCAAATGCAGGGTTTCCGTCTCATTGGTTTGCGATCCGGTGAAGGTTTCATATTCATAGGCCGTGCCGCCGATCTCAAACTTACCAAGTTTGTAATTAAGACCGAAAGCGCTGTCCTCGGCACTCTTTGATCCGTTCAGATCATCGCCATCTTCCATCGTGTAGGAGGCCTTGAGTGTCCCGTCGCCGACCTTACCCTTATAGTTTACACCAAAGGACATGACTTCAAATTTTCCGGCTGTTTTTTCCAACAAGGCGCCATTACCGGCCCCATAGCCACTTGACTTCTCATTTGACGGGGTGAAGGAGAAAGCAGCCTGAATGCCGCCAAAGCGCGGGGTGTAGTAGTTGATTTTGTTGGCGTCTTTGGAGATGTTGGCATGATCCGGCTTGGCGAATTCCGAAACTTTTGACCATGTCTTGAAGTTGTTGTCATAGGTTTTCCAGCCCAGGAATTTCGGGGCGAACACCTGAATCTTGTAAGCGGCTGAGTTTTCAGCACCCAACTCAACCTTACCGAACGGGCCTTTTACGTAAATAAAGTGCTCATCAATTTGATCAGAGGCTTGAGAGGCTTCAAGCTGGACCTCAAAACCGTAAGTGTAATCGCCTTCCTTGGCTTTGCCCTTGAAGATGATTTCAGCATCGTCCTGAAACTGGTTTTCAACCGCATCCGGCTTGGCGTCCGAGTCAATGTTGTAGAAGACTGAGTTGTAATAACCACCGACCGAGACGTCAAAACCACCGGCCACGGCCGGGGCGGACATGATTGCCAGCAGTGAAGTGGAAAGAATGATTTTTTTCATGAGAAATCCAAAAAAATTAACGTTTTCACCACGGCTCTTGTGAACCGATGAGGGTGAAATAGTGAGCAATTGTTTCGAAATTGTTACAAAGAAAAAAAATCTTGCCTTCATCCCCCACAAACGCCAATGTCATGTTAGATATCGGCAAAAATCACAATAAGGGGAAGTGTGATGTCACAGGCAGCAAAAGAGACGGAGTCACAGCAAACGGGCATTCCGAGCGAAGAGGAGCTGGAGGTGATGCGCCAAAGTATCCGCGATTTGGCGGAGTATGACGGCGTTGAGAGCCTGAAGGGGAAGGTCAGCGATGCCGAATGGCAAGCGCGCATTGACTTGGCGGCACTTTACCGTCTGGTCGCCCTACATGGCTGGGATGACATGATATATACGCATATTTCCTGCCGCGTTCCGGGCGAAGAGAATCACTTTCTGATTAACCCATGGGGCATGTTGTTTGACGAAATTACCGCCTCTAGCCTTGTCAAAATCGACATGGAGGGCAATCCGGTGAATGAGACGCCATATATCGTCAACCCGGCCGGCTTTACAATTCACAGCGCCCTGCATGAGGCCCGCGCAGACGCCCATTGTGTCATTCACCTGCACACAGATGACGGCATTGCTGTTTCGGCGCAAAAAGACGGCCTTTTGCCGCTTTCCCAGCACGCCATGATCTGCCACGGGCGGGTCGGCTATCATGACTATGAAGGCGTCGCCCTGAACCATGATGAAAAACAGCGCATCATCGCTGATCTGGGCGACAAACCCCTGCTGATTCTCCGCAATCACGGCACCTTGGCGGTCGGCATGGATTGCGGCACTGCCTATCAGGGCATGTTTTATCTGGAAAAGGCCTGCACGGCGCAAATCAGGGCACAAAACAGCGACAAGCTGAATTTGTGTGATGACGCCACTTCGGAACTGACAGCCCAGCAAAGCGAGGCTATATTCAACGGGCTTGCCGGTGCTTTGGCCTGGCCGGGGCTGTTGCGCAAGTTGGACCGTCTGGATCCCTCCTTCAGGGATTGAGGGTCTACCGCCCATATGCCACCGCATAACCGTAGAGGCTGAGTATGCAACCTGAGAATGCGTCTTTCCTGACCAAGGAGCTGGAGGCCGTTTACGGCAATTTCGTTTCCTCCTTGGACAACTTCCGGGAAGGCTTGAAACTTGACCCGTTGCCCTTGTTTGAGACGACCCAGGCCCGAGCCGCCGACCTTGCCGGCATCAAACGGGCAACCGACAGGCTCATGGAATTTGAGACGATTGTGGTGTTGGGCACCGGCGGCTCCAGCCTCGGCGCACAGGTTCTGGTTCAGCAGGCTGGATGGGGGACGGCGTCCGGATTGGCCAACGGGCCAATGCTTCACTTTCTGGATAATCTGTCGGCCTATGAAATGGAGGCGGTCCTCAATCCTGCAACCCTTTCCAAAACCGCTTTTATCGCCGTCTCCAAATCCGGTGAAACGGCTGAAACCCTGATGCAGTTTTCCTGCGCCTTGACGGCACTGGAAGCCAACAAGCTCAATCCGGCCGACCATGTAATCTGCCTGACAGAAGACCGGCCCAACACATTGCGGCAATTGGCCGAAACCTATGGCATGAGCGTGCTCGACCATGAAAAACAGATTGGCGGACGCTTCAGCGTGCTGACCAATGTCGGCCTGTTGCCGGCGGCATTGGCCGGGCTTGATGTGGAAGCCGTTCGCGCCGGCGCCGCAAAAGTGCTGGAAGATTTTTTGAACACGGATACGCCGGACACAAATCCGGCCATGAGCGGCGCTGCCGCCCAAATCGCTCATGCCAAGGCTGGGCGTCAGATTTCAGTTCTGATGCCATATGACAGCCGGCTTGACAAAATTGGACTCTGGTTTCGACAGCTTTGGGCGGAAAGCCTCGGCAAAAAAGGGCGCGGCACAACACCTGTCAATGCGCTTGGTCCGGTTGACCAGCACAGCCAGTTGCAGCTCTATCTGGACGGACCCGACGACAAATTCTACACCATTGTCCAAACCCGCAACGCGCCCGGCCCGCAGGCCGTCAGCGGCATCGGCGATCAGGACAGCCTGTCCTGGCTGCACAACCGGCACATGGAGGATCTGGTTCAGGCCGAATGCGCCGCCACCTATCAGGCCCTGCTTGATCAGAACCGTCCGGTCAGGCTGGTTGATCTTGGCGTAGTGACCGAAGAAAGCCTTGGCGGCCTGCTGATGAATTTGATGCTTGAGACCATTTGCGCGGCACATCTGCTGGCCGTTGACGCCTTTGACCAGCCGGCCGTTGAACAGGGCAAAATCATTGCCAGACAAATTATGGAAGACACCCGATAAAAGGATTGAAAGAAACAAGATGCGGCCTGAAACATACATCATTCTTGGAATTTTTGCCGGCTTCTCCCTGCTGGAGTTCTGGCGCTGCGGCCTTTTCAACAAAGCCAACGCAAAAAAGGAGGATGGCTGGGTTGAGATTTTCAGCACTGTCAATCTGCTGCTTGTCACCCAGCCCATCATTCTGGTGATGGTAGGTGTTGTCGGCCCGCAAATCGCTCCCGATTATCAGGACGCCCTGGTCAATCTCAGCTTTGCGGTGCAGTTCGGCCTGCTGCTGCTGTTTGATGACATGTCGCAATATTGGTGGCACCGCGCCTCCCACACCTTTCCCTGGCTCTACAATCTCCATCGGCCGCATCACAATGCCGGCTATATGAGCGTGCGCCTCGTCTACCGCAACAATGTCTTTTATTACATGATGATGCCGGGGATCTGGCTGTCCGGCATCCTGATTTATCTCGGCCTCGGCTGGACTTATGCGATTTACATTGTGGTCAAGCTGGCCGTCATCACCGGCGCCCATTGCGACTGGCACTGGGACGCGCCGCTATACAGAATCAAAGCCCTCAACCCGCTGATGTGGCTGGTCGAGCGCACCATTTCAACCCCGTCCACCCATTCCATGCATCACGGCAAATATGCCGCGGACACAGCGACTAATTACAAGGGTAATTACGGAAATCTGCTGTTTTTCTGGGATGTGCTGTTCGGGACCGCCAAAATCACCCGCAGCCGACCTGAAGAATACGGGGTTGAGAATCTGCCTGAGACGACACTCGGCGAACAGCTGCTCTGGCCGATCATCCGCGCCAAGAACTAGGCATCATCAAGCACCATAGAGCGCGGCGGGCATCATCAATGCTGCTGTCAGGCTGCCGCGGGCACCATGCGCCAAATGCACATAAAGCCCGTCCGGGCGCCCCGTCACCGGCCCGATCATCGGCAATCGGGAAGGCTGGGTACACCGTAATCCGGCCCAGACCTGAACCGCAGCAGTTTCAGCATCCAGGGCATGCCCGAAGCACCGCTCAAAATCCCCAAGCAGTTTATCCGTTTCCTCCGACAATATCTCAGCTGTGTCGATTTTATGTCTGAAGCTGGCGCCCCAGGACAGCCTGCCGTCGCCATGTGGTAAAAGGCTGTGGCCACAATTCAGCGGTTTTTCCAGTCCAGCCAGTTGCGGCGGGGCAAGGAAACTCAAAATTTGTCCGTGCACTGTGGCCAGACTCAAATCCGGCAGCAGTTCAGACGCGGCGCCAGCGCAGGCTACAACCACCATATCGGCGCTCATTATCCCGACAACTCCCCGCTCGCAACAGTGGTGCAGCCGCCAGTCTTGACCATCATGTTCCAAAGCCATTACCCGTGTATCAAACATCGTTTCAATGCGCCCTTCGGAGTCCACCAGCATGGCAGTAGCCAGGGCGTGCAAATTCACCCACCCGGCCTGCGGATAAAGCCAGCCCGGACAGTCCAAATCAACACCGGCCTGCTCACTCATCTCATCTGCGCAAAGCCGCCTGCGAACGGTATCAGGCAAGTCCAGACTATGCTGCCAGGCGGCAAAGCGTTCGCATCTCCGGCTTTTTTCGGGCATGTCAAGCATCAGCATACCGTCCTGGCGCCCGGTAATATCATGCCCCTTGGTGCGTAACATGGCCAGAACATGGCGGGCTGTAAAAAAGCCGGATGTCAGCATGCGTGCCCGTGGCGACCAGTCAGGCTGGAAATAGGGCGTAAAGGCGCTCGCCGGACTGCCGCTGGCCCCCGAACAGACCGTCGGGCCGGCCTCCAACAGGGTTACATCATACCCCTGTAAGGACATCTGCCAGGCTGTCGACACACCGGCAATACCAGCGCCGATAACGGCCATTTTACGCCTCGGTTTTGGTGCCGTTAAGGGTGTTGCATTAATATATGTGGCAACCAGCATATCGCGTTTGCGGCCAAATCCCGGTGCCTTTTGGACCTCAAACCCAGCGGCGGCAAGGCCTTTGCGCACACTGCCGGCAACGGTGAAAGTTGATAGGCTGGTGCCCGGGCCGCTTAATCTGGCAATCGCTTCAAACACGCCCTGGGTCCACATATCCGGATTGAGTGCCGGCGAAAATCCGTCAAGAAACCAGCCATCCACCTGTACACCCCCAAGCGGTGCATAGGCTGCTAAAGCCTGCTCTGCATCACCCCAAAGAAAATCAACACACACGGCACCGTCAAACAACCACCGGCGATGGCCACCACCCACGGCGGGGGGATAAACCTGTCGCACCGCTTCAGAAAGCTCCGCGAGGTCAGGCCAGGCGGCATGTGCCTTGTTTAGATCCGCCACTGAAAGAGGGTGCAGTTCGGTGGTGATATAATGCAGCTTGGGTCTTGGCGCAGGCAAGTTTTGCCAAAGTGCCAGCACACTCAACAGATTCAGGCCCGTCCCGAAACCGGTTTCCCCGATGGTCAGCTGCTCTGTCCGGGCAAGGCGCTCAGAGATCCGGTTCGGCCGCAAAAAAACATGACCCGTTTCGGCCCGGCCGTCATCGGCGGAAAAATAAATATCCCCGAAGAGGCGCGAGGTCGGGCCGGTCTCAGCCCATGACAAATCTGCCGGTGAAAGCTCCATAGCCTTTCCTACCCTTATTCCGGGCCGATGTTAAGGCACAAGGGGCAGCGTCGCCCTAATCGTTGTAATCCACTTGGCTGGCAGGTCGATAGCGAATGATCAGACAGGCCAGGGAGATGAGCAAAATAGCACCGGCTTCATAAAGCAGGTTGATGGTGTCGACCCCTTTGCCCTGCAAAATGATCATCCGACTCAAGGCCGTCATAGCAATGAACAGGGGCAGGGTGATCGGAATTTTGCTGCTGCGGTAAAATGCGGCAATCATGCCAAGAACCTCGGTGTAAATGAACAAAAGCAGCAGATCCGCAAGACCGACACTTCGGTTGACAAACAGAACATAGGCTTCCTCAAGCGCGGCAAATAATGTTGCCAGGGCGATGAAAATCAAAAGGCCCTTTTCAACCCGCACAATAATCTTATCCATGGCGATCGTCCTCCATGAATTGTAAAATAGTTCAAAAGCGCGGTTTTTCCAGCCTCAGGGCGTCAAGGGCGCAGAAACCCGGCACGTTCAGGGATTTTCTTGTCACCCATATCCGTGTGATAAAAGCTTTCCGTTTTCAACCCCCACCCCAACAGACGGTCAAAGGCGATATGGGACGCCCAAATCAGGGCATAGGGCAACAAGTCTGTCTGCCCGAAAAAATAGACCAGGAAAAACAGGAAAACCGGAAATAGGAAAAAATGTGTGGTGTTGTAAAGCCGGTTTCCGAATGTGGTGCTGACGGCATAACCAAACATGGCCAAATCCGGGGTGAAGAACAGCAAGGCAAACAGCCCCCAGGAAAACCCGTTGGCATAATAAACTAACAGGCACAAAACAAAGACCGACAGCGCCTCAAAGCGCCGAACAGTGACCGGGTTACGCATGAGCTGCCTCCTTACTGCGTTTTTTATCATGAAGGACACAGCGTATGCCCTCCGGGTGTTCAATCAGCGGCACGCAGCGGTTGCAATGCGTACAGCCGCTGACATAAGAGGCGCTGGCCTGTGCGTTGAGGACAAAATCAGGATCCTTCAGCAGAGCGCGCCCCAGCTGAACGAAATCAAAGCCCTCGCTGATGATGTCATCAAGGCTTTCGCGTGTAGAACATCCGCCGATATAGATGACCGGACAGGAGACCGCTTGATTGATGCGCATGGCCTCTTCGCGCAGATAAAGTTCAGAATAAGGATAGGTTTTGTGCAGAAGCGGGCCGACCATTTTCAGTCCCAACTTGACGATCGGGTTGGTCTCCATTTCCACCATGCCATCATTAATGCTGTCGCCGCGGAACATGATCATTGGATTGAAACTGGAGGTGCCGGCACTTGGGATCAAGCCGTCAATGCCGGCCTGATCCAGAATTTTGGCGACCTCAAAGCCCTCATCCCAGTCAGACCCACCCTTGACGCCATCCGTCATGCTGATTTTCCCCAACACCGGCAGGTCACCGGCCTCCGACTTGACCGCATCAAGCACGCGCAAAGCCAGGCGCATGCGGTTGCTCAGTGACCCGCCATAGTCATCAGTGCGCTTGTTTGTTTTCGGGCTGATGAATTGCGACAACCCGTAACCGTGGCCGAAATGGATTTCCAAAGCATCAAACCCTGTATCGCGCATGAATTTCGCAGTCTCACGGTAGGTCTCGACAAGATAATCAATATCCGCATGATCCATCTCACCGGCGAATGGACGCCCGGCAATCATGCCGATCGGGTTGAACTGGCGTGATGGCCCTTTCGGATTTTTGACTCGTTGCAGGCTTTTGTTTTTGGAAAAATGTCCGCAATGGGTCATTTGCCCTGATACTTTCGCCCCCGCCGCATGCACCCGTGTAATCATCTCACGGAGTTGCGGGCGAATACCCTCATGCATATACATCATGCTGTCCATGATGCGCCCGTCAGCCTCCGTCGTGCAGTAGGAAAAGGTCGTCATAGCAATCCCGCCTTGCGCCAGGCGTTCATGAAACGCCATAAGCCGTTCGCTGGGCACGCCGCCGGGCGACATACCCTCAAAGGTCGCGGCCTTCAAGACACGGTTTTTTAATTCCAGTTTGCCGAGTTTGGCAGGTGTGAAAGCTGTCATGATAATCTCCCTGTCAAAAGCCTAGGCAATTTATTGCATCTTGGCAATTCCCTTGAACAGCCCCCAATTGATTGCACCCGGACCCATTTCTGATAAGCTTTAGGTCAGGGAAAGGGAGGGTCTGATGAGTGTAACATTTGACTTTAAAGGTGCTGATGTTTTGGTCACTGGCGGCACCAGCGGTATAGGCCGGGCCATTGCCGGCGGATATCTGGCTGCAGGGGCGACGGTCCATATTACAGGCACACGGAGCGCAGCTGAGGATTATGACATTGACCTTTCCGGCTTTCAGTATCATCAGCTTGATATGGAAGACAATGGCTCCGTGGATGCACTGGCGGGCGCTGTCTCCAAACTGGACATATTGGTCAATAATGCCGGTGTGTCGCTTTACGCGCTCGGTCTGGACGAGCATGATCCAGACACCTTCATGCGGGCCGTCAACATGCATCTGGTCAGCGGCTATCGGCTTGCCCATGGTGTGGTGGACAAAATCGCTGACAGCAAACTGGAAGGTGGCGGATCCATTATCGGCATTGCCTCCGCAACTTCGGTGCTGGGCCTGGACGTGACGCTGGGTTATGGGGCCGCCAAAACTGGCCTGCTCGGTTTGGTCCGCGGCATGGCGGTTGACCTCGGCAAGCGCAATATCCGGGTCAATGCCGTGGGTGCAGGTCTGACCCGCACCGGCATGACGGAAGCCGTTTTCACCCAGGACGAATGGATGCAACCGACCTTGATGCGTACCCCCCTTGGCCGCCTTGGTACACCGGAGGATATTTCCGGTGCCGTTTTGTTCATGACCAGCCCGGCAGCATCCTGGATCACCGGACAGATGCTGCTTGTGGATGGCGGCTACACCATTCACGGGTGACCCCATGACGGACACAATCAGCATTTCTGATCTGGCCCGGCCCGAAATGACCGAGATGCAGCTTGGGGCGATTTCTGCCATGCCAACAATGGACATCACTGTTGAGGGCGTGTTGCAGGCCGCTCAAGCCGCAACCGGACTGTCTGATTTCGGCGCTGAGGATTTCAAGCAAAGGCTGGGCGTCTGGGTGGCGGCGATCAATGCCGACACACCGCTTAACGCCTTTGGACGCGCCAGCCTGTTCGGCGACTGTGTGCGGCTGTGTTGCACCCGACTGAAACTGGAAAACAAACTCAAGCAGCATCCGGAAATTCTGCAAACAGCCCTGCCGGAACCGGTCATCATTGCCGGCCTGCCGCGCTCGGGCACCACCCATCTCGTAAATATTCTGGCCTCTGACAGCCGTTTTAATTCCATGCCTTTATGGGAAACCATGGATCCGGTGGCCGATGACGGGATTGGCATTGGGGCCGACGATCCCCGCCATAAGAACTGCAAGGAGATGTGGGGCCAGTTTGAGACCCTGCTGCCGCATATGCCGGCCATGCACGAAATGGCGCCGGATCATGTGCATGAGGATGTTGAATTAATGGGGGCAGATTTTTCCGGCTATGTGCTGGAATGGGTCTGCAGGCCGCATGCCTGGCGGGACCATTACCTCGCCCATGACCAGACGCCACATTACGCTTATGCCAAGAAAACCATACAATATCTGACCTGGCGGCGCGGACCGAACCGCTGGGTGATGAAATCGCCGCCCCATATGGAAAATTTCAATGCCCTGCAGACGGTCTATCCGGACGCCAAAATCATCATCACCCACCGCGACCCGGTGGCGGTTCTGCAATCAGCGATCACCATGATCGGCTATGGTGACCGCCTGCGCCGCGATGTGATTGATCTGCCGGCCTTGGCTGAATATTGGATAGACAGGTTGGAAACCATGCTGCAACGTTGCGTACGCGACCGGGACAGCCTGCAACAGTCCAGCAGCATGGATGTGCTGTTTCATGAGTATATGGCTGACCAGAATGGAACCATTGAACGTGCTTATGCTCTGGCGGATATGAAGATTACTCCTGAAGCTCGTAAAGTCATCGACAGCTATCTGACCGACAACCAACGCGGCAAGCACGGGCAGGTGGTCTATGACCTCATCGGCGATTTCAAGGTGGATATCGGCGCACTGCGCGAGCGCTTCGCTTTTTACTATGACAAATTTCCGGTTCGTAAGGAACCGGTCAAGGGGGAAACCCTATGACTGAAGCTGAACAAAAAGCGGAACAAAGAGCCGTAACCGGCCAAGCCTGGCAGGACTATTGCCGTACATTGGAACTTGCCGGTCGACTGATTGAGACGATTGAAGGCCCTCTTGATGATCTTGACCGGGCCGAGTGGTACCGGTTCCTGACCCGCCTGATGCGCAACGGGGCGGAACGCTTTATGGAAAACTGCGAGCCCGAGCGCCCGCGCCTGCGCGACACACCCTGGCGGCAAGGTATTAATTTCCAATCACCCGACCAGGATCATCTGCTGTGCGAGTTCATTGACGGCACGCATGATTATGTCATTGACGGCACGCTCGGGACCATCCCCTATTTCATCATCGCCTCTTGGAGCGCACCCATGCCGGTCGATGCCGGCGCAACCGACTGGGCGGACAGCGGCGTGGAGGGGCTGGCGGAGTTCAATCCGGCCGCCCTGCGCACCACCGGGTTTTTGCAAAGCAATATGCTGCAGATTGATGATAACGGAACTTTCCAAATCATTGTCAGCCGGACCAATCCCGGCGAGGGGCATAACTGGCTGCCGATTGAGCCCGACTGCGCCGGCCTGCTGGTGCGAAACGTCTATCATGAGCGTGCCGGCACCATACCGCCACAGTTTCAAATCCGGCGGGCTGACGGCAGGGCACCGCGCCCCTTGAGCCTGAACGATGTCAGCCTCAACCTGGCCCGCGCCGGACAGACGGTTTTGGCCTATGCCCATATGGTCTGTCATTGGTGGCAGGAAACATTGGCAGCGGCTGAAAACCGCATCGTTTTTGATGATGAGGTTTATCTGTCCAATGGCGGGGTCGCCGACCGCTATCATGGCTTCGGGCGCTGGTCCTGTCCGCAGGACCGGGCACTGATCATAGAATTCACGCCGGGCACATGTGAGTACTGGATTTTCCAGCTCTGCAATATCTGGCAGGAAAATCTCGATAATTATGAAGACGGCACCGGCTATATACAAAACCGCATCTCCACCAAACTTGCCGATGGCACCATCCGGGTCATCATCGCCCATGAAGACCCCGGCGTGGAGGGCAATTACATCTCACCCTTCGGCCATACCCAGGGCGGCATGAGCCTGCGCCTGATCAAACCGCAGGCACCGGCACCGGAAGTGGTGCTTTATGATGTCGCTCTGGACGCTTTGAAACAAGACGGTCTGGATGCGCTCAAAACCGTCAAACCCGTTGCGTCCGGCGTTTCACAGAGTTAAGGTTTTTGAAAAGAGGAGAACCACATGTCTTTATCCGTCCCCTTTGGTCACGCCATTGACGGCACACCCCCTTCAGCCGAGCATGTGCAGAAAGTTTTTGATGATTACTGCGCTGCCGTATCGTCCGGTGATCTGGACGGCATCGTGAAACTGTTTGCCGAAGATGCCGAGTTCATGGACCCGGTCGGCCAGGAGGTTGCCGTTGGGCATGACAAGATCCGCGCCTTTTTTGAGCCCAGTGCAGGATTGCTGGAACTGCGCGTGGAAGGCGCGGTCCGCATTGCCGGCTTTTATGCCGCGGCCGCCATGCGCGCCCGGGCGCACGGTTTTGGCGTCGAGACGTTTTATGTGGACACGTTGGATGCGCTGTCCTTCAATGAAGACGGCAAAATCACTCGCTTTTATGCCTTTTGGGGACCGACCAACAACCCGTCCCCCAATCATGATTGGTAGGTGTCAGACTTTTCTGATCCCACGGTATATCACCCGCCAGACAATAACAGGCAGCAAAAAGCCCTGTGTGAAGCGACGCGACAGACGGAACGGCTTACCCTTCGGGGAATAAATCGTCAGCCCGTCATTCTGTAATCCGAGAATGGATCCCCATTTAACGCCCGGCGGCTTGAACTTTTTCATGCGCCGGGGCTTGCCGCGCAGATAGGCGTCAACATTTCGGGCCGCCTGATAGAATCCTGCATTGCGCGCAGAACTGCGATGCGGGTCAGTGGCGGCGATGTCACCGATTGCAAAAACGCCGTCTGTGTCAAGCACGCGCAGATAATCGTCAACACGGACAAACCCGTCCGCATCCAGACAGGACGGGGCAATCCCCTCATTATTCGGCCGGCATGCCCCAACCGTCCAGATGATACGGTCGGCGACAAAATCCTCATGACCGTCGACAAATCTCACCACACCTGAGGTCACCGCCTGTCCATCTCCGCCCTGCGGGATTTCAGCGCGGTGATTGGGATGTATCACCACCCCTTGTTCAGCCAGCTTGGCGGCAATACGTTTACGTGTATCAGGGTGATAATCGGGCAGAGGCAGCTCACGCGAGCAAAACAAATGCACTTTCTTGTCGGGATAGGTGAGCTTAAGGTTGGACGCAACACTCACCCCGCTCGGCCCGCCGCCGATAATTGCCAGGGTCTCTGCCCCAGCCATATCGGCGGCACGTTGGTGAATGTCGTCCGTGATATCGGCCAGGCTCTCCATTTCTGCCGTCCGCCAGAATCCATTGGTTGTTCCTGTCGCCAGCACCAGAGCGTCATAGGGAAGCGTTTGCGTTGAACCATCAGCCAAGGTCACATTTGACGTCTTTGCCTCCGGATCCATACCGGAAAGCTTGCCGTGCAGCACCGTTACCTTGTCGAGTGCGCGATACCGGTCATAGGTAAAGAGATAATTCTGTTTCCACAATTCAGGGTCAGAGAGTCGGGTCCCAAGCTCCTGACCGCTGACCAGGGCGGGTTTCGGGCTGATGGCCGTGATCTCACACGATGATTTCAAATGCGCTGCAACCAGCACCCCGGTATCGCCGAAGCCGGCAATGACAACCCGTTTTTCAGCCATCCCCGTCAGCCCGTCAGAGTTTGCTGACCCACGGCACAAAGCCGGAGACTTTTTCCATATGCGCCGCATAATCCGGTCGCCGCTCTTTGCTGCGGTCATCCAAGAGCGGAATCGAGACAAAAATGAACATTAAAAGCATGGCGACGGCACCGGGCACAATCCACCACCAGCCCTGCGGGTTGGCGGCGAGACCGAACAGCATCAGCCCGAACCAGAAACCGAACTCACCGAAATAATTGGGGTGGCGTGAATACCGCCAAAGCCCGGATTGCATGATTTCACCGGGTTTTTTGGTCAATGCGAAACTGTGCAACTGCACATCGGCAATCAACTCAATCAAAATCGCCGAGAACGTCACCAGAAACGCCAGACCATCCAGCCAGTTGAGCGCACGCCCGTCCATGCCTACAGCGGCATAAATCGGTAGACAGGACGCAAAAACAATTAAGGTCGGAAAGAAATGAATAGCCGCAAAATCCGCAAAAAACTCGGCTTTTCCGGCGTTTTCCTTGATCGGAGCATAACGCCAGTCCTCATGATGCAGACCCGGCCAGTAAATCGCCCAATTTGCCGTCAAGCGAATACCCCAAAACATCACCAGCCCCAGCACCAGAGCCTGCCGGCCCAAATCCGCCCCGGTTCCGGCATAGGCGCAGGCCCAATAAACCGCCAAAAGAGGTGGAATGACGCTCCAATAAGCATCGTAAAATGTGGAGTTCTTATAGACACGACTGAACGCGAAAATAATCACCGTGCCGACAATGTCGGCCCAGAACCCGTTCATCAACAAGCCTTGCTCCAGATAGACCACCGCCGCATAACCGCCCGCAATAACGACGGCATAAGCCAACAGCATATGTAACAGATCTTTGCGTCGCATCAGTCCCTCCCGCAACAAACTTCATTCATACTGCGCAAGCTCACCAAAAAAGGCAACAGACAAAAGGCGGCATCAAACCTGCAGCGTCCCGGGCCGCCTCAGGCCGTGCCGGGCAAAATGGCGTCTATCGCCTCATCCCCATACAGGCTGCGTGCGAGATCCTCATAGCTCTGGTCATAAATCGACAGGCCGGCATCCACCGCAATCACCTGCCCGGTGACAAAACGCGACTGCTCGGTGCAAAGGTAAAGAACCGTGTCGGCAATATCATCCGGCATGCCCTTGCGTCCCAAATAACTTTCCCGGATCATTTCCTCATGCATGCGCTGGGGCAGGAAGGCCGAAGTCGCCTCCGTCCAGATGAAACCGGGCGCAATGCAGTTGACACGAATGTTGAACCCGCCAAGCTCGACCGCCGCACATTTGGTCAGGGTTTCCACCGCCGCCTTGGTGGCGCTGTAAGGTGCCATGAAAATCCCTGGTCGCGAGGCGGCCACGGAAGACACGGTGACAATGCTGCCGCCGCGCTCTTTCATGGCAAGGCCGGCATATTTCAGGGTCAGGGCGGTGCCGAGAATGTTCAACTCACAGCAATATTTCCAGCTGTCCGCCTCAAGCTGCAAAATACCGCCCGGCGCGCCACTGCCGGCATTGGCGATGGCATAATCCACATCCGGCACGGCTTCAAACAGGGCCTGCACTTGGTCCTCTTGCATCACATCACAAACGACCTGCCTGAGTTCAGCATCCGGAAATTCCGCCTGCAGACGCGCCAGTCCCTCCTCCATCTGTTCCGCCACATGACCGGCAATCACCACCTTAGCCCCACCTGCGGCAAAGGCTTGGGCAATACCGAAACCAATCCCCGTCGCGCCGCCGGTGATGACGGCTGTCTTCCCTGATATATCCATGACACCCTCCTTGAGCTGTTACCCATTCACTGAAGCAAAAAACGGCTTTACCGGCAAGCAATGGCATGACAGGAACACGCGGGCGTAATAACATCCCCTAATGTTATGACGTCAAACGCCAAGATAGACATGAGATTCCCGCACCTTACCTTCCTCTTATTACCGGCCCTTCTTTTCAGCGGCGCACTTTCCGCCGCACCGCCTTCTGCCGACCCGACACCACAGCGCCTACGCAATGCCGGGTGGGAACTGGTATGGGCGGACGAATTTGACGGCGAGACACTGGACACAGAAAAATGGAGCACAACCGACAGCTACGGACGGGATGCCTGTTTCGGCGGCGGTAATCAGGAACAGCAATGCTACAGCGAAAACCACAGCACCATCCGCCTGCTGGAGGGCCATCTGGCCCTGATCGCCCATCCTGCAGATAACCTGCCCAATGGCAAAAGCTTCCAATCTGCCCGCATCCAAAGCCGCGGTAAAATGGACTTCCGCTATGGCAGGATTGAAGCCAGCCTGAAGTTGCCGGTCGGCCAAGGGGTCTGGCCGGCCTTCTGGATGTTACCGTCGGATCGGGCCTATGGTGATTGGCCGCATTCCGGCGAAATTGACATTATGGAGGCGGTCAATATCGGGACTCCTTGCAAGCACTGTTCCGGGGGGATCGAAAACAGAGTCTATGGCTCCGCCTATTTTTCCGATAAATGGCCCCGTAAAGGCGCCCTTGTCAATCCGGTTGAGCTGGTCAATGTGCAGTCCTTCAACAGATTTGCGGTCGAATGGACGCCTGACACCATTACCTGGCTCATTAACGATGTGGCCTATGCCTCCATCAACTCAAAAGACTGGCACAGCCGCCATGAGGCCGCCGCCGGCAATCCCCGCGCCCCATTTGACCAGGATTTTCATCTCATCCTCAATCTGGCCATTGGCGGCAATTGGCCCGAACATCAAAATCTCGGCGGTATCAGCCGGGATGGGTTTCCGAAATTCCTGCTGGTGGATTATGTCCGGGTTTACCGCTGCACCTCCGGACCCGGCAGCTGCACCGGCAAATAAGGGCGTCTGTGATTGCCTATAAACCTACATACCCTATAGTGAAAAAGACTAAGTTATATATTTACGACGGTGGGAGAATACATCATGGATGCCGCTGACCTTAAAGGTAAAACCGCACTCATCACTGGCGGGTGCGCGGGTATTGGCCTGGCCATCGCAGAAGCGTTTGCCCTGCATGGCGCCAAAGTCGTCATTGCCGACAAAGATCAAGCGCGCTGCGATACAGTGCAAAAGGGATTTGAGACAAAGGGGTATGAGGCTTTGGTGACCCATACGGACGTCACCCGAACAGACCAGGTGCAGGCGATGATGGCCGCGGTTGAGGAACGTTACGGCAAGCTCAATATTCTGGTCAACAATGTTGGTGACTTTCTCGGTCTGATCAAACCGTTCAAGGATTTCACCGATGACGAGATAGATGCGCTGTTCAATGCCAATCTGAACTCCATGTTCAAGGTCACGCGCGCCGCCATTCCGCTTCTGGAAAAAGGCGGGGCCGGTGGCAGCATCATCAACATCTCCTCGATTGAGGCGTTTCGCGGCATTCCCACCGCAGTTGTTTATTCAGCATTCAAACATGCCATTACCGGCTTCACACGCAGCCTGTCACTTGACCTTGGGCCGGCCGGCATCAGGGTTAATGCCATTGCCCCTGAAACGACCGAAACCGAGCAGGTCTCCCCGGTTGATATGACTACGGATCAGTATAAGGACAACATCCCGCGCTGGAATCCATCCGGTCGCTTCGGCAAGCCGTCCGATGCCGCAGGGTGTGCGTTGTTTTTGGCCTCTGACATGTCGGCCTGGGTCAACGGGGCCAGCATCAATCTCGATGGCGGTGCTCTGGCCGCCGCCGGCTGGTACAGAACCCCCAGCGGCAACTGGACGGTTGCACCGGTCGTCACGGCAGACGGGTTCGGGTATTCCTAAAACAAAAAACCCCGCCGGAAAGCGGGGTTGTTTTGGTTGCGGGGGTAGGACTCTGTAAAGGCGCAAGGCGGGCTATGCTTCGCTGCGCTCACCAAGCCCTGATAGCGTGAACCTGTGATCTTCAGCTTATGAGCCCGACGAGGTGAGGACGACAAGCAAAAGCATGAGATGCTTTTGCCGTCCGAACGGGCTGCTCCATCCCTAAAACAAAAAACCCCGCCGGAAAGCGGGGTATTTTGGTTGCGGGGGTAGGATTTGAACCTACGACCTTCAGGTTATGAGCCTGACGAGCTACCGGGCTGCTCCACCCCGCGCCAGAGGCACCTTCATTGAGGCACCATAAAGCTGACGCCTTCCCCAGGCGGGTTGTAACAAGACAGATCGCGAAGGGAAGAAAGTAAAGAAGAGATCAGATTTGTCTTCAGCAGGCCTGGCAGCGACTTACTCTTCCACACCTTAAGATGCAGTACCATCAGCGCTGGAGCGTTTAACGGCCGAGTTCGAGATGGGATCGGGTTTAGGCGCTCCGCCATAGCCACCAAGCCGGCAAAAGACAAATCGGCAATATTCAAAGGGTGTTCATTTTCAACAAAAGGAGAAAATGAGAACAATCAAGTCAATCGAACTATTAGTACCGGTAAGCTTCACACATTACTGCGCTTCCACACCCGGCCTATCAACGTGGTAGTCTTCCACGATTCTCAAGGGAAACCTGGTTTCGAGGGGGGCTTCCCGCTTAGATGCTTTCAGCGGTTATCCTGTCCATACTTA
>JBMHDL010000004.1:0-56375 GCA_049889415.1 Parvibaculales bacterium | reverse complement strand
ACAAATGAATGCTAATAGTTGCTACCAAAGAGCGTTTTTTAGAGTAGATTTTGGATACGGGCGAAGTCTGCGTGCGCATATCGAAATAGCTGGCTGGGCGTCCGGTGACCGCTTATTGATGCAACTTCCGGCATGCTCAGCCCTTTTTCAAATAGCCTGCTAATTGCCTCATGGCGCAAGTCATGGAAACGAATGTTTGGCAGATCCGCAGCAATCCTCAGTCGATTCCAGTTAAGTTTCACTGCGTTAGGGGTAATCGGGAATATCATTTCTTGGTTGCTCGGCCAAAGAGAAATAACAGCATCCAAGCCTTTACCAAAAAGTGGTACTTGTCGCGGGTGACCAGATTTAGCCTCCCGAACAAGAAGCCAATTGCCCGCCCTGTCCCAGTCTTTGAACCTCAAAGAAAGTAATTCGCCCCGCCTTAAACCAGAGGTGATTGCTAGCGCGATTAAAGGCGTCATATAAGGGTTTTTAAGACCATCGGCAGCATCAAATATGGCCTTTTCATCAGCTACTGAGATGCGCTGTATGGCCGTTTTGGGGGCCTTAGGGAGAGCAATTTTAGTCGCGCTACTCGTTGGGGCAGCCCATTGCCATTCCAGTTCTGCATGCCGTAAGATAGCCAATAGAAGACCATATTGCCGCCTGAACGTGCTCGCTGACACCTTTTCTAATCTGGCCTGTTTATAGGCCGTAAAGTGTCTGGACCCAAGCTGTTGGAGGGGGAGGTGCATCCATTTTTCCCTTAACATGGCCTTCAGCACGATGTGCTCAAACTCACGCCCTTTTTTTGTAGGTGTGATCTCCCGCTTGTATCGTTCAACAATTTCGGCAAGACAAGAGGGTTCATATACAAAGGGCTGCACCCGGCCGGAACACACCGCCGCCTCTACTTGGCGGGCCCATGCTTCGGCATCAGACTTTTTGAAAAAGGTCGCAGATTTGAAGACGCCACCCCGCCGCACTTGTGCTTGGAACTTACCGTTACGTTTTCTAATTGTGGCCATTTTGATCTCCTTTACGCCGTCAGTGTGACAACGCAGGAAATCAGGGAGAATATTTGGACAAAAACCCCTCGAAGAGCTGGCGCACCCGAGAGGATTCGAACCTCTGACCTCTGCCTTCGGAGGGCAGCGCTCTATCCAGCTGAGCTACGGGTGCCTGAGGGAAGTTAGGTTCTTATACACCATCCCGGCGCGTTGCCAAACCTGAAATCCCGACTGGGTGCGGCCTGCGCCGGGCCGCCCGAAACAAGCTGGCGGCTTCGGAAACAGCTAGAGTTTCCGGCCCATTCGGGCTGCCGTGTCGAGCATCCGGTTGGCAAATCCCCATTCATTGTCATACCAACTCAAAACCCTGGCCATGCGTGAATTGACCATCTGTGTTTGGCTGAGATCAAAGATTGAGGACAGGGGGTTATGGTTGAAATCACTGGAGACCAGAGGGGTATTGCAGACGCCCAAAACCCCTTTCAGGCTGGTTTTGGCAGCTTTGGTCATGGTGGCGTTGATTTCGTCAACCGAGGTGGCTTTTTTGGTATGCACCACCAGGTCAATCAGCGAGACATTCTGGACCGGCACGCGCAGGGCCGTGCCTTCCAGTCGGCCGGCCAGTTCCGGCAGAACCAGCCCGATGGCCTGGGCTGCGCCCGTCGTGGTCGGGATGATGGATTGCGACGCGGCGCGGGCGCGACGCAAATCCTTATGGGTGGCGTCAACCAGTCTTTGATCCCCTGTATAGGCATGAATGGTGGTCATGTAGCCGCGGGTGATCCCGAAGGTTTTGTGCAGGACTTGCGCCACAGGCGCCAGGCAATTGGTCGTGCAGGAGGCGTTGGAAACAATTGTGTGCTGTTTTCTCAACTGGTCGTGATTGACCCCGTAAACAACGGTTAAGTCGGCATTTGCTCCAGGAGCCGAAATTAACACTTTTTTGGCACCGGCCTCCAAATGCAGGGCGGCAGCCTCACGGGATGTGAACACACCTGTACACTCCAGGACAATATCAACGCCAAGTTTCTCCCAAGGCAGAGCGGCAGGGTCTTTTTCAGTAAACACCTTGATCGCGTTGCGGCCAATTTTAAGCCCTGATTTTGTCGCCTTGCATGTGACACCAAGCGGGCCGTGAATGGAGTCATATTGCAACAGATGGGCACAGACTTCAGGACTGGAGAGGTCATTAATGGCAACCAGCTCAAAATCCTTGCGGGGCGTCTCCAAAAGACTGCGAAGGGCGAGCCGTCCAATACGGCCAAATCCGTTAATGGCGATTTTTAGAGTCATGTCATCGCTTTCAAAAAAAATACACAGAGGATGTTCGCGGTTGATTTTTTCTGCGTCTATGAAGTATTTCATATTCCAAATTGACAACGTTGTCAATTTAATTACTTTAATACCCAAGAACCAGTGCAAAATCCTACTCCTTTTTGTGTTCTGGATTTTGATGCCCGTTTTGGCGCCATATTATGAAAGTTGCAGAAAATGAAAAAAACAACATTGCCAGCTCTCCAGAAAAAACTCATGAGCTATTTGCCGCTCAGCACCCAGGATCCGCATGTCAATCCCATCAAACTTCTGGCTTACAGCCTGTCGGAAGATTTGGAGACCGACCGTGTTTCCATGAATGATTTGGAAGCTTTATTATGCGACCTCAACCAGCAGGTTGCCCATGACAGGGGTGAAGAGCTCGCCCGTCGTGCCGGTGTGGACCAGGTGCGGGCTTTTACCGCAAACTATAAAAAACTTTTGGCGGAGCAAGCGGATAAAGGCTTTGTCGCATTCAAGGCCTGGGTTGAGGAACCTGCCATTGGCCTTGTGGTGACGGCCCATCCGACCTTTGCTTTGAGCGGCCACATCCGCGACATCATTTCCACGGCTGCACTTGGACAGGAAGCAGCCGGAAAAATCGTCGCTGATGATATTTTGAAAACCACGCCGCCATCTCTCAAGGAAGAACATGTTGAGGCTTTGGCCTGTATCAATCAAATGCAGAACAGCATTGATAGGTTGAACGCTATAATCCTAAAACAGGCCCGTCTGCATTTTCCCGACCAATGGCAAGATTTGTCGCCCAATCAAGTGACGGTCGCCAGCTGGGTCGGTTATGACCTGGACGGACGCAATGATATTGGTTGGGCCGACACAATCCGTCTGAAATTATCTGAAAAGATGGAAATTCTGCAAATTTATATGGCTCAGGCCCGTTCCATCAAAAAGGCGCACCGTTCCGATATACCGGCTGTTTTTGATAAATTCATGGCGTCTTTGGAAGCGGCATTGGGTGTCTGCGAACAAGAGCAGGCCCGTTTTGAAAGCGACCTTGGCAACAAAAGCGCTCTGGTTGAGGCAGCAAATTTTTTGACCCAACCCAACCCGAAACGCTGGTTGGACAACAAACGGGGTTTGCGCTGGCTTGATCGGGCCTTGACCGAGACGCGGGACGTCGCCCTGATTGAAAAAATAGTTGTTTTGAAATCGCGCCTGCATCGCTGCGGGCTGGGCGCTGCGACTTTGCATCTGCGTGCCAATGCCATGCAGGTGATTTCCGCCATTGGTGAAGTGTTGCCGGTCACAATGGAGGAGCGGCTTGACTCGCGGACATTGCTTGAAAAGGTTGATGATTATGCCACGCATGTCACGCCAGTGGAAACTAACTTCGCCACACTTGAAGCTGAAACCGGCACGGTGCGTATGCAGTTTATTCTGGCCCGCCAAATTCTGCAGCATATTGACCGTGAAATGCCGATCCGTTACCTGATCGCCGAGACCGATCAGCCGAGCATCATTATCAGCGCCCTGGGGTTGGCAAGATATTATGGTGTCGATCACAGGGTTGATATTTCCCCATTGTTCGAAACCCCCAATGCGCTCAGAAATGGTGGGCGGGTGGTCGCCCGCCTGTTGGAGCAGCCCTCTTACCGCGCCTACATCCAAAAACGGAAAACACTGTGTTTGCAGACTGGTTTCTCAGATGCCGGCAGGTTTATCGGGCAGATACCGGCAACCCTGTCAATTGAGCGCTTGCAATCACATGTGGCGAGGGCATTGGCGCGGAGCAAACTTAAAAATATCCGCACAATCATTTTCAACACCCATGGGGAGTCGATTGGCCGTGGTGGACATCCGGGGACGTTGAAGCAGCGGGTGAATTACATTATGAGCCCTTGGGTGTTTCATAAATTTGGCACGCTTGGTCTGAAACTGACCCATGAGTTCAGCTTCCAGGGCGGGGACGGATATTTGTGGTTTGCCAATAAAAAACTGGCCAATGCCAGCTTGATGCACTTGATCTGCGCCCGTTTCGAGGATGTGTCTGCAGCCGGGGAAGACGGTTTTTATGCCGACGCCGATTTCATCTGGGATTTTTATAATGAAATCATCACCCAACAGGACAGCCTGTACCGTGACAGCGATTATCGTTATCTGCTCAGCGGGTTTGCACGGAATTTCCTGATTCCGTCCGGCTCACGACCGGAAATAAGGCAGGCCAGCGGGCCTTTGGCGCAATCGACATTCACACCACGTATGATCCGCGCCATACCGCATAATGCGCTGTTGCAGCAAGTGTCGGTTCCGGCCAATGTGATTTTTGGTTTGGGTCGTGCCATGCGGATCGACATTGACCGTTTTGCCAGTATTTTCTCAAGCTCACCGCGCGCCCGGAATTTGCTTGAAATGATTTTGGGGTCATGGCAGGGCACACATTTGCAGGCTCTGACGGCTTATGGTGATTTACAGGATCCGAATTTCTGGATTTCAAGGGCGATGAGTCATCCCGGCGAAAATATTTACTGGCGCTATCGGGTCATTGCCAATCAGCTGTATCAGCGAAACGCTTATGCAAAACTGCGTCAGCTGATTTATCGGGTGCGCGCTGACGGGGAGCTGCAGAGCCGGATTTTGAGTAAAATTGACAAAAAAATATCCATGCGGATGGGGCCGCACGCCTCTCGGAAATCCCAAAACCAGATGATTCTGCATGCCTTGCGTTTGGCATTGCTGATGCACGCGCAATCTGAGGCGGCTGCTGTGCCCGTGAATGCGCCCCCCGGTGCCACAAGGTCTGAAATTGTTGAAAAAGCCTGCAATTATGACCTTGATTTGATAGTAAAAGTCTTGAAAAAAACCTATCCGGCATCACCGGGAAATATGGAATGGCAACATCATTTGTCTGACTCGGCAACGCTGCAGCCCAAGCCTCGTCAAATCAACAGCCTGACTATTGAACGGCTAGAGCAATGCAGCCGTTTGGTAAAACTCGTGAACCAAGGGTTAATGCATGCCAATGCAGCCTATGGGTAGTGGAATTTGGTGGGCCGTCCCGATGATCATCTGGATTTGCTGGTCAGTTTCATGAAAACATTTTCCAGACTGTTGCCTTCGGTTTCAATGTCGGCAATAGCGATGCCCTGGGCTGAAAGTATGTTCAGAATGTCCCCGGCGGTATCCTGGCCCGGATTGAAGGTCAGGCTCAGCCGACCATCCGCCTTCAACACAGGGTCAAAGGCCGCTAGAGCGTCACGCACCGGCGGTGACAGTTCCTTGAGTGTGTTTTGCGTCCGGATAACCAGGGTCTTGCGGTCAATCAGACTCAATAAATTGCTGGTATCATCACAGGCGACGACCTCGCCATGATCGATGATGGCGATGCGGTCGCACAGCGCCTGCGCCTCCTCCAGATAATGCGTGGTCAGCACGATGGTGACGCCCCGTCGGTTGAGGTCCTGCACATAATCCCACAATTGTTTGCGCAGTTCCAGATCCACACCGGCGGTCGGTTCATCCAGCACCAGAATCGGTGGTTGATGGACCATGGCTTTGGCGACCAGAAGCCGCCGGCGCATGCCGCCGGACAGGGTGCGGGCATAGGCATTGGCCTTATCGCCAAGTTGCATGGCTTCCAGCAATTCCATGGAACGGCGCTGGTGTTTCGGCACACCATACAGGCCCGCCTGTAATTCCATTGATTCAAGAGGCGTAAAATAAGCGTCCAGATTCAACTCCTGCGGCACGACGCCGATGGAGGCGCGGGCCATGCGCGGGTTGGCGTCAATGTCGAACCCCCAGACCTCAGCCGCGCCGGATGATTTGACCACCAGCCCGGCCAGAATATTGATGAAGGTCGACTTGCCGGCGCCGTTCGGCCCCAACAACCCGAAAATCGATCCTTGTGGAATGTCGAGATCAATTCCCTTCAGAGCCTGTTTTGGTGGGTTGCCGCCACTGGCCGCATAGGTTTTTTTCAGCTTGCGGGCGGAAATCGCCATGGTTGGTAAGCCGGATATGTCTGACATGGTGCATGGATCCTGATGGCAAGAATGTGGCTTTAAAATGGGCTGAGACCGGGTAAAAGTCCAGCCCGAATCCAAAAAAAAGACTGCGCCAGCCCGTTGTATCGATTGCCTGAAAAGGTGAGTTGTCCAGAGTTTTTTCCGCTTTGGCGGCTGGTGAATCAGATGGGCTGCGCTATAGTCTGGCAAAGAGGATAACAGACGAAATGCCCCTGCGTAAACAAGACCATCTCTATCTCGTTGACGGTTCCGGATACATCTTCCGTGCCTATCACGCCTTGCCGCCCCTGACCCGCAAAAGTGACGGTCTGCCGGTCGGCGCGGTGTCCGGGTTTTGCAATATGCTGCTGAAACTGCTCGAAGATATGGATGCCGAGGCGACCCCGACCCATTTGGCGGTGATTTTTGATGCATCCGGCACCACTTTCCGTAATGACATTTATCCCGATTACAAGGCAAATCGCAGCGAAACACCTGAGGATCTGATCCCGCAGTTCCCATTGGTGCGCGAGGCGGTCAAAGCTTTCGGTATTCCTTCGATTGAATTGCAGGGCTATGAGGCTGATGACCTGATTGCCGCTTACGCGGATGCCGCCGCCGGGGACGGTGCTACCGTCACGATAGTTTCATCCGACAAGGATTTGATGCAGCTTGTGGATGAGCGTGTGTCCATGGTGGATACGATGAAGGACCGCAAAATCGGGCCAGCGGAAGTGGTTGACAAATTCGGTGTCGGACCGGAGCGGGTGATTGATGTGCAATCGCTGGCCGGCGACAGCGTGGACAATGTGCCGGGCGTGCCGGGCATCGGGGTCAAGACGGCGGCTTTGCTGATCAATGAATATGGCGATCTCGACACGCTTTTGGCCCGGGCGGAGGAGATCAAACAGAACAAACGCCGTGAAAACCTGATTGAGTTCGCCGACCAGGCTCGCATCAGCCGGGAACTGGTGACGCTGAAAAAGGACACGCCCTTGCCGGTTCCGGTGGACACTACGGCCTTGACCCAGCCAGAAGCTTCCCGCCTGGTTGGTTTCCTGAAGGCGATGGAGTTTAATACGCTGACCCGGCGTGTGGCGAAGAAATATGATTTGGATGTTGAGGCATTTGCGGCCACCCCGGATTTGTCGGCATCTGACGCACCCGCGCCGGAGACCCCGTCAACTGACCGCGGGTCAAAGGCGGAACGCGGCAAAAGTTTCGACATGCCGCCACTGGATCCGTCAGCCTATGCCTGCGTCACCGATATGGCGGAGCTTCAGACCTGGATTGCCAGGGCGCAAAGTGCGGGGGTCGTCGGGCTGGACACGGAAACCGACGGGCTGGATTGTGTTGCCTGCAAATTGGTCGGGATCTCCCTGGCAACCGCACCGGGTGAGGCGTGCTACATTCCGCTGGCGCATGGTTTGCAGGATGGCTTGGCCCTGGATACGGACGGGCCGCTCCAGCTTGGGGAACAAGAGACACTGGACGCGCTGGCCCCGTTGTTGCAGGACCCGTCCGTCCTTAAAGTGTTGCAGAACGCCAAATTTGATTTGCAGATTTTTGCCCGCCGCGGCGTTGCGGTGACGCCGATAGATGACACCATGCTGATGTCCTACGCCATCGCCGCCGGCAATCGCGGGCATGGCATGGATGAACTGTCGGAGCGTTATCTCGGGCACAAACCGATTTCTATCAAGGAGCTTCTGGGCACCGGAAAGGCGCAAATCACCTTTGATCAGGTGCCGCTGGAGGCGGCCACAGCCTACGCCGCGGAGGATGCGGATGTCACCCTGCGGTTGTGGCAGCACCTCAAACATGACATGGTCACGGACAGGGTGGTCTCGGTCTATGAAAGCACCGAGCGGCCCTTGGTGGATGTAATTGTCGGCATGGAAGGCCATGGGGTCAAGGTTGACCGCACGGTCCTGTCGCGCCTTTCGGGGGAGTTTGCCCAGAAAATGGCGGCGATGGAGGATGAGATCTACGCGCAGGCGGGTGAAAGTTTCAACATTGCCAGCCCGAAACAGCTGGGAGACATTCTGTTTGACAAAATGGGGCTGGAAGGCGGCAAAAAAACCAAAACCGGGGCATGGGGGACCGGCGCGGATGTCCTTGAGACCCTGGCTGCGCAAGGCCATACACTGCCGGAACTGGTGCTGGAATGGCGCGGCCTGGCCAAGCTCAAATCCACCTATACGGACGCCCTGCCGGGGTTTGTCAATGACGAGACCGGCCGCATCCACACCTCCTATTCCCTGGCCAGCACTACCACAGGCCGCCTGTCTTCCTCCGATCCCAATCTGCAGAACATTCCGATCCGCACCGAAGATGGGCGGCGTATCCGCACAGCCTTTATCGCCGAGCCAGGTAATGTGCTGGTCAGCGCCGATTATAGCCAGATTGAACTGCGGATTCTGGCCCATATCGCCGATATTCCCGCATTGAAGCAGGCGTTTTCGGACGGGCTTGACATTCACGCCATGACCGCCTCAGAAATGTTCAATGTGCCGATCAACGAGATGACACCGGACATCCGCCGGCGGGCCAAGGCCATAAATTTCGGCATTATTTACGGGATTTCAGCTTTTGGTCTGGCCAATCAGCTGGGTATTTCGCGTGGTGAGGCCGGAGATTACATCAAATCTTATTTTGAGAAATTCCCCGGCATCAAGGATTACATGGAAGCGGTCAAAGCCGAAGCCCATGCCCAGGGTTATGTTGAAACCCTGTTTGGCCGCAAAATCCATTTGCCGGAAATCAAGGCGAAAGTGCCGGCCCGACGCGCTTTTGCCGAACGCGCCGCCATCAATGCGCCCATCCAGGGCACGGCGGCGGACATCATCCGTCGGGCCATGATTGCCATGCCGCCGGCCTTGCGTGCAGCCGGCTCATCAGCCCGCATGTTGTTGCAGGTGCATGATGAACTGATATTCGAGGTGGCGGAAACGGAGGCGGACGCCCTTGTCGGCATTGTCTCGACCGTGATGCAAAATGCCTGCGCGCCGCGCCTGAGCCTTTCTGTGCCGCTGGTGGTGGAAGCGGAGGCTGCTCAAAATTGGGACGAGGCGCATTGAGGCCTGTGTCCAAAAAATGCTGAGGGGCATAAAAAAACCCGCAGCCCTCTCGGGCAGCGGGTTTATTCGCTTTGAAGGGGATTATTCCGCGGCCGTGACCGGTGCAGATGTGCGGACATCTTCGCCCACATGATCCATGAATTTCTCGAAATTGGCGACAAACATGCCGACCAGTTTGCGTGCTTGCGCGTCATAGGCGTCCGGGTCAGCCCATGTCCCGCGGGGGTTCAGAATGGATGTCTCGACCCCCGGTACGGCAACAGGCACATCAAAGCCGAAATTTTCGTCCTTGCGGAACTCGACATGATTCAGGCTGCCGTCTAGGGCGGCGGAAAGCAAGGCACGGGTTTCCTTGATCGGCATGCGTGAACCGGTGCCGTATTGTCCTCCGGTCCAGCCGGTGTTAACCAGCCAGCAGTCAGCCTGATGTTCGGCAATCAGGTCCCGCAGCAGGTTACCGTATTCAGAGGGATGGCGCGGCATAAAAGGCGCGCCAAAGCAGGTTGAAAAGGTTGCTTCGGGTTCGGTAACGCCTTTTTCAGTGCCGGCGACCTTGGCGGTATAACCGGACAGGAAATGATACATGGCCTGGCTTGGGGTCAGGCGGGCGATAGGCGGCAGCACGCCAAAGGCATCGGCGGTCAACATAATGATGTTTTTCGGATGGCCGGCTATGCCGGTTTCCGATGCGTTCGGGATGAAAGACAGCGGATAAGCGCCGCGTGAGTTTTCCGCAAGCGAATTGTCAAAAAAGTCCAGTTCCCGGGTTTCCGGGTCCATTACGACGTTTTCAAGCACCGTGCCGAAACGTTGCGTCGTCGCGTAAATCTCGGGTTCTGCCTCAGCTGACAGATTGATCATTTTGGCATAACACCCGCCCTCAAAATTGAAGACGCCGTTTTCTGACCAGCCATGTTCGTCATCTCCGACCAAAGTCCGGTTGGGGTCGGCGGAGAGAGTGGTTTTGCCGGTTCCGGAAAGGCCGAAAAACACGGCGGCATCATCATTTTTGCCGACATTGACGGAGCAGTGCATCGGCATGACACGCTTTTCCGGCAGTGTGAAGTTCAGCATGGAGAAGACGGATTTTTTGGTCTCCCCGGCATATGAGGTGCCGGCAATCAGGACGATTTTTTTGGCGAAATTGACCGCAATCATGGTTTCCGTCCGTGCGCCGTGACGCGCCGGATCAGCATGGAAGCTCGGCATGTTGACAATCAGGAACTCAGGATCAAATGTGTCGAGTTCCTCAGGCTGGGGTTCAATCAACAGGTTCTGGATGAACAATGAATGCCAGGCCAGTTCGGTGATGACCCGGGTCGGCAGGCGATGAGTCTTGTCTGCACCGCCGAACAGGTCCTGAACAAAAAACTCACGACCTTGGGCGTGAGCTTTCATGTCCTCCAGTAACGTGTCGAATTGGTCGGAGGTCATGGATTTGTTGTTGTCCCACCACACGACATTTTCGGTCATGTCGTCACGGACAATGAACTTATCCTGGGCTGAGCGTCCCGTATGGGCACCGGTTTTGACGACCATGGCGCCGCCTTTAGCGATTTCCCCCTCATTGCGGGCCAGTGACAGTTCATAAAGACTGCCGGGCTGGTGGTTCCAATGCGCGGCTTTGAGACCTGTAAAACCCTGTTTGTCGAGACCGACACTGCTGATACGGAAACCCGTTTGTTCCATGACGCTTACCTGTATTATTTATGTAGAGATTTTTATAAACGAAAAACCTCGGCACACCAACAAAAACAGACAAAAAAGTCGTGCATAATGGTGCCGAAATACCGCATTATTCTAAAGGATGAATTTCTTGTACAAACAGACGATCATAGGGAGTGGAGATGGTCAAAATTGCCTTGGTTGATGATGATCACAATATTCTGACGTCCCTGTCCATGGCACTCAAAGCCGAAGGCTTTGAGGTGGCAAAATTTTCCGAAGGTCAGGCGGCTCTGGATTACCTGGCCCAAAACGCACCGGATATTGGTGTGTTCGACATTAAAATGCCGCGCATGGATGGTTTGGAATTGCTGCGGCGATTGCGGAATACCTCTGATATGCCGGTGATTTTCTTGACTTCAAAAGATGATGAGATTGATGAATTGATCGGTCTTAAAATCGGTGCAGATGACTACATTACCAAGCCGTTCTCGCAGAAACTTCTGATTGAGCGCATCCGGACCATATTGCGCCGGACCAAAAGCCGCAACTCGGCTCACGCTGAGTCGGGTGGACAGGATCCCGAACAGGCATCGTGCATGGAACGTGGCGCCCTGTCCCTGGATACGCAGAGGCATGAATGCCTGTGGCGCGGCAAGCCGGTCAATCTGACAGTGACGGAATTCCTGATTCTGGAGGCTTTGGCGCAACGGCCGGGCTATGTCAAAAGCCGTGATGCACTGATGGATGCGGCCTATGATGATCAGGTTTATGTTGATGACCGCACAATTGACAGTCACATTAAGCGCCTGCGTCGGAAATTCAGGAAGCAGGACCCTGAATTTGACGCGATTGAGACCCTTTACGGGGTGGGATATAAATACAAGGAATGAAACCCGGCGTGTTACCATCACTCAACAGCCCGTTCCCAAACCCGTCGCCCGGCCGACGCAGCCTGCTAACGCGTCTGATCGCCATCAATGCCCTTGGTTTGCTGGCATTTTTGGGCGGATTGCTGTTGCTGGGGCAAACCCGCGAAAGCCTGACCGAGGCCTACCGTCAAAGCCTGTTGGTGCAGGGGCGCATCATGGCTGAAGCGGTTGGCGGTCTTGGCGGTGATACGGTTGAGTTTGCCGTGATGCCTGATGTTACGGAAGGGGCGCAAGGGAATGTGCTGTTGCCGGCAATTGACGCCCGGGAAGCGACACTGCTGCTGCAGCGTCTCGTGGCCCAGACCAGTATCAGGGTGCGTTACTATGACCATAAAGGGGAGCTGGTTGTGGATACGGCCCGCATGCCCGGGACTGTGCGTATTGCCGAACTTGATGGTGCAGAGCCGAAACCGGCACCTAAGGGAAGGGGCTTGCTGCCTGAACTGGGGCGGGGGGAACTGCAGTTATTAACCGATGACATCGCTGCTGACGCATCAAAATTGGCCGAGGTGCAGGGGGCGTTGAACGGGAAGATTGTCAGTCTGACCCGGGTGAGTTCCGATGATCGGGATATTCTGACTTTGGCGGTGCCTGTGCAACATTACCGCGCCATTAATGGTGTGTTGATGCTGACCAGCCCGCCGGGGACGATTGATGAAATTGTGTTTAACTCGCGCAATGCGACTTTGCGTCTGTTTCTGGTGATTTTCACCATCACTCTTGTGCTGACCGTGCTGGTGGCGCGGACCATCACTATGCCGGTTCAGAAGCTTGCCGGGGCGTTGCGTCAATATCAGCAAACTGAGATTTTCCCCGAGCTGGATAAAATCCCCGATTATTCCGGGCGCGGTGATGAGGTGGCGGATCTTTCAAATGCGTTGCGCGGACTGCTCGATCAACTGCGGCAAAGGCTGGATAGTATTGAACGGTTCGCAGCTGATGTGGCGCATGAGCTGAAAAACCCGCTGGCCAGCATGCAAAGCGCTCTTGAGACATTGGAGACGACGCAGGCCGAGGCCGACAAACAGGCATTGATGGCGATACTGCTCACCGACATTCATCGCTTGAACCGGCTGATTTCAGATATCTCAGCCGCCTCACGATTGGATGCGGAAATGGGGCGTGAGGAATTTGAACGCCTCGATTTTTCCGACATGGTGAAGCGTTTGGTGCCGGTTCTGATTGAGGCGAGCCAGAAAAACCTGTCTTTAAAACTGGCGGTGGTTGAAAATGTTATGGTGCTGGGGCAGGAAAACCGTTTGGCGCAGATCCTTCAAAACCTGTTGGATAACGCCATTTCCTTTGCCCCGCAGAGGAGTGAGGTTCAAGTTAGCCTCACGGCCGGGGCAGGCCGCATGAGTTTGACGGTCCGGGATGAGGGGCCGGGCGTACCCGCCGATGTGAGCGAACGTGTATTTGAGCGCTTTTACACCGACCGCGCCCACTCACCTGAGCCGCCCGAAACCGTGTCAGAGCATTCCGGGCTTGGGCTGTCCATCGCCCGTGACATCGCCTGTCAGCATGGTGGCAATATCATGGCGCATGCATCCTCCGGTGGTGTGTTTGAGCTTGATTTGCCGATTGCGGACCCAGAGGTTTCCACATGACGTCCCTTCACGCCAATTGTGTTTCCGTGGGGGGATACGGCGTTTTGCTGCGTGGCCCGGCGGGGGCCGGAAAATCTGATTTGACCCTGCGTCTGGTGGACCGCAACATGGCTCTTCTGGTTGGTGATGACCAGATTCAACTGGAAACTGATGGAGGTGTGGTGACGGCATCACCGGCGCCACAATTGGCGGGGCTGTTGCATGTGACGCATGTCGGTATAGTGCGGCGTGCGTATCTGTCCGCCGTCCCGCTCGGCCTAATTGTTGACCTGGTCCCACCCAATGAGCGGACCGCTTTGCCGCTTCTGCCGGAGCCGGACACGGACCTGGTGTGTGGGGTGAATTTGCCGCGGCTGTCATTGTGTGCTTTTGAGGACTCAGCGCCGGAAAAACTGGTTTGCGCCGCCGCGCTTGTGCATAAGGGTGAAATAGTCTTGCCCAAGCCTGCGGCTCAGGGCATTGTTGAAGGATAGGAACAGGAGAGGCGCATGATTGGTTTGGTCATTGTGACACACGGTAGGTTGGCGGTTGAGTTTAAGGCGGCCATGGAACATGTGGTCGGTGAACAGGAAAATGTCGAGGCCATCTGCATTGACCCTGATGACGACATGGAACAGAGGCGTGCTGATATCTCCGATGCCGCCCAACGTGCCGACAGCGGACAGGGCGTCATCCTGCTGACTGACATGTTCGGCGGGACACCGTCCAATTTGGC
The DNA here is from genome assembly GCA_049889415.1 of Parvibaculales bacterium. Classification (GTDB taxonomy): domain Bacteria; phylum Pseudomonadota; class Alphaproteobacteria; order RS24; family RS24; genus JAYQKL01. Next base: position 42,105 of record JBMHDL010000004.1, on the reverse strand, counting down.
GATTTCCCTGCTTGACCAAGGCCGGGTGGAAGTCATTGCCGGCATTAATCTTCCCATGTTGATCAAATTGGCCGGCGTACGTGAGAAAATGTCCATGGCTGACTGTGTGGCGGCGGCGTCAGAGGCGGCGCGCAAATATATTTCGGTCGCCAGTCAGGTTTTGAACAAGGAAACGCCCCCAAGTGCCGACTAAAAAAGTTGAGATCATCAACAAACGTGGACTGCATGCCCGTGCCTCGGCAAAATTTGTCGGTTGTGCGCGTGCGTTTGACTGCGACATCACGGTGACCCATAACGGCATGACGGTGCCGGCGGTTTCCGTTATGGGATTGATGATGCTGGTGGCCAGCAAAGGCTCAACCATCGAATTATCAGCCCAAGGTGCCCAGGCGGACATGGCTCTGGAGGCTCTGGTTCGGCTGGTGACGGAAAAGTTCGGCGAGGACTAATCATATAAACATTTCTTTATGTCATCCTTGATTCTTTCGGCTTCAACTGATACAACTGCCGGAAATTATCAAGGAGTGCACTATGAGTGTTGATTATAAAGTCGCTGATATCAGCTTGGCTGAATGGGGCCATAAGGAAATCGCCATTGCCGAAACGGAAATGCCCGGGCTGATGGCCTTGTGCGAAGAATATGGCGACTCAAAGCCGCTCACCGGTGCGCGGGTGACCGGATGTCTTCATATGACGATTCAGACGGCTGTGTTGATCAAGACATTGGTGGCGCTGGGTGCTGAAGTGCGTTGGTCGTCCTGCAATATCTTCTCTACCCAAGACCACGCAGCGGCGGCCATGGCGGATCTTGGCGTTCCGGTATTCGCCTGGAAGGGCGAGACGGAAGAGGAGTATTGGTGGTGTGTCGAACAGACCATTCAGGGGCCGGATGGCTGGACGCCAAACATTCTGCTGGATGATGGCGGCGATCTGACGCTGTTGATGCATGACAAATATCCGGAACTTCTGGATTATGTGGTCGGTGTGTCCGAGGAAACCACGACCGGCGTATTGCGCCTTTATGAGATGGCCAAGGAAGGCACGCTCAAAATTCCGGCCATTAATGTCAATGACAGTGTGACCAAATCGAAATTCGACAATCTTTACGGCTGCCGCGAAAGCCTTGTTGATGGCGTCAAACGGGCTACTGATGTGATGGTGGCCGGTAAAATAGCGGTTGTGTGCGGCTATGGCGATGTCGGCAAAGGCTCGGCTGAAAGCCTGCGCTCGCAGGGCGCCCGCGTGCTGGTGACGGAAATTGACCCGATTTGCGCTTTGCAGGCCGCGATGGAAGGCTATGAGGTCACCACAATGGAGGAGGCCGCGTCCTATGCGGATATCTTCATCACGACGACCGGCAATAAGGATATCATCACAATCGACCATATGCGGGAGATGAAGGACCGCGCCATTGTTGGCAATATCGGTCATTTCGACAGCGAAATTCAGGTGGCGGCGTTGAAAAACTACACCTGGCATAATGTGAAACCGCAGGTCGATGAAGTCGAATTCCCGGACGGCAAGCGCATTATCCTGCTGGCCGAGGGCCGTCTCTTGAACCTCGGTTGTGCCACTGGTCATCCGAGCTTTGTCATGTCAGCCTCCTTCACCAATCAGGTGCTGGCGCAGATTGAGCTGTGGCAAAACCACGCCAATTATGAGCGCAATGTATATGTGTTGCCCAAACATCTGGATGAAAAGGTAGCCACGCTCCATCTTGAACGTCTGGGCGCGAAACTGACCAAACTCAGCAAAGATCAGGCGGACTATATCGGCGTATCGCAGAATGGTCCGTACAAGCCGGAGCATTACCGCTACTAGACCCTGTCTGTTGATGAGGTCTTACAGCCCGTCCATAAACTGTTTGGGTGGGATACCCTCATCTGCCAGCTTAACCGGATCGACCTTGTGGTTGTCGGCAAAACTGGCATGAACCAGTTTTCGTGCGACCATAAATTCCGCCGCCCGGTTGATGGCGTCCATGGCAATCAGCCTGTCGCCCTCGAAATAAAACAGTGCAAATGACCGGGTGGCTGGATCGCCGCGCAGAACCGTGCGGTCATGCGAACCGGACAGGCCAACAGTCTGCAGCTTGACGTCATACTGATCCGACCAGAACCAGGGAATCTCGGCATATGGCTTGCCATCGCCCAGCATGTGCATTGCCGCCGCTTTACCCTGTTCAATGGCGTTTTGGACGCTTTCCAGACGTAACGTCCGGCCCAACAGCGCATTGGGGTGTAGGGTGCAGTCCCCGCCGGCATAAATGTGCGGATCAGAGGTTTGGGCGAATTCATTGACGACAATGCCGTTATCTACGTCAAGGCCGGCGTCCCGGGCCATTTCCACATTCGGCAAAATGCCGATGCCGACCACAACCAGATCCGCCTCAAGACTGGTGCCGTCGGACAGCTTGACCCCCGTCACCAGTTCGTCAAATTCGAAACCCTCAACCCCGGTACCGATGCGCATCTTCACGCCCTCATCGCGGTGTAGAGACTGATAAAATTCCGAGATTTGGGGGTCCGTGACGCGTGCCAGCACGCGGTCCATGGCTTCCACAACAGTTGTCTGCAGCCCCATTTTTTGTGCCACCGCCGCCGTTTCCAGACCGATATAGCCGCCACCGATAATGATGAGTTTTTTGCCTGCCTTAAAGTGCGGCATCATGGCTTCAATGTCTGCGATGCCCCGTACTGCAAAGACATTCGGTCTGTCAGCACCGTCCAGGGGCAAGGGTCGCGGGCGCGAGCCGACGGATAGCATCAGTTTGTCATAGGAGAGGGTTTCACCACTATCAAGGGTAATAGTTTGCGCCCCCCGGTTGATTGTTTCAGCGCGACAGGACAGTTTGACCGTGATGTTTTCTTTTTCGTAATATTCAGCCGGCCTGAAAAACAGGCGCTCGGCCGGCATCTCACCGGACAGAAACTTTTTCGACAATGGCGGGCGCTGATAGGGCAATTCCTTTTCTTCGCCGATCAAGGTAATGTCGCCGTCAAAGCCACCCTGACGCAGGGTGATGATGGTTTGCGCCCCAGCCTGTCCGGCCCCAACAATTACGATATGTGTCACGGATAACCCCTCTTTAAGCCCACAGAAAAATGAAGCATTTTGCGCATTTTATCAAGCCTTGCTGTTGGGTTTTAGGCAAGATAAAACAGCTGTATGAAGAGTTTTCCCAAAGTTGAGCTGACACATTTCTGCCGTGATGAGGCATCCGCCCTGCAGTTTGCTGCATGGCTGGCACCCCAGTTCAAATCCGGAGATGTGATTTTCCTCAATGGGGATCTCGGGGCCGGGAAAACAACCTTCGCCCGCGGTGTCATTCGCGCTTTGTGTGGCGGGGACACTGCTGTTCCAAGCCCGACTTTCACTCTTGTCCAACATTATGATGGTGTGGGTGGCCCCATTTTGCATGCTGATTTGTACCGGCTTGAATCGGCTGAGGAGGCGGCGGAACTTGACCTGTTTTCGTCCGACGGCCTGGTTATGGTGGAATGGGGGGATATTTTACTAGAGGCGGATACAAGCACGCCATTGGGTGATGCGAAAATTGATCTTGATTTTATTGAGCGTGCGGGGGGACGGGAGGTCACTCTGCGTGCGGGCGAGGCGGTTATGGAACGCTTTGCGGATTTTGAAACCTTCAGAACCCGCATGGATCAGGCGCATGAATTTCTCCGCCAGGCAGGTTTCGACTCGGCTGAGCGGCAACCGGTTGCTGGGGATGCTTCTGGTCGCCGTTATGAACGTCTTTGTACTCGGGAAGGCGCGTCGCTCATGTTTATGGACTGGCCGCAGAACGGCCCGGTAAACCCGTATGCCGAGGCGGTCGGACTGGGGACGAAAACAGCAAGTTTTACCGCTGTCGCAGAGTTTCTGCGCGGCCAAGGGTTGAGTGCTCCTGAGGTCGCGCTGGCGGATTATGAACAGGGCCTGCTTTTGGTCGAGGATTTCGGCGAGGTCTCGATGACCGGCATGATTGACGGTGCCAGCCCGTTTCTGCCGCTGGTTTACGGCGAGGCCGTCGAGGTGCTGGTCAGACTCTATCACTGTCCCCCACCCGCATGTCTGGGCACCGGCGCACACAGTCATGATCTGCCGATTTTTGATCGGAATATTTTGGGCCATGAGGTCGGGCTTTTTACGCAGTGGTATCTGCCCCATATCGGGGTCACGTTAACTGACCGGGACGAGGCTGCATGGGATGAGCTTTGGCAAAGTCTGTCCGACCGCCTGGAAGCCGCATCCTTGCCGCAGGTTCTGGTCATGCGGGATTTTCATTCACCCAACATTATCTGGCGTCCCGGCGAGCAGGGTCTGGCCCGATTGGGCATCATTGATGTACAGGATGCACTGATCGGATCACCGGCTTATGATCTGGTGTCATTGCTGCACGATGCCCGTCGCGATGTCGCACCGGAGCAGGTGGACAGGAGCTATGCGCATTATCTCGCGGCGACCGACTGCGACCCTGAGGCCTTATCCTGCCACTATCATATTCTGGGCGCTCAACGGAACCTGCGGATTGCCGGCGTGTTCGCCAGGTTGGCCGTGCGTGACGGTCGGCCAAACTATCTTGCCCATATGCCCAGGGTTTTGGGATATGTCAACGCGGCGTTGGCGCATCCGGATTTGAAGGCTTTGGCTGATTGGTTGCGCAGGCTTGTACCTGGCATGGTGGGCAAATGAGCGTATCGACACCTTCTGCGCACCCGATTAAGACAGCGATGGTGCTCGCGGCTGGCCGCGGCTCCCGTATGCGGGCGCCTGCAGGGGCGCCGCCCAAGCCCCTGACCATGTTGGCCGGCCGGACCCTGCTGGACCGCATGATCGACAAGCTGACGGCCTGCGGTATAGACCGCCTTATCGTGAATGTCCATTTCAAGGCGGACTGGATAGAGGCGCATTTGCGTGAGTCTGTTTCACGGGATATCGAAATCCTTATTTCTGATGAACGGGCAGCATTGCTTGAGACGGGTGGCGGTGTGCTTCACGCCAAATCGCTGCTTGGGGAGCGCCCGTTTTTTGTCTGCAATTCTGATGTATTCTGGCATGAGGACCGCAATAATCTCTCGGCTCTGGCGGAACAGTTTGACGCCACGCAGATGGCCGCCTGTCTGCTGCTGGCAGATCGTACCAAAGCTTCCGGTTTTGACGGGGCAGGGGATTTCTTTATGGCATCGAATGGCGCCCTGCACCGGCGGTCAGCTGAACCCCATGCGCCTTGGGTATATGCGGGCGCCCAGATTGTCCGCCCAGATCTTCTGGATATGGCCCCTGCTGGTCAAACAGCGTTCTCCTTCAACGCTTTATGGGATGCGGCCTTGACGCGGAATTGCCTGTTCGGGAGCGTTTTGGATGGCGAGTGGATGCACATCGGAACACCCGAGGGGCTTGAAGCGGCTGAGCGCCGTATGACGTAAAAACAGCGCCTGGCCGGACAAAGACATCCTTGGTGGCCGTTTTTGGGTTAAAATCAGGTATGGATCGCGATTCTCTGAACATTTTCAACCTGCCGGCCGGTGCCCCCTTCCTTGACCGCTTGTCCGACGGCTTGACACGGGATTTGACCTTTGGCGGGGTTTTGGCGCCGGGATTTGCACTGCATGACTTTCTGATTTTGCTCCCGACCCGCCGCGCCGTTCGTGAATTGCGGCAGGCTCTGGTTGACAAGGCTGACACGGACAGCCTTTTGCTGCCGGATATCAAGCCGCTTGCAGATATTGATGAAACGGACTTGTTCTTCAATGTTACGGACCCGGCTGTGCTTGAACTCCCACCGGTCTTGCCACAATTGCGGCGTGAGGGCTTTTTTATTTCCGAAATTCTCAATTGGGAGGCTGAGGCCGGTACGGATAAAACCCAATCCGGCAGCATCACCAAGGCGGCTGCACTGGCCGCGGACTTGGCTTCATTTCTGAATCAGGCCCAGACCGAGGAAATCAATCTGGATGACCTGCAGAATTTGGTGGATGACCAGTTTGCACAAAATTGGCAGCAGACGGTTGCATTTCTGTCCATTTTAACGGCCAAGTGGCCGGCTTACCGCGATCAGGCAGGCGGCGCGGATCCATCGGAACACCGCAATCGCCTGCTGCGGTTACAAGCCCGGCAATGGCGAGATGCGCAACCGACCAAGCCCGTCATTGCCGCAGGCTCAACCGGCAGCATTCCGGCAACGGCAGACTTGCTGAAGCAAATACTGGATTTGCCCAACGGCATGGTCATTCTGCCTGGTCTCGACACCGAGCTTTCGCCCGAGACATGGGCGCTGCTCGCCAAGCAGGACGCGCATCCCCAAAGTGGTCTTTACCATCTGTTGAAAAGGCTTGATGTGCCGCGAAGCCGTGTCAGAACTTTCGGATCCCAGGGCGGAATTTTGCAGAAAGACGGCAACAGCGCCCGGCGGGCGTTTTTGTCTATGGCTCTGCTGCCGAGTGATCATACAATCCAATGGACACGCGCTGGAGACTCCATACCCGATTTGGACACGGCACTTGCCGGTCTGCACTATCACGAGGCAGCGGATATGCGCCGTGAAGCCGAAGTGATTGCGCTGGCTTTGCGCGAGGCTTTGGAGGTCGAGGGTAAAACCGCAGTGTTGGTGACACCCGACCGGAATTTGGCTCGCCGTGTGGCGGCTTCGCTTAAACGCTGGGACATTGAAATCAATGACACGGCAGGGCTGGCCCTGGCGGATACGTCCATCGGAATCTTGACAAGACTGTCGCTTGAAGCCGTCAGCAGCGGCTTTGCGCCGGTTCAACTGCTTAGCGTTTTGAAGCAGCAGGATGTGTGCCTGCATGAAGACCGCCAGACCTATCTTGACCATGTGCAGCAAATGGAGCGTCTGCTTTTGCGCGGGCCGCGACTCTCTTCCGGTCTTGGCGGTCTGCTGCAGCGTCTGGACTGGCTTAAGCGTGCAGATGACTCGAATGACAAAAGGCCGGATTATGCCGCAATAAGAACCCTGCTGGAGCGGGCGGAGAATGCCTTTGCACCGTTGGTCAAACTCGGCTCGGCGGCGACGGTCAGGGATATTGCCGGGGTGTTGCCGAGTGTGCTCGCGGGGTTAACCGGCCAAGACCTTAGTCATGATATTGGCCGTGACTCTGGCAGGACTGATGAGGCGCAGGGTCATGGGGAAGATGTCCATAATCTGCTGGAGGATCTGTCACAGATTGATATTGGCGAAGTGCCGGCAAGTGAGTGGGCCGAGCTGTTCGCACATTGGCTGGCTCAGCGCCAGACGCGTTCCGGTCGGGGCTTGCACCCGCGTTTGTCAATCATGGGGCTGTTGGAGGCCCGCCTTGTCCATGCTGATTTGATTGTGCTGGGCGGCCTTAATGAAGGCGTCTGGCCGCATTTGCCGGATACCGGCCCATGGGTGTCGCGTCCGATGCGGACACAGCTTGGCATGACCAGTCCGGAGCGGCGCATCGGGCTGATGGCGCATGATTTTGTGCAGGCGGCGTGTGCGCCGCAAGTGCTGATGACACGGTCGAAAAAAAGCGGCGGTACACCTATGGTTGCATCACGATGGCTGACCCGCATGCAGGCGCTGGCAAAAGGCATTAGCGGCAAGGACCAAGGGTTGCCGGGCGCTGACAGGCTGGCTGGTCTGGCTGCAGCTCTGGAGCCTGCATCTGTCGGACATATAACGGAAAAGCCGATGCCGGCTCCCCCTGTGCAGGTCCGCCCAAAGCGTCTCTCCGTCACGCAGGTTGAAAAGTTACAGCGCAATCCATATGCGGTTTATGCCCGTCACATTCTCGGGCTCAAGAAACTGGACCTGCCGGATGCACGCTCAAGCGGCGCCGTGCGCGGCACGCTGATCCATAATGTGCTGGAAGGGTTCGCGAAAGCCACAGCAGAAGGCCTGCCGGAAAACAGCTCCGCGCTTGTTGCCGAGCTTGTCGCGCAATACAGCAAAGATATGCCGGGGGGGCAGGGCATCATGACCTATTGGGATGCCCGCCTGAAAGCCTTGACGCAATGGCTCGTCGGTTTTGAGACGCAACGTCGCGCAGGGGTTGAAAAAATTTATGCTGAAGTGAAAGGGACCCGAACCTTTACTGTTGAGGGCCGGGATTTTACCCTCTCCGCCATCGCCGATCGGATAGAACTGCTGAAGGACCACTCCCTGTCGGTATTGGACTATAAAACTTACAGGCCGCCAAACGCCTCTGATGTGCGGTCGCAAAAAGCGCCGCAATTGCTTTTGGAAAGCTTGATTGCCCAAACGGGTGGGTTTGAGGACGTGCCTGCGGGTAAGGTGTCGTCACTGGCATATTTACATGTCAGCGGCGGCCATCCGGCGGGTGACTTGCTGGAGGTTGAAAAATTTGAGACGGCATTGGAAGAGGCTGAGGCGGGACTTATCAGCCTGATCGCCTCCTTCAATGACAGTGCAACACCCTATCCGCCGCACACACAACCGAAACTAATTTTGTTTGGTGATGATTATGATCACCTGGCCCGGCTAGCTGAATGGTCGAGCCGGGATGGGGAGGAAACATGACTGTGACGGTGTCAAAAGACAGGTTTGACGCCTCCAGACCGGATGCCTCGGCATGGGTATCGGCGAATGCCGGTTCGGGGAAAACCTTCGTGTTGGTAACGCGCTTGGTCTCCTTGCTCCTGTCGGGATCCCCGCCTGAGAAATTGTTGTGCCTGACTTATACACGCAGTGCCGCCGCGGAAATGCAGGAGCGTTTGTTCCAATTGCTTGGCAGTTGGGCGGTGATGCCGGAAACTGAGTTGAAGGCAGCCATGACAGAGCGGCTGGGCCAAGTGCCGAGCACCAAGGATATGGATCATGCCCGCATCATGTTTGCCCGTGCCCTGGAGACGCCCGGAGGGATCAAGGTGCAGACGATTCATGCCTTTTGCGAGTCTCTGCTCAACCGCTTCCCGCTCGAGGCCGGCATTACGCCAGGGTTTCGCGTGATTGACGACCGCCTGTCGGCCAGTTTGGTTGAGGAAGCGCGCAATGACATTCTGGCGCATGCGGACGGGGCTTTGCGGAACGGTCTCGACAGGCTCACCCGCCATTTGAAGGAAGATCAGTTCGACGATGTGATTGCGGAAATCATCAGGCACCGCGATTGGTTCAAGACCCTTGATTTTACGGCCCGGATACAAGCACTGCAGAAAAGCCTCGGGCTGGAGGCGGCTTTGGATGTGGCGGTTGAATTGGAGGCGTTTTTCAAGCAGCTAAGTGCCGATGAGGCGCGGGCGCTGGCTGATGTCTATGCCGACGAAACGGCCGCTGTACCGGATAAGTCGGAGTTGTTTCTGTCTGTAGCCGGCCTGTTACTTCAAAAGCCGGCGGATCAGGAAGCGGCATGGCAGATATTGGAGGCTTTTTTCCTGACCAGGGAGGGAGAAAAAAGAAAAAGCTTAATAACCGCAAAGCTGTTAAAGGCTTTTCCGGCCTGGGGAGACAAACTTACATACTGGCAGGATCTGTATGCTGAAACGGCGGACCGGATCAAGCTGGCTTTTGTGTATGAAATGAGCTTGGTGGTTTACGACTTTGCCGAGGCATTGTTGCTTTATATCGGGCATATCAAGCAGGAACGCAATCTTCTGGATTATGATGATCTGATTGAGAAAACCGTGACACTCGTATCCGACAGTCAGGCCAGCGCCTGGGTTCTGTATAAGTTGGATGGCGGACTCGACCACATTCTTGTTGATGAGGCGCAAGATACCAGCCCGACGCAATGGCGGGTTATCACGGCACTGGCAGAGGAGTTTTTCTCAGGCGAGACCGCCCGCGAAACTACCCGGACTGTGTTCGCTGTCGGTGATGAAAAGCAGTCAATTTTCAGCTTTCAGGGTGCTGACCCCAAGCAGTTTGACGCCATGCGGGCGCATTTTGAAAAGGCAAGCCGCAGGTCTGAACAGGCTTTTTATCCGGTTGATCTCGAAAAGTCTTACCGGACCGTCAGTGATATTTTGGGTCTTGTGGACAAGGTTGCGCAAATTGATTGTGTTAAGGACAGCCTGACGGCCCAGAAAAAAACCATTATCCATCAGGCGTTCCGGGAGCAAAAAGGATTGGTTGAACTGTGGGCGTATGAAAAGGGTGAGAGCGCCACAACAGGTGATTACTGGTCGGCACACACCACGTCCTCCGCGGCAGCAACCCCGCGCAGCCGCCTCGCGGAACGTATTGCCAATAAAATCAGGACATTGGTGGACGATCCGGAGCAGGACATCCGTCCGAAGGATATTTTGATCCTGGTTCAAAATCGGGACGCCTTTGTTGAAGACATGATCCGGGCGCTCAAAAAACCCGATATCGGTATTCCTGTTGCCGGCTCAGACCGAATGGCGTTGACCAAACAGATCGCCGTGATGGACCTGCTGGCTGCGGCCCGCGCCGCCTTGCTGCCGAAAGATGATTTGATGTTGGCCACTTTTCTGCGCAGCCCGTTGGGTGGCATAAGTGAGGCACAATTGTTTGACTTGTGCCATGGTCCGGTGCCGGAGGAGGATACCGGGCCGACACCGCTTCTCAAAAAGACATTTTTGTGCGACCGGTTGGCGGAAGCCGTGCGGAATGACACCCCCGATCCGGTAATTCTCCGGGCATGGGAGCGCTTTACGACGTTGTGCCGGGACGTCAACGGTCTTGCGCCGTTTGAGTTCTTTTCCGCTCTTCTTGAAGGCGGAGGCGGTCGTGCTGATTTGAAGGCACGTCTGGGTCAGGAGGTCGATGACCCGGTGGACGAGTTGTTGTCGCTGGCCTTTGATTTTGAACGGCAAAAGGCCCCCAGTGTGGAAGCCTTCATCCATTGGGTAGAAAATAGTGAGAGCGAGGTTAAGCGTGATATGGAGCAGGCCCTTGATGCCGTCCGCATCATGACGGTTCACGGGGCGAAAGGGCTGGAAGCACCGATTGTGTTTTTGCCGGATACCTGCCGTCAGCCGTTCAAGGTCGCCGGGGCGCAGTCCCATATACAGGCACATGACAGTGCTTTGCTGTATCGTCCGAACAAAGGACGTATGCCACTTTTGTCGAAAGTCGGCCTTGAGGCGCTGCGCGCCCGGGAACAGGCTGAGCACAAGCGGCTGCTCTATGTAGCCCTGACCCGGGCCCGCGACAGGGTGTATATTTGTGGGCACATTGGTGTGACCCCGAAAGTGCCGCCCGCACAGAGCTGGTACAGTCTGGTCGCTGGGGTGATCAAAGATCATCCTGAAACCGAGCATTTCGAAGCGGGGGACGAATTCTGGCGCTTGGGTCAGGATCGGCCCTTGGTTAAAGATGTGCAGGATCCGCCGCCGCAAACTGCCTGGACCGGTGACATCCCGGACTGGTTGCACCGGCCCGCGAAACGCGAGACACGTCTTGCAGCCCTTGAAAGCCCGTCACATGTTCTGGGGGTGCAGGGTGCTGCAAAGCAAACGCAGCTCGCCGGCGGCGCTGCCTTACTCAGGGGGAATCTGACGCATGACCTGTTGGAAGGGTTGGCGGGCATGACAAAAAACGGTCCGGTTGATAAAGCTGTGCTTGTAGGTCAGGCAGCAGCTTTTCTGAAGCGTCACGGCGCAGCCTTCAGCGAAATGGAGCAGGCGCAGATGGTGTCGGAAGCCCTCGCCGTCATATTTTCTAAAGAATTGGCAGGTCTTTTCGGGCCGGACAGCCGTGCAGAATTGCCGATAGCCGGTCGCATAGCGGTTGGGAATGGCCGGCGCCGTTTTTCCGGCCGGATTGACAGATATGTCGAAACCGAGAATGCCGTCATTATCGCCGATTATAAAACCAATCGCGTGCCGCCACGCAATGCGGATGACATTCCCAAGGCCTATTTGGCACAAATGGCGGTTTATCAGGCTTTACTGGCCGGACAGACGGACAAGCCGGTACGCTGTGTGCTGATTTGGACCGTGACGGGGTTTGTGCAACGCATCCCCGACGAAATGATGCACAGAATATTGACAGAAATCCCGTGATCAAAGGCAGCGGTGCTTGAAAAACCGTGTGTGCCCCCTTACATTTTCAATAAGTGAATCACAAAAAGGAACCTGCCCATGTCTGATGCGACCGTAATCCATGCGACTGATAATGATTTTGAAGAAAAAGTCACCAATGCCGGTGGTGCCGTACTGGTTGATTTCTGGGCTGAGTGGTGTGGTCCATGCAAGCAGATTGCACCTGCGTTAGATGAAATCGCGGCAGAAATGTCCGACAAGATTACCGTTGTGAAAGTCAATATTGACGAAAATCCCAAAACCCCGACCAGTTTCGGCGTACGCTCCATCCCGACCATGATGATATTTCAGGACGGTCAAAACACCTCCACCAAAGTTGGTGCCGCGCCGAAATCAGACCTTGTGTCCTGGATTGAAGAGACTGTCTAAGCTCTGTCACTTATAAAATGACAAAACATGGCCCGCCAGATACAGGGACCCGCAAATTAAGATGCGGGCTCCGTCAGGTGCCGCCTGCACTGCTGCGGCCAGACTGTCTCCAGCTTCTGCCTGTAGCCCGGCCTGTCGGGCGGCATTGGCGAGTTGCGCAGCCGTCAGGCTATTTTGCTCCCCAGGAATGGTCAGCGTGGTCAGGGTGATGTCCAGGCCGCGAAATGCCGTAAAATAGCTTTCCGCCTGTTTGGTGTTCAACATCCCGCTGATCATGTGGAACGGTTTCTGCGGTCGTTCCTTTTGCCATCCGGTCACCCAATTCGCCAAGACATGCGCGGCCGCCGGATTATGTCCGCCATCAAGCCAGAGATCCTCACGCTCCGGAACACCGGGAAGCGGTGGAATCGGCTGCAGGCGTGCCGGCCAGCTAGCTTCGGCCACACCCTGCCGGATGGCATCAAGGGGAATGCCAAGCTCCCGTGACGCGACGGCTGCAAGGGCCGCATTTTCATATTGATGCGTCCCCGTCAGGCCCGGCTCGGGAAGCCTGACTGAGATGTCCTGAACCGACAGCTTCATGCCGTCCTCGGTGCGGGTGTATTCCCAGTCTCTGCCGGCATAAAGAGTAGGGGCGTTGACGGCATCAGCCCGTGCCTGAATGACCTGCAGGGCTTTGCTTTCCTGGCGGGCGATCAGGGCCTTGCATCCAGGTTTTAAAATGCCGGCCTTTTCACCCGCAATGTCCGCCAGATTGGCTCCGAGAAACTGCTCGTGATCCATGCTGACCGGTGTGATCAGACTCAGGCGTGGCGTGTCAACGACATTGGTCGCATCTAGACGACCGCCCAGCCCGACTTCGAGCAGCAGATAGTCAGCCGGATGACGGGCGAAGGCAGTCAGGGCCACGGCTGTCGTCGCCTCGAAAAAAGTGATCGGTTGGCCGCTATTTTTGGTCTCGACTTCGGCTAGCAAAGCGGCCAATTCTTCTTCGCTGATGTCTACGCCGGCAAGATTGATGCGCTCATGAAATTTGACGAGATGTGGCGAGCTATAAGCGTGAACCCGCTTACCAGCGGCTGACATAATGGCTTTGAGATATGCCAGTGTTGAACCTTTGCCATTGGTGCCTGCGATATGGATGACAGGTGGCAGGTCGTGCTCGGGATGATCCAGACGTGCCAAAAGGCCATGCATCCGGTCAAGCGACAGATCAATATATTTCGGATGCAGTTTCAGAAAACGCGCCAGCGTGTCCTGGCTGGCAGGTGTCCGGGGCATATGCCTTATTCGGCAGGTGAGACGGCCGGCATATCATCAGCACCGGTCAACAGCTTCAGCAGCTTACCGATGGTTTCAGCCATGCGGTGCCGATGGACAACCATATCGACCATGCCGTGCTCCAGCAGATATTCAGCACGCTGGAAGCCGTCGGGCAGTTTTTCATTGATGGTGTCTTGGATGACGCGTGGGCCGGCAAATCCGATCAGCGCACCCGGCTCGGCAATATGGACATCCCCCAACATGCCGTAGGAGGCCGTGACACCGCCGGTGGTCGGGTCGGTCAGAATGACCAGATAAGGCAGGCCGCGTTCGCGTAGTTCCTGCACAATGACCGTGGTACGCGGCATTTGCATTAAGGACAGAATACCCTCCTGCATGCGCGCGCCGCCAGCTGCGGCGACAACAATGAACGGGGCATTTTTCTCGAGTGCCAGCTCACCGCCGCGAATGACGGTTTCACCGGCAGCCATGCCGAGCGAGCCGCCCATGAAGGAGAAGTCCTGAACCACGACAACGGTTTCAACACCGCTGATCCGGCCAATGCCGATAGAAACGGCGTCTTTTTTGCCGGTTTTGCTCCGGGCTTCCTTCAGCCGGTCGGCATATTTTTTGGTATCGCGGAATTTCAGCGGATCAGCCGGAACGTCCGGGGTTTCCACAAGGTCATACTGGCTGTCGTCAAATAGAAGGTCAAAGCGTTCCTTGGTATCAAGGCGCATGTGGTTGTCGCAACCCGGGCAGACTTTCGACAAAGCCTCCATGTCACGGTGGAAAATCATTTCCCCGCACTCATTGCAGTTGACCCAGAGATTGTCGGGCGTGTCATCTTTACTTCTGAAGACGGCTTCAAATCTTGGTCTGACGAAATTTTTAATCCAGTTCATGGTCGTACCCTCGCATGATTTGGTGGTTTTTTTATCTTTTACGCCTGTTTCACGCCCTGCGCAAGTTCTTCAGCCAAGGCCAGCACAGAGGAGACGGTCTCCGGTCCGGCTTGACCCTTTTCGTCAAGGCTGTTTTTGATGGTATCAACAAGAGCCGAGCCGACCACGGCACCATCGGATACGGAGGCGAAGGTTTTAGCCGCTTCGGCTGTTTTGATACCGAAACCGACACAAATCGGCAGGTCCGTATGGCCCTTAATACGGGCGACGGCGCGTTCCACGAGATCTTTTTCAGGTATGTTCGAGCCAGTGATGCCCGTAATAGAGACATAATAGACAAAGCCGGATGTATTGGCCAAAACCTCCGGCAAACGTTTGTCGTCGGTTGTGGGGGTGGCCAGCCGGATGAAATTCAGGCCAGCGGCAAGCGCCGGTTTGCACAACTCATCATCTTCCTCAGGCGGCAGATCGACGATAATCAGGCCGTCCACGCCCGCCGTTTTGGCGTCGGTCAGGAATTTGTCGACCCCATAAATATACACCGGGTTGTAATAGCCCATCAGGACCAGCGGGGTGGATTGGTTGTCTGCGCGGAAGCGACGAACCATGTCCAGGGTTTTGGCGACACTCATGCCAGCGGCCAAAGCGCGCTGGGAGGCGTGCTGGATGGATGGCCCGTCGGCCATCGGATCGGTGAACGGCATGCCAAGCTCAATAATGTCGGCATGAGCGGCCAACCCGTTCAGGATTTTCTGGCTGGTCTCCATATCCGGGTCACCGGCGGTGATGAAGGCCACAAACGCTTTTTCCTGTCCGGCGGCAAGGTCTCGGAAACGAACGTCCAGTCGGGTTTCTGTCATGGTCATTCCTGCCCTTCAGTGAGGTCAACATTGAGATATTCGGCAACTGAAAAGACGTCCTTGTCGCCGCGGCCGCACATATTCATAACCATGATGTGGTCCGTCGGCAGATCAGGCGCGATTTTGGCGACATGGGCCAGTGCATGGCTCGGTTCAAGAGCCGGAATAATCCCTTCCAGCCGTGTACAGAGCTGGAATGCCTCCAGGGCCTCGTCATCCGTGACGGCGACGTATTCGACCCGTCCCAAATCCCGTAACCAGGCGTGTTCGGGACCGATGCCGGGATAATCGAGCCCGGCGGAAATGGAGTGGCCTTCAACAATCTGGCCGTCCTCATCCTGTAAGAGATAAGTCCGGTTGCCGTGCAACACACCCGGCTTGCCGCCGGCGAGGGAGGCGGCATGGTCGGGGGTTTCCAGACCTAAGCCACCGGCTTCGACGCCGATAATACGAATGCCTTCATCATCAAGGAAGGGATGAAACAGCCCCAAAGCATTGGAGCCGCCGCCGATACAGGCGATCAGACTGTCCGGCAGTCTGCCTTCCCGCTCAAGTATCTGGGCGCGGGCCTCTTTGCCGATGACAGATTGGAAATCACGCACCATCGCCGGATAGGGGTGCGGACCCGCTGCGGTGCCAATGATGTAGAATGTATTGTCGACATTGCTGACCCAGTCACGCAGGGCTTCATTCATCGCATCCTTCAAGGTGCCGGCCCCGGCGGTAACGGGGCGGATGTCTGCGCCGAGCAGCTTCATTCGGAACACATTTGGCTTTTGCCGTTCAATGTCTTTGGCGCCCATGAAAACCGTGCAGGGCAGCCCGAAACGTGCAGCAGCCGTAGCCACCGCCACGCCATGTTGTCCGGCGCCGGTTTCGGCGATGATGCGGGTTTTACCCATGCGTTTAGCTAGCAAAATCTGGCCGAGGCAGTTGTTGATTTTATGTGATCCGGTATGGTTCAACTCATCGCGCTTGAGATAAATTTTGGCGCCGCCGAAATGATCGGTCAGGCGTTCGGCGAAATAGAGGGGGCTGGGCCGGCCGACATAATGCATCTGCAGATCTAGCAGCTCGGCTTCATAGGCTGGATCCTGCTTAGCTGCCTCATATGCCTTTTCCAAATCAAGGATCAGCGGCATCAGGGTTTCAGCCACAAAGCGGCCCCCGAAAAGTCCGAAACGTCCGTTTTCATCCGGACCGTTCATGAATGAGTTTGGCTGCTCCATAACAGTTCCCTTCACATAAAGCCTGCAGGCTGTATCATGCCGTCGCTTTTGCTGCGCGGACGAAATCAGAAATCTTATCCGCCGCCTTGACCCCCGGTGATGACTCGACACCCGAGGATACATCCACCGCTGAAGTGCCGGTAGCGGCAATTGCGTCAGCGACATTTTCAACCGTCAAACCCCCGGACAGCATCCAGGACAGGCCGCCTTTGTAGCCGTTCAACAAGGACCAGTCAAATGCGACACCGCGTCCGCCCGGCAGGGCGGCATCGACGGGCGGTTTGGCGTCGAACAAAAGCATATCCGCCGACTGAGCGAAGTCTTGCGACGCTTCAATATCCGCGCTGGTGCTGACGCCCAAGGCTTTGATGACCGGACGCGCACACAGTGTCTTTACGGCGGCGACGCGCGCTGGCGTTTCACTCCCGTGCAGTTGAATTATGTCTGGGTTGAATGTTTCCAGCAGGGCTGTGCAATCCGCGTCAGATGGATTGACCAGAAGCGCAACCGACCGGACGCTGTCAGCCAGCCCTGCCGCAAGGTCACCGGCCGTTTGCGGGGTGACATTGCGCGGTGATTTCTCAAAAAAGACAAAGCCGGCATAGTCGGCCTGCGCCGCATTGACGGCCAGCACATCAGCTGGTGTGGACAGGCCGCAGATTTTGACAGCAACGGACATGATGGTTTCAGCCTTGCTGTGCCGTCAGGCCGGTTTGGATGTCCTGTGCCGCCGCCGCCGGATCCTCGGCGCCGGTAATGGCGCGCCCGATGACCAGAATGTCCGCACCGGCGGCTTTGGCCTGTTCAGGTGACATAACCCGTTTTTGGTCATGGGTCGGGCTGGCTGTCGGACGGATGCCGGGGACAACCAGCTTGAAGTCGGGCCCGCAGGCTTGCCGCAGAGCCTCAATTTCGTGCGCGGAACACACCACGCCCTGCATGCCGGCTTTTTGTGCCAGTTCCGCCAGACGCAGAACCTGATCCTGTGGGCTGCCTGATATCCCCATTTCATGCAGGTCGCTGGCCTCCAGTGATGTCAGGATCGTTACGGCAATCATGACAGGCCGCTGGCCATCATAGGATTTTGCCGCCTCAGCCGCCGCCTGCATCATTGCAGAACCACCCCCGGCATGAACATTCAAAATCGCTGGTTCAAGCGGCGTCAAAGCCCGAACCGCTGCAGCAACCGTATTGGGAATGTCATGCAGTTTCAGGTCCAGAAACACCGGGACACCCTGATCAGCAATGGCGCGGTAGCCTGCAACTCCGGTAGCATAGAAATATTCCATGCCGATTTTCACACCACCAATATGCGGCGCCAGCCGGTGCGACAGGCTTTGTGCATAGGCCATATCAGGCGTATCAAGGGCGCAATAGACTGGATTAGCAAGGCTCATATCATTTTCCTGTTTTCTCTATGGCCTTATTTAGGGCTGTTGCGGGTTTTTTGCCAGAGTTTTATCCGCGTCAAAACCCCGCCAAGCAATGCGCCCAACATCAAGGCGAACATGAAGACACCGAACAATGGCAGTTCGAAAGCAATGGCGGGATTGTCCCGGGAAAACGGATCCAGACTGAAGGTGACGGTTTGGTCATTGGCAAATGCCAAAACCAAAACAATCAGCAATAGGAAAGTCAGAACCAGGATGTTGAAAAAGCGCTTGACCAAAAACACCGGCTTAAGTGTCCGCGTTCAGGCGTTCGCGTAAATCCTTACCGGTTTTGAAGAAGGGTACATTTTTCTCTGACACCGCAACAGCTTCCCCGGTGCGCGGGTTGCGCCCGATGCGTGGCGCACGGGTTTTTACCGAGAAAGCGCCGAAGCCGCGCAGTTCCACACGGTCACCGCGACTGAGCGCTGAGGTAATCTCTTCCAAAATCGTATTGACTACGCGCTCAACATCACGTTGGTACAGATGCGGGTATTTTTCCGCGATGATGTTAACGAGTTCAGATTTGATCATGATTAACTTCTCTGCTGAGGGAATTCACGTTTTAATTTGCCAATTCCAGCCATGAGCGTCAAGACGCAAAAACGGCGACATATAAATTTATATGCCGCCGTCTTATGGTTTTCTTTAGGTTCGAAACCCTCTTATTCCTCTTCTGAAGACTCCTCCTCAGCCGGGGCTTCCTCCTCAGCCGGGGCTTCTTCCTCAGCAGCCGTTTCAGCCTTTTTAGACTTTTCGGCTTTCGGCGCTTCCTCAGCGTCAGCCTCCCCGCCATTATTCAAAGCGGCTCCGAGAATGTCACCCAATGAGGCACCGGCTGCAGAGGACCCATACTGGGCCACAGCCTCTTTCTCCTCAGCGATTTCCAGCGCTTTGATGGAAAGGTTCAGGCGTCTGGACTTGGCGTCGAAATTCGTCACCATAGCGTCCAGCTTGTCGCCGATTGCAAAACGGTCCGGGCGTTGGTCTTCCCGGTCCCGTGACAGGTCTGACCGGCGAATAAAGGCGCCAAACTCGCTGTCTCCGACAGAGACTTCAAGACCGCCATCGGTCACCGCCGTAACAGTGCAGGTGACGGTTTCACCACGTTTCAGATTGGCAACACCGTCCAGGGGGTCCCCCTCAAGCTGTTTAATGCCAAGGCTGATGCGTTCCTTGTCTATATCGACGTCCAGAACCACCGCTTCGACCTCTTGACCCTTGGAATATTGAGCCAGGGCTTCTTCGCCGGACAGATTCCAGTCGAGATCGGACATATGCACCATGCCGTCAACATCATTTTCAAGTCCGACAAACAGGCCGAACTCAGTGATGTTTTTGATCTCCCCAGTCAGTTTGGTTCCGGACGGGTATTTCTCGGCAAAGCTGTCCCACGGGTTGTCAGTGCACTGTTTCAGGCCAAGGGAAATCCGGCGCTTGGAGCTGTCAACCTCCAGAATCATGACTTCAACTTCCTGGGAGGTTGAAACGATTTTTCCCGGATGGACGTTTTTCTTAACCCAGCTCATCTCTGAGACATGGACTAGGCCTTCAACGCCGTCGGAAAGTTCTACAAATGCGCCATAATCCGTGATGTTGGTGACACGGCCGGTGAAGCGGCCACCCAGCGGGAATTTGTTTTCCGTATCTTCCCACGGGTCGCTTTCCAGCTGCTTCATGCCAAGGCTGATACGCATGGTCTCATGATTGATTTTGATGACCTGGACCTTCACAGTTTCGCCGATATTCAAAACTTCTGACGGGTGGTTGATGCGGCGCCAGGCAATGTCGGTGACATGCAACAGGCCGTCAACACCGCCAAGATCCACAAAAGCGCCGTAATCGGTGATGTTTTTAACCACACCTTCGGTAATCTGGTCCTCGGACAGGTTGGCAACGATTTTGCTGCGGTCCTCTGCACGAGTTTCTTCCATGATGGCGCGGCGGGAGACGACAATATTGCCGCGGCGGCGGTCCATTTTCAAAATCTGGAACGGTTGCGGGGTGTTCATCAAAGGAGTGATGTCGCGCACGGGGCGGATGTCAACCTGGCTGCCCGGCAGAAATGCCGTTGCACCGTCAAGGTCAACGGTAAAGCCGCCTTTGACGCGTCCAAAAATGACGCCTTCAACGCGCTCATTGGCTTCAAATTTCTTTTCAAGGACAATCCAGCTTTCCTCACGACGGGCTTTGTCGCGGGACAGCATGGCCTCGCCCATGGCGTTCTCGATGCGCTCCAGAAAGACCTCGACCTCGTCGCCGACGGTGATTTCAGGATCCTTACCGGCCATTGCGAATTCACGTAGCGGCACACGGCCTTCTGTTTTCAGGCCGACATCAATGATGGCCAAATCATTTTCAATGGCCGTGATCCGGCCTTTGACGACACTGCCTTCCATGACGGTGTCGGAGGAAAAGGTTTCCTCCAGCATGCTTGCAAAATCTTCTGTTGACGGGTTCATTTCCGCCGGGGTCTGGGTATCTGCCACAGTCCTACTCCTAATTCATACACATTAATTGCCTGCCGGTTGGGTCCGACGGTCTTCAAGTGCACGACACCATTATCCTGCACCAGCAATTATTGGGATTTGGGTCCGAAACGGTTTGGATTTCAGGCTTTTTGCTCAGTTATGAGCGCCAGAGCCGTCTCGAATGCCTCTTCTATAGCCAATTCTGTCGTATCTAGCAAGAGGGCATCTTCGGCCGGTTTTAACGGGGCGATGGGACGCTCTGCATCGAGCCTGTCGCGCTCCCTTAAATCCGTCAAAACCTGACTTTCAGCGAGCTGCGGATTTTTTTCACGCAGTTCGAGCCACCGCCGATGCGCCCTGATTTCGGCGCTGGCTGTAACAAATATTTTATGGTCAGCATCAGGACAGACAACGGTTCCGATATCGCGCCCGTCTAATACGGAGCCTTTCCGGTCACCCGGGGGGCTGGCCGCAAATCTGCGTTGCAGGTCAAGGATTTCACTGCGCACCCCGGCCAGTGCCGCAACCTTGGCCGCGGCGGCACCGATTTCGGTCGTGCGGATCGCCTTGCCGTCAATGGCTGTCGGATCCAAAGCGCGTGCGGCAGAGAGTGCCTGATCCGGATTGCTCGGATCGCCACCGTTCTGGACGACCAGCAGGGCGACGCCGCGATAGAGGGCGCCGGTGTCGAGATAAGCATACTCCATATGCTCAGCCAGCCGTCTGGCCAAAGTCCCTTTGCCGGCGGCGGCGGGACCGTCAATCGCAATGACCGGAAGGCTTTGTGTCATGATTGATATCCCGTCCCTAACCTGAAATCGTTCCGGCGTTGAGCGCCGCCATCAGGTCGAAGAAATTCGGAAAGCTTGTAGCAATCATGCGACTGTCGTCAACGGTGACGGGGCTTTCCGCCGCCAAACCCAGCACCAGAAAACTCATGGCGATGCGGTGGTCAAGATGCGTCGCGACACTGCCGCCACCCGGCACCGCCCCCGCACAACCATGAACCGTCATGCTGTCTGCACCTTCTTCCACCTGAACCCCGTTTTCCCTGAGGCCATTGACGATGGCGGACAGGCGGTCACTTTCCTTGACCCGCAATTCACTCAACCCGGTCATGGTCGTCTGTCCATGCGCGCAGGCTGCGGCCATGGCCAGAATGGGGTATTCGTCAATCATACTCGGAGCGCGTTCAGCCGGAACGTCAATGCCGTGTAAGGTACTGAATGAGACAGTGAAGTCCGCCACCCTCTCACCGGCCGCTTCGCGTTCATTATCGCGGCGGATATCAGCCCCCATTTCCGTCAAACAGGCCAAGAGGCCGTCACGATGCGGGTTTACCATAATATTGCGGAGAGTAATCCGTGACCCCGGCACCAACAGGGCTGCGACAAGGGGAAAGGCGGCGGAAGAAGGGTCGCCGGGCACAATGATGTCGGTGCCGCGTAAAGTGGTTTCGCCTGCAACCGAAATTTCCACGCCAGACTGGGTCTGTAACGTCGTCACCTCGGCCCCGAACAGTCGGAGCATCCGTTCCGTGTGGTCACGGGTAGGGTGACTTTCAGTGACACTGGTGCGCCCCGGTGCACCAAGCCCGGCCAACAGGATGGCGGATTTGACCTGTGCCGACGGCACGGGCATGTCATAGATGAGCGGCAGGGGGCGCTCGGGGGCGGTCACCGTCAGGGGCAGGCGATCGCCTTGGGCAGATGTAAATTGCGCGCCCATTTGGGTCAATGGATCCGTGATACGTCCCATTGGCCGTTTTGACAGCGAAGCGTCCCCTTCGCAGCGTGCGCTTGCCCCATGTCCGACCATCGCCCCGATTACGAGACGGGCGCCGGTCCCGGAATTGCCGAAATTGAGGGATGCATCGGGTGACGTCAACCCGCCCGCCCCCGTTCCGGTTATCTCCCATGTCCCGGGGTTGAGTTGCTTGACCCTCGCGCCCATGGCCGCCATGGCCTGTCCTGTGGCGAGGACATCTTCCCCTTCCAAAAGGTTTGTCACTTTAGTGATGCCGCGTGCCAGCCCGCCCAGTATGAAACAGCGATGTGAAATGGATTTGTCACCCGGAATATCGACATCACCCTGTAACGGGGTGGTGGCTTTTCTGCTGGTTGCCGGCTTCGAATTTTGGGACACGTCTGACATTTGCTGGGTTTCAGGGTTGACACATCAATAGCCGCCCATTGCGGTAAGCTTTTTCTACATGAATCCGCACGATAAAAAAGAAAAAAAGTGACAGGAAAGTTTTGACACCGCTGTTGGCGTGTGGCATTGGAATTTTGTCAGTTTAGTTTTTGGAGGTTTAACCGTGTCTAAGGAAGAACTGGGTCTCAAACGCCAATGTGAGTCCTGCGGTGCAAAATTTTACGATTTAAATCGTGACCCGATTACCTGTCCGAAATGCGGCACAGTCCACAATGAAGGTGCCCGCACGCCATCAGCACAGGTCAAAGCGGCGGAACCCGATGAGCCGCAACAGGAAGAAATTGAAGAGGAAACCTCGGAAAATGAAGTCAACCTTGAGGATGACAATACGGTTTCCTTCGACGAATTGATCGAAGACGAAGCTGATGACGATGCCGACGCGGATGATGCCGATGTCGACAATTTCGAAGAGGGCGGTTTCGGCGATGATGTTGATGATGATCTGGATGATGGTGACGACATCACTCTGCTGGAGGATGAAGACTAGCTGCGTCAATCCGGCTTGTCCGGACACCAAACTTTAGGCTTGCCATAAGTCCGGTTTTGAGACATAAGCATAAGCCTTGAAATAGGGGCCATAGCTCAGTTGGGAGAGCGCTTGCATGGCATGCAAGAGGTCGGCGGTTCGATTCCGCCTGGCTCCACCATTTCCCCAGACTTCACAGTTTTGCGCCGCAGAAATCAGGTTGTGCCCCTGCCGGTCATCCCGGCTCACGGCTCACCAGGCCTATTTGTTTTTCCACTTGGCGGCTTGCTTGGCCAGAAAAGCCAGCAGACCAATCTGCAGATCCTCGGAGGCGGCCACTTTGGTCAGGGCTTTGGTCGGGCGCGCTAGGGCGACCGCCGGGTCCGGGGTGTCGGCGCCCTCCTGCATCATTTCCAAAGAGGCAGACACGGCCGTCGGACTGACCGCGCAGATTTGTGCCGCCATTTCCCTTGCTTTGTCGAGGGCCTGGCCCTTGGCGGCTTTGTGGTTGACCAGGCCGTGTTGCATCGCTTCCTCTACATCCATGGCGCGGCCGGTCAGAATCATTTCCTTTGCGATATGTGGTGGCAGAGCCTGTGGCAGGCGAAACAGGCCACCGGCAGCAGCAATCAAACCGGTCTTGACTTCCGGCAAGGCGAATGATGCGGACTCGTCAGCAATAATGAGGTCACATGCCAGGGCGATTTCAAGGCCGCCGCCAAAGGCAAACCCGTTGATGGCAGCAAGCACCGGCTTGGACCTGTTTGTCCGGTGGGTGAGCCCGGCAAAGCCGGTTTCGGGAACCCAAATGGGATTGCCGGTTGCCATATATTTCAGATCATTTCCGGCCGAGAAGGCCTGGTCGCCGGCTCCGGTCAGGATAGCGACCCAAAGCGAGCGGTCACTCTCATACAGATCGAAAATGCGCTCCAGTTCAAAATTGGCCTCAGGGGTGAGGCTGTTGCGTGACTCTGGGCGGTTGATGGTGATCTCGAGTACCGGACCGTTGCGCATGACCAGACAATGTTCGAAGTCTCCCTCAAAACTGTCTGGCACTTTTGGGATGAGTGCACGGGTCTGCTCAGGCGCAAAAGTGAAACGGTTGCCCGGGCCTTTGCTGGTGACATAAACCTCTCTGCCCAATGGGTCCTCCGCCAGAAGTTCCTGCACGGTCTTTTCATCCTTTCGGTCGGTCGCACCGACAAAGCGGCGTCCGTCCTCAAGCCGGCCGACAATAAACCCGCGTAACGGGCCGGTGCGCCCGAATTCCACGCCGTAGCTCTCAATGCGGGCCCGGCCGTCGGCATGCAGCGCAACCTCCGGCGATGACTGCGCCATGACTTTGGCCGCCAAGGCGGCTTGGTCCGCTTCCCGCCAGCCGGCTGCCGGGGGTGCGGCGGCGTAAAGCCCGATACAGTGTTTCGAGATGAACCCGCCATTGGCGCCGACAAGCCCGAGACCTTTTCCGTCTGCGCGCAGAGTTTTGACCACATTTACAATGGCGTGCATGGAGTAATTATTGCCAGCTCCGCCGAAAAAGGGCAGGCCACCGGTGACGGTCAGTTTACGCGGGTCATTTGTCTCAATCCCGAGTGCTTCACAGGCCGTAAAAACGGCAATCGGGAAGCAACTGTAAAGATCCATGCAGGTGACGTCATCTATTCGCATACCGGCGGCCTCAAAGGCCGCATCATAGGCTGCGGTCATGGCGACGGAGCCGCCGAGATCTTCGCGGTAGGGTAAGGTCAGCTCCTGCGCTTCACTGCCGGCGACGGGATAGATGAAGGTGGACGGGTCAAGACCTAGCCCTATGGCTTTGTCTTCGCACATCAAAATGACGGCCGCCCCTTGATTGACCCCGTCTTTTGCGGTCATGGCCCGGCTGTAAGTATCGGTGATGGCGTTGTTTGTTCCCGATACGGTTGCGATATCCTGCGCGGTAAAGGCTTGCGGGAACATGGCGCATGGGTGGTTGGCGGCAATTTGGGAAAAGCCCTCAAACAAACCGGCGCAGCTGTCGGCATAGTCCTCTCGGCTCAAGCCGAGTTTTCTGCGGCGGGCGTTTTCCAGCACGGTATAGACGGCCGGGATGTTGAGAAACTCATTGTGAAACTGGTTGATGTCGATTGTGCCGGTGATGTCGGCCGGGCGTTCATCCAGCGGGCCGTCCGTCGAGTCGCTCCAGTCGGCGGCGACACCGGCTTTTTTCAAAGCCTTCTGGTTGGCCAGAGCTTCCGCACCGACCAACAGCACCGCCGCGCAGTCCCCCTGGCTGATTTTGGCTGCGAATTCATTGACCAGCTGTTGCGGTGCTTGGCCGCCGGACGGAGAATAGACGGCAAGTTTTGGCGTGGCGCCGATACGTGCGGCTACGGCACGCGGCGGGTTGTCGGGATCTCCGAACGGGCTTTTCAGAGGTGCCCCTGAGTCGGAAAATGTCCGCACTACGGCGATGGAGTCCAGTGCCTCCACGACATTCGCTCCGCCGCAATCCGCGACCGCCGCCAGGGCAGCCTTGTGCATCAGGTCCAGAGGCGATGCGGCCGATTGAAGATCCTCCGGAACCTGTTCAACAACCTCCCCGATGCCGACAATAACGACCTTGCTCATCCTTCACCTGCTTTCCCGGATCACGACCTGTTGTCAGACCCAGATGACCTTGCGTTCATCCTCATGCCAGCCCAAATATTGCTCACCAAAGGCGTTATCGAGATTGAACCGCTTCACCTTCAGGGTCGGTGTCAGGAAATCATTCTCCTGGCTCCAGGTTTGCGTCATGATAATGGCCGTCGAGATACGCTCATAATTTGCTCGCGTTGCATTCAAAGCCTCAATTGAGGCCGTCAGCGAGGCTTCAACCATTTCCTTGTCGGCTTTCTCGGCAATTTCAGACAGGTTGAACAGGGCAATCGGCTGCGGGATACCGAGGCCGGCGACACAAACCTGCTCGACATAATCATTCTCGGCGAGAACTTCCTCTAGCGGGTTGGGGGTGATGAAACTGCCTTTGGCGGTTTTGAAAGCGTCTTTGACGCGACCAATGACGCGCACATAACCGTGCTCGTCCTTGGTGCCGCGGTCCCCGCTATACATCCATCCACCCTTAAGGACTTCGGCGGTTTTTTCCGGATTCTTGTAATAGCCCTTCATCATGTAAGGGGATTTCATAAGCACTTCACCGGTCTCAGGATCGATTTTGACCTCACCTCCGGGGATCGCTTTGCCGACAGTGTCGAGTGGCGCATCACGCATCGGGGTGTTGGTCATGGAACCGCATACTTCAGTCATGCCATAGGCCTCAATCAGGTGAATGTCAAGCTTTTGGAAAAATTGCTTGATGAAGGCCGGGGTGATGGCGGCGCCGGTGGCGGCGATCCTGATGTCGCGAAGGCCCAGTTCGGTTTTGAGCTTGCGTTTGAGAAGGCCGGATATAATCGGGATGGACAAGAGCAGCTTCAGTCGGTTTTCCGGAATTTTCGCTATGACGCCGAGATAGAAATTGGTCCAGATGCGCGGTACTGCGAAAATACTGGTCGGTTGGGTGTCCTTGATATTCTGCACAAAAGTGTCGAGGCTTTCGGCAAAGGACAGGGAGCCTCCCATCCAGATTGCCGGCAGTTCCACTCCGATGCGTTCCCCGACATGGTTGAGGGGCAGGAACGAAAACATGCGGTGTTCCGTATAGCGGTTGATGCCCAGCCAGTCTTGTTCTGTCTCATCAATCATGATCATTGCCGGCGAACGGTGTACGTGCATCACGCCCTTGGGCGTGCCGGTGGTGCCGGAAGTGAATTTGATGGTCCATAAATCATCCAGATTTGGTGCGTAATTTTCGGCAAACGGTGCCGCGTCACGGGTCAGCTCATCCCAATCCAGCCCACAGGTCACTATGGGGCTGCCGTCATAATGCGGGAATTTGATGGTTAAAATCCCGTTGGACAAAACCTCAACATGACCGTCATTCCAATCATCCAGCTTGCCGACAAATATGGCGTTAAGGTCACCGAGTTCAATGACTTCGGCGAGTTGGTCACCGGGCAGGCTGGCATAAAACGGCACCGACACACAGCCGGCCATCATGATGGCAAGATCGGCCAGAATCCAATGACTGCAATTTTTGGAGAAAATGCCGATATGGTCACCTGGTTTGATGCCCTGCTGTTTGAGGGCCGTCACCATTTTGCGGACTTCGCGACCGGCCTCGGCAAAGCTCAGCTCGATCCAGTCATCCCCTTTGGGCTGGCGCAGGAAAATATTCTCCGGTGTGGTTTCTTCCCAGTGGTAAAAACGTTCAATGAGTGTTGGAATGTCTTGCTGTGTCATAATTCGTAAACTTCTTGATATGAGGTTATCCACCTTAATCTCTCCTGACCAAAAAAAGAAACCTATTCTTGAGACCTGGGGTCACTTGGCCGCATGCGGGATCAAGTGAAAACCGTTTGACCCGTAAATTAAAAATGACCAGAGTGGGTGGGGGGTAAGTTCGTGCAGACGCAGTTTGACATCATCATCATCGGCACCGGATTCGGTGGGCTGTGCATGGCGCATAAGCTGAAACAGGCTGGCTATGATAATATCCTGCTTTTGGAAAAAGGGGATGAGGTCGGCGGCACCTGGCGGGAGAACACTTATCCGGGTGCGGAATGCGACATTCCCTCAGTCCTGTATTCCTATTCTTTTGCTCCCAACCCGGCTTGGGATTTCAAATGGGCCAAACAGCCGCAAATATTCCGATATCTGAAGGATTTCGCCACTGAGCATGATCTGCGTCGTCATATCCGCTTCGGGATGAAAGTGCTGGAGGCTGAGTTCTCTGAACAGTCGGGCACATGGCTGGTTAAAACCGACGCGGCAAAGGATGCGGCTGAGCATGGTGAACTCCGCTGCCGTTATTTGGTGAGTGCTGTTGGGCAGCTTCACCATCCCAATCTGCCGGATATCGCAGGGCGCGACAGTTTTTCCGGCCCGTATTTTCATTCCGCCGAATGGAATCATGCGGTTGACCTGGCCGGTAAACGGGTCGGGGTCATCGGCTCCGCTGCCAGTGCCGTCCAGTTGATACCGGAGGTGGCGGCGGTCGCCAAAAAATTGACGGTCTATCAGCGGTCACCCAACTGGATTATTGATAAAGGTGACCGCCCCTACACCGCATTCGAAAAGCGTGTGGCAGCTCTTATCCCCGCCATTCAGAAACTTTACCGCTTTGGTGTTTGGTGTCTCGGGGAATACGGTATTTATCCGGTCATCAAAGGAGCGCCGATCAGATCCTTTCTGGCGCGTGCTAAAAACCGCCGCGACATGAAAAAATTCATCACCGATCCGGGCATGATTGAGGCACTGACGCCCGATTACCAGATCGGTGCCAAGCGCATTTTGTTTTCAGACAAATATTACAAAACACTGGCGCAGGATCATGTCGAACTGGTGACGGGCGGCATTGACAAGATTACGTCGGATGGTGTGAGCGGCTCGGACGGCGTCCATCGCGATCATGATGTGCTGGTGTTCGCCACCGGTTTCCACACCAACCCCTTCCTGAAGGAAATGAATGTGCGGGGTCGGGATGGGTTGACCCTCAAGGCGCATTGGGCCGAGGGTGCGTTCGCTTATCACGGGGTTGTCACGTCAGGTTTCCCGAACCTGTTTCTGCTGTACGGGCCGAACACCAATACCGGACACACCTCCGTGGTGGCGACGCTGGAGCAGGAGTCGGATTATATCATCCAGCTCATCAGGAAATCAGCGGGACATACCATAGAGGTTCAGGCGGCGGCCGAGGCGGAATTCGGTGATGAAATGCAACGCCGTCTGCACGGCCTTGCCTGGTCCAACATTGAGGCGAGTTGGTATAAGGACGGGACAAAGGTCACCAATAACTGGCCTGGCTCCGCACTGGAGTTCAAGCGGCGAATGAAAGTTCCCAAGTGGGAGGATTTCCTTTTCAAGGAATGGGCCAAGCACGGCGAATAAATTTTTGAAAAATTAATTTATCCCTTTGGGAGTCACGGTTTTCCGGTTGTGATGAAGCGAGCGGATTTGAGGCTGTTAAAGTTGTTGACATGCAAAAGTAATTTTGCGAGCCTTCCTGTGTAATTAAGGCGTTCCGTAAAGCGTTCTCAACAAAAACAAAAAGAGTGAACCCGTGACGTTCTTGATAGACGCGAGCCGCGTTGTTTTTCCGCCTTTTCTTTGTGCCCAGTCTTCTTTGATGTCCATTCAGAAGTCTGTCCTGGGGTCTGTCCATGAGCATGCCTTTTGTCTGGCCAAGAGTTTGTCTCGTCACGTCAATGGTCGCGTGAATGGCGGGGCGGCGGCTGACCACCTTTATGGTGACGCCGGCAATGATACGCTTGACGGCGGTGCGGGTATTAACCTGCTGACCGGTGGAGATGGGGAAGATAGCTTCTCTGTGCGGTTTGACGATATTCTCAGCACCTCGAATGACTATGATGTCATCACAGATTTCGATGTGACCGATGACACGCTCGCTTTACCACAATTGGTTGACTTGGGAGCCCCCATTTTTGATGCAAGCGGGAGCAGATTTTACGATCCTTTTGGTTATGTGGATTCTACCGGAGTCATACAAACCCAACCTACGCTGGTTCGCTGGGTGCAGGTCGACGATATTTCTGAGTTGGGTTTGGAAACTTCTGGTTCAACAACCAATGATGCGGATATTGCGGATACCGTGATTTATCATAGTAATAAAACCAACCAGACAGATGATGATTGGGTGTTGATGGTTCTGGAAGACTTCACAGGGACACTAACTGCGACACATTTTGATATTGCCTAAGCTCTCGTAGTCTAGGTCAGTCTGAGCATTGTCTGAGATTGTTCCGGGTTATTCCGGATCAATCCAGCCAATGTGACCGTCTGTGCGGCGGTGGACGACATTGACCCCGCCATGCACGGCGGAGCGGAACACCAGATGCTCGGCATGGGTCAGTTCCATCTGCATCACCGCCTCGCTGACTGACAGCACCGGCAGTTCCACCGCGCTTTCGGCAATCGTTACCGGTTGATAGTCCTCGGGTAATTCACCCTCATCAGGCTCAGCCTGCAAGGTGCGCGCCATGACCGGCGGTAAACCCTTGAGCGCGGATTTGGCGTGATGGTTTTTCAGCCGGCGCTTATAGCGGCGCAGCTGCTTTTCCATTTTCGTCAGCGCCTGGTCGAAGCCGGCATAAATATCGGTATCATCGCTGTGCGCCTGCGCCCGCAGGCCGCTGTCAAGATGCACGGTGCAGTCGGTGCGATAGGCGTGGCCCTGTTTGGAAAAGGTCACATGCACTTCCGCCCCGCGTTCGAAATATTTGCTGATGCCGGCCGCCAGCTGTGTTTCCACATGTGCGCGAAGGGCATCGCCTGTTTCCAGGTGTTTTCCGGTGATTTGAATCTGCATCTCAGCCTCCAGTGGTTGTGAAGGCGTCCGCCGGCCTACATCCTGAACTGGTCTCCCAGATACAGGCGGCGCACATCTTCATGTGCGATGATTTGGTCGGCGGTGCCTTCCATGAGGACCTGACCGTCATGAATGATGACGGCGCGGTCAATGATGCCGAGCGTCTCGCGCACATTATGGTCCGTGATCAGAACACCGATGTTCCGGTCCTTCAATGTGGAGACGAGATCCCGAATATCGCCGACGGCGATCGGGTCAATCCCGGCAAAGGGTTCATCCAGTAAAATATAAGACGGGTCGGCGGCCAGAGCGCGGGCGATTTCCACGCGGCGGCGTTCTCCGCCGGACAGTGCAATGCCGCGTGTGCGGCGCAGATGCGACACCGAGAAATCAGCCAGCAGCGCCTCCAGCTTCTTTTCGCGCTCAACCGGGTCGGGCTCCACAGCCTCCAGCACGGCGCGGATGTTGTCCTCGACGCTCAGGCCGCGGAAAATCGAAGCCTCCTGCGGCAGATAGCCGATGCCCATGCGTGCGCGGCGGTACATGGGCAGGGCGGTAATATCGGTTCCGTTCAGCTTGATGGTGCCGTAATCCGAGCCGATCAGGCCGGTGATCATGTAAAAACAGGTGGTTTTGCCGGCGCCGTTCGGCCCCAGCAGGCCAAGCGCTTCGCCGCGTTGCAGCGTCAGTGACACATTGCGCACAACCGGACGTTTGGCATAGCTTTTGCCGACATTGAGCACCTCCAACCCGTCATTTTTACTGACCAGGGTCGGGCCGTCTTCAGATGTCTTTTTTGTTGGTTTTTTGGTGCGCGCGCTCATTTGCTTCAGAATAGCCGATTTCACAGGCTTTGACAAATTGTGACGTAGATGATGGCTGAAACCTGAAATCTCACTGTTCGGATTACTGCCCGGATTACTGCCCGGGGGTGAAAATACCCCGCACACGCTGTTTGCCGGCCGCCGTTTCGCCGCCGATCATGGTCGCCTTGCCGGTCTGTGTGTTGACCTGCAAGGCTTCGCCGCGCAGCACATTGCCGGGCTCATAAAGCGTCACCGTGCCTCCCATATAGATGACATCCGTGTCCAGATGATGCTCAGCCCAGTCGCCGGTGGCGCGGCTGCCATTATCCGACACCAGCACGACCTTCCCCTCGGCGCGGATGGTTTTTGCCTCGCGGGTGGTTTTGTCAACCGTGATGGCGGCCTGTTCGCCCTGCAATTGCGACGGGCCCTGAGCCGCCAGAACATCGCCGGAAAACAGTCCGATATGTGTGTTGCGGTCAAGCTTCAGATTTTGCGCGGTGATGATGACCGGCGCGGCGGGGTCTGTGGCAAAGCCCCGTTTGCGGGCCTTCGCTGTATCAGTCGCCGTATCAGTCGCCGTATCAGTGTCATCCGGTGCCCGGCTGGCGGAGGTAGCGTCCGGGGTATGGGTCGTGCGCACGGGTGCGAAAAATGTGATGAGGCCTGAGGTGGCGTCCGCCGTCATGCCGCCGGCTTCGATTTTGCCGCCTTCCATGGTGCCGATGACCGGGTTGCGGGTTTCCGCCCGGTTGGTGCGGAATGCGACATCCATGGTCGCCCCGGTCAGGCGATATCCGGCCATATCTTCCATGACCACGCCGCCGGTCATGAACAGGCGGTCGGATTCACGCTGCAGGACGCCGTCGGGTGCCGTCACCTTTTGCAGAAGCGTGCCCGTATCCCTGCCGGTGGTCGTGCCGACAATCTCCTGCAGATAAACAATGTCCTGATTGTTCGGGTCAGGCCGCGCCAGCTGCGCTGTCAGCCGGTAAGGGTCACCATTTTCGGTCAGCCCCTTGAGCCGTGGCTCGCGCATCAGCGGTCCCTTGCGGGTCAGCTCAATGTTCTGATAGCTCAGCGGTAAATCGTCAAGCCCGGGTTCGGATTTGCCCAACAGCAAAACGGCGCCAATCAGCGCGGCGGCTGCGACCGGAAACAGCAGCTTGAGCCGGCTCACCCATTTTGAGTAGTGCTGTTCTTCCGTCATTGGCTGATGGCCCGGCTGTTAATGTGAGAAAATGTCGAGATCGTCCCAGCCGGCAAGGTCCATGGCTGCCCGTACCAGCACAAAATCGAAACAGGCTTCCGCCATGTCCTTGCGGCTCTCGCGCACCAGCATGGCCTCTAGCCTGTCCTTGAGTGTATGCAGATGCAGAACGTCCGAAGCAGCATATTTGAGCTGCGCTTCGCTGAGTTCAACTGCACCCCAGTCTGAGCTCTGCTGCTGTTTGGACAGGTCAATGCCCGCCAATTCGCGGCACAGATCCTTCAGCCCATGCCGGTCGGTATAGGTGCGGGCCAGTTTTGAGGCGATTTTGGTGCACCAGAGCGGCGCGCAGTGCACGCGCAGATAATGGGCGATCACGGCGACGTCAAAACGGGCATAGTGGAAGATTTTGACGACCGAGCGGTCGCCGAGAAGTTTTTTCAGATTCGGGGCGTCATAGGTTTCCCGGTCAAGCTGCACGATATGGGCGGTGCCGTCACCGGCTGACAATTGCACCAGACACAGCTTGTCACGGCTCGGCTTCAGTCCCAATGTCTCGGTATCGACGGCGACCGAACCGGTAAAACTGACATTATCGGGCAGGTCGCCCTTATGCAAAGTAATGCTCATTTGCGCTCCAAAAGCGGTTATTGATAATTTGCGACACATTACCAGCCTTTCCCGCACAGGTCATCCGTTATTGTGTCGCCTGGCGCTTCAGCAGGGGACGCGGCATTATTAACCGCTTACGGAAAGCCGGCCTGTGATAAGCTTCTCCCAGAAATGCACTGAAGGAATGAGAATGATGCGACCTGTGATGCCCTCTCTCGACGAATTACGGCAAATGACGCCATGTTACGAAACCGTCATCCCCAAGGAGTGGGAGGACTGGAACGGGCATATGAATGTCCAATATTATATGCGCCTTTATGATGATGCCGGCTGGCCCTGGTTTGAACGCGTCGGTATTACGCTCGACTACATCCAATCGGGCGCGGGCAGTATTTTTGACATGGTGCATCACATCAATTACCTCGCTGAGATCAATATTGGCGACCGTGTTGCGGTTTATGGCCGGCTGGTCGGGCGGTCGCAAAAACGCATTCACACGGTCTGGTTTATTGTCAATGAAACGCAGGGCGTGCTGGCCAATGCCTGTGAATTCCTGACTTGCTTTGTGGATCTCTCGACCCGCAAATCCGCACCTTGGCCCGATGATGTCGCCGCCAAATTAGATGCCATGCTGGAGCGCGAACGCAAGCTGAACTGGGCGCCGCCTTTGTGCGGCGCGATAGCGGTTTAAAAGTCTGTTGCGAATTCTCGCCACGTCTCGTTGCTCGGGGAAAAGCTGTGGCATAAAATGGTGCCCAGGAGAAGACTCGAACTTCCACGTCCATAAGGACACTAGCACCTGAAGCTAGCGCGTCTACCAATTCCGCCACCTGGGCATTGCATTTGGCCGAAGCCGTTTTGCAAAAGCTATGTGTTAGTAATCCTCTAATCTTGCCTTGTCAATCCTTAGTCCATGATGAGTTTGCCCAAATGCGTGCCTGCGGCATCTTATGGCTCGACAAGCCGCGAGGCTTCGCCTAAAAAATGAAAAAACGCAAGGAGCGCATGATGTCTAAATTAGGCAAGCAAACACAAAAAGTTGCAACTGTTTTCGGCGGGTCCGGGTTCATCGGGCGCCACCTTGTGCGCGCTCTGGCGCGTGACGGATGGCGGGTCAGGGTCGCGGTGCGCCGCCCCAACAGTGCCTTGTTTCTTAAGACCGCCGGCGATCCGGGGCAGGTGACAATCGTCCCTGCCAACATCACCAGGCCGGAACAGGTCCAAAAAGCGGTCACCGGCGCGGATGCCGTGATCAACCTTGTCGGTATTTTACATGAGTCCGGCAAACAGAAATTCGATACGGTACAGGCCGGCGGCAGTGCGCTTCTGGCGGCAGCGGCCGCAAAAGCCAAAGCCGCTCATTTCATTCAACTGTCGGCGATTGGAGCGGATGTGGACAGCCTGTCCGTATATGGCAGAACCAAGGGCGAGGGCGAGCAGGCTGTGCTGGCCGCTTTCAAAAAGGCTGTCATTCTGCGTCCTTCCTTGGTCATCGGAGCTGAGGATGGCTTTTTCAACCGCTTCGCGCAAATGGCGACCCTGTTGCCGGCATTGCCATTGTTCGGCGGCGGTCAGGTCAAGTACCAGCCGGTGTTTGTCGGTGATGTCGTGGCGGCTGTCATGGCGGCACTGACCGACAAATCGACCCAAGGAAAAACATATGAGTTGGGTGGCCCGGGGGTATACAGCTTCAAGGCATTAATGGAACTGATGCTGCACACAACCGGCCAAAAACGCATCTTGCTGCCTTTACCGTTTCTCGCCGCCAATGTCATGAGCCGGTTGACGCAGTTTCTGCCCAACCCGCCTTTGACCCCGGATCAGGTTATCCTGTTGAAGACGGACAATGTGGTTTCCCAAGTAGCGGACGATAAGGGGCTGACTTTTGCTGGTCTCAATATTACGCCGACCCCGATTGAAGGCGTCATGGACAGTTATCTGGCCCGTTTCCGCGGCGGTAAAAAAGACTAGCTTGCAACAACCGTCAAAATCGCCGCACCCAGCATCAGCCGATACAGGACAAAAGGCAGAAAACTCATTCTCGCCGTCATTTTCATGAACACATGAATGCTGGCCAATGCCGTTATGGCGGAGAAGCTTATGCCAAGAAGGACAGGTTTCATCCCGGTACCGCCCCCTGCGGTGACGACTTCCATCAGACTGAACAGGGTGAAACAGAGAATGACGGGTATCGACAGGAGCATGGAAAAGCGTGCAGCCTCCGCGCGGCCAATTCCCAGCCACCTTGCCGCTGTTATGGTGACGCCGGCGCGGCTGGCGCCGGGTATCAGGGCGAAAATCTGAGCCAGACCGACCAGCAGGGCCTTGCCGAGGGGTTGCTCGCCCATTTTCATGCCTTGCTCACCAAATTTATCGGCCAGATAGAGAGGTATGGCAAAGGCGATGGTGGCAATCGCTACAGTTTTGGCGTTACGCAACAGATCAATCCAGCCAGTCAAAACCAGGATGGCGGCGGCCAGAATAACCGGAATGGTCGCAACCAGAATTTGCAGCATAAAATGCCGGTTGTCGGACTGCCGTTTCTGTAACAAATCCATAACCCCCATGATCAGGCTTGCGACATCATTGCGAAAATAAAGAATAACCGCAATCAAGGTCCCGAAATGCAGGGCGACATCAAACCCGACCCCCTGATCCGGATAGTCGGTCAGCGCATGGAGCAGATTGAGGTGCCCCGAGGAACTGACCGGCAGAAATTCCGTGATGCCTTGTATCAATGACAGCCAGATGATGTGTGACAGTGCCATAAAACCCTCTCTGTTTGGCGTCAAGCTTAGGCCAGTTCTCCGATATTTCAAAACACTGCTTGCAGGCGGCAACCCCTATCTGTAATTTAGGCGCATGGTCAGTCTGTTTCATCATTCGCTGTGTCCTTTTTCACGTAAAGTTCGCCTTATCCTTGGTGAAAAGAAGTTTACCGTCGATTATGTCGAAGAACGTCCATGGGAACGCCGGCTTGATTTTTTAATGCTCAATCCATCCGGCGAAGTGCCCGTGCTTGAGGGGGAAAAAGGCTGCATTGCAGGTCATTACGCCATTTCGGAGTGGCTCGAGGAGCGTGGCGGGGCCGCGGAACTGATGCCGAAATCCGGCCTTGAACGGGCGGAAGTGCGCCGGGTGATGTCATGGTTTGACGAAAAATTCCACCGCGAGGTCGGGCAGTTGGTCAGCTTTGAGAAAATTAACCGCAGGTTTATGAGCCAGGAGGATGGTGGCGGCACGCCGGATATGGAGCTTGTTCGGATCGGGCTGAGTAATTTGAAAATTCATATGTCCTATATCGCCCATTTGCTGGAGCAGCGGGACTGGCTGGCTGGCAACCGCCTGACCATGGCGGATTTGACGGCAGCGGCGCATTTATCCTGTCTCGACTATACGGGTGACATAAACTGGCATGAATGGCGGCCTGTGCGTGACTGGTATGCCGGGCTGAAATCCAGGCCCAGCTTTCGCCCCCTTCTGGCTGACTCGGTTGCCGGGATCCGCCCTGTCAAGCATTATACTGATCTGGATTTTTAAGACATGATGCCGCTCCCCGGTCAGGATAATCTTTCCCGACTGCAAACGTCTTTCAGGGAGCAGGCAGCTGAGCTGGGGTTTGACGCAGTCCGCTTTACACATGCTGATGCCATACCTGACGCACCGGCAAAGTTGAGGTCATTTCTTGAAAAGGGATATCATGGTGACATGAGCTGGCTTTTGGAGCATGAGCAACGCCGGCGCAGTCCTGCTGACTTATGGCCGGAGGTGAAATCCGTTGTCATGCTGGGCATGAATTATGGCCCCGAGGTCGATCCCATGACCAAGCTGACGCATCGTGACAGTGGCAATATATCTGTCTATGCCTGCGGGACGGATTATCATGAGGTGATCAAAAAGCGTCTCAAACAGCTGGGGCGGTGGTTGCTGGCGCAGGATGACGCTATGGATGATCAAATCAAGGTCTTTGTCGACACTGCGCCGGTCATGGAAAAGCCTTTGGCGGCAGCAGCCGGGCTTGGCTGGCAGGGCAAGCACACAAATCTTGTTTCGCGTGAGTTTGGCTCCTGGCTTTTTCTGGGCAGTATTTTCACGACTCTGGCATTTGAACCGGATGCACCGGAGCAGGATCATTGCGGTTCTTGTCGGGCCTGCCTCAATGCCTGTCCTACGCAGGCCTTTCCTGCGCCTTACCAGCTGGACGCGCGCAAATGCATTTCCTATTTGACCATTGAGGCCAAAGAGCAGATCCCGCTTGCATACAGGGAAAAAATGGGCAACCGCATTTATGGGTGTGACGATTGTCTGGCGGTTTGTCCATGGAATAAATACGCCCAATCCACACGGGAGGCAAAATTTCAGGCCCGCCGGGACTTATCGTCACCGGACTTACGGGACTTGGCCGCCCTGGATGACGGAGCGTTCAGGACACTTTTTACGAAATCGCCGGTTAAACGAACGGGGCGAGGCAGGTTTGTCCGCAATGTTGTCGTTGCCATGGGCAATGCCAATAATCCGGATTATATCCATCCTATCGAGACATTGCTCGACGACCCTGAGCCGTTGGTGCGCGGCATGGCTGTCTGGGCGTTGGGACGTTACCTCCAACCTTCAGAAATGCTGGCGCGGGCGAATGCCGCCCTAAGGACGGAAACGGATGCGGGCGTGCGCACGGAGTGGAGGCGTTTTGTTGACTGACACATCATTGACGGAACGGCATTTATTTTGTTTTGGCTACGGGTTTTCTGCCCGGGCTTTGGTGGCCTTGCTGCAAGGGACCGGTGAGCTGTGGCGGGTCAGTGCAACGGTCAGAAATGCCGACAAGCAAACCCTGCTCGAGAAGGATGGCGTGACCCCTGTCGTCCTGCAGTCCGGCGTCGGTTTGCCGGACGGGGTGCTTGAGGGTGTGACACATGTTCTGCTGTCCGCTCCGCCCGAGACGGACGGATCAGACCCGGTTCTCGCCTTTGCTCGTGAAACGCTGTCGCAATGTCGGAGCCTGAAATGGGTTGGGTATTTATCGACGACAGGAGTTTACGGTGACCATGGCGGGGCATGGATTGATGAGGAGACCCCGTCGGGGCCGGTGGGTGCGCGCGGGTGGCGGCGTCAGAAGGCTGAAGCTGCTTGGGCGGCAACCGGGCTGCCCATGCATTATTTCCGTCTGGCCGGCATATACGGCCCGGGCCGCAACAGCCTGCAAAGCCTGCGCCAAGGCACCGCAAGACGCATCACCAAGCCCGGGCAGGTGTTTTCGCGGATCCATGTCGAGGATATTGCCCAAATTTTACAGGCTTCAATAAATCATCCCAATCCAGGCCGGGCATATTCCGTCTGTGACGATTTGCCAGCACCGCCACAGGAGGTCGTAAGCTATGCCGCTGCTTTGCTGGACATGGAGCCGCCGCCCGAAACCGCATTTGAAGACGCTGAGTTGAGTCCGATGGCACGGAGCTTTTATGGGGAGAACAAACGCATCCGCAATGACCGCATCAAACAGGAATTGGGTATCAAGTTGAAATACCCGACCTATCGCGAGGGGCTGGCGGCGTTGCTGGCTCAGGAAAAACAGGTATAAAGACCTTCCAGCGTCCGGCAGAGCATTTTAAGGTTGTCCGGATTGGAGAGGCTGTGATCCCCGTTTTTGACAAAAAGGATATCAACATCAACGCTGGTCAGTTTCTCGGCAATTTCCAAAGATAATGCCCAAGGTACGGCTGTGTCTTGTTGACCATGCAGAAAGCGCACCGGCCCCTCATAGGCAATCTGCTCATCAAGCATCAAATGGTCGCGGCCGTCCATAATCAAATCCCGAGTGATGGGGTAGCCCTGCTCGTCATAATCGGACGGGGTATAAACTATCCCCTCCTCCAGAAGGGTCTTACGCATTTCAGCGTCAAATTCGCTCCACATCAGGCGCTCGGTCATGTCTACGGCCGGGGCGATCAGAACCAAAGCGGCGACTTTCTCGGGAAACTGGACCGCCATCATGGTGGCGAGCCAGCCACCGAAGCTGGAGCCGACAAGAATGACCGGCCCGTCCGTTAGGCTGGAAACCACTTCAGCCACCTCATTGCGCCAATAGCTGATTGTACCTTTGAGGAAGTCACCAGTGGATTGTCCATGCCCGAAATAGTCAAAACGTAAATAATTCAGTTCATGATGCATGGCGTAGTCGGATAAAGCCTGCGCCTTGCTTCCGGTCATATCGGAGCGGAAGCCACCGAGAAAAACAAGACCCGGACAGTCAGAGCGCCCGGATTGACGCATATAGGCTATTTTTTCATTTCCCCGATCCAGATAGGATATCTCTTCTGGCATTTTTGGTGTCACCCTTTTATAGAAAGATTATGGTTGAAACTTATTCAATACCTGCCACACGCCTGCGTGTTCTGCAAACCATTCCGCGTCTTGACGGGGGTGGGGCTGAGGCCGCCACACTTGAAATCACCCGCGCTTTGAGCGAAGCCGGCGGCAAGTCATTGGTCGCGACGCAAGGCGGCCGTCTGGAGACGGATATTATCGCCGCCGGAGGAGAGGTGTTTCATTTGCCGGTCGCCTCCAAAAACCCTGTCACCATGGTCTCAAACATTTCGCGCTTGAAAAAACTCTGTCAGGCGATGAAGGTCGATATGCTGCATGCCCGCTCGCGCGCGCCGGCCTGGTCCGCCCTGTTTGCAGCTCGCCAGCTGGGATTGCCGTTTTTGACGACCTATCACAGCAAAGTGCATTCCGGTCCGCGGGCCAAGGTTTTCTATAATTCCGTCATGACACGCGGGGATGCCGTTATCGCCAATTCACAATACACAGCCGACAGGATTGCCGCCATCCACCGCACCGACCGGGACAAGATCCATGTGGTACCCCGCGGCTGTGATGCGGCCGCGTTTGACCCTGATAAAGCTGACCGGCAGGCGGTCTCGCATTTGCGTGCCCAATGGGGGGCGACGGATGCCGACACCATATTTCTCTGTCCGGCGCGCCTGACTGCCTGGAAAGGTCAGGATTTGCTTCTGCAGGCCATGGGTGACGTCTTACGCCGCCGTCCCCGGGCCTCTATCAAGCTGGTATTTGCCGGTGATGATCAGGGCCGCACCGACTACCGCAAAACACTGGACCGTATGTTGACGGAGCAGGGGTTGACCGGGCAGGTGATTTTTGCCGGGCATGTGACGAATATGCCACAGCTCTATGCCGCCGTTGATTATGTCGTCTTGCCCTCCCGTCAGCCTGAGCCGTTTGGCCGTACAGCCATTGAGGCGCAGGCGGCCGCTGTGCCGGTGATTGCGGCCGATGCCGGCGGATTCCGTGAGACGGTCAAAACGCAGCTGGAGGGTCAGGCGCAGGGCTGGCGGGTAACCCCGAATGATGGTGATGCACTGGCGCAAGCGCTCCTGGAGGCTTTGGAAACAAGTGCAGCCCATCGCGCCGTGATGGGTCAGTCAGCCCGTGCCTATGTCGCAGAACATTACTCACAGGCCCGCATGTGTGCTCAAACTCTTCAGATATATCAATCCCTTGGCTGAGAAT
Source organism: Parvibaculales bacterium (assembly GCA_049889415.1). Lineage (GTDB taxonomy): Bacteria > Pseudomonadota > Alphaproteobacteria > RS24 > RS24 > JAYQKL01. Next base: position 1,320 of record JBMHDL010000004.1, on the reverse strand, counting down.
TTGTCCAAATCAGAATCACCGCGCCGCCTTGCTGAACCCGGCGGGATCTGGTTGATTGTTCTTGGTCTTCCCAATGACAGGGTCGAGGAACTTATCAGGGGCGTCCGCGGCAGGTTTACCGACATCTCTATCACCGTGCTTATCGAGCCGCAGCAGAAAAGCGCCGCCACGGCGGCTGATGAGGTCTGGGTGTTCAACAGGCTCGGTCCGGCCGGACTTCTGGCTTTGTTGCGGCGGGCATCCTGGCGCCATTTTGATCGGGTCTATCATTTTCCCGATCTCTCCGGCACACGGCGCCATGCGTGGTTAAAATGGTTGATATGGCCGCGTCCGGACTGGATTTCTGTAGATGTGACGGACATGTCAGGGCTTGACTTACGCGCAGGGTAGCCTAAACATTTCATCGGAAGTTTTAACAATCAGGAGACAGACAAATAGCCCGTAGACCTTTTCCAGCTCAGCCGTCCCGCGAAGGACCGCGTGTAAACCGCATGATCACAAGTTCGGAAGTCATGCTGATCGACCAAGAAGGTGAAAAACAAGGCGTGGTTCCCGTTGAACGGGCCATGGATATGGCTGCCAATGCGGGTCTTGACCTTGTGGAAGTGTCTCCGAATGCCAATCCACCTGTCTGTAAAATCCTGGATTATGGCAAGCTGAAATACCAGAATCAGAAAAAAGCCAGCGAAGCCCGCAAGAAACAGAAAGTTGTGGACGTCAAGGAAATCAAACTGCGCCCGAACATTGATACGCATGATTATGACGTCAAAATGCGCAGCGTGGAAAAATTCATCAATGGCGGCGACAAGGTCAAGGTGACCATGCGGTTCAGAGGTCGGGAAATGGCCCATCAGGACCTCGGGTTGGAGCTGTTGAACAAGGTGCGGGACCAATTTGAGGAAACCACTAAGGTTGAGGCTGTGCCAAAGCTTGAGGGTCGTCAGATGATTATGGTGTTGGCACCTAAATAGGCCCCTAAAAGGCTTGCAAAACAGCAAGATTGGCGTATAAAGCAGAGCTTGTACGGGACCGGCTGGCGAAAGGGCTGCCATGTCGGTTCGAAATGCAACCTGTTTGCCGCTTGACGGCAGACGATTGAAGGAGAGCAAAATGCCCAAAATGAAGACCAAAAGCGGTGCCAAAAAGCGCTTCAAGCTAACGGCATCCGGCAAAGTCAAATTTCATAATGCCGGCAAACGCCATGGCATGATCAAACGTTCCAACAAACAGATCCGCAATCTGCGCGGCGGCGACATCCTGAGTGATTCCGACGCCAAGATTGTGAAAAAGTTTCTGCCCAACGGTTAAGGAGAATTTGAC
>JBMHDL010000003.1:0-556228 GCA_049889415.1 Parvibaculales bacterium | reverse complement strand
GCTGGATCTGTCAGCGACCTACACGACGGAAACAGAAGGTGGTCAAACCCTGAAAGTGACACTCTTCGGAAATGATATTCTTGAAGAGGGCGGCCGTATTTCACGTCCGTTTGATGCCGGTGCATTCGCCTTCGCGTCTGTTGTCCAGCGTCGTCAGTTCGGTATGACAGTTGGATTTGAATTCTAAGTTCAACGGATCACTGATAAAGAGCCCCGCCATTTCGATGGCGGGGTTTTTTTATGGCTATAGGGTCAGAGCAATCCCGGTAGGCGGCTTAAAAACCAATAGGCGGCGATGCTGCCGACACCGGTCAGGACAAGTTTTGTCGGAACCGTCGGGGTGCCGGCGCCATGAAAGGCCGTCGGGACAAGATCAACCCGCCGCGCCGCAAGATACAGTGCGCCAACAGTCCCGACAAACAGGATTTGGCCGATTTCCACCCCGACATTAAACAATAACAGTGCCGATAATTGCTGTCCCTCCGGCAGGCCCAATTCTTGCAACACACCGGCAAAGCCGAGGCCGTGCAGCAGGCCGAACCCGAAGGTTACGGCAAACGGGTAGTGCCGGGTCAGAGTGGATTTGGTGTTGCGATATAGTTCCGCCGCCAGAACCGCAATGCTCAGCGCAATCAGGGGTTCAACGACTTGGCTTGGGACTGAAATGGCCCCCAAGCTGTGCAAAGCCAGGGTCAGGGAGTGCGACAGGGTGAAACCGGTCAGCAAAATCAGCAGGGGGCGGATGGCTGGCGCCAACAGCATGAGACAGACCAGAAACAGCAAATGGTCAGTGCCGACGAGAATATGGCTGATGCCAAGCGGCAGATAAGCGCCTGCAGTGGGGTTTAGGGTTTGTGTTGCTTCGCCGCCGGCCACGGCCTCGGGGGACAAGGGGACCGCGAAAGAGGTTTGTCCGGGCGCCAGCAAGGCTGAGCTTTGCGCCGATAGTCCGGTAAGCGTGACAAAGCTGGGCAAGGCTGGATTGCCGTCCGGATAGTGGATGCCGGCATTGGTCGTCTTCAGTTTTTTCGGGCAGGCATAGCTTGTTTGCGCATGATAGGCGCGTGACGTGATCCTATCGGGCGCCTTTGTCGTTTGCGTGCAGTCGGGCAAACTAACGTTTGGGCGTTTGCTGAAGGGCAGTGAGGCAGGGGTTGTCCAACTGACGGCGACGAAGCGCCTGTCGGGATCTGTAAGGGCCAGCACCGAGACATCAATGACCAACGGGCGCGGGTCATGTGCGTTGGCCGGCATTACGGCTGAAACGCCCAGCAGTCCGGCTGTCAGCAGCAGGAGCAGGGTATGACGGCCGATTGGATCAGTCCTGTGTGCGGGCATGGGGTTGCATGTCCTCTGCCAGTTCAATCTGATACCGGTTTTTCAGACCGTCCAGCAGGCGCGTTTTGCCGGTTTGTGCGGCCTGTTGTTGGACATCATGTGCAACCAGATCTCTCACCATTTCAAATGGCGGAATATGAGCCGGCTCATTCACCTCTAGCCGGACCAAATGCAGGCCATGCGTCGACACAATCGGTCCCTGCCAGTCTTTGGAAGGGGTGAGGCTGATAAGCTTGCTGATAAAGGCCTCACCAAAGTGGTCAGACAATTGAGCGGGTGTCCGGTTGCGATATGTTTTGTGATAGGGGAACGGGGCGCCGGCGGCGGTGACGCCCGGCGTTTGCGCCAGACGGGTCTTTATCTGTTGTATCCGCTCTTCAGCCTGTGGACCGGCCTTGATGAACAGATGACGGAACGACAGCCGCGCTGAAACCCGGTACATGCTGCTGTTGCCTTCATACCAAGCCTTCAACTCGGCGTCATCCGGTGGTTCCACAGTCTGGTTTTCGGCAATGAAATCGAGTTTTTGCACCAGACGCCGGCGGATGATGTAATCATTGGTCTCCAGCCCCAGTCGCCGGGCCTCACGCACCAGCATCTCCTCCTCTATAAAGGCTTCAATTAGGGCCTGTTTTGCATCCGCGCTCAGACCATCCCAGCGCAGCTCCGCCGGGTCGCCGCTGAAGCGCCGCTGCCGATATTGCCAAAACTCAAGCAGCGCGGCTTTTTCGACCATGATGTGGTTTTGTGGTGCAGGCTCATCCTGACCGGATGCGAGAACAAACAGCACCCCGCCGACAGCAAAAAAAACCATCAGCGGATCCTTCAACAACCTGACCAGGCGTGCTTGCCCTGTCATTGCGCTCAGCCGTCGGTCTTTGGTGTGTACCAGATCGGGGAGGAGTAGGCGCGCTCCTGAACCGTTGCCGGCACATCATCGGCCAGATCATGTCCGTAACGGACAGCGTCATAGGTCGTCCAGCGTGGGGTTTCGATTTCCAGAGCCCGGACATAATAAAACGCCCGTTTGCCAGCATCAAAATCCGGATCCGTCCAGACAGTTGTCAAAAATTCACTGCCGGTGGTGTTGGTGTACTGTGCTGTGTCGAGGTCAACCGTCGTGGGGAGGGGCGGCAGATTACCGCCGGCATCAAGTGCGCGCGCATCCCCCCAGGCAACATCATAGACCTTTTCCCGGGTCGTGCCGTCCGTATCCAGCCAGCCTTTGACAATCTGAACCCGGTCCAGATTGGCGCCTTCGGGATCTTTGCTTGCACTGATGAGAAAACTCGGGGCGGTTGCGACCCCTGAAGGTTTGAGGTCACCGCCCATCGGCACACCCTTGGTATAGCCGGTCTGGGCCAGGTCATCTGTTGCAGTGTCACTGTCCGTAAACTGCCAGCCGCCGAAAAACCGCAGCACAATCCGCGGTCCGGTGGAGGCGTAAACCTCTTTACGCATCAAGGCGTCAAACAAGGCTTCCCTTGTGTTCTCCTTGGCCCAAATCGCGGCATAGCCGGAAGCGGTCAGCATGCGGTTATGCCACATGAACCCGCCCATTTTGGAATGCAGGCGCTGTTCTGACGGTTCCGAGTCGGGGAATTTACCGTAATAATTGTCATCATCGGCCGTCGCCATGACGGTGTGCGAGTCTGTGCTGCCAATCATGCCGAACTTGTAGGGGTTGACGCCCAGCGTATTTTCCAATGCCAGCCCCCGTTTCAGAGCGGGTCTTGCATAGCCCCCTTCGGCGACCGCCAGCATTTCTTCATCGCTGTAGGCGTTCATCTGTATGTCCGTCATGTCCCAGTTTTCATAATCCGCGAAAGGGTCATCCGGGGAGGCGACCGGCAATGTTTCGGAGTCCCCTTTCACCTGGGTCATCTCGTAAACCGGCTCCCAACGAATACGGGTTTTCGCATAGGCTGTTGTCAAGGGGTCCCCGGACAGGGTTTTGGTGTCAAACATGATGCCACCGGACAGGTTGCCGTTATGCGGGATCGCCATAACTTGACCGCCTGTGCTGGCTTCATAGTCCGCCAGGCGGGTCCACAAATATTCCGGGTCATTGCTCTCCAATGAGGATGTCGGAATCATGGTCTTGACTTTTTCCGGACCATCGCGGAACACCACCACGCGGTGCAGATTGTCGCCATCCACCATGGAGGTCCACTCATAGCCCAAAAAGGCGGTGAATTCGCCGGGTTGGTTGTGGCGGTCTGAAATCGCCGTCAAATTGTCCCATATGCTGTACATGATTTCATCAGACGGGTAATTGTTATTTTCAACCTCGCCTGTCATACGGCCGACCCAGTCCTGAATGACGGCCTCGATATTGTTGCCAGCAATCCAGTCAGACCATTGCTGTCCCAACGAGGAGTCGAGAAGCAACTTGTTTTTGTCTTCAATGCTGGCGGCGACCCCAAGGAATTCCGCGTGATCGGAAACCAGCAGAAAATCAAGCGGCCGGCTCAGTTGCGCCGTTTCGCCGGTATGGGCTGTGATCGGTTGTCCTTTGGCGAATTTGAAGGCGTCATCCGGTGAAAGGGCGCGGTTGCCGAAAGCGTAGGAGTCCAGCGAATATCTGGAATGTGTGTGCAAGTCCCCCCAAAAAACCTGATCTGGAACATCTGCAGCATCGGCGCTCGAGGCCGGTATGGACGTTGTGTCCGGCAGTGCAGGTGCATTGGTTTCCGGTTCATCACAGGCTGTCAGCAAGGCTCCAAACAAGAAGACACATACGAGTTTTGAAACGATTTCTTTGTGCATATGGCGACCCTCCAATCTCCTTAACGATAACGGTTTCATTGTGGTCTGGCCCCTATCGAAAAGGCGTGTTTTTGTCCCTTTGCTTTTTGTTAAGCTTAGCAAATAATATCCACTGAGAGATGAAAAATTCAGTGTTTACAGGGTCAAGTCACGAGAAAGGGAACAGAAATGAGTGGTGAAAACAGGAAAATCGTTCTGGCGCGACGGCCGCAAGGGTATCCGGTTTATGAGGATTTCGGCCTGCGGACCGGCCCTGTGCCAACACCGGGCGAAGGGGAAATACTCGTAAAGAACAAATGCTTTTCACTTGATGCCGGTTTCCGCAATTGGATGAATGAGGATGCCGGTGACGAGGTCCTGCCGGCCATGCCTCTCGAGGAGGCCGTGATGGGCCTGACCCTGGCAGAAGTTCTGGAAAGCAAAAATCCCGAGTACAGTCCGGGAGACATGCTCATGGCTCGGTTCGCCTGGGAGGAATATTCCATTGGCAAGGCCGGGGATTTTATCGTCAAACTACCTGATGATCTGCCGTATCCCTACAGTTATTACATGGGGGTCATTGGGGATACCGGCATGTCTGCCTATTTCTCTCTGACCGAAATTGCACCGCCCAATCCTGGCGATACGGTTCTGGTTTCAGCCGCCGGCGGCGCGGTTGGATCCATTGCCGGTCAAATTGCCAGAATACTGGGTGCCGGGCGCGTTGTCGGCATTTCCAGCAGCGAAGAGAAATGTGCCCGTCTGGTGTCAGAACTCGGCTATGATGCGGCGGTCAACCGGAAGTCCGAAAAGGGGATTGAGCAGGCCATCAGGGAAGCTTGCCCGGATGGGGTTGATGTTTATCTTGATAATGTCGGCGGCGAAACCCTGCAGGCCGCAATTGCAAACATGAACCATTTGGGGCGAATTGCGTTGATCGGCATGGTCACGCATTACAATGCCCAGGGTGAGCCGTTCGGCCCCAATAATCTGTTTGAACTGGTGACCAAGGAAATCACCATGCGCGGATTTATGACGCATTTCCGCGAAAGCCAATATGAGCAGGTTCGTCGGCAGTTGGAGCAGTGGCTTGATGGCGGTCAACTGATCAACCATGAGTTCAAGTCACAGGGTATCGAGAACGTCGGCAAGGCCTTTTGCGACATGTTTGACGGCAAGAATTTCGGTAAAACCGTGGTTGATATTTAAGCCTTGGAACTTCAGTCGGCTTTGCGTGTTTCCGCAATGAAACGTCTTGTATGGGCCGCCGGACTGCCGAACATATCCGTTGTGCTGATGATGCGCTTAAGATAGTGCCCGATGCTGTATTCATCTGTGGTTGCAATCGCCCCGTGGATTTGAATGGCGTGCTGGGACATTTCCCGGGCGTTTTCGGTGGTTTTGACTTTTGCTGCGGCAATCATCATATCCGCGTCCTCAGCCCCTTCCTGCAATTTGACAGCGGCGGAGTAAACAAGAGATTTGGAAAGTTCATATTTGATGAACATGTCTGACATCATATGTTGGATGGACTGGAAACTGGCGATGGCAACGCCATACTGCTCACGTTGTTTGGCGTATTCGACGGTTTGCTCCAATGTCGCCTTCATGCCGCCAAGATATTCAGCGCACAGTGCCAGAATGCCTTCATCCTGGGTTTGCTTCAAAATCAGGTCCGCCGCATTGCCCCGGGCGAGAATATCATCTGCATCCAGGTTGATGTCATTGAAGGTAAGTTCAGCCGCCTGCCGACCGTCAATGGTTGGATAAACATTCATCTCCAGCCCGGTTTTTGATGCGTCCACATGCACCAAAGCCGTTTCGCCTGATCCGTCGCGTGCCGAAACAATAATGAAATCAGCATTGGGGGCGTTATAGACCAGTGATTTTTTGCCGTTAAGGGTGAAGCCGTCGCTTGAGGGGGTGAGTGTTGTCGCGTCAGGACGCGGGCAATAGCTATGTTGACCTTCATAAACGGCCAATGCGCCTTGCGTGCTGCCGCTGATGATTCCGTCAATCAGTTTTTGCGCTTGTGGGCTTGCGGATTGATCCAAAACCCGTCCGGCGCTCAGCAGGGTTTCCAAAAACGGTTCCAGTACCAATGTGCTGCCAAGCTCTTCAAAAAATAGTACCGTGTCGACCGGGCCACATTCCAACCCGCCTTTATCTGCGCTGAAGGGCAGGGTCAGCCAGCCCATTTGGGCGGCTTCCGTCCAAAATGCCGAGTCAAAGGCCTTTTCGCTGTTGGCGATATCGCGGCGCTTTTGGAAGTCGTAATGGTCTGTCAGATATTTATTGACCATTTGCTTGAATGCGGACTGTTCTTCGCTGAGATTGAAATCCATATCTGACCTATGATTTCATCAGCTGTTTGGCGATGATATTGCGTTGGACCTGTGCCGAACCGCCGTAAATGGTTGAGGCGCGGTTATTGAGGTATGAATTGGTCAAGGCAATCCCGTGGGCATCCCCGATCACATCTCCCTCATACTGGGGGGACAAGGCGTGGTTTTGCAACGGCGCGGTGTAGCCGTTGCGCAGCTCAAGCCCCAAAAGATCAAGTTTTTGACCAAGTTCGGTCCCGACGAGCTTGGGCACGGAACTGATGGCCGGGTTTTCACGGAAAATGTTTTCATCCAACCGCACCCTGTGTTCGGTGAACTCAAGCGCCAGCTTTTCCATCTCCAGATTGGCAAGCTTGTCGGCGAAGACCGGGTCGTCAATCATTTTGCTGCCGTTGTCACAAAGCTGGTGTTCGGCAATTTTGCGAAGTTTCAAAATGCTCTTGTTGAGGGCGTTAAAATAGCTGTAACCGCCTCGTTCAAGCTGCAGCAGATACTTTGAAATCTCCCAACCCTGATTTTCTTCCCCAACCAGATTGGCTGCAGGAACCCGGACATCATCAAAAAAGACCTGACATTGCTCCACTTCGCCGTCAATCGAGATGATTTCATCAACCTGCACACCTGGCGTATTCATGTCGATCAACAAAAAGCTGATGCCGGCCTGCTTCGGCCCCTCCGTGGAGGTGCGGACCAGGCAGAAAATCATGTTAGAGCGATGTGCATAGCTGGTCCAGATTTTGCTGCCATTGACGATATAGTCCTTGCCCTCACGTTTGGCCGAGGTTTTAAGGGCCGCCAAATCCGAACCGGCATTCGGCTCTGAGTAACCCTGGCACCAGATATCTTCGGTGCTGGCGATGCGCTCCAGATAAAGGTCTTTTTGCTCATCCGTGCCATATTTGATGATGATCGGTCCAAGCATTTGGATACCAAGGGAGAACAGGGCAGGGGCATTGTGTTTTTTACATTCGGTTTCAAAAATCGTCTTTTGGGCGAGCGTCCAGCCATTTCCGCCATGTTCAACCGGCCAGTCGGACAACAGCCAGCCTTTGTCATGTAAGATCTTTTGCCACGCAATCGCGGCATCAAAATCCGAAAAAATTGAGGTTGTGTTTTCGCCGGCGCGCACAAGCTCAGGCGACAAGGCGCTTTCAAGGAACGCCTTAACTTCTTCCCGAAATTTTTTATCTTCTTCGGTCTCTGTTAAATTCATGATTAATCAAAACCAGACTATCTCAATATGAAAATAAAAATTATCACTTTTAAACGCGCAAAAACCTAGCAAAGTGTCTAGAAACCGGCCCAAAAATCACCGACTAGTAGAAGGGATAGTTTTGTCCCCCGGTTTTCGAATTTTCTGGTGTTTGGGATGATGAGGGCGGAAACTAATCAGGAGGTCAGGCTACTATGTCATTTTATGAAAACCACATTCTGCCGCGTTTGATAGGCTGTGCCTGCGGGACAAAACCGATTGCCAAGCAACGTGAAAAAATCGTTCCGCTTTGCACGGGTCGGGTTCTGGAAATTGGCATGGGAACCGGTCATAATCTGGCGTTTTACGATCCGGACAAAGTTGACTTTGTCTTCGGGCTGGAGCCGTCCGCGGCAATGCTTGAACGGGCCAGGCCTCTGGCTGAAAAAATGTCTTTTCCGGTGGAGTTTCTCAGCCTGCCGGGCGAAGAGATACCGTTGGATGACAACAGTGTTGATACGGTGTTGTTGACCTATACCTTGTGCACCATTCCGGACCCGTTAACGGCGCTGGCTCAAATGCGACGTGTTCTCAAACCCGGCGGCAGGGTTTTGTTTTCCGAACATGGGCAGGCGCCGGATGCAGCAGTCCTGAAATGGCAGAACCGGTTGAACGGCATTTGGGGTAAAATTGCCGGCGGCTGCAACATCAATCGTGATATTCCGGGCCTGATTTCCGCCGCCGGGTTCACCATTACTGATCAGAACAGCATGTATGTGCCGTCAACCCCCCGCATCTTCGGCTTTACATATTGGGGCGCGGCTGAATAAGCTGATTCCGGAACCGTAAATACGGTGTTCATAGCTTCGGGGAGAGGGACATGAGTGAATTTACAGTTTTGCCGTTTGATAGTGTGGATGAGTTCCATCAGAGCACGGATGTAATTGTCTGTGGTTTTGGCGGGGCCGGCGGCAGTGCGGCGCTGGAAGCCGCCAAAGCCGGGGCCGAGGTGATTTTATACGAACGTGCCGGCGGATCTGGCGGATCTACTGGCATGTCGAGTTGCGAGATGTATTTGGGCGGGTCCGGCGGCACACGGCTGCAGAAGGATTTGGGATACACTGACACGACCGAGAATATGATTGCCTATTTTGAAAAGGCTATGGGTGAGCGTGGGGATCCTGAGAAGATCCGGCTCTATGCAGAAGGTGCTGCCGACCATTTTGACTGGGTTGAAAGCCTTGGCGTGACTTACAAGAATGCCGTGATGACAGCCCGTGATGTTGTGCCTTTGTCAGATGAGTCGCTGCTGTTTACAGGCAATGAACGGACCAATGAGTTTTTGGCCTTCTCAGACCCCGTCCCGCGGGGGCATGTGCCGTCGCATGAGGGAGACTTCGGAGGGCGGATTTTCATGGATGCGCTGACGCGCGCGGTGGAGCAGGCCGGTGTTGATGTCCAGTATGACAGCCGGGTGATGAATCTTCTGGTCAAAGCTGACGGGCGTGTGGCCGGGGTTGTGGTGCGTCAGGATAATGAACTTCATTATGTCGAGGCCAGACGCGGGGTTGTGCTGGCGTCGGGCGGCTTCATCATGAATGAGGAAATGACGGCCCGATACATTCCCGAAGTCCACCGCTGGGCGACGCCTTATGGCAATCCCTATGACATGGGTGACGGTATCCGTCTTGGCATGGCCGCGGGAGGGAGCATTATCAATATGGATGAGGCGTTTTTGTCCTTCCCACTTTACCCGCCGGCGCAGTTGACCAACGGTATTCTGGTGAATGCCCGCGGGGAACGCTATGTGAATGAGGATGCCTATCTTGCCCGGCTCGGCCACTATTCGAGTCTGCAGAAAGAGCAGAAGGTTTATCTGCTGGTGGACAATGACGATTATGACCATCCGATGTATATTGAACGCCTGGACCTTGTTGCGGTTGGGGAGTCGATTGCGGAGGTTGAGCGGGAAGCCGGCATTTTCCCGGATGGCGCATTGCAGGAAACCGTCGCCTATTTCAATCGCTTTGCCGAGCAGGGGGCGGATCCCAAATTCAACAAGGCTCAGGAATGGCTGAAGCCGCTGCGGGCCAAACCGTTTGCGTTGCTGGACTTGTCCTTTGAAAATCAGACTGCTGTTATCATGCCTGGTACAAAAGGGCCATTGACCTTTTCCCTTGGCGGACTGGACACTTTGCCGTCCGGCGAGGTCAAGCATGTCAGTGGCGGAGTGATTGCTGGGCTTTATGCCGCCGGGCGCGCTACCGCGGGTTTGCCACGGACCGGCAAGGGCTATTCCAGCGGCATGTCTGTCGGGGACGCCACTTTTTTCGGACGGCGGGCCGGCATGAGTGCGGCGGCGCATAAAAATTAAGACAAAATGCCAAAATCAGGGATTGAGGATACATGTCGGAGAATTTGAAGGGGGCGTTTGTTACCAGCCTCACGGTCTTCACCTTTGCCCTGAATGATGCGTTGATGAAGTCCATTCTTCTTGATGTTCCGCTGTATCAGGCGATTTTCCTGCGCGGCCTGCTGGTTATGCCCATTCTTGGGGTGCTGACCTGGCGTTTTGGGCAAGTCGTTCCCAACCTTGCGGCATCAGACAGGACCATTATTCTTCAGCGGTCTTTGCTTGAGGCCCTGCTGACCTTTTTGTTCGTCACGGCATTGGCTAAACTGCCTCTGGCAGTTGTTGTGGTGATTATGCAGTCTGCACCTCTCGCTTTGACGGCCTGTGCGGCCGTTTTCCTGAAAGAGCATGTTGGGTGGCGGCGATGGGTAGCGACCATAATCGGTTTTTTCGGGATTTTGATTATTGTTCAACCCGGCACGGACGGGTTTGACGCGAATATTTTTTTCGCGATTGCAGCTGTGGTTTGTCTGGTTGTCCGGGACATGCTCACCCGGAAAATGTCTCCGGAGGTGCCGCCGCTATTTGCTGTCATGTGGACGGCCATTGCTACGGTGGTCATGGCTGCCCTTTTTATTCCCTTTACCCCATGGGTGGCATTGGACGCCTCGTCTTATGGGTTGCTGTTCATGGCCTGCTTCACCATTATTTCGGCCTATTTGCTCAGCATTCTCATGATGCGGATTGGGGAAATCGGCTTTGTATCCCAATTCCGCTATACCGGCATTTTGTGGGCGGTTCTGTTGGGTGTCTTCTTGTTTGATGAATACCCTGATGCGGCTACACTGTTCGGGGCCACCTTGATCATAGCTACCGGTATATATTCGATTTCGCGTGAGCGATTGAAAGCCGGTGTGACAGGCCAAGCCGGCGGTGACTGAGCCTATTGAGGATCCAAGACCTGCAACTCATCGGTTTGAGCTACAAGTTGGGGGGCAGAGTTGTAGTCCATAACTTCAAGCCCTCCTAAGGCGCCATAATTGTTGTTGCCATCGGTCAACAGGGGGAAATGGTGCTGCCGGAGAGAATTGAACTCTCGGCCTCTCCCTTACCAAGGGAGTGCTCTACCCCTGAGCTACGGCAGCAATCATCAAGTTCGGCTTTTCTGCCATACTCCGTTCAGGCTGGCAAGCAGGAATCGTTCCTGCGCGCATATCGGATAAGACATTTTTTTAAGGCTGATTTACAGGTGCCAAGAAGAAATCATCAGACTCAACCTCACGCAATTCCCCAAGTCTGCTGCTGGTCAGATTGCTGTTATATATTCTGAGATTGAGGCGGCCGACATTGGTGCTGCTTGCTTGTCCATCTGTGCCAGGTTCCGTCTCATGCAGAGTTGAATACAGTCTGAGGTAAACATCTTTGGAGGACAGGCCTGTCTCGACATTTTCCAGCTTCAATTCCTGATAATCCAAAAACTCAATGGTTTGACTAAGCCGTCTGTTGCCGATACCAAGTGTATCCTGAAACATGACATCCCGGAAGCGGCCGAAATCCCCGAAATCAGCGGAGGCCCGGGCGCTCATATGAACTTGATTTAAATCAAAATCAACCAGCATGGAAGGTTCAATAGCAGCTGAATAGGCGCCGGATAACAAGATTTGCTGCGGGGCGTAAAACTGGGTTTTGCCGCCTCTGATGGACTGGATGAGGTTTGACCAGTCCACAACCTTATTGGCGGTGATGTCTTTGACAGCAGTGTTGGGGGAGAAGTCAAACAGAGCATTGTTTTTATTGTCTCCGATGATTTCCTGACCGGTTGCAGTTCTGAACTCAAAAATGGTCGGTGTTTTGTCTTCGCCGTCAATAATCCCGTCTTCATCCGTATCCGGGTTGAGTGGGTCCGTGAGCCATGTTGCTTCTATGAAATCCGGCAGTCCATCATCATCCGTGTCAGCAACGACGGGGCTGGTGCCGAGTGCGATTTCCTCCTCATCACTGAGGCGATCATTATCGTCATCTAGGTCCGCGACATTGCCGATGCCATCCCCGTCTGTATCTTCAAACTCTGTCGGATCATCCGGGAACAAATCAGTATCGTTCGGCACGCCGTCAAGGTCACGGTCAAAAGAAATAGCCTCGAGGCGTGCATCCTCAAGATTGTTGGCTTCTTCTGTTCTGTCAATCAAGCCATCATTGTCCTTATCTTCGATGGCTTCAACGTCGGTCTTAATAGTGGCAATTTCATCTTTCAGCACATCTAGATCAGGCTTATTGTCGAATGTTTCATCATTAATGGAGTCATCCGCAGGCACGAAAGCGTCTGTCTCCACGACCGGTGCCTCGACCAGTTCGGCAGCCGGGTCATCCTTGAGCTGAAAGCTGTCCGTCTCCAGGGCCGGCACATCCGTCAGTTCGGCAACCGGTTTGTCCCTTGTTCCAAGATTTTCTGATTCAAGGACCGGGACTTCCGCCAACTCTGCAACCGGTTCATCTTTGATCTCAAAACTGTCCGTCTTCAGGTCCGGCACATCCGTCAGTTCGGCAACCGGTTTGTCCCTTGTCCCAAGATTTTCTGATTCAAGGACCGGGACTTCCATCAGTTCGGCAAGTGTTTCCTCTTTCGGTGCAAAGCTGTCTAACTGTTTTGAGTCATCCGTGTTGATTTGACTGTCTTCAGCCGTGAAAGTCGGTCTTTGCTCTGAAAACGCGCGGTCCTGGGTGTCGGTCTCAATGGCAACAAGTTCATCTGTCAGGAACGCCTGTTCCTCTTTTTGCGGCTCTGCGGTTTCACCTACGAACAGGGCTTCAGTTTCGGGGAACTGTCTTGTTTCCTCTTCCCCCGTTTCGTTCAGGAAAAGACTTTCAGGTGCTGACAGGAATGTCGTTTCGTCATCCGGCGTGCGTTCATTGACAAACACCTGACGGGTTTCACCGGAGACCGGATCCTTAACCTCTTCAACCTTGATGCCAAGCTCAAGAAGCTCTTTTTCAGCTTCAGGCGTTACCTTCAGCGCCTCCGGCTCTTGGTTCGCAATATCATCTTCGCCTGCAGTGTCGGAAATCTTTTCTGGGTCTATGCCGAGAATACGGGCGAATTCCTGCTCCAGTTCGCGCGCCTGCTCTTCAGTGATTTCTGTTTCAGCCTCCTCTGTTGTGCCGACCTGATCTTCCGGTGGGCCCTCACGCAACAGCGTGGCTTGTGCGCTGGTGATCAAGCCTTCTTTTTCAGCCCGTTGGATCATCTCCTCTTCTTCAATGCTGAGCTCACGCTTTTCGTTGCCAGGTTCTTCTTTGGAAATGGTGGGTTTTGCCGCCTTGTCCGTAGCGGCATTTTCGGCAGGCTTCTCCTCAGATTGTGCTGCGGTGTTGGCGTTCGGGTCAGTGAGGGCGGTCTGCGTGTTTTCTGTTTTTTCATCCCGTGTCAGAGCGTCGGGGTCCGTAGGGTTTGTGTCAGTCTCTGCACCGTCGGTCGTCTTGGTATCTTGAGGTTCTTGGGATTTAGCCTGTTCTGCTGTGCCGGTTTCTGCAGCTTGTTCAGATGAGTCGACTTTCGACTCATCAACTGCGGGTTCCTCATCTGCGCCCTGCTTCTGGTCAGAAGACTGCTCAGTTTCGGCGACCTGTTCTTCGGTTGCCTGTTCTTCTGCAGCGGCTTCCTCTGCAGCAGTTTCCTCTGTAGCAGTTTCTTCTGCATCAGTTTCTTCTGCAGCGGCTTCCTCTTCAGCTACTTGTTCCTCTGCTGCAGCGTCCTCTGCCGCAGCGTCCTGTTCAGATGTTTCCTCTTCAGCCTCATCTGAAGATGCTTCCTCTTTAGCAACGTCTTCTTCCGCAGCGTCCTCTTCCGCAGCGTCCTCTTCGGATGCTTCCTCTTCAGCCTCATCCGGGGATGCGTCCGTCTCATTCTGTTCTTCCGGGTCGGACATTTTGACAATCAGGCCGGTTGCTTCTTCGATTTGGGCCAGGTCTTCGTCGGTGAGGTCTCTGATATCGGAAAATTGTCCGTTTTCAAAAATATCGATAACACTGTTGGGTTTATCAATCACCAGACTTGAGGTGTCGGTGGTCACTTCAACCACCCCTTCTGACAAGATGAATTTCGAGTCTTTGTCAATCTGTACCGTGAAAGTCGTGCCGCGTATGCCGACAGTGGCAGAGGGAAGGGTGATTTTGCGGGTGTTCTTCTTGCCGACAAGCCCGGAGGTGTATTGGAACGCACCGCCTCCGAAACGCGCTGACATAGTGTGCTCTTCCTCGATATCAAAGATAAAGGCGTCAATCGTGATGCTGGTTTTCGGGGAGATGGCAAACAGGGACTGGTCATTAAGCCGAATGCCTGCGCGGGATCCATTGCTGGTGATGATGGTCTCTCCCAAATCAATATCCTGGCCCACAACGGCGTTGGAGAGCACGCCAATGGGCGACTGGACCACAACAGTGCCGACAAGCGTTTCAATTTTGCCGACAGCCGCCTCAGCTGCTGCGCTGAAGGCCATAATCAGGGCAAGGCTGACCAAAACCCGTTTTGAAACTGCTGTAAATTCCAACATCACCAATTCCTTACCAATTTCTCACCAGGCTCAGGCTGACTTCACCGCTGTCGATATCGAACAGTTTTTTGTTCGAGCGCTGGCGTTTCCAGGCTGCATCAACAATAAGGTTAATGTTTTCAAGCCCCAAAAAGCCCAGCCCCCTTATCACCGAGACATTCAGCTTGTTGATCTCATCACGGCGTCTATGCAGACCCCACAGGGCATCTGATGCACCGACAGCCGGCGCGGTCTCATATTGCTTGATGCTGAATCCGAGCTGGGCGGTGACGGTGAACGGATTTACCGGTACGGCCAAATTGGCGGACAGACCAAGCTCGTTGAAATTGCCTGAGGGATCCTTTTGGTGGAACTTCTCGGCATAGGCTTTGAGTTCAACTGGAGCCTTGAAGGTATATTGCCCGGCCACCTCACCCCTGTAACTGTTACCCGACCGGGAAGTATTGTTGACGATGCTGCTGTGAGCAAGATTGTGATTTTGCTTGGTTTGCAGTGTCATTGACAGCTTCTCCGGTTTCACCGGCTCGAACAGGGACAGCCATTTGCCGGTTTTCGCGTCGGTCTTGAGGCTGAGGGAATAACTTGTGCTGAACGAGTCTTCGCGCAATTCCAGATGAGATATGTCCGCCTTAATCTGATACAGACGCTCACCGCGCATATGGGTCAGGAGCGTATTCACGCTGGTGGCGCGGACATCATTGTCTCCGGAGCCATCATTATCATCATCAAGGGAGTCGTAATTGCGCATATACAGGCTGCCGCCGACGGTCAGGCCGGTATTGTCCAGCGGAACGGCAAAGTTGTAATTACCCGAAAGGATGATGTCCTGAAACAGCTCATTGCGGTCCTCATCCTGTGAAGGGTCAATGGCGTTAGGCGGCGCATCATTGGCCGGAATGTTAAACAGACTGACAATATTCGCCACATCAGGGCCGAGATTGACCCAACTGTAATTGATGGTGTCATGCACCGAATTGGACCGCGCATTGATGGTATTGCCGTATTTGAACTGTGCCGAGGCTGACCAGTTTTTCTGCGGTGGTTGCGGTGACTTCACCGGAACGCCCCTGTCTGCAAGCTTACGACGGATTTTCTCCGCCTCATCGCGACGGCCCAATGCCGTCAGCAGCCGCAAATAGGTTGTCTGCACGGAGACATAGTCAGGATATTGAGCATAAAGCTCTTCAGCGAGCAGCAAAGCAGTATCCCTCTGGCCCCGCAGATAGAGGCTGTTAATGCTTTGAATGCGGCTGTTCAGGGAGGTGACGCGGGTATCGATATCTGGGGCGGAAATCCGTAGCCCTTCCGTACCACCGGCCATGGCGATTGTCGGCATGAAGACAAACACAAGCAGACTGGCAACTGTTGAACGCAAAAACAACTTTCATCCCCCAAAAACAACTCACTTTAATCAAAATCAAGGCAAATGAACAGGTTTTTCGCTTTCCCCTATTGTGCGTTTTCTGGTAAATCTTGCCCGGGCGCTGGTGTAGCTCAGTTGGTAGAGCAACGCATTCGTAATGCGTAGGTCGGAGGTTCAAGTCCTCTCACCAGCACCATTTTCCGCAAAAAAGCATATCTTTTCCGTCTAATGGTTGCATATGTCCGAGCTTTTGAATTATATGAAGCCATGTCGGAGTGTAGCGCAGCCTGGTAGCGCACCTCGTTCGGGACGAGGGGGTCGGAGGTTCAAATCCTCTCACTCCGACCATTTGCACGAAACCCCCTTATTGACGGTTGGGCAGCAGCGGTTCGTTGTTTTGCCTTTTTTGCACGACTTCCAGATAAGCCTGTTCGATGTTGCCGTATCGCTCTGCCGAGGAGGGGTGGCTTGAGTTGTAATTGGCCTGAATGGAGCCGGCGTTTTCGGCAACCATTTTTCGCCAGAAATTCGCAACATTTCTTCCATCAATGCCGGCGCGTTCCAGAAAGTACATGCCGACATAATCGGCTTCGCGTTCGAAATCCTGACTGAAGGCGCCGGCACCGGCATTCCCAAATGTGCCCTGCGTATTGACCCCATAGGCCGCGGCGAGCACGTCAAAAATGCTACCGATCAGATAATTGCCGCGTTTTTTGTCCAGATGCCCCTCAGTGTTGTGGGCCAGTTCATGAGCCAGTATGAACTGCAGTTCCTTGTCCTCGCGGACAAAGCGCATCATGCCGGTGGTCAGGATAATATTGCTCCCATCGGCAAAGGCGTTCAGGCTGTCATTTTGCTGCACGAGCACCGGAAAATCGCATCTTGTTTCAGCCGTGACGGTTATTTTGCGGTTTTCGCCGGATTTTGTGAGCACGCTCAGGCTGACGGATCGGGACGCCGCACCGTCTGACACCAAAGCCTTGTCAATGAGCGTGTAAAGGCGCTTCAACTCGCGTTTTGTCAAAACCGCTTTGGCCTGGGTGTCGTTCACGCCAAGCAGTATATCTCCGTTTTGCAGACCGGCCTTGGCGGCTTGTCCACCCTCGGCAACCAGCAGCCTGGGCTTTTCATCGATGCCGAATTCAAGCTCAGCTGCTTTTTTAAAGCTGCCCTGATAGAGCTGCGAGGAGACAAGTCTCAAATCTATTTTGGGGGCCACCCGCTTGCCACACATATCAACATTTGCGCGCAAAAGCGGACGTGCCAGACGGTCCAAGCGGGCCTGCCGGTCGGCATTAGCCCGCAAGGCGAGACGCTGTTGTATCAGCGCTTCGCCTGTCGTTTGCTCATATGTTCCCCGCGCCACCTGCGATGTCGGGGCGCAGGCGGCGAGCAAGCCCAAGGACAGTAAAATAGTGATAAATTTCATGGTCAGCCCTGCCGGTATCGTTGCAATCCAAGCAAACCACAAAAACCGGTTTTTTGTCTAGGTGTAGGAACAGCCCATTTTTGCCAGAGGCCGGACGGTTTCCGCCATGATTGCGGCTTTTTCGCTGGATGCATTGCCGTCAATCAGGCGTTTTTTGATGCCCTGCACAATGGCCGCCATGCGGAAGAAACAAAATGCCATGTAGAAATTCCAGTTGGGAATGCCGTCTATGCCACGTTTTTCGCAGTAACTGGCGATATATGCCTCATCTGAAGGGATGCCGATGGCGGCACGGTCAATACCTGCCAGCCCGGGCACAACGCCGTCCTTGTCCATTTGCCACTGCATGCATTGATAAGCCAAATCCGCAAGCGGGTTACCGAGCGTTGACAACTCCCAATCCAGAACGCCGATGACCCGGTTTTCTGTCGGGTGCAGCATCATGTTATCTAGCCGGTAATCGCCGTGCACAAGGCGTGTGATGCCGTCATCGTCGGGCATATTATCCACCAGCCAGTCCATCAAATGATTCATGTCCTCAATAGTATCGGTTTCAGACGCGCGGTATTGCTTGGACCAACGTCCCACCTGGCGCTCAAAGAAATGGCCTGGTTTGCCGTAATCCGACAGTCCATGGGCTGCAAGATCCACATTATGGATGGCCGCGAGAACCCTGTTCATTTCTTCATAAATCTCTGTGCGGTCCTGATTGGTCATGTCGGGCAACCGGGCATCCCAGATGATGCGGCCGTCGAGTTTTTCCATGATGAAAAAACTGCTCCCGATGATGTCATCATCCTCGCAAAGAACATAGGTTTTTGGCACGGGCACATCGGTGTTTTGCAGGGCGCTCATGACGCGGAACTCCCGGTCAACCGCATGGGCCGATTTCAAAAGTGTGCCGGGAGGTTTGCGGCGAAGAACATATTCTCCGTTTTTGGTTGAGATTGAAAAAGTCGGATTGGACTGTCCGCCGGCAAATTTTTCAGCTGTCACCGGTCCGTCAAAGCCCTCAATCTTGTCATTCAGATAATCCGCCAGACGGCGCGTATCAAATTCGAATTTCGACATGTGTCCTCCATCAATCCGCCTCAGACTAATTCAAGTCCATTAAATGTTCACCTGTTATTTGCGCTTGGTCGAGACTTTTCAGGATCGGTACTTTGCTCGTCTGGGCGGGGTGGCCATCTGATAAGCAGGCCTTTGCACTGGTCATTGGTCACAGAGTTTGATAATGAAAATATCAGCAATCTTTGAAAGGGGAAGACATGAGAGATGCATTCATAATTGATACAGCGCGGACACCTAGAAGTGCCGGTAAGGTTGGTAAAGGCAAGCTTGCTGAGCTGCATCCGCATTTGCTTTTGAGTACAACATTGAAGGCCCTGTCCGACCGCAATGGATTTGATACGGCTGATGTTGATGACGTGATTGCTGGGTGCGGCAGTCAGCGTAGCACGCAGGGTTATTGCATCGGGCGCATGGGCGCACTTGATGCAGGTTGGGACAATGACGCGACGGGGATCTCTATTGACCGTTTTTGTGGCTCCGGGCTGACATCGGTCAACTTGGCTGCCATGGGGATCATGTCCGGCATGCAGGATTTGACTGTCGGGGGCGGGGTTGAAATGATGTCTCTAGCACCGACTTTCACCGACGCCCCGAACCTTGTTGACTCAAACAATATGCATTTGCGCGATATTCACCCGCAGCCGCATCAGGGTGTGTGTGCGGATGTGATCGCCTCCATGGAGGGTATCACCCGTGAGGCGGCTGACGCTTTTGGTGCGGAAAGCCAGAAACGGGCCGCTCATGCGATTGAAAATGGTCATTTCGACAAAAGTCTCGTGCCGGTTCATGACCGCGACGGCTCACTGGTTCTAGATCATGAGGATTTCGTCCGCCCGGGCACTACGGTGGAAGCTCTGGCGGAACTGAGCCCGTCCTTTGTCGGCATGTATGATTATCCGATGGGGCCGGAGGACAATAAAATGTCCTGTCGGGAAATGGTTGAAAAGTGCTATCCGGACGTCAAAGTCGAGCACATTCACCATGCCGGTAATTCTTCTGGTGTGGTTGACGGTGCAGCATCTGTGCTGCTGGCTTCTGAAGATTATGCGCAGGCGCATGGGCTGAAGCCGCGTGCCCGCATTGTTGCGATGGCCAATGCTGCCTGTGAACCTGAATTGATGCTCAATGCTCCGGTTCCTGCAGCGCGTAAGGTTCTGGAAAAGGCCGGCATGACCCTTGATGATATTGACTTGTTCGAAATCAATGAGGCGTTCGCTGTTGTCGCTATGAAATTCATCCGTGACCTGGATCTGAATCCTGATTGTGTCAATGTCAATGGCGGTGCCATTGCATTAGGTCATCCCATCGGCGCCACCGGCTCAGTTCTTGTCGGCACTTTACTGGATGAAATGGAACGTCGTGACGTCTCCACCGGTCTTGTGACCATGTGCACGGGCGGCGGCATGGCTCCGGCGCTGATTCTGGAACGGGTTTAGCCCGTCCTAAGTCCCGGCAGAAGGCGCGTTCCAAAGTGCCTTCTTGCCGGGCCTTTATTTTTGATTTTTTTGTCTGAATTCTTTGATTTCCTCTGATTTTACCCTAGTTTTTTAATTAACAATAAAAAGAGTATTTTGGGAGGCAGTAATGTTGAGTTTGCGTTCGCGTGGTCAACTCAAGAACAAGGTGGTGTTGCCGGACACTTTCGGGCAACATCAAACGCGTTTGAAAGAGTATTTGGAAGCCCTGCTTCCCGACACATCACATCCGCTGCATGATGTTGCAGCACATCATTTTTCAGATCCAGGTAAACTTTTGCGCGGCATGACCGCCATGGCGTGTGCCGAAGCGCTGAAGGTTGATGATATCGCTGCCCTGCGATGGGCCATGTCGGTCGAAATGCTGCATAATGCATCTTTGGTACATGATGATTTGTGTGACGGTGACGAGATCCGTCGCAATCGGATGACTGTCTGGAAGCTGTTCGGTGACCAGCAGGCAATCTGCTTCGGCGACTGGCTGGTCGCCAAAAGTTTCGAGTTGGCTGCAGAGGCGGCGCAAAGCAACCATATGCAGTCAATGAAATTGGTGACCAGTCTGGCGCAACATATGAGCGTTTTATCCTCGGGTCAGGCGCTTGAATTTGTTGCTACGAAATACCCCGATTGGGACGGTTATAAAAGGGTCGTTTACGGCAAGACCTCACCGCTCATTATTGCGCCCGTTGAAGGGGCCATCCTGATGGCCGGCGGCGATACCAATACGGACGCAATATCCGAGGTGCTGTCCAGCCTGGGTCTGGCCTATCAGATTTCTGATGACATACGAAACATTTTGGGCACTGACGGGGCTCAGCACGCAGTCGGTGATTTGAAACGGCGTGCGCCCAATGCCGTTATTGTCCAGTTTCGTGAAACCCTCAAAAATGGAAATCTTGAGGCTTTTGACAATTGGCTGGCCTCCGGCCATGTCCACAATCTTGATCTGTGGCTGCAGGAAATCAATGCCTCAAACGCCTTGAATGCCGCCGCCTGTGAAATTGAAAAATGTCTGGATTATGTCGACACGGCTTTGAATGATATTTCCCCCGAGCTTGTTTCAGTCCTGTCGCCCTTGATGTTTTTTCTTGCTGACTCCTGCATGCAGGCCACCGCGCAGGTCGCTGACGCACAACGTACTGTCAGGGTTCTTTCATGAAGCATATGGACGGGGATAATTTCACCGGATCCGAAGCGCTGTCAGGCAGGGGTCGTCAGGCCATCGTCATCGGCTCAGGTTTTGGCGGCATTGCTTCTGCCTTGAGGTTGCGCGCCATGGGCTGCGAGGTAACCCTGCTTGAGCGGCTGGACTGTCTTGGCGGACGGGCGCAGGTTTTTGAACGTGACGGCTTTCGTCATGATGCCGGCCCCACGGTCATTACGGCACCGTTCCTGTTTGAGGAGCTGTTCGCGTTGTTCGGTGAAAAACTCGAAGACCACGCAGAATTTGTTTCCGTTGACCCATGGTACAGGTTTTATTTTCCGGATGGCCGGGAATTTGATTATGGCGAGGACATGGCCGCCTTCAAACGGGCCATGGCCGAATTCAACCCTGGGGATGCAGAGCGATATGATGATCTACTGGCCGATTCAAAGGCGATATTCGATATCGGGTTTGAAGAGCTGGCAGATGAGCCGTTTCAGAGCTTTTCATCCATGATGAAGCAGGCACCCGCTTTGCTGCGCCTGCGCAGCGACCGTTCCGTTGCGCAATTTGTTGGACGCCACATCAAGGATGAGATGCTGCACCGTGCCTTGACCATCCAGCCCCTGCTCGTCGGCGGTAACCCTTATGACACGACAAGCATTTATGCCCTCATCCATTATCTTGAGCGCAAATGGGGCGTGTTTTTTTGCATGGGCGGCACCGGTGCGCTGGTCACTGCGCTAGAGGAGCTTATGGTCCGCCAGGGTATATCGGTTGAAAAAGGCGCGGATGTGGAGGAAATCCATGTCACGGGTCGTCGTACCCATGGCGTCCGATTGACAGATGGGAGGGAGTTCGCGGCTGACATGGTGGTATGCAATGCAGATCCGCCGACCGTCTATGAAGAAATGTTGCCTGGCCGCAGCAGATTGGCGATGCCGGGACGCCCCATGCCTGACTCTCTGACGCAGTATTCCATGGGGCTGTATGTTCTGTATTTTGGCACCAAGCGGCAGTATCCGGATGTTGCCCATCATACCATCTGGCTTGGGGAAAGATATCAGGAACATCTCCAAGATATTTTTGACCGTAAAATTCTCACCGAAGATTTCTCCCTTTACCTGCACCGCCCGACCGCCACGGATCCAAGTTTCGCCCCGGAAGGCTGTGACAGTTTTTATGTTTTGTGCCCTGTGCCAAATTTACAGGGCAAGATTGATTGGGAAACGGAAGGTGAAAATCTGCGGGACAGGATTGTCGCCGCCCTGTCCAAGACAATTCTTCCTGACTTGGAAAGTACCATCTGCTCGGATTTCTGGATGGATCCGACCGATTTCCGAAATCAGTACCGATCGAAACACGGAGCCGGGTTTTCAATTTCGCCGCTGTTCCGTCAGTCGGCATGGTTCCGGTATAAAAACCGTGATCCCCATGTCACAAATCTGTTTTTCGTCGGTGCCGGCACCCATCCCGGAGCCGGGATGCCTGGCGTTTTGACCTCTGCAAAAGTTCTTGAAAATCTGCTCAAGCGGGAAGGTTTTCCGGCTTTACAGGTGCAGGGGTGAGTATGGTGCGGGCGCAGCAGATGTCCACTGAGCAGTTTTGGGCGCAAGGCTCCGCCACGGCCATATTGGCCAAACACGGCAAGACCTTCAACTGGGCACGCAGATTTCTCGGACAAAATCACGGGACGCGGGCTGCGCGCTTATACGCTTTTTGCCGCTATCTTGACGACATAGCTGACGGGGATGTCGGCGGCGGGGCTGAGGCATTGACCCATATCCGCAATATGCTGGCGCAGAAAATGCCGGTAACGGACCCCATTGTGAGTGAATTCATCGGTTTTGCCGAAACCATGGGCATTGATTTTGCTGTTCTGGATGCCCTGCTGGACGGTTTGATTGAGGACCAGTCGATTGTTCTGCTGGACAGCCGCCGCGATCTGCTGCGCTATGCCTATAAGGTGGCCGGCACGGTGGGATTGATGATGTGTGATGTTCTGGACTGCGAAGATCCGGATGCCAAGCCCTTCGCGATTGACCTCGGCATTGCCATGCAGTTGACCAATATAGCCCGTGATGTTCTGACTGACGCTGAAATGGACCGTCGGTATCTGCCGGCCCGCTGGTGCATGGATATGCGTCCCATCCAGATCCGCATGGCGGGCAATGCAGGTGAAACGGATGACCGGCTTCTGGTTCAAACCGCCGTTGAGGAGGTTCTGGACATGG
The DNA here is from genome assembly GCA_049889415.1 of Parvibaculales bacterium. GTDB lineage: Bacteria > Pseudomonadota > Alphaproteobacteria > RS24 > RS24 > JAYQKL01. Next base: position 532,986 of record JBMHDL010000003.1, on the reverse strand, counting down.
CCGACCTTTATTATGAGTCCGGGTTTCAGGGGCTGGGCTGTCTCTCGCCCCGGGCGCAGCTCGCCATTGGCGTAGCGGGGCAAGCCTATCGGGAAATAGGCGAAAAAATCCGTCGTAACGGCTTCAGGTTCTGGGACGGGAGAGTTGTCGTTAGCCCGACGGAAAAAGTGCTGCGCAGCATTGACAGCCTAGGTTACTTTAAAAACCGGTTTGCCGGAACCATAAGTCACAACTCATCTCTTCATGCCGATCTTGAGGGTTTGCCGTATGCTTCACAAACACGCGCATAAGAAGACTTTCAATTATGCCATTATCGGCGCCGGGGCCGGGGGACTCACACTGGCTCATCGCCTGAGTGAAGATCAGGATTGCACCGTCACGCTGTTTGACCCGGCTTTTGATCGCCAGAACCATATTTGGGGGTTTTGGGACAAGGGTGAAACGTATCTGGATATGGCCCGAAAGTTGTCCGGCGGAAGCTGGTCCAAATGGGAGATCAATCACAAAAGCGGAACGGCTGTTCTGCAGGGTCGAAAATATGTCTATCGGGCTTTGCGGTCCAAGGATTATGAGACAGCTCTGTTACGTGATTTGAAGTTGCGCCAGAATGTCATGTTCCAGGTGACAAAGGTTCTGGAGGTTGTTGCGGAGGAGGAGCAAAGAAAGCTGTTTCTCAGCAATGGCCTGAATCTGACCTTTGATGCGGTTTTCAATACAACACCGGGTAAACCTTCAACACCGCTTTTTGAACAGCCCTTATTGCAGCATTTCCTTGGCTGGCAGGTTTCTTTTGAGGAGCCGTGTTTTGACGCCACGAGCATCCGCTTGATGGATTTTCGCGTCTCGCAGGATCAGGGGATACATTTTATGTATCTTTTGCCGTTTTCCCCGACTGAAGCTCTGGTTGAGTCAACCGTGTTGTCCAACCGGCCATTGGTGGAAAACTGGTATGAAGGTCAGCTCAGTGACTATCTCGCCAAGCGGTTTGACGCTGACTATAAAGTCCGCTCAACAGAGCGGGGTATTATCCCAATGTCGAAATTGACAGCCAACTGGCGGAATACGGCAATTGGGGTGGGTATGGGCGGCGGCGCTTTGCGGGCGTCAAGCGGATATGCTTTTGCCCAGACACTCGGCCAGATTGACCGGCTGGTTGCATCCATGCGCGGTCGCCTGTCTCAACCGGTTGTCCCTGCGGCTGCCGATATGACGGAACGCTGGATGGATGATGTATTTTTGCGGGTGTTGAATGACTGCCCAAAAGCCGCACCGGGCATTTTCTATGCAATGGGTAAAAAACTTGAGGGGGATCAGTTTGCAGGATTTATGCGCGGACATGCCCCCTGGAGGACCAGATTGAAGCTGATCGGCGCCGTTCCTAAACTGCCCTTTTTGCAAAAGGCGCTGGGATGATCATGGAGGCGGCATTCTATCCTTTGCTGGCGATCATATTTTTGGGGGTGCCGCATGGTGCTGCGGATGGGGTGTTTGCGGCGCGGGCTAAACTGGTCGCGTCACCGCAGGACAGAATGTTTTTCTATGGGGTTTATTTGGCCACGGCCGCAGCGGTTATTTATGCCTGGCTGAGTTTTCCAAGCCTCGGGCTGGGCGTATTTCTGGCTTTGTCAGTGACGCATTTTGGGCTTGGTGATGCGCGTGCATATCCCGGTTACCCTAATCCGTTGTTGCGGGCATTGCTGCATGGTGGTGCCGTTATTTTTTTGATACCGGCTTTTCATGTCGAAACCGTTTCCTATGTCTTTAGTGTTCTGGGCGGTTCAAATGTATATTGGGTTGAGCACTTTTTGACCGCTCTGGGGTTTTTGTGGGCTGGGGCGGGCCTGTTTTACCTGATTGTTTATCCTGTGAGGCGTGTTGCCTATGCGCTGCCCCTGTTGGAAATTGCGGGATTGGCGATGTGTTTTTACCTGTTGCCGCCATTGTGGGGATTTGCAGTCTATTTCTGTCTGGTGCATTCGCCGCGTCATTTCAGGCGGCTGTTCCGGGATTTCGGTGGAGTCGACAAATCTGTTGGCGACATCATCCAAATCATCACTTTGAGTGCTTTCGTCATCACGGCGATTTTGGTGGCGGCGCAGATGCTGCCGGATTTGGATTATACCAATAATCTGGTCAGGAGTGTATTTATCGGGCTGGCGGCTCTGACCGTCCCCCACATGGTGCTGGTGGACGGGTTACCGCTCCTGCAGCCGAAACGGAATAAGGTGTCATGAACGGTTTTTCGGAAATTCAAAACAGAAAAGACGGGCATTTGCGGCTTGCTCTGGAAGCGGACAGCCAGTCCGTCACACCGACCGGTCTGGACCGGGTGCGTTTGATCCATAATGCCTTGCCTGAGCAGGCTTTGGCGCAGGTCAGCACCAAAACCGTTTTCATGGGGCGTGACATTAGCCTGCCCTTGATGATCGGAGCCATGACCGGCGGCAGTGAGAAGGGGGACGCGGTCAACCGGTTGTTGGCTCAATTGGCTGCAAAACACCAAATTCCATTGGCTGTCGGGTCTCAGCGGGCTGCGCTGGAAAAAGGGGCGGTTTCGGATTTGCGTGAGCATGCCGGAGATGCTCTCCTGATCTCTAATCTTGGCGGCTTGCAGCTGGCCGATATTGATGGCATTGACTTGGCGCGCCGGGCTGTTGACAGCCTGCAGGCCGATGCGCTGGCGGTGCATCTCAATCCTTTGCAGGAGGCGGTGCAGCCTGAGGGTGGTAGTGACTGGCGCGGGGTCTTGTCGGCCATCGCCGAAGCGGTTGAGGTTCTGCCCTGTCCGGTCATGGTCAAGGAGGTCGGTGCAGGTTTATCACGTCGGGTCATTGAGCAGCTTCATGGCGTTGGCGTCAAATATGTGGATGTGGCTGGTCACGGCGGCACCAACTGGACGCGGATTGAACAAAAGCGGCTCCCGGGAGATATGGCCGGAACCTATGATCCGTTCTTGGAATGGGGAATCCCGACATTGGAAGCCATTCAACAGGCCCATGCCTCACGGGGGCGTCTCAAAGGGATGACCCTGATCGCTTCCGGAGGTATCCGCCATGGTCTGGATATTGTGCGCGCCCTGTGGCTCGGTGCTGACATGACCGCCGCAGCCAGCCCGTTCCTGCATGCGGTCATGGACAAATCGGAAAATGATGCAGTGACGGGTTTTGATGCGCTCATTGAACAGTGGCGGACACAGATGCGGCTGGCCATGTTCCTGACAGGTGTGTCGGGCGTTCAGGCAATTCCGCAAATTGACGGTTCAGTCGTCTGAACGGATTGCCTCCTCCTGTTTTCGGCCTATCTCGTGTGCAGGAGGCCGACATGAAACTGACACCCCAGCCCACAAATTTTTCCTCTCGCAGAGATTTGATTGAGCATGTGGCGGCACTTGCGGAGCATGACGATTCGCGCTTGCTGCCCGAGCTGCTGGTGCAGGGCGGACGAACTGCAGCCCAAAACCGCCTGTCTGAAGTAGATGCCGTAGCCTATGGCCAGACCCGTAACCATCTTGACGGCAGGGTCACCCGGCTGTCTCCCTATATTCGCCATGGCCTTGTTACCCTGAATGAGGTGCGCAACCTTGCCCTGGACAGTGGTGCGCCCGCCAAGCAGATTGAAAAATTCATTCAGGAATTGGGCTGGCGGGATTTCTGGCAGCGTATTTATGATGCCGATGCGGGTTGCCTGTGGAATGATATTGAGCCTTACAAAACCGGCTTCCACCCCGAGGATTATGCTGATGAGCTGCCACAGGACATAGCTGAAGCCCGTACGGGTGTGGCCTGCCTTGACCAGTTCATTCAAACCTTGCTGGAGACCGGCTATTTGCACAATCATGCCCGCATGTATCTGGCGGCTTATATTGTGCACTGGCGTCGCATCAAGTGGCAGGCCGGGGCAGAATGGTTTTTGACCCATCTTGTGGATGCGGATCCGGCTAGCAACAATCTGTCCTGGCAATGGGTCGCCAGCACGTTCAGCAATAAACCCTATTTTTTCAATCTTGAAAATGTTGCTAAATTCAGCGGTGACGACATCAATACGGAGCCCAAGCATAACTTGCCGTTGGCGGCTTCATATGACGCTTTGGCGGAAAAACTGTTTCCATTTATGGAGGCGTCATGAACGATTTGATTATTTTGCATGAAGATGCCCTGCGCCGCACGCATCCGGTTTTTTCCGGTACGGTTGCGCAGACGCCATGCGTTTTCATCTGGGATCCAGACTATTTTACCGCCAATCACTGCGGTCTCAAACGGCAAGTCTTCATTTATGAGACGTTGTGCGCCATGGATGCGGATATTTACGCCGGAACCTTTGATGATTTGTTTCCGCGCCTTCTGGCGCAATATACACCTGACAGGGTTTTGGTTCCTTATTCTGTCAATCCCGCATTGAAACAGCGTCATGACGCCATGGCTACGGCGTGTGATATCACGGTCGTCCGCGATGAGGCTTTTATCAACGGTGAGGAAATCAGCGATTTGCGGCGTTTTTTCCGGTACTGGAACAAGGCGAAAAAAGCCGCGTTTTCCTATAATGGCCTGCGCGGTTAGAGGTCCAGCTCCTGCTGTTCCGGCATGTTCCGCCTGCCGCTGCGGCGCGGGCTTGAGGGACGCCGCCTGCTGCCGTGTTTGACCACAATCTGACCGGACTCGCTGCGGTGACCGGCCGTGCGCCTGAGGCCGTAAAGTGCTTGTGCAGCTGCTTTGCGGGCTTTTTTTTCATCAACAATCGGGGCTGGATAATTGTCGGTACGCGCCAGATTGACCCAAGGTGTATGGATTAAATGATCCGGCAAGCCGGCGATTTCCGGTACCCATTTGCGCAGAAACGCCCCATCGGGGTCTTGCTCCCGGCTCTGTTTCTCAGGGTTATAGATGCGCATCGCGTTGATGCCCGTCGTGCCGGACTGCATCTGGCACTGGCTGTAATGAATGCCCGGTTCATAATCAACAAACAGGCGCGCAAGATGTAGCGCCGGGTCTCGCCAATGCAACCACAAATGGTAACTGGCGAAGCTCATCAGCATGGCCCGCATACGGAAGTTCAGCCAGCCGGTTTGGATGAGGGCGCGCATACAGGCGTCAATCATTGGAAAGCCGGTGCAACCTTGTGCCCAGGCGTCAAACTTTTTCCTGTCGAGAGCTTCAGTGCGTAAAGTGTCATAGGCGGAATGTAAATTCTCAAATTCCAGCCGTGGTTCGTCTTCCAGCTTTTGGATGAAATGGCAATGCCAGCGCAAACGGCTTTCAAATGCCTTGAGCGAACCAATCCAGCCTTTCGGTCTGTCTTTGGTCGGCATTTCGTCGAGAGCCTGGCGCCGCTCAAGGGATGTCCGGAACGCTTCGCGGATGCTGACAGCGCCGAACGCCAGATAGGGTGAGAGGCGTGAGCAGGCGTCAAAAGCGGTCAGAGGGGAAGACATCTGTCGGCGGTAATGTTGTCCCCTGTCCTGCAGGAAGCTGTCCAGAATTTTCAGGCCAGCCTGACGCCCTCCGTGAGGGCGCTCTGGACAGGGATCGGGGGTCAATTTTAGCTCTGATGGTTCCGGCAGCCTGTCGCTCGCCGTCAACATACCCTGTGGATGGATGGGGGGAGGGCCTTCAAGATCGGAGGGTGCCGGCGTGAGCATTGTCCGATGCCACTCCCGGGCCCAGAGGTCTCGGCTGGCCAGGCGGCGGACAACACCGAATTGTTGGGGTTCCTGCCAGTCAATATTATGCAGCTGGCACCATTTTTTGACTGCCCGGTCACGTTGGTAGGTCCAGCCGTTCCAGGTCTCCTGATGAGACCACAAACCGTGGATTTTATGGGTGGCGTTAAGGTCGTCCAGTACGCTCACGGCCGCACCGGTTTTGACGCAGAGTGTTATGCCGCGGGCTTTCAGCTCCCGGTAAAGGTCATGCAGACATTCGGTCAAAAACGCGTAATGCCGCCCCGACATATCCGGCTGGCGCCACAGTTCCGGTTCCAGAATATACAGGGCGAGCAGAGGATGTTTGTGCGCCCGCGCATGATTGACGGCACCGTGCAAAGCTGCATGGTCAACAGCGCGCAAATCCCTTTTGAACCAGATTACCTGCATGAGCAACTCCTGATCCTAATCTAAGCGTGTCGGATTGCCTTTCCAGTTGCAGTTTGTCGCAGAGCGTTCAGAGCCACTTGCGGACGCTGGTTTTATAGTCGAGATAAACCTGGCCGAACTGAGCTTCCAATTGCGCTTCCTCAAACCGGATCCACAGCACATTGACGAGTGCCAGAAAGACCGGCAAGACGGTCAGACCGATCCAAGCGCCGTTGATCAATACAACCCCGAATAGCGCGATGCCCATCAGGACATAAATCGGATTACGGCTATAGGCATAGATGCCGTCGGTCATGAGGTTGGTGGGTGTCCCGTCAGGCAAAACCGTAGTTTCATTCTTGCGGAATTTGAAAATCAGGCTGATGACGCCCGCCACACCTAAAACCAGCAAGACCCAACCGGATATGTGAAGTCTTGGATTGTCAAAAAGTGGGCCGAGATTGCCAGATTGCGCCGCTTGACCCAGCAGGTAAACCAAAAGCATGCCAATTGCCAGCAGAACAGGTGGAAATGGTTTCATAAGTGCCTCCCTAGCAGTTGGAAACAGCTTACCCTTTTTTTTGCGGAATTAAACGCCTCTGCGGATTTTTCTTTTATGCTTTTTTTTCTTTGGAGTGGCTTTGCCACTGGTTTCAGCCAATCTGCTCTCCACGTCGCTTTGCCGCGCCAACGGGTCGTCGGCAATGATCAGTTCGGTATCCTGAAGGCGCTTGATTTCATCGCGCAGACGTGCCGCGGTTTCAAATTCCAGATTTTCCGCAGCTTCATGCATTTGCTTTTCAAGAGCCTCAATATGGGTACGCATATTGCTGCCGTGGAGGGCAGGCACAGCCCCTTCGGCCATGCCGCCCTGCACTTTGTAGGGGCCAGGGGCGGCGGCATCTCCGTCGCTGATATCCTCCAAAATGTCCCCGATATTCTTGCGTACGGTCTCAGGCGTAATGTTGTTTTCAAGGTTGTGGGCTTGCTGCTTTTCCCGCCGTCTTTGGGTTTCCGACAGCGCCCGTTCCAGCGAGCCGGTCATTTTGTCGGCATAGAGCAGAACCCGGCCGTCAACATTACGCGCCGCCCGTCCGATGGTCTGGATCAAGGAGGTTTCAGAGCGCAGAAACCCTTCCTTGTCGGCGTCCAAAATCGCGACCAGTGCACATTCGGGTATGTCCAGCCCCTCGCGCAGCAGATTGATGCCGACCAGAATGTCATAGGCACCAAGGCGCAGATCACGGACGATTTCAATTCGCTCCAGCGTGTCAATGTCCGAATGCATATAGCGCACCCTCAATCCCTGCTCATGCATGTATTCGGTCAGGTCTTCGGCCATTTTCTTGGTCAGGGTCGTAACCAGCACCCGATTGCCTTGTTTGGCGATGTCATGACATTCGGCGATTAAATCATCAACCTGGGAGGATGCCGGACGCACCTCACAGACCGGGTCAATCAGACCGGTGGGGCGGATGACCTGCTCCGTGAACACCCCACCCGTGCGTTCCATTTCCCAAGGTCCCGGTGTGGCTGATACGTGAATGGTCTGAGGGCGCATGGCATCCCATTCCTCAAACCGGAGCGGTCGATTATCGGCACAGCTGGGCAGGCGGAAGCCATGCTCCGCAAGGGTTGATTTACGCTTGAAGTCGCCGCGGAACATGCCGCCAATTTGCGGCACGGTCACATGGCTTTCATCGGTGAACAACAGGCAATTGTCGGGCAGGTATTCAAACAGGGTCGGGGGCGGTTCACCCGGCCGCCGCGCCGTCAGGTAGCGGGAGTAATTCTCAATCCCCTGGCAGCTTCCGGTGGCGGTCAGCATTTCAATGTCGAACATGGTGCGCTGTTCCAGCCGTTGCGCCTCCAGCAGTCGCCCGGCAGCATCAAATTCCGCTAGCCGGATTTTCAGCTCCTTTTTGATTTCTTCGACAGCCTGCTGAAGGGTTGGGCGCGGGGTCACATAATGGCTGTTGGCATAAATCCGGATTGTATCGAGATTGGCGGTTTTCTGGCCGGTCAGCGGGTCAAACTCGGTGATTGCGTCAACCTCATCTCCGAACAGCTCAATACGCCAGGCCCGGTCTTCATAGTGGGCCGGGAACACTTCTATCACGTCGCCACGGACCCTGAAGTCACCGCGGGCAAAGGCAAGGTCATTGCGGGTATATTGCAGGGCCACAAGATCCGCCAAAAGTTGTTCGCGGGGTAGGGTTTCTCCCGAGATAATGTCAAATGTCATTTCGGTGTAGGTTTCAACTGACCCGATGCCGTATATGCAGGACACTGAGGAAACAATGATCACATCATCCCGTTCCAGCAGCGAACGGGTTGCAGAGTGACGCAGACGGTCAATCTGCTCATTGATGCTGCTTTCCTTTTCAATATAGGTGTCGGTGCGCGGTACATAGGCTTCCGGCTGATAATAGTCGTAATAGGACACGAAATATTCAACTGCATTTTCGGGGAAAAATGCCTTGAATTCCCCATAAAGTTGGGCCGCAAGGGTCTTGTTGGGGGCCAATATCAAGGCCGGTCGCTGGGTGTTTTGAATGATGTTGGCCATGGTGAAGGTTTTGCCGGAGCCGGTGACGCCCAGCAGCACCTGATCACGTTCCTTGTTGCTGATGCCGTCATGCAGTTCGGCAATCGCGGCGGGCTGGTCGCCGGCGGGGGCGAATTCCGAGGACAGCTGAAATTTGACGCCGCCTTCACTTTTTTCCGGCCGGACCGGACGATGCGGAACGAACTCCGTCACCATGCCTTCTTCCATGCCGGGTTCGGCAATGGGCGCAAGCGGTTTTCTTCCGGTCAAGCTTTCTTCAGTGTCGGTCATGGGAAGAATATAGTCGGTGTCATCGGATTTGCTAAGGCGTTTTCAATTTTTCACGGGTTTTACACGTCTCCTGTCCGTTTACCGAACCATTATGACCGCTTGCCTCTATTCTGCTTGAAACTGCATCCTGTTGGCAGTATTTTCCAACAGCACGTCATCCAGTCGGGAGTCCGTTATGGCTTTTTTATCAGATACACTGTCCAGGGTTAAACCATCCGCCACTGTTGCCGTGTCCGATAAGGCACGGGAGTTGCGGGCCGCCGGGCGTGACGTGATTGGCCTCGGCGCCGGTGAGCCTGACTTTGACACGCCCGAAAACATCAAACAGGCTGGTATTGATGCGATTTCCCGCGGTGAAACTAAATACACCGCTGTTGATGGAATTCCTGAGCTGAAGCAAGCCATTTGCGACAAATTCAAGCGCGACAACGGGCTGGACTATGAACCATCCCAATGCTTTGTGGCGCCTGGCGGCAAGCCGGTTATTTATGATGCGATGATGGCGACATTGAACCCCGGTGACGAGGTCATCATCCCGGCGCCCTATTGGGTGAGTTATCCGGATATGGTCAATCTGGCCGGCGGGACGCCCGTGATTGTTGAAGCGCAGCAAGCGGACGGGTTTAAGCTTCAACCCGAGGCGCTGGAAGCGGCCATTACCGACAAAACCAAATGGTTTATCTTCAATTCCCCATCCAACCCAACCGGCGCGGCATACACTGCCGAGGAGTTGAAAAAACTGACCGATGTTTTGGTCAAGTACCCGCATGTCTGGATTCTGACCGATGACATGTATGAGCATCTGACTTATGACGGATTTCAATTTGCGACACCTGCGCAGATTGAACCTTCATTGTATGACCGCACGCTGACCATGAATGGCGTATCGAAAGCCTATGCCATGACCGGCTGGCGCATCGGGTATTGCGCCGGACCGGTTGAGTTGATTGGCGCCATGCGGAAAATCCAATCGCAGTCCACCTCTAACCCGACATCCATCAGCCAATGGGCCTCTGTTGAGGCGCTGAACGGCCCGCAGGACTATATCGCCGAGCGGAATGAGGTGTTCAAAGCCCGCCGTGACATGGTCGTTGAGATGCTCAATGAGGCGGATGGCATTGAATGCCTGAAACCGGAGGGGGCGTTTTACGTTTATCCGAGTTGTGCCGGGACTATTGGCAAAACCACACCCGACGGCAAGCGAATTGACACGGATGAAGATTTTGCAACCGCTCTTCTCGAAGCGGAAGGCGTCGCGGTTGTGCATGGTGCGGCCTTCGGCCTGTCACCTTTTTTCCGCATTTCTTATGCCACATCCGATGAAAATTTGAAGGAAGCCTGTTCGCGCATTGCCCGGTTCACAGCCAGCTTGAGCTGACTTTCAGTCTTATTCGGCGGCCTGCGCCTCGGCTTCGAGTTCAGCCAGATATTTTTCCGCCTCCAGTGCCGCCATGCATCCCATGCCGGCGGCCGTCACGGCTTGCCGATAAATATCGTCGGTCACATCCCCGGCGGCAAATACCCCAAGAATGGACGTGGCGGTACTGTCCGGCTTTGTGATCAGATAGCCGCCTGATTTGGTTTCAAGCTGCGCGGTGAACAGCTCCGTTGAGGGCGCGTGACCGATGGCGATGAAAATGCCGTCGGCGTCGATGGAGCGGGTCTCCCCGGTTTGAGTGTCGCGCAGAACGGCCCCTGTCACGCCAAGCGGGTTTTCATCACCGACGATCTCGTCAATCGTGCTGTTCCAGGCCACCTCGATTTTGTCATGTTTGAGCAGGCGGTCTTCCAAAATCTTCTCACAGCGTAGGGCGTCACGGCGATGGACCAGGGTAACTTTGGATGCGAAATTGGTCAGGAACAAAGCCTCTTCAACTGCTGTATTGCCGCCGCCAACGACCAGAACTTCCTTGTCGCGGTAGAAAAAACCGTCGCATGTGGCGCAGGCCGATACACCAAAGCCCTGAAACTTGGTTTCACTTTCAAGCCCGAGCCATTTGGCCTGGGCACCGGTGGCGATGACAACCGTATCGGCCGTATAGACGGTGCCGCTGTCGCCGGTGCAGCGGAACGGGCGCTGGCTCAAATCAGCCTTGGTAATGATGTCGGAAATTAGCTCGGTGCCGACATTGGCAGCCTGTGCTTCCATCTGTTCCATTAGCCACGGTCCTTGCACAGCATCGGCAAAGCCGGGGTAGTTTTCGACATCGGTGGTGATGGTCAGCTGGCCGCCTGGCTGGATGCCGCGAACCATGACCGGTTCCAGCATGGCGCGGGCAGCGTAAATGGCGGCGGTGTATCCGGCCGGGCCGGATCCGATGATGAGGACTTTTGTGTGTTTTTCAGACATTTTTAAAACCCAAACATATGGTCAAGACAAAAGCTCTTATCGCTTTGCAACAGACCGTGAAAACCAAACAGACGACAGCTTGTGTCGCGTATCAATACATAGCCACTGGCACCAGTTTTTTCCAGTTCGGCTGTGGAGAACATCTCCGACAACAGGAAAAAGGTCGAGCCGCCACAGGCGATTTCAATATTCCGTTCCGCTACGGTTTGCCCACTCTCGCCAATCAGTTGAATGACGGTGCTTGATTTATCGTGCCAGGGCAGTGACGCCGGGTAGATGAGTTTGCACATGGTCTCAAGCCCGATATGGTGTCCGATGCGCAGGAACAGGCGCGTGGTCAGCCCCGGCGGCCGGTTGATATAGCTTTGCGGTTCGTCCTTGTAAATGATTGGCGTATTGAAAATATGCGCTCCAAAAATCGTTTCCGCACGATGTCCTGAGGATTTTTGTTCAATCCGCGCCAGTGCGTGCAGCCAGCCATTGCCGTCTCCGCCGTCCCGAAAATCATACAGGAATTCAACATGGCCGTGACCGGCGGACAATTCAAGGTTTTGCTCCTGCATCCAGTCTTGAATATCAAGGGCGATGTGGTGGGAGCGGGCGATATTGCCGAGAAATTTCTCACCGCGCTGGGTTCCGTCCCCATCCACCAATACCGCTTTGACCGGCAGACTTTCTTCATCACGGGCCATCGGGGTCGGCAGCATAATGGTCTCAAAGCGGTCAGTCGGCAGCACCGGCAAAGGCATGATGTAGCCTTTACCCATAGTCTTTCCTAGTTCCGGCAGGTTTGGGTCAGGTTTGAGGTCTGTGCGTTCAACATTGGCATGGGCGATGCGCCGGTGACGGTTGCCGCGCCGGACTTCGTATCGCGGACGTACAAAATAACGCCCAGCGGTGATTTCAATCTGGTCGGGAAAGTCCGTGTCCGGCAACAGTGCCCCGACATCAATGGCAGCCGTAGCAAAAGGTGCGATGGGCTTGTCATAATTGATTCGCTCCTCATGTCCGACGCGGCCAAAGCCGATGACATTGGCCGGTATTTCCATTGGGTGTGAATTTTGTACAAAAAGGTGCAGGGTTTCGTCTGCATCCGGGGCCGGCATGCCGGCATAATAATCCGCAGGCCACGCATTTGCGTCGTGATTGCAGGATAGGGCGGCGCCGTCCTCACCGAAAATATCCAAGGCATATTTGACGACATCATGGCCCTTTATCCGCACGGCGTGAATGTAAAGGGAGCCAGAAAAATCATCCAGATTTTGAGAACTGCGAACATCTCGACTGTCCAGAACGACCGGGGCGTTGGGACCGGGTAACGACTCCTCCCACTCCGCTAGAATGGTGCCGTCCTCTGCAATCAGGCACAGCCACAGCGCCGGGTCGGTCGCACCGTGAAATCCCCAATAATTTGCGGTTGCTACGCGTGTGTGCAACCCGTCTTCTCCATTGCTGCTCGCTTTGTCACGGAACAGGGCAAAATTGGTTGCAAAATTAAGTGGGTCGAGATAATCGCGCGGATTGGACAGCAGACTGTCGTCAATCCTCACCTCATCAAGACTGATCCAGTCCAAGGTGTCAAAAACGGGTGACAAAGGCGCAAGGATTCGTTCTGCATCAAACAGCAGGACCAGAACTTTGTCGGCCCCGCTTTCGGACAACTCGGTCAATGGGCGGGCACCATATCCCATAAATTCAGTCCCCAAATCCTCAACGCGCTGAACATAATATCCGGCCATATCAATTTGTGTCAGGTCGTAATAGGCATGAAAATTATTGATCATGCCGGTCGGGTCATAGACGGCGATGCGACCGGATTGTGCCAGCGTATCCATCATGGCCTGTGCACGCCGGGCGGTTTGCGGATGGCCGAGCGCCTTGAACAGGCTCTGGCCGCCTGCATTGTTGCCGGGTCGCCAGCCTTGTGACAAATCTGCATTGGAAAAAGTTTTGATTTCAAGCGACATGCAATAATTGCTCCACGTCCGGCCTTGCCGAAATTACCCTCTTAAAGCCCTAAGGGGATTCAGTCTTTTGACAAAGGCGGAAAATTTATGCCGGCGCTGCTCATGCGCGACGACAGCCTCACTGGTGACCCAGTTCATCTGAACAGCGCGGCGGATGCCTTCATAAGGTTCGTGGCCGTGCCATGACTGGTCGCTGCGCCGGAACACTAACAGGGTGCCGCCATTCGGATTGATTTCCTCGACCATATTTCCAAGGTCATGCCGGTCGCGCAAAATCCGCAAACGCCCGCCATCGGCCTGCCAGGTCGCATCATTCAGATACAGCAAGACGGTGATAATTTTGGTATCACTGTCATTATGGATTTTACCGTTATGCAAGGCGCATTTTCCCCGCACCGTAAACATGGTCGGGTTATCTGCCAATGACAGGTTGAATTTTTCTTCAACGGCCTGTCGAAAGGCTTCCCCGTCCATTTCGGCCAGCAAATCAGCGAAGGCGCCGCGGATATCCAGCGTGTCGGGCGGGAACGAGCCGGCCTCGTGAATAGCCGGAAAATCCGCCGTAACAGAGGCGAAACAGTCTTGGTTGATGAAGTTTTCAACCACCAGATAGTCATACGGGTCAGTCTTCAACTCCGCCGCCTTCAGGGCCGCCATATTCAATTGTTGCTGCTGTGCAGGCATATCCAGGTTCTTCTCATGCTGTGTTCAGTGACTTTATAAACTGTTTTGAGAGCTTTTGCGAAGGTCATCTATGATTTTACCGGCGATTTCGGCTGTGCTGTTGAGGCCCGTTTTCATCGGGTCGGGAAAAGGCCCGGTACACAGGCCTGCAAGAGCCTCTTGCGTCATAAATGCGGCATGACCGGTTTCACAGACTGCCCGGTGAAAGCGGTCAAAGCGGTGCGAGCCACCATCAAGTTTCAATATATAGACCGGTACGCCGGTGGTGCAGGCTTCCCCGACCATATTGACGCTGTCGCAGGTCACCAGCATGGCATCGGCAAGGCCAAGAATACCGCGATAGGGGTTGTCGCCGCCGTGACGGGGTGCCCAGAGGAAATGGTTGTGGCCGGAAAGAGCCTCAGCCAGTCGGGCTTCTACACCGTCAGGTGTGCGCCGGGAGAGGCTAAGCATGATGAAATGACCGGCTTCGGCAAGATGTTTGACGGCCTGCGCCAAATTCCGTACATCCTGATCTTTGAAACCGTAAATTTTGTTCGGCCCCCCGACCAGAACCCCAATGCGTTTCTGCTTTGCTGACGCTTTGATTTTTCCGGCCCAATCCGAGGCCGCCTGCAACAGGCTTTCCTGCGTCAATCCATGCGGAGAAAGCAGAGTTGAAAAAACGTTTTTGCCACGCAGTCGGTCATGTGCGGGCGCCCAGACGAAATCAAAATGGCGCGGGGAAATACGTGGATTCTGCAAAATAACCGTATAGCATGAGCCGCCGCTGGCCTTTTTGATATGACGTGCCAGCGGAATTGATTTACGACCCGATGCGATTAGGAGATCGGGGTAGGGTGGCGTGCAAGAAGCCTGCTTTTGAGCCGGCCCGTAGGGCGCCAGCCATTTGTAGGGGGCTGATAAACATACGGTTTTGCGGCTGACGGCATTGTCATCAAGACCGCAATATCCGGCTATGTGCGACGCTACAGCACTGGTTTGGACTTCAAAACCCGCCATACCGTTGGTCAAGGTCCAGATGCAGGAAAGGGAAATATCGGTCATGACAGTTGATTTCAGATACGTTAGGCCTCAGTGTAAGTGAAAAAAACCATTCCGAATAGTGAAAAAATATTGCGTGCAGCGGTAACAATGTTACTTTTAACGGGCTGAAAATTTCACAATTCAAAAGAGTGTAGGCGTCAGGGAATGGGTAAAAAATCACTTGATCAAACCGATGTAAAAATACTGTCAAGCTTGCTTGAGCAGGGGCGTATGACCAATAAGGATTTGGCTGATCAGGTCGGCATATCGGCGCCACCTTGCCTGCGGCGTGTACGGGCACTGGAGGCGGCGGGGTATATTACCGGTTATCACGCCGAGGTGGATGCTGCATTATTGGGCTACACGGTGACTGTGTTCGCCATGGTCGGGTTGGAAAGTCAGGCTGAGACTGATTTGCAGGCATTTGAGGAACTTGTGCGCAGCTGGCCGGAAGTCCGAGAATGTCATATGCTGAACGGTGACATTGATTTTATTCTGAAGATTGTCGCTTTGGATTTGTCCAGTTTCCAGACCTTCCTGACCCAGAAACTGACGCCGGCGCCGAATGTTGCCAATGTCAAAACCTCTCTGACTATCAGACAATCCAAAAAGCAGCCGGGCGTGCCGGTTGGGTAGTGGCGGGAACGCAGGAGATGATCAGATGTATTTGACGTCGAGAATTTCGTAATATTTGCTGCCGCCCGGCGTACGGACTTCCACACTGTCGCCGGTTTCTTTTCCGATGAGGGCGCGGGCGATCGGAGAAACGATAGAGATTTTGCCGAGTTCGACATTGGCCTCATATTCCCCGACAATCTGGTAGGTGACTTCCTTTTCGGTGTCTTCGTCAATCAGGTCGAGTGTTGCCCCGAACTGGACGCGTGAGCTGCCGGCCAAAGCGGAGATGTCGATGACCTCCGCCCGGTTCATCATATCCTCCAGCTCCTTGATCCGGCCTTCATTATGGCTTTGTTGCTCTTTGGCGGCATGGTATTCGGCATTTTCAGACAAATCGCCATGCGCGCGGGCCTCGGAAATGGCCGCAATGATTCGCTGGCGTTCCGGGCCTTTCAGCAATTTAAGTTCTTCCTCCAGCGCGTCATAGCTGCCGGGGGTCATTGGGAAGGTATCCATTCTTTGAAACCCTTACGTTAACAGATCTCTATGTTGTGAAAAAAACATGCCCAGGTCAATAGAGGGATTTAACCGCCCTCTACAGCCCGCTGTTTTTCAGCATAGTTCTGCAGGGAACAGACCTCGAAAACCGGTGCTTTCTGGCGTTGGGAAATCGCATCAGCGGCCGCCTCAGCCCCAGCGAGCGTGGTGTAATAAGGGATTTTATTCATCAAAGCCGTGCGGCGGATGGACTTGCTGTCAGCCAATGACTGCTCGCCCTCAGTCGTGTTGATGACAATTTGAACATCATCATTTTTAATGGCGTCGACAATATGCGGGCGTCCTTCAAGCACTTTGTTGATCGGCGTGACGCTTATACTGTTTTCCTTCAGGAAATTTGCCGTTCCATGAGTTGCCAGAAGTTTGAAACCTGCGGTTTCGAGTTTGCCGGCGACAATCAGGGCGCGTTGTTTGTCCATATCCCGAACCGAAATGAAAGCCGTGCCGGTGGTCGGCAGTTGCGTGCCGCTGCCAAGCTGGCTTTTGTCGAATGCGGTAGCGAAATCCGTATCCAGCCCCATGACCTCACCGGTCGAGCGCATTTCAGGCCCGAGAATGGTGTCAACGCCGGGGAAGCGGGCAAATGGGAAGACCGCCTCTTTTACCGCAATATGTCCCAGCTTGGGGGTTGAAAGGTTGAAGCTGCCCAGCGGTTTGCCGGCCATCAGCCGGGCCGCGATATTTGCGATCGGTTGCCCCAGAACTTTGGCGACAAATGGCACGGTCCGGCTGGCGCGGGGGTTGACCTCCAGAACATAAATGGTGTCGCCCTGAACGGCGAACTGCACATTCATCAAGCCAACCACATTCAGGGCCAGCGCCATCTCCGTGGCTTGCCGACCAAGCTCGTCAATGATGTTTTGCGGCAACGAATGCGGCGGCATCGAACAGGCACTGTCACCGGAATGTACGCCGGCTTCCTCGATATGTTCCAAAATGCCGGCGACAAAGACATCCTTGCCGTCGCACAACACATCCACATCCACCTCAGTCGCCTCGCGCAGATAGCCGTCAATCAGCACCGGGCTGTCGCCGGAAACGACAACGGCCTCCCGCATATAGCGGTCAAGCTGGGCATCTGTGTGCACAATTTCCATGGCCCGCCCGCCCAAGACATAACTCGGACGGATCACCACCGGGAAGCCGATTTCAGCTACGATCTGTTTGGCTTCGTCGCTGCTGCGGGCAATACCATTGGGCGGCTGTTTCAACTCAAGCCGGTCGAGCAAATCCTTGAAGCGGTCGCGGTCCTCGGCCAGGTCAATGGCATCAGGATCCGTACCGAGAATGGGAATGCCGTTTTCTTCCAAAGCCTGGGACAATTTTAGCGGAGTCTGGCCGCCAAACTGGACAATCACCCCGGCAAGCTCACCTTTGGCCTGTTCACAGGCCAGAAGTTCAAGAACATCCTCTTCGGTCAAAGGCTCGAAATACAGCCGGTCGGAGGTATCATAATCGGTCGAAACAGTTTCAGGGTTGCAATTGACCATGATGCTTTCAATGTCAATATCACCAAGCGCATAGGCGGCATGGCAGCAGCAATAGTCAAATTCAATGCCCTGGCCGATGCGGTTGGGACCGCCGCCGAGAATAACCGCCTTTTTGCGGTCTGACGGTTCAGCCTCATTCTGGTTTTCAAACGGTGAGGGCGCGTCATAGCTGGAATACAGATAGGGCGTGCCGGCGGCAAATTCGGCCGCGCAGGTGTCAATGCGGCGATAGGACGGGCGCACGTCAAGAGTGCGGCGGCGGTCGCGTACAGTCTTCTCATCCAGCCCAGAAAGAATGGCCAGCCGCATGTCGGAAAACCCCATTTTCTTGAGTTGCCGGAAATTGGCCGCATCAGTCGGCAGGCCATGGTCGCGAACCCTGGCCTCCATGTCGACAATGCCCTTAATCTGCTCGATAAACCAGGGATTGAAACCGGACAGTTCCGCAATGTCCTCTTCCGCCATGCCAAACCGCAGGGCATCTGCTATATGCAGCAGGCGTTGCGGGGTCGGGGTTTTCAGGGCGTGGCGTACCCTGTTGATGGAGTTTTCATCGCCGGCCTGCAACTCCGTCAGCTGCTCGTCCATGCCGGTGAGGCCGGTCTCCAAAGAGCGCAGGGCTTTTTGCATGCTCTCTTGAAAACTCCGGCCGATCGCCATGCTTTCTCCGACCGATTTCATGGCAGTGGTCAACAGGGGTTCTGAACCGGGGAATTTCTCAAAGGCGAATCGCGGGATTTTGGTGACGACATAATCAATGGTCGGCTCAAAACTGGCCGGTGTGACGCCGGTAATGTCGTTGGTCAGTTCGTCCAGCGTATAGCCGACGGCGAGCTTGGCGGCAATCTTGGCAATCGGGAAGCCGGTGGCTTTCGATGCCAAAGCCGAGGAGCGAGACACACGAGGGTTCATCTCAATAATGACCAGCCGGCCATCAGCCGGGTTAACGGCGAACTGCACATTGGAGCCGCCCGTCTCCACGCCGATTTCGCGCAGCACGGCGATTGAGGCATTGCGCATAATCTGATATTCGCGGTCGGTCAGCGTCAAGGCCGGGGCGACGGTGATGCTGTCGCCGGTGTGCACCCCCATTGGATCAACATTTTCAATCGAGCAGATGATGATGCAGTTGTCGTTGCGGTCGCGCACCACCTCCATCTCATATTCTTTCCAGCCGATTATGCTTTCCTCAATCAGCACCTCCGTCACCGGCGAGGCTTCCAGCCCGTTGGTGACGATCTCGATGAATTCTTCCTTATTGTAGGCCACGCCACCGCCTGTGCCGCCCATGGTGAAGGAAGGTCTGATGATGGTCGGCAGGCCGACATAATCCAGCCCCTCAAGGGCTTCTTCAAGGGTTTTGACGACCCGTGAGCGGGCGCTTTCCAGCCCGATCTTGTCCATGGCCTCGCGGAACAACAGCCGGTCTTCGGCCTTGTTGATGGCGTCAAGATCGGCGCCGATGAGAGCGACATTATGTTGCTCAAGAACGCCGTTTTCAGCCAAAGCAATCGCTGTGTTCAAAGCCGTCTGCCCGCCCATGGTGGGCAGCAGGGCGTCCGGTTTTTCTATCTCGATGATGCGAGCAACCGCCTCAGCTGTGATCGGCTCAACATAGGTGGCGTCCGCCAGGTCCGGGTCGGTCATGATGGTCGCCGGATTGGAATTGACCAGAATAACTCGGAAGCCTTCCTCTTTCAGGGCTTTGCAGGCTTGTGTGCCGGAATAATCAAACTCGCAGGCCTGGCCGATAATAATAGGGCCGGCGCCGATCATCAGGATGCTTTGGATATCTGTGCGTTTAGGCATTCTGGCTCTCCTGTTGATGGCCGGCTGCATCCATGGCGGCGGTGAAACGGTCGAAAAGATAATGGCTGTCCTGCGGGCCGGGTGAGGCTTCAGGATGATATTGTACGGAAAAGACCGGGCGGCCTTTGAGTTGAATGCCGCAATTCGTACCGTCAAAGAGACTGATATGGGTTTCTTCCACCTCCGCCGGCAGGCTGTCGCGGTCAACCGTGAAGCCGTGATTCATTGAGGTGATTTCAACTTTGCCAGTGGTCATATCCTTGACCGGATGATTGGCACCGTGATGCCCCTGTTTCATTTTTTCGGTTTTGGCGCCCAATGCCAAGGCCAGCATTTGATGGCCAAGACAGATGCCGAAAACCGGCTTGCCGCTGTCGACGAGCTTGGCGATTTCCGGAACGGCATAGTCTCCGGTCGCAGCCGGGTCACCTGGGCCGTTGGACAAAAATACACCGTCCGGGTTGAGTGCGAGAACGTCCTCCGCGCTGGTATTGCCCGGTACCGTGACAACTTGACAGCCGGCCGTCGCCAGGCAGCGTAATATGTTGTTTTTGACCCCGAAATCAAGCGCAACGACTTTCCGGTTCAAGGTCGGCGTATTGTCAAAACCCGCTTCCCACCCCCAGCGGCCCTGCGCCCAGTCATAGGTCTTCGCCGTCGTTACCCGAGCCGCCAGATCTAGCCCCTCTAGTCCGGGGAACATGGCGGCTTTTTGTTGCAGCGCCTCAATGTCAAAAGCACCGTCCGGTTGATGGGCGATGGTGGCGTCAAACATGCCGTTTTCACGGATATGGCGGGTCAGGGAGCGTGTATCAACATTGGCCAGCCCAATGAGCCCCCGGTCCTTCAGCCAGGCATCCAAATGCGCAACGGCACGGTAGTTGGCCGGGTTGGTGATGCTCTCGCGGATGATAATGCCCTGCGTTGACGCCCCCTGTTGTTGCAGGTTATCGACATTTGAGGTTTCGCTGTCGCTGGCATTGGTACCGACATTGCCGATATGCGGGAAAGTGAAGGTGATGATTTGGCCGGCATAGGAGGGGTCAGTAATGATTTCCTGATAGCCGGTCATGGCCGTGTTGAAGCAGACTTCACCGACTGCGTGTCCTGCTGCACCAATGCCGGTTCCCTCCAGAACCGTTCCGTCTGCCAAAACCAGAACTCCTGTTGTCTTTTCCGTTTTCCAACCGTTCGTCATTTCACTTTCACCTCAACAGTTTGACATGCGGACAGGCGCAAAAAAAGAAACCGTCCGCCATCTGGCTGAAAACGATTTCTTAGGTTTTTTGTCAGTTACCATTAAATACCCTTTTTGGCGGAACCAGCCGACTCAGTTGAATGCCTAAGCCATACAGCCAAATTGACGGGAAATTAAAGAATACAGGCCTTATGGTCAAGTCCTGTTCGGTATTTTCTGTGAATTAAATTTTATGATTATAATTCAATGACTTAATTCAATTTTTCCCAATATGGCACGATCCCTGATTTGTCGGATAACCCAACCCTATCTGATTCCCGTTTTCGGGTTGGAGAATCGTCTCTGCAGAGCGATTTATTTTGTTTGCATGCCGGGTCTGTTTGGACTATTTTCCCGCGTTCGTGTTGATAACGGCTCAATGCTGTTTTAATTTGCCGAAAGGGACGAGGTTATTCTCATGAGAGATGATATCAACCAAGCTTTGAAAGAGGCGATCAAATCAAAAAACAGCAGGCGTGCATCTACCCTGCGGTTGATTACGGCCGCAATCAAAGACCGTGACATAGCGGCCCGCGGCGCTGACAAGGTTGACGGAGTCTCGGATGATGAGATTCTTGAAATCCTGGCAAAAATGGTTAAGCAGCGCATCGAGGCGGCCCAGACCTACAAGGATGCCGGCCGAGAGGAACTTGCAGCTCAGGAGCTCGAAGAAATCGATATCATTCAGGATTTTCTGCCGCGTCAACTCAGCGAGGAGGAGGCACGCACAGCCGTCACCACAGTCATTGCTGACCTGCAGGCCGATGGTTTGAAGGATATGGGCAAGGTGATGGGGGAGCTGAAGTCCCGCCATACCGGAGAGATGGATTTCGGCAAGGCAAGTGGGCTGGTCAAGGAGCTTTTGGGCTAATTTTCCACAAGCGGTTCCAAATTGATCGACTTTTGGGCTGACGCCGCGCCTGTTCCTGCGTAAGCTAGAAACATGTCCTTACCGCGCAGTTTTCTTGAAGAGATTAAAAACCGTGTACCCGTATCAGATGTGGTCGGGCGCAAGGTCAAGTTGACGCGCCGTGGGCGGGAGTTTGTCGGCCTTAGCCCCTTCAAGAATGAACGCACCCCATCCTTTACCGTCAATGATGAAAAACAGTTTTATCACTGCTTCGCCACAAGCAAGCATGGGTCTGTGTTCGATTTTTTGATGGAGACCGAGGGTTTGTCCTTTATTGAGGCGGTAGAACGTCTGGCCTCTGAGGCCAATTTGCCGATGCCGGCCCGTGATCCGAAGGCCGCCCAACGTGAGGAGAAGAAACTCGCTTTGGTGGATGTGACGGAGGCGGCGGCTTCCTGGTTTGGCATGCAGTTGAACAGCGCCGCCGGTCGTGAGGCGGCCGATTATCTTGTCCGGCGGGGCCTCACGGCAGAGTTGACCAAACGCTTCGGCATTGGCTATGCCCCCGGGCGTAAAGACGCATTGAATACGTTTTTGCTGGAAAAAGGGTTTTCCCAGGAACAAATAATTGAAAGTGGTATGGCTCTGGTGCCGGAGCGCGACGGCCCCGGCGGGCGCGAGGTCATTGACCGCTTTCGAGACCGGGTAATGTTCCCGATTGCTGACGCCAGAGGGCGCATCATCGCATTTGGTGGACGGGCATTGAGCGCAGACGCCAAGGCCAAATATCTCAATTCGCCGGAAACACCTCTGTTCCACAAGGGGCACGTCTTGTTCAATTTCGATAAGGCACGGCAACCGGCCTATGACGAAAAGGCGGTCATCGTCTGCGAGGGCTACATGGATGTGATTGGTCTGGCCCGCGGTGGGCTGGATCATGCTGTCGCGCCACTCGGCACTGCTGTCACGGAAGAGCAGATCGCGATGCTTTGGCGGCTGGCGCCTGAACCGATCATGTGCCTGGACGGTGATGAGGCGGGTTTGCGGGCGGCTTATCGTGTGATAGATCGGGCACTGCCGGTGCTGAAGCCTGGCTTTTCACTCAGATTTGCAATATTGCCGTCGGGGAAAGATCCCGACGACATTATCCGCGACAGCGGCCGCGAGGTGATGCTGGAGTTGCTCGGTAACGCCAAATCACTCGTTGAAATGTTATGGGACAGGGAGTTGTCTTTTGCGCCATATGATACGCCGGAACGCCGTGCGGCTTTGACAGACCGGTTGAGAAAAGCCGTGAGCCAGGTACAAAATCCGGATGTTCGCAGGTTTTACGGGGATGAAATCAAGCAACGGTTGGACAGCCTGTTTGTCGGCAGTTCTGGCGGCGGTCCGGTCAGGGGTTATGGCAAAACACGTTATGGCAGAGGCGGACGTCAAAACGCACCGCATCGCAGGTTTGCCAGTACTGAGGCCCGCCGGTCAGCACTGGCCAGCGGCGGCAACATGTTGCCGCCCCGGGAGGCAATGATTATTTTATGTGTCTTGCGCCACCCCGCGGCCCTCCTCAAGGAGCTGGACAGGTTTGAAAGCATTGAACTGGTTACGGGTGCCCTGGACGATCTGAGATATGCCCTGCTGGACGCCATAAATGGCCAAAATTTGCTTGACACCGAGGCGCTGAAGACCCATTTAAGTACAGTTGGACATGGTGATCTCATCACGCGGCTGGAGCAATTACCCGATGCGCGTATGCTGACCTTTGTTCGGGAGAATAGTAACCCTGACGATGTTCGTCGTGGCTGGCTTGATGCACTTGAACTTCAGCATAAGCTTACCGTACTTTCTGCGGAAATGCGGGAAATCGAAAAAGATTTGGGCACGCAAACAACTCAGGAAAATTTTGAACGCCTAACGGCCATCAAGAGGGAAATGGCCAATCTGGAAAACCATTAGGTCTCCGGTCTGGCGAGCTTCTGAAGCAGGGAAGAAGTTATGGTGAAAAGTAAAGAAAAAGCCAAAAAAGACACAGCAGATGAGACTGAGGCGCCTGAAACTGAAGCGCCTTTGATTGATGCTGATACCGCACTCAAGGCAATGATCAAAAAAGCCACGAGTCAGGGTTATCTGACGCATGCCCAACGCGATGCCGTCTTGACCAGCGACCATTACACGACCGAGCAGATTGAGGATATCATGTCCCAATTGTCTGAAATGGGCGTTAATGTCATCGAGCATGACGAGGACGCCGATGATGAAGGCGAGGATGAGGAAAGCGGTGAAGTGACTGCGAGTGCGTCTACTGCTGTTGCTAAAACCTCAAAAACCACCGGAGGCGGGGACAGGACTGATGACCCTGTTCGGATGTATCTGCGAGAAATGGGGTCGGTGGAGCTGTTATCCCGTGAAGGTGAAATCGCCATCGCCAAACGCATTGAGGCGGGCCGCGAGACGATGATTGCCGGCCTTTGTGAAAGCCCGCTGACATTCCAGGCCATCATCATCTGGCATGACGAGTTGAATGAGGGCAAAGTTCTGCTACGTGACATTATCGATCTGGATGCAACCTTTGCCGGGCCGGATGCCAAAAAAATCGACCGGAGCGCCGAAGGTGCCGCGCCGCCGCCATCGGGTGCGCCGACCGGGGAGGCTGAGGGTGAGCCGACTGAAGATGAGGCGGATGATGAGAACAACATGTCCTTGTCGGCCATGGAAACCGAGTTGAAGCCGAAGGTCCTGGAAACCTTTGACGCCATCGCCAAGACCTACACCAAATTGCGCCGCCTGCAGGACCAGAGTGTCCAGCTGCAGGCTGAGGGCAAGGAATTGTCTAAGGCGCAAAAAAACCGACAGCTGAAACTCAGCGACGAAATTGTCGATTACGTCAAAAGTCTCTCACTCAACAATATGCGCATTGAGGCTCTGGTTGAACAACTGTATATGATCAATAAGGGTCTGATTTCACTGGAAAACCAGATTTGGCGCATGGCTGATAAGTCCGGCGTCGACCGCGAGGAGTTCATCAAGCACTATCAGGGCAATGAATATGAAGCCAATTGGGTGCGCCGCGTCTCACGCCTGAGCGGGAATGGCTGGAAAGAATTTGTTGGCGACAATCGCGAGGACGTCAACAATCTGCGCAATGAAATCCAGTCCATTGCCGGTGAAACCGGTTTGGACGTTTCCGATTTCCGCCGCATTGTCCGCATGGTTCAAAAAGGTGAACGCGAGGCCCGGATCGCCAAAAAGGAAATGGTGGAGGCCAATTTGCGCCTGGTGATTTCGATCGCCAAAAAATACACCAATCGCGGCTTGCAGTTCCTTGACCTGATTCAGGAAGGTAATATCGGCCTGATGAAAGCTGTTGACAAATTTGAGTATCGGCGTGGTTATAAATTTTCCACCTATGCGACCTGGTGGATCCGACAGGCCATTACCCGTTCGATTGCGGACCAGGCCCGCACCATCCGAATTCCGGTTCACATGATCGAAACCATCAACAAGCTGGTTCGGACTTCGCGCCAGATGTTGCATGAGATTGGCCGTGAGCCGACACCTGAGGAATTGTCGGAAAAACTGTCCATGCCGCTTGAGAAGGTCCGCAAGGTTCTGAAAATCGCCAAAGAGCCGATCAGCCTCGAAACCCCCATTGGCGATGAAGAAGACAGCCATCTCGGGGATTTCATTGAGGACAAGAACGCCACTTTGCCGATTGACTCAGCCATTCAGTCGAATTTACGCGAGACCACAACCCGGGTTCTGGCAAGCCTGACACCACGGGAGGAGCGTGTTCTGCGGATGCGTTTCGGCATCGGGATGAATACCGATCATACGCTTGAAGAGGTTGGGCAACAGTTCTCTGTGACACGGGAGCGGATTCGTCAGATTGAAGCCAAAGCTCTGCGGAAACTGAAGCACCCGTCGCGTTCCCGCAAATTACGGAGTTTCCTCGATAATTAAAGGTGTTCCTGCTTCGGGCCTGCGCAAATCCGTCTGAAATCTTGACAATGCGGATGGAAAAGAGCATGAAGCGTGGTATGAATATGTAATTGGGGTAGATCATGCAACTGACAATGATGAAAGCGAAAATTCATCGTGCCAAAGTCACGCAATGCGATATGCACTATGAAGGATCCATATCAATTGATCGGGACTGGCTGGATGAGGTCGGCATTCTGCCGCATGAGCAGGTTGATGTGCTTAACATCAACACAGGTGCGCGTTTCACCACTTATGCAATTGAAGCCCCTCGCGGATCGGCCACCATCGGCATTAATGGTGCGGCTGCGCGTCTGGCCCAGGTTGACGATCTGGTCATCATTGTCGCTTACGCCGCGATGAGTGCCGCTGAGGCCCAAGATCATACTCCAAGGGTAATGACCCTTACGCCCCGTTCCTGACGCGCAGGCACAGGGCAGCCCTCTTCGGGGGCCTGTAGCTCAGTTGGTTAGAGCGAACCGCTCATAACGGTTTGGTCGCAGGTTCGAGTCCTGCCGGGCCCACCACCCTCCTTCGCCACCTTCCTGCAAGGGTTTGACATGTCGGTTTTTTTTGAAAAGTCTGGAGAAACATTCATAGGCACGCCTGCAGCCTCCAGCCCATGGGACAGCGGGGCCCTGAACGGTGTCCTGATTGGTGGCTTGTTCGGATATTTGTTCGAACAGCATATTGATTTCACACTGGTGAACCCCGGCCGGCTGTCGATTGATATTCTCAGACCAGTTCCCCTCACGACAAAATGGGATTTGAGGTTGACCCGCCCAGGTAAAAAAATTCAGATGTATGAGGCGACTTTGCACAGCGACGGTAATGTGCACGCCAAGGCTTATCTATCCTGCATCCGCAAAGCGGACATGCCGGCCTTTCAGTCGCCGGGGCTTGAGTTGTTTGACTATCCTTTGCCGGCAGAGGTCAAGCCGCGTGAACGGTCGACGGATTACAATATTTCACCGGCCATTCATTCTTTGTCCGTTATTGACCCTCTGGATGAGCCGGGCCACGGCGTTGTCTGGATGAAGTTTCATTATGATATTGTCCCCGGGGAGCCAGTGACCCCCTTCGTTCAGGCATGCATGATGGCGGATATGGGGCATGGCACATCACGGGCGCTGGATATGGAGCACTGGCTTTACATCAATATTGACCTCAATATTGTGTTTAATCGTATGCCGCAAACCGACTGGGCTTTGATTGATGCCCGCATGGAAAGCCATGGTGAGGGCAACGCCATGGCTCATAGCCGCTTTGCCGATGAAAACGGTTTCTTCGCCATGGGGCTTCAATCATTGTTTATTGACAAGCGATAGGGTTGTTGCACCGGCAGTAATTTTTGCCTAGTCTTTTTTGGAAATACCAGAGGAGAGGACATGGGTGATATCATTTCAATCGTAAGTTCAGACGGGTTTTCATTCACGGCTTATCAAGCCATGCCGGACGGTGCCCCAAAAGGCGGTGTCATGGTGATTCAGGAAATTTTCGGAGTTAACCAGCACATCCGCGAGGTTACTGACGGCTATGCCGCCCAGGGATATGTGGCGCTGGCACCGGCTATTTTTGACCGTATCAAATCCGGGGTAGAACTTGGCTATGATGAGAACGGCATGACGGATGGCATGTCATACGCCTTTGAACAGCTTGACCATGCCAAAACATTGCAGGATCTGGCAGCAAGTGTTGAAACCCTGAAACAATATGGCAAGGTCGGTTCTGTTGGTTACTGCTTTGGTGGCCTGCTGTCATTTTTGAGCGCCGGAAATATTGACGCATTGGACTGCGCGGTCGCCTATTATGGCGGTGGCATTGCTGATAATCTTGCGAGCATTCCCAAAGCGCCCATCATGTTCCATTTTGGTGACCGCGATGACTTCATTCCGATGGATCAGGTTGACGCCGTGAAGCGGGCTTTGCCGGAGGCGCAGGCCTTTGTATATGAGGCGGACCACGGCTTCAATTGCGATCACCGCGCAACCCATGATAAGGCTGCCGCGGATCTGGCATTGGAACGGACCCTAGGCTTTTTTGCCGAACATATTGGCTGATTTGAGCACTTTATAGTCTAACTCAGGGTTCTGTTGCGTTGAGCGTATCATCATGAAAATACCAAAATTCACATATTATAAAGTGCCCTTGCTGATGCCTGTATTTGGATCCATTGCGCATTTCATTGCTTTTTTGCTTGGTTGGAAATTAATTGGGGATATGAAACGCTATGACAAATGCGTTCTGATCGGTGCGCCACACACTAGCAATTGGGACTATTTCATATTCCTGTGGGGTATTCTGGGCTTGCGTTTGCGAGTCAATGTGCTGGCCAAAGACAGCCTGTTTTTTTGGCCGGCGGGTTATTTTTTCCGCTTTTTCGGCGGCGTTCCGGTGGATCGTTCCAAGCGCACAAGTGCCGTAGAGCAGGGCATTGAGTTTCTCAAGCAGGTTGATCGCACAGTTTTACTGATAGCTCCGGAGGGGACGCGCTCATATAATGAAAACTGGAAATCCGGGTTTTACCATATGGCGTATGGTGCCGGCGTGCCGCTTGTTTTGGCCAAGCTCGATTGTGTCAATAAGCGGATTTATATAGGCGACGAGTTTGAGATGAGTGGCGATTATGATTCCGACATCATCAGGTTGAAGGATTATTTTCAAGGAGCCGTAGGTTTCAATCCGGATAACCAAGACGTTTGAGAATAATGGAGGGTTACATGACAAACGCACTATTACAACCAGTCATCATTATGGCGGCATGGACTTTTGTGGTCATGCTGTGGATGTTTCAAAAGCGTATTCCGGCTATGAATGAAGCGAAAATTGACGTTCAAGACGCCATGCACACATCCGAGGTAGCCCCTAAGCTGCCGTCAGATGTGCGGGCGGTCGGCGACAATTACAATCACCTGCATGAACAGCCGACAATATTTTATGCCGTTGCTTTGCTGATTGCGGCTGCGGGCCATGCCGATGGCTTGTTTGTTCAACTGGCGTGGGCGTTCGTGGCCTTAAGGATCGTGCATTCTTTGATTCAGAACACATACAATAATGTGATGCACCGTTTTGGGGTGTTTATTATTTCCTGGCTGGTGCTGGGTGTTATGATTTTTCGCGAAATCATGAATTTGTTCTAGGCTGACTGAGTGATTTGAAGGGCCGGTCTGTTCCGGCCCTTTTTTGTGAAAAAACTTGCTTCCCCCGCCTTGGCTCGGCTATTCAAGCGGAAAGCAGTATTTGAGAGCGAGAAAGATATGGCCTCTTATCAATATGTTTATGTCATGGATCAACTGTCCAAAACCTATGCGGGTGGCAAGCAGGTTTTAAAAGATATCCGGCTGTCATTTTTCCCCGGCGCCAAAATCGGGATTGTCGGGGTCAATGGGGCGGGTAAGTCAACTCTGCTGAAAATCATGGCCGGCATTGACAAGGAGTTTACCGGCGAGGCCTGGGCCGCTGAAGGCGCCAAGGTCGGCTATCTGGAACAGGAACCTCAACTCAATCCCGACAAGGATGTGATGGGCAATGTCATGGAGGGTGTGGCGGAAAGTCAGGCCAAGCTGGAACGCTATAATGAGCTGGCGATGAATTATTCGGATGAAACGGCCGATGAAATGGCTGCCCTTCAGGATGAGATTGACGCACAAAATCTTTGGGATTTGGAGAGTCAGGTCGGGCAGGCTATGGATGCCCTGCGTTGCCCGGAAGGGGATGCGGATGTCAGCACATTATCCGGCGGTGAAAAGCGGCGTGTCGCTTTGTGCAAACTCCTGCTTGAAAAACCAGACCTGTTGCTCCTCGATGAACCCACCAACCATCTTGATGCTGAGACCGTAGCCTGGTTGCAACACTATCTTGTTGAATATGCCGGAACCGTTGTGCTGGTGACGCATGACAGATACTTCCTCGATCAGGTGACGGGTTGGATCCTTGAGCTAGATCGGGGGCAGGGCTTCCCGCATGAGGGGAATTATTCAAGCTGGCTTGAACAAAAGCATATCCGCATTGAACAGGAAGCCCGCGAGGATGAAGCCAAGCAACGCACCCTGTCACGCGAGCTGGACTGGATCCGTTCTTCACCAAAAGCCCGTCAAGCCAAGAGCAAGGCCCGCATTCAGGCTTATAATGACATGTTGGAAGGTGCGGGCCGTGAACAGGTCGGCCGGGCGCAGATATCAATACCACCCGGCCCGAGACTGGGCGGTGTTGTGCTTGAGGCGGAGGGGCTGTCGAAAGGTTTTGGCGAGCGGTTGCTGATTGACGGCCTGTCATTCAAGCTACCACCCGGTGGCATAGTCGGGGTCATTGGCCCCAATGGTGCGGGTAAGACGACCCTGTTTAAAATGCTCACAGGCGTGGAACAGGCAGACACCGGTTCCCTGAAGCTTGGTGATACCGTCAAGCTCGGCTATGTCGATCAAAGCCGTGATCACTTGCAGGATGACAAAACCGTCTGGGAGGAGATTTCCGACGGTAATGACATTATTGAATTGGGCAAACGGGAAGTGAATTCGCGCGCCTATGTCGGCGCGTTTAATTTCAGGGGCGGTGACCAGCAGAAAAAGGTCGGCCTGTTATCAGGCGGTGAACGCAACCGTGTGCATCTGGCGAAAATGCTGCGTTCCGGGGCCAATTTGCTGCTGCTTGACGAGCCGACCAATGATCTTGACGTGGAAACCCTGCGCGCCCTGGAAGAAGGGCTGGAGGATTTCGCCGGCTGTGCCGTGATTATTTCTCACGACCGCTGGTTCCTCGACCGTCTGGCCACGCATATTCTCGCCTTTGAGGGTGACAGTCATGTAGAGTGGTTTGAGGGCAATTACGCCGATTATGAGGAGGACCGCAAACGTCGCCTCGGTGCCGATGCGGAAGTCCCCAAACGCATCAAATACAAGCAGTTCAGCCGCTAGTTTCGGCCTTCGCGTTTTCTTCCAACCCTTGTTTCACCTGATCGCGCAAGTGTCCGAGCAAAGCGTTGAAATCCCCTTTGTTGTTTTTCAGCACAGAAGTGAACGTATCGCGCTGTTCCTGCGCCATCCAGACCCCGAGCACCCGAATGTCAAAGAGTTTGTAGCCACCATTTTTTTGTTCAATCAGCCACCAATCAAGTGAAATAGGTTCGCGGCCTGTCGTAAAGGTGATTTCACTTTCGACAATCACATTGCGTTTCTTTTGTTGACTGCCCTTGATGATGATTTGTTCATCAGAATAATCTCCAAGCCGGTTGGCGTAAACCTTGATGATCAGGGTTTCCAGAAGCTCCTGATAGGTCTCGAAATCATCCTTGCTGACCCGTCGTCCCTCGGCACCAAGGGCAAACCGGCCAATACGGCGCAGGTCCGCGCGTTCGTTGAGCATGCGGGTGAATCTGTCTTCCCGCTCCTGTCGACTGTCAGCTGTTGTGAGGATGTTGATGACCTCGTCTGCCGCCTCGCGGACGAAAGCTTCGCCGCCAGAGGATTGTGCGTTGGCAATAGTGAATGAGCCAAGCAGCACAGATAGTGTGGTTGTGAGTCTGATTAAGAAGGTTTTCATAATTTGGCTGCCTTATTTGTAGTCTTTTTCTTTGACTGAGGTGTCTTGGTAATAGTCTTCGTCTTCATCGAACATGTCGATATCAGGCAGATCATCAATATCGGTTTTCCCGTCCTTGATCTCACTGGCGCGGTTTTGCAGATAAAGGCTGCGGACCGAAGCGTAATAATCGATTGAACTTTTTTCAATCTCATCCAACAGTTCAAGTCCTTCATGGCGGAAATGCAGCCCGTTCAGAACTGTCGCACCGGCATATTCAGCGTCTGTTACACCGGCCTCATCCCAGGCGTTGCTGTCCAAGGTTGTTGTCCCAATTTGTCCGGCACCATCACGCAAGGTGGTTGGCCCGAGGACAGGGATGAAAATATATGGTCCTGGCGCTACGCCATAATGTCCTAAAGTCTGCCCGAAATCCTCTTTGTGTTGTTCAATACCCATGGCGGAGGCGACATCGATCAAACCGGCCAGACCAATAGTCGAGTTGATGCCAAAGCGGGCCAGAGACGAACCGGCTCGGGTAATTTTGCCTTGCAGCAAATTATTGACCATTGAAAACGGTTCGCCCAGATTGCTGAAAAAGTTGCCGACACCCTGACGGGCAGGCTCGGGAAGAACGCCATAGACTTTTGCCGCTGGCTTGAGGACAGCCCTGTCAATTGAGTTATGGACATCAAACATGACGCGGTTGACCGGCTCTAACGGGTCAAAGGTGCCAGCTCCAGGGGATGCACACGCACCAAGGCCAAAAGCCATAAAGGTGATGAGGAAAAAACGGTAGATTTTGGCGGTTATCATTGTGGAACTCTTATTGCTAATTGCACTGAGAATAGCTGAGTATAGTGCAAAAATAGGGCGGTTTGAAAAAATTAAAAGATAATCTTGATAAGACTTTATTTATAATATAAAGATATGTTTATATCTAATGGAGATATTGATGGAACGTCTTTTAACCGCATTGCGTGCAGCCGGGGAGCAGACCCGTTTGAGATTGCTGGCCGTTCTCGCTCAGGGTGAACTGACCGTGAAGGAACTGACGCAGATTCTTGGGCAAAGCCAGCCTCGGATCAGCAGACATCTGAAACTGATGACGGACTCTGGCCTGATAACGCGGTTTCCGGAAGGCAGTTGGGTGTTTTACCGGATTGCGGAGACAGGAGAGGTGGCGCAACTGGCCCGTAACCTTGTGAACTTGTTGCCCAAAAATGATCCAGTTTTTTTGCGTGACTGCGAGCGCCTGGAGGGGGTCAGGGCTCAACGCGCCCAGGCCGCACAGAATTATTTCACGGTCAATGCCGCCAATTGGGGGCGCCTGCGCGCCCTGCATGTGGCTGACGAAACCATAGAACGTGCCATGCTAGATTTGGTTGGCGACAGAAGCTTTGCCAATTTGGTTGATTTGGGCACGGGCACCGGACGCATGCTTGAACTGTTTGGTGAACTGGCTGAAAAAGGAGTCGGCTTTGACGCCAATGCCGACATGTTATCATTGGCGCGTGCAAATCTTGATCATGCCGAGATGCCGCATTGCCAGGTTCGCCTGGGTGACATCACCAATTTGCCCCTGAATAACGGCGAAGCAGATTTGGTGCTTATGCATCAAGTGCTGCATTTTCTTGAGGATCCGGCTGCGGTCATTTTTGAAGCGACTCGTATTTTGCGTCCTGGAGGCACTTTAATTATTGCCGACTTTGCCCCGCACAATCACGAAAATTTACGCGAGGAGCATGCGCATCGCCGTCTCGGTTTTACTGAGCAGGAGATTGTTCATTTGTTGCAGGATGCGGGCATTGAGGTAAAGCGCCCGCTTTTGCTTGAAAATGATACGCACGACGGGGATGGCGGTCTGTCGGTTTATCTTTGGTCGGGCCGAAAAAAAACTACCGAAAACAGTGACCTTCAGCCTATGGAGACGGCAGGGTGACCCACTATTCCTTTGAATTTTTTCCGCCGAAAACGGAAAAATCCAATGAAAACCTTTGGCGTGCCATAGAACGGCTGGCCCCTTTGGGACCTGATTTTGTGTCTGTAACCTACGGCGCCGGCGGCACGACACGCGAACGCACTCATGATTGCGTGAAACGATTGGTGCAGGAGACCGAGCTGAAACCTGCCGCGCATTTGACCTGCGTATCAGCCACGCGTTCAGATGTGGATGAGGTCATAGATGCCTATGCTCAAGCTGGCGTAAAGCACATTGTC
The DNA here is from genome assembly GCA_049889415.1 of Parvibaculales bacterium. GTDB lineage: Bacteria > Pseudomonadota > Alphaproteobacteria > RS24 > RS24 > JAYQKL01. Next base: position 499,779 of record JBMHDL010000003.1, on the reverse strand, counting down.
GCGCTACGGGGTGATATGCCGGATATGGGGGCGTTCAAGCCGCATCCGGACGGTTATACCGGATCTGTGGAGCTGGTGGCGGCCATTGCAAAACGCGGCGGGTTTGACATTACAGTGAGTGCCTATCCCGAAAAGCACCCGGAGTCAGCCAGTCTGGATGCTGATATTGATTTGCTCAAGGCCAAGGTAGACGCCGGTGCAAGCCGGGCCATCACCCAATTCGTGTTCGACACGGATCACCATTTGCGGTTTCGTGACAAGTTGGCCGCCGCTGGTGTGTCTATTCCTGTTTTGCCGGGCATTATGCCAACAACAAATTTCAAGGGTGTTCTGCGGATGGCAGAAAAATGCAATACAAGCGTGCCGCAGCACCTGATTGACTGCTTTGCCGGTCTGGATGATGACGAGGGGACGCGGCGTAAAATTGCCGCAACGGTGGCCGTTGACCAATGCCGTCGGCTTGTAGCAGAAGGTTTTGACCACTTGCATTTTTACACCTTAAACCAGGCTGATTTGACCTTCGCGGTTTGCCGCATTTTGGGAATGGATTGTCATGCCCTGGACACGTGAAACCAGAATTGAAGCGCTTCATGAGCACATTACCCAACGGATCCTGATGCTGGATGGTGCCATGGGCACCATGATCCAAGGCTATGATTTGCAGGAAACAGACTTCCGGGGGGAGCGGTTCGCCGATCATCATATGGATTTGATGGGGAATAATGATCTGCTGTCTTTGACCCGTCCGGATGTGATTGCGGAAATTCATGCTGCGTTTTTGGATGCCGGCAGCGATATCGTTGAGACCAACACCTTTTCCTCAACCACCATCGCGCAGGCTGATTATGATTTGCAGTTAGCAGCCTATGATCTGAATTTTGAAGGTGCCCGCGTGGCGCGACAAGCCTGTGATGTTTTTGAGGAAAAGGACCCCTCGCGCCCACGTTATGTGGCGGGTGCAATCGGGCCGACCAACCGCACGGCGTCCATATCACCGGATGTGAATGATCCCGGCCACCGCAATGTCACCTATGATGAATTGCACAGCGCATATATGGAGGCGGCCCGTGGTTTGATGGATGGCGGGGCTGACCTCATCCTGATTGAAACCATTTTTGACACCTTGAACGCAAAGGCGGCGGTCCATGCCGTTCAGGATGTTTTTGAGGAAACCGGGATCACTTTGCCATTGATAGTTTCTGGTACCATTACCGACCGTTCCGGTCGCACCTTATCGGGCCAGACAACGGAAGCGTTCTGGACATCTTTGCGCCATGCCAAACCTTTTGCCGTTGGTTTGAACTGTGCCTTGGGGGCAGCGGACATGCGTCCCTATGTTGCCGAAATTTCCAAAGTGGCGGACACCAACATCTGTATCTACCCGAATGCCGGTCTGCCGAATGAATTCGGGGAGTATGATGAGTTGCCCGAACAGATGTCTGCCGTTGTCGGTGAATTTGCCGAAGCCGGGTTGGTGAATATACTCGGTGGCTGTTGTGGCACGACGCCGGCTCACATTGCCGCGATTGCTGATGCGGCCGCCAATCATGGGCCAAGAGAGATTATCAAGCAGGAACGGCGGCTGAAATTATCAGGTCTTGAGCCGTTTGTCCTGACCGATGATATTCCTTTCGTCAATGTCGGCGAGCGCACCAATGTGACCGGCTCGGCAAAATTCCGCCGGTTAATTACGGAAGAAGATTATGAGACGGCGCTGGATGTGGCCCGTCAGCAGGTTGAGAACGGGGCGCAGATCATCGATATCAATATGGATGAGGGAATGCTCGACTCTGAAGCGGCGATGGTGCGCTTTTTGAATTTGATCGCCGCCGAACCGGATATCGCCAAAGTGCCGGTCATGATTGACAGTTCCAAATGGTCAATCATTGAGGCTGGGTTGAAATGCGTTCAGGGTAAGGCTGTCGTCAATTCGATTTCCCTGAAAGAGGGGGAGGAGGCGTTTCTATCACAGGCCCGGACGTGCCAGAAATTCGGCGCGGCTGTCATTGTCATGGCGTTTGACGAAGATGGGCAGGCGGACACGGCCGATCGCAAGTTTGAGATTTGCGAACGGTCCTATAAATTGCTGACGGAAAAGGTCGGTTTTCCGCCCGAAGACATTATTTTCGATCCGAATATTTTTGCCGTTGCGACCGGCATTGAAGAGCATGACAATTACGGCAAGGACTTCATAGAAGCCACAGCCCGGATCCGTGAAAACCTGCCCCATGCCCATGTTTCCGGCGGAGTATCGAACATTTCCTTTTCGTTTCGCGGCAATGAACCGGTGCGCGAGGCCATGCACTCCGCCTTTCTGTATCATGCCATCGGGCAGGGCATGGATATGGGCATTGTGAATGCCGGTCAGCTTGCCATTTATCAGGATATTGATGCTCCCTTGCGCGAGGCTGTTGAAGATGTGTTGCTCAACCGCAGAAATGACGGCACAGACCGGTTGCTTGAAATCGCTGAAAAATATCGCGGTCAAAAAGGGGAGGCCCGGGTTGTTGATCTCAGCTGGCGGGAACTTCCGATTGAAAAGCGGTTGGAACATGCGCTGGTCAATGGCATCGGAGATTATGCGGAAGAGGACGTGGAAGAGGCGCGCCAGCAATATGAACGGCCTTTGCATATCATCGAAGGCCCGTTAATGGATGGCATGAATGTCGTCGGTGACTTGTTCGGTGAAGGAAAGATGTTTCTACCGCAAGTTGTTAAGTCCGCCAGGGTCATGAAAAAGGCCGTGGCTTATCTCGAGCCTTTCATGGAGGAAGAGAAGAAGCAGAGTGGTGCCGATAAGGTAGCCAATGCCGGAAAGGTGTTGATGGCGACTGTAAAGGGCGACGTGCACGACATCGGCAAGAACATTGTCGGAGTTGTGTTGCAATGCAACAATTATGAAGTCATTGACATGGGCGTCATGGTTCCGGCCGCGGATATTCTGGAAAAGGCCAAAGAAGAGAATGTTGATATTATCGGTCTGTCCGGGCTGATTACGCCGAGCCTTGATGAAATGTGCCATGTCGCAGCTGAGATGGAGCGGCAGGAGTTTGACATCCCATTACTGATTGGCGGTGCGACCACATCCAAAGTCCATACGGCTGTCAAAATCAATCCCAATTATTCACGCGGACAGGCCATTTACGTCACCGATGCCAGTCGCGCCGTCGGAGTCGCCTCAACCTTGCTGTCTGAGGAAAAAGGCGATGACTATAAGGCGCAAATCCGCGCAGATTATGAAAATATGGCGACGGCTCATGCCAGAGGGCGTGAAACCGCCAAGCGCGTGCCATTGGCTGCCGCGCAGGAAAATGCTTTTGCCGCAGACTTTTCACAGCACACACCGGTGCGGCCCAGCTTCCTCGGAACCAAAGTGTTCGAGGATTATCCTGCTGAGGACCTGCGTGACTTCATTGACTGGACACCCTTCTTCCAAAGCTGGGATCTGCATGGCACCTATCCGGCGATATTGACCGATAATGTGGTCGGGGAAGCGGCGACCAATCTGTTCAAGGACGCCCAGGACATGCTGGATCAAATGATTGAGGAGAAGTGGCTGACCTGCAAGGCTGTGATCGGCTTCTGGCCGGCGGCGCGTGACGGTGATGACATCATTATTTATGAGGATGAAAACCGCCAGTCTGAAATGAGGCGCCTGCACAGTCTGCGTCAGCAGATGGAGCGTAAAAACGGCCGCGCCAATTTTGCCCTAGCAGATTTTATTGCGCCCGTAGATGTTGCTCCGGATTATATTGGCGGCTTTGCCGTGACGTCCGGTCATGGTGAGGATGATGTCGCCAAAAAATTTGAAGAGGCTGGCGACGATTACAGCGCCATCATGTCAAAAGCCCTTGCTGACCGACTGGCGGAGGCGTTTGCGGAGCGGATGCACCAGCTTGTCCGCACCCAATATTGGGGATATGCACCCGAAGAGGCTCTCGACAATGAGGCTTTGATCCGGGAGGAATATAACGGCATCCGCCCGGCGCCCGGCTATCCAGCACAACCGGACCATACCGAGAAAGAGACCTTGTTTGAGCTGCTGGACGCCACTGATGCAATCGGCGTTGAATTGACCGAAAGTTTTGCCATGTGGCCGGGTGCCGCGGTGTCGGGCCTGTATTTCAGCCATCCGGACAGCCAGTATTTCGGGGTTGGCAAGATTAACCGTGATCAAGTTGAGGACTATGCCGCACGCAAGGGCATGGATGTTGCAATCTGCGAAAAATGGCTGTCCCCGATCCTGTCCTACAAGCCCTGAGACTCCCGTGGCATTAAAATCCTGAAGTTTCACTCGCTCTGCCCGGGCGATTCATTTATGCTCCGTGCATCAGAATAAAGGGAGCCGGTGTTGTCGATTTGGGGCAAAATTGCTGGAGGTGTCGCCGGTGCATACGTGGCCGGTCCCGTCGGAGCGGTTGCCGGAGCGGTTGCTGGGCATCTACTGGTGGACAAGGAACTGGAACGCGATGTTGCCTTCACCATTGCCTTGATTGCCCTGTCTGCAAAAATGGCGAAGGCCGACGGCATGGTCTCGCCTGCTGAAGTGAACGCTTTTTACCAGATTTGCCGTGTACCGGACCGCGAACAGAAAAATGTTGAGCGGGTTTATAAGCTCGCGCAGGAAGATGTGGCCGGATTTGAAGTTTATGCCCGGCAGGTCAAATCCATTTTCAAGGACAATCCGAGGGTCTGTGAAGATGTTCTCGACGGGCTGTTTCACATCGCCTATTCAGATGGAGATCTGCATCCGGCTGAGGAGGCTTATCTCAAACGTGTCAGTGATATTTTTGGTCTCGACAGAACCGATTTTGATCGCATCCACGCGCATCATAATGAGGATGTTGTTGACCCTTATGCTGTGCTGGGGGTCACCAAATCAGTTGGAGATGATACGGTGCGCGAGGCTTGGTTGAAGGCGGTGCGCGATAACCATCCCGATCAGTTGCAGGCCAGAGGTGTGCCGCAGGAAATCATTCATTTGTCGAATGCGCGTATGGCCGGCATTAACAATGCCTGGGAGCTTATCAGGCAGGAACGCGGGATTTAAGAGGTATTTGATGTCACAAGAGGCAATGAAACAAAAGGCGGCGCTCAAGGCGTTGGAAGAGGTCACCAATGGCATGAAACTGGGCCTTGGAACCGGGTCAACTGCGCGTTATTTCGTTGATGGCTTGGGGGAAAAGGTCAAAGCCGGGCTGGATGTCCTGTGTGTGCCGACTTCTGAGGCAACACGCGCGCAGGCCGAAAGCCTTAATATACCTCTCGCAGATTTGGGGCAATTGAAACATCTTGATTTGGTGGTGGATGGCGCCGATGAGATTGACCCGGCGCTCAATCTCGTTAAAGGCGGGGGTGGGGCGTTGTTGCGGGAAAAAATTGTGGCGGCCGCTTCCGGCAGAATGGTGGTGATTGCCGATGAGACCAAATGGGTCAAAACCTTGGGTGCATTTCCATTACCGGTTGAGGTGAACAGTTTTGCCCATGAAGCCAGTGCTGAAGCCGTCAAGGAAGTTTTAAAAGAGACTGGTCATAAGCCTGATCTGGCTTTACGACTTGACGCGGGGGGAAATGTTTTTAAAACCGATAGCGGACATGTGATTTATGACTGTCGGATAGAGGCAATCAAAAACCCCTCCGCACTGGCGGCGGCGTTGCTGGAAATACCCGGTGTCATGGAACATGGCTTGTTTATCAGTATGGCGGCGAAAGTTTATCTGGCCTACCAGGATGAAATCCGTGAAATCGAAAGCGTGTCATGAATTTTGACTATGATTTATTTGTTATCGGGGCTGGAAGCGGCGGAGTTCGTGCTGCGCGCATGAGTGCCACGCATGGTGCCAAAGTTGCAATGGCAGAGGAATACAGGGTCGGAGGCACCTGTGTCATTCGTGGCTGTGTGCCTAAAAAGCTGTTTGTTTATGCCAGTCACTATGCAGAAGATTTTCATGAAGCTGAGGGCTTTGGCTGGACGGTCGGTGAGACAAGCTTTGACTGGCCCACACTGGTTGCAAACAAGGATGCCGAAATCGACCGGCTGAACAAGATTTACATCAAAAACGCCGAAGCTGCCGGTGTGGAGATTATCCAGGCGTGCGCCGAATTGCTTGACCGCAACACAATTGCGATTGATGGGCGTGAGCTAACGGCAAAATATATTCTGCTGGCCCCGGGCGCGACACCGTTTATCCCTGATATTCCCGGCGCTGAATATGCGATCAGTTCCAATGAAGCGTTTCATCTGGAGGCTTTGCCGGAACAAATCATAATTGTCGGCGGTGGGTATATTGCGGTTGAATTCGCCGGCATCTTTAATGGTCTGGGTGTTGATGTCACATTGGTTTACCGGGGTGAGGAAATTATGCGTGGCTTCGACGCTGATATTCGCACTCATTTACGTGAAGAGATGGTTAAAAAAGGCATTACCGTGTTGCTCAACACGGATGTGATAGCGATTACACAGCAGGCTGGAGACTATGAAGTGGCTTTGTCGGACGGCACCACCCGGTCTGCCGGGCAAGTCATGTATGCCACCGGGCGGGTTCCGAATGTCAGCGGATTGGGGTTGGACAGAGTCGGGGTGGAAACCCATCCCAACGGCGCCATCAAGGTGGATGCGTATTCGCAAACCAGCGTCGATAACATTTACGCCGTCGGTGATGTGACCGATCGCGCCCAACTCACCCCGATTGCCATCCGCGAGGGAGCGGCGTTTGCTGAAACTGTTTTCAACAATGCGCCACAGCAGGTCGATCATTCCATCATCCCCACCGCGGTCTTCTCGCAGCCGCCGATCGGAACGGTGGGTTTGACGGAAGAAGCCGCCCGCGAGCAGTATGAGGTTGATGTCTACCGTTCTGTGTTCCGGCCCATGAAGCACACATTGTCCGGCAGTGAAGAAAAAACCTTGATGAAACTTCTGGTTGATAAGGCGAGTGACAAGGTTCTTGGTCTGCATATTGTCGGACCGGATAGTGGCGAGATGATTCAGGCCTTCGGCATTGCCGTGACAATGGGGGCGACCAAAGCCGACTTTGATGCAACCGTCGCTGTGCATCCGACGGCGGCAGAAGAATTGGTGACGATGAAAAAACCAGTGGAGGGGTAATCCAGCATTATGTTTTCAGTCTTCAGGGGTAAAAAGAAAAACACGACAGGGCCGGGTCTGGGGCTTTGGTTGATGTCGCAGGGGCTGATCTTGTTTCATCGTTATCTGCGTTATACATCGACTTGTCGTCAGATGGGTCTGGAGCATATGCAGGCTCTGGACAAAGATAAAAAGGGCTTTGTGCTTGGCGTCTGGCACGGCAATTTCATGCCCGTGACGATGGGCTTTTTCCGTCAGATCACCAATCAGTCAACGGTGTTGACTTCGCGCAGCCCCTATGGAGCGTTTTTGACACCGTTCGTCTATTATCTTGGTTACAAAGTTCTTCGCGGTTCCGGCACCGGCAAGGCCGCCAACAAGCCTAAAAAGAAAGAAAAAGGCGGCAATGAGGCTTTTCATGAAATGCTTGATATTCTCGGGCGCGATGAAAACATCATCATGACAGCTGACATTGCCCCCGGGCCATCCTATGAGTCCGGTGAAGGCATAGTCCTGCTCTCGTCGCGTTCAGGGCGTCCGATTGTTCCGATTTCAGCGGCTTACAAGCGGTACAAATTCTTCCCCAAATCCTGGGATAAATTCCAATTGCCGCTCGGCTTCTCCAGTTATGTCGTTGTCTGGGGGGAGCCGTTCTACGCCAAGCCGGATTTATCACGCGATGAGGTCGAGGCGGAACGCCGACGCTTGACGGATCACATGAATAGGGTTTTTGAAACGGCCTATGAGGAAGCCGGTCTGTCCCTACCTTTTGACAAGGGTTGAAAAAACAAATCAAGCGACTTTGCGATTTTTGCTGTCGGCTTTCAGGCCTTCGGCAATCATAAAAGCCAATTCCAGGGCCTGGCTGCCGTTCAGCCGAGGATCACAATGCGTGTGATAGCGGCTTGACAAATCCTCTTCGGAAATAGCCTGTGCGCCGCCGAGGCACTCAGTGACATTCTGGCCGGTCATCTCAAAATGAATACCGCCGGCATGGGTGCCCTCCGCTTTGTGCACTTGCATGAATGCCTGAACTTCAGCGAGAATTCGGTCAACCGGGCGGGTCTTGAAGCCGTTGGAGGCCTTGATGGTGTTGCCGTGCATCGGATCACAGGACCAAACCACAACGCGGCCCTCGCGTTCAACGGCGCGGATCAAGGCAGGCAGATGATTTTCAACATTTTCATGACCAAACCGGCTAATCAGCGTGATGCGACCCGGCTCATTGTCAGGGTTCAACTTATCAAGGAGGACAATCAATTCCTCCGGATCAAGACTTGGACCACATTTTAGGCCAATCGGGTTTTTGACGCCGGATAGGAACTCAACATGGGCTCCATCAGGTTGACGGGTTCTGTCTCCGATCCAGAGCATATGTGCGGATGTGTCGTAATACTCGCCGGAAGTGCTGTCGAGCCGGGTCAGCGCCGACTCGTAACCAAGCAACAAGGCTTCATGGCTGGTGAAAAAGTCCACCATGCCCAATTGCGGTGTGGTCTGGCTGTTGACGCCGCAGGCATTCATGAAACTGATGGCCTCGTCAATCTGATTGGCGATCTCCTCATAGCGTTCCCCCTGCGGGCTGTCGGCGACAAAGCCCTGGTTCCAGCGATGCACCTCATTCAGGTCTGCATAGCCGCCCTTGGCGAAGGCACGCAGCAGATTGAGGGTGGAGGCCGACTGTCGATAGGCGGAGACCTGTCTGACCGGGTCGGGGACGCGGGACTCAGCGTCAAATTCAATTCCGTTGATGATATCCCCGCGATAGCTCGGCAATTCGACCCCGTCAATGGTTTCAGTGTCGGCTGACCGTGGTTTGGCGAATTGTCCGGCCATGCGTCCGACCTTGACCACAGGCATTTTGGCGCCGAATGTCAGCACTGTGGACATTTGCAGCAGAACCCGGAAGGTATCACGGATATTGTCAGCATGATGCTCGGCAAAACTTTCGGCGCAGTCCCCGCCCTGCAACAAAAAGGCACGCCCTTGGGCCACTTCACCAAGCTGCGCCTTCAACTGGCGGGCTTCCCCGGCAAACACCAGCGGCGGAAAACCGGCCAAACGCTTTTCAACATCCTCAAGGGTGGTCGCATCCGGATATGTGGGCACTTGTTTGATCGGAAAAGTGCGCCAGCTGTCTGGGGTCCAATTTTTGCTCATCGTCTGACCTTTTTGTGGTTAACGCCTCACTGTCTTGCCTTACATATAGCGGGTAAACCCCTTGAATTAAAGCCTCTTGCCGGTTTGAGGGGGAAAATATAAGAAAAATAACCGAAAAAACCGTTTCAGCTGCGGTTTTTTGGACTTAACGTTTGATTTTTATGGGTTTTGGTTGTTCTGGATAGCTGCAGAGGTTACATAATCACTATGACAGAAGAGCTCAAAATCACTTTGGCGCAACTGAATCCGATAGTCGGGGATGTTGCCGGCAATGCCGCAAAATTGCGTGAGGCTTATGAAGTCGCCTCCACCGCAGGCGCGGATATGCTGGTTGCCAGTGAGCTGTTTCTGTCCGGCTATCCGCCGGAGGATCTGGTACACAAAACCGCTTTTTTGGGGACAATCAGGCGCGCAGCTCTTGAATTGGCTGGTTTGACGAGGCAGGGCGGTCCGTCCCTGATTTTTGGCTTGCCCTGGCAAGATGAGAAATCCGGTAAGCTGTTCAACAGCGTCCTGGTTGCGCAGGATGGCGATTACACACTGCGTCACAAGGTACATCTTCCCAATTATGCTGTGTTTGATGAAAAGCGCCTGTTTGATACCCCGGACATGCCCGCGCCGGTAACGGTTAAAGGGGTGCGGGTCGGTTTGCCAATCTGTGAAGATATCTGGTTCTCCGACGTTACCGGCCATTTGGCGGCACAAGGTGCGGAAATATTCATTTCTCCCAACGGGTCGCCGTTTGAGTGCAACAAACATCAACAACGCCTGGCGCATGTCAGCCAAAGATGTGCTGAGACCGGTTTGCCTTTGGTTTATGTCAACCAGATCGGCGGTCAGGATGAGTTGGTGTTTGAAGGCCGCAGCTTTATCATGCGTGCCGATGGCATTGTGCCGGTTGAGGTGCCGTCATGGCGGGAGTGCACCCTGACGACTGAATGGGAAAAAACCGATGATGGCTGGCAGTGCCGTTCCGATATTGCCCAAACCGACATGTCCGATTTAGAGTCGATTTATCAAGCTGCTGTTCTCGGGCTACGGGACTATGTTGAAAAAAATCGTTTCCCGGGCGTTTTGCTGGGGCTTTCCGGTGGTGTTGACAGCGCCATTTGCGCCGCCATTGCCGTTGACGCCTTGGGGGCTGCGCGGGTGCGCTGTCTCATGATGCCGTCAAAATACACTTCGCAGGAAAGTCTCGATGATGCCGCAACCTGTGCCGCCTTGCTTGGTGTGCGTCTGGATGAGGTGTCGATTACCGGCAAGGTTGACGCCTATGATGCGGCGCTGGCCGGTCTGTTTGAAGGCCGGGATCCTGACCTGACGGAAGAGAATATTCAGTCACGAATTCGCGGAACGCTGCTGATGGCGGTCTCCAACAAGTTCGGCGATATGGTTGTCACCACCGGCAACAAATCCGAGGTGTCGGTCGGCTACGCTACGCTGTATGGGGACATGAATGGCGGCTATAATCCGATCAAGGACATATACAAGGTTGAGGTCTTTGATCTGTGCCGCTGGCGCAACGCCCATCACCCCGCCGGGTGTCTGGGGCCGGAGGGCCAGGTTATTCCCGATAACATCATCGACAAACCGCCCAGTGCGGAATTGCGCGAGGACCAAAAGGATGAGGACAGCCTTCCGCCCTATGAGGTACTGGACGGCATTCTTTACGCCTTGGTTGAGGAAGAACTCGGCTATGACGACATCATCGCCAAAGGCTATGACCCTGAGACGATCAAGCGGGTTGAGCATTTGTTGTATATTTCCGAGTATAAGCGGCGTCAGGCTGCGCCGGGTGTTAAAATCGGTAAACGGAATTTTGGTCGGGACAGGCGCTATCCCATCACCAACGGCTTCCGTGATGCCCGCTTGAAAGATTAAGACCGCTTAGAAGGTTAAGGAAACACATGACAGTTCTCACGCGTTTTGCCCCCAGTCCAACCGGAAAAATTCATGTCGGAAATGCCCGGACAGCTTTATTTTGCTGGCTTTTCGCTAAGGCCAATGGCGGGCAGTTCATGCTGCGGCTTGATGATACTGACTCTGAGCGTTCGACCGAAGCTTTTGCCAGTGGCATCATCACTGACCTGGCCTGGTTGGGGCTGGCGCATGATCTCACGGCCAAACAATCCGAGCGGTTCTCCAAATATGATGCTGCGTTTGAAAAGCTTAAGACCGACGGTTTGATTTATGCCTGTTACGAAACCCCGGAAGAACTGGAGTTGAAACGCAAACGCCAGCTTTCGCGGGGCAAACCGCCGGTTTATGACCGCGCCGCGCTGGACTTGAGCGCGGACGAGAAAGCTGCGTTGGAGGCGGAAGGCCGCCAACCGCATTATCGTTTCAAATTGTCCGGTGAAACGGTCATCTGGGATGACCTTGTCCGCGGCACGCAGAAAATCGATACGGCCAGCCTGTCAGACCCGGTTCTGGTAAGGGCGGACGGCACTTATCTCTATACATTGCCGAGCGTGGTAGATGACCTAGAATTTGGCGTCACCCATGTCATTCGCGGTGAAGATCATGTGACCAATACGGCGACACAGGTTGAAATCATTCAGGCTTTGGGCGGCGACATGCCGGTTTTTGCCCATCATCCGTTGCTGGTCATGGCTGATGGCAGCGCCTTGTCAAAGCGGCTTGGGTCACTTTCCTTGGAAAGTCTGCGCGAGGCGGATATGGACCCCATGGCGATCAACAGTCTGGTCGCGCGTTTGGGCACACCGGACCCGGTCGAGGTGCGGGCATCATTGCCGGAACTTGCCGCCGGCTATGACCTGACCCGTCTGGGCCGTGCCCCGGCCCGATTTGACCCGGAAGAGTTGACCCGTCTGAACACCAAAATCCTGCATGAAGCATCCTTCGAGGCGGTGCAGGGCAAATTGGCTGATCTGGGCGTCAGCGGCGGTGCCGAATTCTGGGAAGCGGTGAAGGGTAATATTGAAAACATCAAGGATACGCAAAACCTGTGGCGCATTATTGACGGCCCTGTGACGCCCGAGATTGACCCTGAGGATGCGGATTTTGTGGCGCAGGCACTAGCGGCCCTGCCGACGGAGCCATGGAGCCTGGAGACCTGGGGGGAGTGGACCGGCATTTTGAAAGAGCAGACAGGGCGCAAAGGGCGGGCCCTGTTCATGCCTTTGCGCAAAGCCCTGACCGGACAGAGCCAAGGTCCTGAAATGCAAAACCTTTTATTGCTTATTGGGGCGGAGCGTGCGAAGACTCGATTAAGGAACGCCTAGGTTAGAAACGATGAACACCCCGTTGAAAAAATCCGAGCGCGAACGGCTCTATTTGTTTGACACCACATTACGTGACGGCCAGCAGACAGCCGGCGTGGATTTTTCAGTGGATGACAAGCAAAGCATTTGCAGCCTGCTCGATGAGTTGGGGTTGGATTATATTGAGGGCGGGTATCCGGGTGCCAACCCCACTGACACCACATTCTTCTCTACGCCCCGCAGCTTTTCCAATGCGACCTTGACAGCCTTCGGTATGACCAAGCGGGCCGGTCGATCGGCTGAAAATGATCCCGGGTTGTCCATGATATTGGATGCCGAGGCCGATGCAGTCTGTCTGGTCGCCAAAAGCTGGGATTATCATGTCGAGGTCGCTTTGGGGATTTCTGAAGATGAGAACCTGCTGTGTATCCGCGAAAGTGTTGAAGCGATTGTCCGGCGTGGCAAGGAAGCGATGATTGACTGCGAACATTTCTTCGACGGTTACAAGACCAACCCCGAATATGCGCTGGCCTGCGCCAAGGCAGCCTTCGAGGCCGGAGCCCGCTGGGTGGTGTTGTGTGACACCAATGGTGGAACATTACCACACGAGGTCGGGGCGATTGTCGCTCAGGTGACGCAGCACATTGACGGTGCTCATCTTGGTATTCACGCCCATAATGATACGGAAAATGCCGTCGCCAACTCTCTGGCTGCTATTGATGCGGGCGTGCGGCAGGTGCAGGGCACATTGAACGGCCTTGGCGAGCGGTGCGGCAATGCCAACATCGTCTCTCTGATCCCTACCTTGCTGTTGAAGCCGGCTTATGCTGACCGGTTTGAAACCGGGGTGACATTGAAAAAGTTGGAAAGTTTGACCCGCGCCTCGCGTCATCTGGATGATGTCCTGAACCGCACACCCAATCGTCACCAGCCTTATGTCGGGGATAGCGCCTTTGCGCATAAGGGCGGCATACATGTCTCGGCGGTGATGAAAGATCCGAAAACATATGAGCATGTCGCGCCGCAAGCCGTCGGCAATGAACGCAAAATCCTCGTGTCTGACCAGGCTGGGCGCAGCAATATTCTGGCGCGGCTGGAAACCGCCGGGATTGAAACCGGTGATACCGAAGCTGTTGATCGTATTCTGGCCGAAATCAAGGATAAGGAATTGGTCGGTTACAGCTATGACAGTGCCGGGGCGTCTTTTGAATTGCTGGCCCGTCGGGTTATGGGTACGGTCCCTGACTTTTTTCAGGTCATGTCGTATGAAGTCAAGGTCACCAATAGCGGCAGTGAGATTGAAGAAAGTTCCGCCACGGCGACCGTGACATTAAAAATCGACGGTGAGGAAATCACCACTGACGGGCAGGGCAATGGCCCGATCAATGCGCTGGACAGCGCTTTGCGGGCGGATTTGCGACGCTATGCGCCGTATTTGAAGGATCTGAAATTGACCGACTACAAGGTCAGGATTTTGAATACCGGAACCGGCGCGGTTACCCGTGTGGTGATTGAAAGCGCGGATGGCAAAGCCAACAGCTGGCGGACGATCGGGGTGTCTGAGAATGTTGTGGCTGCGAGTTTCCGGGCCTTGCACGATTCCATCATCTACAAATTGTGTCGCGACGGCGTGTCGGCCAATCCCGAGGGCTAATCTTCAGCGTTAAGCTCTTGCAAAGCTGCCACGGCCGCCTCTGCATCACCAACCAAGGTCAGCCTGTCACGTGTTCCCGGATACAAAAAGCCGGCCTCGGACATAGCGTCCAAAAGCTTAATCAAAGGTTGCCAGAACCCGTCTTTGTCAATCAGGATGAGTGCTTTGTCATGCTCCCGCAATATGTTCATGGTCAGCATTTGCATCAACTCATCCAATGTGCCCACCCCACCGGGCAGGACGATGAAGGCATCAGATCGCTCCGCCATGACGCGGATGCGTTCGCGCAGGGTTTCTGTTTCAATGATTTCACTGACCGCATCAAATTTGATTTCGCGGCGGTTCAGGAATTTTGGGATGATACCCGTAACATGGCCGCCATGGGCGAGTGCGCTTTTCGCTAGTATCCCCATCAGTCCGATTTGGCCGCCGCCATAGACCGTTTTGAGTGTATTTTGCGCCAAAAGCCGGCCAAGAATTTCCGCTTCGGCGGCAAAACCGACTGTGTTCCCGTTTCGGGACCCGCAGAAAACGCAGACTGAACTGATATGTGACATAATTTGGGACTCCGGAGGGCAAGCCTATTATGCCGTAAATTTGGTGATTCTTCACCACTTTGCAGTTAATTATGGTATGTATTCAAAAAGACCTGCTTCAAAGTTGACGAAGGAAGTAAGCAATGCGTGCAATAACCTCTGTCTTGGTTCCCATCCATCCAGAAGGCTTTCGTTTTATCGGCATTTTTGCCGCCGTCACCTTTATCCTGTTTTTCATTTCCTCATTTCTGGGCTGGATAGGTGTGGTGTTGACCTTATGGTGCGCCTATTTCTTCAGGGATCCGGACCGTACCGTTCCGCAACAGGACGGTCTGGTGGTGTCACCTGCAGACGGTGTCGTCAACATGATCACCGAGGCAACCCCGCCTCCCGAGCTTGGCCTCGGCATTGCGACCCGCACACGGGTATCTGTTTTCATGAATGTCTTCAATTGTCATGTGAACCGCCTGCCGCATGAGGGCGTCATCAAAATGTCGCGTTACAGAACCGGACGGTTTTTGAATGCAGACCTCGACAAGGCGAGCGAGTCAAATGAGCGCCAGTCTTTGTTGGTCGAATTGCCTGACGGGCGAGACATGGTTGTGGTTCAGATTGCCGGGCTTGTGGCCCGCCGGATTTTATGCTGGGCGGAAGAGGGGGAAACACTGAGAACGGGCGAACGGTTTGGCCTGATCCGTTTCGGCAGCCGCGTTGATATCTACCTGCCAGACGGGGTGCAGCCCAAAGTTGCGCTTGGACAATTGGCGATTTCCGGCGAAACAGTCATTGCAGACCTCAACAGCAAGGATGGCCCCGTACAGGGTGAAGCCATTTAGACTCCATGCAACGTCAACCAATCACCGAAAGGCTCAAAGGCGGTCGTGACCAGGGTGAGAAAAAAATTTCACTCATCCGCCTGATCCCAAATGCCGTCACGGTCTTGGCGCTGTGCTGTGGATTGACGTCAATACGCCACGGTCTGGATGGTCGGTTTGAGGCGTCCGTGATACTGTTGTTCATTGCCTCTTTACTGGATGCCATGGACGGACGCATTGCCCGTTTGATGAAAGTTGAAAGTAAAATCGGTGCCCAACTCGACTCACTGGTGGATTTTCTGAATTTTGGCGTTGCGCCAGTTTTGCTGGTTTACATGTGGGGCATGGCAGATATGGGACGTCTGGGCTGGTTGGCGATGCTGGCCTTTACAGTCTGTGCGGCGTTGCGGCTGGCCAGATTCAACGTCCAGGCTGAAGATCCGGACCGGCCAGTCTGGCGCGATCAGTTTTTCACCGGCATGCCCAGCCCGGCCGCCGGCATGCTAGTGCTGGTACCCTTGATTCTTGAATTTGCCGGGGCGCCGGACATGAAAACCCACTATGTGTTGATTTGTATCTATACAATCTGTCTTGCCGCCTTCATGGTCAGCAATATTCCGACACCATCCACAAAGGGACTGTCCTTCAGTTTCAAGCGGCGCCAGGCCCTGTTTATTCTTTTGGCATTCGGTCTTGTGGCCGGAACATTGCTCACATTTCCCTGGGTCGGCCTGTTGTTGATCGGGGCTATTTACACAGTGAGCATGCCGTTCATCGCCTGGCGGTTTCACCAACTGAAATCCAAAAACGCCATCTGACTTATTCACCGGGAAGTCCGGCCCTTTGCCTCACTTCCTCTCTGAACGCTAGCCATTTAGGAGCCAGTTTTTCAGGCAATATGATCATCAGGGGCAGAATGGCAAGCGCTATGACGGTCGAAAAGGTCAGGCCGAAACTGATCGCCAGGGCAGTGTCTTTCCACCAAAACGAAATTGGTGAGCCGAATTCAATGGTTCTGGTCAACACATTGATGCTGACGCCAATGGCCAGAGGCAGCATGCCGATAACGGTAGTCGCCGTTGTAATCAAAATCGGCCGCAAACGCTGGGCGCTGGCCTTGAGTACGGCTTCTTCCGCAGTTGGGTAATGAGAGCGCAGGCGTTGATAGGTGTCGATCAGGACGATGGCATTGTTGACGACAATACCGGCCAGGGCGATGATTCCCAGACCAGTCATGATGACAATGAATTCGCGCTGCATGACAATTAACCCGATCAGAACACCAAAGCTGGACAGCACAGCCATGGACAGGGTCAATGTGGCAAAATAGAAACTGTTGAACTGCATCAGCAGAATGATGAACATCATCGATAGGGCCGTCAGCATGGCACCGCCGAGAAATTCCGCCGCGGCTTCCGACTCTTCATCGCTGCCGCGAAATCGATATTCGACCTTGTCGGCGAAGTCCTGCTTGGCAACCCAGTTTTCGACCAGATCAACGGCTTTTTCAGCGGCGATTTTCTGTCCGGTATCTGGGTCGACCATTGTGTTGGCCTTAATGGTGATTTGGCGCTCTCCGTCCAGCCGGTCAATCTTGACTTTTCTTTGGGCGGCCTTGCGCTCGATGAAATTGCTGATTGGAATTTGCCCGCGCGGGGTCATGATCCGCAGGTTGTCCATGTTCTCAATGTCCCGCATCTCATCCGGATAACGGATCCGGATGTCCATTTCCTCATCTGCATCAAAAGGCCGGTATGTGCCGAGTTTGGTGCCGTTGGTGATCATCTGAACCATCCCGCCGACGGCGCTCACATTGGTGCCGAACCGACCGGCTTTTTCCCGATCAACATCAATAATCCATTCGATGCCGGGCAGGGGCAGATTGTCCTCAATATCCGTCAGCACAGCAGTCTGGGAATCAAAGAAAGCACGGCTGCGCCTTACGGCATCTTCAAGGGCGGCATAATCGGGTGAACGCATTTGCAACTGGACATCCTTACCGACCGGCGGCCCCTGTTCGGTCTCACCGATTTCGACAATAATACCGGGGAATCCTTTTGTTTTTTCCCGCAACATGTCCAGTAACTCAAAGGAGTTCAGTTCCCTGAGCTTGTAATCATTCAAGGAGAAATAAATCTGACCGACAACATCAACCGGCACTCGGTCATCCCCACTGTTGGAGGTATAGCCCAGATTGGGGTTGATCTGCGTGACGGTTGACTCAATGCCTTCCACTGACATGACGATTTGTTCGACTTTCGAGGTCAGCGCCTCAGCATCCTGCAGGGAAATATTGCCGCGGGCACGCACCATAACGGCACCTTCATCCACAGGGATTTCAGGGAAATAGCGTGTTCCCTGTCCAACCGCGCCATACAGGTAGAAAATGCCGACAAGCAGCCCCAGACAGGTCAATATCCAGCGGCCCGGATATTTGAAGCTGGCTTTCAAGAACCGGATATAGCGTCCGGTCATGCTGTCCATGGACTCCAAATCAGCGCCGCTACCGACCGCTAGATTGCTCATGCCCTCAGTATCTTTGACCTCGGTCTGCCCGAATAGGCCGCCCAAGACCGGCAAAAACAGCAAGGCTGCGAAAAGCGAGGCGATCAGCACGATAATCAGGGTTATCGGGAAATATTTCATGAATTCCCCCGACACTCCCGGCCAGAACAGCAGCGGCAGGAAGGCGACCAAAGTGGTCGCCGTTGACGACAGCACCGGCAGGAACATCCGGCTGGAGGACATGGCATAGGCTTTTTTTCGGTCAACCCCTTCGGCCATTTTTCTGTCCGCATATTCGACAACCACAATGGCCCCGTCGACAAGAAGCCCGACCGATAAAATCAGGCCGAACATGAGCACAATATTGAGGGCATATCCCATCATGTTGAAAATCAAAATAGTCGCGATAAAGCTGGTGGGGATTGCGATGCCGACAAGAATTGACGACCGGTAACCCAAGGCCGCGATCACCAGCAACATGACGAGAATAATCGCATTGGTGATGGAGTCCCGCATATTGTTGACCATCATGGTGGCTACGGATGAGCGGTCAAAGCTGAACTCAAGTTTGATTTCATCCGGCCAATCCTGCGCAAAGGACAGGCTGGTCTGTTTGACGTCCTCAATCATCTGAAGAAGGTTGCCGTTCATGCGCCGTGACACCTGAATGACCGTAGCCGGTTTGCCGTTGAATCGGGTGATGGTTTTCTTATCAACATAGGTGCGCCTTACCTCGGCAATATCGCCGAGGGAAACGACAGCATTGCCGTTCACTTTGACCGGGATGTTGCGGATGTCCTCCCGGGACTGGAAAAGCCCGGGTACGGAAATGGTGTAGCGGCCCAATCCGGTGTCGATTTCGCCGGCGGGGATGACGCGGTTATTGGCCCGGATGACCTGATACAAATCATCATGTGTGATCCGGTAACTCTCCATGCGCACCGGATCCACAATGACTTCGAGCAATTCCTCGCGGTACCCGAGGATGCTCGTCTCCAGAACCGTACTCAGTTTTTGAATTTCATCGCTGAGCTTTTTCGACCTGCGGATAAGTTCCCGTTCGCTAATGTCACCGTATAGGGCCACAAACAGCGCCGGATAGGCGGTCGCATTGATTTCCTTGACCAGTGGCTCCTCGGCCTCTTCGGGAAATTCCTTTTTGGCTTGGTCTACCAGGGCGCGGACATCAGCCAGGGCGCTGTCAATATTGTGATTGACTTCAAACTCAATCAATACGGCGCCGTAATTTTGGGCGCTGAAGCCGTAAATTTCCACCAAGCCTTCAATCTGCTGCAATTCCACCTCAAGCGGCTTGGTGATCAGGCGTTCCGCGTCATCCGGTGAAATGCCGGGATAGACGACATTAACATAGACAAACGGGATCGGAATATCCGGGTCGCTCTGCTTGGGGATGGTGTACATGGAGATGATGCCGCCGATCAGCACACAGGCGAGGATGGTCAAGACGGCGCGGGAGCGCGAAATGGCATAGAGGATAAACCGCTCAATCATAATCTAGTCCAGGGGCTTGTCGACCCTTGTCTCTTTCAGCTGGGACGCGGACCGGGTGATTTGAACACGTTGCCCGTCTTTGACAAAATTCTGCCCGACGGTGATGATTTCGGCCTCGCCCTCCAGCCCGACGACAAAAAGACCGCTCAAATCATCCGACAGGATGGTAACCGGGGTGAACGTCACAATATTGTCCCTGACGACATTTACGCCGACCTTACCGTCCGTACTGAGGGAGATGATGCTGTGGGGGATGAGATAGGCCTGCCGCTGTCTGCCGGTCAGGGTCACTTCAGCACTGACCCCATCACGCAGAAGATTGTCCTTGTTGGGCAATGTGATCTCAATCGTAAATGTGCGGGTGCGGCGGTCAGCCTGGGATGCAACGTAAGTCAATGTGCCCTGCACGGTCTCGCCCGTGACCAGTTTTACGCTGGCCGGTGCACCAGGTTCCAAAGCGCTGATTTGGGTTTCCGATACCTGAGCGACCACCATCAGGGGGTCTTTGTTGACGATCGAGCCGCAGGTCTGGCCAAGAGCAATGAAATCGCCCACTTCCAAGGGTTGTTCATCATAAATCCCGTCAAACGGCGCCTTGATGCGGGTGCGTTCCAGTTCGACCCGGCTTTGTTTGTGCAGGGCGACGGCGGTGTCATAAGCGGCCTTTGCCGCGGCTGCCCGGCTAACGGAAAAATGACCTTTTTCAACAAGTTTCCGGGCGGCTTTGTAGTCTATCTCGCGGGCGCGCGTCAAGGCTTCAGCCTCTTCAACCCGTGCTTGGCGCGCATCGACATCCAGCTGGCATACAGTCTGTCCGGCCTTGACAAAGGCGCCTTTCGCAAATGGCAGGGTTTCGATGGTGCCGGATGTCTGCGCCACCAGCTGGACGGTTCTGTCCGCTTCAGTTGCGCCCCTGACGACAATAATTTCGGCTTGGCTGGACGGTTTGAAAACCTCTGTCCGGACTGTCATGCGATTGGTTGTTTTGTTCCGTTCCGCAATTGTTTCGGGAAGCTCAAGAGCCGGTCCGCTGGGGATCAAAAATCCGCTTAAAGACCAGACGATGACGAGCAATGTAAGAACCACAGCAAGTTTGCCCTGGTCCGGCAGGACCCTGTAAAACGGGAAGCGGTTGAGAAAATCAAAATATTTCAGCATGATGCTCTTGGCTGGGAAATGTTCAGTTAAATTGGAAATATGTATGTTTACGGTAAAACGACTGAAGTGGCCTTAATTTAATCCTTCAGATCTTGACGACATCAACATCGCTAAAAACTATAGCATTTTCAATAGGGATATGGCTAAATAATTGCAACGACCCGTGTCGATCCCCTCCTTGAGGGCGCCCTTACACTTATGGAGCTTTACGCTCATGGATAAAATACCGCAGCCTGATCAGGCGAAATCAGATGATTTTTCGGAAAAAAGCGATAAATCCTCTTATCAGCATAAAAAAAGACGTCCTTACCGATCCCGTAAACATGGCCAAAACACCAAGTCCAATGCGTCCGGTGAACCGCTTTATGCGGCCATTGATCTTGGGACCAATAATTGCCGATTGTTGATTGTTGCCCCGGAGGGGAAAAACTTCAAGGTGGTCGACTCTTTTTCGAGGGTGGTGCGCTTGGGTGAGGGGCTGGAAACAACGGGCCGGCTCTCAGCGGACGCAATGGACCGGGCACTGTCGGCTTTGCGCATCTGCGCCGGAAAAGTGAGAAAATACAACATTAAAAGAATGCGCTGTGTAGCGACTGAAGCGTGCCGTGACGCCGACAATGGAGCGGAATTTATTGACAGGGTGACAAAGGAAACACGGCTGAAATTCCAGATTATTGGTGCGCGTGATGAGGCCGAGCTTGCCTCGGTCAGTTGCGGTGAGCTGTTTGACAGGAAAAGGCCGCATGTGATTGTGCTGGATATTGGGGGAGGAAGCACCGAAATTTCCTACCTACGACTGGAAAGCGGGCGTTTTGAACTGAAAGAGACCAAGAGCTTTCCACTTGGTGTCGTGCGGTTGACTGAACGTTTTGACGGGCGGCATTTGACGGTTGAGGGATATGAGAAGATGCGTGACGAATGCATCGAGGCCATTCGTGATTTTGTCGAAAGCCAGAGTTGGGCCGGCGATTTGACAAAGCTTCAGGTGGTCGGCACCTCAGGAACGGTCACCACTTTAGTGGCCGTACAACTTGGGCTTAAATTTTACGACCGCAGTCGAGTCGATGGAAAATCCGTGTCATTGAATGCCGTGCGAGATGTCATTAAGCGGCTTTTGGGCATGTCACAAAAGCAATTAGCGGCGCAACCTTGCATCGGTTCTGACAGGGCGGATCTTGTGCTGACGGGGTGCGCCATTCTGGAGGCTTTTCTGGAATTTTACCCTGTGCCGAGCGTCAAGGTCGCTGACCGTGGATTGCGGGAAGGTATTTTGCTGAGGCTGATCCGCAAAGATCAGCGCGGCATCCGGAAAGGGCGCAGGAAAATGCCTCCGCGCAAACGGGAAAAAGCAAAGGCTGGAAAACATGTCCAAGGATGATCACGGGCGTCAGGGGCGGATCAAGACGCGGGTGAAAACCGCCCGCGGCCGGAAAATATCCTCTACCCGTTGGCTGCAGCGCCAGTTGAACGACCCCTATGTTGAAAAAGCCCAGAAAGAGGGGTACAGGTCACGAGCTGCCTATAAGCTGACCGAAATGGATGACCGGTTTGGTCTGCTCAAGCCTGGTCATTGTGTCATTGATCTTGGCGCGGCTCCAGGCGGCTGGTTGCAGGTGGCCGTCGCCCGTACCAGGGCGCTTGAAAACAAGGGCTTTGTTGTCGGTATTGACCTGCTGGATGTCGAGCCGGTGCAGGGTGCTGCATTTTTGAAAATGGATTTCATGGAAGATGCGGCCCCACAAAAGATCAAAGATATGGCGGGACGCGGCATTGACACGGTTTTGTCAGATATGGCGGCGAATGTGACTGGTCACCGCAAAACTGATCATCTGCGAACTGTTGCGCTGGCTGAGGCGGCGGCATGGTTCGCCTTTGAGAATCTGAAACCCGGTGGCAGTTTTTGCGCCAAGGTTTTTCAGGGCGGCGCGACCGGAGAACTGTTGAATGATCTGAAACGGAATTTCACCAAGGTCGTTCATATGAAACCCAAAGCCAGCCGCAAAGAATCTGTCGAACTCTATGTCATCGGATTGGGCTTTCGCGGTTGAACCGCCAATGTCAGTAAAATAAAATCGTTTTTCCGCAATAATATTTTGCCCTCACCGGCAAAAAGGTGTTAAGAAATGGCGTCAAACTAGTCATGCATGAGCCATGCATTTTAACGATTCGGAGTTTGACATATGTTCCGCGAAGCCCTCACATTTGACGACGTGCTCCTGCAGCCGGCAGAGTCCGCAATTTTGCCTTCGCAAGCCGATACGTCGACGCAGTTGACAAAAAGTATCAGCCTCGGCATTCCGCTATTGTCTGCGGCCATGGACACCGTGACGGAGTCAGAACTCGCCATTGCCATGGCCCAGGCCGGCGGCATTGGGGTCCTGCACCGCAATTTGACAATTGAGGAACAGGCCGACGAAGTGCGCAAGGTGAAGAAGTTTGAAAGTGGCATGGTCGTCAACCCGGTTACCATCGCCCCGTCCGCGAAACTGTCCGAAGCTTTGGATCTGATGACAGCCAACAACATTTCCGGCATTCCGGTAACCGAGCCAGGCGGCAAGCTGGTTGGTGTCTTGACCAACCGCGATGTCCGCTTTGCGCGCAATGCTAAACAGCCGGTCTCGGAGTTGATGACCAAGGAAAACCTGGTGACCGTGAAGGAAGCCGTCAGCCAGGAAGAGGCGCAAAGACTTTTGCATCAGCATCGTATCGAAAAGCTGATTGTCGTGGATGACGCCTATCAATGCATCGGGTTGATAACCGTCAAGGATATGGAAAAAGCCCAACTGCATCCCAATGCCGCAAAAGACCCGCAGGGTCGGTTACGTGTCGCGGCCGCATCGACGGTCGGAGATGCCGGGTTTGAGCGGTGTTTGGCCCTGATTGATGCCGGGGTTGACTTGTTGGTGATTGACACGGCGCATGGTCATTCCGTTAGCGTATCTGCGGCCGTCGAGCGTTTGAAAAAGCATGACGGCAATGTTCAGATTGTGGCTGGCAATGTTGCCACTGCCGGTGGCACTAAGGCTTTGATTGATGCCGGCGCCGATGCGGTGAAAGTTGGCATCGGGCCGGGGTCAATCTGCACCACACGGGTCGTCGCCGGTGTGGGTGTGCCGCAATTGACGGCCATTCTGGATGCCGTGGAAGCGGCGCAAGAGGCCGGCATTCCGATTATTGCGGATGGCGGCATCAAATATTCAGGCGATTTGGCCAAGGCGATTGCGGCCGGTTCGTCGGCTGTCATGATCGGCTCCCTTCTCGCCGGCACGACCGAGTCTCCCGGCGAAGTGTTCTTATATCAGGGCCGTTCCTACAAGGCTTATCGCGGTATGGGGTCTGTCGGGGCCATGGCGCGCGGCTCGGCTGACCGTTATTTCCAACAGGATATAACCGATGACATGAAGCTCGTGCCTGAAGGTATTGAAGGACAGATTCCGTTCAAGGGGGATGTCAGCGAAGTTATACATCAACTGACCGGGGGCCTGCGCGCCGCCATGGGTTATACCGGATCCGCAACCATTCCGGATCTGCATCAACGGGCGGAATTTGTCCGTATGACTTCGGCCTCGCTGCGTGAAAGTCATGTGCATGATGTTGTCATCACCCGCGAGGCGCCCAACTATAAGGGGACCGGCGTCAGTTGAACGACGGGATATTCGCAATCATGAAAAAACACTTTCCGACCCGTTTTTTGATTTTGACTCTGCTGATGGTCTGGGTTCTTCCGGTGTCGGCGGCCTCGGTCAAAAACCAAAGGTTATCCGCCGTAATACTCGCTTCAGCGCAGGCTCTTGCAGATGATGGTGCCTATCAAGAGGCTGACAGGCTGCTGGTGCAGTCCATGCTGGCTGACCCAGCCAATGACGCGGCTTTTGCCTTGAAAGGGCGTGTCCAGACATTGCTTGACAATCCGAAAGAGGGGCGTCGCCTGCTGGATTTGGCATTGAACATACGCCCCGACAATCAACAAGCCGTGTTGTGGGCGGGGCAGGCGGCCTTGTCATTGGACGATTTTGAGGATGCGCAAATCCGGGCTGACCGCCTGCAGGAATTATGCGGCGAGTGTGCAGCCCATGCCGCACTGATCGTCGATATTGAGGCTGCGCAGGCGGCACTGGACAAAAAGGATGATGACGGCGACATTCCTGAGCCTGAGGAAAAAGAGAGTCAGTAGCTTATGGATAAGGTTCTTATTGTTGATTTTGGCAGTCAGGTCACACAGTTGATTGCCCGCCGGGTCAGGGAAAGCGGAGTTTATTGCGAGATCATCCCATTCAGTAAGGCCGCTGACGCTTTTGAGGCGTTTAATCCAAAAGCCGTGATTTTGTCTGGTGGCCCCAACAGTGTGGCCGACATAGACACGCCCCGCGCCCCGCAGAACATTCTCGACAGCGGACTGCCGGTACTCGGTATCTGCTACGGGCAGCAGACCATGTGCGCCCAGCTTGGCGGTGTGGTTGAAACCTCCGATGAGCGCGAATTTGGCCGGGCCATGCTGAAAATTGAAGCCGATTGTCCGCTGTTTGACGGCATTGCCATGCGGGGGCAGGAAATTCAGGTCTGGATGAGCCATGGTGACCGGGTCAGCCAAATCCCGGATGGATTTGAGGTTGTCGCGACCAGTGAAAATGCGCCTTGCGCAGCTATTGCGGATGAGATGCGCAAATTTTACGCGGTGCAGTTTCACCCGGAGGTTGTTCACACGCCGGACGGTGCCAGAATGCTGCACAACTTCACCCATAAAATTGCCGGTTGTTCAGGGGATTGGACCATGGCGGCCTTCAAGGACACCGCCATTGCCAATGTGCGCGCACAGGTCGGCTCAGGCCGGGTGATTTGCGGTCTTTCTGGGGGCGTCGACAGTTCTGTCGTGGCGGTCCTGTTGCATGAGGCCATCGGTGATCAACTGACCTGCGTTTATGTCGACACCGGCATGATGCGGGCGGGTGAGAGCGAAGAAGTCGTGACACTGTTCCGCGACCATTACAACATCAAGCTGGTGCACAAAGACGCCTCTGATCTGTTTTTAGGCAAGCTTGACGGGGTGAGCGATCCGGAACGCAAACGCAAAATCATCGGCGCCACTTTCATTGATGTGTTTGAGGAAGAGGCCAAGGCTGTCGGCGGCGCGGATTTCCTGGCGCAGGGGACACTTTACCCCGATGTCATTGAAAGCGTGTCCTTTACCGGCGGGCCGAGTGTGACCATCAAAAGTCACCATAATGTTGGCGGCCTGCCTGAGCGTATGAATATGGATCTGGTGGAACCGCTGCGCGAGCTGTTCAAGGATGAGGTGAGGGCACTTGGCCGAGAACTCGGGCTGCCGGAAGCTTTTGTCGGGCGCCACCCGTTTCCTGGGCCGGGGCTGGCCATTCGTATACCCGGTGATATCACCAGTGAAAAACTCGAGATTTTGCGTAAGGCTGATAAGATCTATTTGGAAGAAATCCGCAATGCCGGTCTTTATGATGAGATTTGGCAGGCTTTTGCCGTGTTGCTACCGGTGCGTACCGTCGGCGTCATGGGTGATAGCCGGACATATGATTATGTGTGTGCTCTGCGCGCCGTAACTTCCACCGATGGCATGACGGCCGATTATTACCCCTATAGCCATGAATTTCTGGGTCGGGTATCGACCCGCATCATCAATGAGGTGCGTGGCATCAACCGCGTGGTTTACGATGTTACCTCCAAACCACCGGGAACCATCGAGTGGGAGTAGGGCGATCTGCTCTTGTGCGTCCGGCACTTGACCCGTCGGTCTGAGCCGCTAGATTGCTCAGCAGATATTCATTCTATGATTTGACGGAGGTCTTCATGATGACAGCATTGACCGTTTACTTGTCCGGGGAAATTCACACCGACTGGCGGGATCAGATTGAGCAGGGCTGTGCCAAAAACAATCTCGAGATCACCTTCACCTCTGCCGTGACCAATCACGAGGCCAGCGACGCCGCCGGTGATTTGTTGGGGGCAGAGGACAAGCCGTTCTGGCGCGACCACAAATCCGCCAAGGTCAATGCCATCCGCATCAAGACGCTGATAGAGCAATGTGATGTCGCGGTGGTGCGCTTCGGCGATAAATACAAGCAATGGAACGCGGCCTTTGATGCCGGATACTGCGCGGCACTGGGCACGCCATACATCACCCTGCATGATGAGGACATCATTCATCCACTCAAGGAGGTGGATGCGGCCGCCATGGCCTGGGCGACAACGCCTGAACAGGTGGTGGAGATGCTGACCTATATTGTGGCGCAGAAATAATCATCGGAATGAGGGAAGGGGCTGTTCATTATGTCAGACTTCAACAATGTCACCGTCATGCGCGAGGCCAATGTCTATTTTGACGGCAAGGTCACCAGCCGGACGATTGTGCTGGCTGACGGCAGCCGGAAAACTCTCGGCGTCATGTTACCGGGCGATTATGAATTCGGCACCGAAGCGGCTGAGGAGATGGATATCTCCTCCGGTGACATTGAGGTGTTGCTGCCTGACTCTGAGGCCTGGCAGAGCTTTTCCGGGCCGGCCGTTTTTCATGTGCCCGCGCAGGCTTCCTTCAAGCTAAAAGTCAAGACAATCACGAATTACGTTTGTTCCTATCTCGATTAAATTTCAGGGTGACTGGGCAAGGCCAATATGATGTCGTAAGCTGAAGCCTATGTCATTGGGGAGGAGCTTTTGACCGCTTATCTCAGTCTTTTTGGGGCCATTGCCTTTGAGGTGACCGGCACATTGCTGTTGCCGGCGACGCAGAATTTTACAAAATTACTGCCGACTGCAGGCCTGATCATTTGTTATGCCCTGTCTTTTTACTGCTTGACCTTTGTTATTCAAAAACTGCCACTGGCTGTCGTTTATGCCTCTTGGTCCGGTTTGGGGGTCTTCACCATCGCTGTGTTGAGCTATGTGTTTTACAAGGAAACCTTGAGCATCCAGGCCTTGCTGGGGCTGTTCCTGATTATTGTGGGTGTCACTTTGGTGAATTTAAACCGGGCGTGATGGGCTGTGCAGAGCTTGCATTGGCCTTATCACCGGGTGATAATCAGAGTGTTTCGGATAACAAAGGAAAAAATCATGGAACAACTCAAATCTTTGCTGAACAAGTCTTTTATTGTCGGGGTGGCTTTGGGCGGTCTTGCGGCCTTGCCTATCGGTTTTGCAATGGGTGTGTATTATTTGCCGATACTTGTCGCCAGTGAGGGGGCGGATGAGGAGCAGTTGATCATCGCGCAGGCCAATACTTTGGCGCGGGCAAGCTTTACGCGTGATCTAAAAGGCAGTGATCGGCTTCATTGGGGCGAAGGCACATTGATCATATCAACAGAGGGGGGGCAAACTTATGCAACCCTTGACGGACAAGTCTCGCCGGGGCCGGATTACAAGCTCTATCTCAGTCCGCAATTTGTCGATGACGAGGCTTCCTTTCTGGCCGTCAAGCAAGACAGCCTGAAAGTTGCTGATATCACTGGCTTTACCAATTTTCGGGTCATGTTACCGGTGACCGCCAAGGTGCGCGATTATGCTGCTGTGGTGGTATGGTGCGAACGTTTCGGTGAATTTATCACCGCCGGGCATCTCGAATAGGGTGTTACAGCAAATCATTGATTAAACAGATATAATGGTCTAGTTTCTGGGCAATTACGGAAGGGTATTATGTCTGTTCAATCCTCTGATGTCGCAAAACGCATGACGGTGCCCCAATTGCAGGCGCGCAAGGGCAATGGCGGCGATCCGATCGTCTGCCTGACGGCCTATCATGCGCATACGGCCGGGCTGCTGGATCCGCATGTGGATTTACTGCTGGTCGGCGACAGCCTCGGCATGGTCATGTATGGCATGGACAGCACGCTAGGCGTCACGCTGGATATGATGATTGCCCATGGTGCGGCTGTGATGCGCGGTTCCCGAAAAGCTCTGGTCGTGGTCGACATGCCGTTCGGGTCTTACGAGGAAAGCCCGTCACAGGCCTTTCACAATGCGGCTCGGGTGATGAAGGAAACCGGCTGTCAGGCGGTCAAGATTGAAGGCGGACAGCGCATGGCGGAAACCGTTAAATATTTGCATCAGCGCGGTATTCCGGTAATGGCGCATATTGGTCTCACGCCGCAGAGTGTCAATGTCATGGGTGGGTTTAAAACCCAGGGACGTACGCAAGACCAATGGGACGAACTGATTGCTGACGCATTGGCGGTTGAGCAGGCCGGTGCTTTTTCAGTCGTTCTGGAGGGTATGGCTGCGGATTTGGCCGATATCATTACCGGCAAACTATCCATTCCGACAATCGGCATCGGTGCCTCAGCCAGTTGCGACGGTCAGATTCTTGTTTCCGAGGACATGCTTGGCCTGTCGCCTGAAACCCCGAAATTTGTCAAGGAATTCGCTAATATAGGTGACCAGATCGCAGCTGCGGCCAAAGGCTATGCGGATGCGGTGCGCGGACGACAGTTCCCGGCCGAGGAACACACCTATGCAATGAAGAAAAAGTGATGAAAATAGGGTTTTCTTCTTTTTTCCGCGAGTTTCACATTGCCTTTGCCCCCATGGGGCTGATAGTTTTCTGAAGTGCAATACAGCAAGCTTATTAAGTTTTAGGGATCGGAACATGGCTGATATTTTTGACGAAATCAATGCAGATTTGAGACAGGATCGCATGAATGCGGTTTGGGAAAAATACGGCATTTATGTCATCAGTGTCGCTTTGGCCATCGTTCTGTTTGTTGCTGGCTCGGCGGGGTGGCAGACTTACACAACAGGTAAAAATGAAACGGCCTCGGCAACATATGAAGCCCTGTTGTCCGATCTGCAATATGCCTCCACTACGGAACAGATGGAAGCCTTGGCTGCGTTCAGTGCCGGTGCGGATAATGCCTACACGGTTCTTGCGGATTTACGCCGCGCAAAACTTCTGACGGAGGGCGGGGATAACGAGGAAGCCGTTTCAATCTATGATGCATTGGCTCTCGACCGGGCTTTACCAAATGGTTTGCGTGATTATGCTCGCCTTGCTGCAGTGTCTTTGCTGGTGGACACCGCCACGCCGAATGAGCTTGAAGGGCGCTTGGAGACTGTTTTGGACGATGCAAACCCCTTCCGTCATACCGCGCGGGAAATGCTGGCTTTGAGTTATTTCGGCTCCGGGGATTATCTGATGTCAAAGGAATTAGTGACAACAGCTTTGGCTGATCCTCAATTGCCGGAGCAAACACAGCTGCGTCTCCTGATTTTGAACAAAAATGTCGATGACTTTCTCAATCAGGGCGGCCGGTAAGTCTTAGTCGCTGGAGCAGTATCATGATTAATGGAAAAAAGTTTCTTCACGCATCACTTGTCATGATGTTGACCGTCGGCGTCTCCTCATGCGGCTGGTTCGGCGACGATGGTGAGGATAACGGCATCAAAAAAAAGGTCAAAGGGGAACGTATCTCCGTTCTCAGTTTTGAGCGCAGGCTAGAGGCTGATCCGCGACTTGCCGGGGAGAAAGTCGTACTCCCACGCCCATATGCAAATCTGGGCTGGACGCAACCGGGCGGGTTTGCCGATAATGTCGCACACCATCTTGAGCTTGGTGACAATTTGAAAAAACTGTTCAGCGTGTCCATGGTTGAAGGCAGTTCTCGCGACATAAAGCTCACGGCCCCGCCCTTGGTGGCCGGTGACAGGGTTTTCGCGCTGGGCGCTGATTTGGAGATTGTTGCGCTTGACGCTCAAACCGGAAAACGTCTCTGGCGGACAGATTTGTCTCCCCGTAAAAGTGAAATTGAAGACGGTTTCGGCGGCGGAATAGCATTTGCCGACGGGCAGTTGTTTGCCGTTACCGGTTTTGGCGAGGTTATGGCGATTGACGCCCTAACCGGGACCGTTTCATGGCGCGTGCAAACACCGATTCCGTTTCGGACTGCACCGACGGTTTCAGATGGCCGGATTTTCGCCGTAAGCCATGACAACCAATTGCAGGTGTTCTCAACTGATGACGGTGCGCGGGTCTGGAATCAGACGGCGATTTTGGAACCGGCGACAATTCTGTCCGCAACAAGTCCCGCCGTTGCCGGCGATCTGGTTGTTGCCGGCTTCACTTCGGGAGAGGTGTTGGCGATGCGGACAAATAACGGTCTGGTCAACTGGTCCGACAGTCTGACACGCGCACGGCAATTGACGCCGTTGTCAGACCTTGCGGCTGTTATCGGGCGGCCGGTGATTGACCGTGATCGTGTCTTTGCCGTTTCTCATGGCGGGCGGATGGTGTCCATCGATTTGCGTTCCGGAGAGCGGGTCTGGATGTCCGAAATAACGTCCATTGAAACCCCCTGGATCGCCGGGGACAACATTTTCGTCGTGACCATTGATGCCGAGGTGGTTTGCCTGAGCCGCAATCAGGGACGCGTGCGCTGGGTCAAGCAGCTTGAAAAATATGAGGACGGGGATTTTGACGAGCCGATTAGCTGGTCAGGGCCGGTTCTTGCGTCAGACCGTTTGATCCTTGGCAACAGCCTGGGTGAGGTCGTCACCTTGTCACCTTATACAGGGGAAATCATCAGCACGATTGATGTTGGGGATCCGGTTGAAGTGACGCCGGTCGTCGCCAATAAGACTCTGTATATTTTGACGGATGATGGGCGTCTGATCGCCTATCAATAGGCAGTTAGAGACTAAGATGACTTTCACCCTCGCCATAGTGGGGCGTCCCAATGTTGGGAAATCAACCCTGTTCAACCGCCTCACCGGGCGTCGACTCGCGCTTGTTGATGACAGACCCGGGGTGACACGTGACCGGCGGGAGGGTGACGCCAAGCTCGGCGATTTACGCTTTACGGTGGTTGATACGGCGGGTCTCGAAGATGCGCCGAAAGGCTCCTTGGAAGCCCGCATGCGGCATCAGACCGAGCTTGCCATGGCCCAGGCAGACATGATTTTGATGCTGACGGATGCTCGTGCCGGAATTTTGCCAGAAGACAGGTTTTTCGCCGATTTGATTCGCCGGACTACGAAGCCGGTTATCCTTGCCGCCAACAAATATGAAGGCACTGCAGGTGAGACAGGTTTTTTCGAAGCCTATGAGTTGGGGCTTGGCGAGCCGATCGGCTTGTCGGCAGAGCATGGTCACGGGATGGGAGACCTGTATACGCTGGTGCGGGACGCCATTGAGAGCCGGCCTGATATTGTCGAGGATTTTGAAGATGAGGAGGAGGAATTTGATCCTGATGCACCCTTCACACTCAATCTTGAAAAGCCCCTTCGTGTTGCCATTTTGGGCCGGCCGAATGCGGGCAAATCAACCCTGATCAACAAGCTCTTGGGGGAGGAACGCCTGCTGACAGGCCCGGAGGCAGGCATCACACGCGACTCGATCGGGGTTGAATGGACATGGCTACAGCAAACCGGTGACGGACAGGTTGAACGTCGTATCAAGCTTTGGGACACGGCTGGTGTCCGACGGAAATCGCGGGTGACGGAAAAGCTTGAAAAGCTCTCAGTCGCCGACGGATTGCGAGCGGTGAAATTCGCCGAGGTTGTCGTGCTGATGATTGACGCCGAGACGCCGTTTGACAAGCAGGATATACAACTTGCGGATCTAGTGGAGCGCGAAGGCCGTGCGCTTGTGATAGCCGTCAACAAGTGGGATCTTAAACTGGATCGAAAGGAAGTGCGTTCCATCATTCGGGATAAACTTGAATTTGCCCTGCCTAAACTGAAAGGTGTACCGGTTTTGACTTTTTCCGCCAAAACCGGAAAGGGGTTGACTGAATTGATGCCGGCCATTGCCCGGCAACAGGAAATCTGGAACGCGCGTGTCGGTACCGCCAGGCTGAATAAATGGTTGGAGGGGGCGACGTCGAAACATAATCCGCCGGCCGATAAAGGCCGTCCCGTTAGGCTGAGATATGTCACGCAAGCCAAGTCGCGTCCCCCGACTTTTGTGGCCTTTTCCAGCCGAGGCCATGCCGTGCCGGACTCCTATATCCGATATTTGACCAATTCCCTGCGCGAGCAGTTTAATCTCACCGGCACACCGATCAGATTTTTTATCCGCAAGGGCAAAAACCCTTATGCGGACAAAAAATAGCGCCCTTCGCCCGACCAGTTAATCTTTTCATAGGTTTTACGGCGTCCGACCCTTCACAAAAATTCTTTTTAACTTTATTGTCAGCATATGACGAAAAATATCAACGTAATGGTCGCTTTCGGTCTGGCCCTTATGGTCTCTGCATGTGCTAGTCCACATAATCCTGAACTTGATCTGTTTTTGAAAAATGCAGTTGAGGAACTCAGGGGAAAAACAGCAGAGGACATTATAGCCTGTGCAGGTCTTCCTGATGCTACCGTTGACCTTAAAGAAGAGAAACAGGTTCTCACCTATTCCAATGTTACGACACGGTTTGAGCGGGACCCCCTTTATGGCCATCGTCATCACGGCTGTTCAGCCTATACGCATAATTATTATTGCAGTGCCTATGATCACACATTTTTGGGCCATCATGACTGGATTGATGTCGTCCAGAAGGGATGTCGGGTCGGTGTCTGGATGAAAGATGCAAAGGTTGAGGAAATCAGCTTTGAAGTCACTTCGGAGCGGGCAAAAGGCCATTGCGCTCGTATCCTCAAATCCTGTCTGATGCCCCCCGAGCGTCAGTCTGAGCGTCAGACGGACGCAGCGGCTGCATCTGAGGGGGCTAAGCCCCCTAAGTCTGACGAAAATCTATAATCTGACCTGTTTGTGTCCAGTCAGGGGACAGCATCTCCAAAAACAGCGGAGCCAACTCCTCCGGCCTGGTCAAGCTGTCCGGGTTTTCGCCTGGCATGGCCTTGGCACGCATGGCCGTGCGGACAGGGCCGGGGGAAAGCAGGTTGATTTTAAGATTTGTTCCCTGCTGTTCATGGGCCCAACACCGCACCAATGTGTTCAAGGCCGCTTTTGATGTGGCATAGCCGCCCCAAAAAGGTTTTGCGCTTTCCGCCACACCTGATGTGACAAAGACAGCCCGCCCTGAGTCAGAAGCCAACAGCAGCGGTTCCATGGACTGAATAAGTCGTGCGTTCGCGGTGACATTGACAGCCATCAGCTTCTCAAACTCCTCACCGGCAATATGGGCAACCGGGGACATAGGACCGAGAAGAGCCGCATTGCCGACAAGGGAGTCCAACCGTCCCCATTTTTCAGCAATGATTGCTCCGAGCCGGTCAAGGGCGGCATAGTCCGTAACATCCAGCGGTACACCCGTGGCGTCGCCGCCGGCATCGCTGATTTCGTCATATACGGATGTGAGACTTGTCTCATCGCGACCGATCAAAAGGACGTGATCACCTTGTGCTGCAAGGGCAAGGGCGACTGCACGACCGATTCCACGGCTGGCTCCGGTCACAAGAGCAAGGCGCTGATGATGGATCTGCGTCACTCGGCTTTCTCTTTCAGCAGGGAAAGTTGCTGGATTTTCTCATCGCCATTCTGGTCGGACAGGGGCGTGGGATAGTCTCCGGTGAAGCAATGATCGGTATATTGCGGCTGATCTGGATTGCGCCCGTCCGCGTGCCCCATGGCCCGATAGACGCCGTCTACGCTGAGAAAAGCCAGGCTATCGGCACCGATATAGTCACACATCTGCGCTAAAGTTTGATTGGCCGCGAGAAGCTGCTCCTTGTCGGGTGTGTCAATGCCGTAAAAGTCAGGGTGGGTTATTGGCGGTGAGGCAATTCGCATATGCACCTCAGTGGCGCCGGCTTCGCGCATCATTTCAACGATTTTCACCGAAGTCGTTCCGCGAACAATGGAGTCGTCGATTAGGATGACCCGTTTACCCTCCACGTGAGCCTTGTTTGGATTATGCTTGCGCTTTACCCCAAGCTGACGAACGGCTTGGGTCGGTTCGATGAAGGTTCGTCCGACATAATGGTTGCGGATGATGCCGAGTTCGAACGGTATCCCGGATTTTTCAGCATATCCAATCGCTGCCGGCACGCCGCTGTCCGGGACCGGTATCACGACATCAGCATGGACGCCGCTTTCTTCGGCCAGCACACGGCCAAAATTCTTGCGGCAGTCATAAATGCTGCGCCCGTCCAGAAAGGAGTCGGGGCGGGAGAAATAAATATATTCGAATATACACGGCCGCGGCGCCGTCTCCGGGAAGGGCTTGACGCTTTCAATCCCGTTTTCATCAATGACGATGATCTCCCCATTCTCCACCTCGCGGACAAAAGTCGCGCCGATAATGTCAAGGGCGCAGGTCTCGGAGGCCAAGACGGGTGAGCCGTCCAGGTCACCCAAGACCAGTGGCCGGATGCCGAGGGGGTCACGCGCCCCAATCAGTTTCTTGTTGGTCAGAACCACGAGGCTGTAGGCACCCTGGATTTGAAAAAGGGTGTCAATCAGCCGGTCAACGGTCTTACGTCTCTGAGATCGCGCCACCAGCTGCAGAATGGTCTCTGTGTCCGAGGTTGACTGAAAAATTGCCCCCCGTTTGACGAGTTCATTCCTTACGGTCAGCGCATTGGTCAAATTGCCATTATGGGCACAGGCGAAGCCACCCCCCGCCAAGTCGGCGAATAGGGGCTGCACATTACGTAAAATGGTCTCCCCGGTGGTGGAATAGCGCACATGCCCGATGGCCGCATTGCCTTCCAAACGGTCAATTATGTTGGCTTTGGTGAAATGTTCGCTGACAAGTCCCATGCGCCGTTCGGAGTTGAAACGTGTGCCGTCAAAACTGACAATGCCGGCGGCTTCCTGTCCGCGGTGTTGAAGCGCATGAAGACCCAAAGCGGTGAGGGCAGCCGCATCGGGGTGGTTGTAAATGCCAAAGACACCACATTCCTCTCGAAGTGTGTCGCCGTCGAAATCCTCATATGTCAGATGGGTCAACTCTCACCTGCCCGTTTGCTTCAAGGGGATGAACAACCCTTGTTTCAATACACACTGCTTATAGCCTGAACCGGTCATTTTGTCAGCGTTCCTTTCAAGAAATCTTCATATCCCGGCTCTCGCAACATCTGGTCAATGGCTGGAATACGGTCAGACAGATTTTCCATCGGGATGATGCGCATGATATGTGTCGTACCGGTCTGTATCAGAGGGACTAATTTACCGTTTTTCAACCAGTCAGGATGGTCTTCATAAGGCAATAACAGCAAGATGACATAATAGGCAAAGACAATTATCAGCAGTCCGCGGGCAACACCAAAAGCACCTCCCAGGACCCTATCGAGATTGCCAAAATTGCTTTTCTTCATTTTCTTGGCAACAAAGTTTGTAATCAGGCTGAAGCCGATGAGCAGCAGGACAAATGTCGTCACGAGAACAATACCGTCCGACAGCCAGTCGGGTGCGATGAAATTGCGGGCCAGCGGTCTGGTAAGGGGAAAACTGTAAAGTGTGCCAAGTAAAGCTAATCCCCAGCCGGTGATGGAGAGGGTTTCCTTGGTGAACCCTCTCAGAACGGCAATCAGTGTAGAGATGCTGACGACAAACAGAATGACAATATCAAGGCCGTTGAAAAGGTCGGTCATGCTCAGCCCCTTTCCGGTAAAACGCCGAGAGTTTGCATCAGGTCACCCAGGCTCTCAATATGGGTGGCGTCCAGCGGGGGTGTCTCCTGATTGGCCGGCAAAGCGGTCAGCGCTGTTGAGAACCCCAGCTTGGAGGCTTCCTTGAGCCGTGCTGTTGTCTGCGCAACAGGTCGAACGGCTCCCGACAGGCTAATTTCCCCGAAAACGACGGTTTCATTCGGCAAGGCTGTGTTGGTCAAAGAGGACATCAAGGCTGCAGCAACAGCCAGATCCGCCGCCGGCTCATGTATTCTGAGGCCGCCGGCGACATTGAGGAAGACATCCTTGCCGGCAAAACTCATGCCACACCGTGCCTCCAGAACCGCTAGAACCATGGACAGGCGGTTGCTGTCCCAGCCGACAACTGCTCGCCGGGGTGTGGCCAGAGATGACGGGGCTGCCAAGGCTTGAATTTCGACCAAAAGAGGCCGTGTTCCCTCAATGCCGGCAAAGACGACAGCTCCGGGTACGTTTTTCTCTCTGGCTTCAAGGAACAGGGCGGACGGGTTGGCCACTTCGGCAAGCCCTGCGCCGCGCATTTCGAACACACCGATTTCGTCGGTCGGGCCGAACCGGTTTTTGACGGACCGCAGAATACGGAAACTATGACCACGATCCCCCTCAAAATAGACGACGGTATCAACCATATGCTCCAGAACACGCGGACCGGCGATTTGCCCCTCTTTGGTGACATGTCCGACCAGAACCAGTGCGGTGTCCGCAGATTTGGTGTGGTGGATCAACTCCTGAGCGGCCGCGCGGACCTGGGAGACGGTTCCGGGAGCACTTTCAATGCTCGGTGACCAAACTGTCTGAATCGAATCAATAATCACCAGATCAGGGGTTTCATCTTTCTTGAGCGTTGCCAGAATATCCGCAACATTGGTTTCAGCACCGAGCTTGACCGGTGCCTCAGACAGTCCAAGCCGGCTGGCGCGCATCCGCAGTTGGGCAATGGCTTCCTCACCGGAAATATAGACCACCTGTTTGCCCGCCTGAGCGAGCGCGGCTGCAGCCTGCAGTAAGATTGTCGATTTGCCGATACCCGGGTCGCCGCCCAGAAGGATGGCAGAACCCGGCACAAAGCCTCCGCCGATTACCCGGTCAAATTCCTCAATTTTGGTTGTGTTGCGCAGCGGCGTCTCAGCTTCACCGGCAAGGCTTGTCAGTTCAATAATCTGTGCCTTGCCCCCTTTGCCGGATTTCGCAGCGCGGCCAAGCGGCGGGGTGGACCCGGATTTCTCTTCGACCAACGTATTCCACTCACCACAGCTTTCGCATTTGCCGCTCCATTTGCTGGTTACGGCACCACAGGACTGGCAGACATAGTGTGAGCCGGATTTTGCCATTAATTGCTGCCTTCGACGAAAATCGGGCCTTCTGCCAAGCCCTGCATAAACTGGGTGAGGTAAGGGTCCTGATTGCCCTGCATGTCCTCCTGACTGCCTTGCCAGATGATTGTGCCTTGATAAAGAAATGCGACCTTATCGGCAATGGCGCGCACACTGGACATATCATGTGTGATGGTCAGCGTGGCCGCGCCAAGATCCTGCGCGCATTCACGAATAAGCTGATTTATGACATCGGTCATAATCGGGTCAAGTCCAGTGGTCGGCTCGTCAAAAAAGATGATGTCAGGTTGATCCGCAATGGCGCGGGCCAAACCAACCCGTTTGTGCATACCGCCGGATAATTCTGCCGGCGACCGGTCCATCAACTCGGCTCCTAGGCCGACCCGCTCAAGTGCGGACAGGGCAATTTCGCGGCCTTCCGCTTCCGGACAGTTTCTGTTCTGGCGGGCTGAAAAAGCGACATTTTCCCAGATTTTAAGACTGTCAAAAAGGGCGCCGTTCTGGAACAGCATGCCGAATTGCTTGTTCATTTGATGCTGTTGGGATTCTTTCAACCCTGTGGTTTCCGTGCCATTGACCTTTATGGATCCGGCATCAGGGCGCATCAGTCCGAGAATGGTTTTCATCATAACGGATTTGCCGCTGCCCGAGCCTCCAATGACCACGACGGACTGTCCCTGTTCGATGGTCAAATCAACCCCTTTGAGAACCTTTTTCGGACCGAACCCCTTATGGACATTTGTCAATTCGACGGCTTTTTGTGCAGTCATACTGACCTCAATTCGAGAAAAGCAGGGAGGTCATGATGTAATTCGCCGACAGGATAAGGATGGACGAACTGACAACTGCATTGGTGGTTGCCCGGCCAACGCCTTGCGCGCCGCCGGCTGAAAAATAACCGTTATAGCAGCCCATGACAGCGATGATGAAGCCGAAAACAGACGCTTTGATGAGGCCGGACGTGATGTCATCGAGTTGAATAAAGTCAATGGTCCGTTGCACGTAAAGTGCAGCGTTGAAATCCAGCAATTGCGTGCTGACGACGAAACCGCCCATCACGCCAATAATGTCCGCAATAATTACCAAAAGTGGCAGGGTGATAAGGGCGGCGACAATGCGGGGAGCGACAAGATATTTGTAAGGGTCAGTGGACAGGGTGGTCAAAGCGTCAATTTGCTCGGTGACGCGCATGGTCCCGATTTCAGCGGCAATAGCCGAACTGACTCGCCCCGCGACCATCAGGCCGCCGAGAACCGGACCAAGTTCCCGTGTGATGCCCAGGGCGACAATACTGGCGACAATGCTTTCGGAATTAAACTCGTTTCCACCATAATAAATCTGCAATGCCAGAACACCGCCGGTGAAGAAAGAAGTTAGCGCAACCACTGGCAGAGAGAAATAACCGATGCGCAGCATTTGCTGGCCGATCAACCGGACATAATGTGGCGATCGGACAATGGCATTGATGGCTTTGGCGACAAACAAAGACAAAGTGCCGACACCGGCGACAAAATTCAAAGTCACGCTTCCGATTTTTGCGACAAGATTCATACAGGTATCCCGAATAATGATTCAATCCGTATCATAGACGCGTTTGTAACGGCTTCCAAGCTGCGTGAGGATTTCATATGAAATCGTACCAGCCTGTTGCGCAACGGCATCGACGGGGATGCGGGGACCAAATATTTCAGCCATATCACCGGGTTGTAGGCTTGTGTCCAGCTCTGAAATGTCCACTGCCAGAAGATCCATTGAAACCCGGCCAACCAGCGGGCAGAGCCTGTCGCCAAATGCGACACGGGCAAAATGCGCGTCGTTGTCGTGTCGGCTCAACAGGCGCGGAAAACCGTCGGCATAACCAATGGCAAGGATGGCGACCTGCATGTCCTTTTCGGCGGTGAAGGTTGCGCCATAGCCTATCGTTTCACCGGATCGCACGGTCCGGGTTTGAAGAACGGGAGCTAGCAGCGTCACCACCGGACGGTTGGCTGAGATGGCGTCAAGGGTTGCTGATCCGCCGTAAAGCCCTATGCCAACCCGGATCAAATCCTGATGAAATGCCGAACCCAGCAGCGCCCCGCCAGAATTGGACAGGCTGGCCGGAACATCCTTAAAATATTTCTTTTTTTCTTCGAAATCCGCCAGCTGTTTTTTGTTCATCGGATGGTCTGGCGTATCAGCGCAGGCAAGATGGCTCATCAGCAGGGCAGGTGTGAAATCATCCGGCAAATTGTTGATGTCGGCCTGCGGCAAGCCGAGGCGGTTAAAGCCGGTATCCACATGCAGCGCAGCAGCGCCCCCGCCGGCGGAGACCCAGAGTTGAACTTCCGCAAGACTGTTGAGGCACGGGCGCAGGTGATGGGTCTGATAAAACGCCCATGCCCCTTCCAGATAGCCGTTCATGACATAAATGACGGCCTCCCGTTTTTCAGATTTCAGCGTTTCACGCAAGCGTGCCCCTTCGCCGGCCTGGGCTACAAAAAAGCTCCGACACCCGGCCTCATGAAGCGCGGGGGCCGCTTTCGACAGGCCGACACCATAGGCATCGGCTTTGACCACGGCCGCTGTCTCGGCTGTGTCGGACAGGGCCTTGTAATGGAGATAATTTGCGGCAAGTGCGGACAAATCCACGCGTAAACAGGCGTGATCATGCGGGGCCGCCTTGGCGTGATACTCAGACATCTATTCTTTCGGGAAGGTAACTGCTCTCCACCAAATCGCGGAAGCGGGTCACTTTGGCGTCAAAGGAGAGTTTGATATTGTCGACTGGTCCGTGACGGTTCTTGCCGATGATCAATTCTGCAATCCCGTGCACTTTTTCCATTTTTTCCTGCCATATCATGTGCTCCTCGGTACCATCCTGAGGTTCTTCTTTCAACACGTAATATTCTTCGCGGTACACGAACATCACGATATCGGCGTCTTGCTCAATTGAGCCAGACTCCCGCAAATCCGAGAGTTGCGGCCGTTTGTCATCCCGGCTTTCGACCTGACGGGAAAGCTGGGACAGGGCGATGATCGGCACATTCAGCTCTTTGGCCAGTGCCTTCAACCCCTGCGTTACCATGCTGATTTCCTGTACCCGGTTGTCGCCGCTGCTGGAGGCTGAAGCTCTGACCAGTTGCAGATAGTCGACGACAATTAGCCCCAGATCATGCTGTCGTTTGAGACGTCGGGCACGCGCCGAAAGTGTTGAAATCGGAATTGCACCTGTATGGTCAATGTAAAGGGGAAGGGTCTGCAAATCGCGGGCGGCGTCATATAAGCGCCCATACTCGTCTTCCGAAATATCGCCCTTACGGATATTTCCGGATGAAATTTCCGTCTGTTCGGCCATGATCCGGGTTGCTAGCTGCTCTGCGGACATCTCCAGTGAGAAAAAGGCGACAACGGCTCCGTCCCTGGCTTTTCGGGAGCCGTCCGGCAATTCCTCAACATTACCCTCGCTCCAGGCGCGGGCATGGTTTTTGGCGACGCTAAAGGCGATATTGGTTGCCAATGAGGTTTTCCCCATGGCCGGACGTCCGGCAAGTATGAGCAAATCACTCTCCTGCAAGCCGCCAAGTACATTGTCCAGACCGGTAAAACCTGACGACAGGCCGGACAGATGGCCTTCGCGCTGATAAGCGCGCTCCGCCATCTCGACTGCCCCGGCGACCGAGTCCTGAAAATTCATGAAACCGGACTGATGCGCCCCTTTTTCAGCAATTTCATAAAGCCCCTGTTCCGCATGTTCAATCTGTTGGTCAGGGGAGTCGTCAATCTCGGCATCATAGGCGGTATTGACCATTTCCTCACCGAGGGTTATCAGTTCACGCCGCACGGCAAGGTCATAAATCGTCTGTCCATACTGGCGCGCATTGATGATGGTGGTTGCATTGCTTGCGAGTTTTGATAGATAGCTTGTCCCGCCAAGCTGCTGCAGACCTTCATCATGCTCAAAGTAGGTTTTTAGTGTGACCGGGGAAACGGCGTTGCCATTGCCGATGAACTTGACGGCGGCTTCGAAAATCCGGCCATGAACAGGGTCATGAAAATGCCGCGGCAGCAGGAAGTCCTCTACCTTGTCCATCACGTCATTATTCACCAGCAAGGCGCCTAAAAGCCCTTGTTCAGCCTCGATATTATGGGGCATCGGGCGGAAGGCGGCATCGTCTTCATGTGCAGTCGGGAGAGGTGTTACTTGCGGGTCCATGAGTCTGTTCTAGACACAAATGCCGCAAAACAAAACAAGCCTCCGAAAATAAAATTCCGGAGGCTTGTGAATTGTGGGGAAAACTTTTGCTCTCCCTGTTTGTTAGAACTCAGCTCTCTTCACGAGGCTCTTCAGGCGTTTCTTCAGCGCTTTCATCAGCAGTTTCATGCGTATCAGCAGATGTCGTCTCAGCGGATGCCTCAAGGGTATCATCGTCTTCGTCATTGCCGAGATCGGCCTCTACGCCTTCTTCAAAAACCTCCTCGAGATCGAGGGTTTCATCCTCATCGGTTGCAAGCGTGACATTTTCACCGCGTGCCTGGCGCTCAGCCTCTTCTTCGGTTCGTGCGACATTGACCTGCACGTCAGCGGAAACTTCCGGGTGCAGGATGATCTGAATGTCATGGACACCCAATTCCTTGATCGGCGCATCTAGAACCACCTGATTACGGTTCACGGTGAAGCCGGCTTCGGTGAAACTGGCCGCAATATCGCGGGTGTTCACAGAGCCGTACAGTTGGCCGGTTTCGCTGGATTGGCGAATGACGATGACAGACTCGCTGTCCATTTTGGTTTTGATAGCTTCAGCTTCGGATTTGAGTTTCAGGCTGTCGGCCTCCAACTGCGCACGCTGGTTTTCAAACTGTTCCAGATTGGCTTTATTGGCGCGAAGCGCTTTACCCTGCGGCAACAGGAAGTTACGCGCATAACCATCTTTGACGGTTACGACGTCACCCATTTGCCCAAGCTTGGCAATTCTTTCAAGCAATACCACTTGCATCACTTATCTCCTTTATTGATGACGTGTTTCTATACCAAACGCATCATAAACACAATTGTTACCTGCAAAAATTCTCATTGCCAGAAAATCCTTTATTTCTTTGGTGGTTAAGGGGTGTTGGTACCGCCAAAGCGCCGGCGAAGGCCGAACCGTGACTCCAAAATGCCAAGGATGCTGACCAGGAAATACGCATAGGAAAACAGGAAAATCAGAAAATATACCAATGCCAGCAAAAGGCTGCGCTGCTCGCTGCGGCGGCTGACGACATGGATTGTGGCCAGCCCGAGCAGGAAAAAGGCGAACAGCAAGAGGCCGAGTAGAGCTGAAACCAGTGCACTTGGCCAGCCGGAAAGGATGAAACTGAGCAAAATGCCGAGCGCGACAATGATTTCGAAACTGGACGGCAGGGTGAAGCGGCTGTATTCGGGCGTCGGTCTGAGGTTCAACCTATACCGCTGGTTGAAAAATTGGGCGAGAATCAGGCAAACCGTCATTGTGGCGGCCCAGAAGGTCGGGGTGATGATGACAAAAGTGAGGCCCATTACGGCAAGTTGGTTCTCATGAATTGGAGCGCCGGTAAAACTGCTCATGACCTCCAGCAATTCACGGTCTTCAGCAAGACTCCGGCTTAAAACACCGGGCAGCCCTCCGGGGCTTCCGGATTGGGCAGCAAAAAAAACGATGGTCGCGAGCGCGGCCATGCCGAGGGTCCAATAAAACAGCCTGTCAGCTGGATAAAATGCCCGTGTCCCATCCTCTTTTTCGTATGTCTGAGTGGCCAGATGCACCAGCCAAAGCGCCGGTACCACGAAAACCAGACCACCTGATATGGCCGGCCCAAAGCCCGACAACAAGGCTGTCAGCACAAAAAAGACCGCCCCGCAAAGCAGGGCGGCCGTCATTCCAGAGCCTAAACCAAGTGCTATCAGAGGCAGCGGCGTGAAAATCATCAAAATGACCGTCATAAAGACGAAACATGCGACCGTGCCGGTGAAAACAGCTTTGACGAGGCTCCTGTGATCCATATCGCGTTCCCGCGAAACGGTCTATTCGACCGTGTAAGGCATCAAAGCGAGAAAACGCGCGCGTTTGATGGCTTTAGCGAGTTCGCGCTGCTTTTTGGCAGAAACGGAGGTGATCCGGCGAGGTACAATTTTTCCACGTTCGGACACATAGCGTTGCAGCAAGCGTGTATCCTTATAGTCGATTTTCGGGGCATTGCTGCCAGAAAACGGGCATGATTTTTTGCGGCGGTAAAAAGGTTTGCGACCCATGCTCATGATCAGGCCTCCTCTTTCTGGTTATCATCATTTGCTTGAGTTCGTGAAGGCTCACGATCGCGTCCGGGGCGGTCGTCACGACGGTTTGAGCGTCGGTCGTCCCTGTCGCGGCCTTTGTTCAGCAACG
Organism: Parvibaculales bacterium; assembly: GCA_049889415.1. Lineage (GTDB taxonomy): Bacteria > Pseudomonadota > Alphaproteobacteria > RS24 > RS24 > JAYQKL01. The sequence goes on along the minus strand of JBMHDL010000003.1, from coordinate 455,853 downwards.
GGGCTGATGGCTCGTCATCATGCTCGTCAACACGAATGGTCATCAGGCGGATGACGTCATCATTCAGACCCATTTGACGCTCCATTTCCGCCACGGCTTCGTGTGAGGCGTCAATATTGAGCAGGGAGTAGTGGCCTTTGCGGTTCTTTTTGACCTTATAGGCCATGGACCGCAGTCCCCAATATTCAGTTTTCTTGATGGAACCGCCATGTTCAGTGATGACGGCGCTGAATTGTTCGGTCAGGGCCTCAACCTGTTGTTGGGAAATATCCTGACGGCAAATGAAAATGTGCTCGTAAAGCGACATTGCCTTTCCTTTCTACAAATCCGGCGCAGAGCCTCCAACGAGCCTCTTTTCAGGAAAGGCTCAGAGAACGCGAGAGCGGAGACAAGGGAAGCGGAACACAAGTTCACATGACGCCTCATTGCGCCATCTTCCTTTCAGCCCCCAGCCGGACGTTTCAATGAGTGCTATGTACACTCTATAGAGGGGCTTGGCAACCCTTGCGAAGGTCTGTATTGATGTTTTAACAAAACACATCCCCGCTTGGAGGTATCCCCCATGAGTTATGCATTTACATTTCCTGGTCAGGGCAGTCAGGCTGTCATGATGGGCAAGGAACTTGCCGACCAATTTGCCGAAGCGCGTCTGGTTTTTGAGGAGATTGATGAGGCGCTTGGCCAGTCACTGTCAAACATTATGTGGGCGGGGCCTGAAGACACGCTGACATTAACGGAAAACGCCCAGCCTGCTCTTATGGCTGTCTCTATGGCAGTGATGCGGGTGCTGGAGAGCAAAGGGTTTTGTCTCGCCGATCAGGCGGCTTATGTGGCGGGTCACAGTCTGGGGGAATATGCCGCTCTGGCGGCTGCGGGTACTTTCAGCCTGTCAGATACGGCGCGGTTGCTGAAAACTCGCGGGCAGGCGATGCAGCAGGCCGTGCCAGTGGGTGAAGGCTCCATGGCTGCGCTTCTGGGACTTGACTTTGCGACCGTGACAGATATTGCTTCTCATGCGGCCGGCGCGGATGAGGTGTGCAGTGCCGCTAATGATAATGCACCGGGGCAGGTTGTGGTGTCCGGCAGCAAGGCGGCGGTTGAGCGCGCCTGTGAACTGGCCAAGGAAGCCGGAGCTAAGCGGGCCATGCCCCTACCGGTGAGCGCCCCGTTTCATTGTAGCTTAATGGCCCCGGCTGCCGAACGCATGGCTGTTGCCTTGTCCGAGGTTGAAATGTCGCCCCCGGTCGTGCCGTTGGTGGCGAATGTCACGGCGGCCCCGACCAGTGATCCGAATGTCATCCGGGACCAGCTGGTGCAGCAGGTGACTGGCGTTGTGCGCTGGTCGGAAAGTGTCACCTGGCTTGGTGACAATGGCGTGACACATCTGGTTGAGGTTGGCAGCGGCAAAGTGCTGAGTGGTCTGGCCCGGCGGATCAACAAGGAGTTGGGTGCCACAGCTCTTAATACCGGCGCCGACATTGACGCCTTTCTGGAAACGATTTAACGAGAAGGAAGACATATGTTTGATTTGAGCGGCAAAACGGCCCTGGTTACCGGCGCTTCGGGTGGCATTGGAAGAGATATTGCGCAATGTCTGCATCAGGCCGGAGCAAAAGTTGGTCTGGCGGGCACACGCGAACAGGTGCTTCAGGATCTGGCAGACGCTTTGGGAGACGGCGCTGATGCGCTGGTCGCGGATTTGTCTGCACCGGACGGTGCGGCGGATTTGATCGCAAAGGCGGAGGACGCTCTCGGTGGTGTTGATATTTTGGTGAATAATGCCGGTATCACCCGCGACAACCTCGCCCTGCGCATGAAAGATGAGGATTGGGATGCGGTATTGAATGTCAATCTGAAGTCTGGTTTTCAGCTCTCACGCGCCTGTCTCAAAGGCATGATGAAGCGCCGTTTTGGCCGTATCATCGGTATCACGTCAGTGGTTGGCACCACGGGTAATCCCGGACAAGCCAATTACGCCGCCGCCAAAGCCGGCATGGTGGGCATGAGCAAGGCGCTGGCCCAGGAGGTTGCTTCGCGTAACATTACGGTCAATTGTGTGGCACCGGGCTTTATCGCGACCCCGATGACGGATGTTTTGCCCGATGAACAAAAACAAGCCTTGACGCAATCCATCCCCGCGGGTCGTCTCGGTGCCGGTGAAGATATCGCCGCAGCCGTGCTATATTTGGCCAGTGATGAGTCGGGCTATGTGACGGGCCAAACACTGCACGTCAATGGTGGCATGGCAATGATTTAACCTTTGCACACAGGTGCAAGCAAAAACTAGACAATCATGATAAATTTTGATATTCAGCCTCAAACCTAGTGGTTTATGAATACTTGTTTATGACAATCTAACATACACAGTAACAGGGATATGAAGATGAGTGATATTGCAGAACGCGTTAAGAAAATCGTTGTAGAAGAACTTAATGTCGAAGCGGACAAAGTGACTGACAGCGCCAGCTTCATCGATGATCTTGGTGCAGACAGCCTGGACACCGTTGAGCTTGTCATGGCCTTCGAGGAAGAGTTTGACATCGAGATTCCTGACGATGCTGCCGAAGGCATTCTGACGGTTGCCGACGCAATTTCCTATATTACCAACGCTTCCTAATTTAGCGGGCCTCATTTCGGGCTTGGCTTTTTCCTGTTCGGAAACGTTTGAGTGAGAAAATGAGAAGAGTCGTCGTTACAGGCATTGGCGGTATCACCCCGCTGGGGGCGAATGTCAGGACCTCTTGGGACAATATTGTTTCCGGTCAATCCGGGGCAACAAACATTACCAAGTTTGATGCGTCAGATTTGCCGTGCCGAATTGCCTGCGAAATTAATGCTGAGGCACTCGGTTTCAACCCGGATGACTGGCTGGAGCCGAAAGAGCAAAAGCGGGTGGATGATTTCATCATTTACGGCATTGCCGCGGCGGATATGGCCATTGCCGATTCTGGATATGCCCCCGAAACTGAAGAGCAGTTGTGTCGCACTGGTGTCATGATCGGTTCCGGCATTGGCGGTCTCAACAGCATCGAACAAAATGCCCTGACCCTTGCGGAGCGTGGGCCGCGTAAAATCGGTCCGTTTTTCATCCCTGGTGCCCTGATTAATCTGATCAGCGGTCAGGTTTCCATCCGTCACGGGTTCAAAGGGCCCAATCATTCGGTTGTGACAGCCTGCTCCACCGGGGCGCACGCTATCGGTGACGCCTCGCGCATCATCATGTTCGGTGATGCGGATGTGATGGTTGCAGGTGGTGCTGAAGCGGCAATTTGCCGGTTGGGTATGGCTGGTTTTGCCGCCTGCCGTGCGCTATCAACCAATTTTAACGACACCCCAGAAAAGGCGTCACGCCCCTATGACGGTGATCGCGACGGTTTTGTCATGGGCGAGGGGGCAGGGGTTCTCGTCTTGGAAGAATATGAGCATGCCAAAGCCCGCGGCGCGCATATTTATGCTGAAATTGTCGGATATGGCATGTCCGGTGACGCCTATCACATCACTTCTCCTGCCGAGGACGGCAATGGCGGATATCGAGCTATGCAGGCGGCTTTGAAACATTCCGGGCTGTCACCCGAGGACATTGGCTATGTCAATGCACACGGGACATCTACGCCGGTCGGGGACGAAATTGAACTGCGGGCGGTCGAGCGTCTCTTTGGCAGTGCGGCTGAACATCTGAAAATGTCATCCACCAAATCCGCCATCGGGCATTTGCTGGGTGCAGCCGGTGCTGTGGAGGCCATATTCAGCATTTATGCCCTGAATGAGGGCATTGTGCCGCCAACCATCAATCTTGAAAATCCGTCCATGGAAACAGCCATTGATCTGGTGCCGCAAAAGGCTGCGCAAGTGAAGGTCAATGCCGTGCTTTCGAATTCGTTTGGCTTTGGCGGCACCAATGCCTCGCTGATCTTCAAGGCGGTGTCGTGAGCGCAGATCAGGCTGCGCCGGTTGCGGACGGCAAACGTCCGGTTAAAATTTTTGTCTATGCCTCGCTTGGTTTCCTAATCCTCACCCTGTTGGCTATTGGTTTGTTAACGGCGGCATTTGTCCTGCCCGGACCTGCACAAACAAATGTCAGAATTGTTCTGCCGCAAGGGGCGTCTTTGCCGCGTATTTCCAAATCTCTTGCCGAACAGGGCATGATTTATCACCCTGCGCTGTTCAGGGCCGGCGTACGGCTGTTGGGGGAGTCCCGGAATTTGCAGGCGGGTGAATATGAAATCCCTGCCGGGGTTTCCTCCTTTGGCCTCATGCAGTTGCTGGTTTCCGGCAGAGCCTATTTACATGCGGTGACGATACCCGAAGGGTTGACCAGTCAGCAGGTGGTCACCCGCTTGCAGAATAATCCCATTCTCACAGGGGGTATTTCCGCTGTTCCCGCTGAGGGTAGCCTGCTGCCGGAAACTTACAGGGTGCGGCGCGGTACCGGCCGCGAAGACCTTGTTAAGCTGATGCAAAAAGCGCAACAAGAATTGCTCGCAAGACTATGGGATGACCGCAGGGTGCATCCCGGGTTGCCGGACAGGGAGTCAGCCCTGATTTTGGCGTCCATAGTGCAGAAGGAGACCGGCAAAGATGAAGAATATGGCCTGGTCGCCTCGGTTTTTCTCAATCGGCTTGAAAAAAACATGCGTTTGCAATCCGACCCGACCATCATTTATGGACTTGTCGGCGGGGCCGGGTCATTGAACCGCCCCATCCGCAGAAGTGAAATCCGCAAAAAGACCGAGTACAACACCTATCAAATCAACGGCTTGCCGCCGACCCCCATCTCCAATCCGGGATTGGCAGCCCTGCAAGCCGTGCTGAAGCCCGTTGCCTCACCTTATTATTATTTCGTTGCGGATGGCACCGGGGGTCATGCCTTTGCCGAAACCCTGTCCGAACATGAGGAGAATGTCAGGGTCTGGCGGAAAATCAGCGCGCAGAAAAACTGAAACCAAGAACGGTTTGCGCTGACGGCGAATAAGGTATACTGGCTGAAATCATTTCGCAGATAGGTCCACAGGCATGTCACCCGATATTCAGCGCAGAGGTTTGATGTTGGTTTTATCTTCGCCGTCAGGGGCGGGCAAAACAACCATCAGCCGTCGATTACTGGAACAGGATGACATGTTAACCATGTCCGTGTCAGCCACCACACGGGCTCCCAGAGACAGTGAAACGGACGGAGTTGACTATCATTTTGTCAGTACCGAAGCCTTCGGCATCATGCAGAATGAAGGGCAACTGCTGGAATATGCAAAGGTTTTCGGCAATTATTACGGCACACCGCGCGGCCCGGTCGAGGAAACGCTGATGCAGGGCCGGGATGTGCTGTTTGATATTGATTGGCAGGGCACACAACAGTTACAGGAAGCCGCAGCAGATGATCTGGTCAGGGTGTTTATTCTGCCCCCGTCCGCCGCCGCCCTGCAGGAGCGTCTGACTACGAGAGCGCAAGACTCAGCCGAAACAGTCGCCATGCGGATGAGTCAGGCCTCGGATGAAATCAGCCATTATGCTGAATATGATTACATCATCGTCAATCATGATTTGGCGGAGAGTGTCCTGCAGGTACAGAGTATTTTGCGGGCCGAGCGGCTCAAGCGTGCCCGACAGACGGGATTATCGGATTTTGTCAAACAGCTGCGTGCCAGCCTGTAAAACGACAAACGGGGTTTGTCTTTCGTCGGTTTTCACCCTAAATGTGCTGAAGCACCACAAAATAATAAGGGAATGTGATGATGTCGATCAGCGCACCAATGACCAAGCCAATGACTATGCTCCGTGAGTTTTTCAAACTGGAAGCCGCTGCCGGGATTTTGCTCGCAACGACGGCTCTGCTTGCCCTGATTATGGAAAATTCCCCCCTGCGTCCCCTCTATGACGCGCTGTTGACCACACCTGTAGTCATTCAGGTTGGTGAGTTTTTGATCAATAAGCCATTGCTGCTCTGGATCAATGACGGGCTGATGGCTGTTTTCTTTTTGCTGGTCGGGTTGGAAATCAAGAGAGAAATCCTTGAGGGGCAATTGTCAACGCGCGAGCAAATCAGTCTGCCCGCCTTTGCCGCCTTTGGGGGACTGGCCGTCCCCGCCCTGATTTACAGTTATTTCAATTGGGGGGATGTCGTATCTCTAAAGGGATGGGCGATACCGGCGGCCACTGATATTGCCTTTGCCCTTGGCGTGATGACGCTGCTCGGCAACCGCGTTCCGGAAGCCTTGAAAATTAGCCTTGTGGCGATCGCCATTATTGATGATTTGGCGGCGATTGTTATCATCGCTTTATTTTACACCCAAGAATTATCCCTGGTTTCACTGGTGGTCGGTGGGGTTGCCATCGGCATTCTCGCAGTGCTGAACCGACGGGGGGTCACCGGTCTGGCACCTTATATCGTCACCGGCATTGTCTTATGGGCCTGTGTGCTCAAGTCAGGTGTACATGCGACGCTGGCTGGGGTCATTCTGGCGTTTTTCATTCCGCTTCGAGCTAAGGACAGGCACGGGCAGGCGCCGTTGCTGCGTCTTGAGCATGAATTACATCCCTGGGTGGCCTATATGATCCTACCGGTATTCGCCTTTGCCAATGCCGGTGTGCCCCTGCAGGGCCTGTCCCTGGATGTGCTGATGCAACCCATCACATTAGGTATTGCGGCGGGCCTCTTTCTTGGCAAGCAGATTGGCGTTATGGGCATGACCATGCTTGGTGTCGGCTTGCGGCTTTGCCGTTTGCCTGACGGGGTTAGTTGGCGGCACTATTACGGCATGTCTTTGATCACCGGTATCGGCTTCACCATGAGTTTGTTCATCGGCACGCTGGCATTTGAGGATGTCGCCCATCAGACGGCGGTGCGACTTGGGGTATTGGCCGGGTCTCTGACGTCCGGCCTGTTGGGATATCTGGTTCTGCGCAATGCACGTTCCCAGTAACAAATCACAGCGTTTGGGCCAGGGCGCAAAGCTCCTCTATCGACAGGTTTTCCGCCCGGCGTGTGCCGTCAATACCAGCGGTTTCCAGCCATTCAGCCGGGTTTTTAACAAGCTGTTTCAGGCTGGCACGCAGCATTTTGCGCCTCTGTCCGAAGGCCGCTTGGGTAACGGCTTCGAGTTTTTCGATGTCAACATTCGCAACGGGGCGCGCACGCGGCACCAGTTGAACAATTGCTGACGTGACCTTGGGTGGCGGAACAAAGACGCTTGGCGCCACATCAAAGACAATGCGGGTCTGCGCCCGCCAGTTGGCCAGCACGCCAAGACGTCCGTAATGTTTGTCCCCGGGGGGCGCGACAATCCGCTCACCGACCTCTTTTTGAAACATCAGGGTCAGACTGTCCCAACCAGGTGGTGTCTGCTTCAGCCAGCTGACGAGCAAAGGGGTTGCAAGGTTGTAGGGCAGGTTGGAAACGATTTGATAAGGGGCCGGCGTGATGTCCGCCGGACTGATTTCCAAGGCATCGCCGAAAATGATCTCCAGCCTTCCGGGATAGACGGCGGCAATCTCGCGCAACGGGGCTTCGAACCTCCTGTCCATTTCAATAACCGTAACCTTGCCGGCCCCTTCCATCAGTAAGGCCCGGGTCAAGCCGCCCGGTCCCGGACCGACTTCGATGACATGCGAGTCCGGGGACACGCCTGCGGTGCGTGCGATCCGCCGCGTGACATTTAAATCCAGAATGAAATTCTGACCGAGGCTTTTATCAGCCCAAAGGTCATGCCGGTTGATGACGTCCCTGAGCGGGGGCAACGGGTCAAGGTCGCCCGGCATGGGGTTATCTGTATTCCACCACAGCATCACGCCGCAATTCGCGCATATGCCTGCGCGACATCATCGACAATCGCTGTTGATAGATGTTGTTTTCAACCTGATCACGGGTGATGACACGGCCCTGATCATCCTTGCGGTCGCACACTATAATCAGGTCTACCGAATCTTTGGTGCGGACGGAGGGTGAAATTTCCCCTGCCTCCAAATCCGCAAGAATGGTTTTCAGGGCAGGCATAAAGGATCCGAGTGCCCGGCTGCCGGTCCGTTGCGTTTTGGTGGACCCGTATAATGTGGCATCCTGTTCGGCCTGTTTGCAGCTTTTGAAGTTTTCCCTCGTCTCCAAAAGATTCTGGGCCAAGCTATCGCTGTTGCCGTCAAAGGATATCAGGAGCAGGTCATAAAGATTTCTGTTGCTGTCAATGCCGCCAGACTGCTGGTAGCCGTCCCTGCGAATGATACGGATGCCGGCATTGGACCTGAACGGCTCGGAAATCTGATTGTCACCGAGGCCGCGCAATGCCTCGGCGACACTGTCTTCCAACTGGCTTTCCGTAACCCACCCCAGGCGGCCGCCTTGAGCGGAGGAGGTGGCGTTGCTAAATTGGCGGGCCATGACCCCAAAATCGGCTCCGCCACGCAACTGGGACACGATTTCAAAAGCCAGATTTATGGTTTTGTCCTCATCGGAAATGCCATCGGAAAGCAGCAGAATTTCGCTGTAGCTGAATCTGGACTGGCTCATGGTCTCAACAGCCCGGTTATAGGCCTCCTCAATCTCTATTTGACTGATTCTGATCCGTCCGCTGAAGCGACTTTGGACAAAATAAGACCAGGCTATTTCCGCCGCGATTTGAGTTTCCAGCGTTTTCAGGCTGATATTGTTTTGTTGCAGGAATGCCTCCACTGCAGAGACTTCGCCGCCGAAATCCCTGGCAATTCTTTGTATGGAGGCGTCAATTTCACTCTGGTCAATTTTGATTTCAGCGTCTTTTGCCGCTTGTATCTGCATCATTTCGTCAACCAGGGAACGCAGGACCTGACCACGTAATTGTTGAACGTTTTCCGGGGTTTTTTCAATGCCGGAAGTGACGAGAAACAGCTCTGTTCGCTGGTTAACATCGTAAATTGAGATAACCTGGTCATTGACGATGGCGGCAATGCCGCCGACTTCGGTGTTCGCGGCTGCAGTTCCCGGGCGGACAACCAGCAGCGTAAAAACCATAAATAAGAACAGTTTTGATTTCATCATAAGTGCTTAACCCTCAAGCTACCTATCTTATACATTCTCTTGAGTTTGTTTCAAAGTCCCGATTGACCCCTATCATCAGTCGTTGACCTGAAATTCCTTCGAACTTGTTGCAACCCCACCAAGTGTCTTGAGGTTGATCAGGATGCTGAAATTATTGGAAGGGCCGATATTTCTGTCCCTGACATAATCCTGGGTAAAGCCGATACGTATATAGGTGCAGTCGTCACGATAAGAGATGCCGATGCCGCGGTTCAGGCTGGTTTCCCTGACCATATCCTGACGGATGGAAGCATCAAACCGCCAATTGCCTGACAGGTTATACCCGAAGCTTGCGCGGGCCTCTTCACGTTCCTTGTTGTCATCGGATATTCGGCGATCGAGGAACACATAGCCCATGTTCAGGCGCGCCGGTCCGTATTGGGCCGTCAGGTCAGTTTCGGAGCGGACAATCTCAAGATCTTCCTTGTCCACCCTCATGCGGCTGGACAGGTTTATTTTGTCAGTCGGAGCCGCGTTGAACTCCACGACATAATCTGACTCACGATCCTCAAGTCCCGTGGAACGACCGACGAGCTCATTTTTACGGCGTCTCAGGGACTGACCGACAAAGACGCTAGCATGCTGGCCGCTTTCAAATCTGGCCGAATAGCGCAAGCCGAAATCAGCCCGTGATCCACTTTCGACAAGGTCCAGCCCGGCATATCGTGAAATCTCGAACAGGTTTGTGTTGTCGAAATCGATGCTGAGACTGTCTTCATTCGGGATGCTCGGGTCATTTTTTTTATTCGGGGAGACAATCAATTGGGCAATCGGTTCAATCGTTTGCGTCAATTTATCGTCCAATCTGACAAGAGGGTAACTCCATTTTGCTCCAACATATCCAATGCCCCGGGTTTGAACATTATCGTCATAAGGCTCATTTGTTTCCGGGTTGAAATGTTTTTTCGCCTGATAGGCATCAGCGCGGATTTCAGCAAATGTGCTCAGCAAATGACCGCCTTGGCTGGTAAACCCTCGTTCCCATCTGCCTGAAACCACAGCCCGTGACATGTCGGTTCCAACATCCCGGGTCAAGCCCATCACATTGGCTTTTAGGGAGAAGACTCCGCCCATGAAAGCCTGGTCAAAAATATGGTCATAGGTCAAAGTTGGCAGAAGCGCGGGCAGCGTGTCGGCGTTAACTGATGCCAATGTGGTGTCATATTCCTTTACCCGGGCGTCAAAATAGGTTTTGTCCTCAAGGTTCTGCAAATAGGCGAAACTTTCGAGATAGTTCTGGTCGGACAGGTTGTAGCGCCGCAGGAAAGTCTCGTCTGTCTGGCGTTCAAGCTGAAAGCCGTATGTCCAGTTTTCCCGAAGGTCAAACTCACCTTTGGCGGAAATGTTGCCCCGGAAACTGCGGTCATTATCCTTATTGTCTTTCCTGCTGACCCAAAGGCCGTTCATGTCGACGGAATAAATGCCTTGTTGAGTCAAATGTCGGAAGCCGAGCTTGAGCATGTTGCCTGCCTTTGAGGTGATCCGCGGTGTTACGGTCAGGTCATAATGTGGCGCAAGATCAAAGAAATAAGGGACGCTGATGTCTGTCCCCATATCCGAGGAAACACCAAAACTCGGGGTCAAAAATCCGCTGCGTTTCTTAACTTTGGGCCCGGGATGGGACATGTAAGGCAGATAAAGAACCGGCACGCCCAACAGTTCAAGCCTGAGGTCCTCATGATAAATTGTCTGGCTGTCCTCATCATTGATGGTGCGTGCGGTTTTCAACTGCCATGTCGGACGCTCCTCGGGATTGTCCTTGCAGGGTTTGCAGGCTGTATAGCGGGCTTTGTTGAGCACGGTGAGTGTGCCGCCGGTTCTTTTTGCGTCGGCACCGGTCAGGCGCGATTTATCCGCCAGTAGGATCCGCAATCTTTGCATGACGGCTTCGCGCATCTTATCGCTGATCACTGCTTCGTCAATTGTGCTGACGGTTCCATCCTCGTCGATGAGAACAACATTGCCGACGGCCTTCAATATGTCCGCCTTTTGCTTCCATTCCACGCTGTCTGCCCGCAATGTGTTGCCCTGATAAAAAATCTTAACATTGCCACTGGCTTTCAGCATGTCCTCAGTTTCGTCAAACTCAAGTTGATCGGCTTCAATCGCAGCCTGGTCACTGGATTGTTGGGCCTGCGCCGTGGATAATAACAGCGGGCATAGTAAGAGGCAAAGCAGGAGGCGGAGTGTAAAAGCCATGCATGGCTCGGATACGCGCAGGGTCATGTCATCCATCCTCTTGATGAAGCAGAAGTGTTATGCCGATAAGTGTTGCGATTGTGCTGGGGGCCCAGGCCGCAAGGGGTGGCGGCAGCAGCCCGATTGAGCCGACAATCCGCATCATGTCGGTGAAGAAAAACAGGCACAGCCCTGCGACAACAGCTAAAAAAATGAGACGTGCACTGCTGCCGGTTCTGGAAAAATGCAGGCTGAAAGTCGCTGCAATCAAAACCATTGCACACAGCAAAAGGGGTTTGGCGAGCAGGGCATGGAAATACATGCGGTATTCTTCAGTCGGGAATCCGGCTTCCTTGGCGAAAGCGATAAAATTCGGCAATTGCCAGAAAGACACCGTGCGCGGGGGAACAAAATTCTCCTGGATCTGACCGGATTGCAGATTGGTCGCCCGTACAAGAGACTGGAATGTCGTTGCATTCCGGTTTTCATTTGTCAGCCAGGCATTTTTGAAAACCCATTCATTTTGGGTGAGTTGCGCGGAGTCCGCATCAATGCGTTCCAGATTCTGGCCGTTCGGGGCAAACCGGAAATATGTAACATTTTTTAGGATAATGGGGTTGGAGGAAACAATTTGGGGGGCGTGAATGATGGCATAGGCCTGTTGAGTGCCCCCGTCTATGTCTTCACGCACCCAAAGCCCGTTATCTGACACGGTCAATTGGTTGCTTGTCCCATAGGTGATGTTTTTTTCGATGGTCTTTGCTTTGGCAGCCATCCAGGCTGCCATGGGATGCCAGAATGCGACCATCAATACACCAACGCTCAAGGTTATGATCATGCCCGGGGCAAGAAACTGCCAAACTGAAAGACCGGAAGCCCGGGCAACAATCAATTCATGTGTATTGCTCAACCGGGTGAAATAGCCGATGGAACCAAACAGGAAGGCGAAAGGCAGAAGTTCCTGTATCAGGTTCGGAAATCGCAACAGGCTCAGACCGATGACCGTGAAAATATTTGCCTCTTCCCCGCGCGAGGCGACCCGGGATGTTTCGCCCATATCGCCGAGAAAGCCGACAAAAGCGCACAGTAAAACGGAAATGCTCAACCAGAAAAAGAACTGGCGCCCGAGATAGACTGACATGGTAAAAGTGGGCATCAGCCGATCTCCTCAGACACGCGGGACAGGCCAAATTTTGCTTTGACTGCAGAAAATGTGTTCCGGTCGGGGGCGAAATGCAGCCAGCCGGCGGCGGCAATGCATGTAAGCATACTGACCGCATACATAGCCCAAATATAATCATTATTGTTTGAGGCCAGACCCAAAATCCCAAAACTGGTCAATTTGAAAGACAGGGCAATACCACCGCCGATCAAAAGTCGTTTGTTCTGCCCAAGTCTGCTCATGGTGCTGGTCAGGATAGTCGCGAAACAAATCAGAACATAGGCAAAAGCGTGCAGGGTTTCGGCCAAGTGATTATGGCCTGTGGCGATGAGTTTATTGGCAAAAACCTTGTCATAGCCGCGGTTTAATTCAGGGTGCAGCAGGTCTTGAATATACCTTTCCTTGATTTCATAGACGATTTTGCCGGCGGGCGGGGCAATCGCACTCATGTCATAAACATATTCCTTGAAACGCAGAATGTTTGTGGGGCCATTGTCAGAGGGGGTATGGATGCTGCCATCAATCAGCAGCATTTTCGGGGTGTCGTCAGAGTAAATGATCGCGCCCTCACGCGCTACATAGGTGACAATGCTGTCGGCCTGGCGTGCATCATGCAGCAGGAGGCCATGATAGGTTCCGTCTTCGCCCCTATAACGGCTGTGAACGGTGAGTTTTTTTGCTGGATTATGGAAGGCGCCGTCCTTGATTAAGGTCCGCGCAAGGTCATTTTGCACCGCATGCCTGTGATCCCGCAATTTCTGCAGTGAAAGAGGGCTGAGCCAGAGGGTGCAGGCCAAAACGACGGCAGTCACGATGGCAGCGATACCCAGAGCCGGGAATGTCAACTGCCACCGGCTGATACCTGTCGCCGACAGTACGAGCAATTCACTGTCCTGTGTCATTTTGTTGAGGCCGTACAGGGTTCCGCAAAACAGGGCAATCGGAATCACCATGGCAAGAATGCGCGGCAGTGTCAGCAATGTCAGGCCGAAATAGGTCAACACAGAGTCGGTCTGGCCGCCCAAAAGCTCCAGCAGCCGGACAGCCTGAATGATCCATCCCATGCCGCCCAGCATCACGGTGATCAAAAGGATCGGGCCTAGAAGTTGGCGTGTTATATAGAGAGAATAACGTGGCATGGAGGTGCAGGAATCTTTCTTGAGATTTTCTGTTCATGAAATAACATATTTAACGCCAAAACCCTATCAAATTGATGTTTTTCTGTTTTGAAACATATATAAGCTAGGATTGAACAGCAGTACGTGCAGACAACAATAAGGATGTCCAAATGAATATCGGTTTCACCAACAACATGCTCCCCAAAACCGGCACATTGGTGCTGACGGTTTCCGACAAGGGACTTGGAGCCAAAGGCAAAGAATTTGATAAGTCCGTGAAGGGGCGGTTGACAAAAGCCATGAAAACAAAATCCTTCAAAGGGGCGTTTAAAACAACCCTGACGATTGTGGCGCCAGGCGACACTCAATTAGACCAAATTATCCTGCTAGGTACCGGTGACCTGAAGGTGCTGACGGCCCAGGCAGCCGAAACGCTCGGCGGGGTTGCTGCGGGTGCCTGCAAATCCGTCAAAGGCATGGCAACAGTGTTGGCAGACTTCTCCTCCAAACCGCAGGCCGGTGAGGCGGAAGCTGCAGCCCGTATGGCGACTGGGTGTCTGATGCGCAGTTATCGTTTTGATAAATACAAAACCAAAAAGGCGGATAAGCCGAGCCTAAAGAAAATCATGCTTGGGGTAGGCGACCCTGCTGCAGTCAAAAAAATCTATCATCCCCTCAGCAAAGTCAGCGAGGGCGTCTTCCTGGCCCGCGATCTTGTCAATGAACCGGCCAATGTCCTGCATCCGCCGGAATTTGCCAAGCGTGCGCGTGCCCTGACCAAGCTCGGAGTCAAGGTGGAAGTCCTGTCTGAGGCAAAAATGAAGCAACTCGGCATGGGGTCCCTTCTGGGGGTTGGACAGGGCAGTGTCCAGCCCAGCCAGCTTGTCGTGATGCAGTGGCTGGGTGCTGCCAAATCGAAAAAGCCTCTGGCCTTTGTCGGAAAGGGCGTATGTTTTGACACTGGCGGGATTTCCATCAAGCCGTCCGCCGGCATGGAGGATATGCGCGGTGATATGGGGGGCGCGGCGGCTGTGACAGGGCTGATGCACGCGCTTGCGGCCCGTAAGGCTAAGGCCAATGTCATCGGCGTGATCGGTTTGGTAGAAAACATGCCCTCCGGCAATGCCCAGCGCCCGGGCGATATTGTCACCTCCATGTCAGGCCAGACAATTGAAGTGCTCAACACCGATGCCGAAGGCCGTCTGGTGCTTGCGGATGCGCTCTGGTACACACAAAAGCGCTTCAAGCCTGAATTCATGATTGACCTTGCCACACTGACCGGCGCCATTCTGGTCGCTTTGGGTCAGGAATATGCCGGTTTGTTCTCAAATAGTGACGATTTGTGCGCCAAACTCGACGCGGCCGGTCAAGCGGAGGGAGAAAAAGTCTGGCGGATGCCGATTAATGACGTCTTTGACAAGATGATTGATACGCCCAATGCCGACATGAAAAACATCGGTGGCCGGTTTGCCGGTTCTTCGACTGCGGCCCAGTTCTTGCAACGCTTTACCAATGGCGTGCCCTGGGCGCATCTGGATATCGCCGGTACGGCGATGGGATCCCCGAAATCCCCGATCAGCCAGTCTTGGGCCAGCGGCTATGGTGTGAAGTTGTTGAACCGACTGGTCAAGGACAATTACGAAGGTTGAGATGAGCGCCGGCCCGGAAGTTCTGTTCTACCACCTTGAGCGACAGACGCTTGAGCAGGCTTTGCCGCAATTATTGGAAATGAGCCTTGAGCGGGACTGGCGTGTCGTAGTGCAGGCCGGGTCGGATGAACGCGTGGCGGTGCTGAACAATCATTTGTGGACGTTTCGTGAGGACTCCTTCCTGCCGCATGGTAGCAAGGAGACCGGCCTTGCCGAAGAGCAGCCGATCTGGCTGACCAGCGAAGCGGAAAATCCAAACGGGGCTACTGTGCTATTTCTTGTTGACGGTGCGCGACGCGAAGATGTGTTGGGATTTGAACGCTGTGTCTATATGTTTGACGGTGCCGATCCGGAGGCGGTCAGTCAGGCGCGTCAAGACTGGACGGTCATCAAAGAGAAGGGCATGTCGGCGACATATTATCAGCAATCTGCCGACGGTAAGTGGGAGAAGAAGGGGTGAGGTGTCTTGCCTCTTGTAAAACCTCACGGGCGGGGCTATAAGGCGCGCAATACCGTCATCATCTGATTTACAAAGGAAAACCAAAATGGCTACTGAACGCACTTTCTCCATCATCAAGCCTGATGCCACAAAGCGCAATCTGACCGGTAAAATCATTGACCGTTTCGAGTCCAACGGGCTGCGTATCGTCGCGTCCAAGCGCATTCATATGACACGCGAACAAGCCGAAGGGTTTTATGCCGTGCACAAAGAACGCCCATTTTTCGGTGAATTGGTTGAGTTCATGATCTCCGGCCCGGTTGTGGTGCAGGTGCTCGAGGGCGAAAACGCCATTGCCAGAAACCGCGAAATCATGGGGGCCACCAATCCGGCGGAAGCTGAGGACGGCACCATCCGCAAGGATTTCGCCGAGAGCATCGAGGCCAATTCCGTACACGGGTCTGATGCGCCGGAAACAGCTGCTGAAGAGATTAAGTTCTTTTTCACCGACGCAGAAATTGTCGGCTGACACAGTATGATTTGACTAAGGCCGGGCAGAGCAATCTGTCCGGTTTTTTTATGCTGGCAAGTCAGGATGTCAGACGGGTCAGCATCAAATCGACGGCTTCGGGAAAAGCGGTATGTTCCAGTTGGATCACCCGCTGCGCGAGTGTTTCGGCAGTGTCAGTGTCAAGAACCGTAAGTTTTTTCTGCA
Organism: Parvibaculales bacterium; assembly: GCA_049889415.1. GTDB lineage: Bacteria > Pseudomonadota > Alphaproteobacteria > RS24 > RS24 > JAYQKL01. The sequence goes on along the minus strand of JBMHDL010000003.1, from coordinate 439,552 downwards.
CCAGTATCGGGCCTTCGTCCATTTCCGGGCGCATAAGATGCACCGTGCATCCATGTTCGGTATCACCGGCATCAAGCACGCGCTGATGCGTGTTCAACCCCTTGTGCTTTGGCAGCAGGGCCGGATGAATGTTCAGAATGCGATCCCGCCATTTATCAACAAATCCCGGCGTCAGCAGGCGCATGAAACCGGCGGCGCAAATCAGCTCAGTCCCGGCCTCAACCAGGGCGGCGTCAAGGGCGGCGTCGAAAGCCTCCCTGTCCGCAAAGTCACGATGATTGACGGTTTTGGTGGCGATGTTGTTGTCGGCACAGATTTGCAGGCCACCGGCACCGGGATTGTTACATAGGCCGAGCACAATTTCAGCCGGCACTTCAGGGTAACGGATATGGTCAATCAGGGCTTTGAGGTTACTGCCGCGACCTGAAAACAGGACAGCGATATTGGTTGATGCCACCATCACCCGCCACCCGTAAGGGTACCTTGAAAAGTGACTTGCACAGTGTTTCCGGCTCCGTCATCACGGGCGGGGGTCAGCCGTCCTATCGGGGCCGCAGTTTCTCCTTCGGCTTCAAGGAGACTGCACAGAGCCCCCGCTGACTCTGGTGGGGTAATCAGGATCATGCCAATGCCGCAATTGAATGTTCGCAGCAATTCCGTCTCAGAAATATTGCCCTGCTCCTGAAGCCAGCCGAACACACCCGGAAGGGTCCAACTGTCAAGATTTACATCTGCGCACAGACCATCGGGCAGGATGCGCGGCAGGTTTTCCTGAAACCCGCCGCCGGTGATGTGCGACAGGGCTTTGATATCATGCCCGGCGCTCATGGCCTTCAGCAGCGGTTTGACATAAATCTGCGTTGGCGTAAGGAGTTCCGCCGCAAGCGTGCCGGTGCCGAAAGGAGCATTATCGTGCCAGTCCAGACCGCTTTGGGCCACCAGTTTGCGGACCAGTGAAAACCCGTTGGAATGCAGACCCGACGAGGCCAAACCGATCAGAACATCATTTTCGGCAATATCTTTTTTCGGCATAACGGCTTTGCGCTCGACGGCACCGACACAAAAACCGGCCAAATCATAATCCCCGTCCGCATACATGCCTGGCATTTCCGCTGTTTCACCGCCGATCAGGGCGCAACCGGCCTGACGGCAGCCCTCGGCGATACCGGCAATGACATCGGTGGCGACATCCAGTTCAAGTTTGCCGGAAGCGAAATAGTCCAGGAAGAAAAGTGGTTCCGCACCCTGCACAATCAGGTCATTGACGCTCATGGCGACAAGATCAATGCCGACGGTTTTGTGCAGGCCGGCTTCAATGGCGATTTTCAATTTTGTGCCGACCCCGTCATTTGCCGCCACCAGAACCGGGTCGTCATAATTGCAGGCTTTCAGGTCAAACAGTCCGCCAAACCCGCCAAGGTCGGTATCGGCTCCAAGACGGGCTGTGGCCTTGGCCAGTGGCGCGATGCGCTTGACCAATTCATTGCCGGCATCAATATCAACGCCGGCATCCGCATAGGTCAGCTGACGGTCAGAAGGGGATGGAGTGGAGTCGCTCATTGGAGGCCTGCGGAAAAGATGCTTTTGACTGTCATTGGTCTGACTGCCATTAAAAACTGTCATTGGTCTGACTGCCATTAAATTGACAAACTTCACCCCTTCAATAGCATTATTTAATCCCGCAGTGTATAGATTATTGACTGCAAAGCTTAAAAAGGATGGATCGAACATGCCAGCCGTAGCCCATTTCAAAAACCTGGTAAGATATGCTGTGGTCTGCCTTTTTGCGCTTGTTTCCGGGATGTTGGCTACTCCCGCTGCCACTGAGGCCCGTGATTTGTTCGAAGTCGGCAATATTGCAGTAGATGCCAGAGACAAATCAGCCACCGCTGCGCGCCAAAAGGCGATCAAGCAGGGGCAGATTGAGGCGTTTGACACACTTCTGCAGCGTATCACCCGACGGCAGGACTGGCCGGTGCTGCCGAAAGGGGCTGATAGTGCGGTGGAAAATTATGTTCTGAGTTTTCGTGTGCAGAACGAAAAAAACTCAAACCGCCGCTATCTTGCCACACTGTCTTTCCAATTTGACATGAACAGGATAGTGACGCTGCTCAATCAGGTGAATATCCCTTATATTGAGACGCAGGCGAAACCGGCTCTGATTGTCCCGCTGCTGGAGGACGTGACGGGCTATCGCTTGTGGGAGCAGAATTGGTGGCAGGAAAGCTGGCGCAGTCAGGATATTGATTCCATTCCGGCTCCCTTGGTTTTGGCGACAGGTGACACGGAAGATGCGAGCAATCTTGATGTTGAGGATATTCTCCTCGGTGACACCTCCTCCATGGCAACTATTGCCGCCCGGTATAATGCGGATGCGGTCATTGTAGTCCATGCCAATGCAGCTGAAGTCGGCCGGCTGGACGTGGCCGTGTATCAATACACATCGAGAGGAAGCCGCTTGTTTTTCCGGAACTTCACCGGCAGCGCAGAGCCGCGGGACATGGCCTCTCAGGCTGTGCAGGATATTGCCGCAGCCTTTTCTGATGAATGGAAGGACCGGGCCATCATCAGCGCCGATGACATGGCAACTTTTACAGTTGCGGCGGACTATGACCGCATGGACGCCTGGTTGAAAATGCTGCACCGTTTGGAGACTGCAAGTTTCATCAAGGGGCTTGACCTGCATGTCGTGACGTCGAAAGGGGCCATCATGTCGCTTTCCTATACTGGTTCCGTTGACCAGCTTGCCGCCAATCTGGCGCAAAATGACATGTATCTCAAGGAGGATGCCTCCGGCTGGCGGCTAAAATTACGGCGCTAGACAACCTGCTGCAAAAAAGACATCATAACGCCATGACGACACGCACCATAAACCTTTATCTGCTCCTTGGAGTTTCCCTTTTTCTGATTTACAACCTCTCGGCCATTATGCTGCCCTTTGTGGCCGGCTTTGCCATCGCCTATCTTCTGGATCCGGTCGCCGACCGGCTTGAGGCTATGGGTTTGCCCCGCATTGCGGCGACGGCGACCATAACCATAGCTTTCATGATACTGATTGTGGTGAGCATTTTCCTGGGGCTGCCGATTATTGCCGAGCAGGTTGTGACCCTGCTTGAGGTGATGCCGGATCATGTGGAGCGACTTCGTATCTGGGCCGGGGATTTGGGGAGCAATGAGCAAACCAGCCAGGTGATCGAGCGGCTGTCACAAGATGCCCTCAACACGGTCGGCATGCTTGGTCAGGAGCTGTTTTTGAAATCATTGTCATTTCTCAATGTTGTTGCGCTTCTCGTCGTAACACCTGTGGTCGCGGTATATATCCTTAATGATTGGGATCGCATGGTGGCTGCCATTGACAGCCACCTGCCGCCCCAAAAAGCCCCGCAGATCAGGGAAATTGCCAGACAGATTGACGATGTGCTGACCGGGTTTGTCCACGGGCAGGGTGTTGTCTGCCTGTTTTTGGGAACCTTTTATGCCCTCGGGCTTTATTTCATCGGCCTTGAGGGCGGTGTCCTGACCGGCATGCTTGCCGGTTTGGTGAGTTTCATTCCCTATATCGGTGCAGTTTTCGGGGTTACAGTTGCCGTGATTTTGGGGATTTTCCAATTCTGGCCGGACTGGCAGCCTTTTGCCCTGATGGCGCTGGTGTTCGGTGTCGGGCAATTTATTGAGGGGAATTTCCTGACCCCTCGCCTGATTGGTGAGCGGGTGCGGCTGCATCCGGTCTGGATTATGTTCGCTTTGTTAGCTTTTGGCTCATTATTCGGCTTTCTCGGGCTACTTTTGGCGGTTCCTGTCGCCGCAACGCTTGGTGTTTTGGTGCGCTCCGGGGTTGAGGTTTATGAGGAAATCATTGATGCAGAACTTCAGGCCGGTGACGACTCAACTTCGGGCGGCACGTCCTGAAACCGGAGGCGCATGGTGTGACACAACTCATTTTGGAGCTTCCCCATTTGCCGGCTTTGGGGCGTGAGGATTTTCTAGTGGCTGAGAGCAATGCGGAGGCCGCCGGTCTGATTGATGACTATCCAGTCTGGTCGCGCCCGGTGAAAGCGCTGGTGGGGCCGATGGCGTCTGGAAAATCGCATCTCGCGGCCGTGTGGAGTTTGAAGGCGCAGGCGCAACTTTTTTCCGCCGTCGAGCTTGAAGAAAACATGCTGCATGTTCTGATGGATGCGCCGGCATTGGTCATTGATGATCTCGATACAATCAAGGCGTCTCAGGAAAGTGTTCTGTTTCACCTTTACAATCATGCAATACAATCCGGCAAAGGGTTGTTGTTATGTGCCCGCACACCCCTGTCAAAATTGCCTGTCGCTCTGCCGGACCTGGTGTCCCGGCTGTCAGCGGTTGAGACGGCGCATCTGAAGCCGCCTTGCGACTCGCTGATGAGTGCCGTGCTGGTCAAGTTGTTTCATGACCGTCAGATACGGGTGGATGAGAGGGCGATTAGCTATATTGTACCGCGTATGGAGCGTTCATTCGAAGGATTGGCCCGGATTGTTGATGGGATTGACCATGCTTCCCTGGTCGGTAAAAAAGCTGTAACAATTCCTCTTATAAGTGGCGTTTTAAAGGATCTTGAAGCACGTCTTGAGTGTTTCAACGCTGAATAAGAGGTGGCCAATGAGTGAACCTAGCGATTACGACTTGAACACCAAACCTGAGGGTCAGGACTCCCTCGAGAACCGCTCCGGCATTAATTTGGTGCGGAAAATGCCGAAACTTTCCGATGAGGTTTTGGGCTTTGACCGTTCGCAGCGTTTCATCAATCGCGAGCTTTCCTGGCTGGCATTCAACCTGCGGGTTGTTGAAGAGGCTCAGAACAAGAACCATCCCCTGCTGGAACGGCTGAACTTTTTGTCAATTTCAGCCAAAAACCTAGACGAATTCTTCATGGTGAGAGTGGCCGGACTTGCCGGGCAAAAACTTGCCGGCGTACAAAAGACAAGTCAGGAGGGGGCAACACCGGAAGAGCAGCTCAATAAGGTCCTTATAACATGCAGGGAGCTGATAACGACGCAGGAAAAAAACTGGCGCATCATTACCAAAGAGTTGCTGCAGGAGAATATCCGCGTCATCAAGCCGAAGGATATTCTAAAGCCTCACCAGGACTGGTTGGCCGATTATTTCTTTGAGCAGATCCTGCCAGTCCTAACGCCTCTGGCAATTGATCCAGCGCATCCGTTTCCGTTTATTCCCAATGAGGGCTTTGCCATTGTTCTCAGCCTGTCCCGGTTGGCGGATAACAAACCCTTGAATGCCCTGATGCCCGTTCCGCAGCAACTGCCCCGCCTCATAAAGCTGCCGGTGGACGACACGCAACCAGACATCACAACCTTCATCCAGCTTGAACATGTCATATCCATGTTTATCGACAAGACATTCCCGGGTTACAGGGTTGAGGGCAGTGGGGTTTTCAGGGTCTTGCGCGACAGTGATATAGAAATTGCCGAAGAGGCTGAAGATCTAGTCAGCCTGTTTGAAACCGCCTTGAAACGGCGGCGGCGTGGCATGGTGATCCGGCTGGAGATTGATGATCATATGCCCCAAAACCTTCAGCAGCTGGTGATCCGCGAGTTGGAGGTGGATCCCGAATATGTTTTCCTGATTGACGGCATTGTCGGCCTTTCACAAACGGATTTGATTTATGAAAATATGGGGCCGCAGCTTAAATTCGACCCATTCATTGCCCGCTTTCCTGAACGTATCCGCGAGCATGGCGGTGATTGTTTTTCAGCCATCAAGGACAAGGACATCATTGTCCATCACCCTTATGAAAGTTTTGATGTCGTTCTGCAGTTTCTGCGTCAGGCCGCAGCGGATCCGAATGTTGTCGCCATTAAACAGACACTTTACCGCACATCCGAGGACAGCCCCATTGTGCATGCCTTGATTGAAGCGGCCGAGAGCGGCAAGTCCGTGACGGCATTGGTGGAGTTGAAAGCGCGGTTTGATGAGGCGACCAATATCCGCCTCGCGCGGGACCTGGAACGTGCAGGCGTTCAGGTCGTCTATGGTTTCATGGAGTTGAAAACCCATGCCAAGGTTTCCCTGGTTGTGCGGCGAGAAAGCACCGGCATAAAAACCTATGTGCATCTGGGGACTGGGAACTATCACCCGCAAAAAGCGAAAATTTATACGGATTTGTCCTTGTTTACCTGTGATCCGAAAATTGCCAGTGACACAGGGCAGGTGTTTAACTTCACGACCGGTTATGCCGTGCCGCAGGATATGAGGAAACTGGCAATTTCGCCGATCAATATGCGCGAGACCATGTGCGCCCATATTGACGGGGAAATTGCGATGGCGAAAGCCGGCAAACCGGCTGGCATTTGGGCCAAGATGAATTCCCTGGTGGACGGGCATGTCATTGACAAGCTTTATGAAGCATCCGCCGCCGGGGTCCAAATCTCTCTTGTGGTGCGCGGGATTTGCTGTTTGCGGGCCGGGGTTCCCGGGCTATCGGAAAACATCAAGGTGAAAAGCATTATTGGCCGGTTTTTGGAGCATTCCCGGATTATCTGTTTCGGTAATGGAGCATCCCTGCCTTCGGCCGATGCCAAAGTGTTCATTTCGTCGGCCGACTGGATGCCTCGAAACCTCAATCGTCGGGTCGAAGTTGCCATCCCGATTGAAAATCCGACCGTCAAGGAACAGGTCGTGGGACAAATCATGGATTTGAACATGCGTGATGATCTGCAAAGCTGGGAAATGGATCAGGACGGCCATTATCATCGTGTCCCGACTGAAAAAAACGTCAGCGCCCATACTTATTTTATGACCAATCCCAGCCTGTCGGGGCGGGGAAAATCTGCTTAGGGTCTTTTGATGATGGAACAGCCAGCTCTGCCATTGCCAGAAATCGATGTTAAGGAAGGGTTCTTGTCACCTGACAAACCGTTTGCGGTTGTTGATATTGGCTCGAACTCCGTGCGGTTTGTCGCTTATGGTGGCTCGGCGCGGAGCCCGTTGCCGATTTTCAATGAAAAGAACTTTTGTCGCCTGGGTGAGAGTGTGGTCAAAACCGGGGATATTTCCGGCCGCTATTGGGACGATGCCATGCAAACATTCCGCCGTTTCAAAGGTGTTGCTAAGCGTCTCGGCGTCTCCCAGATGATAGCCGTTGCCACGGCTGCGGTGCGCCAGGCGGAAAATGGTAAAGCCTTTGTGATGGCGGCAGAGGAGGTGCTGGACACCAAGGTTTCGATTCTGTCAGGTATTGAGGAAGGCCGTTTTGCCGCCCTCGGTGTTTTGATGGGGTTTCATAAAGTGGACGGGTTGGTTGCGGATTTGGGCGGCGGCAGCCTTGAATTTGCCAGGGTTGTGAAGGGGCAAATCAAGGAAATCACCACCTTGCCGATTGGCGTCTTGACCCTGGATACGCAATTCAAGTCCAACAAGAAAAAATTGCTCGATCATGTTGAGCAGTCACTGGCATCCATTGGCTGGCTGAAAAAAGCCAAGGGTAAACCGCTCTATCTGGTCGGTGGGACGTGGCGGGCGCTGGCGGAAGTGGAAATGAACCGGCGGAACAGTGAATTGCGGGTTTTGCATCATTATAAAATGCCGACTAAGGCAACTGCCGCGTTTCTGGATGAGTTCGCCGTCATGAAAAAAACCGAATTAAAGAAATTGCGTGAAGTCAGTATGAACCGGCGGATGAACCTGGCAAATGCCGCCATCATCATGCGGGGCGTTTTGGCCCATAGCGGCTGTACCATGTCGCTGGTCTCCTCAACGGGTCTGCGTGAAGGCATCATTTACAGCGCCTTGAGCAAAACCATGCAGCAGCAAGACCAGCTTTTGTTTGCCTGCCGTGAGATGGCGGCGCGAATGAATAAAGATCCCGAATATGGCGAGGAACTGATTGCCTGGACCGAGCATTTGTTTGCAGGTGAGTCCATGTCGGCGCGAAAAGCGGAAAGCTATGAGCGCCTACGTCAGGCCGTCTGTATCATCAGCGATGTGGCGTGGAGTCAGCATCTTGACTTTCGTGGACTGATGGCCGCTGAAACGGTGCTGCATGCCCCGTTCACCGGTATCTCCCATGCCGGCAGATGTTTTATGGCCAATGCCTTGCTGTACCGCCATAACGGCTCTTCCAAATACCCCGATACTCATGCCCCGCGCGGGTTCATACCGATGCGGGACAAGGCGCTTAAACTGTCCGGTGCGCTGGGGCTGTGTCTGCGGCTTGCTGACAGCCTGTCCGGATCCATGTCCGGCCTGTTGATGAAAACCCGCCTGCATCAGAGCGAAGAATGGCTCATTCTCGAGGTTCCGAAAAAACACGAAAAACTTGTACGCGGGCAGGTTGAAAAACGATTGTTGAAATTGGCGGAACACCTGCGTCTCAAGCCGGAAGTCAAATTCACCTGAAAATGTCAGGTGCAGTCGATGACGGTGACTTCACCGTTTGAGCAGGCCAGGCCGATTTTGCCGTTTTTCAGTTTCAGGGCGTCATTGCCGAAAATCTCTTTGCGCCATCCCTTCAATGCCTTGACCTGGGGGTCGTCGTCGCTGGCAATGCGCTCCAAATCTGCAACATTCGCGATGAGTTTCGGAGCAACATCATATTTTTCGCATTTATACTTGAGAAGCACTTTCAGCAAGTCCACCAGGGGGCCGATACCCGGCTTATTGTCAATCTGCTCGGGGAGATCCGGAAGATCTTGCTTTTTTGTTTTCCGGCCGCGTTTGATAGCGTCGAGCAGGCCATTGATCTGTGAGGATCTTGACAGACCTTTCGGAAAACTGCGCAGTTTTTCAAGCGCTTCCAGACTCTGTGGCCCCTGCAGGGCAATCTCGCGCAGGGTGTCATCCTTCAAAACCCTTTGGCGCGGGATGTTTTGACTTTGTGCTTTTTGCTCGCGCCAGGCGGCGGCGTGCATCAGCACACCAATGACATGCGGGCGTTTGTCGTTCATCCGCAGGCGTCGCCAGGCGTTTTCCGGCAATTGCCTGTAAGTGTCCTTGTCGGTCAGTGTTTTCATCTCTTCTCTGACCCAATGCAGGCGCTTGTTTTCGGTAAGTTGGGCCTCCAGCTTTTCAAAAATGACCCGCAAATGCGTGACATCGGCAAGGGCATAAGTCAGTTGTTTGTCGCTTAAGGGGCGTTGTGCCCAGTCGGTAAAGCGTGAGCCCTTGTCGATTTTTTCGTTCGCCACGCGCCGTACCAGTGTTTCGTAGCCGGCTGCGTCTCCAAAGCCGCACACCATGGCCATGACTTGTGTGTCCATCAGGGGTGCGGGAATCTGACCGGTCTCCTTGAAGAAAATTTCAATGTCCTGGCGGCACCCGTGCATGACTTTGGTGATTTTGCTGTTTTTCAGGAGTTTATAAAAAGGTGTGAGGTCAAGCCCCTCCGCCAAAGGATCAATCAAGGCCTCATGACCGGGACAGGCAACCTGTATCAGGCAGAGTTTCGGCCAAAATGTCCGCTCGCGTAAAAACTCCGTATCAACGGTGATGTAACGATGTTCTGTGAAAGTCTGGCAGGCTTCAGTGAGTGAATCATTATCTGTTATCAATTGCATGAATCCCTTATAAACCAGTCAGCCGGCCTGTGGAAGACGTAGCTATCGGCTATTGACAAAAAGCCCATAAGAGTGTGTTTTGCGCACTGAAATTAACTGAAGCCCCTGCGGGCCGTGTGAATGAGGATCCGATGTCGGAAACAGCAGATAATACTATGCCAAACCCCTATCGAACCCATAATTGTGGGGAGTTGAGGGCTGGCCATATCGGACAGACCGTGACCCTTTCCGGCTGGGTGCACCGCAAGCGTGACCATGGCGGGTTGTTGTTCATTGACCTGCGGGATCATTTTGGACTGACGCAATTGGTGATTGAACCCGAAAGTCCGCATTTTGCTGATGCTGAGGCTGTAAGGGCTGAGAGCGTCATCTGCATTTCGGGCAAAGTCATCGCCCGTGCGGATGAGGCCAAAAACCCAAATCTGCCGACAGGAGACATTGAAATCAGCCTGACCCGCCTCGAGGTATTGTCGCCGGCTGGTGATTTGCCGCTGCCGGTTTTCGGGGAACCGGATTATCCCGAAGACATTCGCCTGCGTTACCGCTTTCTCGATTTGCGCCGTGAGACCCTGCATAACAATATTGTGCTGCGTTCCAACATAATCTCCTCCCTGCGTCGTCGCATGACCGAACAGGGGTTCATGGAATTCCAGACTCCCATCCTGACGGCATCAAGTCCTGAAGGTGCCCGGGATTTCCTCGTTCCCTCGCGTATGCAACCCGGCAAGTTTTATGCGTTGCCGCAGGCGCCGCAACAGTTCAAGCAGCTGTTGATGGTGGCCGGCTTCGACCGGTATTTTCAGGTCGCACCATGCTTCCGCGATGAAGATGCCCGCGCCGACCGCTCACCCGGGGAGTTCTATCAGCTTGATATTGAAATGAGCTTCGTTACACAAGATGACGTCTTTCATGCCGTTGAGCCGGTGCTGCGCGATGTGTTTGTTGAATTTGGCGGCGGCAAACGGGTTACGGAGGCTTTTCCGCGGATACCCTATGCCGAAGCGATGCAGAAATATGGTTCGGACAAGCCTGATCTGCGCATTCCGATTGAAATGCAAGCTGTCACTGAGCACTTCAGGGGCTCCGGTTTTAAGGTTTTTGCCGGTATGATCGAAAAAGACGATCAGGTTGAAATTTGGGCGATTCCTGCCAAGACAGGCGGCAGCCGTTCTTTCTGTGATCGGATGAATTCCTGGGCGCAGGGGGAGGGGCAGCCCGGGCTTGGCTATATCTTCTTCCGTGACGGCGAAGGGGCCGGCCCGGTCGCCAAAAATATCGGGTCCGAGCGAACCGAACATATCCGCGTTCAGCTCGGGCTTGAGGATGGGGATGCTGTATTTTTCTGTGCCGGAAAGCCAAAAGATTTTGTCGATTTCGCCGGTGCCGCCCGCACACGGGTCGGGACAGAACTCAATCTGATTGATGAAGACCAATTTGCATTTTGCTGGATTGTGGATTTCCCGATGTTTGAATATGATGAAACGGAAAAGAAAATCGACTTCTCCCATAATCCGTTTTCGATGCCACAGGGCGGCATGGAGGCTTTGGAGCAAAAAGACCCGCTCGATATTCTCGGATATCAATATGATATCGTCTGCAACGGGATTGAACTGTCCTCGGGCGCTATCCGGAACCACAAGCCGGAAATTATGCTGAAAGCTTTTGAGATTGCGGGCTATGGTCCGGAAGTGGTGGAAGAGGAATTTGGCGGCATGTTGAATGCCTTCCGCTTCGGTGCGCCGCCGCATGGCGGCATTGCACCGGGCATTGACCGCATTGTGATGTTGCTTGCCGGTCAAGAGAATTTGCGCGAGGTGGTTGCGTTCCCGATGAACCAGCAGGCGGAAGACCTGTTGATGCAGGCGCCAGCCCCGGCCACCAACGCCCAATTGCGCGAATTGGGACTGCGGGTCGTTGAGGATAAAAAGAAATCCTCAGAATAAAGGCCGGAGAAATCGGAAAGTCTTTTCCCGTGACGTGATATGGGATAGGCTCGCCTGAGGGCATGTTGGAGAGCATGATGCAATTTTTGAAAATGATATTCACCTGGTGGCATACACAAACATTCGGTACGGCCCTGTTCACATGGCAGCGCGGCATTTGTGTCGGGGAAGATGCTCAGGGCAATAAATATTACATCGATAAAAAGGGCCAGTCGATCAACGGGAAGGTACGCCGGTGGGTTGTTTATAATGGTGATGTTGAGGCCACCCGCGTGCCGGCTGAATGGCATGGTTGGCTGCATTATACTGTAGATGAAACCCCGGCGGAACAGCCACCTGAACAGCGCGAATGGTATGCGGAACACCAAATCAACCAGACCGGTCTTGACGGTGCCCATCAGCCGCACGGCTCCTTGCTTGACGGCAACGCCAAACAGGCCGAGAGTTCGGGATATGAAGCGTGGTCTCCCAAATAAGAGGGACGGTTATGAAAAACAATCTGATTGAAACCCTTGTCGGCACCGCAGTGCTCGCCCTTGCAACCATATTTGTGGTTTACGGCTATTCGGTGACAAATATGGCACCCCGCCAGGGTTATGTCCTGTCCGCCTCATTTGACCGTGTTGATGGTCTAAGCATTGGCAGCGATGTCCGGATGTCGGGCATCAAGGTGGGTACAGTCATAGAGCAAAAGCTGAATACGGAAACCTTTTACGCCGAAGTCAAGTTGCAGATTAATGACGATATTCTGCTGCCGGATGATACAAGCGCCAAAATCACTATGGAAGGTCTGCTTGGTGGCAATTACATCTCCCTGACACCGGGGGGGTCACTCGACAATTTGGAACATGGGGACGAGCTGATTTACACGCAAGGATCTGTTGACCTGATTGGTCTGGTTTCGCAGGCCCTGTTCTCGGCGGAGGAGAGTGGTGGCGAGTAAGTGGCGGGCGGCCCATGTGCTGCCTCTCCTGGTTTTGTTTCTGACGGTGCAGGACGCCTCTGCCCAAATTGCCGTTTTTAAGTCGTTGGATAAGGTGACCGGAAAGACGGCTTTGCTGGAAATTCCGGTCAAATCAGTGGCGACGCTTGGTCCCCTGACAATCACTGTACGAGCCTGTTTTTCCACTCCGCCGGAGGAGCCACCGGAAACAAAAGCTTATTTGGAAGTTGATGAAACCCGTGAAGGGCTGCCCCGAAACCTGTTTGCCGGTTGGATGTTTGCGTCAAGTCCTGGCCTGAACGGTCTCGAGCATCCGGTTTATGACTTATGGTCGATCAGCTGCAAAACGGCTTCAGGTGAGGTGTTCACCGGCAGGGAATAGAAATCCGCCGCGGTTTCCAAAGCTTCCTGCAGATATGTGTGATAGCGTCCCCGGGGCACTTCTACGGCACCGAAACTGCTCAGATGCTCAGTCTGGAATTGGGTGTCCAGCAGTGTATAGCCGCCGGATTTGAGGCGAGCGACGAGGTAAACAAGTGCCGTTTTGCTGGCATCGGTCATATGGCTGAACATGCTTTCCCCGAAAAACGCCGCGCCCAGGGACACGCCATATAGACCACCGACAAGTTTACCATCCAGACGGGTTTCAACACTGTGGGCATGGCCACGTTCATGCAGTTCGCAATAAAGCTCTATGATTTCGTCATTAATCCAGCTTGAGGGGCGTTCCGGACGCTTTTCCCGGCAGGCTTCCATCACGCCTTTAAAGTCGCCGTCAAAGGTGACTTCAAACCTTCCTTTTCGGATGGTTTTGCGCAGCGACCGCGATACATGAAACGCGTCAAAGGGGATGACCCCCCGCAAATCAGGATCGACCCAAAACAAATCCTTGGCCTCAACACTGTCGGCCATTGGGAACAGGCCCAACATATAGGAGCGCAGAAGGCTGTCTGACGTCAGTCTATGTTGTTGGGGTGAACTCATTGCCTATGTTTCCAGGAATTGTTCAAGCCAGTGAATGTCATAGTCGGCCTTGTGGAAGTCGTCATTCTCCAACAGAGCCTCGAAAAGTGGAATGGTTGTTTCCACGCCGTCAATGACGAATTCGCCAAGCGAACGCTTGAGTCGCATGAGACACTCCTCGCGGCTGTCGGCGTGGATGATGAGCTTGCCGATCAGGCTGTCATAATGCGGTGGGATGGAATAGCCCCCATAGACGGCTGAGTCCATGCGGACGCCAAGTCCGCCGGGCGGGTGATAGTGGTTGATTTTGCCGGGTGAGGGCACAAATGTTTTCGCATGTTCAGCATTGATCCGGCATTCAACAGCATGACCTTCAAAACTAACATCTGCTTGGGAAAAGCTCAGTTTTTCTCCTGCGGCAATACGGATTTGCTCCTGTACCAGGTCAAGCCCGGTAATCATCTCCGTGACCGGATGTTCCACCTGTAGGCGCGTGTTCATTTCGATGAAGTAGAATTCACCGTTTTCATAGAGGAACTCGACGGTCCCGACACCGCGATAACCCAACCCTTTGATCGCGTTACTTACAACACTCCCAATATCCTCACGCGCCTCGGTATCCAGCACGGTTGAGGGGGCCTCTTCAAAAACCTTTTGGTGGCGGCGCTGCAGGGAACAGTCGCGTTCCCCAAGATGTGCGACATTGCCGTGCGTGTCGGCAATCACCTGTATTTCAATATGGCGCGGTTGACCAAGATATTTTTCGATATAGACCGCATCATCGCCGAAAGCGGCTTTGGCTTCACTGCGGGCGGTGGTGAAGGCTTCGTGCATGTCCTCGCTGCTATGGGCGAGTTTCATTCCGCGTCCGCCACCGCCTGAGGAGGCTTTGACCAGAACCGGATATCCAATTTCATCGCCAATTTTTACGGCATCCTCAACGGTCGCCACCTCACCGTCAGAGCCGGGAACAACCGGAATGCCCAGTTCACGGACTTTGTCTTTTGCCGCAATTTTGTCACCCATTAAGCGGATGTGATCGGCTTCCGGCCCGATAAAGGTGATATTATGGGCATCAAGTACATCGACAAATTTGGCGTTTTCCGACAAAAACCCATATCCGGGATGGACGGCATCCGCGCCTGTGATTTCACAGGCTGCGATGATGGCGGGAATGCAGAGATAGCTCTGGGCCGCAGGGGCGGGGCCGAGACAGACACTTTCATCCGCAAGGCGGACATGCATGGCGGTTTCGTCGGCAGTAGAGTGGACCGCAACCGTCGGAATGCCCATTTCCTGGCAGGCACGGATGACGCGAAGTGCGATTTCGCCGCGATTGGCAATGAGAACTTTAGAAACCATGATGCGCCCCGGTTATTCGATGACGAGCAATACTTCACCGAACTCAACCGGCTGGGCGTTGCCGACACAAATTTGTTTGACGGTGCCGCTTTTGGGCGCGGTAATCGGGTTCATGGTCTTCATGGCCTCGACAATGAGCAGAGTTTGCCCTTCTGAGACGCTATCGCCTGCTTTGCAGAAGGGTTGTGCGCCAGGTTCGGGTGCCAGATAGGCGGTGCCTACCATGGGTGAGGGGACAGCGCCGGGATGAGCCGAGAGATCAGCCGGCTCCTCGGCAGTAGGAGCTGCGGGGGCGGCTGACGTTGCTGGAGCTGCGATGGCAGCGACACTGGCTGTGCCGGTTAATTGTCTAGCGACACGGATACGCACACCGTCGCTCTCGATTTCGATTTCTGACAAATTGGTTTCGTCCAGCAGGTCTGCCAGTTGCCGGATTCGTTTGCTGTCTGAAGCTTTTGTCATGGGGGGTCCTTCGTTATTGCTTAGTCAGATGAAAGGCTTTGAATGGCCAATGTATAGCCGGTTGCCCCGAAGCCGCATATGACGCCGCGGGCGACGGGTGAAATATAGGAATGATGCCGAAACTCTTCGCGCGCAAAAATGTTTGACAGATGCACCTCAATAATCGGGATATCAAGGGTTTGCAGGGCATCCAATATGGCTACGGATGTGTGCGTGTAAGCACCTGCATTAATCAGCAGGGCATGGGCATTTTCGCGAGCCTGTTGGATGAGATCGACGAGCTTGCCCTCATCATTAGACTGATGGAAACTGATGTCTTTTCCGATTTTTTCAGCTTCTGCCCTGCACATGACCTCAATGTCGGCAAGGGTCGTGGTGCCGTAAACTTCAGGCTCTCTTTGTCCCAAAAGGTTCAGGTTCGGGCCGTTAATGATGTATATCGTTTTGGACATGAGCCAGTTATACCTTGATGCGTCGGATTAGCCAAACAAAACGCGTCTTAATTGACGGTATCCGTTCAATTTATCAAAGGCTTCAAAATTTTCCCAAAAAAATCCGATAATCGTGCAGCATTTCAGTTTCATATTGTGATGACGGGGGAGATTGGCTAGAACTAGGCCATGAAAATCACGGTCAATGGTGAAGAGTTCGACGTTAAGCAAGGGTGGTCAATCGCCGAGTTAATTGACCATTTTGAGTTGCCGCGCAAAAAGCTGGCCGTTGAACGCAATCTCGAAATTGTCCCAAAATCGGCCTATGACGAGATTTGCCTCGTTGACGGTGACCGTCTGGAAATTGTGCATTTTATAGGTGGTGGTTAAATATGTCGGATATACAGCCAAATTCCATTGAGGATACGCCCTTGGTCATCGCCGGGCGAACGTTCCAGTCACGGCTCATCATCGGCACCGGGAAATACAGAGATTATGCTGAAAATGCAGCCGCCGCCGAGGCCGCAGGTGCGGAAATCGTCACGGTGGCGGTACGGCGGGTCAATCTGACTGATCCGGACCAGCCCATGTTGGTTGATTATCTGGACCAGGAGAAATACACCTATCTGCCCAATACGGCAGGATGTTTCACCGGCGAGGATGCCGTACGCACATTACGTCTGGCGCGTGAGGCGGGGGGCTGGAACCTGGTCAAGCTGGAAGTGCTTGGCGATGAAAAAACCCTTTATCCGAATATGCCGGAGACCCTGCGGGCGGCGGACATGCTGCTCAAGGACGGCTTTGAAGTGATGGTTTACTGCAATGACGACCCAATTTTGTCAAAGGAGCTTGAGCAGATGGGGTGCTGCGCCATCATGCCGCTTGGTGCCCCGATCGGTTCCGGTCTGGGTATCCAAAACCCGGTCAATATCCGTTTAATCATTGAAGCGGCCAAAGTTCCGGTTCTGGTGGATGCTGGTGTTGGCACGGCTTCGGATGCGGCGATTGCCATGGAGCTTGGCTGTGATGCCGTACTGATGAACACGGCCATCGCGGGAGCCAAAAACCCGGTCTTGATGGCATCAGCAATGAAACATGCCGTTATGGCCGGACGTCAGGCTTATCTGGCCGGCCGCATGCCCAAAAAGCAATATGCCGACCCCAGTTCGCCCTTGGCCGGCTTAATTTAGGGATTTGCGCACATCATCCACTTCTGCCTGCAGGCGCTCATAAGGCAGGGCACCTGGCAGGATTTTATTGTTGATGATGAAGGCCGGGGTCCCGCTAATTTCAAGGCTCTGCGCCAAGGCTCTGGTGTCGTCGAGATGTTTTGAAATTTGGGAACTGCCCCTGCGGTTTCTGGGGCCGGGAGCGTTCAAACCGTAATTTTCAGCTATTTGATCAATGCGCAACTGGTTCAGTTGGCCCCGATTTTCCAAAATTTCGCGGTGGATGTTGAAATAATCCTCATTGGATCGCGCGGTCAGCGCCATTTGTGCAGCAGCCGTGGAAGTTGGGCCAAGAATCGGCATTTCTTTAAAGATAACGCGGATGTCGTCATTGTTCTCAATCAGTTTGAGCAGGTCGGGCAGGGCGCGTTTACAATATCCGCAATTATAATCAAAAAACTCGACGACATTGATTTTGGCATCTTCCGGTCCGATGGAAAAATCCCTCTTGTCTTGAAAAACTGCGGCGCTGTTCCGCTTCAATGTTTCAATAATTTTGCGTTCCCGCTCTTCGACGGAAAACCGCTGGGCATTGTCCAGCGCATCAATCAGCACGGCAGGATTGTCGAGTAGGTATTGGCCGATGAATTTTGACAATTCTTCTTCGGTCATTGACGCTTCCTGGGCCTCGGTGACGGGGATCAAGAGGATGGCTGTCAGCAGGAGTGTGAGAAGTGATTTCATCTGCGGGTTCTTCTTTCCTTAGGTCTGTCATTTTGTTTATAGCCTGCACCACCCGCGGCTGCAATGATATCACGGGCGCGTATCCAGGCTGGTGAGCCTTTGGTCAGCACTTTTGTGGCCCGTGCCGCATGTTTGGCCGCCAGCGGTTTGTTGCCGTATAGAAAATATCTTTCAGCGGTGGCCAGTTCGGCATTGCCCTGATCCCCAACATAGCCATAAGCAAGGGCCAGTTGGTAAAATGCCGTCGTGTTTTCCGGGTCATGGTGCAGGGCCACTTTCAGGGTTTGAATGGCTTCTTGGACATTATCGCGATTTTCGGTGGCGATTAAAGCGGTTGCCAAACCGACCATCAGAAGCGGTTCTTCGGGTTCCAGTTCAAGGCTGGTGCGATAGGCGGGAAGAGCGCGATCAGGTTTGCCGGCTTCATGGAAAATCTGGCCGCGCAATTCATGGAAATAGGGGTTTTTTTCCTGTCTATTGATCAATTCACTGATCAAGGCGATAGCATCATCCAACCTGTTCTCTTTGTGAAAGGCGATCGCCAAGGCATACAGGGCCGGGGTATCGGTTCGGTTGGCATATCGCCGTTTTGTATTGCCCGGATGATCCAGGAAGCCATATATTTTGGCCTGCGCCAATTTGTGCCGTGCCACCAGTTCAGGGTCGTCTTCAGTGCCGGCATAAGGCGAGTTATCAAGCCAATTCTGATAAAAATTCACGCGGTCACGGGAAATCGGGTGAGACCTGACATAAGGGTCCTGACTGACTTCTGAGAGGATCTCCTGATCTGCCAGGTGATCCATCAGATCACGAATCCCTTCCGGAGATTGTTGTGTAGAGTCCAGCAATTCGACCGCCACCTGATCAGCGGCTGCCTCCTGTGCCCGGCTGTAAGCCAAAAAATTGCGTTCCGCGATTTGTGACCCGCCTGACAAAATGGCCAAACCGGCATCCCCTTGTCCGGCCGCAATGGCACCGATTCCCAAAATGGTGGCCAAAATGGCGGGTTTCATCGACTCTTCCAACGCTTCGTTCATGCGTGCCAGATGCCCGCCGGTGATGTGGCCGGTTTCGTGGGCGATGACGCCGATGACCATATTCGGGGTTTCGGCCTCAAGTATCAGTCCGGTGTGGAAATAAATATTCTGACCACCCGTGACAAAAGCGTTGATACTGCGGTCATCAATCAGCCCGATGCCAATATTATCCGGCTTCAGCCCGGCGGCCAGAAAAATCGGGCGGGCATAATCAAGAAGAAGCTTTTCAATCTCGGCATCACGTATGAAGCCGCCGGCTTGTGCGCGATTGCCCGCAAGCAGGAGAAACACAACTATCAGGCTGAGCAAAGGTCTCATTATTTTTCTCGCTTTTTGATTATCCTAGCTTGATAGGCAGGAATTTTCAAAGCTCAAAAAGAAAATGATTGTCAGCGGTTCCACCAACCAGACCGTTTCGGCGTGTCATCAGTCACCTCTGATGCTGCTGCGTCGGAAGGGTTTGTCATTTCAGCCTCTGTTTCCTCTTTCCCGGAAGCGGCATCAGTGTCGGTTTTATCCTTCACAGGCTTTTCTTTTTTTGCTCTTGATTTGCGTTTTTTCTTTTCCGGTTTGGCCTTCTGCTCTTCTGTTTCGGGATGTTCAGGGTTTTCCGGGTCATCCCCTGCCAGGTCTTCCTTTTGAGCAGGAGCATCTTCAGCTTGCTTTTTTGGTTTCCGGCCCCGTCGTTTGGGCTTATCTTCCTTGATCTCTTGTTCAGCCTCAGCGGCTTCATTGACGTCATCACTATGTGACGAATCCACAGGCTGAACTTCATCCATGTGAGATGCATTACCGGATGCATTGTCAATTACATTGTCAGTTGAACTGTCATCTGAACTGTCGGCTTCAGTTTCTGCGCCGTCAGTGCCGTTGTTATTTTCCGGTGCATCTTCTTCTGACATGTTATTTTCACCGGCATCCTGCCGGTCACGGCGCCGGCGTCGTCCCCCCCGGCGGCCTCTGCGCCGACGTCTGGGCTTATCCTCCTCGTCCCCGCCGTCCATGGCATTGTTGTCAGGCGCATCGTCGGAGTCGGTGTCAGTTTCAGTGCCAGTGCCAGAAATATCCTCTGCGCTTTCCCCGTCATGGGTGTGATGTTCAGCCTGTGCGGACTGGTCGGTGGATTTCCCCTTGCGGCGCCGGCGACGGCGTTTTTTGTCGCGACCGGTATCTTCCTGCGTGCCTTCGGTTTCCCCGTCCATACGAATGATGGTGGCCTGTCCGCCAAGATGTGTTCGATCAACAATCATCTGCATGGCATTGAGTCCATGATCCGTTTCAATAATGACACGGACATTAAAATTACTTTCAATGGTTGCAAGATTTGCGCGTTTTTGGTTGAGGATATAGGAGGCAACTTCAGCTGGAACACGCACAAGCACCTGTTCCCCGTTTGCCTGGTTGATGGCCTCATCCTCCACAATACGAAGAACGTGCAGGGCGCGGCTTTCAACCGAGCGGACCATTCCGGTGCCCCCGCAATGATCACATGAGACGCTGCTGCCCTCAAGCACACCTGAGCGCATCCGCTGACGCGACATCTCGAGCAGGCCAAAGGGGCTGATTTTACCGACCTGAATCCGGGCGCGGTCATCTTTCAAGGCCTCTTTGAGCTTGCGTTCAACCGAACGGTTGTTGCGGTTCTCGTCCATATCGATGAAATCAATGACAAGAAGTCCGGCCAAATCACGAAGACGTGCCTGGCGGGCAACCTCACGGGCTGCCTCAATATTGGTTTTCAAGGCGGTGCTTTCAATGCTGTGCTCTTTGGTGGCACGTCCGGAGTTGACATCAACGGCCACCAGGGCTTCCGTCTGGTTGATGACCAGATAACCGCCGGACGGCAGATGCGCAACTGGACTGAACATTGAAGACAACTGCGTTTCAATGTTGTTGTTATGAAAAATCGGCGTGTCGTCCTTATATTGCTTGACCTTGCGCGCATGGCTCGGCATCAGCATTTTCATATAGTCCTTGGCTTCCTTATAGCCTTCCTCGCCCTGAATCAGGATTTCTTCGAAATCCTTATTGTAGAGGTCCCGGATGCTGCGTTTGATCAGATTGCCCTCTTCATAGACCAGTGCCGGGGCGCTGCTCTCCATAGTGCGCTCCCTAATGCTCTCCCACATACGGGTCAGATATTGGTAATCGCGTTTGATGTCGGTCGATGTCCTTTGCGCGCCTGCGGTTCGAATGATCAATCCCATCCCGTCACTGACATCGAGCTTTTCAACAATCTTTTTGAGTTTTTTCCGGTCTGAGGAATTGCTGATTTTTCTGGAGATACCGCCGCCGCGAGCTGTGTTTGGCATCAGCACGCAATAGCGTCCAGCCAAAGACAGATAAGTTGTTAAGGCCGCGCCCTTATTGCCGCGTTCCTCTTTGACAACCTGGATAAGGATGACCTGGCGGCGCTTAATAACCTCCTGGATTTTATATTTCCGTGAAAGTTTCCTGACGCGACCACTTGCTGAGGCTTCTTCATGGGCATCACCGCCAATATCGTCAACACTTCCATGGTCAACGGAGTCATTGTCCCCATCAGGCCCATTGCTTCCAGCTTCCACATCAGATGTGGTGTTCTCCAGATCCTGGGACTCCTGCTCTTCCTGATTGTGTTCGCGCAAGAGTTCCTCTCGGTCCGAAACCGGGATTTGATAATAGTCCGGATGGATTTCACTGAAGGCGAGGAAACCCTGCCGGTTTCCGCCATATTCAACGAAGGCGGCCTGAAGGCTTGGTTCAACGCGTGTGACCTGGGCGAGGTAAATGTTACCTCTGAGCGGGCGTTTGTTCTCCGATTCGAAGTCGAATTCTTCTACTTGGTTCTCGCGCAAGACCACGACCCGGGTTTCTTCCGGGTGGCTTGCGTCGATCAACATATTGTTTGTCATTTGAAAAGGCTCCAATACCACCGGGCACGGAGGGGCGCAGATATATAGAAGCGCCGGCTCCGGTGTGGGTGGCGTTTAATTGTTTAAGGTTTGGCGCATAGGCAGCAGGCATCGACCCGGTGAACATATAACCGTTCTCTCGGGTTTCTGATACAGCGGTGGTTGAAATCATCAAAGTCATTCCGCCAATAAGGCTCCTGCATGTCCCAGCTGGAAATAATATGGCAAAGGCGTGACGCCCCTGCGGTGAAGTTGTGCGGGAATCATCATCACCTGACCACAACAGCCATATACTTACCTGTCATGTCGGAGTAATGCAAGTTATCATCATGATGAGGAGCGATTGGCCATATCCAACTTGCGTCTGGTCATATGCGCAGAATCCGAGATAAAATCCTACCGTTTAATTCTTTCGCCGTTCAGGACATTGCCTGCGATGATAAAAACGCTCAAAATTTGGCTCTGTCAACTGTTGTTGCTAACCTTTACCGTGATGGCCTCCGCCGCAAACGCTCTTGAGATAATGGATTTCAGGGTCGGCGCCCAGGATGCCAGCACACGGATTGTTCTTGAATTGTCGGAAATGAGCCACTTTACGGTGATGACACTCTCTGCCCCTTATCGGGCGGTGATTGACTTACCTCGGGCGCAGACAAGCATCAGTGATTTTGATGTGGATAAAGGCTTAATTGCCGGTGGCCGCATGGGAGTCTTTGAGGCTGACAAGACCCGGCTTGTCTTTGATTTGCGCGGCGCAGTGACGGTGAAACAGCAATTCATTCTCCCGCCCTCGGCCAGTTCCCCATATCATAGGCTGGTCGTAGATTTATCACCGGTCTTGTCAGAGAACTTCAAACCCCAGAACAAATCCGTTGTTTCAGGCAAGACAGGCCCTGATGTCCTGCCGGTAACCGTTCCGCCTGACACGCCTGCCGCCGCTTCGGCTTACACCCCCAGGCCGCGCCCGGTCAATCTGCGCAAAGTGATTGTGATTGATCCCGGGCATGGCGGAGTTGATCCCGGGGCGAGTGGGCGCAAGGCCAAGGAAAAAGATGTGGTCATGACGTTTTCCAAGGAACTGTCAAAACAGCTCAGGGCTGCCGGTTACAAGGTCTATATGACCCGCACCAAAGATGTCTATATTTCCTTGCGAGACCGGGTGCAGGTGGCGCGGAGCAAAAACGCGGATTTGTTCATTTCTGTCCATGCGGATGCCATCAAGAAGAAAAATGTTCGCGGGCTGTCCATTTATACACTTTCGGAAAAGGCGTCTGACAAGGAGGCGGCGGCGTTGGCACGTAAAGAAAACCAGTCGGATATCATCGCCGGGATTGATTTTGCCGATCAACCGCCTGAAGTCGCCAATATTCTGATCGATCTTGCTCAGCGCGAAACCAAGAACCTTTCGGTAAAGTTTGCTGAAAATGTTGTTACGCAAGCTGGTAAGGAAACCAAATTGCTGCAGCGCACGCACAGATTTGCCGGATTTCGTGTGCTTAAGGCTCCGGATGTTCCCTCAGTTCTGATCGAATTGGGCTTTTTGACCAACCGCAGTGACGAAAAACAGCTTTTATCCTCAAAATGGCGCAAACGGGTGGCACAATCATTCGTCAGGGCCGTGGACGAATATTTTGCAACCAAACAAAAGCTCGCACAGCCCTGATTATTTAAAAAAAGACACAGCCTTGCCATATTTCAGGTCTAAATATCCTGTTGAGGAGAGCGGATCGTGTTGTTTCGATTAATTGGATATTTGGCCGGGTTGGGTTTGACATTGGCGGCAATAGGTGGGTTTTTCGCCGGCATATATCTGTGGCGCCTGAATAAAGACCTGCCTGATCATGACCATTTGGCTGATTATGCACCGCCGGTGATGACCCGCTTGCACGCCGGTGATGGTGGACTGATCGCAGAGTTTGCCCAGGAACCGCGCATATTTGTTCCGATTAATGTCATTCCCAAGCACTTGATTGAGGCGTTTTTGTCGGCAGAAGACAAAAACTTTTACAGCCATGGCGGGGTGGATATCCGGGGGGTCATGCGGGCGGTGGTCAAGAATGTGTTCAATGTGATTGAAGGCCGTCGACTTGAAGGGGCGTCGACCATTACCCAACAAGTCGCCAAAAACTTTCTTCTGACCAGTGACGTGACCATGGAGCGGAAACTTAAGGAGGCTGTTTTAGCCTTGCGCCTGGAGCGCACGTTCACGAAGGCGGAGCTTTTAGAGCTTTATTTGAACGAAATTTACCTTGGTATGGGGACATACGGGGTTGCGGCGGCGGCGTTGATGTATTTTGACAAGCCGCTCAGTGATTTGACGCTGGATGAAGTTGCTTTTTTGGCAGCCCTGCCCAAGGCCCCGAACAATTACCATCCGATCAGGCGCAAGGAGCGCGCTACGGCGAGACGCAATTGGGTCATCGGACGTATGCAGACCAATGGTTATGTGACCAAAGAGCAGGCTGAGCAGGCCAAACGGCAGGAATTGGCGGTTGTGCCGCGCAAGTCAAATTTGAGCGGGGTTGATGCCCAGTATTTTGTTGAGGAAGTGCGGCGCAACATCTTCACCAAATATGGTGAGGATGAGCTTTACGGGGGTGGCTTGTCAGTCCGGACAACCATCAATACGGTCTATCAGGAGGCGGCCCGCGCAGCCCTTCGCGACGGGCTTGTCGCTTATGACAGGCGTCATGGTTGGCGCGGTCCTGTTGCCCAAATCGGCGCAGCATTGGCGGACGGCGTAGACTGGGCGGAGCCCCTGCAGAAAGAGGATATTCCGACGGATCTTGCCCCCTGGCGTTTGGCTGTGGTTCTTGCCGTTGATGCTGAAAAAGCGCAAATCGGCTTGCGGCCAAGACGGACCAGAGGCGGTCAGTTCGAACAAAGCCGCGAGACGGGATCGATCAGTCTTGCAAATCTGAAATGGGCACGCAAAGCTTTTAAAAAGGGCGTCGGACCGAGAATCAAGGCTGCTGATGAGGTGCTGGCCGTCGGGGATGTGGTCTGGGTCGAGCCGCTTGGTGCGCAGGCCTACAAATTGCAGCAACTGCCGGAAATCAATGGTGGTCTGGTCGCGGTCGATCCCCATACCGGCCGCGTGCTGGCCATGGTCGGCGGGTACAGCTTCAGTGACAGCGAGTTCAACCGTGTGACCCAGGCCAGCCGCCAGCCCGGGTCGGCCTTTAAGCCTTTTGTGTATGCCGCCGCGCTGGACAGGGGCTATACCCCGGCCAGTCTGGTTTTGGATGCGCCCTTCGTGATGGAGCAGGGCAATGATATGGGGTTGTGGAAACCGGAGAATTATGGTCGCAAATTTTATGGTCTCTCAACCCTGCGTCTGGGGATTGAGAAATCCAGAAACCTGATGACCGTCCGGTTGGCGCAGGAAATCGGGATGAAACCGATTGTAGAAAACGCCAAGCGGTTCGGTATCGCCGATCATATGCCGCCGGTCTTGTCCATGGCGTTGGGTGCCGGGGAGACGTCTTTGCTGAAACTGACCATGGCTTATGCAATGCTGGTCAATGGCGGCAAACGGGTTGAGCCGGTGATGATTGACCGGATACAAAACCGCTATGGCGAGACAGTTTTCAGGACGGATGAACGGCTCTGTTCAGGCTGCAACGGCTTGTGGACGGGGCAGGCGCCGCCCGAGCTGACCGATGAGCGTGAGTCGGTACTCAATCCACAGACCGCCTATCAGGTTGTATCGATGTTGGAAGGTGTCGTCATACGCGGTACGGGGCGGAGTATCCGCGCTGTCGGCAAGCCTCTGGCCGGCAAAACCGGAACGACCAATGACAGTCGTGATGCTTGGTTTGTCGGCTTTTCGCCGGATCTGGCTGTCGGCGTTTATGTGGGGTTTGATACACCGAAAACGCTTGGTGACGGGGAAACAGGGGGGCGCGTTGCTGCGCCTATCTTCCGCAATTTCATGAAGGCAGCTCTACGGTCAGCCCCTTCCACCCCATTTCGTATTCCCCCGTCGGTCAAGCTGGTGCGGGTTAATGCCAAAACTGGCCAATTGGCGCAGTCTGATGACAACTCGATCATTCTTGAGGCTTTCAAACCCGGAAATGAGCCTGCGCCGGGACGCAAACAAGCCGTTATCGGCAACCGTCCCGCCGGCGATCAGCCAACCAGCGAAACACCGGTGCTTGGAACCGGAACGGGCGGGCTGTATTGACGTTTTTGCTTTACACCTTTGGCACATCAGCCTAATTTTCCCTGAATTTTCTAGTGAGTGCATCGTGAAATCTGAAACCCAATCTCTCGTCGACAAAATTAGGCAATCGATTGAATTGCTGAGGGGGCATCTTTGACTGGGATGTCGCCCTAAAACGCCTGGACGAACTGAACGCGGAGGCTGAAAACCCCTCGCTTTGGGACAATCCGGAAAAAGCTCAGAAATTAATGCAGGAACGCACACGCCTGGAGCAGGCGGTCAACCAGTGCCGCCGGTTGCAGACTAATCTGGACGACCATATTGGCATGATCGAGCTGGGTGAGGCTGAGGGCGATCAGGATATTGTCGCAGAAAGCGAGGAGCTGATCGCTCAAATGCACGAACAGGCGGCACGTTTGGAGGTTGAAACTTTACTGTCGGGAGAAGCGGACTCGAACAATTGCTTTGTTGAGGTGCATTCCGGTGCCGGCGGTACGGAAAGTCAGGACTGGGCCTCCATGTTGTTGCGTATGTATTTGCGCTGGGCCGAGAAAAAAGGTTTCAAGACCGAGGTCATCGACCAGACCCCCGGCG
Organism: Parvibaculales bacterium; assembly: GCA_049889415.1. GTDB lineage: Bacteria > Pseudomonadota > Alphaproteobacteria > RS24 > RS24 > JAYQKL01. Next base: position 413,303 of record JBMHDL010000003.1, on the reverse strand, counting down.
AAGAGGCCGGCATCAAATCCGCCACCATCAAAATTGCCGGCTATAACAGTTATGGCTGGTCTAAAACTGAGTCCGGCGTCCACAGGCTGGTCCGAATTTCACCTTTTGACAGCCAATCACGCCGCCATACAAGTTTTGCCAGTGTCTGGTGTTATCCGGAAATTGATGACACCATCACCGTTGATGTTGCTGAGTCGGATGTACGAATTGATACTTACCGCGCCAGTGGCGCCGGTGGACAGCACGTAAACACCACGGACAGTGCGGTACGGATTACCCATATTGAAACCGGCATTGTCGTGCAGTGCCAGAACCAACGCTCCCAGCATAAAAACCGGGCGACCGCCTGGAGCATGTTGCGGGCCAGACTGTTTGAGCTTGAACTCCAGAAACGTGAGGAAGAGGCCAACGCCCAGGCGGAGTCCAAAACAGAAATTGGCTGGGGGCATCAAATCCGGTCCTACGTGCTCCAGCCTTATCAGATGGTAAAGGATTTGCGTACCGGCGTTGAAATCGGCAATCCGCAAGCGGTTCTGGATGGGGATTTGGACCGGTTCATGGAGGCAGCTTTGGCCCAACGGGTCCATGGAGCCGCCGCTGACGTGGATGATTTGGATTAATCAAAGCCCTGCGGCTTTCAATCAATAATCATAAGCCCGGTTTTGTGTCTCGGGGGCGGATGCAACATCAACAGAAGCGCTTTCATCATCGTCAAGAGCTGCTGCAGCTGTCGTGTCCTGCATTGCCGGCACCTGTGTTTCTGGTTCCGTCTGCTGGATGCTGGCATTCTGCAAAGGGTTCTTTTCGCGGCGTACACTGCCGTTGAAATATGACCCGTTTTCAATCGCAAGGGCTTCGTGAACAATGTCGCCCTCAACATGAGCGGTTTCGCACAAATGGACTTTTTTCCCGTAGATCGTTCCTTTGACATGTCCTTTGACAATTATGTCGTCCCCGGCGATTTCACCCCGGACATGTGCGGTCTGTCCAATTGTGACCGAGGTTGAAAGAATCTCCCCCTCAACATTGCCGTCAATCTGAATGTCGCCGGAGGAGATGATTTGACCGCTGACGGTCAAATCGATGCTGAGAATCGAGGGAACTGATTTGCTGGCCATTATTTACCTCGTGATGTGTCGGCAAGATAGACGGAAAACACATGTTGCCCTGAGCGGATGAAGTTGATCGGGTCTTTGACTTTACCATTGTGCCAGATTTCATAATGAAGATGTGGTCCTGTGCTGCGGCCGCTGGAGCCGACAGTGCCGATAACGTCGTGAAAACCGACCTGCTGTCCGGTTTTGACCTTGATGGATTTCATATGACCATATCTGGTTCTGAAACCGTTTCCGTGATCAATCTCTACGACTTTACCATACGGCCCTTTGCGACCTGCCTTCACGACCTTACCCGGCAGGCTGGCGTGGATACTGGTTCCTGACGGTGCACCGAAATCCAGACCGGAGTGAAAGGCAGCGCGCTTGTTGATGGGATCAACACGCGGGCCGAAATCGCTAGTTGTCTTGTAGTAATGGACGGGTCGCGCCAGGGGCAATGCAGCAATGGATGTGTTCAGGTTGGACAGTTTTTCGAGATTGTTTCCGATGCGGATCAGCTGTTTGCGGACATCATCAGGAATATTCGGGTCATCAACTGCGACCGGAATAAACGGTCCGCCTATGCCATGGTCGTTTTGACTGGCGGCTTGCGCGATAAAATTATCGATATCGTCAATCCTGGTCGCTTCGATGATGGCGGCAGCTTCAGTTATTTTTCTGTCGCTGCTGACCTCAAGGGCATCCAGCAGTTCCTGTTGTCTGGAAAACAGACGGTCAACACGGTCCCCGAGGCTGCCTTTCAGCGTTTCAATATGTTGATCCTGTTGGGATCTGGCTTCCGATAATTCCGGAATTTCCGATAGGGTAAACTGGGCGACATTTTTGACCCCGGTTTTGATACGGCTTTCAAAATGCAGCCCCTCATCCTGTCCGGCGCTGGCGACCAGCTTGGTTTTGCCTTTTTGACGTGAAACTTTGCGGGACTCAATGTTATATGTGCTGCGCATTTCGTTCATACGCGAGGAAATGGCTGCATGTTTTTCAAAAACCTCAGTCAATTCATTGTGTCTGGTCTCAATGGTATTTGTGACTTCTTCAAACCAGTTCTGAGTTATCCGGTTCTTGTTTTCCATGGCTGTGAGGGTCGCCTGCAGCCGACTGATCTGCGCTTCATAGTCAGCGATGACCTTTTCATTCTGGACTTTGCGGAAAGCCACAATTTCCTCTTCGAGGAAAATTGCCAAACTTGTCGCGAACAAGGCAGTGAAAACAAAAACAAAGGCAAAACCAGCAGTCGCCTGAGCACGGGTGGTCAAGGTGATGAACCGCACCTTCCCTTGGCTGCGAATATACAATTCGCGCTCTGCAAAAGTTTTTTCAAACCATGTTTTGAACATCACGTCAGCCCTTGGTTAATCGGATGATTTATTTAACGCAACTTAACCGCTCTCACAAAGCAAAAAAAGCAGTCTCCGGGATGAATTAATCTTTTAATAGCGTGTTTTGCGGGCAGCAGGCTGATCACTTTTGGTAAAACCGCTCTGGCAAACCGGCTTCAGTGCGGGCGGTAACGTTGAAGGGTGGTTTCAAAACACCGTCAAAATAGGCGTCCACTTTTTCCTGAAAAGTCCGTTCCGGATCACATTTTTGTTGGCGGCACAGGTCCAGAAACCAGTCAACACCAGCCCGGACATGGGTTTTTTCATCCTCATAGATGACCTGCAGAAGTTTTGCGCTCTCCATGTCTCCACCCTGTGTGAGCTTATCAATCATGCCCGGAGTGACATCCAGTCCACGTGCCTCAAGCACCAAGGGGACAATCGCCAGCCTGGCGGCCAGATCATTGCGAGTTTTGAAGGCGGCTTCCCACAGGCCATCATGTGCCGGCAGTGCACCATAGCTGGATCCAAGTTCCTCCAGGCGCCTGTTAATCATCAAAAAATGCTTGCTCTCATCCCGCGCCACTGCAATCCAGTCATCTATAAATGCATCAGGGAAAGGAGCTGTTGTGAATCGGCCGAGTAGATCCAGGGCGAGGTCGATGGCATTCAACTCAATATGGGCCAGTGCATGCAAAAGCCCGATGCGGCCCTTCAATCCTTTATAACGCCTGCGGGGCATTGCGTTTGGGGGGCGTAATTCCGGCTTTTCCGGGCGACCGGGGCGGTCCGGCCAGTTTGCTGCGGCCATTGACGGACGTTTCAGTTTTCTTGTGGTCCAGGCAGCGCAAACGGATTGAGTCAGTTCGGCTTTCTTAACCGGGCAGCCGCAGGAAAAGGCAGCGTTCAGTTTTGCATGGAAATCATGCACAATTGCCGATCCTAGCCTGCACGCAGGATATTGAGCACATCCTCAATATGGGTTTTGACCTTGACCTTGCGCCAGATGTGTTTGACTTCACCGCTTTCCCCGATCAGAAAAGTGGATCGTTCGATTCCCATATATTTGCGGCCATACATGTTTTTTTCAACCCAGGCGCCATAGGCCTCAATCATTTCATGAGTTTCATCACTGCCCAAAGCGATGCCCAGTTCATGTTTGTTGGCGAATTTTTCATGTTTAGTCAGCGGATCTGCTGATACCCCCAAAATCACGGCATTGCAATCGGCAAACGCCTTCAAATTGGCGGTGAAATTGATCGCCTGCGTGGTGCAGCCGGGTGTGTCATCTTTGGGATAAAAATACAAAATAAGATTCTTGCCGGCAAAATCTGAAAGGCTGCATTGGCCGGTTGTCCCGTCTGGGTTTCGAACTTCAATTTTGAACTTAGGCGCTTTTTTACCAATTTCAGGTATCATGACGAATTTGTAACTCCCATTGTGTTGGAATTTATAGTATTTAATCCAAACAGGGATTTATATCAAATAAGCTTGAGAACAACAGGCCAGTTATTGCTTTTTAAAACACGAAACATTTTTCTGGATGCCATTGCGGTTTTGTTCACGGTCACACTTGTGATGTCGCTGGCTGTTGGTGTTGCCCTGTCGCAAGGACCGGTGTCCTTGAGGCATATCAGCCCGATCATCAATGTTGTGATGGCTAAATCATTGGCGCTGGATAATGTGGATATCCAGGGAGCGGAGCTGGTATATGACCGGAGCAGGGGCGGTCTTCATTTGCAGGGTGAGAGAATACGCCTGCTCGATGGCGCCGCGACATATCTGATTAACGATTTCACCGCGAGTGTCAGCACCAAAGGGGTGTTCCAGTCTTTTGTTTTTGTCCCTGAGACTTTGGCGGCCAAGGATATCATCGCCGTCATCAAGCCGGGGGACGAGGCACCCGAAAACGCGCCGAACCCATCATCCGAAGCGGAGGAGGTGGCTGAATTACCGTCTGTGCCGGGCGATGAGCTCAACCTTGCGGTTTATTTGCGAGAGCTCCGCAAAGGGTTGAGTGAGACAGCGCAACTTAAGGCAATTTCTTATGTGCGAAAAATCGACTTCCCTAACATCACCTTTATTTTTGAGGATGTTAAAACCAGTAAAGTCTGGAAAACATCTAAATCCTACGCGCTGTTTGCGCGTGAGGGCAATGCCTCCTCGCTAAGTTTCAATTTTGCTTTCCAGTCAGGAACTGAAAAGAGCACCGTCAATTTTGAATTGCAGCAGCCTGACGGCCAGGCCGGTGCGGGCAAGCTCGCTGTTACAAATGTACGCCCGTCTGTCATAGCATCCCTTTTCCCGGCGACGCCTTTATTGGAGGCAACGGATGTTCCGTTGGAGGGGCAGGTGGACTTCACGACGAGTGCTGCGCGTAAGTTCGCGACGGGGCGCATGGTGTTCAAGCTTGCCGGCGGCACATTAAGGCTTCAGAACCGCCTCTTGCCTGTGCGCCGGGCAGTCGCCGAGGCGGAAATTGATTTTGAAAAACGCCGGGCGATGGTCAATCGTATCGAATATGCCATTGGTCCTCATGAGGGGTATTTTACGGGCAGCCTGAATTATGCCTTTGACGCATACGGTATCGCGTCTGATATGAACGCTTCATTGACGGCTGAAAAGTTGAAATACCAGTTCTCCGAAGATGAGGTGTTTAACCCTGACCAGCTTTCCATTGACTTGAATTTGAATCTTCTCGAAGAAAAACTTGCTGTCAAAAAGATTGCCTTTGAAACCGGAGGGGGAGTGTTTCAAATTGGCGGTCATCTGGATTTCGGCAACTCTGACATGCCGGTCATGCTGGACGGTTTCATCGAAAAGCTGCCGATTGAAGGATTGAAGAAAATCTGGCCGTCTGGAGTGGCTCCGGGAGCAAGAAAGTGGTTCGCCAAAAACATCAATGATGGGGTCATTCCGTCCGGCAAGCTTAAAATCGACACGTCTTTTGCGGAGGTGAAGGCGTCCAGGCGCGAGAGGGTTTTGCGGGACGACGCGCTGGCTCTGCGGATTGACCTTGAAGGCAGCCGTTTGCGCTATCTGTCAAAAATGCCTGAGATGACAGATGTCAAAGGGTCCATTCTGCTAGGCGGGAATTCCCTTGAGGCCCTGGTTCATAAGGGGCGGATTGAGGTGCCCGGAGACGGCCAGATTATGGTTTCGAACAGTCGGTATTTTGAACCGGATTTCAATATCCGCGGCAATAATGTGGATATCAGGCTGGTTCTGGACGGTCAGGTCGATACATTGGTGGCACTGTTTTCCCGTCAGCAAATCGGTTTTAAACAGGCCAATTTCATCGGTGATTATGATTTGCAGGGCCAGGGCAGGATGGCGCTCTCGCTCTCGCTTCCCGTGTCGTCGCAGGTCTCACGCCAGGAACGTCGGAAAATGATGAAGATTGCCCTTGATGCCGCAGTTCAGGGCTTTCGGGTGCCCGGTGGTGTCAGAGGGTATGACATCAGCTCGCCTTTCATCAGCTTCACCTATCGGGGCGACAAGCTGGGGGTGGAAAGTGACGTGATTGTCAATGGTGTGCCGTTTGAGGTGTCTTTGACTGAGGAGTTTGTGAATTTGAAACGCAACCTGTCAAAGCTGTCGGTTCAAGCTGAACTGACCGAATATGATTTCGCCAATCTGAACCTTGACAGCCTTTCCAAAAGGGTGCGCGGACGTTTGCCATTGCGGTTTGATCTTGTACGTGACCGGCAGGGGCATATCGATGTGAATTTCCGGGCCGACATGACTAAAACAGCGATGCGGCTTTCGCCGCTGGCTTATGAAAAGGAGGTCGGCCGGCCTGCTGATTTGCGTTTTACTTCAGTCCTCTCCGGTGACCGCGAATTTGAAAATGTGAAACTATCCCTGATAGACACGGATGTCATTTTTGAAGCATCAGCCGTGTTTGAAGATGGGCGGCTTGAGACCCTCTCAATCCCATCTATAAATCCGGACGGTAAGGGCAACGCGGCCATACTTCTGGACAGATCTCAAGATAAGAGGCTTTTTTCCCTGAGCGGCACATATTTTGACATGTCACAATTCACGCAAAGCAAGGATTTCGGCAGGCCAGCCTTCACGGTTGATAACCCGGAATATGTTTTGCCGGAGGACATTTTGCCTGATCAGGATAAGGATCAGGAGCAGGGGGGCGGGTCTGACGCAATAGCGTTTGATCAGCTGTTCCGCGGTGACATGGACATTAAGGTGGATGTCGGGCACCTGCAGGGAAATAATGGTGTGCACGTGGACAATTTTGTCGTTGATGCCGATTTGCGCAACGGGCTGTTTGAGAGGGTGATCATAACCGGCAATACGAGCAGCAATAATTCTCTTTTATTCGATCTGCATCGGGAGACGCCCAAAAACCGTGTGTACACAATGCGGATGAAGCAGGTTGATGAAGTGTTCAAGGCGCTTGGTACGCTGGATAATATGCAGGATGGAGAGCTTGTCCTGTCCGGACAGCTGATGAATGAAGCTGGCAAAGGCGAGGGAACGCTTTACATTTCCGAATTCATGATACCGGAACTACCCACGCTTGCCAAAATTCTGACACTTGGATCCCTCAAAGGCATATCGGACACCATTCAGAATGACGGGCTTTATATCCGCACCGCTGAACTGGAATATCGTCATAAAGGGCAGCTTTTTGAAGTTGAGTCCCTTGTCGCCAATGGGCCAGCTTTGGGCATCACCATGGAAGGCATTATCGACCGCGGTCAGGATCAACTGTTTTTAGACGGCACATTGGTGCCGGCTTACTCCCTGAATTCCTTTTTGGGCCGAATTCCGATTATCGGGGTTTTGTTCAGCGGCGGTCAGGGAGGGGGATTGCTGGGGCTGTCCTACGATATTGCCGGGCCAATCAATAAGCCGGAAATCTCGGTCAACCCGCTGTCATTGTTTACGCCGGGTTTCATTCGCAATATTTTCAGGGTGCGGATATTCGGGCCGTCAAAACCAAAATTTGACTATTAGGCTCAGACGGCTTTCAGCAGAACGTGTTTTTTCTTGCCAAAAGACAGCTTGATGACACCGTCTTTGAGATCGGCTGGCTCGATCCTGCGTTTTATATCCGAAACAGGATCATCATTCACTCTGGCACCGCCACCTTGAACCAATCGCCGTGCCTCGCCATTTGACTTGGACAGGCCGGCAAGAACAAATGCCTCCAATATCCCGATGCCTTCAGAAAGGCTGGCGGCAGCGAGGTCAACAGTAGGCAGGTCATCACTGGTGCCGCCGGCTTCAAATGTCTCACGGGCGGTTTCCTGAGCCTTTTCAGCTGCTTCACGGCCGTGGATGAGCGCCGTGGCTTCAGTTGCGAGAATTTTCTTTGCCTCATTCAGTTCAGCCCCCTCCAGAGCCTCCAGTCGGGCGATTTCATCAAGCGGCAATTCCGTAAAGAGCCGAAGGAACCGCCCTGTATCGGCGTCTTCCGTATTGCGCCAATATTGCCAATAATCCCAAGCCGAGAGCATGGTCTCGTCCAGCCAGACGGCCCCTTGAGCCGTCTTGCCCATTTTGGCACCGGATGATGTCGTCAACAATGGCGTCGTGAGACCAAAAAGCTGTGCCTGTTCGGTTCTGCGACCGAGTTCTATGCCATTGACGATATTGCCCCACTGATCCGAGCCGCCCATTTGCAGGGTGCAGCCATACCGCCTGTTCAATTCAACAAAGTCATAGGCCTGCAGGATCATGTAGTTGAATTCAAGGAAGGAAAGTGGTTGCTCGCGGTCAAGACGCAGCTTGACCGAATCGAAGCTCAGCATTCGGTTGATGGAGAAATGACGCCCGTAATCGCGTAAAAATTCAATGTAATTGAGTTGTGACAGCCAGTCGTCATTATCCACCAAAACGGCACCCGTCGGCCCGTCGTGAAAGTCAAGGAGCTTCTCGAAGACCTTTTGGATACCCGCTTTGTTGGTGTTGATTTGCTGTTGGTCAATCAGTTTGCGGGTTTCATCCTTTCCTGACGGGTCACCGACCTTGGTCGTGCCGCCGCCGATCAACACGATCGGGCGGTGGCCCGACTGCTGGAGTTTACGCAGCATCATGATTGAAATCAAATTACCGACATGCAGGCTTGAGGCTGTACAGTCATAGCCGATATAGGCGGTGATGATGCCCTCACATGCTGCATGATCCAAGCCGGAATCGTCCGAACATTGCTGGATGTAGCCGCGTTCGGACAATAGTGTCAGAAATGATGATTTGTAATTTGTCATAGGGGCAGGGTTATGCCAAGAATGACGCGAGGTCAATATATGGAAAAAAAATTTGTTGCTTTGGGGCTGATGAGCGGTACGTCAATGGACGGCATTGATGTTGCGCTGTTGGAAACTGATGGCAAAAACCGGGTTGTATTTGGGCCACATCAGACCTTTGCTTATGCGGAAGAAGCGCGGGCAATCCTGTCAAAGGCGATGACGGCTGCCACCACTTGGCGCCGGGATGACGCCATGCCCGCGCCCGTCAAGCAGGCCGAGCAGCTGATTACCCGGACCCACCTTCAGGCGGTTGCCGGTTTTGTTTTGTCGCACGGGCTTGATGTCAACGCGATTGATGTTATTGGCTTTCACGGGCAGACCATTCTGCATGAACCGGAACTTGGACGCACCGTTCAAATTGGGGACGGTCAGGCGTTGGCCGACAGTTTGGGATGTCAGGTCGTTGACCAGTTCCGTCTTGCTGATGTCGCGGCAGGCGGCCAGGGGGCACCTTTGGCCCCGCTATATCACACCGCCATAGCCCATCAAGCCGGGGCTGATTTGCCGCTGGCAGTCCTCAATCTGGGTGGGGTCGGCAATATAACCTTTATCGGGGGTGACGGAACGGTTTTGGGGTTTGATACGGGACCCGGCAATGCTTTGATGGATGACTGGATGGCTGCACGGACCGCTCAAGCTTTCGATGAGGGGGGCAAGTTAGCGGCGACGGGAGCTGTAGACCCTGATGTATTGCGCGTATTGCTGGATCATCCTTATTTTCTCAAAGCGCCGCCAAAATCACTTGACCGCAATGCCTTTTCCTTGGCGCCTTGTGCGGATTTGTCGGTGGCAGACGGCGCCGCAACATTGGCCGCGTTCACGGCATTGTCTGTAGCTTGCGCCATGCCATATTTGCCGGAACCCCCGAGAAAATGGGTGGTTTGCGGCGGCGGTCGGCATAATTCCACCGTGATCGAGGCGTTGGGGGAGGCTTTGGGTGCCGAAGTGGTGGGCGCCGAAGCCGCCCTGTGGCCCGGAGACGAGTTGGAAGCTCAGGCTTTCGCCTGGCTGGCTGTAAGAAACCTTCTGGGATTGCCGCTCAGCTTGCCTGAGACAACGGGTTGCAGCACGCCGACCACTGGCGGAGTTTTGCGCCGTCCCGCTTGATCAGTGCTTATTCAGCCGATCATCAAGATACTGATTGACCTCGTCGGAAAGCTGGTCGTCTTTCTGGTCATAAAAATGATTGGCTCCTTTGATAATCTCATAGGCTATTTCAATGCCACGCTGAGCCTGCAGGCGTTCCACCATTTTTTCGACATCCTCCTGGGGGACGATTTTGTCCTCGTCCCCATGGGTGATGAGGCCGGAAGTCGGGCAGGGGGCTAGAAAGGAAAAATCATAGAGATTCGCCGGCGGCGAGACCGAGATGAAGCCGGAAATTTCGGGACGACGCATTAACAGCTGCATACCTATCCAGGCACCAAAGGAATAACCGGCAATCCAGCATTGTTGGGCATCCGGATTAAAACTTTGCAGCCAATCAAGTGCAGTGGCCGCATCAGATAACTCGCCAATGCCATGGTCAAAGTCACCCTGTGACCTTCCGACACCCCGGAAATTGAAACGCATGACCGTAAAGCCGCGTTGTTGGAAGGTCTGGTAGAGTTGGTAGGTAACCGGATTGTTCATGTTGCCGCCCAGTTGCGGCAGCGGATGAAGAATCATGGCAATAGGTGCGCCTTTTTCCGGTTGCTGTTTGTAGCGGCCCTCAAGACGGCCTTCAGGACCGTTGAAAATAATTTCTGGCATCATACCCCCCAGCTTAAAAACATAAAAACCCCAGCAAAACCGCATTGTCTATTCTTGACTAATAAGGTCAGGATTACTATATCCTGCATATGGATTTGTCGTCGCTTGCGTCTTCTTACCACAAAGTCATGGGGGCAATGCAAGTTTTTTCGAAAAAAACCAACAGGAACAGTGTCTTATGAAGATTTCGACGCGTGGAAGATATGCGGTTATGGCCATGGCGGATATTGCCAGCCAGCAAGGTGCTGAGGATGTCCCTGACGCCCCGGTTTCCCTCGCCGTCATTTCACAGCGGCAGGAGATTCCCTTGCCTTATCTGGAGCAAATTTTTCAGGATTTGCGCAAGGCCGGGCAAGTTGAAAGCGTGCGCGGACCCAAAGGCGGGTATCGCCTGTCTAAGCCGGCTGAGGAAATGCCGATCGGAGACATCATCAGCAGCGTTGATGAAACCGTCGAGGTGACGCGATGCGCAGGAACCAATGTCTGTCTGAGCAAGCAGACACGCTGTCTTACCCATGATTTATGGGCGGAACTGGAAAGCCAGATATACGGATTTTTGAACGGCGTATCCCTGGCCGATGTTCTTGACGGAAATGTTTCCTTTCCCCGGCCAATTACTATTGCACAGGCAGCCCAGGGCCACGATGTTGAGGTCATCTCATGAGCCGGCGTGTGTATCTGGACTATAATGCGACCGCGCCAGTACGCCCGCCGGTGGTTGCGGCAATGTCCGAGGCGTTGGCCGTCGGCGGCAATGCCTCATCCATTCATGCGGAAGGCCGTGAAGCGCGCAGTCTGATTGAAAAGGCACGTCAGCAGGTCTGCAATCTCATAGGCGCTGATATGGCGGGTCTGGTTTTTACCAGTGGTGGAACTGAAGCCTGTAATCTGGCGGTTAAGACCCGTACGGCACCGGCCGGCGACATCAAACGGATAATTGTCAGTGCGATTGAGCATGCAGCCGTTATGGCACCGGTAGAGGCATCCGGGTTGCCGCTTGAACAGGTCGGCGTGACCGGGAACGGGGTGGTGGATCTGGATGCCCTTGACCGGCTGTTGGAAGATCCAGCCCCGGCCCTGGTTTGCGTTATGGCTGCGAATAATGAAACGGGTGTCATTCAGCCTGTGGCTGAAATCGGTGAAAAAGTTCGTGCCCATGGCAGTGTGTTTTTCTGCGATGCGGTGCAAGCGGCCGGTAAAATCCCCGTCAGCATGTGGCATATGAATGTGGATCTGCTGAGTTTGTCGGCGCATAAGCTTGGTGGGCCGGCAGGCGTTGGAGCGCTGGCGGCGGCGCCTCATATTGTCACCGGGACGCAGCTTGTTGGCGGTGGGCAGGAACTGAGCCGTCGGGCGGGCACGGAAAATCTGGCCGGCATTGTCGGCTTCGGGGCGGCGGCGGAACTTGTGGCCAAGGAATTGGAGCAGTCGCAGCAATTGGCGGACTGGCGCGATGATATGGAGGAGCGGCTGTTGGAGGCGGTGCCGGAAGCTGTGGTGTTTGGCCGTGAAGTGGCACGCTTGCCCAATACTAGCTGTTTTGCGGCGCCGGGGTGCCGGTCGGAAATGATGGTGATCGCAATGGACCTCAACGGGTTTGCCGTCAGTGCCGGGGCTGCCTGCTCCAGCGGCAAGGTGACGCGCAGTCATGTGCTTGACGCCATGGGCGTTGCGGACCATTTATCCGAGGGGGCAATCCGCCTCAGCCTTGGTTGGCAGAGCCAAGCGACGGATGGGCCTGCATTTGTCGAGGCCCTGAAAGATAAGGTTGACCGGTCGGCCCATGCCTGAACCGTTTTGGAGATAAGAATGTCAGAAGCCAAAGAAAGCATTGAGCGCGAAACAGTCGAACAGGTCAAAAGCCTGGCCGGTGAAAACTATAAATACGGCTTCACAACCGATATTGAGACCGACAAGGCGCCCAAAGGCCTGAATGAAGATATCATCCGTTTCATTTCCGCCAAAAAGGAGGAGCCGGAATGGCTTCTGGAGTGGCGGCTGGATGCGTTTGAGCGTTGGCAGACCATGCAGGAGCCTGAGTGGGCGCATGTCGATTATCCGGCGATTGATTATCAGGATTTGTATTATTACGCCGCCCCCAAAAGCATGGAGGACCAGCCGGAAACTCTGGATGATGTTGACCCTGAATTATTGAAAACCTACGAAAAGCTCGGCATTCCGCTGCAGGAGCAGGAAATTCTGGCTGGGGTGAAAAACCGGGTCGCCGTCGATGCCGTGTTTGACAGTGTTTCTGTCGCCACAACCTTCCGCAAGGAGCTGGCCGAGGCCGGGGTGATTTTCTGCTCGTTTTCCGAAGCGGTCAAAGAGCACCCGGAACTGGTCAAAAAATATCTCGGTACGGTGGTGCCCAAATCCGACAATTATTTCTCAGCCCTCAATTCAGCCGTGTTCTCGGACGGATCATTTGTCTATATCCCGCCTGGTGTACGCTGTCCGATGGAACTGTCGACCTATTTCCGCATCAATGAAGCCAATACAGGCCAGTTTGAACGCACATTGCTGATTGCTGATAAAGGTTCTTATGTGAGCTATTTGGAAGGCTGCACAGCCCCGATGCGCGATGAAAACCAGCTCCACGCTGCGGTCGTTGAACTTGTTGCGCTGGAGGATGCTGAGATTAAATATTCAACTGTCCAGAACTGGTATCCCGGCGACGAGAACGGCGTCGGCGGCATTTACAATTTTGTGACCAAGCGCGGGGACTGCCGCGAGGCGCGGTCGAAAATATCCTGGACGCAGGTGGAAACAGGTTCTGCGGTCACTTGGAAATATCCCAGTTGTATTCTGCGCGGCGCTGAGAGTGTCGGAGAGTTTTACTCGATTGCTATTTCCAACAATCTGCAGCAGGTCGATAGCGGCACCAAAATGATTCATCTGGGCGAGAACACGACCAGTAAAATCATATCTAAGGGGATTTCCGCCGGCCGCTCCTCCAATGCCTATCGTGGTCAGGTCAGCGTCAACCGCAAGGCTGAAGGTGCCCGCAACTTCACGCAATGCGACAGCCTGTTGATCGGCGATAACTGTGCCGCCCATACGGTGCCTTATATTGATGCCAAGAACCCCAGCGCGGTGCTTGAGCATGAGGCGACCACCTCGAAAATTAGCGAAGATCAATTGTTTTACTGCCGCCAGCGCGGCCTTGATGCGGAAGAAGCCGTGGCCCTGATCGTTAACGGGTTCTGTCGGGATGTGTTGCAGCATCTGCCGATGGAGTTTGCGGTTGAGGCGCAAAAGCTGGTTGGTATTTCTCTGGAAGGAAGTGTTGGATGAGTTCCCTGCTTGATATTCATAATTTGCATGCCAAAGTCGGCGGCTCAGAAATTCTCAAAGGCTTGAGCCTGACTATCAAGCCCGGCGAGGTGCACGCTATTATGGGACCAAACGGGTCGGGGAAGTCGACCCTGTCTTATGTGCTGTCCGGGCGCGACGGCTATGAGGTGACGGGCGGGACCGCCACGCTGGACGGAACTGATCTGCTGGCGCTTGAGCCGGAAGAGCGTGCCGCGCTGGGGCTGTTTCTGGCGTTTCAGTATCCGTTGGAAATTCCCGGGGTCAACAATACGACTTTCCTGAAAACCGCGGTCAATGCCTTGCGTCGTGCCCGTGGTCAAGACGAAATGGATGCTGCAGGTTTCCTGCGGTTTATCCGTGAGAAAGCGGCCTCATTGGGCATGAAGGATGAGATGCTGCGGCGGCCGCTTAATGTCGGGTTTTCTGGCGGTGAAAAAAAACGCAATGAAATTCTGCAGATGGCGGCGCTGGAGCCGCGCATGGCCATTCTGGACGAAACCGACTCCGGGCTGGATATCGATGCCTTGAAGACTGTATCAGACGGGGTCAATGCTTTGCGGGATGAAAACCGTGGCATGTTGGTTATCACGCATTATCAGCGCCTGCTGGATTACATCAAGCCGGATGTTGTTCATGTCATGGCGCAGGGGCGTATTGTCGAAACCGGTGGCCCGGAACTGGCCCTGGAATTGGAGAAATCCGGTTATGCGGATTATCTGCAAGGAGACAACGCAGGAGAGGGGGCGGTTCATGCCTGAGGCCGTCACACTCTCTGCCCTACAACACGCCGCAGCAGAGCGGGCGCAAAGCCTTGGTCTGCCGACGCGGCGTCTGGAAAACTGGCATTATACGGATTTACAGAAACTCCTGCCGGCAACCTCTGTGGACGCCCCGTCCGGAGAGCTTGACTTGCCTGCGCTGTTTGCGCCATTGGACCCCGTGCGGCTTGTGTTTGTGGACGGGGCCTTGCAAGCCATGCCCGACACCCTGCCGGAAGGTTTGCACATCGTCAAAATGAGTGATGCGGATGTCGAGCGTTTTGACACTGACAGCAATGACGGCCTCTTGGCGACAAATATGGCCCATTTCACGGATGGCGTGACGGTGCGGGTTTCCGGCCATCTGGAGCGGCCGGTGGAATTTGTTTGGGCCTGCTCATCAGCCGATAAAGCGGCCTACGGTCGGGTCATGCTAAATATTGAAAAAGACGCCGGTTTGACGGTTCTGGAAACCCATCAGGGTACCGGTTTCAGCCATCTTGCCTTTGAGGCGGTTTTGGCCGAGGACGCCGGTCTTGAAATCATAAAAACGCATCTTGCTGAGGACAGTCAGGCCGGCATCACCCACAGCCAGTGTCAGCTCGCAAAAGGCGCGCGCCTGAAAACGGTTCTTGTCGGGCTGCAGGCTGGTCTTGCCAGACATGAGACCAATATCATGTTCAACGGCGCACACGCTCATGCTG
Organism: Parvibaculales bacterium; assembly: GCA_049889415.1. Classification (GTDB taxonomy): domain Bacteria; phylum Pseudomonadota; class Alphaproteobacteria; order RS24; family RS24; genus JAYQKL01. Next base: position 398,062 of record JBMHDL010000003.1, on the reverse strand, counting down.
AAATCGCCAGTGTCCTGTTGGGGTCTGAGAGTCAGCATATGGATGTTACCAGCTGTCTGGATCACCGCGTGGCGGACACCACCAGTGAAACAGTGGCGCGCACAGTTCTGGATCAGCAGGCGCGCGGCGTTTTTCAGGGTAAGGTGATTGTGCGTAATGATGCGCAAAGGGTCGATGCAAATCAAAAATCTGATGCTTTAATGCTCTCGCGCAATGCTGAGATGAACGCTAAGCCGGAATTGGAGATTTACGCTGATGATGTCGCCTGTGCACATGGGTCGGCTATTGGTGAAATTGACCGGGATGCGGTGTTCTTTTTGCGCTCTCGCGGCTTGGGGCTAAAGGAGGCGCGCCAGTTATTGATCTCCGGGTTTATGGCAGAAATTGTTGAGCGGATATCGGATGAAAACATCAGGGAGGTTGTATCTGGTTTAGTTGCCGCACAATTGCTGCGCATGGAGGAGCGGACATGACCGCAAAACTTGATATTGATGCCGTGCGGCAGGACTTTCCAATTTTATCAACCGAGGTGTATGGTAAGCCGCTGGTTTATTTGGATAATGCGGCCTCCGCCCAAAAGCCGAAACAGGTCATCGACACCATGACGGAAGTGATGCACTCCGGCTATGCCAATGTGCATCGCGGGCTGCATTACCTGTCCAATAAGGCGACAGACGGCTTCGAGGCGGCGCGTGAAAGTGCTCGCGTTTTTCTCAATGCTCCGAAGGTTGAGGACATCATCTTCACCTCCGGTGCCACCGACGCCATCAATCTGGTGTCGTATTCTTATCTGGCCCCCCGCATTCAGGAAGGTGATGAAATTATTCTGTCCGTAATGGAGCATCACTCGAATATCGTGCCTTGGCATTACCTGCGCGAGGAAAAGGGTGCGGTGCTGAAATGGGTGCCGGTAAGGGATGACGGCGAGCTTGATTTCGAGGCGTATCTCGATCTGTTGTCGCCGAAAACAAAAATGGTGGCCTTGACGCAAATGTCCAATGCGCTGGGGACCATCACCCCTATGAAGCGCATCATCGCGGCCGCCCATGACATGAATGTTCCGGTTCTGGTGGATGGCTGCCAGGGGGCTGTGCATCTGGTGACGGATGTGCAGGATTTGGATGCAGATTTTTATGTGTTTTCCGGCCATAAGGTTTACGGGCCAAGCGGCATCGGTGTGCTTTACGGCAAGACGGAGTTGCTGGCGCAGATGCGCCCTTATCGTGGCGGCGGTGAAATGATCCGCGAAGTGTCTCTGGATAATGTGACCTATGGCGACGCCCCGCACCGGTTTGAGGCCGGCACGCCGCCGATTGTCGAGGCCATTGGTCTGGGAGCGGCTTTGCAGTACATGATGGAGACCGGCCGTGAGGCGATGGTAGCGCATGAAAACGAGTTGCTGGCCTATGCGACGGAGCTGATGTCGGAGATCAACAGTTTGCAGTTTTACGGAACGGCCGCTGACAAGGGCAGCATTCTGTCATTTGGCGCGGAAGGGGTGCATCCGCATGATTTGGCGACAATGATTGACCGCTCCGGTGTGGCGGTGCGGGCCGGGCATCACTGTGCCAAGCCATTGATGGACCGGTTTGGTGTCCCGGCGACGGCCCGGGCATCCTTTGCCTGTTATAACACCCGCGAGGAGGTTGAAAAACTGGCTGAAGCTGTCAAAAAAGCTTTGACGTTTTTCGCTTGAGGAAACGAGATGACAGAAGAGACGAAAGCTGAGTTGTCGCAGAGTGCTTCCGAGGAAGCCAAAGTTGATAATACACCGGTTCTGCAGGAGGATTTGTCGCCGGAATTGCAGGATTTGACGGATGATATTGTCGGTGCCTTGAAAAGTGTTTATGACCCGGAAATCCCTGTCGATATTTATGAATTGGGCCTGATTTACCGGGTGGAAATCACCGATGACCGGGATGTTCTAATTGACATGACTCTGACCGCGCCGGGCTGCCCAGTGGCTGAGCAGATGCCGGTTTGGGTGCAGGATGCCGTCGGGGCAGTTGAAGGGATTTGCGACGTCAAGGTCAACATGGTTTTTGACCCGCCCTGGGAGATGAGCCGGATGTCGGACGAGGCGCGGGTTGCGCTGGACATGTTCTGACGTATAGGATGGTGATATGAGCGAAGTTTTGCCGATACCCAAAGCGATTACCCTGACGGATACTGCGGCCGAGCGCCTTCAGGATATTCTGTCGCGGCCTTCAGAGGATGGTGCCGAACGGGTCGGCCTGCGCCTTGGGCTGAAAAATGCCGGCTGCGCGGGTATGGAATATACGATGGAATATGCAACCGACATTGCGCCGCATGATGAGGTTGTTGAGGACAAGGGGGTGACCATCTTGATTGACCCGAAGGCCATTTTGTTTCTGCTCGGCACGGAAATGGATTATGAGGTCAGCAAGCTTTCTTCAGGCTTTGTTTTCAACAACCCCAATCAGACCGATGCCTGCGGCTGTGGTGAGAGCGTTACGCTGGTGCCCGCAAGCCCTCCGAAAAGCGAATAAACCGGCGGTTTCATGAATAAAATTGACCCAGTAAAACTGCTGACACTTGAACAGATTGACGACACGATTTTCCGCGGTTTGACACCCGAGGCCCATTGGGGGCGTGTGTTTGGCGGGCAGGTGATCGCCCAAGGGCTTGCTGCCGCCTATACAACGGTTGAGGAACGGCTGTGTCATTCGTTACATGCTTATTTTCTGCTGCCCGGAGATCCGGAACTGCCGATTATTTTCCATGTCGACGAAGCGCGTGACGGGGGCAGTTTTACCAGCCGGCGTGTCGTGGCGATTCAGAAGGGCAAACAGATCTTGAATATGGCCGCCTCTTTTAAGGTTGCTGAGGACGGGATGGAGCACAGTGAGACCATGCCGGATGTACCGCCGCCGGAAAGTCTGAAATCCGACCGCGCTTTGCGTGAAGAGGTTTTGCATCTTGTGCCGGAAGAGCGCAAAGAGGTGTTTCTTGGCATTTTGCCGGTGGATACGCGGCGGATAAAGCCGGAAAACATCATGGACCCCGAGCCGACAAGTGAGAATGACAGGTTTTGGTTCAAGCTTAATCTTGACGGCAGCCTCGAGGATCAACGCATGAGTCATATTTTGATGGCTTATGTCTCTGATGTTGACTTCCTGCGCTCAAGCATCCGTCCGCATGGTGTGACGCCTTACAATGACGGTGTTCAACTGGCCAGCCTAGATCATGCATTGTGGTTTCACCGCTCCTTCAAAGCGGATGACTGGTTTTTGTTCGATACCAGAAGCCCGTCCGCCGCCAACGCCACTGGTCTGAATTTCGGATCCATTTTCTCACGCGACGGCACGCATGTCTGCACGGTGGCGCAGGAAGGTTTGATCCGCATTAAAAAATAATGACCCGCCGGCATTTTCTTTTATGGAGGCGATGTTAAGCTGTTCCAAATATGAAGGGGAACGGCGAAGACAATGGATAAGGGTTTCAAAGACACCTATGGGCCATGGGCCTTGATTACCGGTGGGACGGAAGGCATTGGTCTGTGTTTTGCCAGGGAACTAGCCGAACAGGGAGTGAATATCGCTTTGGCGGCGCGGCGTGAGGCCGTGCTTGCACACATTGCTGATGGCCTTGAAACGGATTACGGCATCGAAACCCGCTGGATCAGTGCGGATTTATCCCGTTCGGACGGCGCGGCCTCAATTATTGCGGCGTGTGACGGACTGGCGGTGTCTCTGGTCATTCACAATGCCGGAGCAACACACGGGGCCAAGGCGTTTCTCGACCAAACTTGTGAAAGCGCGGAGGCCTTGATGACCCTTAACTGCCTGACGCCATTGCGTTTGTGTCATCATTTCGGTCAGGCCATGAAGGCCAGGGGGGCCGGCGGGCTGATTATGATGAACTCGCTGGCCTGTCTGGCCGGGGCGTCGGCAATTACGCCTTATTCGGCGGCGAAAGCTTACCTGATGCGCCTGTCAGAGGGGTTATGGCATGAATTCAAGCCTTATGGTGTTGACGTGTTGACGGTTCTGGCCGGCGCAACCAGAACGCCGGCCATGGTCAAGTCCATTCCCGGGTTTGAGTCGGATGACAGCCTGATGGCACCGGCGCAGGTGGTGCAGGAAGCATTGGCGTTTTTGGGGCGCGGCCCTGTCTGTGTGCCGGGCGGCAACAAGGAGGCTGCCGCATTCCTGATGTCCCCGGACCGGGTGGGCTTGATTAACATGATGTCCAAAGCCACTGCCGACCTTTACGGGTTGCAAGGGGCTGAGCATGCCGGTAAAAATTTCCAGGAGGGCTAGCATCATGCTGAAACTGATATATTGCATTCACCGCAAAGACGGTTTGGACCGTGCGCAATTCCAGAAAATTTGGCGCGAGGAGCACGGCGCGCTTGCTGTGCGCCTTGCAAAGGATATGGGCATGGTGCGTTATGTGCAGTCGCATACATTTGTCCCATTTGCCAATGACCCTTCTTATGATGAAACGCGCCAATTGGCACAGGATTTTGACGGTGTTTCAGAATGCTGGTGGGAAAGCGCTGAGGCTTTTCAGGCGGCCATGGCGACACCAGAGGGGCAGACTGCTGCTGCCGAAATGCAGGAAGATGAACGCCGTTTCATCAACCATGACACATCAACAATGTTTTTTGTTGAGGAAAATGAGTTGTTGCCGCTACTTGGCAAAGATTAAAATCAGGCGGACACATTATGCCCGAGATGGGCGTTCAGGGTATTGAGCATTTCATCAGCCGCGTCAGGAATTACAGTGCCGGGCGGGAAGATGGCCTTGGCTCCGGCTTTGCGCAGGGCATCGAAATCCTGCGGCGGAATGACACCGCCGACAATCATCATGATGTCTTCACGCCCCTGAGCTTTCAGGGCGTCGCGTAATTCCGGCACCAGGGTCAGATGTCCAGCGGCCAGTGAAGAGACCCCGACAACATGCGCATTGGCGGAGATGGCGTCACGCGCGGCTTCCTCTGGTGTCTGGAACAAGGGCCCGACAACGACGTCAAAGCCCAAATCGGCATAGGCGGTGGCGACCACTTTCTGCCCGCGATCATGCCCATCCTGCCCCATTTTTGCGATATAGATGCAAGGAGCACGGCCTTCTCGCTCGGTGAAACGGGCAACCATGTCATGTACATTTGAAATGGACTCTGATGTACCGAAGTCTTTTTCATACACCCCAGAAATCATTTCCGGCTTGGCCTCATGTCGGCCATAGACTTTTTCCAAAGCGTCTGAAATTTCACCGACTGTCGCTTTTGCACGGGCTGCACTCACAGCCAGAGCTAACAGGTTGCCGGTGCCGCTGTCAGCCGCGTTGGTCAGGGCGTTAAGAGCGGCTTCAACAGCTGTTGCATCTCGTTCTGCACGCAGTTTTTCAAGCCGTTCAATTTGAGATTTGCGGACAGTGGTATTGTCCACTTTCAGCACTTCCACATCATCTTCTTGTTCGAGGCGGAACTTGTTAACGCCGACTACAGTCTGCCGGCCACTGTCAATGCGGGCCTGGGTGTGGGCGGCGGCTTCTTCAATACGCAGCTTGGGAATGCCCTGTTCAATGGCCTCAGCCATGCCGCCAAGATTGTCAACTTCGCGGATATGCTCCATGGCCCGTGCCGCCAGATCATGGGTCAGGCGCTCGACAAAATAGCTGCCGCCCCACGGGTCAATGACATTGGTGGTTTTGGATTCCATTTGCAGCAGCAATTGGGTGTTGCGGGCGATACGGGCAGAGAAATCCGTCGGCAGGGCCAGGGCCTCGTCAAAGCTGTTGGTGTGCAGCGATTGTGTGTGTCCCTGGGTGGCGGCCATGGCTTCGACACAGGTGCGGACGATATTATTGTAAATGTCCTGCGCCGTCAGCGACCAGCCGGAAGTCTGGCAATGCGTGCGCAGTGCCAGAGATTTCGGGTTTTGGGCGCCAAGCCCCTGCATCAGCTGTGCCCACAGGAGGCGCCCGGCTCGCATTTTGGCAATCTCAGTGAAGAAATCCATACCAATGGCCCAGAAGAAAGACAGGCGCGGGGCAAAGGCGTCAATATCCAGACCTGCAGCCATGCCTGCCTTGGCATATTCCACGCCATCAGCCAAGGTGTAAGCCAGTTCAAGATCGGCCGTCGCCCCGGCTTCTTGCATGTGGTAGCCGGAAATGGAGATGGAGTTGAATTTCGGCATGTTTTCAGCCGTGTAGGCGAAAATGTCGGAAATGATTTTGACCGAAGGCTTAGGGGGATAAATATAGGTGTTGCGCACCATGAACTCTTTGAGAATGTCGTTCTGGATGGTGCCGGCCAGCTTGTCAGGGGAGACACCTTGTTCCTCTGCGGCAACAATATAAAGCGCAAGAATCGGCAGAACCGCCCCGTTCATGGTCATGGAAACGCTCATCTCGTCCAGCGGAATGCCGGCAAACAGGGTGCGCATGTCGTAAATTGAGTCGATGGCGACACCGGCCATGCCGACATCCCCCGCTACACGCGGATGATCGCTGTCATAGCCCCGGTGGGTCGCGAGATCAAAGGCGACAGACAGCCCCTTTTGACCCGCTTTCAGATTGCGCCGGTAAAACGCGTTCGACTCTTCAGCTGTTGAAAACCCGGCATATTGACGGACAGTCCAGGGTTTGTTGACATACATGGTGGCGTAGGGGCCGCGAATATAAGGTGCAATCCCGGGATAGCTGTCAATGTTCGCAAGCCCCTCGCGGTCTTTGGAAGTGTAAAGAGGCTTAATGGTCAAACCTTCCGGGGTCTCGCGGTTCAGGCCGCCATTGGTGTTCGCAGCGATATCCTGACTGGCTTTTTCCCAGTCTGACAAGCTTGCCTCTGCTGAGGCGAAGTCAAAATCCATGTTTTTGAAATCAGGTTGGTTGCTCATATTATTCTCCCAATCCGAGTTTCTGATGTGCGGTTTGCAGGACAGTCAACGCGTTGCAGCCCATAAACAAATTGTCGGCGTTGCTTAGGGTTTGTTTGCCAGCCAGCCAAAGATGTGTCGCACCGGTTTGATGCAGGGCCTTCGCCACGGCTTCAGCATGGGTGTCATAAGCGTCATCCGAGCCGCAAATGACGGCGATTTTGGCGCCGCTGTCCCTGAATTCAGCCGCTATGGCGGCGACATCCTCACCGCCTGATCCGATCAGGGCGTCAATTCCCCCAGCGGCGAAGAGATTGGCGGTGAAGTTGGCGCGGCCTGTAAATTGCGCTTCGGTACCGAGGGTTGCGAGAAACACTTTTGGTTTGACCGGAAGGGCCGCAAGGCGCATTTCTTCAAATACGGAAGCCGGTCGCCGGGCCATGAGCGGCCCATCGCCTGAGCCGGCGCGCGGGGGCAGCGGAGCTTCGCCCAGATTGGGGAATTCTGTGACGCCGAGAAGCGGAGCCCGGCGATGGGCGACGGCTTCATCCATGTCATTCTGCAGGCCGGACAGATGCTCGGCGACCATGCCGGAGGTTAGGGCTTTTACCATGCCGCCCGCTTTATGGATATCCTGAAAAAGGGCCCAGGCGGTTTCTGCCAGTTCGCGGGAGAGGTTTTCAATGTACCAACTCCCCCCCGCTGGATCAGTCACCCTGCCAATATGGCTTTCTTCTTGTAAAATGATCTGGGTGTTGCGAGCGACCCTGCGGGTCAGAAGACTGTCGCCGTCGCTGACGGCGGTGCAGGGGGCAACGGATATGAAATCGGCCCCGCCAATCCCGGCGCCCAATGTTGCGATGGTGGCCCGGAGAATATTCACCCAGGGGTCAGCGACTGAATAGCTGCGCTGAGACCCCTCGGCATGGATTTTGGGCGCTAGACCTTCAACGCCGTAAGCCGTGCAGATCTGCGACCACAAGGCTCTTGCTGCCCGCATTTTGGCGATCCCAGCAAAAAAATCCGTATCGGTGGAAAGGGTTAGGGTGATGTTTGACAAAGCCTCATGCGCCGACAGCCCGCTTTCGGTCAGGGCATTGATATAGACAATCAAGCTTGCCATGGCATAAGCCAACTCTGAGGCATGGTCCGCACCACTGTTGTGATAAACCATGCCAGAAGCGGTGAGCATGGTAATGTGCGGCCACATGCGGACCTGGTCGGCCAGGGCGGCTAGACCGGATATATCGATGGATGTGTTTTTGCGTGCTCCCATGCCGATGGGATCATAATCAAGATGGGCGGCAATGGTGGCGGCTTCAGAATTGCTGAGGAGCTTAAAAAACAGCTCGATGGCATCTTCCGCAGCGGCCCCCGGGCGCAGGAGCAGCGGCGCAATGCTTAAATCAACCCCGGCCAAAAGGCCTTCAATGGCGGCGGCGTCAGTCCCGGTATCCGTCACATCCACCAGAAGGGCCGAAACACCGCCATTCAGATCGGTCAACACATCCGTATTGTCGGCATGTTTGCGTCCCGGCTCAAACCGCGCAACAATATGCCAGGGTAAATAGCGGTCATTGACGGCTTGTGTCCCTCTGATAAAGGGGGCAAAGCCTGGCAGTCCTGCGGGGTCGCCACAGGTGCTCGCAGTCTCTTCCGTGTAGAGCGGTTGGCGTTCAAGTCCGCCAATGTCTTTGGTGACAAGTGTCTGGAAACTCTTGCCCTTGAGAACTTTATCAACCGCCTGCATCCAGTCTTGGCTGGTTGCGGCGGGGAAAGTCGTTTGGCCGGGGGATGATTTCTCTGACATCTATAATCTCGTTACATATGTTTGGATTTTGATTTCTAACTTACCTGAGATGGACTGACAACTGGTCATAAGGATTATAGCATAATTTCTTCATCTCGACGTTTGAGGGATTTGGGGAACATGATACACATGGCTGGAAAAGGAACATCGTCTCATGTCTTCACCGCCCATATTACATCTGCAGGATATTCATCTGACTTATGGTGTGACGCCCTTGCTGGAGGGTGCTGAACTGTCGGTTGCGCCAGGTGAACGCTTATGTCTGGTCGGGCGCAACGGTTCCGGCAAATCAACCCTACTTAAAATAGCCGCCGGTGAAATTGAAGCCGATGACGGGGAGGTGTTTGTGCAACCCGGCATCATGGTGGCTTATCTGGCGCAGGATCCGGATTTCCATGGGTATGAGACCATTGAGGACTATGTGCTGGATGGGTTGATGGACAATGAGGACCAACAACGTGCCTATCAATTAATGGCGGATTTGCGGCTGGATCCGAAAGCGGCGCTTGCACCTTTGTCGGGCGGAGAAAGGCGGCGCACGGCTTTGGCCAGTCTTTTGGCGCCGGATCCCGATATTTTGTTGCTGGACGAGCCGACCAACCATCTGGATTTGCCGGCAATTGAATGGCTTGAAAAGGTTCTGCTGCAAAGTCGCGCCGCTATTGTACTCATCAGCCATGACCGGCGTTTCATGGAGAATGTATCGCGTCAGACACTATGGCTTGACCGCGGGCGGACAAAAATTATGCGACGTAATTTCAAACATTTTGAGAACTGGCGCGACGATGTGTTGGAACAGGAGAAGCAGGCTGCGCACAAGTTGGACAGAAAAATAGAGCGCGAGGAACATTGGGTGCGCTATGGCGTGACGGCGCGGCGCAAGCGCAATGTCCGCCGTATGGCCGAACTGGCGGCCTTAAAGAAAGAGCGCAAGGAGCGTCGTCTGCCGACCGGCCAGATGAATGCTACACTGAACGAGGGGGGGCGTTCCGGCAAGCTGGTCGTCAAGGCGGACCGGATATCAAAAAGTTTTGGTGACAAAACCGTAGTGGATGACTTCACAATACAGGTGAAACGCGGCAGCCGGATTGGGCTGATCGGCGCTAATGGTGCCGGCAAGACCACATTGCTGAATATGCTGACCGGTACATTGGAGGCCGATACCGGCACAATCCGGCTCGGCAAAAATCTGACCCCTTTGACTCTTGATCAGCAGCGCAGGGGCATCAAGAAAGACTGGACCATCAAAGACGCCCTGACGGATGGGGCTGGGGACCTGGTGTCAATCGGTAAAGAAACCATGCATGTCATAGGATATATGAAGGATTTTCTGTTTCATCCCTCGCAGATGCGCACGCCTGTCACCGTGCTGTCGGGCGGCGAGCAGGCACGCTTGCTTCTGGCCCGGGGGCTGCGTCAACCCTCAAATTTTCTGATCTTGGATGAGCCGACCAATGATCTGGATTTGGAGTCCCTGGACCTGTTGCAGGAATTGATCGCAAATTATGAGGGAACGGTGCTGTTGGTCAGTCATGACCGGGACTTTCTCGACCGGACGGTCACCGCCGTGATATTGGCGGAAGGGGGAGGGCAATGGGTGGAATATGCTGGCGGTTATTCCGACATGCTGGCGCAAAGAGCCGGCCAGTCGAAACCGGAACAGCGCGAGGCCGAGTTGAAGCCCTCCGAGGCAGAACGGACAGCCTCCGTCAGCACCATGAAAAAACCGCAAAAACTCAGTTACAAGCACAAATATGCGCTTGAAAACCTGCCTGGTGAGATCGAGGCTTTGACAGATGCGGTGGCGGAGATCAAAAAACAGCTTGAAGACTCGTCCCTCTTCGCCAACAATCCGGACAGGTTTAACGAATTGGCTGCACTACTGGAGGCCAAGCAAAATCGTTTACAGGAAGCCGAAAATGAATGGCTTGAGCTGGAACTTCTTCGTGAGGAGATTGAAGGCGCCTAAGCTGATCAGCAGGAGGGGATTATGGAAGTTGCAGGACGCATTATTGTTGTGACGGGAGCGGCAAGCGGTATTGGACGTGCCTTGGCGCAGGCATTTGCTCAGGCCGGGGCCGGATCTGTGGTCTGCGCTGACGTCAATATGGACGGGGCCTTGGAAACGGCAAATGGCATTGGCGGGGTCGCCCATAAATGCGATGTATCGCGTGAGCAGGACATTAAATCTCTGATTGATACGGTTGAGCGTGAGCATGGTCCTATAGATTTATTCTGTTCCAATGCCGGTATTCTGGTGGGTGGTGGTCCGGAAGTGCCCGATGAAGACTGGCAGCGCATGTGGGAAATCAATGTCATGTCGCATGTCTGGGCGGCGCGGCATTTGCTGCCGCGGATGTTGGAGCGCGGGCAAGGCTATTTTCTTAACACGGCTTCTGCTGCTGGTCTGCTCAGTCAAATCGGCTCCGCGCCTTATTCCCTGACCAAACATTCAGCCGTGGCGTTTGCGGAGTGGCTGGTCATTACCTATGGACTGCGCGGTATCAAGGCCTCGGTGTTATGCCCGCAGGCGGTTGATACGGCGATGACGGCCGGTATCAGCGACTCCTCTGCGCATGTGGACGGGGTGAAATCGGCCGAGGAGGTGGCGCAAGCCTGTGTTGCCGCGGTGGAGCAGGAGGCTTTTCTTGTCTTGCCGCATGAGCAGGTTGCGGATTATTCCGTCCGCAGAGTCACCGACAAAGAACGTTGGTTGAAAGGCATGCAGAAGCTGAATGCCATGTTTGAAGACAGTCTGTAGGCCTTGCCATCGATCGGCAGGAAACCTATAACGTCTGAACTTCCCCCAAAGTTCAGTGATTTAAATGGATGAGAGGAAAATATCATGGAATTGAACGGCAAAACTGCCATCATCACCGGCGGTGCATCAGGTCTTGGCGAGGCCACTGTCCGTCATTTTGTGTCATTGGGTGCTAAATGCGCGATTTTTGACATCAACGAAGAGCGCGCCAACAGCATTATTTCTGATGTCGGCGCCGAGAATGCGGTTTTCTTTCCCGTTGACGTCACCAAGACGGATACCATCGAGACGGCCATTGCCGGTACGATGGAGGCCTTTGGCGCCATTCATATTTGCTGCAACTATGCCGGCATAGGCAGCGCGGAAAAAACGTTGGGCAAAAACGGCCCAGCCAATCTGGATGCTTTCAAGCAGGTCATCGATATCAACCTGGTTGGCACATTTGACGTCCTGCGCCTGGCTGCCGCTGAAATGGCCAAGAATGAGCCGCAAACGGATTGCGGATGCCGCGGTGTCATCATGAACACGGCTTCGGTCGCTGCCTATGAGGGGCAGATTGGTCAGGCCGCTTATTCTGCAACCAAGGGTGGTATTGTCGGGATGACATTGCCGATTGCCCGGGATCTGTCCAGCATTGGCATTCGGGTCAATACGATTGTCCCCGGTTTGATTCACACGCCTTTGTTCGATCTCATTCCGGACGAGTTGTACCAGTCTCTTGAGTCACAGGCGCTGTTCCCGCAACGCTTGGGCAAGCCTGAGGAAATCGCACGTCTGGCGCAGTATTTTGTCGAGAATGATTACATGAACGGCGAATGTGTGCGCATGGATGCCGGCATCCGGATGCAGCCACGCTAGTTTTGCAAAAGTTTTCTGAAAAAGCGCGGGTTTCGGCCTGCGCTTTTTTTATTCCTCGCTGATTTCCAGAATGATTTTACCGATATGGGCGTTGCTTTCCATCAGCTCGTGGGCGGCCCCGGCGTCGGCAAGCGCAAAAGTTTGATGAACGACTGGCCGGATTGTCTTGGGTATGAGATGCCAGAAGTTCTCCAAAACCAATTGTGTCAGGCGTGCCTTTTCATCAACCGGTCTGGCGCGCAGGGTTGAGCCGGTCAGGGTCAGGTTTTTCAACATGACCTGCAGAAAATTCACGTCAGCGGAAAATCCGTTCATGTATCCGATATTGACGATGCGCCCCCCTTTGGCGGCGCACTGAATGTTACGCTGGATATAATCACCGCCAATCATATCGAGAATGACATCTGCACCGGTGCCATCGGTGAGTATTTTGATCTCTTCAACAAAATCACTCTGCTTGTAATTGATGACATGATCCGCCCCGAAAGAGACGCACGCCTGTGCTTTTTCTTCAGAGCTGACAGTCGTAAAAACCCTGGCTCCAAATGCTTTGGCCATTTGGATGGCCATGGAGCCGATGCCGCTGGCTCCGCCATGCACCAGCAGGGTTTCACCTGGTTTCAGGCTGCCATGTTCCATGACATTGGCATAAACGGTCATCATTGCTTCGGGCAAGGCGGCAGCATCTATGAAAGACATGTCATCCGGGACCGGCAGGGCGTGGCTGTGGTGAATGTTGATGAACTCGCCATAGCCCCCGCCGGCTACAATGCCGGCGACGCGATCTCCCGGCTTGACGGTGCTGACCTGTGTTCCGGCATGAACCACAGTACCGGCCATTTCCAAACCCATCACCTCGGACGCACCGGGTGGAGGAGGGTAAAAGCCGATGCGTTGGACACAATCCCCGCGATTGACACCGGCGGCTACGATTTTCACAAGCACTTCATCTTCCCCGCAATCGGGCAAGGGGGCTTGCGTGATCTGGAGACTTTGCGGCGTTTTATCGTCACCAATGGCAATGACACGCATGATTTCGGGAAGGGTTTCAGGTGAGGACATCAGCTAACCTTGGCATCAGAACACGAGGAATACAAAATAATAGCATGTTTTGGGCCATGTGGAGGTGCCAAAAGATTACGGAATGAGATAATGGCAGAGAGGAAGGGATTCGAACCCTCGATGCGCTATTAACGCATACTCCCTTAGCAGGGGAGCGCCTTCAGCCACTCGGCCACCTCTCTACGCATCATGTGATTTACATTATTTCAAAGGCTTTGCAAATGTCAAAATGGTGTCATCAGGGCTCTTTTTCCTTAAGCCGCTTGATGCAGGGGAAAATTGGGCTTATGTTGCCCAAGAACAGCAACGGGAACAGGATTTTTGATGTTTAAAGGCTCAATAGTGGCGCTGGTCACGCCGTTCGCCGACGGCGCGGTTGATGAAGCTGCCCTTGCACGGCTTGTCGAATGGCATGTCGATCAGGGAACGCACGGCGTTGTGCCCTGCGGGACGACCGGTGAGTCGCCGACCCTTTCGCATGCCGAACACCGGCGGGTTATTGAAATCGTGATTGAGGCGGCCGACGGAAAAATTCCGGTTATGGCCGGTGCCGGGTCAAATGCGACTCAGGAGGCGCTGGATTTTGTCGCCCATGCCGGGCAAGCGGGGGCTGATGCCGCGCTGATTGTCACGCCTTATTACAACAAGCCTACCCAGACCGGATTGCTCGCACATTATAAGGCCCTCAATGACGCTGCTGAATTGCCGCTCTATATTTATAACATCCCTGGACGTTCGGTCGTGGATATGAGCATAGAGACTTTGGCGGCGCTGTCCGAGCTAGAAAATATTGTCGGGGTGAAAGATGCCACCGGCGATCTCAACCGGGTCAGCCTGCAGCGCGCCGCCTGCGGTGAGGCCTTCATCCAGCTGTCCGGGGAGGACGGCACTGCACTCGGGTTCAACGCCCATGGCGGGGTCGGCTGCATTTCCGTCACCGCCAATATTGCCCCGAAACTGTGCGCAGATTTTCAGGAGGCCACCCTGCGGGGAGATTATGCTCAGGCACTTGAGATACAGGACAGGCTGATGCCGCTGCACCAGAATCTGTTCATTGAAGCCAGCCCGGCACCGGTCAAGTTTGTTGCGGCTGAGCTGGGGCTGTGCCAATCCGATGTCAGGCTGCCTTTATGCGGTATCAGTAATGATAGCAAAGCTGTTCTGCGAGACGCCATTCAACATGCAGGCCTTTAGGGAGCGGGACGATGTCCTCCAAATCCGGCGGTCGGAAAAAAACTGCGGGTGACGGGCTGGTCGCTGAAAACCGGCGCGGGCGCTATGATTTTGAGATTATCGATACGCTGGAGGCCGGCCTAGTTCTTGAGGGAACCGAAGTCAAGAGCCTGCGCGAGGGCAAAGCAAATATTGCGCATGCCTATGTGAGTTTTGAGGAGGGAGAGGCCTTTCTCATCAATGCGGATATCCCTGAATATAAAATGGGCAACCGGAACAATCACAAACCGACACAACCGCGCAAGCTGCTGTTGAAAAAACGTGAATTGAACCGGCTAGCCGCCGCGGTCCAGCGTGACGGTGTCACCGTCATTCCGCTGAAGCTGTATTTCACCGACAGGGGGCTGGTCAAAATGCTGGTCGGGCAGGCCAAAGGTCGCAGGAAAACTGACAAACGTGAGAATGAAAAACGGCGTGACTGGCAGCGCGACAAGGCGCGTTTGCTGCGCGAGCGCGGTTAATCCTGCAAATCCTTTTGAATGGCCGCAAATACCTCATAAAACATCTCTTCGGTCAAACGACCTGTATTGGTGTTGTAGCGTGAGCAATGATAGCTGTCATAAAGCGTATAGCCGCCGAGATCGTGTCTGTTGGCGTGGCCGAAAGGGTAATCCTTCTGCCTGGCACCAAAGGCCGCGACCGTGCTGTCATGGGCGATTTTTCCAAGACACAGCATGATTTTGAGTTTGGGCAGTGCTTCTATGCGGGCTGAAAGGTATGGACGACATTGTTTGATTTCAGCTCCGACCGGCTTGTTTTGGGGCGGAACGCAGCGTACTGCATTGGTGATCATGGCATTGACCAATGCAAGCCCGTCTTCGGCATGTTGGGCATATTGACCTGTCGAGAAGCCGAAATGATTCAGGGTTTTATAGAGCAGGTCTCCGGCCCAGTCGCCTGTAAACGGACGTCCGGTCCGGTTGGCGCCGGTGACCCCGGGGGCCAGCCCGATGATCAATAGCTGGGCTGTTTCACTGCCGAAGGAGGGGACGGCGCCATTGAACCAGTCGGGGTGGGCAGCCGCATTATCCTGCCTGTAGGCCACAAGGCGCGGGCATAAGGGACAATCCGGGGCGGCTTCAGCTGAAAAAGTCATTGGGGTACTCTCACTCGGGCAGGGTTTGCGTATGCTGCCCGGCAGCGTAGCTTGCCTCACAATGAGGAGCCGTAGTCCTGATGGCCAGTGCTGACGGGCCTGCCAACCATATCGCGAATGTCATACAGGTCAATATAGTTGTCCGAAATCCGGCGTAGATCGTCTGACAAAATCGGTGGTGAGGTGACGTTTGTCGAGACAATGGTGACACGCCTGCCTTTTCTTTGCAGCGCTTTGACGAGTGCAATGAAATCCCCGTCGCCGGAGAAAATAATGAAATGGTCCAGATGGTTGGCCAATTCCATACAATCGACAGCCAGTTCAATGTCCATATTGCCCTTTTGTTTTTTTTCGCCTGATTTACTCATGAAAGTGCGGACGGGTTTGGTGACCATCGTGTAACCGTTATAGTCAAGCCAGTCCATAAGTGGACGCAAGGGTGAGTATTCATTTTCATCCATCATGGCGGTGTAATAATAGGCGCGCACGGGCTTGTGCGGCTGGGAGAAATAGGTCAGCAATTGCTGGTAATCAATTTCAATATTCATCAGCCGTGCCGCGGCATACAGGTTCGCGCCGTCAATGAAGAGGGCGAAGCGTTCGTGCTTTTCCACTTTCAGCAGGTTCATTTTGTGCACTTCTTCAAGTGCCGACATCGCTTATTCCGTTTTATTTTTATATCGATATGGCTTAAGCAAGAGCTTAACAGGCGAAACGTTTGTTTTGCAAATATGTTCTCAGGAAAGTCGGAGAAATGATTTTACTTGGTGTCGGTTCAAATCTCCCATTCGGCAGTCTGAAGCCGGTCGAAGTGGTCGATGCAGCCATTGCGGAACTGGGTCGACGCAAGATCAGACTTTTGCGGAAATCACCTTATTACCTCACCCCGCCCATGGGGCCTGCTGGTCAACCGGATTATGTCAATGCAGTTTTTGTGGTGTCAGCAAATTACCGACCTGAAGTGTTACTGGACAAGTTGCATGAGGTTGAGGCCGTTTTTGGGCGTCAAAGAAGGGTTAAATGGGGGGCAAGATCCCTCGACCTGGACCTTCTGGACTGGCACGGCCATCAGGTCCCGAAACGTCCCGAGCTGCCTCATCCCGGTATAGGTAAACGGGCTTTTGTCCTCTTGCCATTGCATGATGTTGTGCCGGGCTGGCGACACCCTTTGAGCCGTTTAACGGCGCGGGAGATGCTGGCTAAAATCAGCATTCGTGACAAAGTCGCACCGAAAAAACTCAGTTAAGGGGCATATTTTGTCGTTTGAGGCTGTTTTTGCTTGCGAAATCCCTTCTGAAAGCCTAGGAAGGGCTTAACAAACTTATTTTCAAGAGGTGCAAACATGGCCCGCGTAACCGTTGAAGATTGCGTAGATAAGGTTCCCAACCGTTTTGAGCTTGTGCTGTACTCTGCCCACCGGGCCCGCAGCATGACCGTTGGAGCGGAAATCCTTGTTGAGCGCGACAATGACAAAAATCCGGTTGTCGCTCTGCGGGAAATCGCAGAACAGAAGATGAAGCCTGAAGACCTGCATGAAGACCTGGTTTCCTCAATGCAAAAACGCATCGAGGTTGACGAGCCGGAAGACGATTCATTCGAGCTTGCAGCCCCGCAACTGCCGGCTGCGGATATTCCGCAGGACGGTGGTGAAACTGTTCCCGATCAGGAAGAGCTCCCGCAAATGAGCGAAGAGGACATTCTTGCGACCCTTCAGGAAATGCAGGCATCTGCAAAGGGGCCTGGCCGGGGTGGTGACCGAGACTGAAGTTCTCTCCGGTAATGTTCCAATCGGAGGGTTGCCAACATGATGCGCCAATTTGAACTTGTTGACCGCGTATCCGCTTATATCCCAGACCTTGACGAGGATTTCCTGAACCGCGCCTATGTGTTTGCCGTCAACAAACATGGCACGCAAAAACGCGCCTCAGGCGATCCCTATTTCTCCCATCCTGTTGAAGTTGCCGGTATTTTAACCGAGTTAAAGCTTGATCCCCAGACCATTGTAACGGGTCTTTTGCATGATACGTTGGAGGATACGGACGCAACGCCTGATGAAATCACCGAGCTTTTCGGACCGGAAGTCACCCAGCTTGTTGACGGCGTGACGAAACTATCGCTGCTTGAAACAAAATCGATCAGTAATAAACAGGCTGAAAATTTCAGGAAATTCCTGATTGCGACCGCCAGTGACATTCGTATCCTGATCGTCAAACTGGCTGACCGGCTACATAATATGCGAACCTTGCATCACTTGGAGTCGGCCAAAAAACGCCGCCGCATTGCCCGTGAGACCATGGACATTTATGCGCCGCTAGCCGGCCGGATGGGGATCCAGTCCTTTCGGGAGGAATTAGAGGATCTGTCGTTTCAACATTTGAACCCCAAGGGCTGGAGTTTGGTCTCAAGCCGGCTGATGGAGCTTGAGGCAGAAAACAGCGACATGCTCGACAGCATCGGTTATGACATTCACAATCTGTTGGTCGAAAACGGGATCAGCTCAAATGTCGCCGGGCGGCAGAAACGTCCGTTTTCAATCTGGAGCAAGATGGAAAATAAATCCATTGCGCTGGAGCAGCTTTCAGATGTGTTCGGCATCCGCATCATTGTTGACACCGTCGCCGACTGTTATCAGGTGCTTGGTGTCATTCATTCCAAATGGCCAATGGTTCCGGGACGTTTCAAGGATTATATTTCCCTGCCTAAAAGCAACAATTACCGCTCCTTGCATACCACCATTGTCGGCCCGGGACGGCAGCGGGTTGAAGTTCAGATTCGAACCATGGAAATGCATGATATTGCAGAAAACGGCGTGGCGGCGCACTGGCTTTACAAGGATAAGGACGGGGCAGGCAGCCCTGAGGACGCGCAGCCTTTCAGATGGCTTCAGGAGCTGGTTGGACAGTTGAAATCCGAGAGTACGGCCGAGGAGTTCATGGAGAACACTAAACTTGAGCTGTTTCACGACAGGGTATTCTGCTTTACCCCGAAAGGGCGGCTGATCGCTCTTCCGGAGGGGGCAACACCGCTTGATTTTGCCTATGCGGTCCATACTGCGGTCGGCAATAAGTGTGTTGGGGCCAAAATCAATGGCAACCCGATGCCGATACGCTCCCGTTTGCGCAGTGGAGACGAGGTAGAGATCATCACTGATGAAAACGCAGTCATTCCGGCCGGGTGGGAGCAGATTGCCGTTACCGGGAAGGCTCGCGCAGCCATTCGCCATGAACACCGTGTCACGGAAGGTCGCAAAAACGTCAAGCTGGGGCGAGAAATTATAGAGAGCGTTTTCCGCGCCGAGGATGCTGAGTTAAACGACAAGGTCCTGGGGCGCGCGCTTGGATTTTATGAATGTGAAACGCTGGATGAGATGTATTTGAAAATCGGCCGTGGAGATTTTTCCGGTACAGAAGTGTTGAGCAGGGTTTACCCCGCCAAAAGCTCAGGTAACCTGGTCTTTAATGCGATGAAGGCGCTGACCGGCCGAGCTGCGGCCCGCAAAGGCATCGTTCCGAAGCTACCCGTCAAGGGGATTTCCTCCACCACGGCCCTGAGTATAGCTGCCGGCTGTTTTCCGCTGCCGGGAGATGATATTGTCGGTATTGCCAAGCCGGGTGTTGGCATTCATATTTACCCGGCAAATTCCCCTTTGCTATCTGAGTTTGAAAAACACCCGGACCGGTGGATTGCCCTGCATTGGGACATTGATGAAACGCAGGATCAGTTTTTCACCTCTATGTTCCAGCTCACCGTCAGTAACAAAATTGGCACATTAGGCGAAGTATGCGATACAATTGCGTCATTTAAGGCCAACATCAATAATTTAAGCCTGCTCCAGATTGATGATGATTTTTGCGAGTTGCAGATTGAGGTTTTGGTCAACAGCGCTGCTCATTCCAATGAATTGATTACGGCCCTGCGCGGCAGCCGCGTGGTGAGCCTGATCGAGCGTGTCATTGGTTAAGCTTTGGTCTGGCAGTAAATTATCATTAGGCAAATAAGGGAAAAAGATGAAACAGGAAAAGGTTTTGAAGGAATTCAGGGATGCCGGGGCGCTTTTGGAGGGGCATTTTGTCCTGTCTTCCGGCTTGCATAGCCGACATTACTTGCAATGTGCGCGCGTCTTGATGGATCCTGTGCGCGCCGCCCGCTTATGCCGGGCTTTGGCCAAACAGGTGCGTGATGCCATCGGGGAGGTCGACTACGTCGTCTCTCCGGCCATGGGTGGGGTGGTTGTTGGTTACGAAATGGGACGTCAGATGAAGGTTCCGTCCATGTTCCTGGAACGGGTGGAGGGGGCATTTGAACTGCGCCGTGGTTTTGCCCTGCCGAAGATCAACGGACGCAAACCCCGCGTCTTGATGGTTGAGGATATTGTGACCACCGGACTGTCCTCGCGTGAAGCCATCGCCGCAATCAGGGCGTATGGCGGAAACGTTGTCGCCGGGGCGTGCCTGATTGATCGGTCAAACGGCAAGGCTAAAATCGGGGTGAAACTGTTTCCGCTTACTGCCATGGAGATTGAAACTTTTGCGGCAAAAGACTTGCCTGATGATCTGAAAAACATACCTGTAGAGAAACCAGGCAGCCGAACACTCAAAAAATAAGGGGCTTTATGTTCAAACGACGCAAACCTCGCGAAACATTGGAAGTTTTAAGGGAGTGGTTGTGGCCGAAATCCGGTTGGATACGGGCCGGGAAATATGTTTTCCATCGTTTGATTAGGCTCGATGACGGCCCTCGCACCATTGCGGTGGGTATGGCCTGCGGGGCTTTTGCCTCCGCCAGTCCGTTTGTTGGGACGCATTTTATCACCGCAGGCATTCTGGCTTTGATATTTCGCGGCAACATCATTGCTTCAACCCTTGGGACTTGGGTCGGCAATCCGATTACCTTTCCGTTAATCTGGCTGTTGACCCATCAAATCGGGTTGATTGTCCTGGGGCAGGAAACGACAGGGGAGCTACCGGATATTGGTGCTTCGCTCACGGATACTGCGTCCGAGGGAATACTCACCACTATTATCTATCCAATGCTGATTGGGGCTTTGCCTGTGGGATCCTTTTTGGCGTTGTTTACTTATTTCCCTACATTATGGGCGGTAAAAGGGTATAAGTTGGCAAATCAAAAACGGCGAAAGCGCGGCGGAAACGCGCCTATGGAGGATGAGTCGTGAGCAAAGTGAATGAACTGCGTCTTGGAGTGAACATTGATCATGTGGCCACTATCCGTAACGCTCGTGGCGGACGTCATCCAGAGCCGTTACGCGCGGCGCAGATTGCTTCCGATGCCGGCGCGGACGGTATCACGGCCCACTTGCGTGAAGACCGGCGGCACATTTCTGATGCAGACATTGATGTTTTGTCCGACACGATCGACCTGCCGTTGAATCTGGAAATGGCGGCTACGGACGAAATGCTGGCCATTGCGACACGCCATAAGCCCCATGCCTGTTGCATTGTGCCCGAAAAACGGCAGGAGATCACGACGGAAGGCGGTTTGGATGTCGCCGCCGAGCATAAACATTTGGCTTCTTTCGTTGAGGCGTTGAGTGCCAACGGGTCTCGTGTGTCCCTGTTTATTGACCCCGATCCCGTGCAAATCGCAGTGTCAAAAGCGCTTGGTGCCGCGGTTGTAGAGTTGCACACCGGCACCTATTGCGAAGCCTGTTTGAGTGGAGATGAAAAGCGGATTGCCCATGAGTTGGCGCGCCTGACGGAAGCCGCCATCATGGCCGATGCGACCGGGCTTGAAGTACATGCCGGTCATGGTCTGACGTTTGAAACGGTTCAGCCGATTGCCCGCATTTCGCAAATCAAGGAACTTAACATCGGACACTTCCTGATTGGCGAAGCCATATTTACCGGCCTGGAGGATGCCATAAAAAATATGCGCCGCTTGATGGATGAGGCACGCGCCTCATGATTTTGGGTGTCGGCACCGATATGGTCGATGTGACGCGGATTGCCACAGCGCTTGAGGAGCATAAACAGCAGTTCAAGAATCGGGTTTTCACCCGGTCGGAGCAGGACTATGCCGAAGCACGACCGGACCCCGCCGCTGCTTACGCCAAACGCTTTGCTGCCAAGGAGGCATTCGCCAAGGCGCTGGGTGTCGGGTTAAAGGGGCTTGGTGCCGGGCATGACAAGGGGGTCTCATTCACGGAAATTGAGGTATCAAACACCGAGCTCGGCAAACCGGAATTAACCGTATCGGGCTCAGCCTTGGATGTGTTGAGTGAACAGGTGAGGGCGGCCAGCGGAGGTGAAGGGGTAAAAATTCATCTTTCTCTGAGTGATGAGTTACCTTTTGCTACGGCATATGTCATTATAGAGACAGTTTGATCCCTTCCACAGGCAAAGCCCTTTCATGCCCGAAACAAAAAACCAGACTGAAGACAAAAAAGACGGCGCTTTTACTGAGAACGTCAAATCCTTCCTGTATGCCCTCATCATTGCCCTGTTGATCCGCACGCTGCTGTTTCAACCTTTCAGTATCCCGTCCGGGTCCATGCTGCCGACCCTGTTGATTGGGGATTATCTGTTTGTCTCCAAAACCGCTTACGGGTATTCGCGTCACAGCATCCCGTTCAGCCTGCCCCTGTTTGAAGGCCGGATCCTTGAAGGAGAGGTTGAGCGTGGTGATGTGGCTGTTTTCAAATTACCCCGTGACGGACGGACCGATTATATCAAACGGGTGATTGGTCTGCCGGGTGAGCGTATCCAGATAAGAGACGGGCTGCTACACATTAACGGCGTCCCCGTCCAAAGACGGGATTTGTTGACAAGACCGGAGGGCACGCCGGAGGGGGCCAAGGCTTATCTGGAAACATTGCCAAATGGGGTGAGTTACGTCACGCTGGATATGGGCAATAAACCGATTGTTGACCATACCGGTGTTTATGTTGTTCCTGAGGGGCATTATTTTGTCATGGGGGACAATCGGGACAATTCTCAGGACAGCCGGTTTCTCCGGGCGGTCGGCTATATTCCTTATGAGAATTTTGTCGGCAAGGCGAAAGTTAAATTCTATTCCTTTGATGACCAGACGCGCTTTTGGCAGGTCTGGAGATATCCGGTCGCCATCAGATGGCATCGGCTGTTCGGAGGGATTGAGTGAGCGGGGCAAAGCGACAAAAATTATGCCAGAGACTGGG
Source organism: Parvibaculales bacterium (assembly GCA_049889415.1). Lineage (GTDB taxonomy): Bacteria > Pseudomonadota > Alphaproteobacteria > RS24 > RS24 > JAYQKL01. The sequence continues at coordinate 375,241 of JBMHDL010000003.1, read as the reverse complement.
ATATGCGTTCTCATCAGAGGCCTTTCTTGAGGAGGCCCTGACGCATGCCAGCGCCAACCGGAACGCTGATAATGAACGCCTGGAATTTTTAGGGGACCGTGTGCTGGGTCTTCTCATTGCCGATTATTTGCGATTTACTTATCCCGAAGAGGGTGAAGGCGAATGGGCGCGCCGCCTGGCGGTTTTGACCAGTCGCAAGGTTTGTGCCGAGATTGCGCGCAACTATGACATGCCCGATGCCCTGATCATGGACGAAAAAAACCGCAAATCCGTTTTGTCCGTTAATGTCTGCGCCAATTTATGCGAAGCCGTGATTGCGGCGATTTATTTGGACGGTGGACTTGAAGCCGCGAGAACATTTGTTCTGAAGGCCTGGCATGACGAATTTAGTGTTCATAAGGAAGCCCCGACGAGTGCCAAACAAGCCTTGCAGGAATTCACATTGGCGCAGGGGCTGGGTCTTCCGGCCTATCAGAAAATAGGCCAGACCGGGCCGGACCATGCCCCTGACATCACCGTGCGTGTAAGCCTTGAAGATAAGCGGTGTGCTGAAGCCGCTGCCGGTTCGCGCAAAGCGGCCGAGCACATGGCGGCGTTGTCATTACTGGAAAAACTGAAATCATGAGTTCAGAACAGACCAAATTCGGCTTCATAGCCGTCATCGGACCGCCCAATGCGGGCAAATCAACTTTGGCCAATGCCCTGATTGGTCAAAAAGTGTCCATCGTCACCCACAAGGCGCAGACTACCCGCGCTCGGCTGCGCGGGGTTGTGATTGAAGGCGGAGCGCAGATTGTGTTGGTTGACACGCCGGGGGTTTTTGACGGCAAGCGAAAAATGGACCGGGCCATGGTGCAGGAGGCCTGGGCGGGCGCGGAGGACGCCGACGCCATTGCCGTTGTGCTGGATGCCAGCCGGGACCTTCCTAAGGAGACGGAAATGGTTCTGGCCGGGATCCAGGAAACCCGGAAGCCTGTCATTTTGGTGCTGAATAAGGTTGATGCGGTCAGACCGGAAAAGCTTTTGGGTCTGGCGGATGAGTTGCGGCAAAAAGCCGATTTCAGGGATATCTTTATGATTTCTGCCTTGAAAGAAGAGGGTCTGTTTGAGTTGCGGAACAGTTTGGTCAATCTGGTTCCCGAGGGGCCGTGGCACTACCCTGAAGATATGGCGGCGGATGTGCCGTCCTTGTTGCTGGCGGCCGAAATCACGCGCGAAAAGCTGTTTTTGCGCCTGCATCAGGAACTGCCTTACGCGCTTACTGTGGAAACTGAAAAGTGGACGCGCCGGAAAGACGGCAGTGTCAGGGTTGAGCAGGTGGTGTATGTGCGGCGTGACACGCAAAAGGCGATTGTTCTCGGCAAGGGTGGCCGCAGCATCAAGGAAATCGGGGCGCAGGCACGACTTGATATGGAAGAGGTCTTCGGCCACAGAGTGCATCTCTTCGTGTTTGTGAAGGTTCGGGAAAACTGGATAGAGGATCCCGAGCGCATGCGCATGATGGGGATCACCTCTCCGTTTTGACGGGAGAATAACGGCATGGAATGGCACGCCGAAGCAACAGTCCTGAATGCCAGACCACATGGGGAAACCTCTGCGATTGTTGAGGTTCTTACCGAAGAGCATGGCCGCTTCGCCGGCTTGGTCAGAGGTGGCGTCGGACGGCGGTTGCGACCGGTCTTACAGGCAGGCAATCGTGTGCAGGCCGGTTGGCGGGCCAGGCTTTCCGACCATCTGGGTACGCTCACGGTCGAGCCGGTCCGGGACAGGGCCGGGACAGCTTTGCAGGACCGTCTGCATCTGGCTGCCTTGACCGCACTTTGTGACATGGTGCGGATTTTCCCGGAGCGCCAAGCCTATCCAAGGCTGGTGCAAGCCTTTGAAACCCTGATTGACTGCCTCGATAATCCAGAGGTCTGGCCGGCGGTGTATGTCCGCTTTGAACTAGCCATGCTGGATGAACTTGGTTTTGGACTTGATCTCGACAGTTGTGCGGCCACCGGCAGCAATGACAATCTGACTCATATTTCCCCCCGCAGCGGCCGCGCGGTTTCCGCTTCCGCTGCCGAGCCTTATCTCGACAGATTATATGCTTTGCCGTCGTTTTTTCTGAACCCGGGGGCAGAGGTGACAATGACCGATATTCTGGCAGGTTTTGAGGTGACGGGTTTTTTTCTCGGCAAACGTCTGTATGCTTCGGTTGATGATACAATTCCCGACAGTCGCGCCCGAATGGTGTCTTTATTGGCGCGTGACAGGGCCTGAACGAATCTTGATATAAAAGCGCATGACTGATTTGACACTGCCTGATAAAGGCTCGGCGGAAAACATTAATCTGCGTGAGGCGCTAGAAAGCCGGTATTTGGCTTATGCGTTGTCAACAATCACCAATCGTGCCCTGCCGGATGCCCGCGACGGCCTAAAACCTGTTCATCGCAGATTGCTCTTTGCCATGCGGCAACTCAAGCTCGACCCTGATCAGGGCTTCAAGAAATGTGCCCGGGTAGTGGGGGATGTCATCGGTCGCTATCATCCCCATGGTGATCAGGCCGTTTATGATGCACTGGTCAGATTGGCGCAGGATTTTGCGGTGCGTTATCCGCTGGTCGACGGGCAGGGAAATTTCGGTAATGTTGACGGTGACAGTGCTGCCGCCATGCGCTACACCGAAGCCCGGATGACGGAAATTGCCGGATTGTTGTTGCAAGACATTAACCAGGACACCGTTGATTTCAGAACGACATATGATGGCGAGGATGAGGAGCCGGTGGTGCTGCCTGGTGCTTTCCCGAACCTGCTCGCAAATGGTGCCTCCGGCATTGCCGTCGGCATGGCGACCAATATTCCGCCGCATAATGTCGGTGAATTATGTGCTGCGGCCCTGCATCTCATCAAGGCGCCGAATGCCCGTATTGATACACTTTTGGAGCATGTTAAAGGTCCGGATTTCCCCACCGGCGGGATTATTGTCGAGCCGCCCGAAAACATCCGTGACTGTTACGCCAAAGGCAAGGGCTCTATCCGCCTGCGTGCGCGCTATGAAGTTGAAAATCTCGGGCGCGGCACCTGGCAAATTGTGGTTACGGAGATTCCATATCAGGTGCAGAAATCGCGGCTGATTGAGAAAACCGCTGAACTGATGCAGGCCAAATCCCTGCCGATGCTGGATGACATCCGGGACGAAAGCGCCGAGGATATCAGGCTGGTGCTGGTTCCCAAAAGCAAGAATCTCGACCCTCATCAGGTCATGTCCATTCTCTTCCGTCAGACGGACCTGGAGACCCGTTACTCGGTGAACCTGAATGTGCTGAATGCCCAGGGGGTGCCCGGCGTACTGAATTTGCGCGACCTTTTGCTGGAGTGGCTCAACCATCGCAAGGTTGTTCTGGTCCGCAAAAGCAATTTTCGTCTCGCCAAAATTGATGCCCGTCTCGAGATTCTGGAAGGGTATCTCAAGGCTTATCTCAATCTTGACGAAGTGATCCGGATCATCCGCGAAGAGGACGACCCTCAGGCAGAACTGATGAAAGCCTTCGATTTGACACAAACACAGGCTGAAGCGATTTTGAACATGCGCCTCAGAGCCTTGCGCAAGCTTGAGGAAATGACCATCAGGAGCGAGCATGAGGCGCTTAAAAAGGAACGTAAGGATTTGAAAGCGTTGTTGGCTTCAGATGACAAACAGTGGAAAGTCATTGGTGACGATATTCGTGCCCTGAAGAAAATTTATGACCCCAAATCCGAACTGGGGGCCAGGCGTACAAGCTTTGATGAGGTGGACGAGGATGAAGAGGCGCCGCTTGACATCATGATTGAAAAAGAACCGATCACGGTCATCTGTTCCCAGAAAAGCTGGATCAGAGCGATGAAAGGTCATGTGGAAAGCTCCAAAGATGTCAAATACAAGACCGGGGACAAGGCAAAATTCGTCTTTCATGCAAAAACGACAGACAAGTTGGTAGTGATTGCCTCAAGCGGGCGGGCCTATGTTGTCGAAGCCAGTAATCTGCCGGGTGGCAGGGGAAATGGCGAGCCGCTTTCACTGATGATTGATCTTGATGCCGCCGATGAGATTGTTGAGATCTTCGCCTATGATGAAACCCGCAAATTGGTGATGGCGACCCGCAGCGGCAACGGGTTTGTGGCCGAGGAAAAGGAACTGCTGAACAATCGCCGTGCCGGCAAGCAGATTGTCAATGTGAAAGCACCTGATGAGGTGGTCTGTTGTGTACCTGTCAACGGGTCACATTTGGCCGTTTTGGGAGAGAACAGGAAACTTCTGGTCTTTCCGCTGTCTGAGTTGCCGGTGATGACCCGGGGCAAAGGGGTGCGGCTGCAGAAATATTCCGATGGCGAACTGGCCGACATCCGCTCCTATGACCCATCTGAAGGGCTTACTGTTGTTGACAAGTCAGGACGCGCACGGCTTTTCGAGGATTTGGCTGACTGGGAAGGTGCCCGTGCGCAGGCCGGTCGTGTCCGCCCCAAAGGGTTCCCTGCCGACGGCCTGATGGGGCCGGCCTTTAAAAACCGCATTGGATAATCAGTATTGGGTAATCAATATTGGGTAATCAGTATTGGGTAATCAGAGGCGGCGGGTTCAGTTGAAAATCCTGTCCGGCAGCCAGGTGACCATTTCCGGCAAGTACACCAGCAAGGCGATCAGCGCAATCTGGATCAGGACGAAGGGCAATGCCCCTTTGTAAATGTCCATGGTTTGCAGTGAGTCGGGTGCGACGCCCCGCAAATAAAACAGAGCGAAGCCAAAGGGCGGCGTCAGAAATGAAGTCTGCAAATTCAGGGCCATCATGATGCCAAGCCAGACCGGATCAAAACCAAGTTGCAGCAGGATTGGTGCGACGATCGGCACCACGACGAATGTGATTTCAATAAAATCGAGGAAAAAACCAAGGAAAAACATGATCAGCATGACACAGAGCAGCACAATCATCGGGCCTCCGGGCAGGTTAGTCAGAATGTCATGCACATATTCATCGCCCTCCAGCCCTCGGAAAACCAGACTGAAAAGGGCCGCACCGATGAGAATAACAAATACCATGGATGTGATTTTGGAAGTGCTGAGCATGACCGCGTCCAATATGCTGCCCTCATAGGTGCGCTTCAGCGCTGTGGCCAGACCGATCAGGAACACCCCGCATAAACCAAAGGCGACCCAAATGCCGATTTGCGTAGACAGGCCTGGATTGTCGAGATTCAGGCGCAGATCGACGAAATTTGACAATAAGATGAGGCCTGCGAGTGCCAATGCGGCTGAGCGGATGCGCTTGGAACCATGGTTCAGGCGGTCACCGGCCAAAAGTAATGTACCAATGGCGCCTACAGCTGCCGCCTCAGTCGGGGTTGCCACGCCGGTGAGAATGGAGCCCAGAACCGCCACAATCAGAATGATTGGCGGCAGCAGGCTTGATAAAATGGTGGTCAGGGCCACCGGTTCCGTATCTTCCAGAGCCGGTGAGGAGTCCGGCTTGGCAAAGGCCCATCCAAGCTGATACAGAACATAGAGCCCGACCAACAGCAGGCCTGGGATCAAGGCTCCGGCAAACAGTTCCCCGACCGAGACGGTTTCCGGTGAGAAAATCCCCATTTCCAACTGCGCCTTTTGATAGGCATTGGCAATGACATCACCGAGAAGGATAAGAACAATTGACGGTGGGATGATTTGCCCCAATGTGCCCGCCGCGCTGATGGTGCCGGCTGCCAAGGAGGGGTTGTAGCCTCGCTTCAGCATAGTCGGCAGGGACATCAGCCCCATGGTGACGACTGTTGCGCCGACAATCCCGGTGGAGGCGGCCAGCAAGGCGCCGACCAGAATGACCGAAACACCAAGGCCACCGCGCAGGCGACCAAACAAACGGCCCATATTTTCCAGCAGCTCCTCGGCAATGCGCGATCGCTCCAGCATGGTGCCCATGAAAATGAACAGCGGCACGGCAATCAGAACCTCATTGGTCATGGTGCCAAAAATGCGCTGCGGCAAAGCCCGCAAAAAGGCATAGTCGAACAACTCAAAAGCCATGCCGCCAATGGCAAAAAGCAGGGCGACACCGCCGAGTGTGAAGGCGACCGGGAACCCGACCAGCAAAAAGACAATGGCGGTGGCGAACATGGAGAGGGCGAGGATTTCCATTCAGCTCTCCTCTTTATCAAGCACTGTGGCAAATGCTTTGATGGTTTGGGAAATGCCCTGCAGCATCAGCAGTCCCGCCATGAGTGGTATGACGGTTTTCAGCAAATAAATGGCCTGAATGCCGCCGGTTTCACGAGAGCCTTCTTTGACCCGCCAGGACAGGGCGACGTAATCATAAGCGCTGTAAATGATCAAAAAACAAAATGGCAGCAGGAAAAACAGGCAGCCAAAAAGATTGACCATGGCCTGACGCTGCGGTGTCATGGACCGGTAGAAAACGTCAACCCGTACATGCTCATCGGCGAGATAGGTACCGGCTGCCGCCAGCATGAACAGCATGGCATGCATGTAGATGATACTTTCCTGTATCTGGATTGATCCGGTTCCGAAAACATAACGCAGGATGACCACGAAAATCTGAACTAGGACCATGCCGAGTGACAACCAGGCGACCAACCGCAGTACCAATGTATTGAACTCGTCAATGCCGGCCGAGATTTTAAGAAGGTTGCGCATGTCAGGTGCCCTCAGCTGCGGTGCTTGAGATATCCCTCTTCTGCATAGGGTGACCATTCCCGGTACAGGGACATCGCGCTCATGGCGCTGTCATAAACACGCTTGGCGATGTCGCTTCTTCCTGCGATTTCCTGCATGACCTCACCGGATTTTTCTCTCAGGGCGGTCATGACTTCTTCGGGGAAATTTTGCGGGCTGATGCCGTGCTTGGCTTTCAGATCACGAAGCGCTTTGGCGTTATTGTAAAAATACTGGGCATTGGTGCGGTGAGCTTCAGCCTGGCAGGCGGTTTTCAAAATCGCCTGATGGGTTGCGCTCAAGCTGTTCCAGACCTCCAGGTTGATGCCGGTCGCAAGCGCAGCATTGGGCTCATGGAAACCCGGTGAGTAAAAATATTTACCGACCTGATGAAAGCCTATGGCCATGTCGTTCCAGGGGCCGACCCATTCGGATGCGTCAATGGCACCGGACTGCATGGCGGCATAAAGCTCGCTGCCCGGCAAAACAACGGGCAGGGCACCGAGCCGCCGCAACACTTCGCCGCCAAGACCGGGCATACGCATTTTCAGGCCCTTGAAATCCTCAACCGTGTTGATCGGCTTGTTGAACCAGCCGCCTGATTGCGTGCCGGAATCGGCGCTCAAGAAGGATTTGATGTTAAAGCGTGCCGTCAGTTCGTCCCAAAGCTGCTGCCCGCCGCCGAATTCAATCCACGCGGCGAATTCAACCGCCGTCATGCCGAATGGCCACGTGGTGAAAAAGGCGAATACGGGATCCTTGCCCTGCCAGTAATATTCGGCCCCATTATACATGTCGGCTGTGCCGGTGGAGACGGCGTCGAAAGCCTCAAGCGCGCCGACCAGTTCACCGGCTGCAAAGATTTTGATCTTTAACTCTCCGTCTGACATGGCCTCAACCCGTTTGGCGATGTTTTCAGGCGCCGTGCCGAGGCCGGGAAAATTCTTTGGCCAGGTGGTGACCTGCTTTAACCGCCGCTTACCTTTTGCATAGGCAGGTGCGGCCGGCTTGAAGGCGGTGGTTCCGGCAGCAAGACCTGCAGCACCGGCCAGAATTTTACGACGGTTAATTTTTTTTGACATGTTGCTGACCCTAAAAAGGTTCCCATCCGGTTTCAGTTAATTTTTCCAAGGGCTGGAAGCGTTGTTTATAGACCATTTTTCCGCAGCCTTCTATCCAATATCCGAGATAAAGGTGTTCCAACCCTGCGTCCAAAGTTCTCTGGATCTGATCAAGAATCATGAAGGTTCCAAGGCTGCGGCCGTCACATTCGGGATCATAGAAAGAGTAAACCATCGACAAGCCATCCGAGAGGCGGTCAATCAGGCAGACTGCGGCCAAAGTGCCGCCTTCAGTGTGATATTCCACCAGATGTGTGTCAACGCATGTGTCCTCGACCATGCCCATATAATCAAAAATGCTCATATCTGACATTCCGCCATCCTTATGGCGGCTCTCAAGATATCTGGACAGAAGTTCGAATTGGTTTTTGTTGGTTTCCGGCCGTATGTGTACTCCCAGAAGATCACTGTTTTTCTTCAAGACACGTTTGAATCCTTTGGATGGAGAGAATTCAGCCGCTTTCACGCGCACTGAAATGCAGGCCCGGCATTCTTCGCAGGCGTGTTTGTAGAGAATATTTTGGCTCCGGCGAAACCCTGCATGGGTCAATGTATCATTCAGGCCATCCGCATTTTGTCCGGATAAATGCGTGAACATTTTGCGTTCAACCTTTCCGTCCAGATAGGGGCACGGGGCCGGCGGGGTCAAGTAAAACAAGGGCAGTTTGTTATGTTCAAACTCTTTCATGGGCCTATCTTAGGTGGCGAAGTACCAAGGGGCAAACACTGAATAAGTCAGCCAGATGATGATCAAAAGCGGCAGGCCGCATTTTACGAAATCCTTGAACTGGTAATTGCCGGGGGTCATGACCAAAAGGTTGGTCTGATAGGCGATCGGTGTGGCGAATGAGCAGTTGGCGGCGAAAATGACGGCAAAGATGAAGGCTTCCACAGGCATGGACAGACTCTGAGACAGATTCAGGGCGATGGGAGTGAACAGCACAGCGGTCGCATTGTTGCTGAGAATGTTGGTGGTGACGGCACAAAGCAGAAAAAAGGCCGACAATATGACCCAGGGGTTGAAACCATCCAGCAGGTTGATGAAACTTGTCGCCAGATACATGGCGCCGCCGGTCTGGGCCATAGCGGTTGACATTGCAAGTGCTGCACCGATGGTCAGGAAAATCCGCATGTCCACACCACGCGCCGCCTGTCGGATATTGAGCACACCTGAGATAATCATCACGGCTGCTCCGGCGACTGCGGCGGTGACAATCGGCAGGATGTTAAGAGCCGCCAAGAGGATGGTAACGCCAAAAATCACCCGCGCCTGTGTTGCGTGGGCAAAGTTCGGCAGATTTGCGGCGGACCATTCCAGCAGCAGGACATCCCGGTTCGAACGCAGACTTTCAACCTGTTTTGAGGTCCCAAGAACAAGCAGAACATCTCCGGCCTCAAGCCGGATGTCGCGGAGATTTTGCCGTAACATGCGGCTGCGACGCTGGACGCCGAGAACCCGGCATCCCGTCTCAAAACGGAAGCCGGTTTGGTAAATGGTGCGTGACTGCATGCGGGAGCCAGGTGCAATGACAACCTCGGCAAGAGTCGGGGTTTCTCCGCTGCTTTCGGTATCCTGTGTCGTCATTGAAGTCGCGAGATCAGACATCGGATGGCCGGGCGTAGAGAGGGCCTCGGTCAGTTGCCGGCGTGTCGCGGCCATCACCAGTGTGTCTCCGGCTTCCAATGCAAACTCCTCAAATGGCGGCAATATTGTTTGGCCGCGCCGCTCCACACTGCGCAGGGTCATTCCGGAAATTTCGGTAAAGAAACCGGCAACCGGTGTCGCACCGACAAGGCTGTCGCCACCCCGAAGACGGAATTCAACAATGTACTGCTTGCCGGACTGGTCCCGAGTGTCATCTGTTTCGGCGGCATCAATGTTTTTCAGCAAATAAGGCATGACGAACAGCACATATACTGCTCCGGTGACGGCCAGCAGCAGCCCCGGGACGGTGATGGTGAAAAACTCGATTTTCATCAAGCCGCTTTCGGCAACGGCGCCGGCAACCAGCAGATTGGTGGAGGAGCCGATCAGGGTTGTCATGCCACCAAGAATGCAGATGAAACTCAAAGGCATCATAACGCTTGGCGGCGCCAGCCTGGCGCGTCCGGCCAAGGCCGTCAAAATCGGAATGCACATCAAAACGACAGGGGTGTTATTCAAAAAGGCGCTTGCGACCATGGCAAGCATGAACAGCAGGGTCAGTGCAAAAAATTGATGATTGGCGGTCAATGACAGGAACCGTTCAGTTTCACCCTCTATCGCCCCGGATTGGAATAAACCCTGGCCCATGACCAGCAGTGCAATCACGGCGATCAAAGCGGGGTTTCCGAAGCCCGCTAGAAGCTCTACAGGCCCGATGACCGCTGGTGTTTGCGGGTTTATCCAGGTCGGGATATGGAACATCACCAACAAGCCGATCAACACAAAAAGTGATGTCACTTCCAAAGCAATACGCTCAAGCGCATATGAAACCATTGCAACGGCAATGATGGCATAAGTCCCCCACATCAGCCAGTTTTGCACGGACGTGGCCTGAGTCAGTGAAAATTCCATTAAGTTATGTCCCTGTTTTCTTTCAATATGCGCATAAAGTCCTGATTTCTCAAGAGAAGATTGCGTTCCCGAAGGCGAGGTTATATGTATAAGGTGAAACAGGTGAGCGGAGGAGAAAATGAAAGTTGCTTTTATGGGGCTTGGGGTTATGGGCGCGCCCATGGCCGGTCATTTGTCCGCGGCGGGTCATGAGGTTACGGTTTACAACCGGTCACAGGGCAAGGTGGCGGATTGGCTGAAGACTTATGCCGGTACCGGGGCGGAAACGCCGGCTGAGGCGGCCAAAAACCAGGATTTGGTTATTGCCTGCATCGGGAATGATGATGATGTCCGCGAGGTGACAGTTGGGCCACAGGGGGCCTTTGCGACCATGGCAGAAGGCAGTGTATTTATGGACCACACCACGACATCTGCGGATTGTGCCGTTGAACTCGGCGTCGCTGCAGACAGGCTTGGGCTGAGTTTTCTGGATGCACCGGTTTCGGGTGGTGAAGCCGGCGCGGTAAATGGTGCCTTGACGGTAATGCTAGGCGGGACGCCAACCGCTTATGAAAGCGTAACACCGGCGCTTGACTGCTACGCCAAAGCGCACAGATTAATGGGAGATGTCGGGGCCGGCCAGAAAACCAAGATGGTCAATCAGATCGCCATAGCCGGGCTGGTGCAGGGCTTGTCTGAAGCGTTGAATTTTGCGCGAAGTGCCGGATTGGATGAAATGGACGTCATTGATGTCATATCCAAAGGGGCCGCCCAATCCTGGCAAATGGACAACCGGCATGAAACCATGATTGCCGGGGAATTCTCTTTTGGATTTGCTGTTGATTTGATGCGCAAGGATCTCGGTATTGTTTTTGCCGAAGCGGCGGCAAACGGAGCGCCGCTTCCGGTAACGGAATTGGTGGACGGGTTTTATGAACAGGTTCAGGATCTTGGGGGTGGCAGATGGGATACATCAAGCCTGATCGAGGTTTTGAGAAAAAACACACAAAGTGTTAAAAATTAACAATAAGATTAATATTTTCAGATAACTAAAATTATAGAGAATAAGCGTATTCTCAATTTTTTTTCCTTATGCTCAGAATTTTCCTATTCGGTTAATTTTAAGCGTAAGGAAAAAAGTTGTGTTTTATGTAATTAATTTTGTCAAAGTCAATTTCTCCAATCTGATTTTCTTTTCTTTCGATAAAAATAAAAAAACAAGTAAACCTGCGTTTTTGGACTTCTGCAGATATTTTATGCCGGGGTTGATTTTGGCTCTAGCAGCTTGTGGCGGCGGCGGTGATGGCGCCATGCCCGATGCCAGCAGTCCGGCCGGCAATCCTTTGCCACCCGAGGCCGTGGTGGCCGACTTGGATATTGATCAATTCATCGACAATCCGGAATATCAGGGCCAGGTTGGCCTTGCCGTCACCAAGGCGGCAAATGCTTATGCCCGCGGCTTGACCGGTGACGGCGTTCGCCTGGGATTTACCGATACCGGGCTTGATGAAACCCATCCTGAATTCGAGGCCTCCCGCATATATATGAACAACCGGGAGCAGCTGGGGGGAAGTCCGGCAACTATGGAGCAATTAGATCACGGCACGACTGTTGTCAGTGTTGCCGCCGGTGCCCGCGGATCCGGCAACGGTATGCATGGTGTGGCCTATGACGCAGAAATTGGCATGTACACTTTGAGATTGACTGATGAAAATCTGATAATCAGCGATAGCATTTTCAATTCCGGTCTGACGCAACTGCATGAGCAGGACACAGATATTTTCAATCACAGTTGGGGCCTGAGTGTTCAGTTTGACCCGTCTGCAGCCGGCACACAAAGAACCTTGTTGTTAAGTGAATATGGCACCAGCATAAGCACCATCGCCAACAATCCGGGTCTGCATGTCTGGTCTGCGGGCAATGAGGGCGGGGACCAGGTGTCTTTATCAGCTGCCTTGCCGTTGTTTTTTGATGAACTCGAAGGTCGTGTCTTGGTGGTCGCAGCCGTTGACAGTGAAGGGCGCATTGGTGCCGACAGCAACAGATGCGGGCTGGCCAGAGCGTTCTGCCTTGCCGCGCCGGGGGGGTATAATGATGATGCCGTTTATGTGCGGGGGGCACGGGCAGGAGGTGGGTATCAAAGCGTCACCGGCACATCTTTTGCCGCTCCACATGTGGCTGCGGCCCTGGCCTTGATGAAAGAGCTGTTCGGGGCGCAGATGACGGATACGGAGCTGGCGCAACGACTCCTTCAGACCGCCGACAGCACCGGCATTTATGCAGATCAGGATGTTTACGGTCAGGGTCTGCTGGATATTGAAGCCGCGACCAATCCTGTTGGCCCGACACATGTGCTGGCCGGCGACAAAAAAATACGTGTGGACAGAAGCGGCTTTGACTTCAGCCATGTGGATGAAGCGCTTCTGGAAAAACTGAAACAGCAGAAAATTGTGGTGCATGACAGCCTTGGTGGCCCGTTCATCGTGCCGTTGTCCGTATTTTCAAAGTCGTCAAACCATGCGGCGGCGCAGAAAAGTTCAACCTTTTTTCCGGCTGAACAGTCTCCGCCGAGCCGTGAGATGAATTTTATCAAAACTCAGGCCAAGGTTTCAGCCTGGTCGCATGCCGATCCCGGATCCCTTGCCGGGCTGGTCATGACACCGGATCAGGGCGCGCGCCCGACCATTATGCGAAATCCTTATTTTGGCTTGGTGCAAAACGCCATGGTGACGCGTATCTCGAATGGAAAAATACACCTGACCGGCGTCTTATCAAGACCGGACGGCACTGAAATGGACCAGCAAGCCGGTGTCATGGCGCATTACACCCGTCTGACCGGCACCAGTCGCCTGTCTGTGCAGGCCGGGTTGATGCTGGAGGATCATGCCTGGCTCGGCAATCGCGGCAAGGGGCTTTTTTCAACGCGGGGCAGGGGGCAGAACCTGTTTGTCGGAATAGGCAGCGGCACAACCCTGGCTAACGGGTGGACCTCCGCCATCGGCATGTATGCGGGCCTGTCAAGCCATCGAGCCGCACAGACGGGCCAGCTGGTTGAGTTGGAGGACTTGAAAAGTTTTGCTTTTGAATACACCTTGTCGCGCCCCGTGGCCGGGGGAATGGTTTATACCCAAGTCGGACAGCCGCTCAGGATAGAAAAAGGCGCCTTGCGGATGCATCTTCCTGTCAGCCGTCTGCCAGGAGGCGGCCAGGTGTTTGAAAATGTCAGAGTTGAGCTTGCCCCCGACGGGCGATTGCTGGACTGGCGGTTTGGTTATGTTGGCCGAAATGCGGGTTTGAGCCGCTTCGGGATTGAAGTGCAGCTTTCAGACGATATCCTGCGGCCCGGCACGGCGGTTTCGCAACTGCGCATGGCCGGTTCCTGGCGGATGCAGTTTTAGCTTAGCTGTTGAGTTGGCGGGCGGCCTGCAGAGCGAAATAGCTTAAAATGCCGTCTGCGCCGGCCCGCTTGAAGCCCAGAAGGCTCTCCATCATGACGGCGTCAAGATCCATCATGCCAGCATCGGCCGCCGCGCACAGCATGGCATATTCGCCGGAAACCTGATACGCGAATGTCGGGACATTGAAACGGTCTTTGACACGGCGAACAATATCCAGATAGGGCATGCCGGGCTTGACCATCACCATATCAGCCCCTTCCTGAATATCCAGCGCCACTTCGCGTAACGCCTCATCACCGTTTGCCGGATCCAGCTGATAGGTGCGTTTGTCACCTTTCAGTCGGGCACCTGAGCCAACGGCATCACGGAACGGCCCGAAAAAGGCCGAGGCGTATTTGGCCGCATAGGCCATGATCAGCGTGTTGGTGTGGCCGTTCATTTCCAGCTCATCGCGGATGGCGCCAATGCGCCCGTCCATCATGTCTGACGGCGCGATGATGTCGCAACCGGCGGCAACCTGATTGAGGCTTTGGGCGACCAGTTTTTCAACCGACTCATCATTGAGAATTTCATTGCCCTCCATCACGCCATCATGCCCGTGAGTGGTATATGGGTCGAGGGCAACATCACACATAATCCCGATTTCGGGCACGGCGTCCTTGACAGCGCGGGTGGTGCGGCACACCAGATTATCGGGATTGACGCTTTCGCTGCCTTCCTCATCACGCAGGTCGCTAGGTGTGTTGGGAAACAGGGCGATGAAGGGTATGCCTTCAGCAGCTGCGTCCTTGGCCGCCTGCACGGCGCGATCAATAGTCAATCGGTTGACACCCGGCATGGTTTTTAACGGTTGGCTTTCATTCGATCCATCCATCACAAAAATCGGCCAGATCAAATCCGCCGGCGACAATCGGCTTTCGGCAACCATGCTTCTTGACCAGCTGCTTTGGCGCAGGCGGCGCATCCGGGTGGTTGGATATTTCGGCGTGTCATTCATGTCATGCTCCACAGTAAGCACTGTGTAGCCGTTTTTGAGGTTTGGCGCAAATTCAGGAGGTCAAAAAAACTTCGGGATGAAGCGATTTGTGCGTTCCATATATGCTGCGTATCCGGGTTTGCGTTTGGCGAGGATTTTATCAAGCAAGTCCGCGCCGGAGATTTTGACGATCAGATAATTCATCAAAAGCGGGGCAAAGACGAAGTAAACCGCCAGCGGGGAAATTGCACAGCAAATGATCCAGACACCCCACCAAAAAGTTGCATCTCCGAAATAATTCGGATGGCGTGAGCGTCTCCACAGTCCTTTTTCCAAAATCTTACCTTTATTTGCCGGGTCGGCACGGAATTTGACAAGCTGCCAGTCGGACACGGTTTCAACAAGCAATCCGCCTAGTGCCACAACCAGGCCGAGCAAGGCCAGCGGGGAGACAGGCTCGGTTGTTGTGTGGCTGAAAGCCAGCGTGTGGGTTGCGGGCAGGGCGATGATCCACATAAGCAGTCCCTGAAACACAAAGACGATGTAGATTGACTGCAGCCAGAAAAGTGGTCTGTTTTTGCGCATGGCCTGATACCGTCGATCCTCTTCCTCTTCCTGGGACCATCGCCAGAACAGATAGCCGCCAAGCCGCAATGACCAGGCGATAATCGCGGCCAGCAAAATTATCTGGGCGGTGGACTTCATGCCGTCGCTGACCAGAAAGACGCCGAGGCTGCTTAAGCCGAAACCAAAACCCCAAAAACTGTCAACAATGCTGACATCCTTGAGCGGGACGGAAATAATCCAGACGAAAGCCATCATGGCGGTTATGATCAGTGCTGACGTCAGATAAGGTGCGCTTGAAATATCCATATGCAAAACATAGCGTGATTGCACAACGTGAACAGCATATTTTTATATCTCGCCAACAGCGACACTATGCACGGTTTTTTCCGTTTGCAGTTGTGCTAAACATTCCCTAAACCGCCCATATGTGGTATTTGTCTTACCTCAAAAAGCCTATTCAAATTTTGGTAAGCAAAAGTTTTGACAGGAAAGGTTAACGGATGTCCGTAACAGAAAAAACAGCCTTAGATACTGAAAATAATGACTTTTTCAATCAGTCCATTACTGACAGGGATGCTGACATTGCTGCGGCCATTGCCCAGGAATTGTCGCGTCAGCAGAATCAGATTGAGCTGATTGCATCAGAAAACATTGTTTCCAGAGCTGTCTTGGAAACCCAAGGCTCCATCATGACCAACAAATATGCCGAAGGCTATCCGGGGCGACGCTATTATGGCGGCTGCGAATTTGTGGATATAGCTGAAAACCTCGCCCTCGAGCGGGTCAAAAAATTGTACAACTGCGCTTATGCCAATGTGCAGCCGAACTCCGGCTCGCAGGCCAACCAAGCCGTCATGCAGGCGCTGCTCAAGCCGGGCGATACCATTTTGGGCATGAGTCTTGCCGCTGGTGGTCACTTGACCCATGGCGCGCCGCCCAATCAATCCGGCAAATGGTTCAATGCCGTGCAGTATGGTGTACGCCGTGATGACCATCTGATTGATTATGAAGAGGTGGAGGCGCTGGCCAAAGAGCATAAGCCGCAGCTTATCATTGCCGGCGGGTCTGCCTATCCGCGGGTGATTGATTTCAAGCGGTTCCGTGAAATCGCTGATATGGTCGGGGCGTACCTGCTCGTCGATATGGCGCATATTTCAGGTCTGGTTGCCGGTGGCGCACATCCAAGCCCGTTGCCTTATGCCGATGCGGTTACAACAACGACCCACAAAACCCTGCGCGGGCCGCGTGGCGGTCTCATCCTGTCCAATAATGAAGAACTCGGTAAGAAATACAATTCTGCTATTTTCCCTGGTATTCAGGGCGGACCGCTGATGCATGTCATTGCCGCCAAGGCCGTGGCTTTTGGTGAGGCGCTGCAGCCAGAATTCAAAACCTACATCAAGCAGGTTGTTGAAAATGCCAAAGCCTTGGCTGAAACACTCAAGGGCCATGGGTTCGACATTGTTTCAGGTGGTACGGACAATCACCTTGTTCTGGTCGATCTGCGCCCGAAAGGCTTGACCGGTAAGGTGGCGGAAGAGGCGATGGAGCGCGCTTTCATCACCTGCAACAAAAATGGTGTGCCGTTTGACCCGGAAAAGCCGATGATCACTTCCGGTGTGCGGCTTGGAACGCCCGCCGCAACCTCACGTGGGTTTGGCGTTGTGGAATTCCAGCAGGTCGGTGACCTGATTGCCGAAGTTCTGGACTGTGTGGCTGCCAATGGCGGCGAAGCGTCGCCTGAAAATGAGGCCGCTGTTCGTGACAAAGTGGTCGCTTTGTGCCAGCGTTTCCCGATTTATGGCTGAGTGAGTTGAACCATGCGTTGTCCGTATTGCGGTAATAATGAAACCCAGGTCAAAGACAGTCGTCCGACCGAAGACAGCACCGTCATTCGGCGTCGTCGCCATTGCACCGATTGTGGCGGACGGTTTACGACGTTTGAACGGATACAGCTGCGCGAGCTGATTATCGTCAAAAACTCTGGCCGCAAAGTTCCGTTTGATCGCGACAAGCTCATGCGCTCTGTGCAAATCGCACTGCGGAAAAGACCGGTTGAACAAGAGCGTGTCGAGCGTATGGTCAGTGGTATTGTCAGGCGGATGGAAAACCTCGGTGAAGCGGAAATACCGGCCAAAATGCTCGGAGAGATGGTCATGGAAGGCTTGTTTGCCCTTGATCAGGTCGGGTATGTTCGTTTTGCCTCTGTTTACAGAGATTTCCGTGAAGCCAAGGATTTTGAGAACTTCCTAGGGGAAATGCCGGACAGCGCAAATTTTGACGATTAGAGACCGGGCGTTGCCCCGGCGTGGGCAATATGACAGAGCTTCAAGACAAGATTTACATGCAGCGTGCCCTGCGGCTTGCCCGCAGAGGGTTAGGGCGCGTAGCGCCTAATCCTGCTGTCGGCTGTCTTATTGTCCGTGATGGATGTGTTCTTGGTGAGGGCAGAACCGGGAATGCCGGCCGGCCCCATGCGGAAACTGTCGCCATCGCCATGGCTTTGGCTGAGCAGCCTGCAGGTCTTACTAATCTTCATGGTGCCACCGCTTATGTAACTTTGGAGCCATGCGCCCATCACGGGCAAACCGGCCCTTGCGCCCAGGCGTTGATTGACGCCGCCGTGTCACGGGTTGTGGTGGCCGTGCAAGATCCAGACCCACGGGTCAGCGGGCGCGGAGTGGAGATGATGCGTGCTGCCGGTCTTGACGTAACAGTCGGGGTTTGTGAAACCGAGGCGCATGAACTCAATGCGGGTTTTATGCTTAAAATTACCGATTCTCGCCCAATGGTGACGCTGAAAATCGCTGTCAGCCGAAATGGCATGATGCGGCGCACCACTGGAGAAAATCCGGCCATTACGTCGGTGCAGGCACAACGTCGTATGCATCTTATCCGAGCCGAGCATGACGCCATTCTGGTCGGCGCGGGAACCTTTTGCCATGATGCTCCGTCTCTGACCTGTCGCCTGCCTGGAATGAGCGTTGACAGCCCGCTGCCTTATGTGGCCTCGTGCACCTTGCAACAAAATGACCTGCCCGGTGGCTGGCGTCTGCTGTCACAACAGGCACCGGCAGACATGCTTTGTGCACTTGCCTCGGATGGAGTGACCCGTCTGATGCTTGAGGGCGGGCCGCATCTCGCAAAGGCGTTTTTGTCTGCCGGTCTGGTGGACAGGCTGGCGGTCTTTGTGGCCCCCTTCGATCTGCCATTGCTGCCGATGGCTGCCAATAATGCGCCAAAGCAAAGCGATTTGCAGTTTATGGGCATTGATAATTATGCCAACTCCTCCAGTTTTAACCTTATCAGCACCGAAATTTGCGGCGCTGACAGTTTAAGAATTTTACACAGGAGCTGATGCGCATGTTCACCGGCATTGTAACGGACATAGGGACCATTCGGCATATGGAGCAACGCGGCGATACCTATTATCAGGTCGCCACTGCCTATAATGTGGAAGACATTGATATTGGCGCATCGATTGCGCATTCAGGGGTCTGTTTGACGGTGGTTGACAAAGGCCGCGATGATGACGGGAACTGGTTCGGGGTGGAGGCGTCCAGGGAAACCCTGGATGTCACTACGGCGCAGCATTGGCGGGTCGGCACTCGGCTCAACCTTGAGCGCGCCCTGCAGATGGGTGACGAGCTGGGCGGGCATATAGTCAGCGGGCATGTTGACGGCATCGCAACGGTTGAAAACATACGAAGTGAAGGTGACAGCAAACGGTTCACTTTCGCCGCCCCGCCAGACCTTGCCGGTTTTATTGCATCCAAAGGATCAGTGACGCTTGATGGGACATCCCTGACCGTAAACGAGGTTGACGGCGCGCAATTCGGGGTCAATCTGATTGCCCATACCCAAAATGTAACCACTTGGGGAGCTACCCAAATTGGCGACGCCATCAATCTCGAAATTGATGTGCTGGCCCGCTATGTTGCGCGGCTGGCGGAAACCCTGAAACATGGCTGAGGCGAAACAATGAGTGAATACACGCAATTCATATCTCCGATTGAAGAAATTATTGAGGATGTCCGCAATGGCAAGATGATCGTTCTGGTGGATGCCGAGGACCGGGAGAATGAGGGGGATCTGATTATTCCGGCGCAGATGGCGACACCTGAGGCGGTCAATTTTATGGCCAAATACGGGCGTGGCTTGATCTGCCTGGCCCTGAATGAGGAGCGCGCAGAGAAACTTGAGCTTGAGTTCATGTCTACAAAAAACCAGTCGCGTCACCAGACGGCTTTCACCATTTCGGTTGAGGCGCGCGAAGGCATTTCAACAGGCATCTCCGCCCATGACCGTGCCCATACCATTTCGGTCGCGATTGACCCGTCCAAAAACGCCACTGATCTGGTTTCTCCCGGGCATGTTTTCCCGCTGGTGGCACGTGACGGCGGGACGTTGGTGCGTGCCGGCCATACTGAGGCGGCGGTTGACCTGTCGCGCCTTGCAGGGCTCTACCCGGCAGGTGTTATCTGTGAAATCATGAATGATGACGGGACAATGGCACGCTTGCCTGATTTGGTGAAATTCGCTCAACTGCATGGTCTCAAACTTGGAACCATTGCCGACCTGATTGCCTATCGCCGCAAAAATGATGAATTGATTGAACGCATACAGGAAAAGGATCTCGAGCTGATTTATGGCGGGGGGTTCCGCAGCATCGTCTTCAAGAACAAGGTTGAGAATGAAGAGCACATTGCGTTTGTCAAAGGTGATATTTCCGGAGACGCGCCCGTACTGGTGCGGATGCATGCTGAAAATATCCTGCTCGATTTGTTCAACAGCAATGAACCTAAGGCGCAGACCCTGAGAAAGTCGTTTGAGATTATCGGCGATGAGGGGCGTGGCGTGTTGGTGTTGATCCGCAATACGTCTCCAACGCCGTTCAGCGATCAGTTGGAGCCAAACGAGAAGGCCGGAAATTCCGTCCAATTACGCGAATATGGCGTGGGTGCCCAAATCATCTCCAATCTCGGCCTGAAAAAGATTGAATTATTGTCTGACACGCCAAGAACTATTGTCGCGTTGGAAGGATATGATATTGAAGTGACGGGACAACGGCCGATTTTTGGTGATAAGGACGAACTATGAGTAAAACCATCTTGATAGTGGAAGCACCTTTTTACAAGGATTTAACCGACGCGCTGGTTGACGGGGCGATTGAGGCCATTGAAGCGGCTGGATATGCCTATGAGCGGGTGGATGTGCCGGGGGTTTTGGAAATTCCGACAGCCATTGGTTATGCAGCGGAAAGCGGTCGTGAATATCTGGGGTATGTGGCTCTGGGGGTGGTTATCCGCGGTGAGACCACGCATTATGATACGGTCTGTGCAGAAAGCGCTCGCGGCATCATGGATCTTGGCGTACAGCGAGGTTTGGCAGTTGGTAACGGCATCCAGACGGTCGAAAACCATGATCAGGCCTGGGCCAGGTGTAACAAGTCAGACAAAAACAAGGGGGGTGGTGCGGCCAAGGCCTGCCTCCGTCTGATTGAAATTCGCAAACAAATGTCAGGCGCTGTCACATGAGCAAAAATAAAGGTGGTCACGATGGACGCTCATCGGCTCGACTTTGGGCGGTGCAGGCGCTGTATCAGATGGATATTGCCGGTACGGCGCTGGAGGAAACCATAACTGAATATGTCAACCATAGGCTGGATATGCCGTTGGAGGACATGGAACTGCCGGATACGGATATTGCGTTTTTTGAATGTATATTGCGCGGCGTCACCGAGCATCAACGATTGATAGACCGGCGTATTGACTCGGCTTTGCGAGAAGACTGGAAACTGTCGCGTTTGGACAGCACGTTACGGGCCTTGATGCGCGCCGGTGCATATGAAATCCTTTGTCGTGACGACGTGCCGCCGAAAGTGGTCGTTTCCCAATATACGGATATGGCGCACGCTTTTTTTGATGGGCCGGAGGCGGGCATGGCAAATGCCCTTTTGGATAAGCTCCACGGCGAGAAGACCGAAGATCCGCTCTTGTAATCATAGGGTGAGGGACGGCATGAAGGAATTTGATTACATAGCAAAATACTTCGCCCCCTTGTCGGATATGTCCTCCGGGCTGGGGCTTCTGGACGATGCGGCCTGCCTGTCTCCTCCACCGGGAAAAGACCTGGTGATCACGACGGATACGCTGGTTGAAGGGGTGCATTATCTGTCCGGTACCGCGCCGCAGGATATTGCGGCCAAGCTGGTCGCGGTTACCCTGTCTGATTTGGCTGCAAAGGGGGCCGCGCCTTTGGGCTGCCTGCTCAATTTTGCCCCGCCGGCACCAAGCGAGGATTGGGTGGCGGCTTTTGCCGGAGGTTTGGGGCGGTATTTGGAGCGTTTTAACTGTTCTCTGCTTGGCGGAGACAGTGTAACACATCCCAATGCGGGTGTTTTCAGCCTGACGGCTATTGGCTTGGTCGCTCAAGGGCAAATGGTCAAAAGATCAGGTGCCAGCCCTGGTGACGACATCTATGTCACCGGCGATATGGGGGCCGGCGGTTTGGGGCTGGTGGATGCCAAAGCGGGCCGGGAGACGGTTTTTTCCGGACATTATCTGACTCCGGAGCCGTTGATTGAGTTAGGTTTGGCTTTGGCACCTGTGATAACGGCCTGTGCCGATATATCAGACGGGTTTCTGGCTGATCTAAATCATATCTGTGTAGCTTCAGCCTGTGGAGCTCAAATTTTACTGACGGATGTGCCGTTGGCGGACCCAGCTGGAGACAGGGTTTTTCAATTGACCTGTGGAGATGATTATCAGCTTGTTTTTACGGCAAAACAGTCTGACAGGCAGGTCGTTTCGGACATTTTGCACCAACATGACCACAAATTGAGCAGAGTCGGCAGCATCATTTCTAATCCTGTGGGGGTGGTTGATCAATCCGCTGCACCGATAGCCGTTGAACAAAAAGGCTGGTCACATTATTGATCAGCTTTTTTTGCAAGAAAAAGTTGCGTTTCTCGGCAATATTTGGCACTTTCGGCGAGATTAGTGAGAGGGATGTTTTTTCCGTCTGTTCTTTAAATAACTCATAAAAGGAATTCACTCATGAGCACAGCTATGATGCTGATTATCGGCGCAGGGGTCCTTGCCATTGTTTATGGTCTTTGGGCCATTCAAAGCATTCTTGCCGCAAGTGCCGGCAATGAAAAAATGCAGGAAATTGCGTCTGCGATCCAATCTGGTGCAAGCGCCTATCTTAACCGTCAATATCGAACCATCGGTATTGTGGGTGTCGTAATTGCCGTTATCGTGGCTTACCTGCTGGGCGTGAAAGTCTCAGCGGGTTTTGTCATTGGTGCGGCTTTGTCTGGTGTCGCCGGCTATGTCGGCATGCTGGTGTCAGTGCGCGCCAATGTGCGCACAACCCAAGCAGCCAGCGAAAGTCTTGCCGGTGGACTGTCCATCGCGTTCCGCTCCGGTGCCGTCACAGGCATGTTGGTGGCTGGTCTTGCGCTGCTGTCCGTCGCCGTTTATTTCCACATTCTGACTGGCCCGCTTGGTCTGTCGGCATCCTCGCGCGAAGTCATTGATGCTCTGGTTGCACTCGGCTTCGGTGCGTCCCTGATTTCCATTTTCGCCCGTCTTGGTGGCGGCATTTTTACCAAAGGTGCTGATGTCGGCGGCGACCTTGTTGGTAAGGTTGAGGCGGGTATTCCGGAAGATGATCCGCGCAACCCGGCCACCATTGCCGACAATGTAGGTGATAATGTCGGTGACTGTGCCGGTATGGCGGCTGACCTTTTTGAGACATATGCCGTGACGATTGTCGCGACTATGGTTCTGGCGGCCATTTTCTTCCAGGGCAGTGTTGAACTGATGCTGTATCCGCTGGCCATTGGCGCCACGTGCATCGTGACCTCAATCATCGGCACCTTCTTTGTGCGTCTTGGGTCCAACAACTCTATCATGGGCGCGTTGTACAAAGGCTTTATCGCCTCCGCTATTTTGTCGCTTGCGGCACTGTATTTTGTAACGGACAACATGATCGGTCTGGATGTTGTGCGCACGGTTGGTGAAGACCTGTCCTTCAAGGGACTTGATCTCTACATTTGCGGCGTCCTTGGTCTGGTTATTACGGGCCTGATTATCTGGATTACGGAATACTACACCGGCGTCAATTACCGGCCGGTCAAGTCAGTCGCTGCGGCTTCCGAAACCGGTCACGGCACGAATGTCATTCAGGGGCTTGCCGTTTCAATGGAAGCGACCGCTCTGCCGGCCGTGGTTATTGTTGCCGGTATTTTGGTGACCTTCAACCTTGCCGGTCTGTTTGGCATCGCCATTGCCGTGTCCACCATGTTGGCTCTGGCCGGCATGGTTGTGGCTTTGGACGCCTTTGGTCCAGTGACGGACAATGCCGGTGGTATCGCCGAAATGGCGGAACTGCCTGAAGAGGTCCGCAACACAACCGATGCATTGGACGCTGTCGGTAACACCACCAAGGCTGTGACCAAAGGTTATGCCATCGGTTCTGCCGGGCTTGGTGCGTTGGTACTGTTTGCGGCTTATACGGAAGACCTGAAATACTTCACCAGCAACCCGGACACTTATGGTTATTTTGCCGGTGTCAGCGTTGACTTCTCCCTGTCCAACCCATATGTGGTCGCCGGTCTGTTTGTTGGTGGTCTGCTGCCGTATCTGTTTGGTGCGATGGGTATGATGGCGGTTGGCCGTGCAGGTGGTGCGATTGTTGAGGAGGTCCGTCGTCAGTTCAAAGAGAAACCGGGTATCATGAAAGGCACGGAAAAGCCTGATTATGAGGCCGCTGTTGACCTTTTGACCCGCGCCGCCATCAAGGAGATGGTCATCCCGTCAATGTTGCCGGTCCTGTCACCGATTGTGCTGTATTATGTTGTTGAGGCCGTTGCCGACCGTTCCGCCGCCTTTTCGGCGCTGGGGGCAATGTTGCTGGGTGTGATTGTCACTGGCCTGTTTGTGGCTCTGTCCATGACAGCCGGCGGCGGAGCCTGGGACAACGCCAAAAAGTACATTGAAGACGGCAATCATGGCGGCAAAGGCTCAGAAGCCCACAAAGCCGCTGTGACAGGTGACACTGTTGGGGATCCTTACAAGGACACTGCCGGTCCGGCCGTGAACCCGATGATCAAAATCACAAATATTGTGGCTCTGTTGTTCCTCGCCATTTTGGCGCATTGACACCGGTCCATAAATGAAGAAAGCCCCAATGCATTGCATCGGGGCTTTTTTTGTGTCTTTTTCCGGAGTCCGATTTAGTTCTGACTGCCGGGAATGCTGCTTCCCGAGCTTGAGCTGAACCGGCCGATATTTCCGAAGAGCTGGCCGAGCAGGGACAATTCCTTGCCACGGGTTACCGTTTCGCGTTTGACGTAATCAACAACATTCCCATCTTCAAGCCCATATTGTGCGATCTGCGCAACAACATCCTTGTCATCAAAATAAATGGCGACAATCCTGCGTTCGGTTTCAACCGGTGCGCGATATAGATAAGTCTCTTCCCGGCTGGAAATGTAATAGAACGCAGAGGCATCAACTGTCGCCACTGTGGAGGGTGAGCCCATAATCGCCCTGACATCCTCTTTGCCGGTCTGCCCGACCGTCACCTGATCAAGGCTTTGCTGGACAAAAACATAGCCGCGATTATGGACGACAGGGGCGCAGGCGGAAAGTGCGGCGGCACAGATACCGACGAGCACGATGCCTGATTTGTTTTTTTGCATAAATTTTTTCATGAGGTTTTGTTTCTGATCAGTAAATGTCGTATAGAGTAACGCGAATTGACTATATTGATACAGGGTTATCGACCAGAATTGCAAGTGTAGAGACCCGGTCATTAATTTTTTTTGCGGACAGACATGAGCATCATCAAAAAGCTTCTGAATTTTTTTCAACTTGGCCGTAACGAGGCTTATGAGACCTATCTGCCAACCTATACGGCGATTGTGAAGCAGGCGCGGACACCAGCGCTCTATGGGGCAGGGATGGCGCCTGACAGTTTTGATGGCCGCTTCGATATGATGGTTTTGCACGTTTATCTGGTGCTCAAACGTCTGAAGGCTGAAGGGCAGGGGCGTCATGGCGCCGGCCAGGTTCTGTTTGACCTGTTTTTTCGGGACATGGACCAGGCCATGCGTGAAATGGGTGTCGGTGATTTGGGGGTCGGCAAAAAGGTCAAAAAAATGGCAGAGGCCTTTTATGGCCGCGTCCATGCCTATGATACGGCCTTTGTCGCGAAAGAAGCGGCGGCTCTGCACGTCACCCTGGAGCGTAATCTGTATCCGGACGGTTCTGAAATACTCAAGCCCAAAATGGCAGAGTATGCCCGTGCGCTTGATGTTTATCTTTCAGCTCAAAGCTGTGATACGGTTTTGGGCGGTGATCCGTTTTCCGGTTTTGGATGGCAGAAATGACGAAGCCTGAATTTTCCCGCGAGGTGGAACTCAAAAAAATTCCTCAAAACGGCATGCGTTTTGATGAGACCGCCATACAAGAGGAATTGACGGCATTGGCGGCACGTTACAGGCTGGAAGCCGTGTTGCGGTTTCACGTGGAGGCTGAACTTTCATCATGGCGCAAAAAGGGAATTCAGGCGCAGGGCAAGGTATCCGCCACCCTCCGTCAGACATGTGTGGTGACACTCGAGGTTTTTGACCAGCAGTTGGAGGAAAACTTCAATACATTGTTCCTTCCGGCGCGCATGATTCACGACTCGGATGATCCGGATGCGGATGTGCCGGAGGCCATGACTGACGGCATTGCGGATATTGGTGAGTTGGCGGTGCAGGTTTTGGCCCTTGGGATAGACCCGCATCCAAGAAAACCTGATGCGGAATTCCAATTTCAGGGCAAGGCTGCGGACGCACCCGTTGAGGAAAAAGACAATCCATTTCAGGCTTTAAAAGACTTATACGACAGTTAAGCCCGGTTTTGCGGCAGAACTTCTACTTGAAACAGAACAAACCTGTAGTATGCTCCCGGCAAGGAAAGGGAGACCCTTGGTCAAACACGTAACAATAGCCATTGACGGAATGGGCGGTGACAAAGGACCGGAAACGGTGATTGAAGGTGTCGAAATCGCCTTGTCACATCGTCCTGATGCCAGTTTTATTATTTTTGGTGATGAGGACGTTCTGACCCCGATTGTGGCCGGTCAGCCGCAATTGTCTCTGGTCAGTGAAATCCGGCATACGGATGTCTCGATTCCGATGGACGCCAAGCCAAGCCAGGCACTTCGGCAGGGGCGCAAAACCAGCAGCATGTGGCTGGCGATTGACGCTGTCAAAAACGGTGAGGCGGATGCCGTGGTTTCAGCAGGCAATACCGGTGCATTGATGGCGATGAGCAAGGTTATTTTGAAAACCCTGCCGGGCATTGAGCGCCCGGCGATTGCTGCCCTGTGGCCAACCTTGCGCGGAGAGGCCGTGGTTCTGGATGTTGGAGCGACGGTCGCCGGCGACGCACAGCAATATTTGCAATTCGCGGTTATGGGGGATGCCTATGCGCGGATTATTTTCGGGTTGGAAAATCCGCGCATCAGCCTGTTGAATATCGGCGAAGAGGATGTCAAGGGAACCGATGAGGTCAAACTTGCCTCTGAATTGCTCAGCCGGTCGCCGTTGAATTTCAAAGGCTTTATCGAGGGTAGCGGCATTGGTCAGGGTGAGGCCGATGTCGTGGTCACGGACGGATTTACCGGTAATGTGGCCCTGAAAACAGCCGAGGGGACAGCCCATCAGATTTCGACATATTTGAAGTTAGCCATGGCCAGTTCACTTTGGACAAAGATCGGCTTCATATTCGCCCAAAGCGCTTTTCGCGCCCTAAAAAAACGTATGGATCCGAACAACATGAATGGGGGAATGTTTCTCGGATTGAATGGTGTTGTCGTCAAAAGTCACGGTGGGGCCGATGATATCGGTTATGCCTCTGCGGTCGAGTTGGCAATGGAAGTTGCCGGGGCGAAAATGTCAGACCGGATCGCTGAGGAACTGGCCTATTTTGACAACACTGAAATTGAAAACAAAAAAACAAAAGAGGAAGCCTGAGGGTTTAATGTTTCTGAAATGACCATCCGTTCTGTCCTTAGAGGGGCGGGCCACTATCTCCCCGAAAAAATTCTGACCAATACCGAACTGTCTAAAATGGTTGATACATCCGATGACTGGATTTTGAGTCGGACCGGCATTCAACAACGCCATATTGCGGCAGAGGGCGAATATACATCCGATCTTGCCGTGGCCGCCGCAAAACAGGCCTTGAAGGATGCCGGAGTCAGCATCAGTCAAGTTGACCAGATTATTGTGGCGACTACGACGCCGGACATGACTTTTCCTTCAACGGCGAGTTATGTCCAAAAGAAACTCGGCGCCACTGGTTCCGCTTTTGATGTTCAGGCGGTTTGCTCGGGTTTCATTTATGGCATGGCGGTTGCCGACAGTATGATCAAAAACGGCATGTCCCAAACGACTT
Organism: Parvibaculales bacterium; assembly: GCA_049889415.1. GTDB lineage: Bacteria > Pseudomonadota > Alphaproteobacteria > RS24 > RS24 > JAYQKL01. The sequence goes on along the minus strand of JBMHDL010000003.1, from coordinate 347,500 downwards.
TGCTCATTGGCGCGGAAACCATGTCGCGTATTCTTGACTGGACGGACCGCAACACGTGCGTTTTGTTCGGAGATGGGGCCGGTGCCGTTGTGCTGCAGGCTGAGACTTCCGACAATCCTGATGGTCCGACGGTGCTTGGCAATTATCTGCGCAATGACGGTACGCATACACAAAGCCTTTATGTCACCGGCGGGCCTTCAGTCAATCAACAGGCAGGGTTTATCGCGATGAACGGAAAAGAGGTTTTCCGTCATGCCGTGAACAACATCTCTGATGCCATTTTGACCCTGTTGGATCAGACCGGATTTCCGCTGGAGGCGATTGACTGGTTTGTCCCCCATCAGGCCAATAAGCGCATCATCGGTTCAGTTGGTCAAAAAATAGGACTGGATGAAAATAAGGTGATTGTAACGGTTGACCGGCACGCCAACACATCCGCGGCCTCCGTTCCTCTGGCGTTTTGCCAGGCCCGTGCTGACGGGCGGATCAAGCCCGGTGATTTGGTGATGTTCGAAGCCATGGGAGCGGGTTTCAGTTGGGGCGGGAACCTTATAAGGCTTTAATTTTTGGTAAAAAAAACCAAAAAAAGAGCATTGTCTTCTCGCCTTGGCCTATGCTTAACTGTTGTGTATTGGAGGCGACATGAGTAACAAAACTTTGACCAGAGCAAATCTTTGTGAAGCCATATATAATGAAATCGGTTTGAGCCGGTTGGAGTCTTCGGATATTGTTGAAGCCGTTCTGGATGAAATTTCAGATGCTCTTGTAGATGGTGATGATGTCAAGCTGTCCTCTTTTGGCACCTTTTCAGTGCGTCATAAAAACGGGCGCATTGGCCGCAATCCAAAAACCGGCGAGGAAGTGCCGATCACACCCCGGCGTGTTTTAAGCTTTCGTGCCAGTCATGTGCTGAAAGACCGGATTAACGGCAAGGGTTGAACCACGCCGTGACCAAATCCGAGGCCGCATTCAGAACCATCAGTGAAGTCGCAGCACTTATGCAGGTAGAGCCGCATGTCCTGCGGTTTTGGGAAACAAAATTCCGTCAGATACAGCCCATCAAGAAGGCGCGGGGACGCAGGCTTTACCGTCCGGAAGATGTTTCGTTAATCACCAACATCAAAAGACTTCTTCATGATGAAGGCATGACCATTAAAGGGGTGCAAAAAGTCTTGCGTGAGCAGGGGGTCGATGTGTTCCGCAAAGGCGAAGTGACGATTGCCGCATCCGAAACCATCGGTGCGGGCAAGATGTCCGACCGGGCGCAAGGTCCCGCGCTTGGTGACCTGCGTGCAAAATTATACAAAATCAGGGCCGGCCTGTCTGAGGCCGCAAAAGCACCGCCTCAGCAGGAGGATTAGGCTTGCGTTGTCTTTGCAAAGAGCCTAGATAGAAGCAAGTCGGAGCGTAGCGCAGCCCGGTAGCGCACTTGTCTGGGGGACAAGGGGTCGTGGGTTCAAATCCCGCCGCTCCGACCATTTAAAGCCCGTAAGGGTCAGATAAGATGAGGAAAAAAATGACGTCCATCCTGCCAATTGTCGTTTTCATTGTTGTGTTCGGTATTTTGAACATTATTCAATTCGGCAGCATAGACTGAACTCACTCGGTCATGTCTGTAGCGTCGGGTCGCTGCATCCACCAGATGATGACAGCCGCCGGAACAGCCCAGCCCATACCGGCGACCAGGTAAAACACAAATTCCACAAATTTGTTGGATGGCATCCACGTGCTCGCGCCCAAAGCGGCAACGATTATCGCGTAAAAGAACACCAGAGCGACGATCAAAAGCATTCCGATGAATTTACGAACCCGTATGGGCAGAATTGGACGGTTTTGCATGAGCATCTCCTTTCCGAAAACATATTGTCTTTTTGGTCGCTTTCCTAGCCAAAACCGTGGTCACGACTTGCCTGCGCTGAAGTGGCGCAGCTTTGGGCATTAACTGCGGCTTTTTGTACCTTGCAACCCTTGTGGGAGAGCTTAGGTTCACGTCATAGGGAAAATTAACATGAATGAAGCCATTCTCAACCAGCACAAAAATATCAGCATTTGGCTGTTTACCGTCTGCGTTTTTGTCGCGCTGATGGTTCTGGTTGGCGGCTTGACCCGTCTGACTGACTCGGGTCTGTCGATAACGGAATGGAAGCCGATTACCGGAGCTATACCTCCTTTGACGGCGCAGGACTGGGATGTCGCGTTCACCAAATACAAGACCATTCCCGAGTTTCAACTGGTCAACAGCGATTACACATTGGAAGAGTTCAAATTTATTTTTTGGTGGGAATGGGGACATCGGCAACTGGGGCGCGTGATTGGGCTGGTGTTTTTCATTCCTTTTGTCTGGTTCGCCCTCCGGCGTGAGATCCCGAAAAACCTGATGACCCCGTTGCTGGCCCTCTTTGCCCTTGGCGGGCTGCAGGGGTTCATGGGGTGGTATATGGTGCAAAGTGGCCTGACCGACAGGGTTGATGTCAGTCAGTACCGTCTGGCCATGCATTTGGGGTTAGCGCTGATCATTTTCACCTTCGCCTTTTGGCTGGCCCTGCGATTGTGGCGGGGCATGGAGTTACCCCAGCAGTCCAACGGTACGGTCGCTTTTGCCGGTATCATCGTGTTTTTGACATTTCTTCAATCCATGATGGGGGCTTTGGTAGCAGGTTTGGATGCCGGCAAAACTTACACGGACTGGCCGTTTATGGATGGGGACTTAATCCCTCCGGGACTGCTGGAAATGGAGCCGGTCTCAAAAAATTTCTTCGAAAACTATCTGACCGTCCAATTTGATCACAGGCTTGGAGCGTATGTGCTGTTGATATTGGTTTTCGTCCATCTGTACCGCCAACATAAAACCAGCGCCCCGACCTTACCGACCGCTCGCCTGTTGGCGGCAGCCGTTTCCGGGCAGGCTGTTTTGGGGATTACCGCCTTGATGTTAGCCGTGCCTATGTTTTGGGGAGCGGTGCATCAGCTTGGGGCTGTGGCGGTTCTGGCGCTGGGTATTATTCATCTTCATTTGCTGCGTTTCCCAAATCAGTAAGCTTTCAGAGCCGCTTATTGCAAGGTATCATACTACCTATTTTTTAAGACATTGAATATATTAATATATTTGAGTTTTAAGTTTGTTGACATCTTGTGGTCTCTCCCTTAAAACACGGCCAATGGAAACGAATGGAATGGATTTGTGATGAAAACTTACTCTGCAAAACCGTCTGATATTGAGAAAAAGTGGGTGTTAATTGACGCTGAGAACCTTGTCGTCGGTCGCCTTGCTTCAATTATAGCGGCACGTCTACGCGGCAAACATTTGCCGAGCTTCACACCCCATATGGATATGGGTGACAATATTATCGTCATTAATGCCGATAAGGTGAAGTTCACAGGTAAGAAGGCCAGCGATAAGGTGTATTATCGTCATACTGGATATCCTGGCGGGATCAAAAGTACGACACCTGAAAAGGTTCTTGAAGGCCGTTTCCCGGAGCGTGTGGTCGAACTGGCTGTTAAGCGCATGATGCCGGGCGGCCCTTTGACCCGTAAACAACTTTCAAACCTGCATGTTTACTCCGGGGCCGAGCATCCCCATGAGGCGCAAAAACCGGAACCGCTTGACGTTGCAACCATGAATTCCAAGAATGTGAGGGCTTAAGGATGAGCACTGAAACAACTCTAGAAAACCTTGATGAAGCCATTGCTGCTGACGTGCCGGAAACTCCTGTCGTGGAAGAGGTTGCACCGGCCACCCCGGCAGAACCCCAAATTGACGAGCACGGACGCGCTTATGCGACCGGCAAACGGAAAAACGCCATTGCCCGTGTCTGGATCAAGCCCGGAAACGGCAAGATTACTGTAAACGGCCGTGAAGAAGAGCGCTTTTTCGCCCGTCCGGTTCTGCGCATGATCCTGCGCCAGCCTTTGGTTGCTGCCGGCCGGCCGGACTCTTATGACGTCATTGCCACAGTCAGCGGCGGTGGCCTGTCTGGTCAGGCCGGTGCTGTGCGTCACGGCATTTCAAAGGCCTTGACCTATTATGAACCCGAATTGCGTGGGGTTCTGAAGTCCGGCGGGTTCCTGACGCGTGACAGCCGTGTCGTCGAGCGTAAGAAGTATGGTCGTGCCAAAGCACGTCGTAGCTTCCAGTTCTCTAAACGCTAGGGCTTCTTCCCGATTTGGGTTAAAAAGGGGCCGAGAGGCTCCTTTTTTTTGAGTCGCAGTGATGGGTATGAAAATGACCGAGACACAAAATGAAATGATTAATGGAACATCCGTTGGCATTCAGGAAATCCTTGACTTGCTGCCGCACCGGTTCCCGTTTTTGATGATCGACCGGATTGAGGAAATGGACGGTGAGGAACGCGCTGTCGGTGTCAAAAATGTTTCCGCAAATGAGCAGTGGGTCCAGGGGCACTTTCCGGACTGGCCGGTTATGCCCGGTGTGCTGATTGTTGAGGCGATGGCGCAGACCGCGGCAGCGTTGGTTGTGCATAACCGAAAAGATGAGGTCGAGCGTAAGGTCGTTTATTTTATGGCGGTTGACAAATGTCGGTTCCGTAATGCGGTGATGCCCGGGGATGTGTTGAAAATTGAGGTTCTGAAGCTGAAGAGCAAAGGGGCTGTCTGGAAATATAAGGGAATTGCCCGTGTCGGCGATAAAGTCTGCGCGGAAGCAGAGTTTATGGCTATGAATTATGACCCTGAAGCTTAGGGTGAGGAGACGAACATGTCGGATAAAATAGCTGTCGCGATTATTGGGGCTTCCGGTTACACCGGCGCCGACGCCATTCGTCTGCTGGCGACGCACCCGCATGTTGAAATCAAGGCTTTGACAGCTAATGCGCATGCCGGGAGAGCTTTGTCAGAGGTTTTTCCGCAATTTGGTGCGCTTGATTTGCCGGTGCTGCAGAAGGTGGAGACCGTGGACTGGAGCAGCATTGACGCTGCCCTTTGCGGCCTGCCGCATGGGACCGCACAGGATGTCATCCAGAACATCCCGGAGCGTGTAAAAGTTATTGATATGTCTGCAGATTTCAGGTTGAAAGATGCGCAGATCTATGCGGATTGGTATGGCCGGACGCATGAGGCTGAAGACCTTCTTGGTCAGGCGGTTTACGGCCTGTCCGAGCACTATCGTGCAGATATTCAAAAAGCCAGGCTGGTCGCCTGTCCGGGCTGCTATCCGACCGCGGCCTTGACCCTGCTTCTACCACTGGTCAAAGGTGGCCTGATATCGGTTGAGGATTTGATCATTGACGCCAAGTCCGGGGTAACGGGTGCGGGGCGCAGTGTGAAGGAGAGCAATCTTTTCTGTGAGGTGGCGGAAGGGTTAAGCCCTTACGGTGTCGGCAGTCATCGCCATGCACCTGAAATTGAACAAGAGCTCGGTCTGAGTGCCGGAACGGATGTTATGGTCAATTTTACGCCGCATCTTGTGCCGATGAATCGTGGGGAGTTGCTGACAGTCTATGCCAAAACTAACGGGGCGGATGCTGATGCGCTGCGTAAAGCTTTGCTTGATGACTATGCGACTGAACCTTTCATCAATGTATTGCCGTCAGGTGAAACCCCGTCGACGCGGCAGGTCAGGGGATCGAATTACTGCAACCTTGCGGTTTTTGAGGACCGGTTGCCGGGCCGGGTGATTTTGGTTTCGACTTTGGACAATCTGGTCAAGGGGTCAAGCGGGCAAGCAGTGCAAAATTTGAACATCATGTTCGGTTTTGATGAAACGGACGGTTTGCAACAGCAGCCGCTCTATCCATAATGCATGCCGGTCTGAAGCTGTGTTGTGCCTGTGTTCTCATGATTGGCTTGGGGGCATGCACTACGTTGCCGGATTGGGCCAAACCGGAAATTCTTTACGGTGAAGCATTCTCAAAGGCCAAACAGGAGGCCGGCGAGGGCTTGAAGACGGACCTTCCTGAAGTTGCTGTCACTGAAGTTGACGGCAGGGTGCAAAAGGACCCGCTCTCCAACGTTTTTGAGGAGCTTGGCGGAGACAGGGCCAACCAGAATTATGCCGATCAGCCCTTGCGGGGCGGTGGCAAGGTGCATTTGCCGGACAACCCGCCGCCATCCGGGCAGGCAGAGACGGACGAGGCTGGGGAGAAGGCCGGCGCGACATCAACCGCCCCGGAGACCCGCGAGGGCGGCGATCAACCGAAAAAAAGTGTTTTCCGCGGACTTTCGGGAAACTTTTAGGCAAAAAGCATTAAAAAACTTGGCAATGCCTCATGCTTGCCGTAATTGATGTGTAGAAATGCGCAAAACATGATTTGAAGAGTTGAAGCCGATGGCACAGGAAGAATTTCAACGAATACAAAGATTGCCCCCCTATGTTTTTGAAGGGGTAAACAAACTGAAATATGAAGCCCGTGCCAATGGTGCGGATATCATTGATTTTGGCATGGGCAACCCGGACCTGCCCACTCCGCAGCATATTATCGACAAGTTGGTTGAAACCGTCAGCAACCCGAAAACTCATCGCTACTCCGCCTCGAAAGGTATTCCAGGATTGCGTCAGGCGCAGGCGCGTTATTACGAGCGCCGATTTGGAGTCAAGCTGAACCCTGATACCGAAATCATCGCCACACTTGGCTCCAAAGAGGGCTTTGCGAATATGGCCCAGGCCATGGTGTCGCCGGGTGATGTGATTTTGGTGCCGAACCCGACCTATCCCATTCATGCTTTCGGGTTCATCATTTCGGGAGCGACCATCCAGCATTTGCCCTTATCGCCCGGTGCCGATTTTTTTGAGGTGCTGGACCAGAATGTACGCGGCTGTGTGCCCAAGCCCAAAGCCCTGGTTTTGAATTATCCCGGCAACCCGACCGCTGAGGTCAAAGATCTTGCGTTTTATAAAGAAGTTGTGCGCTATGCCAAAAAGCACGACTTCCTTATTCTGTCAGACTTGGCTTACGCCGAAATTTACTTTGATGAAAACACGCCGCCGCCCTCAATTCTGGAAGTGGACGGAGCCAAGGACATCAGTGTTGAGTTTACCTCACTTTCGAAAACCTTTTCTATGCCGGGCTGGCGGATGGGGTTTGCAGTCGGCAATGAACGCCTTATCGGTGCCTTGACCCGCATCAAGTCCTATCTTGACTATGGTGCTTTCACGCCGATACAGGTGGCGGCCGCGACCGCTCTGGACAGCCCGGAAAGCATCATCGAAGATATCCGGCAAGTGTATAAAAAACGCCGGGACGTCCTGGTGGACGCATTTTCCAGGTCCGGCTGGGATGTGCCGCCGCCGCCGGCGACCATGTTCGCCTGGGCGCCAATACCTGAAAAATACAGACATCTTGGGTCTTTGGAGTTTTCAAAGCTGGTTCTGACGGAGGCCGGCGTTGCCGTCTCTCCGGGCATTGGTTTTGGAGAGTTCGGGGATGATCATGTCCGCATTGCGCTGGTGGAAAATGAACAGCGCATCCGGCAGGCGGCCCGCAACATCAAAAAGCTTTTCTGAGTGGTTTCACTATGTCCGCAAAACTGAAAGTCGGCATTGCAGGTTTGGGAACAGTTGGCGCGACATTGGCGGCGCGTCTGCTTTCTGAGCCGAATAACGGATTGGAACTGACGGCTGTAAGCGCCCGTGACCGTTCCAAAGACCGTGGGTTCAGCTGTGACGGTCTTGACTGGTATGATGACGCGTTGGGCCTGACCGTCGCAGATAATGTTGACATTGTAGTTGAACTGATTGGCGGTGCCGAGGGGGTCGCACGTGATCTTGTGACGGCATCCATTGCCAATGGCAAGCATGTTGTTACCGCCAACAAGGCGCTGATGGCGACATATGGGTTCGAGCTTGCCGAGACTGCGGAAGCAAAAAATGTGGTTTTGGCTTATGAGGCGGCGGTTGCCGGAGGTATTCCGGTGATTAAAGTTGTCCGTGAGGCGTTAAAATGGAACCGGATCACCAGCATTAAGGGTATTTTGAACGGTACCTGCAATTTTATCCTTTCAGAAATGAAAAACAAAGGCGCAGGATTTGATGAAACCCTCAAGATCGCCCAGGATTTGGGATATGCCGAGGCTGATCCGGGGTTTGATATTGATGGCGTTGATGCGGCCCAAAAACTGGCAATTCTGGCGGCTTTGGGGTTCGGTGTTCGGCCAAACTTTGACGTAATGGACATTCAGGGGATTACCGCGGTCAGTGACAAGGACTTGCTCTATGCAAGTCATTTCAACAGCGTCATCCGTCTTGTCGCCATCTGTGCGCAAACTGATGACGGGATTTTGCAATGGGTCGGCCCGTGCCTTGTCCCGAATGACCAGGCTTTGGCGCATATTGAAGGCGTCACCAATGCGGTCCAGATTGAGGGAGACATGATTGACAGCGTCATGTTACAGGGGCCGGGAGCCGGCGGTGCTGCGACAGCCTCATCAGTTTTGTCTGACCTTAATGATATTGTTTGCGGTAACAGCCAGCAGGTTTTTGCCCGTCGCGTAGGCGAGCTCGGCACAATCACCGGCAACGCCGGTCTTCCCGCCTGTCCCTGGTATCTGCGCCTCGCGCTGGTTGACCGGACCGGCAGCATGGCAAAAGTGACCTCAATTCTGGCTGAACACGGGGTTTCCATTGAAGAAGTGGTTCAAAAAGGACCGGATAATGGCGACTCAGTCCGTCCCGTGATATTTATTACCCACACTGTCGGGTCTGATAACATTTATCAGGCACTTGATGCCTTGAAGACCAGTGATGTGATTTCCGATGAAGTCAGCATCATGCCGGTTTTGGCCACCAGACCCGCCCGACCATAGGAATTTGATATGAGTGATAAAATCGAACGCAGCCTCGTTCTTGAAATTGTCCGTGTCACCGAGCGTGCGGCAGTCGCCTGTGCACCCTGGGTTGGGCGTGGCGATGAAAAAGCTGCAGACCAAGCGGCTGTTGACGCCATGCGTCGGGAGTTGAATGCGCTTGATATTGACGGTGAAGTAGTTATCGGTGAGGGGGAGCGCGACGAGGCGCCTATGCTTTACATCGGCGAGAAGGTCGGAACCGGAAAGGGACCTGCCGTTGACATCGCCTTGGACCCTTTGGAAGGCACGACTTTGACGGCCAAGGGCATGAATAATGCTTTGGCGGTCATTGCCGTGTCGGAGCGCGGTGCGATGCTCAATGCCCCCGATACCTATATGCAGAAAATCGCCATTGGTGGCGGCTATCCTGCCGGTTTGATTGACCTGGATGCGGCACCGGGGGACAATGTGAAAGCGCTTGCGAAGGCGAAGGGTGTCCCGGTTTCGCAGATTACGGTCTGCGTGCTTGATCGGCCGCGCCATGACGGGATTGTTTCGGATATTCGGGCCGCCGGGGCACGAGTGACCATGATCAGCGACGGCGATGTCGCAGGCATCATGCACACGACCAATCCGGATACTGGCATTGATATGTATATCGGAACCGGTGGTGCGCCCGAAGGGGTTTTGGCCGCCGCAGCCCTGACCGCAGTGGGCGGCCAGATGCAGGCCAGGCTTGTAACCGACAGTGAAGAGCAGAAACAACGTGCCCTGAAAATGGGGGTTACGGATTTTGACAGGAAATATGACCTGTCGGAAATGGTCACCGGAGATGTTATTCTTGCCATTACCGGGGTGACGGACGGGGCATTGGTGAAGGGCGTCAGCCATGACGCCGGCAATATCTGGACCGATACGATGGTTCTGCGTGCACCGAGCGGGACTGTTCGCTGGGTCAAGACCTGTCACAGCAATCCTGATAAATTCAACAAGGACTGATCTACATGAATGGTCCGCAACCAGTTGTGCTCGGTGTTGAAAAGTCAGCCGCTGCGCGCAAATGGGTTATGCGTCAGACCGATGAGCGCCTGTCTATGGCGATTGCCCAAAGATACGGCTTGCCGGAGGCAGTGGCGCGGCTCGTTGCGTCACGCCATGTCCCGCTGGAAGAGGTGCCAGGTTACCTTGAGCCCAAGCTCAGTTCTCTTATGCCGGACCCTTATGTGCTGAAAGACATGGAAAAGGCCGCCCAGCGTCTGTGTCAGGCTTTGCAGGCGGAGGAAACGGTTGCCGTTTTCGGGGATTATGATGTGGACGGGGCGACATCATCGGCCCTTTTGGTCAATTACTTTCAGGCATTGGGAAAAAATCTGCGGGTTTATATTCCCGACCGTATGCGCGAGGGGTATGGACCTAATGTAAGCGCTTTTGAAACACTTCATCAGGAGGGTGTGCAACTTATCATCACGGTTGATTGCGGGACCATGGCACATGAGGCGCTCGATGCAGCTGAAAATCTTGGCATGGAGGTGATTGTCGCCGACCATCACCAGACCGGGACGGAAATGCCGAATTGCTTTGCTTTGGTCAATCCCAAGCGGCCGGATGATGAGAGCGGCTTGGATTATCTTGCCGCTGTCGGGGTTACCTTCATGCTCGTGGTCGCCTTAAATCGCCGCTTGCGGGAAATTGGTTATTTCCGGGATTGTCAGGAGCCTGATTTGCTCAATTTTCTGGATGTGGTGGCTCTGGGAACAGTGTGTGATGTGGTGCCGCTGACCGGTGTAAATCGCGCTTTTGTCACCCAGGGGCTTAAAATCATGAGCGGGCGCCGCAATATCGGTCTGCGTGCCCTTGCGGATATGGCCAAGCTCGAGGGGACTCCCATGGCTTTTGACTGCGGCTTCAAACTTGGGCCCCGCATCAATGCCGGTGGCCGGGTCGGCGCCAGTGATTTGGGGGCCCGCCTGCTGACCACGCAGGATCTTGATGAGGCGGCGGCTCTGGCCCTGCGCATGGAGGAGTTGAACCGTGAACGCCGCGATATCGGTGATCAGGCGTTGGCACGGGCTGAAGAGAAGGTGTCGCAGCTTATGGAGTCGCGCAACGCCTTGCCGCCGGCATTGGTTTTGTCGGACCATGCCTTTCATCCGGGTATTATCGGCATTGTCGCGGGCCGGCTAAAAGACAAATACAGGCGACCAAGCTTTGTTATTTCACTTGATGAGCAGGGCAACGGGAAGGGTTCGGCGCGGTCCGTTCCGGGCGTCGATGCAGGGCGCCTGGTTGCCAAGGCCGTGCGCCAAAACATCATTGCCGGCGGGGGCGGTCATGCAATGGCGGCGGGGGTCACTCTTGAACCAGGTCAAACTGATGCGTTTGAGCAGTTTTTGGCGGATGAGTTGGGGGCGATGAGTTTTGATGCGCCGGAAACATACTCTCTTGATGCAGCGATCAGTACTCACGCAGCAACACGTGATTTCTATGACAGTTTTCAGAAAGTCGGCCCATTTGGAGCTGACAGCCCGGAGCCGCGGTTTGTCATACCAGGGGCACGGGTGGTACGGGCTGATATTGTTGGAGAGAATCATGTGCGCTGCACTTTGTCTTCTGAAGGCGGGCGGCAGCTCAAGGCAATCGCTTTTGCCTCAGTCGATGAGGCAGTTCGCAACCTTCTTTTGAAGGCTCAAGCGCCCCTGCATATTGCCGGAAATCTGCGGGCGGACGACTGGCGCGGACGCCGTGATGTGCAGTTTATGATACAAGATGTCGCGCCGGCTTAAGAATTCAGTTCTGCCGCTTGCAATGTTGCAGAAGCTGGGCTATATCCACTTTTGGAAATGCAGTGCGCCCTTCGTCTATCGGTTAGGACGCCAGGTTTTCAACCTGGAAAGAGGGGTTCGATTCCCCTAGGGCGTGCCATTTCACTTCTCTTCAATCTCAGGTTACTGCTCTGACTGATAAAGTCTGTCATCACCCGCCCATGTCTTGCTGATGAACTGGTCACGCCCGCACCGATGGCGGTAATATCTGTATCTGACGGGGTTACGACTGGCATAATCCTGATGATAGGCCTCGGCTGGAGTGAAATCGCTTTGCGGAAGTATCTTTGTTGCCACCGGGCGGTTGAATTTACCGGCGGCATTGAGTGCCTCTATCGCGCCCATCAGTAGTTTTTTCTGGTTGTCATCAGCATAAAATGCGGCTGTGCTGTATTGTTGACCCCGGTCACAGAACGACCCTTCGCCGTCGCTTGGATCATGCATGCGCCAGAAAGCGGATAAAAGGTTTTGATAGCCGACAATGTCGGAGACATAAATGACTTGAACGACTTCATAATGCCCGGTTCTGCCGGATGCAACGGCCTCATAGGTGGGGTTTTCAACATGTCCACCCATATATCCGGATATGACTTCCTTGACCCCGTTAATCTTTTCAAAGTCATGTTCTGTGCACCAGAAGCAGCCGCCTGAGAAATAGGCGATGCCGATTTGTGCCTGAGCGTTTCCGCCAATCGTGAGGCCTAAAATCAAAAGGAGGGGAAAAATGAGGGTTTTTGCGGTGTTGTTTGTTAATGTCATGGGAGCCTCTATATTCTGTTATCCAGATATTGTTTTAGACATACCATCTTAATAGGAAATTGAGCTTTATGCTTGAGAAATTTAATGACCTTGTGCAGCAGAGCCAAAATATTGTGGTATTTACCGGTGCCGGCATAAGCACAGAGTCGGGTGTGCCTGATTTTCGAACCCCCAATGGAGTATGGTCAAGATATGCGCCGATTGACTTCGGGGATTTTATGGCCTCCCAGGAAATGCGGGACGAAACATGGCGCCGCAAAATCATGCTTGATGCGGAAATCGGAGTGCCGGAGCCCAATGCAGGTCATCTGAAAATCGCTGAACTTGTCCTGTCGGGTAAAGTTTCGCATGTAATCACCCAAAATATTGATAATCTGCACCAAAACTCGGGTGTGCCCGCCGACAAGGTGATTGAATTGCACGGCAACGGAACCTATGCAGCTTGCCTGTCCTGTCATACACGCTATGCGTTGGATGAGGTGAAAACCCGTTTCAATGAAACCGGAAAAGCCCCGGATTGCAACCAATGCGGGGGGCACATAAAATCTGCTACGATTTCGTTCGGTCAACCCATGCCGGAAATGCCCATGCGGTTGGCGCTGGAAGCAACCCAGAAGTGTGACTTGTTCTTTGCCATAGGTTCGTCACTGGTCGTTTCGCCGGCCAATCAGTTTCCGCTGATTGCCAAACATGGCGGCGCAAAATTGGTCATTTTGAACCGTGATGAGACCCCGCTTGACAGTCAGGCGGACCTGGTTCTCCATTTTGAGATCGGGGAAACTTTGTCGCAGCTAAAAACGCCCTGAAACACCCGTTTTCCATCCGATTTCACTGTTCTTTCCAATGTCGAATCGGTAGTATTTGTGAAATTCACTAGGGAGGCATATGTGTCCAAATTCTTTTCATTCTTTTCACTTGTATCTTTGGCGGCCCTTTTGGCTGTCCCATCCGCAGCTCAGGCTGCAGAGGGGGCTTTGGTCTTGAATATGACAGGGTCCATTTACGGCCTTGTTTCAATCGCCATCTTCGTCATTGCGTATTCGATGGTCATGGCTGAGGAGTTCATTCATCTGCCCAAATCAAAGCCTGTCATGGTTGCGGCCGGCCTGATCTGGGCCGTAGTCGCGATCGGTGTCGGTAATGAAGGCTATGACACTCATGCCTTGGAGGGTGCCTTTAGACATGTGTTCCTGGAATTTGCTGAACTGTTCATCTTCCTTCTGGTTGCCATGACCTTTATTAACGCGATGACCGAACGGAATGTGTTTGAAGCGCTGCGGTCTTGGCTTGTCGCCAAAAATTTCAGCTTCCGTCAGGTTTTCTGGATTACCGGTGTTCTTGCGTTTTTCATCTCCCCGATAGCAGATAATCTGACCACGGCCCTGCTGATGTGCGCGGTCGTCATGGCCGTAGGTGCCGGCAATATTGTGTTTATTTCCATTGCCTGCATCAATATTGTTATTGCAGCCAATGCCGGGGGGGCTTTCAGCCCGTTTGGAGACATCACGACATTGATGGTCTGGCAGAAAGGGGTTCTTGGTTTCTTCGAATTCTTTGCAATTTTCTTCCCTTCAGTCATCAATTATCTCGTCCCAGCGGCGATCATGCATTTTGCCGTTCCAAATGAACAGCCGGAAAGCACTGAGGCCGGTGTCACCATGAAGCCAGGCGCCAAGCGGATCGTCCTTTTGTTTCTGCTGACCATCGCTTTCACGGTTTCAGGTCACCAGTTTTTCCACTTGCCGCCGGTTTTTGGCATGATGTCAGGTCTGGGTGTTCTGGGTTTCTTCGGTTTTTACCTGAAAAAACAGGGGGAAAACTCAAGTTATGCGAATGGGCCGTTTGACGTGTTTTCCAAAGTGGCCCGGGCAGAATGGGACACGTTGCTGTTCTTCTATGGCGTTCTGATGTGTGTCGGCGGCCTGTCCGTCTTTGGTTACATGGCTTTGGCTTCTGAATTCATGTATGGCGATTTGGGGGCAACCAATGCGAATATTCTGGTCGGTATCTTGTCGGCGATAGTTGATAATATTCCGGTCATGTTCGCCGTATTGACCATGTTCCCTGCTATGGATCAGGGGCAATGGCTTCTGGCCACCTTGACGGCCGGTGTCGGCGGCTCCATGCTGTCAATCGGATCAGCCGCCGGTGTTGCGCTGATGGGGCAGGCACGTGGGTACTACACGTTCTTCTCGCATTTGAAATGGACATGGGCCATTGCTCTCGGATATGCAGCCAGCATTTACGCCCATCTCATCATCAATGCGGATCTGTTTGATAACGTTCCGCTATCTCTGAACTAAGGCTTCTCTTAAGCAATAGCTTCACAACTAATTGAACCACCGAGTGAAATTCAAAACTTCACTCGGTGGTCTTTTTTGTGCTATACTTCAAACAAGCGAATTTAATCGCACTTATAAGAAGAACAAGAATAATAGAAGTGTACCATGTCACAAGAAAAAGAAATACGTCCTGTTGAGGGCGAAGCATCTGTTGAGTCCCTGTCACCAAAGTCCCAGGCCGCTCAATCATCCCCACCTGTGAGCGGTGAGGTGAAATGGTTCGATCCCAAAAAAGGCTTTGGTTTCATAATTCCTGACGACGGAGCCGGGGACATACTCGTCCATCATTCCGTACTCAGGCGATCGGGTCACGATATGATTTACCCTGGCGCCAAAGTGAAATGTCAAATCATCACCCTCGATCAGGGTCGTCAGGTTGACAAGATTATCGCCATAGACAACAGCAACGCCGTCATTCCGGAATTTCGCCAAAGACCTACAAATATTTTGGGAAATATTGAAGAGGTGAGTGATTTTACTTTGGTGGAAGTCAAATGGTTCAACCGCATCAAGGGCTACGGCTTTGTGACATCAGGCCCCGACATGCCAGATATATTTGTTCATATGGAGGTGCTGCGGGAGTCCGGCATTGAAGATATCCGTCAAGGTCAGCAGATAGAAGTGGCCTATGGAAAGGGTCCGAAAGGGCTGATGGCGACACGTGCACGGCTGATAGAGCCATTTCTTGCAATTAGCGGGTCGGGAACAAATTAAGGGTTTTTTTGTCTGTTTTCTGCTTGCTTTGCCACCAGCTAAATTGTATCACTCCGACGTACTCAGTGTCGGAGTTTGGCGCAGTCTGGTAGCGCACCTGGTTTGGGACCAGGGGGTCGCAGGTTCGAATCCTGCAACTCCGACCATTTTCTGCGCATGCCGCTTCCTTTGCCAATGTCTGAAGTAACATGGCCTCTCCGCCTTCGCAGGGGGGCTCAGGGTATATGGCAACTTACTCAGCCTTGACGGCTGCGGTCTCATAGGCGGTTTCAAACAATTCCAAAAATTTCAGGATTGCATAAAACAGCATGCCATGATGGGCCCCGAGTCCTTCTACCAGCTCATAAATTTCATTGCCCGCTGACACGAAAAGCGCGAGATATACAATGAATTTGGTAATCGGGGATTGGATGAAACGTTTCGCCATGGAACCTCCAGGTTATAAGGGGCTGGTAAAGGTCGCCAGGCATGAGTGACCTAAGCCAGTATGTCATCATTGTCTTTGAAATTGTCAATGATGAAGGGGATTTGCGAGACCCTTGAGATGGATGTTCGGGCCGCTTCAACGATTTTGTCCGGAGAGGTGAAAATCATCTCTGTTCCGGTAACATCCTTCAGGCCATAAATGCCGATGGTCAGCCAGTCCCCTTGAATGGTCGCAAAGACTTTCCGAGTGGTCTGAAAGAACGGGGTTTTCGGCTCCGGGAAATACAGTCCGGTTTTACCGAAATAGTTCTGAAGGCCGACAAGGTTTTCACGCAAAGCCTTATCCACCAGCTTGCGTGCCTGCGCCTCGTCATCGGCGGTGACTTCAAAGCGCTTTTCAAACACTGGATCGTCAAACCGTACCATGTCGCGTTCAAACCACCAACTGCGGATAAAGTTCAGGATGCGGCCGTAATCGGTCTCAATTTTGATATAGCCGGGGCTTGGCTCTTTCAGCTTGAGTTGCAGGACAAGATAGGTATGGCGGTTGACGGTTTCCTCACGGGTCATGTTGTGTATGGAGTTTTCGCGAACCGAATGGTTGCGGCTGACGTCAAAACTCTCCGTCACGAAAAAACTGAAGTCACAGCCACGGTGTGTGCCCTTATAGGGGGACGCACCGTCATAGAGGCGTGTATTCGTTGGCAGCAGGTCTTCCTCCTGCAGGGTTTTGATGACCTCAAGATACGGTTCCGTCTCAGTGTCCTCGGACATCAATTCCTGGAAATGTCTGTCAATTGCCTGTTTGAAGTGAAGGCCTGTATTTTTCTTGAGGTTCTCATATCCGGCATACCCGACGTAAACTAATGCCATGGCGGATAGAAGGACGGCTATCAGAATGACGGATTGTGTCGTATCCAGTTCCTTGGCGTCGGTTGTGGCAAGTAAATAACCGACATATCCGAAAAAAAGGAAGGTTGCAGCCAAGATACCGCCAATATATTGACGATATACTTTTTTATATGTGACGGCATAGTCCTCAAGCCCGGGACGGATCATTTCATCCCAGATCTTTCCAAACCCTTTTTCCGGTTCGGTGTGTTCCTTGAAGTCAAACATGTAAACTCTCCAAAACAGTGACGCAACTGAACTCACCCCCGAACATGTCATCATTTGCCCCCGTTAGGCAAGCCAGTTCGGCCTGCTTTATTTTTTTGACAGCCGAACCGGACCTGCCTAAAATTTTCTATGGGGAACATATTATGACGACATCATCACAAAACGTTTCAATTCGGCTCGCCGGCTGGCTGATGATCATTTCTGCTGCGGTGCATGTCCTGCAACTGCCGCTTGTCGGGGTGCAAAACCCCGAAAACATTAACGGCGCCCTGTTCGGCAGTACCTTTGTGGTTGTGGGGTGGTTGTTGCTGACCCGCCCGCATATCGGCCTGTGGGTCGGGATTTTTTGGCCGGGATTGCTTGGTGCCGGGGCTTTGTACCGGATCATCATGTTGACTCCGACCCCGATGACATATGTCTTTGCCCTGATGGATGTCATTGTTGTCGGCATTTGCCTGTTCCATCTCGTCTTTGGAAAAAGCCCCCGCCATGCTTGAGCCGGTCTCCGAAACCATGCTGAAAGAGGAAGAGGCGCATCCGGCTCCCCGGCACACGCCGGTTTTTGAGGTGCCGGACGGGCCGAATATTTCGGACGTCTACACTTTTGAGGCGGGGCAGCCATTTGACCATTATGACAATCTCCGCGAGCAGGCGCCGGTGGCATGGATTGAATTCGATGATAAATATCCGGATTTCAAGGGTTATTGGGCACTTACCAAATATGCGGACATCAAGGAGGCGGAAGTGCTGCCGCAGGTTTTCTCATCCCAGGCCGGCAGTATTTTTCTGACCACCGGTTTCAAAAGAGAGCGCGAGACCAGACTTTCCCGGGCGGCCGTCAATAATTTGATTTGTCTTGACCGACAGGCGCATACGCCCTTGCGGATGCAGCACCGGCACTTTTTCACTCCGGATTTCACCCAACGCCTGCGCGGCAAAGTGGAGGCCCATGTTGACAGATTGCTGGACGGCATGGTGGAAAGGGGTGGAACGCTTGACCTTGTGTCGAATTTTTCAGAGCACATACCAATGTTCACCCTGTCCGAAATGCTGGGCGTTGATGAAAAGGACCGACCCCGGCTAATTCGCTGGATGCATTATCTAGAACTGGCGCAACATTATTTTGCGACACGTGACCGGGGCGGTGTCAGCCCCATATTCATGGTTAAATTTTTGTATAATGTCCGGCAAATGTTCAAATATGGCGAGCGGGTTTTGGCCGACCGGCGAAAAAACCCCCGTGACGACCTGCTGACTTGTATCGCCCAGGCCGAAATTGAGGACCAACCCCTGTCGCAGGCTTATCTTGACGGTTCATGGTTGTTGATACTGTTTGCCGGCAATGACACGGCCCGCAATTCGATCTCAGGTACCATGCGTTTGTTGAGTGAAAATCCGGAACAGAAACAGATATGCCTTGATGACCCGTCAAAAATACAAAATATGGCGCAGGAAGCCCTGCGTTTGGTGTCGCCCGTCATCAACATGCGCCGTACACTGACTCAGGATTACACCGTAAGGGGACAGAAAATGGCAGCCGGCGAGAAGGTCGTGTTCTATTACGGAGCAGCCAATCGTGATCCGGAAATTTTTGATGACCCGACCCGGTTTGATATTCTGAGACCGAATGCCGACCAGCATATCGCCTTTGGGTATGGGCCGCATAATTGCCTCGGTAAACGCATTGCTATTATGCAGTTGGAAGTTGCCTATGAGCGCCTGCTGGCGCGTTTTCCTGACATTCGCTGGACGGGGAAGGACTCCCATGCCCCCAACACGCTGGTCAGCGCCATCACGTCACTGGAAGTCAATCTTGGTCGCTGAGACGTGATATTTTGCTTGAAACCAAAGGCGATTTTGGCGATATAGGATTTGAATGGAGATAGCCATGTTTGCACGCATTTACCAGCCCGCCAAAACTGCCATGCAGTCCGGAATGGCCAACACAAAATCCTGGATTTTTGAGTATGTCCCGGAAAAAACCAAGCAAAGTGACCCGTTGACCGGCTGGGTCGGCGGTTCTGAAACGACCGTACAGGTGCGGCTGCAGTTTGATACTCTGCAAGAGGCTGAAGCCTATGCCAAATCAAAGGGTGTTGCCTATCGTGTGCAAAAACCGCATAAACGCGGGCGCGTCCCGAAATCCTACTCTGACAATTTCCGTCATGACAGGGTGGGCGCCTGGACGCATTAACAGGCCCGTGACAGAACAGGGACCCTTAGCTCAACTGGATAGAGCAGCTGCCTTCTAAGCAGCAGGTTGCAGGTTCGAGTCCTGCAGGGTTCGCCACTCTGAAACTTATACGGCAGCCTTAAAACGGCTTGCTGTAGCTCACCATAAGGGACTTGGTCTTCTTGTCATTGTCGAATTGCAGAATGTTCGACTCAGTCTCGGTTTTGGCATAGCCGGCAATCAGGCGGAAACCGCTGAGGGCCGGGTGCAGAACTTCACCCATGAGTTGATAGTTCACACTGTAGGCCGAAATATCATCTTCACGGATGCGCTGGGCACCGGAGTCGGGGGCATCATGATCGCTTTCCCCGGACCGGACAGCGAAGGTGACTATCTGGCCGGCGGCAATCATGCCCTGCAGGGACAGCGAGATATATTGCGCATCTTTTGAATTATATTGTGCCGCTGCCAGGTCTGCTTCCACTTCTTGCATGCTCGCTGACAGGTTGGCGCGCCAGCGGTTACCCAATGCAATGCTGGCGCCGATGCTGGCAGATAGCGTTTCTGTGTCGGAATTGTCGGCTGACGGGTAGTCCGCGCTTGTTTTGTAATCCCGACGGTTTGCCGACAAGGTGGTGTAGAGCGTGGTTTTGGCTGAGATGCTTTTGCTTATGTTCAGTCCGATATTCTCGAACACGGTGTCGGGCTGGGTGTTGCTGTCTATCTCAGCATAGCTCACACTCGGTATGATGCTGAGGCCGAAGCGGTTCAGCTTCGCGCCTGCACTAAAACCGAAGCTGGTATATTCCATGAATTCGGTGTCGCTGTCGAAAACCTCAGAGGCGTTGAGGCTGAAAAACAACTTGTCAGCCGCCTGGTTCATCAGATCGTATTCCGTATACAGGCTGATGCTTGATGTCAGGGCTTCGTCACTGACCGGGGTATCAAACTCCCGCGCCCCGTTAGAGCTGACGAAATCAGACGTGCCTTGCGGCAATTCAGCCTGTCCGGAGTTCGGGAAGCTGTTGACATTGTCGCCGTCCAGATAGCCGAAGCTGATGTTGGCCATGCTCGTCCATCTGGACTGTCTGCGGTCAAGCGCAGCAAGCATTTTGCTGACCTCTTGGGAAATCTCTTCATTAAGAGGTAGAATGGCCAGAGCTTCCAGTTCCCCGCGGGCCTGTAGATCACTGCCCATCGCCATCAAAATACGAGCGCGTAACAGCCGTGCAGGCAAGTTCGTCGGTTGTTGCACCAGAACCCGCTCAATCGCCGCCAAAGCGGCCTTGGGATCGCCTTGTTGCAGGCGTTCTGACGCATATTCCCTGTTCAGTGCCACATTGTCAGGGTCTTTGAGAATGTCCTGATAGCTGATTTCAGCCATGGCTGTTGAGGGCAAGATGAGGGATAGGGCTAGCAGTGTCTTTTTCATTGTTGCGTCTCCAGGCCGAAGATATAGCCTCTTGCTTCAGTGGGTTGAACGGGGTTTTCCGAGCCGTCCGGCATGTCCAAAGGCATCACTCTGATGTCCACAGAGTGGTCGGAGAAATTCGCAATACTCGGCCCGGCACCATTGAACTGGACATTGGACAGGCTTGAGGTTGCGACAACTTCCAATATGGAATTGTCTGCCAGAGCGCCTTGAGAAACGGAAGCGAAGCCGTCAACCGGCACACGGTTGAGCATTTCATTGGTCTCGGGGTCAAATTGAGGCTCGCCAATTCTGCCCTGAGCCCCACCCGGTGGTCCGAAGCCCTGAAGGTTTGCGGCGGGGATAAACTCTGAGAATTCAAAAAAGGCCGGTCCGGAGGCCTGTGCCCAGCTGAGTTCTTCAGCCTGCATGCTTAAGGCGCCTTGAATGATGTTGCTGCCGTCTGCAGCAATGTCACCAACCCCATTGTGAATGCTGAATGTGCCGTCCAGCGTACTGTTGACGGTTTGGCTGGAGAAATCCCAGACATTTTGAACATTGTAGCTGCCACAATTCTCGGCACCGCAATCGCCATTGAAGGCAACATTGTTAGCGAAGAAGGTCACGGACCCTCGCAGGCCGGCAGAGCGGATGTCGTCCAGTGTGGTCGGCCCAAGATATTCGGCCCCTTGATTGAAGATATCAGCGACTGCGCCACCAAGATTGACCCCTTCAAAGAAATCCTGAAGGTCTTCGCCTTCCATCTCAAGAATGTCCTCGCCGAACAGCGATAACGCTGTTGCAGCAAGAAGACCGCGGTCTTGGGTTGTGCCGCCATCGGATGTGGCACTCTCAAGTTCTGTGGCCAAAACCGTGTTGCTGGCGAAGGTGTCCAACTCGCCGTCATTATTTGTGTCCTCGCCGGTTTGCAGGTTCAGTTCACCGACATCCACATTAAGTTCTTTGGCAATCTCCACCACGGCCTGTTCTGACAGAGATTGCTCCAGGTCTTGAATCTGTTCCTGTGAGGCCTGCTCAGGCGGGGAAGGGGCCTGTGATGTTTGTGACTGTACCTGTGTTACAAACCCAGGCCGGGTAATGTCAATGCTGCCAACGTCGTTTTGAACGCTGATGGCACCAGGCGCGACGCCAAGCGAATTGTTGGGGCCGGGTCCGAGCAAAATGACAGTGGTAGAGCCGTCTTCCTCCACATCACCGGCCACGGATGTACCACGCACGCCAATTGTTGCCGAAGGTGTCTTGACGGTCATGGCGTCCGGTGAACCGGCGGCAACCCGTCCTGAAACAAAGCGGAAAGCGCCCTGGCGCACAGAGGCACTCAATGTGCCGGAAGACGGGGCCGCAGGGTCATAGACAAATTCGTCAATGGTCATGGCGGCATTGGCGCCAAGGGTGAAAATCGTTTCATCCAAAAGCATGACTTGCAGGCGGCTGGCGGTGCCAACCTTGATTTCATCACCCAAATAGACGGTTTGACCTGAAGACATTTGGCCGATTGCGGCGGATCTTTGGACCGAACTGGCCCGGATCACCTCACCGCGGATGCCGGCAGCAACGCCGATCTGCGCAGCGTGTGCAATCTGCGGCCCGATGACCAGAAGCAAAGACAAAATGATAAAACGCATAACTCTCTCCCTACGCAACTCGTTTGAATATACAGGTTTTCAGGCCTGAGAGAAAAAAAATAACCGTCTTGCCCGAAAAATTAATCTGACCGTTGCTGTCGTACATCAGACTCAAAAGCCTTGAAAAAGGCTTGAGAAAATACATTCTTATGAGCTTCATATTCCGGGTGCCATTGCACCGCCACGGCAAAGGCCTTTGCGTCAATGACTGAGACGCCCTCAATGGTACCGTCTTCACAGATTGCCTCAATTTTCAGCCGGTCAGCCAGCCTGTCAACAGCCTGCCGATGCAGGCTGTTGGTCATAAAGGATGTCTCTCCGGTCCAGGACTGAAACAACCCTCCTTCGGTGAAGGTGACCCGATGCCGGTCGGCATGCTTGATGTCGCGGTCCGGCGTGTCGGGTTCACGATGATCAAGGCGGCCTTCAATTTCATGCACACAGGCGGTCAAACTGCCGCCAAGAGCAACATTAAGTTCCTGAAAGCCCCGGCAGATGCCCAGCAGTGGTACACCCTGTTCAAGACACGCCTCAATAAAAGCAAAAGCTGTGCGGTCGCGAAATTCGTCAAAAGGCGCGTGCTCTGACGTGGGGGTAACGCCGTAATGTGCAGGATGCACATTGGTCAGGCTGCCGGTGAGCATAATGCCGTCAACAATTTTCAAATAGGCCTCAATGTCAGTTTCGGGTGTGCTTGGAATAACCACCGGGAGCACATCAGCAACTGCGGTCAAGCCTTCCATGTATTTTTTACCGGTGCTTGATAGGCGCGTATTGTCCTGATAGACGCTGTCGGCAATGACGCCAATAACAGGTTTGGTGTTTTTCATCACTAGCAACCATTCGAGTTATGAATTTCTGTGTTAGTATAGGCATTGCAGACCCGTCAAGGGGCGTATATGCGGTTAAATGTCATGATGTGTAGTGGATTCAAAACTTTCGGTTATGTCTTTGTCCTGATGGTCAGCATTGTCCTGACCGGCCCGGCTTTTGCCGATAATGAACGTCGCGGGTTGGATTTGATCGGGACCGGCCAGACGCAAGCGGCAGTAAAGGCCTGGCAACGCGGTGTCGAGCACGGTGATGCCGGGGCGGCTTATCGTTTGGGCGTGTATTATCTCAGTGATGCCGGTGGCGCGCGCGATGTCCACAAAGCGCTCACCCTGCTCGATAAATCAGCACAAATGGGCGACCCGCGGGCTGAATTGGCCATGGGGCAGATTTATGATCAGGGGGAGTTGGTTGACAGGGATGCAGGTTTGGCAGCGGCCATGTTTTCCCGTGCTGCCGAAAAAGGGCTGGTCGCCGCGCAGTTTGCCTATGCCCAAAAACTTGAACTCGGGGATGGTGTGCCGCGCGATCAAGAAACCGCCTATATGTATTATCTGCTCTCCATGAAAGACAATTTCGCCACCCCCGCCCTTGCAGGCATCAACCGGCTTGAGCAAAAACTCACCAAACCTTCCAAGGACGCCGCGGTTCGGGCCGCACGGGATTTTGTCAGCAAGTCTTATTAAATCAGGCTGATATCAGCCTCTCAAACCCTTGCGCCAGATCCTGCCTGAGATCTTCCACATCCTCCAGGCCGATATGCAGTCTGATCAACAGGTGGTCTTCGGGGAATGGTGTGACATTGCGCGCAATGTAAGGGTAGGGCATGATCAGGCTCTCAAAACCGCCCCAACTGAACCCCATGCCAAAATAGTCCATATTGTCCAACATGGCCGCGAGTGCCTCGTCACTGTGCGGTTTTATGGTGAAGCTGAAAAGGCCTGTGGAGCCTGTGAACAGTCTTCTCCAAATATCGTGCTGCGGGTGGGACGACAGAGCCGGATGCAGGACATTCTCAACAACATCCTGCTGCTCGAGCCATTCGGCGATTGCGATGCCGCTGCGCATGTGCTGCGCCAGCCTGACGTCCAATGTCCGCAGGCCCCGCAGGGCCATGCGTACGTCATCCGGTCCGGCACAAATGCCCAAGGATTTGTGCAGGCGCCGCAATTGCGGATAGGTTTTTTCATTGCAGGTGATGGTGCCGATCAAGGCATCTGCATGTCCGACAAAATATTTTGTGGCGGCCTGCACCGACACATCAATGCCGATCGACAGTGGTTTGAAATACAAAGGTGTAGCCCAGGTGTTGTCCATGACTGTGGTGATGTCATGGGCGCGAGCAACGGTGACAATCTCTTCCAGGTCGGCAATTTCCATGGTCTGCGACCCCGGGGCTTCCAGAAAAATGAGTTTGGTTGTGGGGGTGATCAGCTGCTCAATATCTGAACCGCTGCACGGGTCGAAATAGGTGACGTCCACGCCGAAGCGCTTCAAAGTTGTATCGCAAAGGTCTCGGCTTGGTTGATAGGCGCTGTCGGTCATCAGCACATGGTCGCCGGTTTTGACAAATGCCAGAAGCGACAGAGCACAGGCATTCAGGCCGGAAGGCGTCAGAACCGTTCTGAAGCCTCCTTCCAGATTGCAGATTGCCTGTTCAAGTGCTGCGCTGGTGGGTGTGGCGTGGCGGCCATAGGGAAATTCCGGCCCAGGTTCTTTTCCAATAAGCTGCAGATAGCTGTCATATAGAAAGGTCGAAGCATGATAAACCGGTGGATTGACGGCGCCATGATGCGTGGCCCCGGTTCGGCCGTCATGCACGAGTCTGGTTTTGTCTGTTTTGGATGAGGTCATGGGGGGCTTTCCAGCTCTCAGTTCCGGACTACCGGAAAAAACCTGTCATTTGGTGTTGTTCACATGATATTCGTGTTAGGGTGATAGTCAATGAAAACCGCTTCACCCCGATTTGAAAGGCAATAATAATGATGATGCGCCGGATATTTGTTTCACTCAGTTTTTTGATGATTTTCATGGTCTCAGTCCAGGCCGGTACCCTTGATGTGGTCAAGCAGAGGGGGCACGTAACCTGCGGCGTCAGCCAGGGTTTGCCCGGTTTTTCCAATCCGGATGATACCGGGCAGTGGCAGGGCTTGGATGCGGACTTTTGCCGCGCCATCGCTGCGGCTATATTCGGTGATCCTGGCAAGGCAAAATTCCTGCCCCTTTCCGCTAAAGTCCGCTTTACGGCTTTGCAGTCGGGTGAAATCGACGTGCTGACCCGCAACACTACATGGTCGATGCAACGCGACAGCACCCTTGGGGTGGATTTTGCCGTCATTAGTTTTTTTGACGGGCAGGGATTCATGGTCAGCAAAGATCTGGGTGTAGCTTCGACGCTGGAACTTGACGGCGCGTCCTTGTGCGTCAATGCCGGCACGACCACCGAGTTGAATGCGGCTGATTTTTTCAGAACCAATAATCTGGAATATGAAATCAACACTTACGAAAATTCTAATGAAGCCCTGATCGCCTATGATAGCGGCAGGTGCGACGCCTATACCACCGATCTGTCCGGCCTTTACGCGCAGCGCCTGAAACTGAAAAACCCCGACGGGCACATGGTGTTGCCCGAAATCATCTCCAAAGAGCCGCTTGGCCCATTGGTTCGCGAGGGCGACAATCAGTGGGGCGATGTGGTGCGCTGGACCTTTCATGCCATGTTGACGGCCGAAGAGTTGGGCGTGACATCGGAAAATGTTGCGGCGATGAAAACCTCTGGAAATCCCTCCATCCGCCGTCTTTTGGGAGTTGAGGGGCGACTGGGACCGCAGCTCGGCCTGCCGGCGGACTGGGCTTATAACATTATTCTCAAGGTCGGCAATTATGGTCAGGTCTATGACCGCACCGTCGGACAGGCCTCGCCGTTGCAAATTGACCGCGGCGTGAATGCGCTGTGGACTGAGGGCGGCCTGCATTACGCCCCGCCAATCCGGTAATTCGTTTGGAGGGACGGCGTGCAATTCTGGCATAACAGAAAAGGAAGGGCTGTGCTGCTGCAAGCGGCTCTGCTCGCGGCGGTGTCCCTGTCGTTCTGGTGGCTGTTTTCCAATACGCTCGACAATCTGGAGCAGCGCAACATCACAACAGGTTTCGGTTTTCTGGAGCAGGAAACTGGTTTCAACGTCAATTTCAGCCTGATTGCCTATGATGAAAGCTCAACATTCGGGCGGCTTTTGCTGGTCGGTCTGGCAAATACAGGTTTGGTTGCCGTGACCGGCGTTTTTCTGGCAACCATTTTGGGGTTTACCATCGGCATTATGCAATTGTCGCAGAACTGGCTGATTTCCAGACTGGCTGCGGCCTATGTTGAAACTCTGCGCAACCTGCCCTTATTATTGCAGATTTTGTTCTGGTACTCGGCCATGTTGAATTTGCTGCCATACCCGAAACAAAGTCTTGATTTCATGGGGCTGGTTTTTCTCAACAAACGCGGCCTGTATTTTCCGGCACCGCAATGGGCAGATACGGCTTCGGTTGTCGTTTTGATCCTGTTTTTGGTCGTAGGGCTGTATCTTATATTCGCACGCCATGACCGGCGTCTCAGGATCAAGACAGGTCAGGCATCAAACATCCGTTACAGAATTCTGGGAGCAGGTGTGCTGGCTCTGCTCATCTGCATTGGCCTGACCGGACGGCCCGTGACTTTTGATCTTCCGGTCTTGCGTGGATTTAATTTCAGGGGTGGGGCCAGCCTGACACCTGAATTTGTCGCCTTGCTGCTCTCTCTGGTGACCTATACGGCGGCATTCATTGCCGAAATTGTCCGCGCCGGTATTCAGTCGGTTTCCAAGGGGCAAGTCGAGGCGGCACGGGCTTTGGGGTTGAAAAACCTCCAGACCTTACGCAAGATTGTCATTCCGCAGGCGATGCGGGTGATTATTCCGCCGCTAACCAGCCAATATCTTAATCTTACCAAAAACTCGTCATTGGCCGCCGCCATCGCCTATCCGGAACTGGTTTCAGTATTTGCCGGAACCGCACTGAATCAGACCGGACAGGCGATAGAAATCCTGTTTATCACCATGACCATTTATCTTCTTCTCAGTCTGCTGTCGGCGGCTTTGATGAATTGGTACAATAACCGTGTCAAACTGGTGGAGCGGTGACATGAGCAGACCAGTGCCGGCCGGCAAACTCACCTGGCTGAAAAAGAATTTGTTTTCCTCGCCCCTGAACTCGGTCATGACCTTTGTCGGTTTGTATGTGCTGTTTGTGGCGGGGGCGGGCGTGCTGGACTGGGCTGTGTTCACGGCAAGTTGGTCGGGAACGGACCGGTCCGCCTGTCTGAAACCCGACCAGGGGGCATGCTGGCCTTTCATCGCTGCCAAACTCAGTCAGTTTATTTACGGAAATTATCCGGGTTCGGAATTATGGCGTCCCAACCTTGTTTTTGTCACGGCCCTGACCGGAGTGGTTTGGTTGTTGCAGCCCGCCTCATTAGGGAAAAAACATATCGGTTTGTTTATGCTTATCGGCTTTCCCGTCATGACGGTGATTTTGCTCTCCGGCGGCCTGTTTGGCCTGAAGGATGTGCCGACCAATCTCTGGGGCGGTCTGCTTGTCACCCTAGTGATTGCCTATGCCGGCATTGTGATGTCTTTGCCGCTGGGGGTTCTGCTGGCACTTGGGCGGCAATCGGATCTGCCATTTGTACGCGGCCTGAGCGTCGTTTTTATTGAGGTCTGGCGTGGTGTGCCCCTGATAACGGTTTTGTTCATGGCCAGCGTCATGTTGCCGTTATTCCTTCCTGCAGGCGTGAATTTTGACTCTTTGCTGAGATGTCTGATTGGGGTGGCGTTATTTGCTGCGGCCTATATCGCCGAGGTGGTGCGCGGCGGCCTGCAGGCCATTCCGCAGGGGCAATATGAAGCTATCAAAGCGCTCGGGCTTGGTTATTGGCAGGGCATGTACACCGTGATTCTGCCACAGGCCCTGCGTATTTCCATCCCGGGCATCGTCAACACCTTTATCGGCTTGTTCAAGGACACCACACTTGTGATGATTGTCGGCCTGTTTGATTTGATGGGCGTGGTGATGTTCCATTATACCGACCCGAATTGGGCTGCTCCGCAGGTGCCTTTGACGGGGTATGTTTTTGCCGGCATGATTTTCTGGTTTTTTTGTTATGCCATGTCGCGTTATTCAAAACATCTTGAGGCCAAGCTAACAACTGACCATAAGGAGACATGATGTCTGAAACGGATGCCGTCATCAGGATTGAAAGCCTGTCAAAATGGTTCGGGGATTTTCAAGTCCTGAAAAACATAGACCTGTCTGTGACCCGCGGTGAAAAAGTGGTGATTTGTGGCCCGTCCGGATCCGGCAAATCAACCTTGATCCGCTGCATCAATTATCTTGAGGAGCACCAGTCGGGCTTCATTGAGGTTGACGGGGTGCCCCTGGATGACAGCATCAAAAACATTGACCAGGTGCGCTCCGAGGTCGGCATGGTGTTTCAGCAGTTCAATCTGTTTCCACATCTGACGGTACTGGAAAACTGTACCCTTGCCCCGATTTGGGTTCGGGGCATCCCTAAAGATGAGGCAGAAGCCATGGCGCGTATGTTTTTGGAGCGGGTCCGCATCCCGGATCAGGCCGATAAATTTCCAGGTCAGCTCTCCGGCGGGCAGCAGCAGCGGGTGGCGATTGCCCGTTCCTTGTGTATGGAACCGAAAATCATGCTTTTTGACGAGCCGACATCGGCGTTGGATCCTGAAATGATCAAGGAAGTGCTGGAGGTGATGACGGATTTGGCGGAGCAAGGCATGACCATGTTATGCGTCACGCATGAAATGGGATTTGCGCGTCGGGTGGCGGACCGCGTGATTTTCATGGATGAAGGGGAAATCATTGAACAAAACCCTCCGGACCGGTTTTTTGACGCTCCGGAAAGTGACCGCACCAAATTGTTTCTGTCACAGATACTTGCGGATTGAGCTTGTTTCATCCGCGGTCAATGATGGTGACATCTTCCTGGCTGACCGGTTTGAAGCCAACTTTTTGATAGAGACGCAGTGCATTGGGATGGTCAAGCGTGTTGGTCTGGATGTTGACTTTTTCAGGCTGTTCCGCCCAGATGATGTCCAGTGTGTGATGCAACAGTTTCTTGCCAAGCCCCAAACCCAGCATCTCTTCAACCAGTCCGACAAACACAAGTTCGATTTCAGGATGTTGGCGTGTATTCACTTCGGTGAAGCCGATAATGTCGGTGTTGCGTCGTAAATAAAATACCCGGTTATCTGGATGATGCAGCAAGCGTTGCAGCGAATAATCCGGCATGTAACGCCGGTTGACCCAATGATGGCGGCGTCCGACGGCATTATAAACCAGGCGATAGGTTTCCAGGTCAGGCTTTTTGTCTTCCGTAAAGGTGATGTTTGTATCCCCCCAACCAAGTTCGAGGGTCGGGGGATCCACCATAACAAGATGCGTCACCGTTGTTGTGATATGCTTGGGACGAGTGCGGGCAAACATCGTCCCACTCAAAGCCAGTCAGGGCAGGGGAGGTTTTTTTCTCTGAGGAAAGACGGGTTGAACAGCTTGCTTTGATAGCGGGTTCCGTAATCACACAGAATGGTGACAATGGTGTGACCCGGCCCCATCTCCTCCGCCATGCGCATGGCTCCAGCAATGTTGATGCCGCTGGATCCGCCCAGACACAAGCCCTCATTTTTGAGTAGGTCAAACACGATGGGCAAGGCTTCTTCATCCGCAATCTGGTAGGCGTCATCAATGGGCGCATCGACAAGGTTTTCGGTAACACGCCCCTGTCCGATGCCTTCAGTTATTGACGTTCCTTCAGCCTTCAATTCGCCGTGCTTGAACCAATGATACATACAGGCGCCCATCGGATCAGCGGCAGCGATTTTGATGCCCGGGTTGCGTTCTTTAAGTGCAATGCCGACCCCGGACAATGTTCCACCCGTGCCGATGGCACAGGTAAAGCCGTTAACTTTTCCGGCTGTTTGTTCGAAAATTTCAGGACCTGTCGTCTCAATATGAGCCTGCCGGTTGGCGATGTTGTCAAACTGGTTGGCCCAAATCGCCCCGGCCGGATTTTCTGCGGCCAGCTGTTCGGCCAAACGGCCGGAATATTTCACATAATTGTTGGGGTCTTTATAGGGCACGGCGGGAACTTCAATCAAATCGGCTCCGGCTAGACGCAGCATGTCCTTTTTTTCCTGACTTTGCGTTTCGGGGATGACAATAACCGATTTGTATCCCAATGCATTTGCCACAAGCGCAATGCCGATACCTGTGTTACCGGCAGTCCCCTCAACTATGGTGCCGCCAGGGCGCAGCACCCCCCTTTTTTCAGCGTCTTTAATGATATAAAGTGCCGCACGGTCTTTGACAGACTGTCCCGGATTCATGAACTCGGCCTTGCCCAAAATCGTGCATCCGGTTTTTTCCGATGCCGCCTTCAAAAGAATTAATGGTGTATTGCCAATGGCTTCAACCAGTCCATTATGAAATTGCATAATCAAACGCCCCTATTTGAATTTATTCATAATCCGAGGCTTGCAATTACGCAAGTTTATCATGTATTTGTTTGCCATTAATCCAAATAGGATTATATCTCGTAATATTGATGATTTGAAAATTGCCGTGCATTCGGCCCGAGACTTTTGGAAACCCATAATGTCTATGATTGATGATCTTTTGATGCGTTATTCTGCCGGTGATCTTGACCCCGGTCTTTGCCTTATCATGTCCAGCTATGTCCACCTCGAGCCTGAGGCGCGGGAAAAACTGGATGAATATGAAAGCATTAATGCAGCTCTGCTGGATAATGAGCCTCCTGCTGAACTGTCAAATGACTCACTCGACACGCTGCTCGAATTGCTTGATAAGCCTGCCGAGTCTGAACTGCCCCAAAATGGTCACAAATATAATCATGACCTGCCATTGCCTCTTCGCTCAGTTCTGGACGATAAAATCGAAAATAAAAAATGGCGCTTTACATATCCCGGCGTCAAATCACTTTTTCTTAACAATCTGTGCGACAATACTGAAGTGCGCCTGCTGAAAATCAAGCCCGGCAAATCCGCTCCGCGTCACTCTCACAACGGTATTGAAGCAACGTTGGTCCTTCGTGGCGCCTTCAAGGATGGTGATGAAATTTATCAGCGCGGTGATCTTGCTATTGCCGATGAGGGGGTTGAGCATCGCCCCCGGGCTGTCGGGGAAGAAGAGTGCCTTTGCCTTGCCGTCACGCATGGATCTCTCAAGTTCAAGGACAGGTTAGGCCGTGTCGTCAAGGATTTCATCTCTTAGGGTATTTCTGTTCATTTCATGCCTGTTGGCACCGAATGTCTCATCAGCCCTTGAAAAAATCATTTCCGCTCAATCTCATCCGTTTGTTGGCAAGCAGGTCGCTTTGCCGCCCGGTAATGTTTTGGCGTTCAAAATTGACCGCAAAGGCAAGGATATCGGATATCAGCATATGATGTTTGCGGAACGGGCGGATGGCAGTCTGGAAGTGAATATCCATATCGATATCAAGGTGGTTGTCGGGTTCATAACGTTTTATGATTTCCTGCATGAAAACACGGAAGTCTGGAAAGACGGAAACCTTTTGAGCCTGAACAGCCGCACCCGCCTCGATGGAAAAAACACACAACTCTCGATCAGGCGGGTTGAGGACATGTTGGTCGTCAATAATGGAGAAAGCGAAGACGTGGTCGTCGGCAGTTTGAAGCCCTCTTCCTATTGGTATGCGGATTTTACCCTGCAGGATCAGGTGATCGACACGGCAACCGGTAAACTTTTGGATCTTGCACCGGAATATCTTGGTTCCAGCCAGGGCGATGAAGCCGACAGGCACAGTTTTACCCTCACCAAGGATATCCCGGCAGATGTTGTTTATTCCGATGCCGGGCATTGGGTCGGTTTCACCTTCGGCAAAGCGCGTGATGTCACTTACACGCCTGTCAGTGCGGATGCTTTGCCGCCTCGTGAGAAATGGCGCCATTTTGACTGAGGTGTCAAAAACAGTCTGGATTACCGGTGCCAGTTCCGGCATTGGTGCGGCTTTGGCCAGAGCCTATGCCGGATTGGGCTGGCGGGTTGCCGTGACGGCTCGGCGAAAAGAAATGCTGGCCGAACTTGAAATCGGTTCGGGAAATATCCGCGCATTTGCCTGTGATGTGACCGACCGGGACGCCATGCAGGCCTGTTTTGACGACATTGTCGTGGCTTTCGGCAAGGTTGATTTGGCTGTCGCAAATGCCGGTATTTATTTGCCGACCCGCCTGCCTGATTTTGATGCGGACTTGTTTGACCGCAGTTTTGACGTCAATGTTACCGGCACTGTGAATCTGCTTGCTCCGGTCATTCCGCATATGGTTGAAAACGGGGCGGGGCATATCGCTCTCGTTTCCTCTGTGGCTGGCTATAGCGGTCTTCAGACCTCAGCGGCCTATGGTGCAACCAAAGCAGCCCTGACCAATATGGGTGAGTCACTTGCCCTTGATTTGAAGCGCAGCCACATTGACGTCTCAGTCATCGCCCCGGGTTTTGTTGATACGCCGGCCACGGCACCGAATAAATTCAAAATGCCGTTTTTGATGGATGTGGACGAGGCGGCGCAACGGATCGTCAAGGGTTTGTCCAGAAAAAAAGCCCATATCGCTTTCCCGCGGCGTTTCACATTCTGGTTGCGGTTGCTGACATTCCTGCCGCGAGGGGCTTATTTAAAGCTGCTCACGCGCTAAGGCGTTCCCTGAAAGAACTCCTGTTCCAGATGGAGTACGGTCAGGCCCATCCATTTTATCTGAGCTGTGTTGATGACCCTGTTATTGCTCAGTTCCATATTGTCCAGAAACCGGAAAGTCAGGTTTAGGTTCCTGACAGGAAGCTTCAAGCGGTAGGTCCAGTTGAGTTTTGTACCTACGGGAGCGGTCACCGGAGCTTTCCCGACCAGCCCGTGTGTGTGGCCTTCATAGCGACCGCTGGCAAGACACAATATCTGCCAAATTCGGTGGTCCGTGTCGCCGTCACTGTATTCGAAATCCTCTTCCAGTATCAGCGTATCTTTGCGGTAGGTTGCATGTCCCCGCACGATAAACTCCCGCATGAGGTCTCTCTTGCGGTTGTAGATGCGCCCGGTGGAATAAAATGTGCCCTTAAAAAAGTCTTCCAAGCGAAACTGCGTTTCTGTTTTTGTCGTACTTGACAAGACAGGCTCCTGACCTGAATTTCATTTGCTACTTATACGAGCAGATGTGAGTAACAGATTTGGCTGTTTCTAAGTTTTTCAGGTTTGTTTTTTCAGGGCAAATTGTGAGACATCGATGTGGCCTGAGCGGAACCCCGCCTCACAATAAGCCATATAAAACTGCCACATTCGGCGGAATTTTTTGTCAAAGCCAAGCTGGCTGATGTCATCCCATTTTTCTAGAAATGTAGCGCACCACTGGGCAAGTGTGTCGGCGTAATCGATCCCGAAATCATGTCTGTCGAACTGGTGAAGATTTGCGTGGGTGAAGGCTCTGCCGAGTTTCTCGGGGGATGGCAACATGCCGCCTGGGAAAATATATTTTTGGATGAAATCGGTGCGTTTGCGGTAAGCCGCAAAGCGTTTGTTGTCGATGGTGATAATCTGAAGGCCGGCTTGTCCACCAGGTTTTAGGCAGTCGTGAATTTGATTGAAATAGGTCGGCCAGTATTTTTCCCCGACGGCCTCAAACATCTCGATGGAAACAATCCGGTCGAATTGCTCCGTCATGTCCCGGTAATCCATGAATTTCAAATCAACCCTGTCAGCGAGCCCTTTCTCGGCGATCCGGTTTTGAGCGTAAGCCAATTGTTCCCGGCTGATGGTGAGTCCGGTGACTTTGCAGCCGATTTCCCGGGCGGCGAATTCAGCAAATCCACCCCAGCCACACCCGATCTCAAGCACATGGTGGTTTGACCGCAGGTCAATCATGTCTGCGAGCGCTCGATATTTCTCCCATTGGGCCTCCTCCAGACTCATATCTGAGTTGCTGAAACGTGCCGATGAATAGGTCATGCTCGGATCCAGCCATTGGCTGTAAAAGTCATTGCCGAGATCATAATGCGCATGGATGTTTTTCTGTGCGCCACGCCGGGTATTCGGACGCAGGACATGGATGAGTCTCTGGATGGATTTAAACAGGATGTTCTTGTCGATTTTGGCCTCAAACTGATGCAGGTTGAGGGATAAAATCTCCAGAAGTTTTGCCAGATTGGAGCTGCTCCATTGGCCGTCAAGATAACTTTCGGCAAAGCCGAGCGTGCCGCCGGACAGGACTCTTTTATAAAAACGGCTATCATGTATGACCAGGCTGGACTCAAGTCCGGCATGCCGGGATGCGTTTTTTCCCACATATTCCCTTACCGTGCCATTGCTCCATTGGATGCGCAATTTTCCATATTGAAGGTTTTCAAACAGTCCGGAGATGAATTTCTCCAGCTTTGGCGTGGTTGTTTGGATGTTCAGACGGTCTTCTGTTGCACCTTGTGTGTTCTGCATCACTGTCTCCTATGTTCAATAACTGATCCGCTTTTTAGGTTTGTTGTCCCCTTTGATGTACGGCACGCCTTTGAGCAGTAATTTGACTGCTTCGAAGTGAATACCGGCAATTATCTTAAGTGTCATCAATGGGTGTTTGACGAAACTTTTAACTAATTCGGTGTCTGTGAGTTTTTTTCTTTTTCCGACAAAGCTTGCGACAAGCATGGGCTTTTCTTCACAGGTTTCACGTATTACAAATTTTATACTGTCATCTGGAGGCGTGGCTGTAAAGGAATAGCTTGCCTGCATGCTCATAAAGGGTGAAACGTGAAGTTTTTTTGAGCGCGAATGGCTGCTGACTGTATCAGTCCCGCGCAGGGGGACAACATAAATATGATCGCCGCCAAAGGTGTTGCGCACTTCATAGATCATTGCGCAAACCTGCCCGCTCCGGTCATGGCAGTAATAAAGCGTAATTGGATTAAAGGCCAATCCCAGAATGCGGGGATAACAAAGGATGAGGATCCTGGCGGGCTCAGGGAGTCCCGCCGCGGCTAGAAGCTCCGTCAAAAACGGACGCAGGGCATTCCCGTCCTTTGGGCCGTGATCTTTTTGCCAGAAACTGAACAGATTGAAGCGGTTGAAGGAAAACAGTTTGAGGTTGCGGCCAGTTTCCTCGAGGCGGTCAATGTCCAGCAGAAAGGAAAAGACACTGTAGCTGAATCTGTGCCGTTTGGGCTGATAGCGGGCGTGCCGGACCTGGCCGTGATAAATCCCGTTCGGGTCGAAAGGTGCCGCCTTATCCGTCATTCCGCCGCTTCAGCAAACTTGTCTGCCTTGGATATGGTGCTCTCTGTTTCCCAAGGGAGTGCGATGCCGAGTGCTTTGCAGATGACCACGGCTGAACGCAAACCGTCTTCATGAAAACCGTATCCCGTCCAGGCACCGCAAAACCAGGTATTGCGCTTGCCTTGAATGGACGCCAGCTTGTCCTGCGCCTCAAGGGCGGCCCGGTCATATTGCGGGTGGTCATATTCGTAATGCCCGAATGTCAGCGCCTGTTGCGGCGGCTGCGGCGGGTTCAGGGTAACAAAAACTGGTCTGTCCCTGTCAATGTTCTGCAAGGTGTTCATCCAATAGCTGACACAGACATCGCCTGATTGTGCGCTGGCGGTGTCGCTTAGATAATTCCAGGCCGACCAGGTGAGGGAGCGTTTTGGCATCAGGGCAGGATCACAGTGCAGATAGACCTGGTTGGGTTTGTATTTGACCGCTCCCAGAATAGCGGCCTCCTCATCATCTGCATCTTTGAGCACCGACAGTGCCTGGTCGCTGTGGGTTGCCATGACCAATTGGTCAAATTTTTCCTGTGTCCCGTCGGCCAGTGTGACCGTCACCGCGCCTTCAGACCGCTCAATGGTTCGTATATTGGCATTCAGGCGGATGTCCGCCAGTCCAGTCGTAAGTTTAGCAACATAGCGTTGGCTACCGCCTTTGACGGTCCGCCATTGAGGACGCTCCTTGTCGATCAGTCTGTGGTTTTTAAAAAACTGGATAAAGCTGATTGCCGGAAAATCCAGAATGTCCTCGGCCGGTGTTGACCAGATGGCAGCGGCCATGGGCAGCAGATAGGCGTTGGTGAACTGGTCCGTAAAGCCGTTCTCGGCAAGCCAGTCACCAAGGCCGAGAGTGTGACGCTTTTGGTCTGTGGAGGTTTGACGCGCCAATTTGTTGAAGCGCAAAATCTGGCGCAGCAGGCTCCAGAAACCGGGTCTGAGTATATTGGACCGCTGGGCGAATACTGTATTGAGGCTGCTACCGGCCCATTCAAAAGACCCTTTGTGGCCATTTTCACTGGCGCTGAATGCAAAGCTCATATTGCTCGGCTCGGTTTCCACGCCAAGATGCTCAAACAGTTTCACGAGATTGGGGTAATTTAGCTCATTATAGACAATGAACCCCGTGTCGACGGCAATATCCCTGCCGCCATGGGTGATGGTTTTGGTGGCACTATGTCCACCCAGACGACCCCGTTTTTCAAACAGGGTGACATCATGCTCTTGTGACAGAAAATAGGCGGCTGCATTTCCAGATATGCCGGCGCCGACGACCGCAATTTTCATTCCCTAACTCTCACCCTCGCTCAACTAATTATTCAACTTTTTGTTTACCTACTTGCTCAATGATTTGAAGGCGGCCAGCGCCCTCTCACGTGCATCTTCATGTTTGACGATCGGCATGGGGTAGTCTTCTCCCAAGCACATGCCTGTCTGCTCAATCATGGCCGGTTTCATGGTCCATGGGGCATAAAGGGGTTTGCCTGAAATACCGGCCAGTTCCGGGACGTGCCGCTTGATGTAACGTCCGTCAGGGTCGAATTTTTCACCCTGAATGATCGGGTTGAAAATCCTGAAAAAGGGCGCGGCATCGGCCCCGCATCCTGCGACCCACTGCCACCCTGCGGGGTTGTTGCCCATATCGGCATCAACCAGCCGGTCCCAGAACCAGGCCTCGCCTTGGCGCCAGTCAATCAGCAAATGCTTGATTAAAAAGCTGGCGGTGATCATGCGCAGCCGATTATGCATGAAGCCGGTGGTCAGCAATTCCCGCATTCCGGCATCCACCATCGGATAGCCGGTTTCCCCGTGTTTCCATTTTTCGAGCATGTCAGGGTTGCTTTGCCACGGAAAAGAGTCGAATTGACTTTGCAGGTTGTTCTCGTGCATATCCGGATTTATGAACATCAAATGGCTGGAGAATTCTCGCCAGCCCAGCTCAGACAGGAACTTCTGTAATCCGGCCGGGTGAATTATGTTGTCGGCGGCGGCGGTGTGCAAATGGTGCCAGATTCGCCTTGGGCTGATCTCGCCCCACCGCAGATGCGGGGACAGGCGCGAGGTTGACTCCAAAGCTGCGAAATCGCGGCCATCGGCATAATCACCAAGACCTCGTGAGGTGAAGGTGTTCAGTTTGGCCCACGCCCCGCCTTCGCCCGGGTGAAACAGTTCTGATGTCTGGTTGGCCTGCGGAGGAAGATCATGTTGAAAATGGTCCAACGGCAAGCTGCCCAGAGATGCTTTATAACCGGTCAGGGTTTTGGGCGGGTCAATCGGTTCAGCCAGTGGCTTTTCCTGAGTGCGGGCAAGACAATGCCGCCAGAACGGGGTGAACACCTTGAACGGGCCGCCAGACTTGTTTTTAATTTCCCATGGCTCGAACAGCAGGTTTGCATTGAAGCTTTCAACCACCAAACCTTTTTCTTTCAGACGGCTTTTAAGGCCGGTATCCCGTTCAACGCCATGCGGCTCATATTGCCGGTTCCAGCAAATCGTGTCGGCGCCGGTTTCTTGAATGACCCTATCAATAATCTCTGCAGGCGGCCCTTTGGCCAAAATCAGCTGTGCGCCGCGCTGATACAGGCTGTCTGCAAGGCTGGCGAGCGACTTGCCGCGCCACCATAAGCTTGTAGAGCCAAGGGCACGCTCATCCGGGCAATCAATAAAAAGAGGGATAATTGGTTTTCTTGAGGAACAGGCGTAAGCTAAGGCCGGATTATCATCTAACCTCAAATCCTGGCGGAACCACACAATAATAGGCTGCGACACACCATCCTCCCTGTTCCATTCTTTTACGCTGGTTAACAGGCGTTGGATTAAATTATCTGGGTATGCTTAAGTTGAAAAAAATGAGGGTGATTGAATGACAGACGATAAACATAAATTGCTAGAAACGGCACAATTTTATGCCTTGGGGGCGGATACAAAAGATGTCTCATTATGGCATCGGGTATTAGCCGAGGAATGCGAGATCATCGGCCCGGGTTTTCATCATCAGGGGCGGGACGCATGTATGCAATCCATTGGGATGCTTGGGCAGATGTTCCGGGCGACGCAGCATAAGATTCATCAGCAGATTGTGGATTTTGCCGACGGGCAGGCAAACGGTGTCACTTATGCAACAGCGGATCATTTGCTGAATGATGAAGATGTTATTTTGGTGTGGAACATGCGGTATTTGGACAACTGGCGCCAGGAAGACGATAAGTGGCTTTTTACACGCCGCGAACTGGTAGTTGACTGGCAGGAAACCAGACCGGTTAAGTTATAGTTTTTCCGAAAAGGGCGTGGTGGCTCCGCCTGCTGGACTCGAACCAGCGACCCAATGATTAACAGTCATTTGCTCTACCAACTGAGCTAAGGCGGATCACAACCACGCATCTGGATATATCAAAAGCAGCTGGTTACGCAAGCGCAAAATGCGGCTTTTCCTGATTTTGGAGGCCACGCCCGGAATCGAACCGGGGTACACGGCTTTGCAGGCCGCTGCGTCACCACTCCGCCACGTGGCCGAAATCAGTCATGGCGTTGTATCAAAGCCCACAGGTAATGACAACGGCTTTTGCGCGTCCCGACAAATAAATTATTCTCATCAGCTTTGCGTTGAATTTCCCTGAAAGGCGGCGTATACAAAGCACAGTATTTCAGATTTTTCTCGGGAAGCAGAATGTCGGATATCTCAATAGATTATCAGCGTGCACGGATCAATATGGTTGAAAGTCAGGTCAAACCTGGCGGTGTCCGAAACATGGATATTTGGGATGTCATGTCGGAGATTCCCCGCGAGCTTTTTGTCGAGGAAACCCAAAAACCTGTTGCTTACATGGACAAACAGGTTGCTATGTCGGCTGAGCGTCCATTGCTGGCTCCTCTGACTTTTGCGCTTTTGATTGAGGCGGCTGGAATTCAAAAAGGTGATCTGGTCATGGATATTGCCTGCGGTACCGGTTATTCAACTGCTGTTTTGGCGGCCCTTGGCTGTGCGGTTGTCGGTATTGACCAGGATGAGGCCCTGTGCGAGACGGGTACGCAAATCCTTCAGGATCTTGGCGTGGACAGCGGCGTCATTATTTCCGGTCAGCATGCTGCCGGTCAGGCCAAGCAGGGGCCGTATGACGTCATTTTGATCAATGGATTTGTGCCCCATGTGCCGCAAGCCCTGCTGGATCAATTGGTGCCCGGTGGGCGTCTGGTCTGCGTCACGACGCATAATAACACCTCCTGCGGCATGATTTTCACAAAAATAAATGACAGTATTTCGCGCACTGTTGCGTTTGAGACATTAGCAGCGGAAGTGCCTGGTTTTGAAAAGGAAGAAACCTTTTCTTTTTAATCCCGAGCGTTATATCCAAAGCACATACTGATTGACGCTTACCTATGAAGACAATTTTGAATATCCGTTTTTTTCTGTTTCTTACACCGTTGGTTTTTATCGGCTTTTCCGCGGGTGCGGAGAGCTTTGAGGCGGCGCTGAAGCGAACCCTTGAGACAAACCCTACATTGTCTTCCGAGCGGTCGCGCTACATGGCCATCCGACAAAACCAGATCGTTGCTATCAGCGCATCATTGCCACAAGTTTCGGCCTATGCTCGCTCAAGCACCAATGACATGACCAGCATCAACGATGTGACGGGTGAAGAAATCAGTCTGGTCGGGAAGCACCGCAATGACAGTTGGGGGCTGAACGCCAAAATGGATGTGTTCACCAGCGGAAAAAACTTCAGTGATCTGATGAAAACCCGCGCCGATATACGCGCTCAGCGTCAAAGCCTGATTGCCACCGAACAGCAAACCCTGCTCGGGGCTGTCACTGCTTACCTTGGCGTGTTGCGCGATGAGGCTGTTTTGTCCTTGCGTGAAAAGAATGTTGAGGTGCTGACCCGTCAGTACGCATCCGTATCCGATCAGTTCGAAGTCGGAATCGTCTCGCGGACTGATATTGCCCAATCGGAGTCGCGTCTGGAACTCGCCCAGGCCAGAATGATCCGTCAGCAGGCTTCTTTGGCATCAAGCCGCGCCACCTATCTCGAGGTCATTGGTGTTGATCCGGAAAACCTTGAAGCGCCGGAAACCCTGCCGGAATTGCCCGGCAGTTTGGAAGAGGCGATTGACATTGCCATGCGGCAAAGCCCGTCCATGATGCTGGCGCGGGAAAATTCACGCAGTGCCGATTACGCTTCGATCAGCGCGGTTTCAGGTTCTTTGCCGAAAGTGTCCCTTTTTGGAACCTATTCCATTACCGAGGATCCGAATCGCCTGAAGCAGGGCATTGAGGAAGAAATGACGAAT
Organism: Parvibaculales bacterium; assembly: GCA_049889415.1. Lineage (GTDB taxonomy): Bacteria > Pseudomonadota > Alphaproteobacteria > RS24 > RS24 > JAYQKL01. Next base: position 306,851 of record JBMHDL010000003.1, on the reverse strand, counting down.
TTCGGCATAGAGGTAACCATGCCGATTTTCACCGGCGGTAAATCTTATGCCGCAGTTAGGGCATCACAGCATGTGAAAAACACGACGCGCATGCTGGTCCATGCGGCACAGGACAGCGTTGAACGTGAAGTGACGGTATCCTGGTATAATTTCACGGCTGCCACAGGTGAGATTGAGGCTTCGACCAAACAAATCAAGGCGTCGGAAATCGCTCTGGACGGAGTCAAGCAAGAGCGTGAGTTGGGCATTCGCTCAATTCTTGACTTGCTGAATGCGGAAAATGAATTACTTGACGCGCGGGTGGCGTTGATTGAAGCTGAACGCAACCAAATCATAGCTGCCTATAGCCTGTTGGCATCAATCGGCAGATTGACTGGCGAGCAGCTGGGAATTGCAGTGTCATATAAAGAATAAGTGTTGTTTTTCAGTTTCTTGTAAGGCGTTCCACGCGAAAGGAAGACTTCATGAAACGCTTCATCAGAAAACGCAGACAGACATCACAGTCGAGAACTGAACCACAGATAACCCCTTTTGAAATGCCGCCGGGGAAAATTCCCGCATTTCTGTCATCCGCCCGGCAGGTTTCCGATTCAGAGAGGGGCGTTCTGGCCTATCACTTGCACCATGCGATTGACGAGATTTTGCAGGGGGCGAGCTTCGAAGGGGACGGCATTTCCTCACCGGCTCAGCAGGAAGCTGCGATCAGGGATCTGGTCACGACGACGGTGCGCCAAATCATTCATCGGGAATTGTCCGCTGGACGTATGCGGTTGGGCGAGGGATGGCGTAGCTAACACTGTTCTTGCTCACATTGTCGAAGTTCGTCCTGTCATGCGGCAAAACCATGCTTGAAGCCAGAGGCCGCTTGGTGTAGGTGAAAGGCAGATGAATTTGCAATTCAGAGTAAGAGATGTCCGACCCGCAAAACACCGCAAAGCTAGATAAAACCTATGATCCGGCCGCATTGGAGCGCCGTCTGTATCAGGCTTGGGAAGATGATGGCTGTTTCAACGCCGGGCGGGTTCCAGAAGCGGAGCCATACACGATTGTCATACCGCCGCCCAATGTGACCGGCAGTCTGCATATGGGCCATGCCCTCAACAACACACTTCAGGATATTTTATGCCGTTTTGAACGTATGCGCGGGCGCGATGTCTTGTGGCAGCCCGGCACGGACCATGCTGGTATTGCGACACAAATGGTGGTGGAACGGCAACTGGCGGAACGTGATGAGCCGTCTCGCCGGGATATGGGTCGGGAAAAATTTCTCGACCGGGTCTGGGCCTGGAAAGAGGAGAGCGGGTCGACGATCACTCGTCAATTGCGCCGTCTCGGCGCGTCCTGCGACTGGAGCCGGGAGCGCTTCACCATGGATGATGGCCTGTCGCAGGCCGTCTTGAAAGTGTTTGTCGAGTTATATGAACAGGGCTTGATTTATAAGGATAAGCGGCTGGTGAATTGGGACCCGGGCCTGCTGACCGCGATTTCTGACCTTGAGGTGGTGCAAAAGGAAGTGGCGTCCCATATGTGGCACTTCAATTATCCGCTGGCTGACGGGTCTGGACATATAACGGTGGCGACAACACGGCCGGAAACCATGCTCGGAGATACCGGCGTGGCGGTTCATCCGGATGACCCGCGCTATCAGGACATGATTGGCAAGCACGTTGTTTTGCCGATTGTCGGCCGCCATATTCCCATTGTTGCTGACGATTATGCTGATCCGGAGCAGGGGTCAGGCGCGGTCAAAATCACCCCAGCTCATGATTTCAATGATTTTGAGGTTGGGAAGCGCTGTGGTTTGGCGGCCATCAACATCCTGGACCAGCACGCTGCGCTGGATTTATCGGACGAGGTGTTTGCCGATATGCCAGGACGGGATAATTGGCAGGGGCTGGACCGTTTTGAGGCGCGTAAGCGCGTTGTCGCTGAAATTGAAGCACTCGGTCTGCTTGATAAAATTGAAGATAATACGCATATGGTGCCGTTTGGCGACCGGTCGGATCAGGTGATTGAACCGTGGTTGACCGACCAGTGGTATGTGGATGCCGAAACATTAGCCAAGCCTGCTATCGCTGCGGTAAAATCTGGTGAGACAAAATTTGTACCGGCAAATTGGGAAAAAACCTATTTTGAATGGATGAACAACATTCAGCCCTGGTGCATTTCCAGACAATTATGGTGGGGGCATCAAATCCCGGCATGGTATGGGCCGGACGGCGAGGTCTTTGTGGCACATGATGAAGCCGATGCGCAGGCCAAAGCCGATGCGCATTATGGTGAAACCCATGTATTGGCGCGTGACGAAGATGTGCTCGATACCTGGTTCTCATCTGCCCTGTGGCCGTTTTCCACTCTTGGGTGGCCGGAAGAGACGGCTGAGGTCAACCGCCATTACAAAACCGATGTTCTGGTCACAGGCTTCGACATCATATTCTTCTGGGTTGCCCGGATGATGATGATGGGGCTGCATTTCAAGCAGGAGGTGCCGTTTCACACGGTTTATATTCATGCTCTTGTGCGCGATGAAAAGGGCCAGAAAATGTCAAAATCCAAGGGCAATGTGATTGACCCGCTGGAGATTTGCGACAAATACGGCGCCGATGCCCTGCGCTTTACCCTGACGGCGATGGCGGCGATGGGGCGCGACATCAAACTCAGTGAGCAGCGGGTTGAAGGTTATCGGAATTTCGGCACCAAATTGTGGAATGCTGCTCGGTTTTGCGACATGAATGGTTGCTTCGAAGCGCCCGCATTTGATCCGGCAAAAGCTCGTTTGCCGCTCAACCAATGGATGGTCGGCGAAGTTGTGCGGGCACAAAATGCAATCACCAAAGCCCTGGAGTCATACCGCTTTAATGATGCCGCCGCTGCCGTTTATCAATTCATCTGGAACGGGTTTTGTGACTGGTATGTTGAGCTTGCCAAGCCGGTTTTCCAGGGTACGGATGAGACCGCCAAGACCGAGACTCAATCCGCCGCCAAATGGGTGTTGGAGCAGGCCTTCCGGCTGTTACACCCGTTTATGCCCTTTGTCACTGAAGAGCTTTGGGCCAAGACCGGTGCGCGGGATCATCACCTGATGCTGGATACTTGGCCGCAGCTTTCTGACAAGTTGATTGCATCCGATGCGGATGCCGAGGTTGAGTGGCTGATTAAGGCTATCACTGAAATCCGCTCTGTGCGCTCCGAAATGAATGTGCCGGCCGGGGCGCAGATACCGTTGGAGATTGTCGGGGCATCAGAAACCACAAAAACCCGCCTGGATGCCATGCAGGATATTCTTATGCGTCTGGCGCGTCTGGAGCATATCACTTTTGCTGACGCCGTGTCGGCTGGAGCGGTGCAAACTGTTATTGAAGAGGCGACCTTCGCGTTACCGCTTAAGGGTGTTATTGACTTTGAGGCGGAAGCCGCGAGACTGAAAAAAGAGATTGGGAAAGCCGAGGGCGAGATTAAAAAGCTCTCCGGCAAACTGAGCAATGAAGGCTTTCTCGCCAAGGCACCAGAGGCCGTGATTGCAGAGAATAAGGTGCGACTGGCAGAAGAGGAAGCCATGCGCGATAAATTGAAAGCTGCCCTCAGCCGGCTAGATTAAAAGACAATACATCCAGACAGGTAAAATCATGAGCAAATTTGACAAATCCAAACTGCCAAGCCGTCACGTTTCCGTTGGTCCAGAGCGCTCGCCGCACCGGTCCTACTATTATGCCATGGGTATGACGGAAGAGGAGATCAATCAGCCATTTGTTGGCGTGGTGTCTTGCTGGAATGAGGCGGCGCCGTGCAATATTGCCCTGATGCGCCAGGCGCAGGCCGTCAAAAAAGGGGTCAAGGGAGCGGATGGCACGCCACGTGAGTTCTGTACCATCAGTGTTACAGACGGCATTGCTATGGGGCATGAGGGGATGAAAAGCTCGTTGGTCTCCCGCGACGTGATTGCCGACAGTGTGGAACTGACCATGCGCGGCCATTGTTACGATGCCATGGTCGGTTTGGCCGGCTGCGACAAGTCACTCCCGGGGCTGATGATGTCCATGCTGCGCCTCAATGTACCGAGTGTGTTCATGTATGGCGGCTCGATCATGCCGGGCGAATTCAAGGGCAGGGATGTGACTGTTCTTGATGTGTTTGAGGCTGTCGGCCAGCATGCCGCCGGCAATATGGAAGATGATGAATTGCATGAGTTGGAATGTGTCGCCTGCCCAAGCGCCGGGGCATGTGGCGGGCAGTTCACGGCCAACACCATGGCGTGTGTGTCCGAGGCCATCGGACTGGCCCTGCCGAACTCTGCCGGCGCCCCCGCACCCTATCTTAGCCGCGATGAATATGCGGAAGCCTCGGGCAAGGCGGTGATGGATTTGATCGCCAACAATATCCGCCCCCGTGACATTGTCACCCGTAAGGCGCTGGAAAACGCCGCCACTGTGGTGGCTGCTACCGGCGGCTCGACCAATGGCGGCCTGCATCTGCCGGCTATGGCGCATGAGGCCGGCATTGATTTTGACCTCATGGAAGTGGCTGAAATCTTCAAAAAGACGCCATATATTGCTGACCTGAAACCCGGTGGGCAATATGTCGCCAAAGACATGTATGAAGCCGGCGGCGTTCCGATGTTGCTGAAAACCCTTCTTGATGGTGGTTATCTCCATGGTGACTGTCTGACCGTGACCGGTAAAACGCTGGCGGAAAACCTGGAGGACATCACTTTTGATCCGGAACAGAAAGTCATTTATCCGGTCACCAACCCCATCACCCCGACCGGTGGTGTGGTTGGGCTGCAAGGGTCACTGGCGCCCGACGGCGCGATCGTCAAAGTGGCCGGTATGGAAAAGCTGACCTTTGAAGGCCCGGCGCGGTGTTTTGACCGCGAAGAGGACGCCTTTGCTGCCGTTGAGAAAGGTGACTATCAGGCCGGCGATGTGATTATCATACGGTATGAAGGTCCAAAAGGCGGCCCGGGCATGCGCGAAATGCTGTCGACGACGGCGGCGATTTACGGTCAGGGAAATGGTGACAAGGTGGCTCTGATTACGGATGGCCGGTTTTCAGGTGCAACCCGTGGTTTCTGCATCGGCCATGTCGGGCCAGAGGCCGCAGAGGGCGGCCCGATTGGTTTGGTTGAGGATGGCGATATCATCATCATTGACGCCGAGGCTGGCATACTTGACTTAAAGGTCTCGCAGGAAGTGTTGGATGACCGCCGCGCCAAATGGCAGCCACGCGACAATGGCTTTACATCTGGAACGCTTTGGAAGTATGCACAGACTGTCGGCTCTGCCCGCAAGGGCGCCGTGACGCATCCTGGCGGCGCAAAAGAAACCCGTCAGTTTGCGGATGTATAAGGCATTACAGGCGGCTTAAATGCCCGGAATGAATGGAACGTCAAGACTGCATCCGGCAACTAACAGGCAAAGCGCGACAGGTATCAGAAATTTTTTCACTTCAAACCTCAAGGTTATGTTGTTCTTATATCCGTGCTAAGCCTGTTTGCAGGTCATGACAAGGTAAATTGCCATCACTCACCGTATATGTCGACACATGGGGATCTACCATGTCTCATGCTGGAACAGGCAGCCCAAAAAATCCTTGTGGTGCCCCGCGGATCTATAAAAGGTTTAGCCCTTGTCCACAAATCATGCAGGTCAGTGGATTTTTCGACCCCGATAACATGTGGCACGATCTGGCCGGACATGTCCAAGCCACGCGGGGGATGCAGCACCATGTTCGGGACATCACCTGTGTCTGAGGTGTAAACCGAGTATCTGTGCGGAGAAAATTGGTTTGTTATTTTGGATTTGATAAACAGGCTGGTTATCCGTTCTCCACGTTCTAGCGCTTGCCCAAGTCGGTTAGTGATACTTGCGCCTGGAGGGGCAAGAAGAAAGAACTCCACCCCTGCAGGAACACGTGTCACTTTTCCAGCCGCGGGAAGTGAAGACCCGTGACCGGAAAAAACGACATCATCAGATGTGGTTTGGATAAGCATTATTCTTGAGGTGCCGTTTCATCCAAGCCGTCTAAAGTCAAGCCAACATTAATTTCTGTCGCAGCCTCCACGACCTTGTTAATACTGTCCATGACTTTCATCAATCCTTCCGGAACAGGTGATTGTGCCATGTTGATGTCCACTTCTAATGTGGAGCTGTAATCTGATTTACGTCTTACATCTTTATGCACACCGACAGTCGATTTAAAACTTGCTGATGCGCTGAAAAGTCCAAACCCGATTTTGGCACTGCCCGATGCTTCAGTCTGAGAGTCAATGGATAAGCTGTTATCGCGACTGGCCGAAACATTCATGGTGGTTTTGATAGTCGATGTCTGCACCTCCAGGCCCCGCATATCAGCAACTACGGCAACGGGGATGTCGTAATCAACCTGTAAAGCATCCTCTTGTCCAACAAGAGTTGTTATGGCGCTTGCTTTTATGTTGTCCATGCCCAAAATTTCAACTTGTCTTTGTAAGGTTCTTTGTTTCGCTATCGCATCTGCTTCTACTATAGCTGCTGCCATGCCGCCGAGCTGCGGCCCCAATTCATTAAACTTTTGCTCCTCGCGTTCCATAAATTCTGTAATTTATGCCTCCATTGCCAAGGTTTTGTTGATTTTATCTCGAATTTGTTGAGCTGTTTCTGTCGCTTCCTGAAGCTCATAAACCGCCTTTACATTAATTTCTGTTCCATTTTCCAGAAGGCCTTTACTTAATCCGATGGATATTTTGGGATTGCCCCTGGTGGGGGATATCACAGTGTCTGCGTCCATACCAACCTGCGGTGATGTCATATCGACAACTGTCTAAAACAAATTTCCAGACTCTTCAGGTCTAGATGTTCTGGTGGAGCCAGCCCAAGCTCAGGCACATTAAAGATTTGCTCGCCAATGCGTATATGTTGAGTTTTTAAACCAGTGACACCATTGGCGTCAGGCTCTTGTAAATATCTGTCAATCGACTGCAATGCTGCTTTTTCACATTCCATTCGAGCAATTGTTCCACACTGTCCGACTGCGGCCAGAAAATCACATAGCCCCGTAATTTGTGTTGTCACTTTTCCCCCTCCCGGAAAATTGATTTTCCTTTTAAGGGTAAAAGCTTTTCGGGGTTGGGGCTTTGAATTTTTATTAGATTTAATAAACAGAGACTTATGAAGACTCTCAACGTTTGATTAACGGCCGCGATAAGGTGGAACGCCCTGTTCCGGTATAAAAAGTCCGGCCGGTGGCTCGCCGGTTTGCCAGAAAACGTCAATTGGAATGCCGCCGCGCGGATACCAGTAGCCCCCAATCCGTAACCAGCGCGGTTGCATGCAGGCAATCAGGCGTTTTGCGATCATCAGAGTGCAGTCTTCATGAAAGGCACCATGATTACGGAAACTGCTCATGAAAAGCTTGAAGCTCTTGCTTTCCACCAAATGTTGGTCGGGGACATAATCAACAACGATATGGGCGAAATCCGGTTGCCCGGTTTTCGGGCAGATTGAAGTGAATTCTGGGACATCAAAACGGGCGACATAATCCAGATCCGGATGCGGGTTTGGAACTGCGTCCAGCACGGCCTCATCGGGTGATACTGGAAGGCTAACGGTTTTTCCAAGCTGTTCTGCACCGGTTGTGTCACTTCCATTATTTGCCATGATGCGATCCTTTGTAAAGGCAGGATTGACCGAGGCTGTCACGGCTGACTTCGACAGCGTATAAATCTTCCAGATCCGTTTGCAACTGATCCCAGAGCCACAGGCAGATATTTTCCAATGTCGGGTTTTCCAATCCTTTAATATCGTTGAGCATGTGATGGTCCAAGTGCAGACGAACGGCTTCCAGTGCCTGACCGAACACGGCCAGATCCAGAATTTGTCCGGTTTCGTCGGACGGCTGCCCCTGCAATGTTACACGCACACGAAAGCTGTGCCCGTGAATACGGGTATTGGGATGACCCTGCTCATAGCTTTGCAGGCTGTGGGCCGCATCAAAATGAAATTCACGCGTCAACTGCATGTCATAATTACCTCTTGCAAGGCTATATGCCTGATGAAATGGCCGAGGTCAATCAAGTCCGAGGATTTTATGTGTCTGCAGGCTGAGCCGCCATTGCGGGTTTTGCAGGCAATAGGCGATGCAGGCTTGAACATTGTGCGCCATTTCAGCCTCATCAGCGACGTCCATCGGCTGCAGATAAAAATGCTCGAAATCCAGCCCCGCGAACTGTTCCGGGGACAGGGACAATTGCGGATAAACGAATTTCAGTTCATGCCCTCTTGTCTGGACCAGTTCACTGTCGGGTTTCGGGCTGACACAGATCCAGTCCAGCCCATCTGGAGCGGGCAGGGTGCCATTGGTTTCAATGGCGGTTTCAAACCCGTATTTCTTAACCGCATCAATCAGTGCATTATCCAGTTGCAACAAGGGCTCCCCGCCGGTGAAGACCACATAGGCATCAGCAATTGCGTCCTGATCTGGCCAAAGTGCTGCAATCGCATCTGCCAGATCCTCGGCGGTCTTGAATTTGCCGCCGTTTTGTCCATCAGTTCCGACAAAATCCGTGTCACAGAATGTGCATTGGGCACTGGCGCGGTCGCGCTCCAGTCCAGACCAGAGGTTACAGCCGGAAAACCGGCAGAAGACAGCCGGGCGTCCGGCTTGCGCGCCTTCACCCTGCAATGAAAAAAAGATTTCTTTGACGCTGTAGGTCATGATTGTTTCCATAAGTCATAACCGCGGGCACGCAAATCACAGGCCGGACAGTTATTGCATCCATATCCCCAGTCATAGCGGTGGCTGCGATCTCCACGATAGCAACTGTGGGTGTGTTCACAAATGATGTCCACCAAGGCATCTCCACCGATTTCATGAGTCATGCTCCAGCTCTGGGCCTTGTCGAGATACATCAGCGGTGTTTCGATAGAAAGTCTGGACTCCATGCCTAGATTTATAGCGGTTTCCAACTTGTCCAGTGTGTCGCGCCGACAGTCTGGATAACCGGAATAGTCCGTTTCACACATCCCCGCAACCAGCACGTCAAGGTTTCGCCGGTAGGCCAGGGCGCCGGCATAGGTCAGGAACAGGAGGTTGCGGCCGGGCACAAATGTTGTGGGCAGGCCATTTTCCATCATGGTAATCTCGCTGCCATCGGTCAGGGCTGTGCCGCCAATCTCAGGAATTGCGGGCAGGGACAACAAATGATCATCTCCCAGGCGGCGGCCCCATTCAGCGCTGAAAGCCTGAAAGGCATCGCGAATCTCATGCCGGCACTCAAGTTCAACCTTGTGGGTCTGGCCATAATCAAAGCTGACCGTTTCTACCCGCTGATAGCGGGTCAAGGCATAGGCCAGACACAAGCTCGAATCCTGTCCGCCGGAAAGCAGGACCAGCGCAGTTTGGTGCTTCGATGCAGTTGCTGTATCACTCATAGGCGCACTTGAGCCAAACTGGGCGGAAAGGTCAATAAAAAGAGCAAAAAATAGGCCAAAAATTTGATTGTCGACGGTTTTTGCGCTAAACCGCGAACAAGACTTTTTAGTGAGGACATCATGACCGCCATACTTGATATTACCGCCCGTGAGATCATTGACAGCCGCGGCAATCCGACTGTTGAGGTCGATGTGTTGCTTGAAGATGGCGCCTTTGGCCGTGCGGCAGTTCCCTCGGGTGCCTCAACAGGCGCTTATGAAGCGGTTGAACTGCGTGATGGTGGTGACCGGTTCATGGGCAAGGGCGTATTGCAGGCGGTCGAGGCGGTCAATACGGAAGTGTTTTCCGCAATGAGCGGCATGGATGCCCGCGAGCAGTTGCACATTGACAAAACCCTGCTGGCGTTGGACGGCACGCCTAACAAGGCGCGTCTGGGTGCCAACGCCATACTCGGTGTTTCCCTTGCCGTGGCCAAAGCGGCGGCTGACAGTCAGGACCTTCCGTTGTGGCGCTATATCGGCGGCGCGCATGCCCGAACCTTGCCGGTGCCGATGATGAATATACTTAATGGCGGCGCGCATGCCGACAATCCGATTGATATTCAGGAGTTCATGATTCAGCCGGTTTCCGCGCCTACTCTGAAGGATGCGGTGCGCATCGGAGCGGAGATATTTCATACACTCAAAGGACTTCTATCCGAAGATGGTCTGTCCACCTCCGTAGGGGATGAGGGTGGGTTTGCCCCTAATTTAGCCTCCACCAGCGCGGCGCTTGATTATGTCATGAAAGCCGTTGAAAAAGCCGGTTACAGGCCGGATGAGGATATTACTCTGGCACTAGATGCAGCGGCCACGGAATTTTACCAAGACGGCAAATATCATCTGGCCGGTGAAGGCAGAACGCTGGGATCCGATGAGATGGTTGATTATTATGCTGATCTGGTCGCTCGCTATCCTATCGTGTCCATTGAAGATGGTTTGGATGAGGATGACTGGGACGGCTGGAAGGCTCTGACAGAAGCCATTGGCGGCAGGGTGCAACTGGTCGGTGACGATTTGTTTGTCACCAACCCCGACCGTCTGGCGCAGGGGATTGAAAAAGGTGTAGCCAATTCCATTCTGGTCAAAGTCAATCAAATTGGTTCACTCAGTGAAACGCTTGAGGCTGTTGAAATGGCGCACAAGGCCTCTTTTACCGCCGTGATGTCGCACCGTTCTGGTGAAACCGAAGATGCCACCATTGCTGATTTGGCGGTGGCGACCAATTGCGGACAGATCAAAACCGGTTCGCTGGCTCGGTCTGACCGTTTGGCGAAATATAACCAGCTTATCCGGATTGAAGAGCAGCTCGGGGATGATGCCATTTATCCCGGGCGGGGCGCGATTAATGCGTCTTAGGTAAGACTCCTCCAAGACTGCTGACTCATAAGGTTTTTTTTAAACGAATCACTTTTTTATTGACCTACCGAATCAGTTTGTGATTCGGTAGTCACATGATTCGTTTTTTGACATTCATGTCGCTACCCCGACTGTTCGGGCGGACAGGGCCGAAGCTGAGAAATCTGATTATACCGGGTGTTCTATCCGCTATTGTTGCCATGCTCGGGTTTCAGGCCATTCAGGGGGAGAGAGGCTATCTGTCCCTTTTTGGATTGGAACAAGAGCGGCTCCGGACGGCCGCTGAATTGAAAGCTCTGCAGCATGAAAATGATTTGCTTATGCGCGATATATCACTGCTGTCAGGTGATAAGCCCAATCTTGATTTTCTTGATGAGCGGGCGCGCATCGTTCTTGGTTTCGTCAAAAGCAACGATACGGTTCTTATTCTGCGCTGAATTGACCTACACCTTGCATCTGAAATGGTGTATGGTGCCGTCAAATACAGGAGAGAGCCTTGGCCGTAATCATTGATACCGTTACTGGGGCACAACGCCCGCGCCATCCGGAAAAAGCCAACCGCCCGGAAAGCGATGTTCTGCGCAAACCCGACTGGATCAGGGTCAAAGCGCCCGGGTCTGATGAATTTCAGAAAACCCAAAAAATTGTTCACGACAATAATCTGGTTACGGTATGCGAGGAGGCCGCCTGCCCTAATATTGGGGAATGCTGGTCACAAAAGCATGCCACGATGATGATTATGGGTGAAATCTGCACCCGCGCCTGCGCGTTTTGTAATGTTGCGACGGGTGTGCCGGCACCGCTGGATGTTGGAGAGCCGCAACGAGTCGCCGAGGCTGTGGATAAGCTGGGTCTGCGCCATGTTGTTATCACTTCGGTTGACCGTGACGATTTGGACGATGGCGGGGCGGAGCATTTCGCCCAAACCATCCGAGCTATTCGCGCCACCTCTCCGGAGACGACGATTGAGATCCTGACGCCGGATTTTCTGCGTAAAGACGGCGCTTTGGAGGTTGTGGTTGAGGCCCGCCCGGATGTGTTCAACCATAATCTTGAAACAACGCCGCGATTGTATCTGTCAATCCGGCCGGGGGCGCGTTATTTCCACTCTTTACGGCTGTTGCAGCGCGTCAAGGAACTGGACGGCTCCATTTTCACCAAATCCGGCATTATGGTTGGTCTCGGCGAAAGCCGGGAGGAAGTCATGCAGGTTATGGATGATATGCGGTCCGCTGATATTGATTTCATGACTATCGGGCAATATCTTCAGCCAACCCGCAAACATGCCCCTATTGACCGATTTGTGACGCCCGAGGAGTTTGAAAGCTATGCAACCGTTGCGCGCACTAAAGGGTTCTTAATGGTATCCTCCAGCCCCTTGACGCGCTCATCACATCATGCTGATGAGGATTTTGCGCAATTAAAGGCGAACCGCGAAGCCCTGCTGGCAAAACCGCAAAAGGCGTAATTCATGACCGCAACGCACTTGCTGCGCCAAAGCCCTTACTCATCCCGGCAGATGTTTGATTTGGTCAAGGATGTCGCGCGGTATCCCGAATTCGTGCCTTATTGCACGGGGGCGCGGGTGCGTGAGGTCCGCCCGCATCCGGACGGAACAGATGTCATGACTGCTGATTTGATGATTGCCTATAAAATGATCCGGGAAACCTACACAAGTGACGTCATTCTGGACGAGAAACAGCTGGTGATTTCCGTCACTCAGGCTCATGGGCCGTTCCGCAGGCTCAAGAATGAGTGGCGGTTTCATGATGGAGGACCGGAAGGGGCTCAAGGGTGTGAGATTGAGTTTTTCCTTGATTTTGAGTTCAGGGTTCCTTTATTACGGCGCGTCATCCAGCCTTTGATGGGGCGGGCTGTTGAAAAATTTGTTGAGGCCTTTGAGGCCAGGGCAGATGATATTTATGCCTGAAGGCGGGCCGACAGCATGTCTATGGCTGCCTCAACCGTCGCCATGCGGACATTTGCGCGTCCCAAATCCCCGAAATTCTGTTTAACGTGTGCCACCCCGTCATCCGTGGCTGTTGCCATATGCACTGTGCCAACCGGTTTTCCGGGGACGCCGCCGGGGCCGGCAATGCCGGAAACGGCAATGGTCAGGCTGGCGGTTGTCATATTCAAGACATTTTCCGCCATGGCGCAGGCAACCTCTTCACTGACCGCGCCATGATCAATAACCAGCTGTTTGGGGACGCCGAGAATATCAATTTTTGAGCGGTTGGAGTAAGTGACAAAACTGCGCCCGAAATAATTTGAAGATCCCGGAATTTCCGTCAACAGCCCGGCAATTAATCCGCCGGTGCAGGACTCGGCACATGATACCCGCCAGCTTTTTGCCTCAAGCTGTTCAAACAGGGTCTTGGTTTTGCTGATCAGGTTATCAGGGTACATCAGGAAATCCTTTGCTGATCACGGCTGTTGTGAGGGCGGCAAGTAGGCCGGCAACCATGTCATCGAGCATGATACCCTGTGCCCCCTTGGTGTTGTTATCTATGTAACGCACCGGCCAGGGTTTGAAAATATCAAAAAAACGAAACAGCGCAAAGCCGAGCAAAAGAGTCGCCACGGCAGAAAAACCGTCCCTGGGATAAGGTATGAGGGCCAGAGCAAACAAAAGCCCTGCAGCTTCATCAATAACGATGGCGGAGGGATCATTATCTGTATTGTTCTCACTGTTGCTGCTTTCACTTTCATCTTCGCCTGCACCGTTAAAGTGCAGCCATACCGTGCAGGCCCAAAGTCCGATTATATATAAAGTGATAGATAAGGTTAATAGATATAACCAATTGTAATTTAACAATATAAAATATCCAAAAGGAAGTGCGGCGAGACTGCCCCAGGTGCCGGATGCAGGTCTGATTAAGCCTGCACCACCGAAGCTGGCGACCATTACAGCAGGCGAGAAAAAAGACAACCCTTCTGGAATTTTATGAAATTTCAGCATAAGTCAACATTACGCGTCTTTCACGGCCACTTCAACACTTGCGGTGGCCTGTACGGCAATGCCTTCCTCGCGGCCGGTGAAACCGAGTTTTTCTGTGGTTGTGCCTTTGACGCTGACACGGTCAGGGGAAATGCCGCAAATATCGGCAATCCGTGCGCGCATGGCATCCCGATGTGGCAGAATTTTCGGAGCTTCGCAAATAATGGTCACGTCAAGATGGGTGATGCGCCCACCGGATTTGGCAGTCAGTTCAACAGCATGGGCCAGAAATTCGGCTGAGTCGCGGTTCTTGTTGGTTGCCTCCGATGGCGGGAAATGGTCGCCAATATCTCCCAGCGCCTGGCTCCCCAAAACGGCATCCGTTAGGGCATGTAGCACCACGTCAGCATCTGAGTGTCCTGCCAGGGCTTTCGTATGGGGAATGGAGATCCCTCCGAGGCGGATTTCCGCACCGGCGCAAAAGGCGTGCACATCATACCCGGTGCCGGTTCGGGTTTCATATCTGGTGGCGGCCATCGTTTCGAAATCCTCCGGTGTTGTCAGCTTAATGTTGGCGGCCTCGCCCTGCACAAGAGCGATATCGCCGTCTTCCATCAGGGCGGCATCATCCGTCAATCCGCTTCCGGCCTGCCTGTGTGCCTGTAAAAATTCCGCAAACCGAAACCCCTGCGGGGTCTGGGCGCTTTTGAGTTGGTCGCGGGGTGGGGTGGTCAGTCTTACCCCATCCAGATTTTGTGAGATGATGTGCTTAATGGTGTCGGTGACGTCAATGACCGGCAATGCACATGCGGATGAGTCCAGAGCTTTGATAACATCGGAAATCAACCGGGTAGAGACGAAGGGGCGGGCGGCGTCATGCACCAGAATCTGGTCCGGGGCCAGATTGGTTAAGGCTTCAAGGCCGTTGCGGACGGAATCCTGACGGGTTACGCCGCCAATGACGGGGGGCAGGGCTTTGGTAATCAGGGCGCTCGCAGCATCATAGTGTTCCCTGTCGTCGGCATGAATGACGGATAAGACGGCGTCAATCTCAGGATGTTGGTCAAAGACGGACAGGGTTCTGGTCAACACCGTCCTGCCGTCTGGCAATATGCGGTATTGCTTCGGGATATCCATGCCACCGGCACGTACACCACGTCCGGCAGCGACAATCAGGGCAACGGTTTTCAACTGGTTCACCATGCCCATAACCTAAGCAAAAAGGGCGATAATGAAAGAAAAAAGTCCGGCTGTCGCAGCGTGAAGGAAAAATGCTTGTTAATTGCCGGCTTTCTCTCTATTTTTGCTTAAATTTTAAGCAGGCGCGTTTTAAGCTGAAAAAATGTCCATTTGTCCAGATACATTCACTCTGACCCGAAAGGTTGCGTTGGCACCAATGTCGGGCGTCACGGATCTGCCGTTCAGAAAGCTTGCCAGCACATGCGGCGCAGCATGGGTTGTGTCAGAAATGGTGGCCAGCGAGGAACTCGTCAAAGCCCGCCCGGATGTTGTCAAACGTGCGGAAGGGGGGGGCGAACTGTCGCCGTTCATTATTCAACTTGCCGGGCGAGAACCGCACTGGATGGCGCAAGGTGCCATGCTTGCACAGCAGGCCGGCGCCGATATCATCGACATCAATATGGGGTGTCCCTCAAGACAGGTGACGGGCGGTCTTTCCGGGTCCGCCTTGATGCGGGATGAGGACCTGGCGGTGTCCATCATCAAAGCCACGGTTGATGCGGTGGATGTCCCGGTTACCTTGAAAATGCGCTTGGGCTGGAATTTTGACATGTTGAACGCGCCCGTAATCGCGCGACAGGCGGAGGAAGCAGGGGTGCGGATGATTACGGTGCATGGGCGCACCCGTAGTCAATTCTACAAAGGCACCGCAGACTGGCGGGCCGTTCGCGCAACCAAAGAGGCGGTTGGCGTACCGGTTGTCGTGAATGGTGATATCTGCAGTGGGCAGCAGGCTTTAGCGGCTTTAGATCAGTCCGGTGCAGACGGGGTTATGGTCGGGCGAGCCGCTTTGGGCCAGCCTTGGTTATTGAACCAGATTGAAACCTATCTCGACAGTGGAGACTGGCCTGAGCCGCCTGATGCGGCAACCAGAGCCCAATTGATCAAGGCATGGTACAAAGACATGATCTTATATTATGGAGAAACCTTGGGGGTGAAAATGGCCCGCAAGCATCTGGCCGGTTTTGTGGAAACACATTTAGGTCAAACGGATGAGACCAAGAGGTTCCGGGGCCGGATTTGTCGGCTGCTGTCTCCAGAGGCTGTTCTCGAGAGCATTGAAACCCTATATGCCCTCCCGCCGCAGGTCGATTATCAGACATCAGGGATGGAGTGGGCGGCATGAGTGAAGCACTGCATTCAAAACCATCGGTGATTTTGGCGGGGCTCCCTCAGCCCGTGATTGTGCTTTCTCGGGACAAAGCGGTACAATACGCAAATTTCGCTGCTGAGGAGTTTTTCTCTCTTGGTCTGACATTGCTGCGCACGCGTAAACTTGAGGACATTATCCCTTTCGGCAGTCCTTTGGTGGGGCTGGTTGAAGAGGTTTTCCGGTCCGGCAGCACGATTAATGAATATGAAATCGACCTTGGGACACCCCGTACCGGTAAAAAGCTGTTGACGGATGTTCAGGTGGGGCTTGTGACTTATGACGGCAGGGAGGAGGCCGTCATGATTATTCAAAAAAAATCAATTGCCTCAAAAATTGACCGTCAACTGACCCACAGGGGCGCCGCCCGGTCCGTTTCCGGCATGGCGGCTATGCTGGCACATGAGATCAAGAATCCGCTGTCCGGCATTCGCGGAGCCGCCCAGTTGCTTGAACCTGATCTGGATGAGGGATCACGGGATTTAACAAAACTGATCTGCAGTGAAACCGACCGCATTGCCGGTCTGGTGGATCAGTTTGAGGTCTTTACTGATACGCCGCAAGACCTTTTGCAGGACGTTAACATACATACTGTTTTAAACTATGTGACGAAAATCGCCAGAACCGGCTTTGCCGACAGTATTCTCATTCGTGAGGATTACGACCCGTCCCTGCCAAGCCTTCAGGGCAACAAGGACAAGCTGATACAGGTTTTTCTGAATCTTTTAAAAAATGCGGCCGAGTCTGTTGATCCGGAGCAGGGAAAAATCACCTTGAAGACCTCCTTTCGCCCTGGTGTCAGGCTCGCTCTCCCAGGGCAGGGAAAACGGGTCAGCCTGCCGCTTGAGTTTTGCGTTATCGACAATGGTCCGGGCATCCCTGACGATCTCAGAAACATCCTGTTTGAACCTTTTGTGACCAGCAAATCCGGTGGAACCGGGCTCGGTCTGGCGCTGGTGGCAAAAATCATCGGGGATCATGGCGGGGTCATTGAATTTGACAGTGAGCCTGGGCATACGGAATTTCGTATTTTGATGCCAATTGGCCCGCAGAGAAGCAATCAAAGCGTTGAGGAGACCAGACTATGAGCAAGGGAACCATTCTGGTAGCGGATGATGATGCAGCCATCCGGACAGTGGTGACACAAGCCTTGGGTCGTGACGGTTATGATGTCAAGGCAACCAGCAATGCTGCCACGCTGTGGCGATGGGTCAGTAATGGCGAGGGAGATCTCATCATCTCGGATGTGGTTATGCCCGATGAAAACGCTTTTGACCTGATTCCCCGGATCAAGCGTCTCCGGCCCGATTTGCCGGTGGTTGTCATGAGTGCGCTGAACACGTTGTCGACGGCCGTCAAAGCGGCGGAATGCGGCGCTTATGAATATTTGCCGAAGCCGTTCGACTTGAAGGAAATGGTCAATATTGTCGGTCGTGCCGTGGCGATTGAGGAGACCAGAAACATCCCGGGCAATGATTTGTTGGACGAAGGCATGCCTTTGATTGGGCGGTCTCCGGCAATGCAGGAAATTTACCGCGGACTTGCCCGGCTCATGCAAAATGATTTGACGGTTATGGTGTCTGGTGAGAGCGGGACCGGTAAAGAACTGGTGGCGCGGGCCCTGCATGATTTGGGGCAACGCAAACACGGTCCGTTTGTCGCCATTAATATGGCCGCCATACCGAAGGAACTTATTGAAAGCGAGCTGTTCGGACACGAAAAAGGGGCCTTCACAGGTGCCAATAGCCGTGTGGAAGGGCGTTTTTCGCAAGCTGACGGCGGGACTTTGTTTCTGGATGAAATTGGGGATATGCCGATGGATACGCAAACCAGACTGTTGCGTGTACTGCAGGAAGGGGAGTTTACTTCCGTTGGCGGACGAACCCCGATCAAAACGGATGTGCGCATTGTGGCGGCAACGAATAAGGATCTGAAGTCACTCATTGACAAAGGCCTGTTCCGGGAAGATTTATATTTCCGCCTGAATGTGGTGCCGTTGCGGATTCCTCCGCTGCGGAACAGGCTTGAGGATCTTGACGATTTATGTCGCCATTTCCTGAAGCTTGCGGAAGATGAGGGTTTGCCGCCCAAATCAATTTCACCTGATGGTTTGGCTTTCCTTAAAACTTATGATTGGCCGGGAAATGTGCGCGAACTGGAGAATTTCATGCGCCGTGTCGCGGCACTCTACAATGATGAGGTCATCGGGACGAATATTCTGCAACAGGAATTGGTGGAGCAGTCCGGGACAGTCGCCTCTGTCATGACAGGCCAGCCGCAAAACTCAATTTCTGAAAGTATAGAGGCCCATTTGAGTAAATATTTCAATGAATTTGAAGGAAGCTTTCCACCGGCCGGACTGTATGACC
The DNA here is from genome assembly GCA_049889415.1 of Parvibaculales bacterium. Classification (GTDB taxonomy): domain Bacteria; phylum Pseudomonadota; class Alphaproteobacteria; order RS24; family RS24; genus JAYQKL01. Next base: position 288,347 of record JBMHDL010000003.1, on the reverse strand, counting down.
GAATCTTGAAGGAAGTTGAAGAGCCGTTGATCAAATTGTCACTTGCCCTGACCAACGGCAATCAAATCAAGACTGCTGAAATGCTGGGTCTCAACCGCAATACGCTGCGGAAGAAAATCCGCGAGCTTGGGATTGATGTGGTCCGCCAGCCGAGGCGTTAATTATCTGGATTAATCCACCAACTGTCGAATTTGGCTCCGTAAATCGCATGGCGCCAACTGTGTTCAACCTGATGCCAACGGGCGATCCATTGTGTTGGCTGGTGAAAAAGCGGCACAACATAATCCCCGCTCATCAAAAGCCTGTCGAGTGCGCGGGCGGCGGTTGCGAAATCTTCGCGGGTACGCGCACCGGTCATTTTCTGAATGATGGCATCAATCTGCTTGCTCCGGATGCCGGGATAATTGCGGCTGCCATTCTGTCCAGCAGCTTCAGAGCTCCAATAGAAAGCCTGTTCATTACCGGGTGAGAGCGACGCATACCAATTATACAACATCATGTCGTAATCAAATTTCTGGAGCCTATTCTGGTATTGCGCCGTATCAATAAAGCGTACGGAAACATCAACCCCAATGCGTGTCAGCATTTGTTGATAGGCGATGGCGAGGCGTTCATTTTCACGTGACTGTACAATAATTTCGAATTTCAAAGGCGCTTTGGTCCGGGCATGAACCATGCGCCCGTTTGAAATCTCATATCCTGCATTTTTCAGCAGGCTAATGCTTTCAGCTCTGGCGGTCCTGTTGCGCCCCGAAGGGTCTCCTGCAGGGGCTTTGTAACCATGTTCCAGGATGCTTCGCGGGAGACGTGATTTTTTAAGAAGCCTTTTTTCAGCTGCACTTGCAGGCTGATTATATGAGCTCAAATCTGACTTTTGGAAATAGCTCTGCGTTCTCGTGTAAGCACCGGCATAAAGTGTCTTGTTGACCCATTCAAAATTAAACAGATTGGCGAGGGCCTTTCTGACGTTTTGATCCTGAAACACCGGGCGGCGTGTGTTGAAAACGAAACCATACAGGCCGGAGGGTGTGCTGGTTTGAATATTTTCCTTGATGATGCGTCCATCACGGGCTGCGGGAAAGGTGTATCCGCGTGTCCAGCGGATTGGGCTCGTCTCCTCCCATACATCAACCAGACCGGATTTGAAGGCCTCGAATGCGCTGTTTTCATCCCTGTAAAAGTCGTAATGCAGCACGTTGATGTTATGCCGCCCCTGATTGACGCGAAGATTTTTTCCCCAGTAATCAGGGTTCTTTTCATAGGTGATTTTTTTGCCGGCATCAACTTGAGTGACGATGTAAGGACCTGAGCCAACAGGCCTTTCGAGGCTGGTTTGGGAAAATTCCCGCTGTGCAAAAATGTGTTCAGGAAGTATCGGCATCAGCCCCATAATTAGGGGCATCTCATAATCCTGCTCAGTTCTGTCAAATTTGAACGTAATTATGTGCTCTCCGTCGGTCTCATATCCGACAACTTTGGCGTAATAATAACGATGGTTAGGCCGGCCCTTATCTCTCAGGGTTTTATATGAAAAAATTACATCCGCGACTGTCAGCTTATGCCCGTCGGAAAATTTGGCTTTCTTGTTGAGTCTGAAAGTGACCTGGCTGCGGTCCTCGGTTGTGGATATGCTTTCGGCGAGCAGGCCGTAAAGGGCAAACGGTTCATCAAAATGCCTGACCAACAGGCTTTCATAAACATGTTCCCTCAGCCCGAATGGTGCCTGTCCGCGAATGATGAACGGATTCAGGCTGTCAAAGCTGCCGAGTTTGGCGAAGCGAATTTCCCCGCCCGTGATCGGTCTCGGGTCTGCATATCCGAAAGCTGTGTTTTGTGACAGGGCCGGGGCCCCATGCATGGCGAGACCGTGGGTCTGTGTCGCGGCCGGAGAGGCCATGAAAGTGGCTATGAATAGGATGAGATTAAGAACAGCCGCTTTTTGCACAATTGGTATCCTGTTGGCTCCGTTTTTCCTTCCCGAGCATAAATCAATTCATCATCGGGTCAATGTCAGGCGCATTGTGAGACACATTGTTAGACACATTGTCTGGCGCGGTGCCAGGTGAATTATTCGGCGTGCTGTCAGTCTCCCAGTCAATGAGCCGGTGATCAAAAGTTTCCCCCAGTTGCGGCTTGATAATTTGGAAATAAGGGGAAAGGTCAAAATCCCTTGGCGTGTAGAGGGAATGGTGACGTATATGGAACACCTCTTTGGCGTTGGCACGGGTGACTTCCGGCAAAATCGGGTATTTGATCGCCTGAAAAGCCTCGGCGACAAGAGTTGAACAGATGGCGCGTGTCGGGTCTCCGCTGCCTAAGGCAATCATCCGACGGCGCAGAAAGGCTGGAACAGGCGGATAGGGCAGGAGGTATCGCATAAGATCAAAGACGTTTTTAAGGTCATATTGATCGCCGACACGGTTTTTGACTGTTTCAACAAGTTTTTTCCTGTCCTTTTCTGATAGGTTCACCGGTCTGCAGATACGTGTGTTAAAGCCGTTATATTTTTCAAGCGGAACCGCAATAACGCCAAGGCTTGCATCCGCCTCAACCAAGTCATCCGGTCTGGCTCGAGGATTGGTTTCTTGGTCAGCACCACCAACATAAATGGCGGCATGAGACCAGCTGGACTGGGTTAGAAATTTGATCACCCGCGAAATCCTGAGATTTCCGTCTATGAGCACAACATCCCCCGGCTGCAAACTCGCACGGAGGTTTTTGGCCGAAGTGACTGAAAACGCATGATACCCGAGAACCGGTGACTCCAGATAGCGGAGCAGTTGACGGCTCATAAAGGTGAGAAAGCGTGAGATCATTGGTTAATTGGAAGCTTCCTGATGCATGAAATAAAACCCGTCCTGGTAGCCCTCAAAGAAATCATCGATTTGCGGATGACGGACAGGCTTGTTTGTCTGGTCAAGCAGCAGGTTCTGCTCCGACACATAGGCGATATATTCGGTTTCCTCATTTTCTGCGAGAAGATGATAAAAGGGTTGATCCTTGCGCGGACGCATCTCTGCCGGAATGGAAAGCCACCATTCCTCAGTGTTGTTGAATTCCGGATCAACATCAAAAATGACTCCGCGAAAAGCAAAGAACCTGTGTTTGACAACCTGACCAACCGTAAATTTTGCGTAATAAGGTTTCATTTTTATTTGTCTGCTTGAAAAAAATTACTACTCTCACATTATAACCGAGAAAAACATAATTAAACCCAAAATATGTCTTCCGGTTTCGCGACAGACAAGGAAACATTATGATCGTTTATTCCGCCCCCAACATGCCGAACCCGCGTATTGTTGAAATGCTGATCCTGGAAAAGCAGTTAAAAATTGACATTCATTATCTTGATGCGTTGGGGGGAGAGAACCGCAAGCCCGAATTTTTGGCGAAAAACCCCTTGGGGCAGTTACCGGCACTGGAAACCGATGACGGTGACATCATCACCGAAGTCTCGGCGATAGCTGAGTATTTTGAGGAATTGAAACCGGACCCGGTTCTGGTTGGTTCAACCTCGGTGGAACGTGCCCAGGCGCGTATGTGGGCGCGTCGTGTGGACCTGATGATCCTGTCACCCATGACCATGGGTTTTCAAAACAGCATTGCCAAAAAATTCTTTGAAGGGCGCATCAAGCTCTATCCTGAGATTGGTGACAGCATGATCGAGAAAGCCAATGACGGTCTTGCCAATCTTGACGGCCTGATGGCGGGGAAGCCCTTTTTGTGCGGGGACCGAATGAGCTATGGCGATATCATGTTGTTCTGTTATCTCGATTTTTACCGCAAGGTGGGGCAACGTGTGGATCCGGGGTTGGTTCACCTGACGGAATTCTTCAACACCATGCTTGAACGCGACAGCGCCAAAGCCACCGCGCCTTGACCGTCAGATGAGATATGAACTGAACCGCTCAAGTGCCCAGAACATGCCCAATCCCCCAAGGGCATAAGGGAAGCCTTGCTCGAACCTGCTCAGGGAAGAGGTGGAAAACATTTTCCGCATACTCCAGACTGCTGCCAGACACATGCAGATGAATGCGATTTGTCCAAGTTCAATGCCAATATTGAACAGCAATAAGGCCTGAAGTTCCGCTGCGGCGGGCAGGCCCAATTCGCCTAACACGCCGGCAAACCCGAATCCGTGCAACAAACCGAATGCAAAGCTGAGCCAGTAAACATCCTGCTTTTGTGGACGTTTGTCCTGAACAGCTTCGTAGGCAAGCCAGGCAATGCTCAAGGCAATGAGAATCTCAACCGGAAGCCCCGGCAGGGAGATGACCCCCATGGCGGCAAACCCCAATGTGATACTGTGCGCCAGTGTGAAGCTTGTGATCACAAGCCAGATCCGTCTGACCGGAACCAGAAGCAATAGTCCAACCACCAGTGCCAGATGATCCCAGCCGGCGAAAATATGACTGATCCCCAAGCTTAAATAAGCCGGAACGGCAGCCCCTTGATTTTCCGGTGTGAGGCTGAAAAACGGATCGTTGGCACCGACAAGTCCGTTTCGACTGTCGCCGTTGAGATACTCGATACGCACATAGCTGTCAGTCAGTGTACTCTCGAGACCTTTGAAATGGATCTTTCCTGATGTAAGCGGGCAGGCCAGTGTCCGGATTTCTGCAACGGAAGTGCCATAAAATTCATATTTGGCCGTCTCTGAGACTTTACAAAGCGGCTCGAATAAAGGTGTGATGGCAAGCCTTTTGCCGTCCTTGAGGGGTTGTTTCCAGACCATGGTGAAGTTACCAGGATTTTTTTCCGACAAGTCCAGCAGGGCCGGGCGCACCTCATGCGCCGCAACCGGCAGACAGACCAACCACAAGGCGGTGAAAAGCAGAAAGAACCTAGTCATTGTCATCCATAAAGACGACCTTATATTTGCCGATTATGCCGTCCACAGCACGTTGGTTAGCTTGGTCACGTAACCGAGCTGTATAGGTCTCCAAAACCTTGTCCCGTACTGCTTCAAATTCCCTTTCCTGCATTTGTGCGTAATCTGAAATGCGAACCAGATGGACGCCATAGGCGGAGCCAACAGGCGGTCCAAACCCTGCGTTCGGGCTTTCATAGGAGGCAAGTCGCGAGGCAAAATCCGAGCCGAATAAACGGGCGATTTCAGGCAGGGTCAAAGCTTTGTAGGATTTATCAAGCATGAACGGGTCGCCGGCTTTTTTCCAGTCAAGTCCCTGCTCAACTTGTTCCTTGACCCGTAAGGCCCGCTCAAAGACTTGACCGTCATCTTTCGGGGAAATAAAGACATGGTCAAAACTGATGCGTGCGGGTTCATTGAACAGAGGCTTGTTGGCGGTATAAAACCCCCGTAATTCATCTTCACTGATATCCGCCTCCAAATGTTTGTCCTCCAGAATGAATTTCATTTTTTGGACAAGCCGACGGCGGATGATCGTGTCATTTTCCCCCAAATTCAGACGTTCGGCCTCCCGCGCCAAAGCCATTTCCTCGACATGAACCCTGATCAATTGTTTGAGGTCGTTTTCGGTGACGGGCTTTTTCTGCTGACGGGCATATAATGCTGCCAGGCGTTCAATCTCGGATTGACTCAGTTCAATGCGGTAATCCGCATCATCAACGGCTTTTTGGTACAAGGCGTCGCCAATGAACAGTAGAACGCCAATAATGACAAATACCGCAAACGGGTGAAGCCTGAGTCGGTCCATCAATCAGTTTCCCCGATCCAGACCGGAGACGACCAGGCCCTTTCCTGAATGACTCTCTTCATGTCCGGGTTTGGTTGGGCGTTGGCATGAACGGCATCCCAGGTGGACCACCTGCAGGTCGGGTTTTCCAGAACCCGCACATAATAAGATACATTCTGTCCTGCGATGAAGTCCGGGTCCTGCCACACCACGCTTAATTCGGGATCCCCTTTGTCGGGGGTGATGGAGCAGCTCTGTGTGTCGACACGGGCGCCGTTATCAGGACAGCGGTGCGTTGTCGGATCCGGTAAGAGGCCATCGGAACAGGCAGCATCGTATATTTTCTCCCGAGGTTGTCCGTTTTCATGCCAGACCTTTACAATCTGCAGGCGCTGGAGGGGAGTGGCGAAAGGGTCACGCATAGCCCAGGCCAGAAGCGTTGGCTGCCGGCCGTCAAGATGGGGCAGTTCCCCTCCCATCGGTACACCATTGGCATAGGCTTTTTCGAGTAGCTTCGGGTCGGCGAGGATTGAGTCGTCAAAATCATAACCTGCAAACAGACGGACCCTGATGCGGGTTCCTGTGGTGGCGAATGTTTCCCGGTTGCGCATGCCCTCAAAGAGATCCTCACGCGTGTTGGCCGGAGCCCAAATGGCGGCCAAACCTGAAGCCCCCCAGACCATGAAGGTCGACTCGACATTCGGATCAACCTCTACCCCTTCCCAGGTTTTTTTGAAATAACCGGGGACAGAGGCACGCCGGGCCTTGGTGCCGTCCAAAATGCCGATTTTCGACCAGTAATAATCCTCGTCATAAGATCCGGCAGCGACATGTGAGTCTGATGACCCGATTAAACCGAACTTATATGGGTTGCCTTTGCCTTTTGCAGCCAGTCCGAGACCGTTGGCAAGGGCTTCACGGACAAAACCGCCGCTGATTTTGGATTTGATGTTTGAGGCCAGGAGATATTCATACAATTCAAAATCGGCCCATTCGTCATTTGGTGATATTGAGGGATGGGTTTCCGAAGTTCCTTTGACCTGCGTAATCTCAACCACAGGCTCATTCCGGCGTCTTTGTTCCGTATAGGCGCGGTCTATAGGGCTGCCGTCATATTGGGTTAATTCGAACATTCTGCCGTCCGAAACATTGGAATTATGTGGGATGGACATGACATCAAAACCAGCGGCGCGTTTTTCGTCCATCCAGTCCCAAAGGTCTTCCGGATTGATGGACTGCAAAGATCCGAACACGTCTTCAGGGGCATTATTCTTGAAAATCACATTCCGGTGCAGGTTGCCGCCGGCAATTGTCAGGCCGTCGACAGAGATCGCGTTATCGTCAGTGATGCGCTCTGTTGTTCTCATGGCTGTATATTCATAGGCTTTGAAAGTCGTGAACGTGCCGGGTTCATAATGCCGGTCGGCCATTTCCTGCGTCCGTGCCCATGTGGTTTTGGTGATTTCTTCATCATAGAAATCCTCATAGCGGATACCCGAGCGCACGGACTCTCCAACTTTGGAAAATGCGGCTGTGATTTTGTCCTGATCCGTGGAGAACATGTCCTGCGCCCCGGGGGCTTTGGAAACACGATGGTCTGTTTCATTCATCGCCCGCAATATACCGAGATATTCGGCATGGTCGGTGACCGCCAGAAAATCTAGCGGTGGGGTGGTCAGATTGAGTTTATATTGCAAAGGGTGACGGATGGTGCCGCCCTTGGCGAAATGATAGGCGTCATCCGGTGTTGTCCGATTGTAAAATATATAGGAGTCGAATGAGTTTCCCGTATGGACATGAAGGTCGCCGAAATAAGCGTTTTTCGTCGGGTTGTTCTCGACTTTTTTCTCAATCTGGGTGGTGATCGGCGCCTCTGCCGGGTCAATCGGGTCCGCCTTTTTTTGTTCCCTTTCAGAACATGCCGCCAGTCCCAGAACCAGGATGCCGGCTGCCGCCAGATGCGGAAAGCCTTTCGGCCTTTTAAAAATACTGTTTTTCAGTGTTGTTCTTTTTATTCTGCTCATAGTGCTTCCCTCCAACCCCAAAAAGCTACCATGCTCCATAATGGTTTGAAATATATTTGGTTAAAAAAAACGCCCCGAAAGGGACGTTTTTTACTTTTTAGAACGGGTCCCGGCTGGTTCCCTTAGTTACATAATTGCCGTTACTTTTGGCCTGGAATTCAATCGCCTTGTCACGGGGATGATAGAATTGTTGATACCAAATGCGGGCTTTCCCGAACGGCCCGTCGCCGACCACCTGCATAGGCTGGAAGCAGGGTCTTTTATGGGTCCAAATTTCAAAATCCTGAAGGAAGGCCAGGCGACTGGACTCCTGGTAGGCACGAGCGGTGACGACATCCTCGTCCGTGGCGACATCATTTTGTGATTTGACCAGCAAAGCATGCCAGGCACGGACAACCCCGTCTTCGATCGGGGTATGGGTGATCAGCATTAGGGACGGATGGTCGCCAAGCATACGGGACAGCAGGATGCCCGGTCCGGTGTACCAGGTGTCATTATACATGACGTCATCTGACAAAGTTTTGTGTCCTGCGGCAAGGCGTTGAATGATGATATGGTCGTTAATCTCGTTTTCGAAATACTCCATATTCGTCGATCCATGGATCGGCGGCAAGTGGGCCTTGTCGGCCATATTATCGATAATTTCCTGCGGGTGGCAGTCAAGCTCACCGAGATGGTCGATTTTCCAGTTGACCCATGCTTCATCTTCCCACTCAACCAGTTCCGGCAAGTCATAATCCGGGGCCATATTTTCAGGATCATACCACATGAAAATGCAACCGCCCCATTCGCGGGTGGGCCAGCTTTTGATGCAGGCCTTTTCCGGAATCGGCGCCGGGGAGTAGGGGATTTCATCACAGACCCCCTCCGGCGTGAAGCGCCAGCCATGATAAGGACATCGAATGGAATCACCTTCAATGTGTTCACCTTCCATGACGACATAGGATGTTTCGTTTTTCGCAAGATGCGTACCCATATGCGGGCAATAAGCCTCGACCAGAACGACTCGGCCGCTTTCACCGCGATACATGACCATTTCTTCGCCGAAATATTTCACCGTCGTTGGCTTGATGGTTGCCTCTGCGGATTCGGCAATCATGAACCAGCCACGTGGATAGGTGTATTCACCAATATTGTAATCTGCTGTTTTCGCCATTTTCTTGTCTCCCTATCAAGCCACGGCTTGAGTTTCATCCGTCAAAAGGGGGCAAACAACCCCGTCATCAGCATCAATGTGAGCCACACATCTGTTGCAGGATATGCAGTTGGAAACCTCAGCTTCCTTATTCGTATATAATTTAGGCAAATCAGGTTGATTTATCAATGCCCGACCCAAAACGATGGCGTCAAATCCCTCTTCAATGGTTTTGTAGAAACTTGACAGTGATTTGATGCCCCCGACCAGGGCGATTGGCATTTTAATCTCGGCCCTGATTTTTTTGGCATTTTCAAGAAAATACATTTCCTTGAACGGCATATCCGGAAAATTGCGGGCAGCCAAGGTATAGATCAATTTGTTAATGAAACTTTTCTGCATTTTAATCAATGGCTTAATCGGGGATTTACCGCGAAAAAGATACATCGGGTTTTTTGAACTGAACCCGCCGGTCAAAACCAGCAGTGAGGCTGCCCCGTCCGCCTCAACCATTTTGGCGACTTCAAGTGACTCCTCAACCGACAGGCCGCCCTCAAAACCGTCGCGGACATTCAATTTAACGAAAATCGGAATGTCCGGCCCGATGGCTTCCCGAACTTTGCGGACCGCCATGAGCGGGAAACGAGCGCGGTTTTCAATACTGCCGCCAAATTTATCCTTGCGGCGATTGACCGCCGGGCAAAGGAATTGCGAGAACAAATAACCATGCCCCATATGCAGTTCAATAATATCAAACCCCGCTTCAACGGCGCGGACCGCTGAGCTTGCATAGTCATCTGCAATCTGAATGATTTCGGCCTCGGTCAACGGCTTGATGAACGGGATGCCGGCAAACAGCCCATAGGTGTTGATGCCGTAGGAAGCCCCCTTGGAAAAATATTTTGACGAAAGCTTGGAATATTTAGTCTGCATGCCGCAATGCGCCAGTTGAATGGAGGCTGAGGCGCCGTGATTGTGAATTCTTTCGGTCACGTTTTTCAACGCCTTAATTACATGGTCATCCTGCATGCACATTTGGTCGTCAAAGGTCCGTGCATCATTGTTGACGGCACCGTAGGCCACAGTCACGACACCACTGCCGCCTTCAGCAAACCGCTCATGAAACGCCGCCAGCTTTTCGCCCGGTGCGCCGTCCGGCGCCAGACCTTCAAAGGTCGCCGTCTTGATGATGCGGTTTTTCAGGTCAAGTTTGTTAAGCGTCCATGGAGAAAACGGATCGGCTGATTTTGAGGATGACATATTGCACCTGATCATAAAGAAATATAATGTCGTTATATTATATAGCATTTTGGCGTCTGCCAAGTGCTTAGAAACAATTTTCTATGACGCATTGACGCAGTCCTTTGGGCTTGCACAATGCCCTTACATGGTTTTGCGGAGGGTATGATGAGGGAACACCACAGTAAAAATTATGCACGTTATGTGCTGTTCGCAATGGTTGTTCTTTATACGCTCAACGTGACGGATCGCTATATTGCCTCGGGTCTGCTGGAGCGCATCAAATACAGTTTTGATGTATCCGACACCTATATGGGGTTCTTGATCGGTCCGGCATTTGCATTTGTTTACACAGTTCTTGCGATTCCGATCGCACGCTTTGCGGACCGGCATAACAGGGTCAAGATTATCTGCATAGGCGCGGTGATATGGAGCGCTTTTACGGTATCCAGCGGATTGGCAACGACGCCGGAAACCTTTGCAATTTCCCGGCTTGGTGTCGGGGTCGGGGAGGCGGCTTTTCTGGCGCCAGCATTTTCCCTGCTGTCGGATTATTTCCCCGCCCGACAACGGGCTTTGGCTTTTGCAGTTTTGAATTTTGGCGTTTATTTGGGGCAAATTGTCGGGTTGATGGGGGGTGCTGCGATTGCCGATGCCTATGACTGGCGGACCGCTTTTTTCATTTTGGGAGCCCCCGGGATCGGCTTTGCCGCTCTGACCTATTTTACCGTCAAGGAGCCGAAACGGGGCGGATTAGATGAAGACAATATCACTGCAGACACGGTTTCTGAAAAAACCTTAAGTGATGTGGCAAGCCTGCTTTATGGCTGTAAAAGCTATCTCTATCTAACTCTCGGCTCTGTCTGCGGCGGCTTTGCAGGATACGGCTTTGGTGTTTGGGCCCCGACCTTGTTCGTCCGTGCATTTGACCTCAGCCTGACGGAAGCCAACACCCGTTACGGGGCACCATCGGTCATTGCCGGCATTATCGGGGCGATCATTTTGGGCGTGTTGGCCGACAAGTTAAGCGCCCGCAACCCGAAATGGCCTTTGCGCCTGTCCGCTATTGGCCTGACTGGTTCAGGCATTTTGATGGCCGGCATCGCCTTTGCGCCAAACCCGACTGTCGGCACGCTTCTGGCCATTCCGGCCGGGCTTTTGGGCGGTGGCTGGGTCATCGGCGTTCAGGCGTCTCTGCAGGATCTGGTTCCGGCCAAGCTCAGAGCGACCTCGACCTCCCTATGGGGATTTGCCTTCACCTTTTCCGGGTTAGCTCTGGGAGTGCAGTTTGCCGGACTGTCCACGGATTTGCTGACTGCGCATTTCGGCACCGATGCCATCCGCTATGCCCTGTTTACGGTCCTGCTGCCCTGCCTGCCAGGCAGCCTTTTTCTGCTTGCCGCGACCAGAACCATGCAAGCTGACAGAGCCAAAATTCTGGCTGCATCCTGACCGCCATATCTAAGCTTATGCCGGCTCAAAAATAATATGATCCACCGTTGGCAGCCAGCACACTGCCGGTGACAAAGGAGGCGTCATCTGACAGCAGAAAACTGACTGCGGCGGCGATCTCCTTGGGTTCCGCCATACGTCCGAGCGGGATAGCGTTTTCCATGTCCTTGATCCACTGTTCCGGGATGCCCTGCATGATCGGCGTGTTAGTCGGGCCGGGGGCAACGGCATTGACGCGGATATCGCGGGCGGCGACTTCGCGTGCCAATTGGCGCGTCAGGCCGATCAGGGCTGTCTTGGAAGTGACGTAGTGCGGGGAGCCTTCGCCCGATTGGGCCGAGGTTGAGGAAATATTGACAATCGACCCGCCTTTGCCGTCCTCCGCCATAATACGGACAGCTTCACGGCAGACATAAAAGGCGCCGTTCAAATTGACATTCATTACGCCCTGCCAGCCAGCATCTTCCATATGGATCAGATGATCCACAAATGTTGTCGGCTCCTGACCGGCTGCCAGTTCTTCATTGCGTTTGCCCATGGCCTCATAGAACTTATCGGATCCGTCTTCAGGGGCTTGCCCGATGCCAGCATTGTTGACAGCAAAGTCGAGCCGGCCGAATGTTTCACGGGCTTTGCGCACGCTTGCGATAACCTCAGCGCTGTCACCGACATTGGTCGGCAACGCCAAATGGTCACCAGGGTTTGGCAGAGCGTCAATGACAGCCTGTGCCGTCTCGCTGTTGAGATCCATAACGCCGACCCGGGCGCCTTCTTCCGCCAGGCGATGCACAATGGCGGCGCCAATTCCCTGACCGGCACCTGTGACAACTGCTGTTTTGCCTTGAAGTTTCATAATCTGTTTCCTTAAGCGTTATTGGGGAACGTACAATTCATTGCCTTTGCCGCCGTCAACTGGAATGACGGCACCCGTCACGTAGCTTGACATGTCGGAGGCAAGAAACAGGGCAACCTGGGCAACCTCTTCCGGTTTGCCGATGCGCCCCATCGGATTGGCATTGGCGATGGCTTCGCCGGCGGCTGGGTCAGAGTTGAAAAACGCTTCCGTGCCGGGAGTCATGATCGGGCCGGGGGAGATGGCATTGACGCGGATATTTTGGCGTGCCCCCTCCATTGCAGCATTGCGCGTCAAATGATCCAGGGCGGCTTTTGAGGCCGAGTAACCTGACATGCCCTGCATGGCCCGCGCACCGTTGACGGAGGAAATGTTGATAATGGAACCACCCTTTGCACTCATGTGTTTCATGGCGGTCTGCATGCCGAGATAAGCGGCATCCACATTTATCAGGAAATTTTGCCGAAAATCCTCCAGGGATGTGTCGGCGAGCATGCCATAACCGACATGCGGAGCGTTGTTGACAAGAATGTCCAAACCTTTTTGAGCCGTCGCCTCAACAAAGTCGGCGAAAGCCTGCGCGTCGGACAAATCAAGGCTGACTGCCTCACATGTGCCGCCGTTAGCCTCGATCTGTGCTTTTGTTGCCATTAGTTTTTCTTCATTGCGCGCACAGATCAGAACATTTGCGCCTTCAGCTGCAAAAGTTGTGGCAATAGCCCTGCCGATGCCGTCACTTCCGCCTGTGACAATGGCTGTTTTACCTGTGAGCATGTTTTCCCCCTCTAAATACAATCTGCAGTATATACATGAATATGGACAGCTGGAAAATTGTGAAAACCAATCTTGCCTAATTAATATAATCAGATTATATAAGTTACACAAGGAATTGTAGAGGCCGTTATGAAAAACCTTAATCCGATCGCAGCTGAATTGATGGCGCCCGGTGCTGAATTTGAACTTGTTGAACGTGATGTTCACGGGACCAAGATGCGGGTTTTCAAGAATGCGCCAGAAAACCTGGTGGTCGCGATTGAAAAATCCAGGAAATTCGCTGACCGTGAATTTGTCGTTTCGGACACTTATCGTGTCACCTTTGGAGAATTTTTTGATCGGGTTGATGCACTGGCCGGCTTTCTGCAAACCGAGATTGGCATTCAAAAGGGGCAGCATGTCGCGGTTGGCATGAAAAACAGCGCTGATTGGATGGTCGCTTTTACCGCAATCATGAAAATTGGGGCGGTTGCCGTTTTGCTGAACAGTAAAATTGAAGCGCTGAGTATGCTGCATGCGGTTGAGGACGGAGATTGCGCTTACTTGATCTGTGATGACCGCCGCCTTGAAATGCTGCGTTCGCAAGGGTGTGATTTGCCTGCCGTGACGGTGGGTAACTCTCCTGAAGGGCTGAACATTAGTGAAGTTTACAAAAAGGGTTTGGCTGCGGAAATTCCTGATATCACACCGGATGATTTGGCCGGATTGATGTTCACCTCAGGGACGACCGGTCGCGCCAAAGCCGCCATGATCACCCATCGCGGCATGGTCAATGGCATGATGAACACCTTGCTGGCTTTAGCGGAGGCTTATCAGCGGGTGGCCGACACGTATGGCATAACGGTTGAGGAACTGTCCAAGCATCTGCCGCAGACCGTCAGCCTGATGGTGTTTCCTTTGTTTCATATCAGTGGCCTGGCTTCGGTATTCCTGACATCCCTAATCAATGGTGACAAGCTTGTCATGATGGATCGCTGGGATGCCAAGGAATTGTTCCGCTTGGCTGAAAAAGAAAAAATCAACAATGTAGGTGGTGCCCCGGCCATGCATCTGGATATTCTCAAGGCGCTTGAGGGTAACGAGTATGACATTTCGTCCATTCGTTCGATTTCCTGTGGCGGGCAGGCGTTTCCGCCCGACATCATCAATGCCTTGCTTGAGGCGTTTCCCGGGGTTGTGCTGGGCGCCGGGTATGGCATGACTGAATTGTCTGGTGCCATTAGCTCCTCCAATGGTGAGGCATTTTCTTCCAAGCCTGAAAGTTCCGGTCAGATTTTCCCGATGGTGGATGTCAAGGTTCTCGATGATGATGGTGCGGAGCTGCCCAATTTCCAGACTGGTGAGATTTATGTCCGCGGGCCGAATGTTATGAACGGCTATTACGGGCGGGAAGACGCCACCAGGGAAGTGCTCAATGACGGGTGGATGAAGACCGGTGATGTCGGTTACCGAGATGATGAAGACTATCTGTTTATTGTCGATCGCAAGACCGACATGATCATTTCCGGTGGCGAAAACATTTACTGTGTCGAGATAGAGCAGATTTTGGTGCAGCATCCCAAAGTCGAGCAACTCTCCTCATTCGGTGTACCGGATGAGCGGTTGGGGGAGCGGCTTGTCGTTGTGGCGAGTGTCAAGGATGATAGTTTGACGGCTGACGAGCTGATGGACTTCGCCAAAACTGTGTTGGGCGGATATAAGATTCCGACTGAAATCGTCATTTCCAATACCGCCTTCACCTATAATGCGATGCAGAAAATCGAAAAGAAAAAGCTGCGTGATAAGTTTCTCAACGCCGAACTTTAAGGAAAGCCTATGCCCAGACCAACAGACATTGGTGTGATTGATACGATGATGGGGATCCCAAACCAGGCGGATAATTCCGATTGGTATGAGAGTTTTCGCCCTCTGCTCAATGATGAGGAGAGTCGCCAGCTTTTCAAAATGCCGGCACAGTACATGTTCAAAGACATTCCGGATACCGGTAATGTAGATGATTTTGTGGCATGGACGGTTGAGCAGATGGACAGGTTCAACATTGCCAAGGCGTTGGTTGGATATAATGAGGATGAAACGTCGATGAAGGCGCGGGCGAATTACCCCGACCGTTTTTTCTTCGATGTGCCGGTCAACCCGAATGAGGGAATGAACGAAATCCGCCGCATCAAACGTCTGCATAAAGAAATCGGCATCAAGGCCATCAGCGTCTTTCCAGCAGGTACGGTTCCGCAAGTGGCCATCAATCATCCGCATATGTATCCGTTTTATGCCGCTTGTGTTGAAATGGACATTCCAATTTTGCTCAATGTCGGTGTGCCCGGGCCGCGCATACCACTGGCGACACAAAAAGTTGAGCATCTAGATGAGGTTTGCTGGTTTTTCCCGGAGCTGAAAATCGTGATGCGCCATGGTGCAGAGCCTTGGGAAGATCTGGCCATCAAACTAATGATCAAATACCCGAATCTGTATTATTCCACCTCGGCCTTTACACCAAAATTTTACCCCAAATCGATTATTGATTATGCCAATACCTCGCGTGGGTCAGGCAAAATCATTTATGGCGGCTATTTCCCGATGGGGTTGAGTCTGGATCGGATATTTGGCGATATGGACAGTGTGCCTTTTAAGGATGAGGTGTGGCCGAAATTCCTTCGGGACAATGCAATGAATGTTTTCAAACTGGGAGAACAAGAATGACCAAAGATGTAAATGACGCCCGCACCCCGCCAGTCGCCGTATGGCAGATCTTGGAGGGCCTGCGCGGAGACGACTTACGGGCCTGGCGTATGCAGGATATTGAGAATGCGGCAACTCTGGAGCAACGCAATCTGGATAAATTGCCGATGCCATTTGGCTGGTTTGTTGTTGACTACAGCGATGATCTGGCTGTCGGTGAAATCAAGCCGTTGCATTATTTCGGCCAGCAACTTGTGTTATGGCGGGGGGAAGATGGACAAGCCCGTATCATTGATGCTTATTGCAAGCACTTGGGGGCTAATATGGCCTATGGCGGGCGTGTGCAGGGCAATGATCTGGAGTGCCCGTTTCATGCATGGACCTATAATGATGAGGGCGCGGTCACCGGTGTGCCCTATGCGGAGCGGATACCACCATCAGCGGCACGCCCGTGTGATCGGCAATGGCCTGTTCAGGAAGTCAACAAGTTCATCTGGACCTGGTATCACCCTGAGGGTGAGCCGCCGTCACATGATTTGGATGTGTTTGAGGAGGTCGGCAGTCCGGACTGGACGGACTATGAGCGCCATGAATGGATTGTGCATGGCCCGATCCAGAATATGTCTGAAAATGGCGTCGACTCCGCCCATTTCAAATATATTCACGGGGTTCCGGAAATGCCGAATTATGACATGAATTTTGACGGCCACCGCCGGACCGCCTCGGTCAAATCCAAAATGGGGACGCCCAAGGGTGAAGTTGACGGCATGATTTCTTACGGCACGGTCGGCGCCGGTCAGTCATGGACCAAGTTTACCGGCATCTCTGAAACCCTTTTGGTGTCAGGTGTTACACCGATTGCCCGTGATAAAACTCATGTGCGGTTTGCCTTCACCCAGCCCAAAGCTGAAGCTGAAGGGCCGATGGCAAACCTGTCCAAGGCATTGATCCGAGACATCTGCAAACAGCTTGATCAGGATAAGGTCGTCTGGGACCGTCAGAAATACATGACACGCCCGTCAATCTGCGACGGCGATGGTCCGATTTTGCCTTTCAGAAAATATTTCGAGCAGTTTTACGCCGGAAATGAATTGGCTGATGGTGTGTCCAATCTTTCGTTTGAAGAAGGCGATAACCAGTAAGGTTGCGGAGCGACAGCCATGCAGTTTGCGTTTACTGACGAACAAAACCTCATTCGCGAGACCGTATTTGCAGCTATCGGCGAAGCCGGCGAGCGCAACAGACTTTTCAAAGTTATGGAGAATGACGGCTTTGACCGCGAGGCTTGGATGCTTTTGACCAAAGAGCTGATGCTCAGTGGGGCGGCTTTCGCGGAAGCTTATGGGGGCTCGGGTTTGGGGTTTGTCGAACTGGGAAGTGTTCAGGAAGCGCTTGGGCGGCATTTGGTTCCAACTCCTTTCCTGACATCCGTTATCATGTCCGGTATGGGGATTGATTTGTGCGGCTCGGAGGCGCAAAAAAAGGCTTGGTTGCCAGACATCATTACCGGTGAAAAGATTGTGGCTTTTGCCCATCTCGACATGTCCGGTCACTTCACCGAGGGGAGGTGTCCTGCGAGATTGGCCGCAGATGGAACACTGTCCGGCGACATATCAATGGTTCAATATGGTCATTTTGCCGATGCGCTGCTGGTTTTGGCTGAAAATGCCGCTGCCGAAAGCGTGCTGGTTCTGGTTGACGTGAACCAGGACGGCGTTGTTATCACACCGAAAACATCCATGGATTTGACCCGCCCGGTTTCTGAGGTCTCACTCGAAAACGTCAAACCGGAGTCAGACCGAATTCTTTCCAATTCCGAGAAAGTTGCGAAAGTGCTCGATATCGCCCGCATCATGTTGGCGGTGGAGCAGATGGGGGCGGCTGAAGGCGCCTTGGAACTCGCCAACATCTATGCCAAGGACAGGGAGCAGTTCGGGCGCCCAATCGGAAGTTTTCAGGCCGTCAAACATCGCCTGGCCGACATGATGGTGATGTTGGAGTCCGCCAAATCTGCAGCCTGGTATGCGGTTTGTACGGCACAGGAAGTTGAAGCAGAAATTCCTGTTGCCGCATCTACGGCGGCTATTGTTTGTTCACGCGCCTTATCGAAAAATGCAGCGCATGGAATTCAACTGCATGGCGGCATGGGGTTTACCTGGGAATGCATGGCGCATTTGTATTTCAAACGGGCGCGCACCAGTGCTTTGATCTTAGGATCACCCGAGATGCATCGTGAAAAACTGGCTGACTTTGTGTTTACGGCGGCTTAGGGGGAATTTATGAAACTCGGGTTTACGGAAAAAGAGGAACAGTTCCGCGCTGAGGTCGTTGATTGGCTGCAAGGCCGGTTATCCGGAGAGTTTGCAAGCATCAAAGGTGAGGGCTCAATGACCAAGCAGCTCGACAAGCGGTTGGCTTGGGAGCGCATGATGGGGGAGGATGGCTGGAGTGCCATCGGCTATCCGAAAGAATTTGGCGGCAAAGAGGCGACAATTGCCGAACAGGTGATTTTCGCCGAGGAATATGCCCGTGCACGGGCGCCGGGTCGCATTGCTCATATCGGCGTGGAATTGGCCGGACCGACCATTCTACATTTCGGGACCGAGGAGCAGAAAAAACGCTTCTTGCCGGAAATTGTCGCCGGCAAAACCATGTGGGCTCAGGGCTATTCCGAACCGAATGCCGGATCGGATTTGTCCAATATCCAGACCAAGGCGACTCTGGTTGATGGGGAATGGGTCATTGAAGGGCAGAAAATCTGGACTTCGATGGCTACTTTTGCCGACTGGATTTTCGTGCTGGCACGAACAGACCCCGAGTCACGCGGGTCAAAGGGTCTATCCTTTCTGTTGGTTCCGATCAAGCAGGACGGGGTTACCATTCGTCCGATCAAACAAATCACCGGTGATGCTGAGTTTAATGAGACGTTTTTTGACGGCGCCAGAACGGCTGAAGAAAATGTTGTTGGCGGTGTCGGTAATGGCTGGATGGTGGCAATGGGCCTGCTTGCGTTTGAGCGCGGGGTTGGCACGCTTGGTCAGCTGATGAGCTTTATCGGTGAATTTGAACATATTGTGGAGGCGGCGCGTGATAACGGAAAAATGCACGACCCGCTCATTCGCCAGCGTATTGGCGAAGCTTATACCGGCCTGAAAGTCATGCGTCACAGTGCTTTGCGGATGTTGTCTGATGACGACAATTCCCAACTGCAACCCGCCGCCATGACCTATAAGCTTTATTGGTCAGCCTGGCACAAGAATTTGACCCAACTGGGTATGGATGTCATTGGCATGAGAGGCGATGTTACGGACTCCGGCGGTTATGAGTTGGAAGATATTCCACGTTGGTATTTGCAAGCCAGGGCGGATTCCATTTATGGTGGAACAAACCAAATCCAGCGCAACATTGTTTCCGAGCATGCTTTGGGACAGCCGCGGGAACCTAAAATTCGCAAGTAAGCCAAGCGGCCTGTTGGGAGGCTCATGTCTGCAAACAAAAACCTTTATGATTTTAGCGACCTTGATCTGCGCATCATTGATATGTTGAAGGCGGACGGCCGGGCAAGCAACCAACGCATCGCCGATGCGCTAGGCGTTTCAACCTCTGCCGTAGCAACCCGTATCAGGCGTATGGAAAAAGCTGACGCCATGAAGATCGTTGCCGTCTCTGACTTTGCCGCATTGAATTATAATATTCTGCTTCCCATAGGCGTGAGCGTCAAAAACCGAAGCGTTGAGCAAACCGCCGAGGATTTGGCTGCCTATGATGAGGTTGTATCTGCACAAATTTGCACAGGTCGCCACGAAATTCGGCTGTTGGTGGCGCTTGAGGATATTTCCTCGCTGTCCGACATGCTGTTGAAAAAGCTTTCCATGGTTGATGGGGTGCATTCCCTTGACCCGTCTACCGCTGTGGACATACTGAAATTCAAGTTTGATGTTGCGCCGGCCTGACCATGCCCCAGTTTGACGAACTCGATAAGGACATTATGAACCTGCTTGCCGAGGACGCCCGGTTGAGCAACCGTAATTTGGCATCCCAGCTGAACTGCACGGAGGGCACCATTCGTGCCCGCATCAAACGCCTTGAGCGCGATAATTTGATGCGCATTACGGCGGTAACGAACCTTGAGCATCTAGACAAGCCTTTGCTGGGTTATATTGATATCAAGACTGAGCCATCTCAAATTCGTTCTGTTGCGGAAAAACTTGCCGCCATGGATATTATCGGAGCTGTCATCATTCAGATGGGGCATTTTGACATTTTAGCGATTGGTTTGTTTGAAACACTGGAGCAGTTTCATAATGTCGCCAGCATGGACATTTTGTCCCTGCCGGATGTTAATGAGATTGAAACAAGTGTTGTCGTCAATTTTGTCAAATATGACAAACGCATCGCAAAAATTCTGCCGGCTGACCATCAATAAGGAGAATGTCATGTCTAAAATTCTAATCACGGGATCTGCCTCTGGTATCGGCCGGGAAACCGCCAGCTTATTGGCCAGTCAGGGGCATGAGATTATTGGCCTCGACCTTCGGGATGCTGATATTGAAGCTGATCTGTCTAGACCGGAAGGCCGCGCGCGGGCAGTGCAGGAGGTGCTGTCGCAATGTGACGGGATTTTGGACGGATTGGTCACGGCGGCCGGTCTGGGCGGACATTTGGAAGACGGGCAACTGGTCGCCCGGGTCAATTATTTCGGAACGGTTGACTTGCTGGACGGTTTGTTCCCGGCTTTGTCACAAAGCACGCAGGCCAGAGTGGTGGCTGTCAGCTCCAATTCGGCGCAAATGGGTGATAACACTGAAAACCCTATTGTGCTGGCTCTGCTTGAGGGGAACCATGACAAAGCGATGGAACTCATCGGCGATCTGCCGGCTGCGGCAACCTATGGCCTGTCAAAACATGCCGTGTCGCGGGCCGTAAGGGTACGGGCGGCGGAATGGGGAGCCGCCGGTGTGCGGTTGAACGCCATCGCACCTGGCATGACCGAAACGCCGTTATTTGCGGGTTCGCGGGACCACCCTCAGCTTGGGGAGCGGGTGAAACAAATACCAATCCCATTGGAGCGCTATGCACAGCCCGAGGAAATTGCCCGTGTCATCTGCCTGATGATGGGGGATGATTTTGCCTATATGCACGGCAGCGTGCTCTGGCTTGATGGCGGGACCGACGCTTTGATCCGCCCTCAAGGTTTCTAACAAATAAAAAGGGCGCTCTGGGCGCCCTTTATTTTAATTCACCGCTTTAATAATTATTCTGCCGCTTCTAATTGCTCGGGTACGAGGTCTTTGGCGGGATTTCTCTCACCATTGACGACAACCTTAAAGCTGTTGGCAGGCCCGGGTGTCGGGGCTGATTTGGTTGCCAGCACATAATCCGGACTGATCAGAGATAAATCAAGCCTGTGGAACAAGCGGGCAATAGTGATGCCCATCATGACCTCTGCTAGATTTTGACCAAGGCAGGTGTGTGGGCCACGCCCGAAGGGAGAATAGACACCAGGCTGATTGTGTTCTGCCCGCTCATCAAAATACCGCTCTGGATCAAATTTCTGCGGTTCGGGGAAATATTCATCCATGAAATGCGGCACACTTGTTGCGACATACATCATCTCACCGGCTGGAATGGTGTAGCCTTCAAATTCGAATTCACTGGTGGATGTCCGCATTTGGGCGACAGCAATTGGCCATAAACGCATGGCTTCTCGAATGGATCCGGCAATGACCCGCAAGTCTTTAATATCCGCTTCTGTCACAGTATCCTTGGAGAACAGGGCGTCCGCTTCAGCTTGCACCCGCTCAAGCAGTCCAGGTGTTTTCAGGACACCGTAAACAGTGGCAGCCAAAGTGTTGGCGACTGTATCCAGACCGGCAACATAGGGACCGGTTAGAAGAAGTGATAAATCTGTCTCAGGAATCAAATCCGGATGTTCTTCATGCGCCCGCATAATGTCACCGAGCAGATTTTTAGGCAAAGTGCCTTTATCCGCATGCTCTTTGAACTCCATGATCATCTGACGGCTCAGTTCGCCGACCCGTTTGTTGGCTTTTTTGAACTGGCGCGATTGCAGGAAGAATTTAGGTCTCTGCCGTGTGACCAAGACATTCAGCATGAACAAAATGTTGATACGAATGTCCCGGACATATTCCAAAGGTGCTGTGCCGGTCAGAATTTCTCCAAGCTCCTGAACAATCATGTACTGGAAAGCCTGTAAAACAGGGACTTTTTCACCTGTGGCCCAATTGGTTTTGACCGAGTCATCAATGCTGGCCTGAAGGTTGTGATAGCGGCCCCTGACAGCTTCGCGAGAGAAACCTTCCCGCATGATTTTGCGCAATTGCTGGTGCAGGGCACCGTCAGTCGCATTCAACATTTTGGACGCTCCGTGATATTCACGGAACTCATCCCAGAATTCCTTGGAACTCAGTTTTTCTCGGCCATCACGCATGGTCATGAACAAGGCCGCTTCCGTGCCGGCAATAACAAGGTTTTTGCGTCCAAACACGTTAATCCGGTATACCGGTCCGTAATCCCGATAAGCCCGCAAGAAGAATGCGGCCGGATCCGCAGCCATTTCGAGTGTGTTGCCGATGAAGGGTAAACCCTTTACGGAAGGTATCTCTTTATTGTTCATTGTTTCCTCCATTTGTGTCTATGAATTCAAAAACCCCAGCATGGAAAGATCCTCGCCACGTTTTTCAAGCGTATCCTTGTAAATTAAATAGAGCAAATCCTTGGACTTACTCTCCGCACTTTGTGTCAGGACATCCATGCCCTCGACCAGGTTAGGAAAATCGGATTTATTCAACCCGTTCATGATTTCTGTATAGGCAGCGAGCATGGACAGGTTACGGTCCTCAATTTTCTGATGTCGGACGTCTTCAATGGCGCCTGAAACGGCTGCCATGGAAAGCCGGTTGAATAATTGTGTCGCTTCGCGGGCTTCAAATCCACGCTTACTCAAACTTTCCAGAAACCGCTCAATCAAGCTGAAGTGCAGTTCAAAACCATATTCAAAGTTAAAATAATGCGTGATGTTTGACGGGGTAAAGGCCATCAGGTCCTTAAGGGACATGATGTATTCGTAACTGAATTCAACCCAGTTCTGGCCCTTGTCCTCGGGTAAGGGCAGTCCGTTCAGGGCATGCAGGGCGGCGGCTTCAACCAGTGCCTCCCGGCTGTCAAAATACTGATAAAGTGTCGTTGTGCCGGCATTGAGGGCGGTTGCAAGTTTTTTAAGGGTCAAATGTTCCAGGCCAATATCAAGGGCGGCATCAAGAATTTGTTTCTCCGTCAGAACGCGCGGACGCCCCACACCAAGTTTCTTTTTTTCGTTTAAAGTCTGCATTGCATATATGAGGATAATTTCCGAATATAATTCGATTATTCTTCATGAAAGTGTTTAAAGTCAATCAGAATTGCATCATTTGTCATGTCAAGGAGGCGTCAGGAAGAGTGCGGGGATATGGTGTTATTGCAGACTGAAATTTTTAGCTTGATGCGGGAGCAACCCTCGATGGCCTGCTTCGGTCCGGACACCGAATGGCCTTACCTGTTTTTCCGATTGTCTGAGGATCATGCAGGTTTGGCGGCATGGCTTCTGGACGTTCCGTGCCCGGTCATTGGTTTAATCGAAGCTGGTCAGACATGTCCTGCGCTTGAGCAGGCCTGTGACGTTCTGGTGACGTCTGAGGGGGAGGCAGAGGTCATCACCGCCAATATTGAAGCAGCGCCGATTGCCGCCATGACACTGGTGCAGCAATTACGTTTGAGCGAACAGCTTCCTGCCGCACAGGCATTGACAGCTGAGAGTTTGGCATATGCTACCGTCCAAAAAGGGCCGGAATTCAGTGCCTGGCTTACAGGGTTTTCATCCCCAGAAAAAGTCGGGATTGCTACGCCCCTAAAAATCTCAAAATTGGAAAATGGTGGGCTGGAACTGACCTTTTCAAATCCGCATCAGCATAATGTCATCACGGCTGAATTACGCGACGCCCTGTGTGAAGCCCTCGAACTTGCACGGCTTGACCCGGAAATTAAAGAGGTTTTTTTATCCGCGCAGGGACGAAGTTTTTCCATCGGCGGGGATCTTTACGAATTCGGTCGCGTTTCTGACCCTGCGACGGCGCATTGGATCAGGTCAATCAGATTGCCGGCTCGCGAGCTTGTAAAGCTCGCGAAACCCTTAAATGTTACCGTAGAAGGAGCCGCCATTGGTGCCGGGACGGAAATCGCTGCTTTTGCAGGGCACCTTCGCGCATCGTCAAAAGCCTGGTTTCAATTGCCTGAGTTGAAATATGGCCTGATACCAGGGGCGGGCGGCACGGTCAGCCTGACCCGCAAAATAGGTAGGCATCGTACGGCTTACATGGCATTGTCCATGAGAAAAATAAGGGCGCGACAGGCTTATGAATGGGGGCTTGTGGATCAGCTTCTGGAATAGACGCATTCACCATCAATAAATGTGGCCGCAACCGTAACCGCGCCAAGATCACGGCGTGCCTGTTGCCAGTCTGACGTCAGCAGGCACAAATCCGCCGGTTCACCGATTTGTACCTTGCGGGTTCGGCGCAAATCTTCGGCTTGTTTCTGATACAGAGCTAGGGCCTGTTCAGGCGGGACACTTTCTCCAAAATCGAGTGCTTCGGGTCGGGTGCAGGCATGTGCCATGGCCGCCCATGGGTCAAAATCCCCAAATGGCGCATCGCTCCCCGCAGCCAGCGGGACACCGGCGGCCTGAAATGACCCGACCCGCCATAAGCAGGGATGATCTTCCGCCGCAACATCGCGTTCATAAGCCTCTGCGCGTTCACCAATGAAATTCGGTTGCGTGACGACAGCCACATCCAACTTTTGTATCAACTCTAGAGCGGCCGGACTTGTCAGTGCGGCATGCTCAATGCGGTCATCCTTGTGCGCTCCGGCCTGATCAAGGGCCAAGAGCGTCATCATCAGTTCAGCATGGGTGACACAATGCGATGCGATGCCGCGTCCGCTGTCATGTGCTTTTTTGATCAGGGCGGACAGGGTATCCACATCCGGCAAATCATGTTCATGATAATGCAGTTTAACCTGACCCAGTGAACTATGACCTGTCGCTAAATCGGGCGAGAGGCTGTGCTGTCCCATAATCCTTACTCTCAACGGGACTGTGGCGTCACGAAGATGTATGAAGTCGTCGGCGGTGTTGTTCGGCGTCACTTCGGTTACACCAGTGATGCCGAAAGAGAGAAGTTTTTGCACAAGCGCTGTCAGGTCGGGTTGACCTTGCCCACTTTTTTGACGAATTTCACTGTCCGCGTCAAACAGCCGCCCATCATCCGGTACAGGGTAGTTCAACTTTTGTTTGGCCTTGCTGTTGAAAATCCACAGGCGTCCCGTCCGGTGCTGGATGCGGATCGGCAAATCCGGCCCATTTTTGTCGAGCCAGTGACAATCTATGTCTCCGGCCACACTCTCATAATAGCCGATGCCACGTATTTCGGTTCTGTCCGGAGCAGCCGCAAAAGCTGTGTGCAGGGCTTTGCGCAGGGCATTTTCAGTTGAAACTACCGGCGGTCCGCATTTGACGGAATTCAGGGCCGCTGCCGTTGCATTGAGATGGATATGATGATCGTGCAGACCGGCCAAGAGTGCATTGCCCTGCGCCTTGATAACGGTTTCTCCGTCCCGTGCCGTCAGGGTCGGGGCAATCTCGCAGATTTTGCCCTCTTTGATTCTGACATCTGTGATCACACCGTTGGCTTCAGCCTGTTGGATCAGCATGCAGCATCTCCCCGGTCAAAACAAGCTGTTGCAAACGGTCGGTGTCGGCCCCATGCGCTCCGGCGTGGTATCTGACATGACGGGAAGGGTAGGGCGCCGTTTCCCCGACCGTGTCCATGTCAGTGTGGTATTCGAATGATTTCCCGAATTCAAGAACATGCCTGAGAACATTGATCATCGGTAAATCTATTAACCCACTACCGCTCAAATGACCGGCATAGGCCGCAAAGGCGGCATGTAAGCCGCTAAAGGGGTCAGCAATGGCGTCTCCGACAAAGCAGGGGGTGCCGTAATGTGTCTCCATAATCGCGGGAAAACCTGCCTCGACAGATATGTCATCACCGAACCCGATACGATTGGCGCTGTCACCATATCTACCATGCGCGGTGATGCTGACCCATGTTTTGCCGGGCATGTCTGCAACCAGTTGTTCCGCATCTAGACCCAATTGCTTCAAGGCCCTTGGGCGCGATCCCTCAAGAATAATATCGGCTCTGGCGATCAGCGTGCTGAGGGTTTTGAGATCTCCGGGGTCTTTAAAGTTCAGGGCAAGATTCTGCTTACGACCATTCATCAGGTCATAAAAGATCCGGTTCCCGCTGCGTGAACCGTCAGGTCTGTCCGTGCTTTCCACCTTGATGACGGTGGCGCCAATGTCAGCGAGCAGACTCCCGGCCAACGGACCGGCCCATAAGCTGGTGAAATCCAGCACCAGCGGGGGGCGGACAGGTTTGGTTTTAATTCCAGATGGTCGGTGATGCGGTGTACACCATGCGGAAGTCTGTAACTCAGGGGGGTATGTGCCGTATGAGGCAATGGGCAAGCCGCAGGCAACCCCTTGCTCCACAAGCTGGTCAACGGGCAAGGTTTTGAAAATGTCCCTAACGCTACCCAGCCAATCATCCCGATTATGGACTAGGCAATCGGGATGTCCTTCAAAGGCACCGAATGTCAGAGCGGGGAGAATATCGATATCCTCCTGTCTTGTCAGCGACAGGGCAAAGCGACCATCGGCGGCATCAAAAAGATAGGTGTAGCCATTTGCCGATATGCTGTCACGCCCTTTCAGACCGAGCAAATGGTGGCGTTCTCCGACAAGTTGGATGCCGTTTTCAGGGAGTTTCGATTGATGGTCTGGTGCAAGGGATTTCAATGCCAACAGCGCGCCGTCGGCAGCACATGTCACATCAACGGGGAACAGTAAGCCGGCTTGGCCGGTCAAATTTTGCAGGCCGCTTCTGTGCCAGGCTGTCGGGTGAGGGTCAAAATGACCGACCTTTCTGATGCAGGCATCATCCAAGTCGAAAGTTTCAAACAACTTGCGGGCATAATCAGCGGCGCGGGAATAAGCGGTCATACCTCATCTTGAGCAGTTTCGAACTCGCTCCGCAAGAGTCTTCGCAACAGTTTGCCGGTTTCATTATAAGGCAGTTCATTTTTGAAGATGATTTTGGCCGGCACCCGGCTGGAGCGTAGTTTGTCTTTGACAAGATCACATAATATTGCTTCAGACGGTGGGTTGGTATCATCTTCGGCAACAATCACAGCTCCGACAGCCTCTCCCCATTCTTCGTCCGGTATCGCCAACACAGCCACATCTCGAACAGCCTCATGGTTGATCAGAACATCCTCGATCTCACCCGGCGAGATGTTTTCTCCACCGCGGACAATTACATCATCTGCCCGTCCGTCTAGAAACAGAAAACCCTCAGCGTCAAGATAACCACGATCCCGGGTCGGGAACCAACCCTCCGCATCCAGCATCGAACCGGCGCCATGATATTCGCCGCTGACCTGATCTCCACGCACAAAGACATCTCCTGGAGTTTCGGCCGGGCAAGGGGTTCCATCCTCATCGCGGATTTCGAGTTCAATGGTGGGTAGGGGTTGTCCGACAGAAGCGAGGCGGGCACGCACTAGCGGGTCCGACGAACCATAAGCAGCACGATGAGCTTCAGGGTCGAGCAATGCAATGGTAGAGCTGGTTTCCGTCAGCCCATAGGCATTGGTAAAATCAACTTGAGGCAACATGTCCATGGCTTTTTCAATCACCGATAGGGGCATTTTTCCACCGCCATAGGCAATCGCTCGCATCGCACTTAAATCCGGCAGACCGTTTTCATCCGCGTGTTCAATGATGCGTTGCAGCATGGTCGGCACGACAAAGGCATTGGTGATGCGTTCCGTACTGGCAAGGCGCAGCCACTCTTCCGGTGAGAAGTTCGGCAATTGCACCATCCGTCGGCCCAAATAGGTGGAGCTCAGAACCGCTGATATACCGGCAATATGATAGGGCGGAACAGACAATAGAGCCGCTTCCTCCTCATCCGCACTCATAAATTCTACCGTGCCAAGAATATAGGACATCAGATTGTCGTGGCGCAAAATCGCGGATTTGGGTTCCCCGGTCGTGCCGCTCGTAAATAATTCAATCGCGATCAAGCCTTCTTCATCGGGGGCTTCAGCCTCCCATAAAGATCCTGAGTCCAAGACTTCCTGATGCGGCATCAAGGTGATGTCGTCAATCTCAAATCCCTTGTCGGTAATGAGAGTAGCTGGGGTGATGCGCATAAGCAGGGCGTCAATTTGATCCTCCGCCAAGCGATAATTCATCGGTACATATGGCGTGCCCCGCAGGGCTGCCGCAAACAGGGCGACCGGGGCGGTGATGTCACTCTCGTCAATGTAACCAATGCGGTGACCCTCTGGCAGGGAGGCTGCCAGTTTTCGCGCCGCTTCCGCCAGCTCTGCATAGGTGAGGCTGCGGTCGCCATTGGTTACGGCCACCCTGTCTGGCATCGCATCAGACGCCATTTGCAGGACGAGATAGATGTTCATGTGAATGCCTTAATCGGAGGACGGCAGGCGCTTGGCCTGTTTAATATCCAGTGCCGTCCCGTTGACGGCTATGGTGCCTTCGCCCCCACGGGTGCAGAGAAATTCCATGGTCTCCGCGTCGTCTACATAGCGCTTGCCCGGCAGAGTGCCTCCGGCAAAGGCGGCATCAACAGCTCCTTTATCAGCAACCTCGTCGGTTTGCATGGCCGCTCCGCCACAGCTGATGTCCATATCATCACCGGGGACACGCAAAATCATGATTTGCGTATCGCAGACGGCACTGTTGAGTTTTGTTCCTGCTTTATAAACTGTCATCTTAGATTCCGATATGTTGGGATAAATTGACTTTATTTTCCGAGAATGGCGCCGGCAAGACCGGAAGCCAAAAACGCGGTTTCAGCATCTCTAACCTGATTCACGGCTGTTCCGCGAACTTGACGCACACCTTCGGTGATGTTGTTGAGACCGTGAATATAGGCTTCCCCAATCAAGCCGCCATTCGGGCTAAGCGGTGTTTTGCCGCCAGGGTCAAGGTGTCCGTCTTTGACGTAATCCTTGGCTTCACCGTAGCCGCAATAGCCGAACCCTTCCAATTGGCGCAGTACCTGCGGTGTGAAATTGTCATAAATCATTGCAACATTGGTGTCTTTTGGCGCAATACCGGCTGCGGCCGTCAGTTTTTCCGTCACACGTTCACTGTTTTCAAGCGTGGTGATGTCACCCTCGTAAAAGTCAGAAACGATTTCGTGATTGAACAAGAAGGCATATTCAGCCCCGAGGATCTTAACCGGCATTTGCTTCATGTCGCGTGCCATATCCTGACGCGTGATGATGATGGCTACCCCGCCATCCGACTCCTGGCAGCAGTCCAGCAGGCGTAACCAGGGTTTGACGATCCAGCGGCTGTTTTGATGGTCTTCAAGCGTAATCGGTTTTTCGTAAAACCAGGCGTCGGGATTGGTGGCCGCATTTTGGCGCATAATAACGGCGATGCGCCCAAGGTCTTCGGTGGTGACACCGGCCTTGTACATGTAAGGCGCACAGGACAGCACTTCCCAAGCGGCGGGTGTCTGAGCACCATAGGGGAAACACCATTCAAGGAAAGTGGAGCTATGTGCGTCCGGACTTATCGATGGGGCTGGCTGGCCGAAACGGTATTGTGACCGCTCGTTCATGGCGCGCCAAACAACGACCGTGTTGCACATGCCGGATTCAACAAGTTTTTTGGCATGGACAATAGTGGTTACCGAGCCGGCACCGCCTTGCGGCAAACGCGACGTATAATTGATTTCTTTGGCCCCGACCGAGCGCATGACATCCACTTCATCATTATTGTCAATGGTGAAGGTGATCATACCGTCAATGGTTTCGGGCGAAATGCCCGCATCCTGACAGGCGGCCAACACACACTCTGCTGCGAGCTGTTGCTCGGAACGACCTGAATTTTTGGAAAATTCGGTCTGGCCAATACCGGCGATGACTGCGAGATTATCCTGTGACATCACGACCCCTCCTTGGCTGGACGAAAGACCGGCACTTTCTTGCCGCCGCTCGTTTCGGCAAAATCAACTTCGACCCGCATGCCTGGATAGACGTCTTCAATATCCACACCCTCAAGACTGGAAACAATGTTAACCCCCTCATCAAGGGCGACGAGAATGGCCACGGGTGAAGTTTCAAACCCGAAGGCGCCGGGCGTGACCTGTTGCGCAAAACTCAGAATTTTGCCCTTGCCGGACATTTTCTCATAGACTTTCTCAGTGGAGTGAGAAAAGGGACTCATCGGGCGTGGCGGATGAAGATAAGTGTCCGTATCAGCGCATTTTTGAATCATCAATTCGCCTCTTTCGGCCGCTTCCCAGAAGAAGGCGGAGTCAAGTCTCATTATAGGGTCTGGACGCATCTTCATTCCTCCCGTTTATAGTCCCCAAGGGTTTTCCATGTCTTTTTGACCTTCTCGCGGCGGGTCACACATAATGGCCATTTCAGAAGCCAGCGTGTCAATATCCTCCTCGGAATACCCCATTTCGCGCAAAAGCTCTTCGGTATGTTGGCCGACAATCAGCGGCGGAGATTGGATAACACCTGGTGTGTCTGACAGTTCATAGGTCAGGCCAATCTGCTCAATCGTACCGACATTCTTTTCGGGATACTCAACCGTCCATTGACGCTTTTTCAAATCCTGATTGTCAAACAGTTTGATGGAGGCCTCAGGATCTGAAACCTC
Organism: Parvibaculales bacterium; assembly: GCA_049889415.1. Taxonomy (GTDB): domain Bacteria; phylum Pseudomonadota; class Alphaproteobacteria; order RS24; family RS24; genus JAYQKL01. Next base: position 257,704 of record JBMHDL010000003.1, on the reverse strand, counting down.
TGCGGGTACTCCGGCATTTTGAAGCTGCTGTAACATCTCGGCGGAGGATTTGTCTGAAAACACTGCGGCAGCCGCATTTTGGTCATCATCAGCAAGGCCCAATGTTTCCAGCAGTGCCGCTTGTTCGGTTGAGGTCATGGCGGCGACCTGAATCCAGCCATCAGTTGTTTGATACAGGCGGTTGAAGGTGCCGAAACCAAAATGGTTTTTGTCGAGCAGCGGACGGTCAAAGCCTTTTCCTTCTGGCGTGGCAACCGCATAGCTGGTGTTCAGCAGGCCGGCATTGATGATGGAAGTGTCGACGAACTGACCTTTGCCGGTTTTTTTGCGCTCTTTCAGCGCATTGCAGATGGCGATCGCGGTCAGGAATCCGTTGCCGGTGTCTCCCAATGATGTCAGCGACCACATAGGCTTGCCGCCGTCATGCAGGGCTCCGTCAGAATATTGGATACCGGACAAACAAGCACCCGTCTGGTCATTGCCAGGCAAATCCATGCGCGGTCCTTTTTCAAAGCCACGAGAATGGCAATAGATTAATTCCGGGAATTCTTTGCTCAGGGTTTCATAGTCCAGCCCCATGCGCTGTGTCGCGCCGTAACGCATATTGTGCTGGACAACATCACAGCTGGCGATGAGCTTCTTCAAAATCTCCATGGCCTTGGGGTTCTTCAGCATCAGAGCGATGGAACGCTTGCCGCGATTGGCCATGGCTGCGATATGGGTCTTGTGCCAATAGCCGTCCCACAGGGCGTTGATTTTGATTACCTCTGCACCCAGGTCAGCCAGGATTTGAGTGCCAAACGGACCGGCAATCGCCAGACCAAGATCAAGCACACGAATGCCTTTAAGTGGGGGTTCATTGGTTGGTGCCAGCAGGTCGGAGGGAGAAGGCGCGGGCAGGGCGGCGGCATGCGCTTTAATGGCATCCGTATCGGCACCGGTGGCGCGTTTCGGGCCCTGCACCTCTCCGGGGCTGGTTTCCAGCCTGTAGGTGATACCAACCTGATTGATCGGGCCGAGGGCTTCATCCTGAACTGTGGTGACACATTTGTCGGCAATCAAAAGTTCGTCAATCAGGGACTCCTCGATGGAGCGGCATTCCTGAATGGTGACTCCGGCTGTGGCGGCGGCCTCAACCCATTCATCACAATTGAATTTCTTGAACGCGTCGGCCAGAATGGGCTGATAATGCCCGATGACCAGAATTTCCTCCGGTCCGACCCCAAACCGGTCAGGGTCGTTCTGTACGGTCAGATCAGGTGTGGCGTCAATCTCGTCACCGCGTGAGGCTTCAAGAATAAAACGGGGATTGGGTACCCAATTGTGAATCCAGCGTCCGTCCTTGCACTCATAATGCCCTTTGGGGCTGCGACCATTCATGATCCAGGTGTCGAACCCTTCAGCATGCGGGTCGGCTGCGCGTTGCCAGACGCCACTGCCGCAGACCATGGCGCCCTGTTGCAGGGAAGATTTGACGTGCTGGCCGCGTCCGGTGTTTTCACGCGCGTAGAGTGCAGCCGCCAGTCCGGTCGACAGTGAGAAAAATGCGCCGAGGCTTGGCCAGGGGGACGTCACGTTTAATGGGCCTTCCCGATCTGGGCCAGGTCTGTACTGGACATCAATGTCAATGTCGGCAAACGGATCTTCGAGCTTCGACATACGCCGAACACTGCCTTCCGGCCATCCGCGCTGTTCATATTGCAGGCCGGTGCGGGCTGCGACCAGCGTGTCATATCCTTTGCGTCCGGCATCCGGCGTATCATCACCGTAAGCGGTTATGGTGCAGTAAATCAGCCGGGGGTTTAGAGCGGCCAGGGTTTCATAATCAATTTTTAGACGCTTGGTGACTTCCGGAGAAAAGCTCTCAACCAAGACATCTGCATCAGCGGCAAGCCTGTAGAAAAGATCGAGGTCTTCGGCATTTTTCAGGTCAAGAACAGCATTCTTTTTCCCGCGATGCCAAACATGATATCCGAGAAGGTCGCCAAACGGGTCGCCCTCAGGGCGTTCAATGCGCGTGACATCAGCGCCGTGATCCGCTAGCAGCATAGCGGTCATCGGTCCCGAGACGCCCCAGCTTAAGTCCAAAACCTTGATACCGTCCATCACGCCTGCCATGGGTTTCCTCCGCTTGTCTTGTCTGGAAAATAATTTCGAGACCAAAAGGTTTACTTATAGTTTTGCCGGACTATAATAATTTCCGAATGTGCTTCATAAATTAACTTACTGATGCGCCCAGTCAATAATAATTTAATCTAAAATAGGTTTTGTCGTGGAAATTAAAGTCGTTAAGGATGACGGTGAAAACACCACCGTGGAACTCAAAAGTGGTTTTTCTTTGATGGATATGTTGCGGGATGCCGGTCTGGTAGAGGGCACATGCGGCGGCATGGCCTCTTGCGGAACCTGCCATGTTTTCGTCGATGCGGCGTGGGCTGACAAGGTGACGCCGGAAACAGAGGATGAAGGCTATATGCTTGAGTCTCTGGCTGATGTAGTAGAGGTGACCCCGCAATCACGTCTGGCGTGCCAAATTGATTTGACGGAAGCGCATGACGGGCTGTCGGTGACCATTGCTCCACAAATCTGATGATATCAAATGAATTGAACGCCAAGATTTCCTTGCCTTATGATGATGGCGGGGGGGTGCTTGAGTTGTCCGCAACACTCTACAGGCCGGTTGCGGAATGCAGCGGCGACTGGCTGTTTTTCTGCCTTCCCGGCGGCGGCAATACCGGCAAGCTGTTTGATCTGGGTGAGGCGGATGGCATGTCCTACAGCTTTGCCCGGCACCTGACCGGTCATGGTCACGCGGTCATCGCAATGGATACGCCCGGCACTGCCGGCAACACATTGCCGCCAACGCATCCCTTTCTGACACCAAGAAAATCAGCATCCTATCTGGCTCAAGCTTTCATCCAGTTTAAGCGGCAAGCCGGTATGACGGCGGCAAGAACAATTGCCTGTGGTCATTCCATGGGCGGCATGATGTCGATATTGACCAACAGCCATTTGAAAAAGCATTTTCCGGATATGGCTCATCATGCTCTCTTGATGATCGGTTCCAGTGCCGGTGGTTTGGAGTGGGGGATGACGGATGCCGAGCGGCCTTATGTCGGTCAGCCTGATGCTTTGGAGGAAAACCTTCAGGATATTGTGATGGAGCGCTATGGTTCCGAATTCCCTGTCTATCCATCCGGTCCGCGGTTTGGCTCCAAATCCTTCGGTGGAGAGACCGAAGCCAGCAATCAGCTTTTGCACACAGTGGTTTGTGAACTGTTCGCCGCAGGCGGCACGACTTCAATGGTGCCCGGAGGCTTTATGGCCGAAGTCGGGGAGGTGACGGAGCCGATGATGATGGTGTTCGGTGAGCATGATTTAGGTGTGCCGCCTGAGGAGGCCGTCAAAGACTTCGATCAGGCTGCATCAATGCGAGTCCACATCATGGAGGGCGCTAGCCATAATAGCTTCGCCTTCAAGTCAATCATTCCCATGTGTGCGGAAGTCGATGACTGGGTGAAGTCCCTTTAGTTAGGTTTCAGTCCGTTTTGGTGATGTTTTCTGGTCCCCAAAAGGCCCGCATCTCAGTTACTTCGCCAGCGTCATTGAATTTGAAGGTGTCGATAATTTCAATCACCATATTGGCGGCCCCAACCGTGGCTTTGAAGGGAAAAGCTGCTTCCCTTTCAGCCAGTCTGATCGGGCCGAGCAGCTCAAGCTGGGTGCCGCCTTTGACGGCCCCTTCGTAAAAATCCCTGATATCTTCACGTCCCTTTTTAAGTGGTGTGCCGACAGGGTCTTCAACTGTTGCGTCTTCTGCATATAGCATCGCAATGGCGTTGTGGTCAGCGGCATTGAAATGGGTGATGTAACCTTCAACCGCGGCAATCATTTTCTGTTTCAAGTCATCCGACATCTTCATTCTCCTGCTTGGGCGTTTTTCGCCAAATAAGCCTCATAGTCGCGTTGATTTTTTCTGGCAATCAATTTCATCAACCAATTCACCAGGCCGGGGGCGATCCAGGCCAAGAAATTTAATATTTTTGCATCCTTGCCGATCAGAAGCCGTTTTTTATTCTTGCTGATGGCGTCAACAATCATCCGGGCGGCATCTTCCGGCGGGGTCGCGTTTTTCATCGCCATTTTGAGGTTGCGCTTGGCGGCGTCAAGGTTGTCGGACTCGTTGAGTGTGGCGAGCATGATGTTTGTTCGGATGGCGCCAGGGTGAACGCTTGTGACCCCGATACCTTTGGTAGACCATTCCGCCCATAATGTATCTGACAATCCCTGTACCGCCATTTTGGTGAATACATAGCTGGACTGGTTCGGGAACCCGGCAAATGCAGCCATACTGGACAGGTTGACAACATGCGCCTCATCAGTCTCAGCAGCATCCGCCAGGGCGTCTTTGAAAAAGTGACAGCCATAGACGACACCCCAAAGGTTGATGTTGATCATGCGTTCAAGGTCTTTGATGGAATGGTTGTTGAAGCTTTTCTGCAAGGTGATTCCGGCATTGTTGATTACCAGGTTAACCTTACTGTGGGACTTAAGTATATCTTTATAAACCCTTGAAAATTGTGATTTTTTTGTAACATCCAGTACGTGGGTTGTAACTTTGACGCCGCTTTCCTTCAAGGATTCGGCAACTGCGCTCAAAGCGGTCTCATCAACATCGCATAAGGCAAGATGAGAGCCTTTGCCGGCCAGTTCAAAAGCCAGTGCGGAACCGATGCCGCCCGCAGCGCCTGTGATGACGCTTACTTTGTCGGTAAAGTCTTTCATGTTGGTTTCCTTTCCTCAATCATTTCAAGAAACAATTGTCGGGATAAATCGACAACACTTTCCGGATTTTCATGTTCGGCCACGAACACGGCCAACTCCGTCAAAGCGGCGATGATCAGCCTTTTGCGCAAAGTGACCTCCGTATCACGTCTTTTTTGCGCATCACCGAAAAACAGTTCCAGGGATTTGTTGGTGATGCTGGATTTTGCCCAGCGATCACGGCCGAGAATATTGGGCCCGTCAAGCAAAACAATTTGCCTGAAGGCAGGATCAAGACATTTGGTCAAAAAGGTGTTCCAAATCTCCAACTTGTTTTCCTCATGCACAGTGAATGAGTCAAAATCCTGAAAAAGCTGGTCCTCCATCAATTCTGTGACGGTTTGGAAAAGGTCTTTTTTGTTACGAAAATAATGGTAAATCGGCCCGGTGGTGATATTGGCCAGAGTGGCAATCTGGTCAAGACTGGTGTTTTCATAGCCTGCGGACCCGAATAGGATGACGGCACTGTCGATTATGCTTTTGCGCATAATGGCGCGGCGCTCGGGCTGGGTTCGCCTTTTGGATTTTTCTGTCTTCGTAGTCATGACCCAAACAGGTTGTAAGCTTAAAGTCTTTGGTTGCAACTAAAAAAATATAATGACATTATTTAATTATAAAAAAAAGTATTTCGAACAGGACATCTGGCAATCAATGTGGGGCGGGGTTTGCATGACTAAAATCACCAATATTATTGGCGTATTCATGGTTGGTATTCTGGCTTTTGTAGTGTGGAAGCATGTCACCAATCCACACCCCGCGCCGGATCTGTCATTGCTGAAACCTGCAGATATCAAAGTCTCGCCAGATACTGGTTCTTACGAGTTCGCGCCCAAAAACCCATATTTGGCTGACGGCATAAACCCTCTGCCGCATGGTGATCCTGCTCAACAGGATACGACACCGGTTGCTGGCCCGTTGGGGCAAACACGGGCGCTTGATGCAGATGAAATTACCTATCGGTTTTTGGGGCCGGGGCATTTTGGTGCTTATACATCGGCCAAATACGCTGATGGCCGCAGCGTCCTGTGGACAACGGGCGTAAACGGCATATTCAAACTGGATGAGGAAACCTACGAAGTGCTTGCACATTTGCCCAGTGAACATGCCGCTACGTATACGCAGGACTGGGCCGAAGAAATTACCTCTGACCTTGATGACTATAATGGCGAACTCGCCTTGGGCAATGCCGTCAAAGTTGTGCTGCCGCTGATGGATTTATCAGGTATTTACTGTGTCATCGGCAGCAATGGGTGGTTCTACACAGCCTCCAAAGAAGGGCTGATTTCGGCCTATGGTGATGCTGTTGAAGGTGATCCTGATTCCGGCATTGAGTTGAAGGCGCAGTTTCAGATGCCGCCTGAGGCTGCCGGCCCGTCAGTCGGAATGAACATGACCTATGATGGCTGGATCATTCTGCCGACCGAGATGGGCTATGTCGTTGCCGTCTCGCAGGATCTCACCGAATACCGCATGGTCCGTTTGGATCACGACCCGGATGAGGATATGGAGAACCAGTCCGTCGGTTATGGCTGGGTACGAAATGCTCTGGCGCTTGATGATGAGGGCGGGGTGTATGTCGCCTCACGCAATCATATGCACAAAATCATCTGGCGAGACCGGAGTTTCTCAAAAAGCGCGGCTGACGGAGCATGGCGGGCGCGCTATCGAAACAGCACCGGGCAGGGCACCGGGGCCACGCCATCATTGATGGGGTTCGGGGCGGAAGATCGCTTCGTTGTCATTGCGGATGGCGACCACCGGATGAATCTGACTTTATTTTGGCGTGATGATATTCCAGAAGACTGGGAGCAGTTGGAAAATGCGCCGTCGCGGCGTATCGCAGCTCTGGCTCCGGTCACCATGGGTGAGTTGAATGTCTCTGAAATCCAGTCTGAGCAGTCAGTTGTTGTCTCAGGCTATGGGGCGCTCGTGGTCAACAACACGCCACGTAATTTGCCATTCTATATGCCAAATGACGGATTTTCCCGTGGTTTTTATGTAGGCCCACTTGGCAGCAATCCTGATTTCCAACCCTATGGACTGCAGAAATTTCATTGGGACCCGGTCGCGCGTAAGCTTTTCAATTCCTGGACGCGTCACGATATCAGTTCGCCGAACTGCGTGCCCTGGGTCAGCGCCGGCTCCAAGCAGCTCTATTTCATCGGAGCGCGTAATAACCAATGGACGCTTGAATCCCTCAACTGGTACACGGGGGAGGAAACCTTTCATTATGTCATCGGCGGACAAAAGTATAATTCACAGTTTTCCGGTACGACCATTGATGAACAGGGGCGGATTTTTTACGGCACCATGTGGGGGCGTGCCCGTCTGGATATTAAACGACCTTAAGTACTGATAAGGATTAAACAAGGTGTTGCAATTTAGCTACAAAGTTAAATTTCCCTTTTTAAGGGATTGCATAAAGGTGAATTCCGCTTAACCTAAAAAACATTAAAAAATATTGCGCTTAAAAAAACAATAAGAAAGGTGCGCCCATGATTACCCCATCTCACAGAATACGTGTATCCGTAACGGTGCTGGCCCTCAGCCTGGGTCTGAGCGGTTTGTTCACACATTATGCCTCTGCGCAACCCGATGCCCGGGTTATTGATAATATTATCGTCACAGCCCAGAAGCGGGAGGAATCCCTGCAGGATGTTCCCATTTCCATCACCGCATTTAACGCTGAAGATTTGGAAGTGCGTGACATAAAGGGGTTTGAAGATATTTCCCAATTTACGCCTGGTTTTAACACCTATACTGCGCCGGCGAATACAAATGGGGTTCAATTGTTCATGCGCGGCATCGGGACGGGAGACCCGCAACATGGTCTTGATACAAAAACAGCCCTTTATGTCGATGGTATGTATCTGGGCAAAGTTATCGGTCTGGCCTTCAACTCTCCGGATATTGAGCGGGTTGAGGTTTTGAAAGGTCCGCAGGGGACGCTTTATGGCCGTAACGCTGTTGCCGGGGCTATCAACATTATTTCAGCCAAGCCAGTAACGGACCAGTATTTTGGTGAGGTTGAAATTGGGTATGGTACATACACACAAACAGGATCAGGTTTTGTGAATTTCCCCTTATCCGACACTCAGGCTATCCGTCTCTCCGTTTCCTATGAGGATGATGAAGGGTGGGTGGAAAACACAGGGCAGGGTGATAACTGGAATGCTTCGGAGCGGCTGGGCGTCAGGGCATCCTATTTTAACGAAATTTCTGATGACATTGATTTGAATATCACGCTGGATTACACAAACACAGAATCCAGCCCGGCCTATTATCAGACATCACCGACTACAAGCGCGGATGCAATTCTTGCCGCGTCGGTCAATTTTGGGTTGATTACCCCAAGCCATGAGCGTCAGGATACGGCAGCTTCAACAGCCCCGGTTTCCAAAGGGGAACTTGAGCAGTATGGCATCTCCGGCACCCTTGATTGGGATTATGCGGATGATCACCAAGTCAAATTTACAGCCGGATACCGCTATCAGGATGGGGAACGCAATGTCGCTCTTCTGAACGGGGTGAATGTCGGCGTCCTTCAGGCGACGGCGGCCGGGTTCAATGACAACATCATCGGCGCCAACCAGTTCCTCGGGTTTTTTGGTTCCATGCCCGGAACCACGCCGCTCGCCGTGGACACGACACCGCGAGATGATTTGAATGCACAGCTGGCTGAAACAGCTTCAACCTTGATTGGGGCCTATACAACGGGTACAGGGAACAGCAAAGGCCCGGACGAGCATGAGCAATATTCCCTGGAGGCGACCTTCACCGGCGAATTGATGAATGAGCGCCTCGAATATACGGCAGGTCTGTATTACTTTAATGAAGATACGGCCACAAACCGTCAACTTGCCGGCGGTTATTCCCGGTAGGATGACTTCCAGCATTATCTGCTGGCCCTGTCGCCACTCGGGGCGTTGCAGGGTTTGGCCGGCGCTATGGCGGCAACCCCGACCATGGAGCAGTATGCGTGTTTGACGCCTGGAACTTGTTCGCCGGCGGAAACAGGCGAAGCCTTCAACACCATCGTCACATACCTTAACGATCCGGCGGTTAGAGACTCATATACGGCCTATGCATCAGCCCTGGATGGAGCCAGAAATGCGTCAGCGGCACCGATTATCATTGATACAGAGGCCATGGCTGTATATGCCAGCCTGACCTATCACATTGCTGATAATCTTCGTGTAACCGGCGGTCTGCGTATATCTGATGAGGAGCGGACAGGGATCCAACAACCTCTGTCACCGTTCTTCGGTGATGCAACTACTTTGATGGGCAATCCGATTGATATTAATTTCGCAACGCTTTCATTTGACTCAACCGATCCCTCATTCAGCATGGAATATGATGTGAATGAAGATATGTTGATTTACGCTTCATACAGCGAAGCCTTCCGTTCCGGCGGGTTTAACCAATCTGCAACATCCCCGAACGCCTCGGGTCAATCCTATGGTGAGGATTTCGTTTTTGACTCTGAGGAGATTGACGCTTTTGAAATTGGCTTTAAGTCGGATCTGATGGATAGGCGGATGCGGGTGAACGGAGCTGTTTATCATTATGAATTGAGTAATGAGCAGTTCAACATTCCCAAGAATCTTTTGTTGAGGACAGCCCGGGAAATCACCAATACGAACGGGGACTTTTACGGTGCTGAAATTAATGTAATTGCGCTTCTTGGTGCAAAATTCACCGCCAGTTTCAACTATGCCTATACGTCGGGTGAATTGGATCCCGTTGTAAATCCCAACCTGTGTACGAATGTTGCTACCGGAGCAGAGGCGGATTGTACCGGTGGAGGTTTGGGGCTTCCAGGGGGGGGGCAAACGGCAACATCGATTGATTACCGTGAAGATATTGTCGGCAACTCGGAAAATTCAGCGACACTTGCACTGGATTACGTCGATGAAATCGCCAATGGCGTTGGTTTGCGTGGACATGTAGATTATAGCTGGAAATCCCAAAGGGAAACATCTCCAGGAGTTTTCACCGATGAGCGTCATATTGTGAACGCCAATATTCTTTTTGATTATCGCGGTGCTGATGACAAAGGCACATATTTGATGTTGTGGAGCAAGAATTTGCTGGACGAGGATTATCGGACAGACGGCCTAGCCTTCGAAACCTTTGCCAATAGGGTGTATATTTACGGAGAACCCCGGACTTTCGGCGTCACGGTTGGTGTGAGTTTCTAGGGTTTGGGATACATAACTTGTAGGCGGCGGGCTTGCGGGTCCGCCGTTTTTTTTGGCCGTTTGATATTGCACAAATGCCTTAAATAAGAACCGTCTTGGCTTGTTTTCTCATGTTGCTGGACCTAAACTCAACCAAAACACGGGGAGGGGATATGTCAGGTAAATTTACTGGGTTTTTCGTTTTTGTTTTTCTGCTGGCAGCGGGGTTATCGGCTGCGCAGGCGCAACAGCAACCGAATATCGTCATCCTGCTTGCCGATGATTTGGGCTATGCCGATCTTGGTTTCCGGGGGAGCGACATAGAAACGCCGCATCTTGATCAAATGGCTGCGGACGGCATGCGGCTGGAGCGGTTTTATTCCCTGCCGATCTGTACCCCGACCCGCTCGGCCCTGATGACGGCCCGTGACCCGGTTAAACTCGGCATGGCCTATGCCGGTCTGCAGCCTTGGGTGACGGGCGGTGTCTCTCCGCAGGAACGTTTCATGCCGGAAAGTTTTCGTGATGCCGGCTATGACACGGCCATGGTCGGCAAGTGGCATCTCGGGCGGGCCCATGAGGCTTTGGTGCCGCATAGCCGAGGTTTCAATCATTTTATCGGGCATCTCAACACCCAGGTTGATTACTACACCCATGCTGCCACCGGCGGTCATGATTTACAGGAAAATGGCACTTCGGTTTACCGCGAAGGTCAATACGCCACAGATATTCATGGCGATGAGGCTGCAAAATTCATCACAGAAGGACGTGATAAATCGAAGCCGTTTTTCCTTTATGTTCCTTTTCTGGCCCCGCACAGCCCGATGCAGGCCCCTGAAGCCTTGGAAGAAAAATACAGTGACCGCTCCAATCTGATTTTTCCAAAACGCACCTATGCTGCCATGGTCGACTCGATGGATCAGAATATCGGCAAGATTTTTGCCGCACTGGAAGCTGAGGACGTGGCAGACAACACGATTGTTTTCTTTTTCAGTGACAATGGGGGGTTTGCCGGTTTTGGTGCCGACAACACTCCTTATCGCGGCGGCAAGCTTGAAACCTTTGAGGGCGGTATTCGGGTCAATGCACTGATCAAATGGCCGGGGGTCATTGCGCCCGGATCCGAAACCGATCAGACCATTTCCGTGATGGATATCTTCCCGACTTTCGCCGCCGCCGCCGGAGTAGACATGGGGGTGGAGAAGAAGCTTGACGGGCGGAACCGTCTGCCCGTGCTGGAAGGGAAAAACCGCAAGCGCCCGGGAGTCTTGTTCTTCGGATCCAACAGCCCGGAGTATAATTTGTTCAATTTGGCGGTCATAGAAGGCGATATGAAACTCGTCCAGATTGTTGATCATGACGGGTTGGAGACAAATGTGGAAAACCATTTGTTTGACCTGAAAGCCGATCCGGAAGAACAAAATAATCTGGCGAAGGAAAAGCCCTATCTGGTGCGGAAATTGTCGAAAAAACTCAGAAAATGGCAGGCTCAGCATCCGGTCAGCGGCATCCGTGTCTCCATTAACCCGCATCCGGGATGGCGGGCGCCCAAAGATTTCGCTGCGGATGTCAGGCCTTCTGATGACACGCAGTCTGAGGAATGGGGCGGGTTCGGCACCTTGGCGACCAAAACCCTGCAAATGCGCTATGGCGAAAAGGGCCGGATCAAATACGAATAGGAAACATCATGAAAAAACTCAGCAAGCTGCAAAAAATCCTTCTTGGTGCCGTGCTGGCTCTGGTTGGCATTGCCGTACTTTTGGCGTCTTCTGACGAGGTTAAACGGCGTGCCGGAATCGCCGTTATGGACCGTATCGGTGACGCTGCAGCTGACCGGATGTCAGGCGGTGAGGACGGCACGACAAGTGTGGCGGCGGAATTCATCAACATTCCGATTGAAGTCCGTGAAATCGGTCCCGATATTTTTCAAGCTACGGGTGTCGGCAACACACATTTGATTGTGACGCAGAGTAGTCATATCCTGTTCGATACCGGCTTGTCTCTGCAAGTCGCAAAGCAGATCAAGGCATTTGCGCAGTCGGTGCCGGAAAAGCCGCTGACCCATATTATTTTGAGCCACTCACACGCTGATCATATTGGCGGGGTAAAATTCTGGCAGCGGCCTGAAACAAAAATTGTCACCCATACGGACTTCCAGGAAGAGCAACGCTATTTAACCGAGTTGAATGATTATTTTTACGGGCGCAACCGTCTGCTGTTTCCGTTCATGCCGGAAGAGCCGCCGACTTTCGAGCTTCTGAAATATGGTGGCATTCGCTCTGACGTCACAGTCAATGATTTTGAAACCCTTCGACTGGAGGAAGGGGGGCGTGTTCTGGAAATTATCGGAACGCCTGGTGCTGAGGGAGCGGACAATCTGGTGCTGTGGATGCCGGAGGAAAAAATCCTGTTCAGCGGTGATACATTCGGGCCCATTTTTCCGCAATTTCCAAATGTGTTCACCATGCGCGGAGAAAAGGTCCGCAAGCCGGTTGAATATATCAAATCCCTCGACCTCATCATTGGCCTGGATCCGGACGTGATTGTGCCAAGCCACCGTGAGCCGGTGATGGACAAACAGGCAATCAGGGAAGGTTTGCGCAAAATGCGTGATGCCGTTGCCTATGTCCATGATGCTACAGTTGCCGGAATGAACGCCGGTAAAACCTTGGGAGACTTGATGGAGAGCATTACTTTGCCGCCGGAGCTGGCCTTGTCTGAAGAGCACGGCAAAGTCTCATGGGCCGTCAAAAGCATCTGGGAATATTACGCCACATGGTTCCATTTTGACAAAACCTCTGAGCTTTATGCCGTCCCTGATACAGCCATATATCAGGATCTGGTTGCGCTTGGGGGGCAAGCCGAAATCAATGCCCGTATTGCGCAATATCTCGACGAGGGTAAGCCGGTGCATGCCATGCATTTGATTGAGGTAGCAAAGTCGGACGAGGCAGGCGCCGCCTGGCAGGAAACACAGAAATTACACAAGCGTGCACTGGAAACCTTATTGGCATCGGCAAAGGCGGGCAGTAAAAACAGCTATGAAATTTATTGGCTGACGGCACAGCTGCGGCTGGTCAATGCGGCGATAAACACTGAGGACTAACCGTTAGCTCCACAGTCTTTGGGCAAACCAGAACATGCCGAGGCCGAACAATATCAGACAGGTGGCACGATGCGCTCCTGCCATTATGGAAGGGTAGGCTGTTGCATATAGCTTTTGAAGACTCATAATCAGGATATAAAAGCCACACAAACCGACCAGTTGCGCGGCTTCAACCCCGAGATTAAACCCGAGCATTGGTGTTAGCAGGTCGTTTTGGTTGAAGTTGAGGTCCAGTAAGCCTTCGGCAAAGCCGGCACCATGGACAAGGCCGAAACAAATTGTCATCACGGGTAAAAAGCGTTGCCGCACGGGACCTGCCAATGAACTTTCACCAAAGACGAACAGCGTTAAGCCCAGCCCTGCCAAAACATAGGGTTTGGCCATAACCGCGGCGAAGATAAATACCGCCAGCACCATCACCGCCAAGGCAGACGGGGGGAGTAGGGCTGTTTTCTCGTTTTCCTGTTGCGCGGCTTGATTGGCGGCAACCGCTATGGTCAAACCGATCATCGCCTCAATCAAGGGCATGTCAGGTGCAATCAAGCCTAAAACGGCCAGACCGAGTGTCAGGCTGTGACCGAGTGTGAAACCGGTGATGCACCATATGGCCGAAGATGGCCGGGCGGCGGCCAGCATCAAAGCCAGCAGAAACAGCATGTGGTCAAGGCCGACAATTACATGCGAAAACCCGACGGCAAAAAAACCGGAAAAAGTATCCGTTAGGGCACCGCTGTCATGGTCAAAACTTCTGCGCGCCTTGTTCAGAACGATTTGATGCGTTGTGTCTTGATTGTTCAGGCGGGCGTAGTGAACATGGGTTGAGGAGACGGCATGGAAACTGTCAATGGTGATGCGCGTTGCCTGCGTCTCTATGGGCTCCTGACAGACGAAATTACCGCGGGCCTGCAATTTTCCGCGGACATGTTCCAGAATGCTGAGCCCGGACAACCTGCAGGGTTCTTTCTGGGTGACGCTGAGGGTCTCGCGCAGATGGCGGTCAAATAGGGCAATAAAACCTGTTTCATTGTCGTACAGACGCGACAGCTGGGTGATGCGTCTCAGGTCAACACTGAAGGCAAATGCAAGCGTCTGGTTCTGGGCACGCCATTGCGAATAGGATTGGCTCTTGACATGCGCCTGAGCTGGGAGTGCCGCCAACACCCAGATCATCATACATAGGACGCCGGCGCGCATCACTTGATGGTATCCGCCTTAATGGTAACGCGGGCGGAGCGGCGCAAACCGTCCAGATAGGACTGAAACGCCTGTTCACTTTCCCGGCGTTGCCACTCCGCCTTGACGCTGTTGCGTACGGCCTCGAAGGATTGCGGGCCCCCGGTCTTTCGTTTTATCCAGAAAAACCTGAACCGGCCGGCCTGCTCAAACGGGCCGGAAATGTCGTCCGCATTCAGTTGCGTCAATTTTTGTGCCATATCGCCGCCGATATAATCCATGAGTTTGGAGTGGGGGATGTTTTCAGGTATGTCCAAACCGCTCATAGTGAGACGCTGCGCTGCAGAAGAAAATGTTTCCCCTTGCTGCAGGGCCCGAACAAATTTAGCGGCCTCCGCTTCAAAGGCAGTTTCGACGCCAACTACGGTGAATATTAGTGGGGCAGCAAATAATGCAGGATGAGCGGCATAAAATTCCTGCAATTGTGCTTCATCCGGTTCTGTTTCGGAAAAACTTGTGCTGGTCTTCATCATCGCCTGAATGAGGTTTTTGCGTACCACCATGTCGGACCGGGTGAGGCCCAATGTTTCCGCCTCCTGCAACAGCAATTCCTCATCAACAAGAACCTGCAGGGCCTTGCGGCGGTCAGCCTCCGTCAGGCCACGCTTTAACCCGTCCTGCATGGCAAGCAGGGCGCGGTTATATTCACTTGCCGGTATATCAGTTCCATTGACCTGGGCGACCCAGTCCTTCGACATCAACAGCCCGGTTTTCAGACCCAAGGCACTGATCAGGGCCAGCAGAAGCCCGGCAATACCGGCGCTTAGACCGGCTGACGGGCTGGTCAGGAGTTTTCGATCAAGCTTCACTTCAGGGATGATTGACATAAATCGGGGAGGACCAGGCTCTGACATCCTTCATGCTTGTGCAGTCACTGTCGCCGGAGCGGTAATCTCCGTAGCAAATTTCCGCGTCAATGCAATTGCCTTCTTCATCCAAGGTGCATTTAATCGGCTCGGCGTTGATGGTTGGCCGGGCTTCCTGAATGGCACGGGCGTAATATAGCGTATCGCGTTGATCAGCGGTAAAGGAAGGATCGGTGAATTCAAACACGCAGCCATTCTGGTCCGGCTCACACTGATGCACCATAAACGGATCCTCAATCAAAGTGTCCACCTGTTCATCGGCAACGCTTTGCGGTCGGATGCGAACAATCTCAATACGTTCAATGAGGTTGCGCTCATTGCTCGGGTTGTAACATTCCCCGGAGCACAGCATGTCGATGCGTTCCTGCCCGAGGGCCTCCACGGCAAAATCCGGGCATCCGGGCTTCTGCTTGAAGGAGCCGACGGCCTTGACCCGGAAGGTACCGCTCTGCGTATCCGTCACTTTGCCGCCCATTGGCACATCCGTTCCGTTAGTCCCGGTTCTGTCGAACCACAGCAACATCCGCGGACCGGACGTGGCGAAGGTTTCGCGGCGTTTCATGGCCTGCCAGATCTCTTCGCGTGAGCGCCCGTCCGTGTGTACGGCAGCCAGACCACCTGTGGTCCAAAACCCGCCCATACGTTCTATTTCAGCCAGTTGCAAAGTCGCTTCGCGCATTAGATCTTCTGTTGATTTGTAATGAGGGTAGGCGTCTACGGGCACAATTTCAGGGTTGAGAAGTCTATGCCAGAACGGGCTGATTGCCCCGGAGGCTTCCGTAGTCAGTCGGCGTGCGACTTCCTTATATCCTGTGCCGGGGCGACCTCTGTGATTGTCAGAGGAACTGATGAAGCCCCAATGGAACCGTGTCGGATCGTCGGGGGTTTCATCGAAGCGGGATATGGCAAGTCCGTATTGAACGCTCTTGGTCGGTCGATGATTGATGGTCGGGAGATAACAATCCGTGCATTGGCCTGACAACAACCAGTCACTTGCGCTTTCGCCCCCAATCGCCATGTGATAAGCCGGCCCCATGTCGATGGCGATTTGTTCGGTTTGCTTCTGACGGTCACGACAGGCGGTCTCGTCTTCTCCGCCTTCAATACAGCGCTCATATATGATTTCGCCGGCGCGCGTGCATGGCGCCGTGTAAGTGGCGGTCGGGGCAGGGCAATAGTGATTGCCGTTCTCATCTACGGCAAAGGCGCGGTAGCTTCGGTATTCTTCCGTATTGCCGTGGCCGGAATAGATTTCAATCAAGCCGAATTCCTCGGGTCTTTGGGCCGGTTTGAGCGCTTTGTCCCAAGATGCGCCGGGCGGTGTATAAAGACCCCATGTTGACCCATGGGGAATGATCAACGGATCGAGTTTTTGCTCATCCCGCAATTTACGGACGAGATCTCCAGGAGTCAGAGCGGTTTCGAAACAGCTTGCCGGCAATTTGTCGGACGGTATATCGGCATCACAATCCGGCACCTCGCGCATTTTTGCAAAATAGGTGTTGAAGTCCCAATAATCTTGCCGGTTTTTAAAGTCCATCATGGAGACGATGGTCGGTACACCGGTGGCATTCTGGCGAAGGGCGGCAGTCGCTCCGCCTCCCGAGCCGATGGGGCGAGGCGATACCTGATCATCATCAAGGTGCTGGAAAATGACGTTTTTGTGCCCGTAATGCTCATCCGGGGTCAGACCGATTTGGGTCCACTCAAAACCGAGGAACGACACCATGTCCGGATTGGACTGGTCGACGGCCTTGGCCTGACACTCGCGCATACTTTGCTTAGCGTTTTCCCATCTCGCGGGGGTTGAGGCTTCGGCATGATCGGTGATGGACCAGAAATCAAGTGAAGAGCAATATCGTGCATAATCGCATGCATCAGCCAGTGGGTGAATCCCCTTACCATGGTTCATCGGCAAGGCCCATAAAAAAGCGTCAGTGGAGTAAGTGGTATGGACATGAAGGTCACCAAACAGAATTTGCCTGGTTTTGCCGGCAGGGGCCGTGTCAAGGTCGGCCTGTTGCTTGGTGATGACAAAGGCCTCCGGCAGATTGCCGCCGATGATGGTTCCGCGACCACGCTCCTCACCCAATCGGCCCTTTATGTTGGCCGCGTCGAAAATGAAAATACCAGCGATGAGGCCAAGTATGACTGTGATCACAGTGTATTTATTTCTGACAAAGTCTCGCATGGTTTCCCTCCACTAATTTTTTTTCTATCTTGGCACCCTAAAGTGCGCAGGTCAATTTATGGATAATAGCGGTTATGGATAATAGCGGCTGATCGTATCGACCACGCAGGCCGGACGTTCCTCGCCCTCAACCTCAATTGTCACCCTGAGTGTTGATTGCACTCCGCCTTTGACTTCTTCAATTTTGATGAATTCACCGGTGGCACGGATTTTAGCTCCGACTTTAACTGCATTGGGGAAGCGAGCCTTGTCGATACCATAATTAACGCCCATGGACATTTGTTCGACTTCCAGCATAGCGGGCAGGAATTTATTGGCCAGGGAAAGGGTTAGGTACCCATGTGCAATGGTGCCGCCAAACGGCCCATCCGCCGCTTTTACTGGGTCGACATGTATCCACTGATGGTCATCCGTCGCATCAGCAAAGCCATCAACACGGTCTTGTTCAACAACCATCCAATCGGTCGGGCCAAGGGTGACCCCTTCCTGTCCCATCAGATCATTAGGTGTTTGGTAAATCTGTTTCATTGCTGCCTCCCAGATTCCCTCAAGCTCTTTGACTTGAAGACGAAATGACCTCACCGGTCAGGTAAGAGGAATAGCCACTGGCCAAAAAGACCATGATATTGGCCTGTTCCCAGACTTCACTGCCGCGCC
The DNA here is from genome assembly GCA_049889415.1 of Parvibaculales bacterium. Taxonomy (GTDB): domain Bacteria; phylum Pseudomonadota; class Alphaproteobacteria; order RS24; family RS24; genus JAYQKL01. The sequence goes on along the minus strand of JBMHDL010000003.1, from coordinate 239,644 downwards.
CGAAGGCTTCCTTGGCCTCCAATTCAGCCAGCAACTCCTTCGAGGTTACTTTATGCAGAAAAGGATGCATGGCGAGTGAAGGGGCAACAGCATTGACTCGGACGCCGAATTCAGCCCCTTCAATGGCTGCGCATCGGGTCAACGCCATGACACCGGCTTTGGCGGCGGCGTAATGCGCCTGTCCCTTTTGTGCCCGCCAGCCCAAAACTGAGGCATTGTTGACTATGACACCGCCACCGTTGGCTTTCATATGCTGCATGGCGGCCCGATTGATGCGGAAGCAGCCATTCAACGTCACATCAAGCACAATGGCCCATTCTTCGTCTTTCATGTCGACCAATTCCGCCGTGCCGCCGAGGCCGGCATTGTTGATGACAACATCAATATTTCCAAAGGCGTCCTCAGCGGTGGCAAACAGGGCATCGACATCCACCTGGGCCGTGACATTACAGATGCAACTGTGAACTGTGCCTCCCGTCTCAGCGATGAGTTTGTCTCGTGCCTCAGCCAGTCGCCCCTCATGAATGTCTGAAATCAGAATCTCTGCGCCTTCTTCGAGACATTTCTTGGCTACGGCAAAACCGATGCCAGTGCCGGCGGCCGCCGTAATGACAACTTTTTTTCCTGCGAGCAGATTGTGCCCGGGTACATAATCGGGGACTTGTTTCAGATCAACCATTGTTGAAACCTCTTGGTTCTTTGGGCATACCGAGTGCCCGTTCGGCAATCATGTTGCGCTGTATCTGATTGGTGCCGGCGTAAATCGTGTCAGCCCGTGTGTACAGGAACAGTTTTTGCATGCGGCTAAACTCGCCATCAACAAGCTCGGCCTCATCCCCGACAACATCCATGGCCAGTTCGCCAAGATCGCGATGCCATGTGGCCCAGAAGATTTTGGAGATGTACCCCTCCTTGGTCATGGTGCCGTTCTCCGTTCCGTTGAGCATGCGCAGAGCATTGAATCGCATGACCTTCAAGCCGGCATGGGCTTTGGCGATGCGCTGGCGGATCAAGGGATTGCCCATGGCGCCGTTGCGTTTGGCGATATCAATAATCATGTCGAGCTCACTTTTGAACAGCATTTGCTGCCCAAGGGTGGATGTTCCGCGCTCAAAGGCAAGGAGAGCCATGGCGATTTTCCAGCCTTCGCCAACCTCGCCGATAATGTTTGCCTGGCTGGTTTTGGCGTCCGTGAAATAGACTTCATTGAATTCCGCTGAACCGCTGATCTGGTGGATGGGTCGTATTTCAATCCCGTCTTGATTGAGCGGTACCAACAGGAAAACCAAACCGTCGCGGCCCTTGGAGCCTTCAACGGCGCGGGCGACGACAAACACCCAGTCGGACTCATGGGCCAATGATGTCCAGATTTTCTGACCATTCAAAACCCATTCATCGCCGACCAATTCAGCTTTGGTTTTCAGGTTTGACAAATCCGACCCGGCATTTGGTTCAGAATAGCCCTGACACCAGAACTCCCGGCCTTCCTTGATGCCGGGTAGGAAGCGTTGTTTTTGCTCTTCGGTACCGAATGCTATAATGGTTGGGGCGACCAGTGTTTCCCCGATGTGACCGGCTCGCCCGGGGCCGCCATGGCGGGCATATTCCTCATTATAAGCGACAATGTCCATTAGCCCGAGATCGCGCCCGCCATATTCCTGCGGCCAGGAAAGGCCGATAAAGCCTGCCGCACCGAGCTTTTGTTCCCACGCCTTGCGTAATTCAGGATAGGCGTCCTCGTCACCCGGACAGCCGCGCCATCTGACTTTTTCATATTCGCCGGACAGGTTTTCCGACAGCCATTGATTGATTTCTTCGCGGATGTCCATCATGTGGCTCCTTCACTGATCAGGGAAGCCAGCCGATCATAAGAGGCCTCGACGGAATGAAACAGGCTCTTATTGGCGCGGGCGCGTTTGAAAAAATAATGCAGGGGGTATTCCCAGGTGAAGCCGATGCCGCCATGCATCTGGATGGCGTCTGCCGCAATGCTGAAATAGGCTTCACTGGCATAGGGTTTGGCAATCAGATAAGCCTCGAGTCTTTCCTCATTCTCATCTGCATCGGCGGCATAGTAGGCGGCTGAGCGGGCTGATTCTAGATTGATAAACATATCGGCACATCTATGCTTGACCGCTTGGAACGAGGCAATCGGGCGGTCAAACTGAACCCTTTGTTCCGCATAGTCCAAGGTCATGTCCAGGCATCTCTGTGACCCGCCGACGCATTCGGCCGCCAAGGCGCCATAGGCAACCGTCAGAACCCTGTCGAGATCCTCATTGCCGATTTCAGCCAGCATTTCGGCGCCTTCTGGGTTAAACCCGTTCAGGGAAACTTCTGCAAGCGCCCGCATTGAATCCACCGTTTCGTTTGGCGTTATCGTAATGCCTTCTGCATCAGGCGAAACCATGATGATTTTGCTGCTGCCCGTATGCACGGGCAGGGCGACCAGCAGCATGTCTGCAAACTGTGCGTCCAAAACAAGTTTGACCTTACCGGAATTATCTGTGAGACCGCGGGCATCAACAAAACTCAAAATCTTTTCGCCTGCCGCAATGTTTCCGAGCCATTCGGATTTCATATCCTCGGAGCCGAAAGCCTCAATGATGTCCGCGCAAATCACACAGGTTGAGAAAAAGGGTGAGGGGAACAAGACATATCCCGTTTCCTCCATCACCACGGCACGGCCAAGATGCCCAAGTCCGGCACCGCCATAGGCCTCTGGTATGGAAATGCCGGCCATGCCCTGTTCCTGTGCAAAGGTCTTCCAGCCCTCAGGGTCATAGGCCCGGCCGGATTTGGCGATGAGGTGCTGTTTTTGTCCGTAATCGTCCCAATCCTTGAGCCATCCTCTGACGACATCACGGATCATGTCATGATCTTCATTAAACGGAAAGTGCGCCATGTTTCAGGTTCCATATACTTTCTGGGCCGGCGGGGTGATTTTAATCAATTCTTCAATAACATCATGGATTTCAGACACATCATACCGCTCGCCCTTATCTTTGATCGGCCCGGTCTTGTGACCGTCTGAAATCGATAGTTTACCCCCGAACGGTTCAAAACAATGGCCGGTCACATCCTCTGACGCCTCGCTGCACAAATAAACAATCAGCGGCGCGATATTGGCCGGGTCATATTGGTCAAAGCGGCCATCCTCCGGTTTTTTCATCATTTCGGCGAACACCGTTTCCGTCATGCCAGTTCGGGCGTTTGGTGCGACGGCGTTGGCGGTAATGCCATAGCGGCGCAATTCTGCCGCCTGGTTGAGGGTCAGAGCCAATATGCCGCCCTTGGCGGCTGAGTAATTGGTTTGCCCTATCGAGCCCTGAAGCCCGGCACCGGAACTTGTATTGATGATACGGCCTTTCGGGTCTTCTCCGTTTTTTGATTTTTCACGCCAGTATTTTGCCGCATGGGAGGATGTGCAGAAATGCCCTTTCAGATGCACGCTGATGACGGCATCCCAATCCTCTTCACTCAGCGATGTGAACATCCGGTCGCGGTTGTTGCCGGCATTGTTGACTACGGCATGTAGATCGCCATAGGTCTCTATTGTGGCTTTTACCATCTCTCCTGAGTCGGCATAGTCAGTGATATTATTCAAGGCGAGCATTGCCGTGCCACCCTGGGCGATGATGTCATCTACTGTGGCCTGGCCGGTCTCAGCATTGATGTCATTGACGACCACATTGGCACCTTCCGTGCCCAGAGCAAGGGCGTAGGAACGTCCTAAGCCGCCGCCGGCGCCGGTAACAATGACGGTTCTGTTATCGACAAAGTTTCCCATTTTAAAGTCTCTCAATGATCGTGACATTGGCCTGTCCACCACCTTCACACATGGTCTGCAGGCCATAGCGTCCGCCGGTGCGTTCCAATTCGTTGAGCAGTGTTGACATCAGCTTGGTGCCGGTCGCCCCAATGGGGTGCCCAAGCGAGATGGCGCCGCCATTGACATTGGTTTTTTCATGCGGATATCCGGTATCCTTGAGCCATGCCATCGGAACGGATGCAAAGGCTTCATTGATTTCAACCAGATCAATATCATCCAGCGACATGCCGGCGCGCTTGAGGGCATATTCGGTTGCCGGTATGGGGGCCGTCAGCATCCATACCGGATCATCCGCCCGAACGCTCATATGGTGTATCCGCGCCCGCGGTGTGAGGTCATAACGCTTCAACGCATCTTCCGACACCAGCAGAACAGCCGAAGAGGCGTCACAAGTCTGGCTGGAAACACCGGCGTGAATGAACTGGCAGTCGGGAAGGACATCCAGCGTCGCCATTTTCTCAAGTGTCGTATCACGACGGACGGTTTCATCCGTCTCCAGCCCTTCAAACGGGATAATTTCATTCTCGAAGCGTCCTTCATCAATGGCCTTGGCGCCGCGCTGATGGCTTTCAAGTGCATAGGCTTCCATCTCCTCGCGACTGATGCCCCATTTATCGGCAATCATGTCGGCGGATTTGTATTGCGAAATGGCGACGTCGCCATAGCGGTCCTGCCAGCCTTTCGAGCCGCTGAACGGGTCTGTGAAACCGAGCGGTTGCGCCGCCAGCATGGCATAACTGATTGGAATTTGGGTCATGGTCTGGACACCACCGGCGATAACGACATCTTGCGTCCCCGACATGATAGCCTGAGCGGCGAAATGTACCGCCTGTTGGGACGAGCCGCATTGCCGGTCAATGGTTACGCCTGGCACGGCCTGATCGAGACCGGCGGCAAGCCAACAGGTTCGAGCAATATCGCCGGCAAGCGGACCTACGGCATCAATGCAGCCGAATATCACGTCATCATAGTCGCTGTCTGGAATGCCGTTGCGTTCGACGATTTGTTTCAGGATGAACCCACCCAAATCGGCGCCGTGAACCGGTGCTAAAGTTCCCTTCCGGCGACCGGTTGGTGTGCGGATTGCGTCAACAATATAAGCTTCAGCCATATTCTTCTCCTAAGCCTCAAAACTTGCACCAGGGCCAATGGGGGCATCATCCCCCAATACCAGTGGTGTCAAAATGTTCAAATGGTCATTCTTGTCACCCCATTCAGCGGAAACCGCCCAGATGCGTTTCATGAACAGGTGCAGGTTGACCTCATAAGTGTAGCCCATGCCGCCGTGAACCTGAATACCGGTTTCAGCAGCCAATATGCCGGTTTCGGCCGCGGCAATCTTGGCCTGATGGACGGCACGGCCACCTTGTAATGCTGCCAGAAAGACAGTCGGTCTGGTGAATTCCAATTGGGTGTGGACGTTGGCAAGATGATGTTTGATTGCCTGAAAGGCGCCGATCGGCTGGCCGAACTGTTCCCGGTCCTTGGCGTACTCGACGGAAATATCAATGATGCGCCTTGTGAGGCCGCAAATTTGCGCGGCACTGAGAATGGCGCCGTTACGGTCGGACAGTGGACATCCTTCCGCCGCATGACTGACCTTGAAGACCTTACGCAATGGGTCAATGGACTGCAGGGGCGTGATGTCTACCTCATCCTTACCGATTAATGAGGCGCCTTCAGCATGGGTCGCGATGAAATAATCGCACTGGTCTGCATCCTGAACGGCAAACAGTCGTGGAGAGAGTGGCGCGATCCTGAGGCTGCCGGCAATTACCTGCTCAAGCTTTTCAGTTTCTCCCATATCCTGAAGCAGAGGAACAACAAGTCCTGCGGTCTCAACCAAAGGCTCGGCAAAACCTGCATAGCCGGCGGCCTCTGCGATGGCGGTCATGACTGTAAAGTCCTGTCCCAGTCCACCCTGTTGCTCATCCGCCAAAATGCCGAGCAGGCCAAGTTCGGCGCATTGATTCCACAGTGGCGGGACGTCCTTACCATCTAGCTGGGCGCGCATGCGTTCCGTCGTATGTTCCCCGTCAAAAAACTGTTTGGCGGCGTCGATCAGTTCCTGCTGGTCATCAGTGAAACGAAAATCCATATCACCCTCTTACCGCGGCAGTCCGAGCACACGCTCGGCCAGAATGTTGCGCTGAATTTCATTTGTGCCGGCATAAATCGGTCCGGCCAGGGAGAACATATAGCCATCCAGCCAGCGGCCGCCGTCAATTGCCTCCAAACCCTCCTCAAGTTCCGCCTGCGCGCCCATAATGCTCATGGCTGTGCGGTGCAGATGCCGATCCATTTCCGACCAGAAAATTTTATTTGCGCTGGACTCTGACGAAATCGAGGCACCGGCATTCACCTGAGAAACTAGAGCATATGTGGCAGCGGCAAAACGTTCCGTATCTACCCAAGCCTGCATGACCTGATCCTTGACGCCGGGAGAGAGCCGATTGGCGTGGTTTTTGTAGAGTTTCACCAAACGGCTTGCTGCCGCTTGGAACCGGGCCGGAGATCGCAGCAACAGGCCGCGTTCAAAGCCTGCGGTCGCCATGGCGACACCCCAGCCGCCATGTTCAGGTCCGAGCAGATTATCTACTGGGACGCGGACCTCATCAAAAAACAGTTCGGCAAAGCCGGGGTCGCCGTCAAGCTGTGCAATCGGACGGATGGTCAGGCCTTCACTGTCCAGTGGTACCAGAATTTTTGACAGCCCCTTATGGCGGCTGCTGTCAGGGTCGGTGCGGAACAGGCCGAAACACCAATCCGCAAAAACGGCCCGTGATGACCAGGTTTTCTGTCCACTGATGACATAATGGTCACCGTCACGGACAGCTTTACTGCGGATACCAGCCATATCGCTGCCGGCTCCCGGCTCGGACCAGGCCTGCGCCCATATTTCTTCACCGGATGCCATACGCGGCAAAAATCGTTTTTTCTGTTCTTCGGTGCCATATTCCATAATGGTTGGGCCAAGCAGGAAAATACCGTTTTGGCTTACTCGGGCAGGGGCGTCGGCGCGGTAATATTCCTCTTCGAAAATCAGCCAGTCAATCAAGTCACAACCGCGTCCACCATATTCCTTGGGCCAGGTGACCATGCCCCAATTATCCTTATGCAGGGTGCGCTCCCATTCGCGGTGCACTTCAAAGCCCTCTTCGGTGTCAAGAGACGGCAGACGCTTGGCGGGGACATGGGCCTCCAGCCATGCCCTGATTTCGGCGCGAAAATCATTTTGTTCGGGACTGAAATCTACATTCATTGTTGTTCATCCTCAAAACGTGCCGCTTCTCCACTTTCAACAAAAGCGTCGCGGGCCTTCTGGCTGTCCTCGTGCATGTACATTTCAAACGTGAAGCCTTGTTCCCAGCGGTAGGATTTGTCGACATCAAAACTCTCAATGCCATTAAGGGCCTGCTTAGCGATGCGCAGGGCGTCACGACTTTTGCTGGCTATGATTTCGGAAAAAGCCCGGACTTCGGCTAAATGCGCGTCACGGGGCACAACCTTTTCAATGCCACCCAGGCGATGCATTTCCTGGGCCGTAATCTGCCCGCCGGTGAAAAAAGCGGCCCGCATTTTCGGCATGCCGATCATCCGCTGCAGATGCGCGGCACCGCCCATGGCCCCACGGTCAATTTCCGGTAGGGAGAAAAAGCAGTCATCCGCCGCAATCACCACATCGGAAGCGCCGCACATGCCAATGCCACCGCCAATGACATAACCATGCGGGGCGCTGATGACCGGAATTTCACAGCCACGAATAGCCTTGAAAGTTTCGTAATTGCCTTTATTCACTTCGACAATGGCTGAACTGGTCTCTGCCAATTGTTTGATGTCCACTCCGGCGCAAAAGCCGCGCCCTTCCGAGCGAATGATGATGACGCGGACATCTTCACGTTTGCCCATTTCCGTAACAATGGCCGGAATTTCATTCCAAGTTTTGTCGTCAAAGGCGTTGACGGGCGGAAAGTCAAAGACGATTTCCCCGATGCGGTCGGTGACGGAAGTTGTAATGCCCATGATTACCCTTTCAAATCTGCAAAAGTGTTTTGGCAGTTTACGGCATCCTTGATAATGCCGCTGATAATGTCTTCGGCCGATGGCAGGTCATCGATCAGGCCGGCAATTTGCCCACTCGGCAATACCCCTTTTTCCGTGTTGCCTTCAATCATCGCTTTTTGGATGATCATCGGGGCGTTGCCCGCCATCATGGTTTGCCCCAGAGTCATGTCAGTTTTGGCAGCCATGCCCCAAGCGGTCTTGACCATATCGAACATGGACATGTTGGCCTGGGATTTGTAACGGAAGCCGTTGACAATGGCGCGGTACAACATGCCGAGGGGTGAAGCGTTTTCAAGATCCTGCAACATTTTGTTCATCACCATGCGCTGCGGCAGGCCGTCGAGTTTTGTGGATACCGGAATGTTGGTGACTTCGGCATCCAGATAGGCTTGTTTGGTCGGATCCGGGGTCGGGCTTTCCTTGGACATCATGAAGCGCGTTCCCATGGCGATGCCATCAGCTCCGAAAGACAGGGCCGCAGCAAGGCCGCGACCATCTTTAAACCCGCCGCAGGCGACAACCGGAACCCCGAGATTTTGGTCAAGTACCTGTCCCAAAAGTAACCAGGTAGGGGTGAAGCCAGTATGGCCGCCGCCCTCCTGTCCCTGGCAGACCAGGACATCAGCCCCCATCTCCACGGCTTTGGCGGCGTGTTTGCTGGCTCCAATGGTCGGTACGCATTTGATACCGGCGGCTTTGACCTTATCAATGATTTTTGATGAGGGGGAGCGTCCGTAGGAAATTGCCGCCACCTCATAATCAATGCACATGTCAATAATTCGGTCAGCGTCTTTCTGGAACGAATGAAAGTTGACTCCGAAAGGGTTTTGCGTGGCTTGTTTGATGGTTCTGATTTCAGCTTCGCATTCGTCGGCATCCATGACGGCCGCAGCCAGAAACCCCATGGCACCGGCCCGCACGCTTGCCTGCACAAGCTGCGACGTCGCCACCCAACCCATGGCGGTCTGGATGACCGGGTGTTGGCAGCCAAGTGTACGGGTGAGGGCGGTGTCAAAAGCCATCAGCTGTCCTGTTCCTTTTTTTTGTTGCTTTGCGCCATTTTCTTGCCATCAAAACCGGCAATGTAATCGCCTTTGGCAATGGTGTTTTGGGCATGGGCAAAGTGATGCATGGCATAAACTCCGTCCATGCCGGTTTTCTTGCCCTGCAGGTTTTCAATATGGTTACAGGCTTGTTTGGTCAGAAGTGACGCCATACGTGGTTGCTTGGCGATTCTCTCTGCCATGTCAGCAACTGTTGCATCAAGGTCATCGCGGGGGACAACCTTGTTGATCATCCCGGCAGCGAGTACCCGATCAGCTGACCAGCGTTCCCCCAAAAGCAGAAATTCTTTGGCCTGACGAACATTCAGTTCAAACGGATGCGCGAAATATTCAACCCCCGGAAACCCCATCTGCACAACAGGATCTTGGAAGAAGGCGTCATCGGAAGCGACAATCAGGTCGCAGACCCATGCCAACATCAGGCCGCCAGCAATACATCCGCCATGAACCTGGGCAATGGTTGGCTTCGGGGCTTCGCGCCATCTGTGGCAAAAACCAAGATAGACCTCCATTTCGCGGATATAGGCTTTTTCGGCTCCCGGTTTGTTATCATGGTTGTAAATCATGGTGCGCCGGTCATCACGGCCAATATCGTAATCGCGTCCGGGGGTGCCAATATCATGACCGGCGGAAAAATGCTTGCCATTGCCCTTCAGGACAATGACCTTCACATCATCATCGCCGACAGCCCGGTAGAATGCGTCATCCAGGGCATAGAGCATCTGCCCGTTTTGGCTGTTATGATATTTTGGACGGTTCAGCGTCAGATAGGCAATCTGGCCGTGCACCTCATACAGAACGGGATTTTCTTCCTCATAGACAACCTCTTTTTCAAGACGCGGGACAGTTTCATTGTCATGCCCATCATCTTGTTGCGTGTCCTTTTGCTTATCTTGGCTCATGGTGTTCACCTTTTGCTTATGGTCTGATGCCGGGCGGGTTGTCCTTAAAGACCGTGGCGCGCAGATTATGCGGATCAAGCTCGTTTATGATGTCGAGTTGTATCTGTGTCGGCGCGGTGGTTTCAGGGATTGTTTCAGGAATGATCAGATCAAACCCCGTATTGTCCTGCACCTCTTCAGCCGTGACCCCCGGATGCAGTGACTTTATGGCAATCGCATGATTGTCGCCAGAAAAATCAAGTACGCACAAATTGGTAATGATGCATCGGTGATCGAGGCCAGGCGGGTATTTTCCGTCCGGATAGCGATCGGGGTTGTAGCCGGCGCCGCTGACCATATCCACTTCACCGCTGACAAAAGCCTTGGTGTTGTGGGATGGAAAAAACATGGAGGTGCGGTTGTTGACGGTGTTGCCCGGCAGACCACGCACACCCAGTAGGGTGACTTTCGGATTGTCATAATCACCAATCGCGGACAGGTTCATTTGCCCGAATCTGTCAACCTGTACAGGGCCGACAAATGCGTGGCGGTTACCTTTTGCAATCAGATCAAAGACCCGTTCATAGCCCACATTCCCTTCTTTTTTGGGAACATATCCATTGCGCTTTCCAACTGGGACGGGCTCGGATACGAGATAATATTCTCCGTCAGACATCATCAGTCCTGGATGGGTGGTTTTCTTGGCCAAGGATCCGGCAAGGCGCGGGACAAGACCAATTAGTGTCGCAAACACTTCAGGAGTTTCGTCTTCAAAAATCTCCGCACCAGCGGTAATGCACAGTTCTGCAAGTGTAAAACTCATCTCAACCTCTAAAATACCGGAAGGGGGAGGGCGCGGATATGGTCTTCACCGCCGACGGCCTCAATATAATTTTCTGTGGCGATATAAGTGTCGCAATAGTCCTGCCACCCGTCGCCTGCAGCCTGCGAGTAGGTCTTCAGGTGCCCGACATCTATGCCGTAATCCGGCCCGTTTGATGTCGGATGCGCGCCGAGCGGAGCGGCGGCCACGCCGGCAACCAGATTTCGCTCAATCGGCATGTTCTGAACTTTGGCCGCATCATCGAAGGCGGCAGTAGGTACAATGTGTTCTGCCGTTAGATAGGCTTTGTCGGCGGCGCGGCAGAACCACTCATCAAAAAACATATCCGGCCCGCCAATATAGCTGTTGCCGAGCACATCGGCTTCGGACACATGGCAAAAGGCCAAATCCAGTTCGATCGCCGGCATGGCCACAAGATGTTCGCCCTTATAGGGGTCCTGCATGATTTTTATGTCCGGATTGCGGGTCAACACATCAGTCCCCAGACCCGCGCGGCAAGGCAAAAATGGTAGTTTTTGCGCAGCGGCCTTGAGGCCCAGCTGGAACATGCCCTCATCGACCTCCATGACCTCAAATTCACCGGCCGAGCGGGCGCGTCGAAAATGCGCTTCCATTGGAATGACATCCAAGGAGACAAAGCCGAAAATCAGCTTCTTGATTTTGCCGGCGCTTGCCAGCATGCCGACATCACATCCCCCATAGGCGGCGATGGTCAGGTCGGTAACATCCGTTTTCAAAATCTCTCGGATTAGCGCCATCGGTTTCCGGCGTCCGCCCCAACCGCCAATGCCGATGGTCATGCCGGTCTCAATATGTGAGGCCATTTCAGCAACACTCATGGTTTTGTCGATAACAGGTGTAGCCATGCTCAGTCTCCCATTTGGGGGAAGTCATATTCATGCCCCCAATAATCGCCGGATGTGCTTTTCGTCGGGGTGAATTTGGACCAGTCGTCAATGGTCAGGCCGTCATAGCCAACTTCAATGCCGATGCCGCCGGGGGCAAAGAAATAAAATGACACCATTTCATCATTGGAATGTCGCCCGAGACTGGCAAAAATATGCAAACCGGCCTGTTTCACACGGTCCATGCAATAGCCAACATCATCCATGGTTTTCATTTCCGCCATCAAGTGAATGACGCCGGTCGGGTTGGGGAAATTGTAAAGCCCCAATGTGTGATGCCGAGGATTGTCTGCGTGCAGGAACAAAATACGTTGATCCGGCAGGCTTTCCGCCGGTGGAGGCAGGGTCAGATCGTCACTGATACCAAACCCGCAGAGTTGCGTGTAGAACGCTTCCGTCTCCTCATTGGCGGGAGCGGGGATGACCAAATGGCCAAGGCCCATATCGCCGGTAACAAAACCAGAAACACCGGCGCCCGGTTCAAACGGCGCGCCGTTCTCCCGGCCATGGCACAACTCGAGTGTATTGCCTGATGGGTCATGGCAGACAGCGAAAGCGGCAACTGCACGGCGTTCTGCCTCTTGCGCATCCCCACGCGCCACCTCAACTTCGGCGGCTTCAAGCTTGCTGATCAGAGCTTCATAATCGGCTTCAGACGCCAACTCATATCCGGCTGCCAGAAATTTTTCCTCTTCGCCCTGTTCCACCATATAGCGGAAGGGCGCTTCGTCCATGCGCAAATAAGCGGCCCCTTTCGCATCTTCGCGCTCCATCCGCTTAAAACCGAGCACGGTTTCTGCAAAGCCGGCCCAGGCGTCCGGATTCTTCATCTGCAGAACCACATATCCCAATCGTGCAATTCCCATAGTCGTGTTCCCTGTTGTTTTAGTCGTTGAGTAAAAAGTCGAGGCTGACGGCGTTGAACATACGTGGATGCTCAATCATGACCCAATGACCGCAGGCATTGACCTCAATCAGGCGCGAAGTGTCATTTGCCCGCAGACATTTTTCCTTGCCAGATGGCGGCATAAACAGATCATCAGCTCCCCAAAAAGTCAGTATGGGATGCGTCAATTCCTTCAGCCTTGGCCCAAGATTTGGTGTCTTCATGGTGGTGATGACTTCCGGAGGCTGGGTCTGGGCGACTTCCCAGCGCATGGAGACCAGCGATTCGGTGACCAGATTGTCATCATGAACAAAATGATGCATGACGGCGCGTAACGCCTCTTCGCTCATGCCGTTTTTGGTCGCCTCCATCATCTTGGCGATGCCAGGCATGGTGAAATAATCCTGCTGTTCCTCAATGCAGCCCGGCCCCATCAGGATCAACTTGTTGACAAAATCAGGATTATCCAGGGCAATCTGGATGGCAATGCCGGCCCCCAGTGAGTTGCCAACGAAATGGCAGTTCTTCACATCAAGTGAGGCCAGACCAGCCATCAACGTGTCGCAAAAGAGCTGCAGCGTGTAATCCCCCAAATCCGTTGGTTTGTCTGTGTATCCGAAGCCGATAATGTCCGGCAGCAACACATAAAAACCTGCATCGGCGAATACCTGCGCATTATTGTGGAAATTGGCATAGGCACTGTTACCCGGACCCGAGCCATGGACAAATACCACAGCCGGGTCATCAGGATTCCCGAAGGTCAGGAAGTGCATCTTAATTGGGCCGGCCTCTACAAATTGCCCCTCTGGTGGCCGCATTGGTGCTTCTGTCATCAGACAAACACGTCCGAGCTTTCGCCCGTCAGTTGGATGCCGCCGAAATTGCGGGCGAAACCGACCGGGTTGTTGGCGACATGAGCACGGGCAATGTGAATATCGTGCCAGATTTCTTGAATTGGTGAACCGTTGTAAACACTGCGGCCACCGGCGACATCAAACAGCAAGTCAACCGCTTTCATCATGCGCTCAATGACAAGGCTGGCCTGGTAGCGGTATTTCACGCGATCCGCCATCGGGATATCTTCGCCCTTGCTCACTCTGGCCATCATCTCATCGAAGTTGCGGAACACAATGGCTTCGGTTTCGTCAATCAGATTAGCGGCTTCCGCGACACGGGCTGTGACATCCGGATCGCCGGCCAGGCGGGTTGGATCGGTGGAGCTGGCGGTTGCGTTGTCAATAAACAGCTGCAGGGCATGTTTGGCGGCTCCGATGGACGGGGAAGAGACGACGCGGACAAACCATTGCGCCCAGGGGATGGTGTACATCGGATTGTCTTGGAACGAGACACGGTTAAAACCGTCCATTTGATGGTGTGTTCTATGCTCGGGCACAAAGACAGGTTCTTCAATGACAATGTCATTCGAGCCAGTGGCCTGCAGGCCCATGGCAAACCATGTGTCTTCTATTTCATAATCCGAACGCGGCAACAGAAAGGTACGGTAGTGCACGCCTGACGGGTGATCCATGATGACTCCGCCAAGCAAAACCCAATCACAATGTCCTGAACCGCTGCTCCAGCCCCAGCGTCCTGAGAGCTCAAAGCCGCCATCAACGGTCGTGACCTTGGCGCCGGCCGGGTTGTAAGAAGACGAGATCAGCGTGTCTGGCCCGGTGGCATAAACTTCTTCCGCCGCCTGAGGGGGCATGATGGCCAACTGATAAGCGTGGACGGCGATAATGCCCGTCGCCCAGGCTGTTCCCATATCACATTCCGCGATATCAAGGGACGCCTTGAAGAATTCCTGTGGAGTGACTTCCATGCCGCCATATTTTTTCGGCAGAACCGAACGGAAATATCCCGTGTCCCGAATGGCATCAATACTGGATTGCTTGATTTGACGGTTTTGCCGGCTTTCCGGCGCATCTTTTTTGATAATCTCAAGGGCGGGGGTCATATCCAGAACCCCTGAGGTTTCGTGTAACTGCGTTGCTTGTGACATGTTTTTCACTCCCAATAAAATTCTATATTCAGAATATCATAATATCGTAATCAGAAAATAGAAAATTTACGCAAAACATAATTTTTTATCATCAGATTGGTTTGATTGCGTAGTTTTAATAAGGTCTAATTTAGGTTATCAGTCCGGTAAAAGGAATTTTTGTACCTTGCCGGAGGCATTGCGGGGTAAGCTGTCGACAAAATCAATTTTGCGGGGGACTTTGAAGTTTGCCAGTGTATCACGGGCCCAGCTGAGAATGGCCTCTTCATTGGTGTCGCATCCGGATGTTTTGACGACATAGGCGCGGGCCACTTCACCTAACCGTTCATCTGCCATGCCGGTCACGGCGACATCAGCTATGTCATCATGCAGCATCAGACTTTGCTCAACCTCCGCGGGATAGCAGTTGAATCCGCCGACAATAATCATGTCTTTCTTACGGTCGGTGATTCTGATGTAGCCGCGTGCATCCTGTCGGCCGATATCTCCGGTCTTCAGCCAGCCGTCTGCCGTAATGGTTTCCGCCGTGGCTTCCGGATTATCCAGATAACCTTGCATGACGTTAAAGCCGCGCACCCAGATTTCTCCTTCTTCGCCGGTCGGGACGGAGATGCCGGCATCATCCACCAGGCGAACTTCCGTATTTTTCAGGGGCTTGCCACAGGTGGTGGCAATGGTTTCAAAGTCGTCACCTTTGGAACACAAGGTCACAACACCGGAGGACTCGGTCAACCCATAGGCTGAATAGACATGGTCAATGCCGAGGTCGTTGGTCATTTTTGCAATCAAATCAACAGGGATGACAGCAGCACCGGTCGTTGCGACACGTAATGAAGAAATGTCGTACTTACTGAGGCTTGCATGAGCCAAAAGGGATTGAAAAATGGTTGGCGCACCAGGCATGACTGTGATTTTGTCCTGCTCGATGCGGTGCAGAACATCCTCCACATCAAATACACTGAGCGGAAATATGGCAGCCCCCTGGATGAGGCAGCACAACCAGCCGGCCTTGTAACCAAAGCTGTGAAAGAACGGATTGACGATGAGGTATCTGTCGCCGCGCATCATGCCAATGGCGTCCGAGAAGGTCTCGAAAACGGCAACATTCTGTCCATGGGTGGTCATGGCACCTTTTGGCGAGCCGGTGGTGCCGGAGGTAAATATTATGTCAGACAGATCATCCGGTTTGACCTGGTTAAGGTCTGCAACATTAATCGGGACGGTCCCCTCCAGTAAGGTTGAAAGTGGTGAGGTGTCGGTTGCGTCCTTGATGATTATGGTGTGTTCAAGCGCCGGCAAATCTTCGCCTGCGAGCATGGCGGGGTAATCGACGCCAAGAAAACCATCAACGGTCAGCAGGATTTTGCAGTTGGCCCGGCGGATAATGTCGGCGGCTTCTCCTCCCTTGTAGCGTGTGTTCAGGGTCACCATGACGGCTCCTAGGCTTTGTCCGGCAAGGGCCGTTATCACCCACTCGGCGCAATTCGGGGCCCAAATTGCAAAACGGTCGCCATGCCCTAGACCAAGACGTTTCAAGGCCCCGGCAGTTTTCAAAACCTGCTTCAGCAAATCATCATATGACAGAGACCAGCTGCCATCCTTAAGGGCCAAAGCCTCCGGAGCGGCGGCAGCTGTTTCAACAAGGGTTTGTGGAATGGTCTTCATGGGGCACCGTCTATGCAATTAACTGGTCATTTAGTCTTAGACATTTTGCCAAAATCGCGCAATATGTTGAGCACATAATCTGTCATTGGAGGGAGTTTATGTCAGATTTTTCTGGTCAAACAGTCATTGTCACAGGTGGAGCTCGCGGCATCGGGAGAGGCATCACGACCCGTTTTGCTGAAGCCGGCGCGCATGTGGTGATCTGTGGGAGAAGCCAACCGGAGGCGTTTACGGCTGATATTCAGGGCAACATCACCTTTGTGGAGTGTGACGTCAGGGACCCCGAGCAAGTTATCGGTTTGATTCAGAAGGCTGAGGAAATCGAAGGGGTTTTTACAACCTTGATCAATAATGCTGGTGGCGGGCCGCCTGTCGCTAGTGCAGAGGCCAGTCCGCGTCTGACTGAATCCGTAATCCGCCTCAATCTCTTGGCGCCCATTTACACATCCCAGCATGCCTATAAAAGTTTTCGCGCCAATCAGGTGGTGGGGTCAATCATCAATATTTCGAGTGTTTCGGCTGTGCGCTCTTCACCGGGAACCGTTGCCTATGGCGCTGCCAAGGCGGGGTTGTTGAATGTAACGACCTCTTTGGCCATGGAATGGGCGCCGGATGTGCGTGTGAACGCGATTATTGTCGGGCTGGTGGAAACTGAAGCCTCAGAGGATCATTATAATGGTGCCAAGGGTATGGCTTATTTGGCTGACAATTTGCCGATGAAACGCATGGGCAAGCCGCAAGACATCGCCAAAGCTTGTCTATTTCTGTCTGATCCGGCGAATTCATACGTTTCCGGCGCATGTCTTGAGGTTTTCGGCGGCGGGGAGCCGCCAAGTTTTCTGAAAATTACCGAGGAAGCATTAAAGCTTTAGATCGGAAAATATATCTAAGCTGTTGAATAATCAATATAACCTTTTTCACCAGTGGTGTAGAGGGTGGAAAAGTCGGGCTTGCTGAGCGACAAGCCTTTTTGGAACCTGTTGACAAGATCTGGATTAGCTATGAAGGGTCTCCCGAAAGACACGGCGGCGATGTTGTCGGTCCCGACGGCTTTGTTTGCCTCCTCAAATCCGTAACTTTCATTAATGATGAGCGGGCCGGTGAAATGATTTTGGGCCAGGGCTATATTATCAACGCCTGCATCCATGCGAATGACATGCAGATAGGCAAGGTTCATGGGGGATGCCGCCGCAAGCAGGGCTGAGAATGTTTCTTTGGGATCGTCATCATGCAGATCATTGAACCGGTTTCCGGGACAAATTCTGAACCCGACACGCCCGGCGCCAATACGTGCGGACACGGCGTGGAGAATTTCAAGAGGAAAGCGCAGACGGTTTTCCAATGAGCCACCATAACTGTCCGTGCGGTGATTGGCGCCGGTTGACAGAAATTGTGCCGGCAGGTAACCGCTTGTAAAATGACATTCGACACCGTCAAACCCGGCATTGACGGCATTTTGAGCCGCGTCAGCAAAAGCTGTCACAGTGTCCTCAATATCCTTAAAAGTCATTTCCTCTGGCTGCTCGTGTTCTGCCATACCCGCAGCATCAGTGTAGATTTCACCGGCTGCCTTAATGGGTGAGGGGGCAAGGGTGCGTGCGTCTTCCGCTTTGTTATGCGCCGAGGCAATGCGTCCGCAATGCATCAGTTGCATGACTATTTTTCCGCCATTGTCATGGACTCGCTTGGCGACATCAGTCCAGCTTTCAATCTGTCTGTCCGTGACAATTCCCGGTGAGCGGACATAACCTTTGCCGTCGGGACATGGATAGACGCCCTCAGTGATAATCAGGCCGGCTGAAGCGCGTTGCGCGTAATAGGTGGCTGTCATGGGCAGAGCCTCATCCTCTGCGCCGGCGCGACTGCGGGTCATCGGCGCCATGATGATGCGATTACCAAGTTGGATGTCCCCAAGTTGAACGGGGCTGAATAAATCTGTCATGATGATGTCCGTATTGCTTTATCTGACTCGGATTTTCGGATCAGGATGGTTGTCGCGCATGGTTTTGAGAAACTCATTTATCGGGGCGGGCGGTGCCACTTCCGGGGTGACGCCATCCTTTGGCGGATTTTTCCAGAATTTTTCCCAGGACGGAAAAAGCTGATGATACGCCCCTTCATAGGGTGGGCGGTCAGGCCAGCGCATTTTCTCTGACCCAATCGGCGGTTTATTCAAATCTGTTGCGTACCAATAACAGGGCAGGCGACGACGAAAATACCACCGCCCATCAATGCGGTCATAATTATCCCAGTATATCATCTGCATGATGACCCATTCATCACCGCCTTCGCTGGGTGTTTCATGTTCGTTTTTTGAATAGACGATACCATGGGCGTGGTCTGCGTCATCAAATTCAATGATGTGATTGCCGACATGGTGCGATGTGCCGGTGAATTGGAGCCGCAATGTGTCGTCTAACCATTGTTTCAAATGCGCCCGTCCGGTTTTTTCTCTGCTGACCCGAATATCCTCGGCAAACAGGTTGACATGGGCATCTAGGTCCCGCATGTCCAAAGACAGTGAATATTTGCTGACAAGCTGGCGGATTTCATCAATCGACTCAAGCCGGTCAATGCGGTCTTCCAAAGTGGTCATGCTCCCTCCATCAGATACACGGTACAATTCCTAATATACACCGCTTTGGCAACGCATATTAAGGCTTTTCTGTATCTTCTATTGATGAATGCGTAGAATAATGGTTATAAGTTTACGCAAATGATAGGAAACCAATCATGAGCTCAGAACAAATTGAACTTCGCAATGCCCTTGGTCAGTTCGCCACCGGCGTGACCGTCGTCACAACATTTGACGAGGAGCAAAAGCCTGTCGGGGTAACCGCTAGCAGTTTTAATAGCGTCTCACTGGATCCGCCATTAATTTTGTGGTCATTATCAAAAAACGCCTTGTCCATGCCGGCCTTCAAGACCTCCGGTGGTTTCAATGTGCATGTTCTGGCCGCTCATCAACAGGACATGTCGAATAATTTCGCCCGTTCCCAGGGTGACAAGTTCGAGAGTGTGGCCTTCGCAACATGCGAACAGGGCTTTCCGGTACTGCCGGAATATGCGGCCCTGTTCCGGTGCCGGACATATTTCGAGTATGAGGGCGGCGATCATATTATCTTTGTCGGAGAGGTCCTTGAGCACAAAACAAATGATCTGCCGGTTTTGATATTCCATGGCGGCAAATATGCCGAAGCGCAGGCCAAACCGACCGAGTTACCAGATGCCGGAATAGATCTTGAGTCTGGACAGTTTTCGGAAAACTTTCTGCTGTACCTGATTTCGCGGGCACATTTTCAGACTTCCCAGCCAATCCGGGCATCCTGGTCGGATAAGGGTTTGAGTGATGAGGAATATTTCTGCATTTCCCTGCTGTCCATGAATGGTGACTTGAGTAAAGACGCAATCGGGGAAAGGTTGCGGCATACAGGACATGCTCCGGATAATGAGATTTTCTCAAGGCTGGAGCGTAAAGGGCTTGTAAGCTTTACCGGCTCGGGAGAATGTCATCTTGAAGAGGCCGGCCGGGATGTTTTTATTGAGTTGTTGGCGCAGTCAAAATCACTTGAGGAGGAACTGGCCAAACATTTCACTCAAGGTGAACTTCAAACCGCGATTAACGTCATGAAGAAAATCATTGCCATCACCGGCAAAGACATTCCTGACCTCTGGTGATTAGCCGATCAAGGCTTGCCCACCATCTAAACCGATGGTCTGGCCGGTCAGATATCCGGCCTTGTCTGAACACATCAGAGCAACAAAAGCTCCAATATCCTCTTCACATTCACCAATCCGCTTCAAAGGAATGGTGGCCTGGAACGCTTCCGCTTCGGCCGGGTTGCGTTCAATCCAGTTGGCAAGCGCCGGAGATTTGGCATGGGGCATGATGGCGTTAACACGGATGCCGTCCTCACCCCATTCACAGGCGGCTGCCCGGGTCAGTTCATGAATGGCAGCCTTGACGGCTGAATAGCCGCCATAATTGGCCATATCCCAACGCCGCATGGCAGAGGAAAGCAGGTTAATGATGTTGCCGCCGTTTTTAAGGTGCGGGTAGCACAGTTTCATCAGCCGTAAAGTTGCAACCGGACCTGAAACCCAACCTTCCTCAAACGCCTCTTCACTCAAGCCATTTATTGGCCCGAGCGGAACCAGTTGTGCGTTATTGACCAGGATATCAAGGCCGCCGAATTGGGCAAGGCAGGCATTCACCGCGGCCTCCAGGTCATCGGCTTTCATGATGTCGCAAATTGTGTTTCCGGCCTGCACGCCACGCGCTTCAATCAGGGCGCAGGTGTCGTCAAGTGTATGTTGTGTCCGTCCGACGACAAAGACATTGGCCCCTTCAGCAGCTAATGCAAGAGCTATGCCTTGACCCACGCCCTGTCCGCCGCCGGTGATGAATGCTGTTTTGTTTTTTAAAGTTGCCATGCTGGTCTCTACTCAAATGGGTGATGTAACTACGCTTAATACCCTATTTCATTCCACTCAAAATACAAGCCGGACGGTCAGGGCACATGTTTTGAAGGCTAGGGTTTTACGAAAATGGTTTCCCCGTCTTTTATGGTTTTCAGAACCGCAATATTTCTGAGTTGTGCAGTGTCAATTTTCAACGGGTTTTTATCAAGAATGATCATATCCGCTCGTTTTCCGGCTTCAAGGCTGCCTTTGGTATCATCCTCAAACTGTTGGTATGCGGCGTCCAGGGTCAAGGCTTTGAGGGCGTCACTGACGGATATCCTTTGCTCGGTGCCCAGGGTTTTGCCGGATGATGTGGTGCGATTGACCGCAGCCCAGGCTGAGCGGAAAGGTGCGGCGGAGACAACCGGCGCATCATCATGCAGGGTGAAACGCATGTTGCGGGCGCGGGCTGAGGCTGCTGGGCTGATGCGGGCGGCGCGTTCAGGGCCAAGAAAGATGTCGCGGTGACGATCTCCCCAGAAATACACATGGTCGATGAAAAAGGACGGCAACATGCCAAGCTCTGCGGCTGCATCAAGCTGATCCTCGCGCATGGTTTGGGCGTGAATAATGACCGGCCTGACATCCGCCTCAGGGTGGGCGGCTGAGGCTGTGCGTACCGCTTTTATGTAAAGATCAGTGGCGGCGTCACCGTTGGTATGAACCAAAAGCGGGGCATTTTCGGCATAGGCACGCATGACAAGGCGGGTGAACAGTTCCTCATTCAAATGCGGATATCCACGGTAATCATGGTCATGATGAGCCGTGTGGGCGTGGTAGGGTTGCGACAGATAGCCTGTAAAGCCCTGAATGGATCCGTCCAGAACAATCTTGTAGCCACCGGTCCTGTAGCGGCCCTGATAGGTTTTGCTAATTTCCGCACGCGGCTGGCGGGGGTCGGCCAGACGGTGATAGGCGATTAGGTCCAGGGGCATTTTTCCCATGCCGGACAAGGCAGCATAGGCCTTTTCAACATCTGCGGTGCTGGCATGATCGACGACGGTTGTATAGCCTTTGGCGGCCAGCTCGTACATGGTTTGGACATAACTTTTGAAAAGTTGCTCAGGGCTTGGTGCCGGTAGCAGCCCCTCAAGATACATCATTGCGGCTTCCTCAAAAACCCCGTCGGGCTCCTGTGTTCCGGCGATACGGCGGATTACGCCGCCGGGCGGGTCTTGGGTCTGTGCATCGACGCCGATATTGGCCAGTGCCGTTGAATTCATGGTTACAAAATGAAAGGAAATGTGGATCAGAAAAACTGGATGCTCGGTTGAGATTTTGTCCAAATCCTGTTTTGTCGGGTGCCGCTTTTCGGCAAGCAAGGTGTCGTCATATCCAATGGCAAATACCGGCATGCCGGGTGGTGTGGCCTGTGCGACCGGACGCAGTTTGGCAATCAGCTTGTCCATCGTGTCCACATCTCCATCCGGCGGGGGGTCAATATTGACCAGTTGGCTTTTCATGGCAATGAACGGGAAGTGGGCATGGGTTTGAAAAAAGCCGGGCATCAGGGTGGCGCCTTCCAAATCGACAAGGGTCGTCGTGTCGCCTTGCAGCTTTCGGATCGCCGCCTCATCCCCAAGCTGAAGAATCAGGCCGTCCTTGACCGCGAGCGCTTCAACTGTCCCGGGCTCCGACATGGTTAAGACTGTGCCATTCAGGTAAATTGTATCAGCCTTTGGAAGTGGTGCGGTGTTACTGCAAGCCACCACAAAACAGACCAGAAGAGGGAGAAGGGCGATTTTAACTTTAATGCGCATGTTTCCGCTCCAGAGTTGAAAGCATGTAATAATACACGGCCGGTGCCAGCGAGCATAAAATGACGAAGAGGTACAGGTTGTCATAATCATTTTCAGTGATCATCAGACCTGCGACCCGTGCCCCGGCAAAGGAACTGACAGCAAATGCGGTCGGCACCAACATTACCAATCGGTTACTGATGTCGTGGCGGGCAATGCCGGCGGTTTGATAAATGCAGCCAAGTGTGAATCCGAACTCCCAAACCCAGGTGGACATCATGACCGATGTGAGTGTATTTGAATACATCAGGCCCAAACTGCCAGTGCTGATGATAACAAAACAAATTATGTTTGGGTAACGCGTGCCGGCGCGGGCACCAATCACCGCGCCAATGATGCCAGCCAGACCACCAAGAACTTTCAATACGGAAAAAAGCAAACTCATTTGTTCCGGCTCAGGGTCATGGATCATGGCGATTTCACCAACAAAGATCCACAGACCAACATTAGCCAGGCAATAAATCAGAAAAATTCCGAGGGCGACATAAGCCTTGCCGGCTTTTTGCCAGGTTGGAAAGGTAATCTGCTCACGTGCTGAGGCAATGTCTTTGCGTTGGGGCATAAACAGGGTGCCGAGGCTCAATATTACAATGAACCCAGCGAGTGCATAAGCGGCCCCAGCGTATTGATATTTATCAATAAAAAGAATTGGCAAAACCAAAAGAAGGGCGGAAATGGTGATCAGTTCAACACTCAGTCGTGTTCCGTAGGCGCGTTCCTCATCGGGCATTTCCGCCAGTATCCGCATGCATAAAGAGTGCATGAAAGAACAAAAAAGCCCAAAAAACAACCAACTGGCCTGCAATACGACACCGCTGCTGTTGGCGGAAATGATTAGGGCAACCGCTGCCAGCGTTGCACTGAGGACAGAAAACCCCCGCCACGGCACACGATCCACCCAAACCGGTCCGGCCATTGTGCCGAGCAGATAGCCGAAAAAAGCGATGCTGGACAGGTTTGCCTTGTCCGTAGCCGTCATATTCAGCTCAGCACCAAAGCTGCTGAGCAACAGCGGCATGGTGTTGAAAGGAACCCCGCCTATAGCGGAAACCAGAGACACAAAAATGGTCACTGTCAAAACTGATGACGTTAGATTTGCCATGATATTCTGCGTGAAATACGGAAACTGCGTTTTAATAAACGATTGCCGGGTTTGGCGGGTTCGGTGACCCAAGCATCTCACGATGTGAAGGGGGTTGTTTACCGCCCCGGTCGGTCAACTTGTAACGTTCCTTGGCGATTTCAGCTCCGATCAGGGTATGACCCGAAATCTCGTCAGCCTTGTCATCGCTGGCAATGGCATGAACAATATGCCCTGTAAACTGAGGCGTCTCCGCCATTTCCATGAATTCCTTATACTGTTCGGGATGCACCTCAGCGGCAATCAGTGCGCGTTCGGTCAACAAGGGGCCCATCCAAATGGAGACGGCCTGAACATTATGCGGCTTTAAATCCACGGCCATGTCATGGGCGAATTTGTCAATCCCGGCCTTTTGGGCACCATAAGCCGGCCCATGCATGTAACAACTTGCGCCAAAAGAAGAGCCGAAGGCGATGAGACCTGATTTTTGTTCAACCATCATTTGTGCCGCATGCCAGCTTGCGACATAGGCCGAGCGCAGCCCGACATCGAGAATGCCTTGTGCAGCAAGTTCCTTCTCCCAAAAAGGTTTTTGTTCAATCAGTTGATGGTGGATGTTCGTGGCGTTGTTGACGAGAATATCCAGCCGCCCGTGATCCGACTTAATTTGTTCAAACAGGGCAGCAACATCAGCGTCATTAGAGTGGTCGCAAATGACGCCTATGCCGGTGCCTCCTGCGGCATTGATTTCCTGAACCGTCTCGTCAACAGTGCCCGGCAGCGGAGTCCCGTCCCAGCCAAAAGCCGAGCCGCTTTGCTTACTGCGGCCTGTGACATAAACAGTCATGCCTTTTTCGGCCAATCCGATGGCGATACCTTTGCCGGCACCTCGGCTGGCGCCTGTCACAAGAGCAATTTCAGGGTTTGTCATTTATAATCTCCTTATATAAGTTAATATGAAATTAACAGACAAACGCGATTGCGCAATATTTCTTTATTGTTAATTTGAGTGATCACAGGGGTGGAACAAAACAGTTTTGAGGGGCGCAATGAACGCACAATCACCGGAATGGTTTTCAGAAATCACGGACGCACATGTCGTTAAGAATTATGAGGCGGTAGATTGGTCTGAAGAAGCCGATATTGTTGTGGTTGGCCTTGGCGGGGCTGGCGTTGCGACGGCATTGCAGGGCATGGAACGTGATTTATCCGTAATCGCTGTGGACAGGTTTGCCGGCGGCGGAGCGACCAAGGCCAGCGGGGGTGTCTTTTATGCCGGTGGCGGCACGCAGATGCAGAAGGATGCAGGCATTGAGGATACCCCGCAAAGCATGTTTGACTATCTGAAGCTTGAGGTGGAAGACATCGTCAAGCCGGAAACCCTGAAATGGTTTTGTGACACTAGTGTCGAGACCTATGATTGGCTTGTCGCCAACGGGGTTGAGTTCCGCTCCACCCATTGGCCGTCCAAAACATCCTATCCCGGGCCGGAATATTTTCTCTATCACAGCGATAACACTCTCGTGTCAAATATCCGCAAAAAAATACCGGCCAGTGCCAGGGGACACCGCGGCTATGTCCCCGTCGAACAAGGACGCAAGGCGATTAATCTTGGCGGTTCAATATTCGATCCGCTGAAAGAGACGGCCCTGCGCAAGGGCATGGTGTTTCATGATCATACGGAAGTGCGCACATTGGTGGCAGACGAGACCGGCCAGGTCTGCGGTGTGAAGGTGCATTATTTTGAAGACCAGGCGACGCAGAAGAAATATGTAGAACTTTTAGCCAAAGCCAATCGCTATTTCATGATGTGGCCGCCCATTTTGCCAGGTTACAAATTCTTTGCCGGTCGCGGTGCGGCCATGATGAAGAAAGCCCATGAATTGGAAAGCCGCCGCCAGACTAGATATATCGGTGCCAGAAAAGCCGTCATGTTGTCAGCCGGTGGGTTTGTCTATAACCGTGAGATGATGGCGCATTATGCTCCCAAATTCACTGACACTCTGCCGCTTGGGACTGACGGCGACAGCGGTGCCGGCATACGCCTTGGACAGTCCGTAAACGGCAAGATTGACAATATGCAACGGATCAGCCCGTGGCGTTTCATCAATCCGCCTTTTTCTTTCGCCAAGGGTATTATTGTCAACAGTCAGGGCCGCCGTTTCATCAATGAAACTGTTTATGGTGCAACCATGGGGGTTGAAATAGGTGAAAACCAGGACGGCAAAGCCTGGTTGATTTTGAACAAAGCTTTGACCAAGGCGGCACTTGCTGAAGTCAGTGGTGGCAAGGCTCTGTCTTTCCAGCGCGACCTGGCCCGTCTGAATGTGTGGTTCGGATCAATCAAAGCCGATACCCTTGCGGCCTTGGCAGACAAAACCGGGTTGCCGCTTGATGCGCTTGAAGAGGAAATCGCCACCTATCAAAAAGCCGTACAGGGGGATCAGGAAGACAGCTTTGGCAAAGATCAGAGTGAGGTGGCGGATTTGACCAACGGTCCCTATTACGCCCTAGACATCAGCCTCAACGCTAAACTTTTTCCGTGTCCGGCGATCACTCTGGGCGGTTTGGTGGTTGACGAACGTACCGGTGAAGTCTTGA
Organism: Parvibaculales bacterium; assembly: GCA_049889415.1. Taxonomy (GTDB): domain Bacteria; phylum Pseudomonadota; class Alphaproteobacteria; order RS24; family RS24; genus JAYQKL01. The sequence goes on along the minus strand of JBMHDL010000003.1, from coordinate 213,555 downwards.
ATGAGCAGGGAATGGCTGTATCAGGGTTGTATGCTGCGGGACGCAATGCCATTGGCATTTGTTCACAAAATTATGTCAGCGGCCTGTCCATCTCTGATTGCGTTTTTTCCGGCAGACGCGCTGCCGACCACATTGCAGATAAATCATCTTGAGGAGAATTTCATGTCCAAACTGAACAATAAGGTTGCCGTCATTTCCGGCGGTGCACGCGGCATTGGCGGAGCGACGTCCGAACTTTTCGTGGAAAATGGTGCAAAAGTCCTGATAACGGATGTGCTTGAAGAGAACGGCAAGGCTCTGGCTGAAAAACTCGGAGACGCGGCCGTGTTCACCAAGCTTGACGTGCGGGATGAAAATGCCTGGAAAGACGTTATGACACTTGCCGAAGAAACATTCGGTGGAGTTGACATTCTGGTTAACTGCGCCGGTGTGCTTGATTTTTGCAGTTTGGCTGACGCCGAAGTAGAAACCATGCGCCGTACCATTGACATCAACCTGATGGGAGTTGTCATCGGCACACAGGCCGCCATTGAACCAATGCGCAAGCGCGGTGGTGGGGCTATTGTCAATATTTCCTCCTCTGACGGGCTTATAGCCAGCAACGCACATGCCGCTTATGTCGCTTCCAAATGGGGCGTGACCGGGTTTACAAAGGCGGCGGCTTTGGAGCTTGGGTTAGAAAACATCCGGGTCAATTCGGTTCATCCCGGAGGGGTTTATACCGAGCTTGCCAATATGCGGGGCGTGTCACGGGAGGAATTTGAGCACAACTTCAACTCGGTGACAGCGCAAAGAGCATGTGACCCGATCGACATCGCCAGAGGTGTTTTGTATCTGGCCAGTGAGGATGCGCAATATTGCATGGGCACCCAGCTTGCCATTGACGGGGGGTTGACCGCCGGACTGTATTATTACGGCTCACCGGGAGCACCCAGACTTATGCTGACCCCGATACCTGAATAGGATACGTCAAAAAGCCGGGCCATCGGGCCCGGTTTTTTCAGATTATGATGGATTCCAGTCTTTTGGCGGTGTTTAATCGGGTGAAGGAACAAGAACAATGAATTTTCAATTCAATACCGTTAAAAATATCCTCTTCGGGGTGCACAAGGCAACTGAACTGTCAGCTATAATCCAGCAGGATTTTGATGCTAAAAACATTTTTATAGTCACCGATTCCGGCATAAGCGCATCTGGGCTTTTAACCCCGGTACTAGAGGGTCTGTCGCGTCATCATCAAGTCTTGGTTTTTTCCGATGTCGTAGCGGACCCCCCCGAACAGACGGTTCTTGATTGCTTGGAACTGGCAAAGAATTTTGCGGCTGATTTGGTTGTTGGTTTTGGCGGGGGGAGTTCGATGGATACGGCGAAACTGATTGCCGTGCTTCTTGGCACGGATCAGTCTCTGTCAGACATGTATGGCGTCGATCAGGTGACAGATGACCGCAAGATACCGCTCATTCTGGTACCGACCACGGCCGGCACTGGTTCCGAAGTGACGCCTATCTCTATTGTCACAACCGGCGAGACCACCAAAATGGGTGTGGTGTCATCCCGGCTTTATGCGGATATGGCTGTATTGGATCCTTCCCTGACGCTTGGTCTGCCACATGCTGTAACAGCCGCCACGGGGATAGATGCGATGGTCCACGCAATTGAAGCCTTCACCTCAAAGTACAAAAAAAATCCCGTATCCGACATGTGCGCGAGACAGGCTTTGGTGTTGTTACGACGCGGATTGCCGAGGGTGCTTGCAGATGGCAGCGACCTTGAGGCCCGCAGTGACATGTTGCTGGGCGCGATGCTGGCCGGGCAGGCTTTCGCCAATGCACCGGTTGCCGCCGTCCATGCACTGGCTTATCCGATTGGCGGGATTTTCCATGTCTCGCACGGGCTGTCCAACGCCCTGGTACTTCCTTCTGTGCTCCGATTCAATGCCTCCGTGGCGGCACCGCTTTATGCATCCTTGGCTGAATTGTTCGACCCTGCCGCCACGGGCGGTGATATGGAAATGAGCGAGCGCTTCATATGTGAACTTGAACACCTTATTGACATATCCGGCATTGAAACCAGATTGTCTCAGCTGGGTATTGGGTCAGAAAGCCTTGAGCAACTTGCGGAAGACGCCATGTTGCAAACCCGGCTGCTTCAAAACAATCCCCGCGATGTCAGCTATGACGATGCATTGTCCATTTATGAAACCATTTTATAGGTGTCGATATGAGTGCGAGACCAGACCCTTTGCGCCGTGATTGTTTTCCGCATTTTGCGACATTGCAGACCCGTTGGAGCGACAATGACATTTACGGGCATGTCAACAATGCTGTGTATTATGAGTTCTTTGACAAACTGGTGAATGATTATCTGATCGCCCATAATTTGATCAACATTCATGATAATGATGTCAGTGCCCAGTCACCGATTGGTCTGGTTGTGGAAACCGGATGTCATTACTTTGCACCAATCGCTTATCCCGAAACTGTTGAAGGCGGGTTGCGCGTCAATCATATCGGTAACAGCAGTGTTGAATATGGCATTGGCCTGTTTCAAAAAGGCGGGCAGACGGCAATCGCACAGGGCAAGTTTGTCCATGTCTATGTCAATGCACAAACCCGCAAACCGGAACCTCTTTCTGAAAAATTCCGTGAGTCTCTATCTGTTTTAATGCCGGACTGAGCGCCTGACTTTATTCATGTGATGTAGGTATCACGGTAGGTAGCAAATTTTTCTTTCACCATCTCATTGTTCAGATCAAAATCAGCAATATCATATTTATGTGAAGCACGGTCTTCGCGCTTGTTGCCCTCAATCCAATCCGCCATGCCTGCCGTGATGTCATCCGTAATGTCAAAACCGGCCAGGGATAGGACACGTTCCCCGACCTGAATTGGGTTGGCCAGAAGATCCCTGTAATCCACATCAATAAAACGGTCCGAATCGGCTTTGGCGCGAGCCGTCATGAACACCTCAGTCCATTCATGGAGGCGATCCAGCCAGAATTCTCCAATCATCGGCTTACTGATATTGTTTGACCCCATGCGATACAGCGTGTCCATCATACTGCAATAAGACGGCACGGTATCCACAGGGTCTCGGTGAGTCATGACAATTTTGGCGTCCGGGTAAACCTCCAATACGGCATCCAGTGCCATCAGATGTCCCGGGGTTTTCAACACCCAGCTGGCACCTTTGCGCGACGGGTCCTGCCATTGAAAGGATTGCAGAATTTCATGCAGGTCCAGATAGGGTTTCTTGCGGTCCTGTTGCATCAACCACTTGGCATATGTCGGGATGAATTGCGACGATTCAAGCATGGTGCTGGAGAACAATTGACCGAGAATGATTACTTCTTCATCAGCCTGGGTCAGGCTCATCGGGTGGATGGACATGATTTCTGGGATGGCCTGGAGCATGTAGTCCAAAACCATTTGACCTGCTTCCAGGCGCGGTGTCGGATCTCCGCGCTCCTCGCCAGGCAGCAAAGTGTAGTTTTGCGCTTCAAACCATTTGACCGCTGTCATGCCTTTGGCAGACGACAGCATGCGATGAATCATCGTGCTGCCGGTGCGCGGCAGGCCCACAACGATGGCGCTGACATTAACTTCTTCATCTTTGATGTCCGGATTGTTTTTGACCAACTCAACATGACGCAGGCGGTTGGAGAGGGCTGAGATGATCGAGGCCTGCGTGCCGGCATGACCGGCTTCGCTCAACTGCGCCTCGCTTTGTAAACATTCAATATATTTGTCCAGATATGGCATGAACCAGGTCTCACCGAAATCCGACAGTCCAGACTGCTCACAGGCACGAGCGACCAATTCATCACGATGTGGAAAATTTTGTGTCATTATTCACGTCCATCAAAAAATCATTTTGAATTTGTATGCAAGAAATGTTTGCATGTTCGTTAAATAAATAACAGAGTTATGTATGTTTCAAAAGCGGGACATAGGCTTTAACGCAACGGTATTTGTCGCAACAGGAGGGAAAAATGCTACTCAAAGATAAGGTTGTTTTAATCAGTGGTGTTGGTGTCGGCATGGGGCAGTCCATGGCACGGATTGCGGCGCGCGAAGGAGCGAAAGTCGGTCTGGGCGCACGTAATGAGGAATACCTTAATCAGGTAGCTGATGAAATCCGCGCTGAGGGCGGTGAGTGTGTTGTTCACCGCACAGATGTCACGGATGAGGCGCAATGTCAGGGCTTTGCCCAGACTGTTGTGGATGCCTATGGCCGCATTGATGGGCTGGTTAACAGCGCTTATGATCATGGTGACTGGGGCACCTGCGATGTCGCCACATTGGAAAAATGGGGCCGCGTTTATGATGTCAACTGTCTTGGCGCAATGCGTATGGCGCAGGCGGTGCTGCCGAGCATGAAAGAGCAGGGCGGTGGTGCGATCGTCAATGTCTCGACCATGGCAACGGTTAATCCGTTTCCCGGGGAAGTCGCCTATGCCGCAAGTAAAGGCGGCTTGAATGCCCTGACCCGTCATATGGCAAAAGATTTCGGTCAATTCGGTATCCGCGTAAATGCCACGCGTATGGGCTGGATCGGTGGTGCGCCGGTTTACGGATATATTGACGGTCAGGTCGCTGCCGGACGGGATCGCGCTGAAGTAGAGGGTGAAATTACGGCACGGATTCCGCTGAATATTATTCCGCCTGAAGAAGACTGCGCCAAAGCGGTACTGTTCTTTATCTCCGATTATGCCAAGGTTGTTTCGGGCGGATCGCTTGACGTCAATGGCGGTCAATATATGGCGCCATAATTGGCTGGGAGGGTTTGATGACACAGGACGCACTTTCACGTTGGCAGCAATTTTGCCAGGACATGGCCTCAGCCGGTGAGCAGGTGTTGACCTATGATGCCAATGAACGTGAACAGGCAGAAGGTATGCGCTACCTCTCTCGGCTGATGCGTGTCGGGCTGGAAATGCATCTGGAGAGTAAAAATCCGGATTATCCGGAGTTTTATCAGGCGTCTCATCAAACCGCTAAAATCGGAGCGGATAATCCGGATAATTACTATCAAAACGCGACTATTGCCGGTGACAGGAGTTATAGAATTTTCGGTCATCGCGGGTCGGTACCGATTTTGAGTTTTGCCACCAAAGCCAACCGCTATGCTGTTGATGGAACCATGGCGTCTACAGGTGAGCTTGATGTGCGTGACATGACGCTTGCGCCTGACGGGTCGTTTGAAATCATTGTCAGTCGCGAGCGGCCGGCTGATGCCGCCAATTGGTTGGGGCTGGAGGCTGACAGTTCCATGGTGCTGGTGCGTCAGACATTTCATATACGCGGTGAGGAGCAGGCGGCCAAAGTAAAAATTGAGGCCATTGACCCGCCGCCGCATGACCCGCATCTGAATATGCAGGCCATGTCGGACAGTTTGAAAATGACCAGTGATTTTGTCTCCGGCACGGCACAACTTTTCATTCATTGGGCGGAAACGTTCAAGAAGAACAATTTCAACTCCGTGGATACGGTCGATCAGTCGATGTTTTTTAAAGCCGGTGGGGATCCGACCATTTATTACCTGCATGGCTGGTGGGAGTTGGCAGAGGACGAAGCCCTTGTCATTGAGACATCCGTACCGGAGTGTGAGGGCTGGAATTTTCAACTCAACAATATCTGGATGGAGTCTCTCGATTACCGGTATCACAACATCCACACCAATAATAAGCTGGCGAATTACAATAAAGATGGCTCAGTTACGATTGTTGTGAGCGCGAGGGATCCGGGCTTTGGAAACTGGGTCAAGACATGCGGTCATTCACGTGGAACCATGTTGTTCCGGTGGACGGGTGCAGACGACCATCCTGTTCCTAAGACGCGCGTGGAGAAACTGGCATGAGTGACTTGGAACAAAGAATTCAAAAACTGGAAGATGAAAGCGCCATTCGTAAGCTCAAAGCCGTTTATCTGAATGCCTGTGATCAGAAAGATGTTGAGGCAATTAAAGACTGTTTTACCGAAGATGCGGAATTGATTTATCCGCCCATCGGGGCATTCGGGGTGGATGGCTTGGTTGAGGTGTTCACACAAATGGCGGTGCAGACGTCAATTGTTGATGTGCACCAAGCGCATAATGGTGTCATTGAGATTGACGGCGATACGGCCAGCGCACAATGGAATTTAAGTTTTGCGACCTATAATCCGGATGACAAATCTTTCCGGCTTCTGTCCAGTTTTTACAAAGACAAATACGTTAGAACCGATAGGGGTTGGAAAATCTGCTTCAGTGAATCCTGCCCACGCACAGTGGTTGACGGCACTTTGGCGGATGCCACTGTTAAGGCTGAATGGCAGGACATGGGATAGGGGGATCTAATGAGCCAAGACAATCATCAAGACACACATACAGAATTCAATCCGGACGCCGTTGTGGTGTCAGAAAAAGTCGAGATTAACGCTCCGGCCTCAATTGTTTGGGAGATTATCCTCGACATGCCGAAATACGGGGAATGGAACCCGTTTTGCATCGCCGCAGAGTCGACGTTGGAAATGGGGGCGCCGGTGCATATGAAGCTGAAGAGCTATATTGAACCGGATGTCGTGTTTGATAATTGCGAATTTATCTGCGCCTTTGAGCCGGAGCAACTCATCTCTTGGGAACTGCCTTACAGCGAAGAGTGGCCATATCCCGCCCGACGTGACCAGATTATTGAGAAAACCGGCGAGGACAGTTGTGTTTATCACTCAACTGACGCATTTCTCGGCGAGAACGGCATTCACGTGATTCGCTTTGCTGGCCCTTGGGTCAAACTGGCCTTTGATGATACGGCCCTTGCCCTGAAAGAGCGCGCCGAGGCCATGTACAAACAACAAAAGGGGGCTGACGCATGATGAACTCACCAATTTGCGACATGTTCGGAATTGAATTTCCGTTGGTGGCTTTCACGCATTGTCGAGATGTGGTTGTCGCCGTGTCCAAAGCCGGCGGTATGGGGGTTCTGGGTGCAGTGAATATGACCCCCGAGCAACTCAAGGAAGAATTGGATTGGATTGATGCCCATATCGACGGCAAACCTTACGGGGTTGACCTGATCGTTCCGAACAAATTTGCGGGCAAGGGCGATCTTGAGCAACTCGAGGATCACATCAGAAATATTCCGGACGAATATCATGCCTTTATTCGGGACACGCTCAATAACCACGATATTGAAAGCAGCGAGGAGCCGGAGCTTGGTGATATGACTTTTGCCGACAATCTGCAGGAGCCTGGGGCTTCCAAGGCGTTGGAGATTGCGTTTCACCATCCGATCAAAATCATCGTCAATGCCCTTGGCGTGCCGCCGCAAGTCATGAAGGATATGGCGAAAAAACATAATGTGGCTGTCGGGGCGTTGGTTGGTGCCCGTGAACACGCTGTGGCGCAGGTTGCTTCCGGGGTTGACGTCATCATAGCAGCAGGCGGAGAGGCCGGTGGTCACTGTGGTGAGATTTCAACCATGGTACTGGTACCGGAAATCTGCCGCGAGTTGAAAAAAATGGGCTCAAACACGCCGGTTCTCGCTGCCGGTGGCATCACGACCGGAACGCAGATGGCGGCAGCCATGAGCATGGGGGCCGCGGGCGCCTGGTGCGGATCCGTTTGGTTGACGACGTCCGAGGCGGAGACAAACCCGGTGGTTAAAGAGAAAATGCTGAAAGCCAGTTCCCGCGATACGGTACGGGCTCGCTCGCGCACCGGCAAACCGTCCCGACAACTCCGGACGCCTTGGACGGATGCGTGGGATGCAAAAGGGGCGCCTGAACCACTGCCTATGCCGTTGCAGGGAATGATCGCGGAGCCGGCCTTGGCGCGGATTGACAAGCTCTCTCAGGGCGATCATGAAGGAGCAAAGGATTTGGCGACCTATTGGGTCGGTCAGGGGGTTGGCCTGATGAATGAACAAATGTCCGCCGGGCAGGTTGTGCAGGAGTTTAAAACGGATTTCATTTCTGCCTATGAAACACTGGCTGCGAGCCTTGGAAACTGATATTCAGCCTGCATGGAAAAACACATCATGACAGCCTCCTATGCTTGTATTCCTGCACAAAGCAGAGGCAGGCTTTATGACGAACCGGAAAGCCCGACCAGATCAGTTTTTCAAAGGGACCGCGATCGGGTGCTGCATGCCGGTGCTTTCCGTCGCCTCATTCATAAAACGCAGGTCTTTGTTGCGCATGTCGGAGACTATTACCGCACACGTCTGACTCATTCGCTTGAGGTGGCGCAAATCGCCCGTTCCATTGCGCGTGAACTGGGTCTAAATGAGGAATTGGCTGAAACTCTTGCACTGTGCCACGACCTGGGACACACGCCGTTCGGACATGCCGGGGAAGAGGCATTGAATGCGTGTATGCAGGAACATGGGGGGTTTGACCACAATGCCCAAAGCCTCAGAATTGTGACGCATCTTGAACAGCGTTATGCCGATTTTGACGGTTTGAACCTGACCTGGGAAACCTTGGAGGGGCTGGTTAAACATAACGGGCCTCTGCTGAAAGATAACATCAAGATGAGCGGCTTGCCTTTTGCCATTCGCGCTTTTGCGGAAAAGATGGACCTTGAGTTGAGCAGCTTCGCCGGTGCTGAGGCGCAGGTGGCTGCCTTGGCCGATGATATCGCTTATAACAATCATGATATTGATGACGGCATCCGCGCAGGCTTGTTCGATTTCGAGGATTTGGAGACGCTACCGGTTGTCGGCGAGATGCTTGCAACTGTTGAACAAGCCCATCCCGGACTTGAACCCCGCCGCAAACGTCATGAAACCATTCGGCGCCTGATTTCCCGGATGGTGTCGGATTTGACAGCCGAAACCAGACGGCGCCTGGATATCCATAAGCCTGAGACCGCTGATGATGTCAGGAACATGTCATGTGCCTTGGTCGGATTTTCTTCCGAGATGGAGACGCATCAGCAGGCTCTGAAGGCGTTTTTGTCTGAACGCATGTATACTCATTTCGAGGTCAACCGGGCCATGAGCAAAGCCCGCCGTATCATTTCAAATCTATTTGAGGCTTTTTACGCCGAAGCCGATTTGCTGCCTCTAGAATGGCAGCTCTTGTGCGATGGCCCGCGAAGCGATAAGACTGCTCGGGTAATTTGCGACTATATTGCCGGCATGACAGACCGCTATGCTATGGAAGAACATCAACGTGTGGTTGAACTGTCACCGGATAAAGCCTGAACGGGGTAACTATGGATGTTTTTGCTGTATTGCGCCAAAAGGTGCTTGAGTGCCTGACCACTTTGCAGGCTGACGGCCTGCTGCCGGGTGACCTGGATTTTGCCAGAGTCAATGTCGAACCGCCTCGGGAGGCCACCCATGGTGACATGGCAACCAATGCCGCCATGGTTCTGGCAAAACCTGCCGGATTAAAACCGCGGGATCTGGCGCAACATCTTGCCGATAAACTCAGCCAAGATGATCGGATTGCGGAGTGCGCCATCGCCGGGCCGGGTTTTCTCAATCTCAACCTGAAATCTGAAGTCTGGCTTGAGCAGATCAGAACCGTTCTGGGGCAGGGGGTCTCATACGGCGACAGCACGTTGGGACATGATGACCTGGGCAATCCTGAAAAAGTGAACATCGAATATGTTTCAGCCAATCCGACCGGCCCAATGCATGTTGGCCATGCGCGTGGTGCTGTTGTTGGAGATGCTTTGGCCCGTTTACTTGAAAGAGCCGGCTTTGATGTAACCCGCGAATATTACATCAATGATGCTGGGTCGCAGGTTGACACACTTGCGCAGTCGGTTTTGTTGCGGGCGCGGGAGGCTGCCGGGGAGGATATCGGTGAAATTCCAGAGGGATTGTATCCGGGAGACTATCTTATTCCTGTCGGCCAGGCTTATCTTGAGGCATTTGGAACCGGGTCGTTTTCATGCGACACCAAGCAGCAATTAGCTCAGGCCAAGCAGATTGCCCTGCCGATGATTATGGAAATGATCAAGGCCGATTTGGAGGTGCTTGGGGTTCATCATGATGTTTTTGTTTCAGAGCAGTCTCTGCATGATAATGGTTCGGTTGAAAAGTCTCTGACTGCATTGGACGCAAAGGGTCTCATTTATGAAGGTGTTCTGGAGCCGCCAAAAGGAAAATCACCACCTCCGGACTGGGAGCCGCAGCCGCAAACGCTCTTCAAATCAACCGAATTTGGTGATGACAGTGATCGGGCTCTGAAAAAATCGGATGGCCGTTGGACATATTTTGCCCCCGACATCGCGTATCACAGCGACAAGATCAGGCGTGGTTTTAACAAGATGATTGATGTCTGGGGCGCCGACCATGCCGGTTATATTAAACGTATGCAGTCTGCAATCGCAGCCCTGTCCGACAATCAGGCCAGCCTTGATGTCAAGGTTTGTCAAATGGTCAAACTGATGCGCGGCGGAGAGCCGGTCAAAATGTCAAAGCGGTCCGGGAGTTTTGTCACTTTGCGCGAGGTAGTAGATGAAGTTGGCAAGGATGTTGTGCGCTTCATGATGCTAACACGTAAAAATGACGCTCCGCTAGATTTTGATTTTCTGACGGTGAAAGAAAAGAGCAGGGAAAATCCGGTTTTTTATGTGCACTATGCTTATGCGCGAATTAACTCAGTTTGCCGTAATGCGGTCAGGGATGGTGTGGTTTCTGAAGCCGCATTGCAACCAAAAGCTCTGGCGGCAGCAAACTTGTCCACATTGACACATCCGCAGGAATTGGCGTTGGTCCGACAATTAGCTGCCTTGCCACGGGTGTTGGAGAGTGCTGCAGCTTTTCACGAGCCTCATAGAATATCTATATATCTTAATGAGTTATCTGCAGAATTTCATGCGTTATGGAATATGGGGAAAGAACAGCCTGGTTTGAAATTCATTCAAGAGGACAAAGATGCAATGACAGATCGGCTCGCCCTGATCAGTGCAGTTGCACTTGCGCTTGAATCAGGGCTTGATATCCTAGGAGTGAAACCAGAAAAGGAAATGCGGTAAATGTCGCAAACCCCGGGAAACCCTGATGAGCCAGTTGACTTGGAAACCCAGTTTTCCGAGGAAGAGCAACCTTTGAGCATTGACGCGCCGAATGACTTTTACGGCTATCAGGTCGATGATGCAGATGACGGTTTTCCATTGCTGGCTATAATATTGGGGGGCATAGCCATATTTCTGGCACTGACCGTTATTGTTTATCTGGCCTATACCAAAGGGGTTCAAGACGGTCAGAGAAACCTGCCGCCACTGGTCATGGCCGATCGAGAGCCGGTTAAAGTTATGCCGGAAAAAAAACCGACTGATGACTTGGCGCAACGCGATTTGAGCATTTACAGATCCATGGAAGCCCAAAAGCCGGCAGCATCTGAGCCTGCTGTATCCCCACCCGCTCCGGATGCAGAATTGGGAGACGGGTCTTTGGAAAGCCTTTATGCCGAGGAACGTGCCGCGAATGACGTCATATCCGCTGACATGACATCTGTCATGGATGATGATGGAGCTGATGATATGTCTGATGGTTTGGCAGAATTGGACGCGTTTTTAGGTGATGCGTCCCTGAGTGAGCCGCCGGCGGCTGAAAAAGACTCCTTGCCGCCAATTCCGGCCGAAGTAAATGTCGCCCGAACTCCTCAGCCTGTTCCGGCACCAGACCCTGAACCTGCAGCGCCTGCGGTGATTGCGAGCGCAGACAGCAATCATATTGTTCAGATCTCGGCCTCCCGCAGCGTGGCACAGGCAAGCGCAAATTATGCCAACCTGCGCAAAAAATTTCCCGATATGCTCAAAAACAGAGAACCGCTCGTGCAAAGGGCTGACCTTGGTGAAAAGGGCATTTTCTTCAGGCTGGGGATAGGCGGTTTTGCCAGCCGCGCAGACGCGACCTCCTTTTGCACTTCCTTAAAGGATAAAGGACAGGACTGCCTCGTCAGAAAAGTTGATTAATGTCCGGTGCAGAGCACACGGCCGTCATTTTCGGTCTGTCAGGCACGACACTGACGGAAGATGAAAAATCCCTTTTTCAGGACTGTCAGCCTTGGGGGTATATTCTTTTTTCGAGAAACATTTCGAATGCCGATCAGCTCCTGTCCCTGACGGATACATTGCGTTCGATTTCCGGCAATCCACATTTACCGATTTTAATAGATCAGGAGGGTGGGCGCGTCGCGCGTCTGAAACCGCCCTTGGCGCTGCAGCATCCACCGGCCGCGCTTTACGGCAAACTCTATGATATTGACAAAAATGCGGCCTGCGAAGCCGCCCGATTGGGTGGCCAATTGATTGGCAGCGAACTGAAACGCTATGGCATCACCGTTGATTGTCTGCCCTGCCTTGATCATGGATTGGCGCAGACCTCGGAGGTGATTGGTGACCGGTCTTATGGAAACACGCCTGACAAGGTGGCGGCACTTGGTCGGGCTGCAGCGGATGGCCTCATGCAAGCCGGAGTTCTGCCGGTTATCAAGCATTTACCCGGTCATGGGAGGGGGCAGGTTGACAGCCACCTTGAGTTACCGGTTGTGGACACACCCGAAGCCCTACTGCAGGAAACCGATTTTGAAAGTTTCAGATTATGTGCCAATTTACCTCTGGGGATGACCGGTCATTTGCTGTTTTCAGCTTTGGATGCCGTCAACGTGTCAACCCATTCTGCGCATGTGGTATCCAACATCATCCGGGCGTATATCGGTTTTGACGGGCTGCTGATGAGTGATGATATTTCCATGCAGGCTTTGTCCGGAACACTTCAGGAAAGAGCTCTGAAAAGTCTTGCAGCAGGCTGTGACGTGGTATTGCATTGCAACGGTGATTTTAATGAAATGAGGTTCTTGGCGGACTGTTTGGGCCCTGTTGGCGGTGAATCCTTGAGGCGAGCGCGTGACATTGAGATGCTATTGCGGTCCCTTCACCCTGACATTAACTTTGAAGTCTGTAAACAAGACTGGGGAGAAATCATGTCAAAGCATTTTCCTGAAGCCGTTGACGCGCTATAAGGGGGCATGACTGAACAGGTTAATGATTCTCTGACGTCGTTGAGCGTTGATGCCCAGACACCATATTTCACGGCTTCCGGCTCTGAAGCTATGCAGGTTGATCTGGATGGCTATGAAGGCCCGCTGGATGTGCTCCTGTCCCTGGCGCGCGTGCAGAAGGTTGACCTGAAACAAATCGCCATTCTTGACCTGGCCGAACAATATCTCGCCTTTATTAAAGAGGCACAGAACCTCAAAATTGAAATGGCCGCAGATTATCTGGTTATGGCCAGCTGGCTTGCTTACCTGAAGTCACGACTGCTGTTACCACCTCCGGAGGATGAAGAGGAGGCATCTGCGGAAGAGCTGGCTGCGCGGCTTGTTTTTCAACTTCAAAAACTCGAAGCTATGCGTGAAGCGGCGGCCAAACTCATGAACCGACCGCAACTTGGGCGCGACATGTACAAACGCGGCATGCCCGAGGGCATCCGGATCAAACGCCACAGTCAATATCACGCCAGCCTGTATGATCTTTTGGGGTCATACTCGACGCAAAGACTGCGGAACTACTACTCTGAATGGAAACCGACCGAACTGCCGATCTTCACAATTGAGCGTGCCAGAAAAAGGATTGAGCGTCTGCTCGGGACACTGGATGATTGGGACAAGTTTGACGCGGTGGTCATGAAGGATGTCAAAGACCCCAAGAAGCGCCGCTCCATGGCCGCGAGTTCACTAAGTGCCATGCTCGAATATGTCCGCGACGGGCATTTGGAGATGCACCAGGACAAAACTTTCGGTGACATTCTGGTCCGGCGAGCAAGACCCAAAAGTGCAACCCCATAACCTTAATGGATTTCAGGTATAGCTATGACGGATGACCAAATCGAGGCCGAAGCGGCAAATCTCGAAAACGACCAAACGGCCACCCTCACAATGGATGACCTGTCTGAGACTCTTGCGGCTGAGTATATGCGTATCATTGAGGCTGTCTTATTTGCCGCCGTGGAGCCTTTGGATACGAAAACCATTGGAGAGCGTCTTCCCGAAGGGGTGCCGGTATTGGAGTTGATTGAGTGCCTGAAAAATGATTATGACAGTCGCGGTGTGCACTTGAAACGTGTCGGCGGTAAATATTCATTCCGCACCGCCGAGGATTTAAGTCATGTTTTGCAGACTGACATGACCAGCCAGCGCAAACTGTCGCGTGCTGCTCTTGAAACGCTTGCCATCATCTCCTACCACCAGCCGGTCACACGGGCAGAAATCGAAGATATTCGCGGTGTGAGTGTCTCAAAGGGCACTCTTGATGTTCTGCTTGAAACACAATGGGTTAAAATCCGCGGACGCCGTCGTGTGCCGGGTCGGCCGGTCACTTATGGGACCACGGATCATTTTCTGGAGCATTTCGGTCTGGAGCACCTGTCTGATTTACCAGGTATTGAAGAACTCAAAGCGGCAGGCCTTCTGGACAACCGGCTACCGCAAGGCTTTTCAATACCGGAGCCGGATCCGGACAATGACCATGCGGAGGATCCGCTCGCCCCGGGTGATGACGGAAGTGAGCCTCCTCTGGAAATGGATCTTCCGGAGGATGATGGGCGCCTATGACCGGGTTTTCCTTTGCTAATGTTTCGCAAAAATACGGTAAATTTGCAGCAATCCACAATCTTACGCTCTCTGTCGAGGCCGGGGAGTCTATCTGTTTGCTCGGCCCCTCTGGTAGCGGCAAAACCACAGTGTTGCGCCTTCTTGCCGGCATAGAGCAACCGTCCGAAGGTGAAATCCTCATCAATGGCAGTCTTGTCAGTGACAATGAGTACATGTTGCCGCTTGAAAAAAGGGGCATTGGATATCTGTTTCAGGATTTTGCCCTATTTCCACATTTGACGGTTCTTGAAAATGTGCTGTTCGGGCTGGCTGATCCAAAATCAGCACCGGCAAAAAACCGTGCTATTGAGGTTTTGTCCAAAACTGGCGCCCTCAAACTTGTCGATAAATATCCTGAGACCCTTTCCGGTGGTGAACAGCAACGTGTTGCCCTGGCGCGGGCATTGGCGCCCAACCCCAAACTTGTCCTGATGGATGAGCCGTTTTCCAACCTTGATATGCAATTGCGGGATAATATGCGGTTGATGACATCGGATTTGGTCAAGAAAGATGGGTGCACGAGTCTTGTCGTGACTCATGATCCTGATGACGCCATGCGTCTGGCGGACAAAATAGCGGTCATGCTCGACGGTCATATCGTTCAGTTTGATGTGCCGCATAAGATTTATGAAAATCCCGTCAGTTTGGAGGTGGCGCAATTGCTTGGACCGGTGAACTCTTGTCAGGTAAAAAACCTGCCCCAAGGAGTGCTGCCGGATAATCTCTCTCCTGATACAGGTATCGGGTTCCGCCCCGAGGCCATCCGCCTGCAGCAGGCTGGTCTGAATGAGGACCGTACTTTGAGTGTGCGAGGCAAGCTGACCCACCAACGCAAAGTCGGTGCCGACTGGCGCGGCGTCATCACTGTGACACCGAGTGCATCCCACGGAGTTATCTGGGACATATATTCTAAAGACGCATTGCCGGAATCGCCGGATAGCGATATGGAATTCGTGATTAATCGAGAAGATTTGATGATTTTTGACACCTGATGTGTCAAACTCTGGAAAACAGTTTTAAGGGATTTGAAAATGGCACCTAGTGGTATGCAAATTATTTTGGTAATCCTCCTGCTGGTTTTGCTTTTTGGGCGTGGACGCATTTCCTCCCTTATGGGCGAAGTGGCAAAAGGCATCAAAAGTTTCCGTTCCGGACTCAAGGATGACAAGCAGCTGAGCGAGCAGGACGATGATGTCATTGATGTTGCAAAAAACAACGACAATACTGAAAACAAAGAATAGCCTGCAACTTTATTCAACGGGTATGACAGGCGGCCATGGACCCAAGCTGCCGGAAATCGGGCATCATGTTTGATATTGGCTGGACAGAATTTCTTTTTGTATCCGTTATGGCCCTGCTTGTGTTGGGCCCGAAAGAATTACCGGCTTTGCTGCGTGCTTTCGGTAGGGTAACGGCCAGGGTTAAATCCCTTAACGCGGAGTTCAGGTCGCATCTTTCCCAATTGGAGGATGAAGTGAGCGTGTCACGCGCCTTTGAGGATGCTGCCGAAACGGGGCAATCACAGAACAAACCTTCAAAAAAGACAACAAAATCCGGAAAATCTGACGACCTGTTTTCAACGCTCGGCGATGATGAGCATGGTTAAGAAGCCGGACATAATTGATGCTGATGAAGAGATGATCAGCACGGAAGCGCCGCTGCTGGAACATCTGACCGAATTGCGGTCACGACTGCTCAAAGCACTTTTCAGTCTGGCTATCGGCTTCTGTCTGTGTCTTGGGTTTGCTGCGGATATTTTTGATTTCTTACTCTATCCCTATGAACAGGCCGCCGGGAAGATGGATGATTTGCAGCTCATTTACACGGCACCGCATGAGTATTTGTTTACTCAAATCAAGCTTTCCATGTTTGGCGGATTTGCCCT
Source organism: Parvibaculales bacterium (assembly GCA_049889415.1). GTDB lineage: Bacteria > Pseudomonadota > Alphaproteobacteria > RS24 > RS24 > JAYQKL01. The sequence continues at coordinate 197,079 of JBMHDL010000003.1, read as the reverse complement.
GGCATTTCCTTTTATTGCCTTTCAGGTCTATGGTTTTATAGCCCCGGGCCTGTACCGCCAGGAGCGGCGTTCCCTTGTTCCATTTCTGATTGCCTCGCCGACCCTTTTTGTGATTGGCGCCGTATTTGTTTTTCTGTTTGTCATGCCTTTGGCGATGCAGTTTTTCCTGAATATGCAGCAAGCCGGTCCGGGGTCTGCTGAAATTGTGATGATGAACAAAGTCAGCGAATATTTGGGGTTTGTGATGACATTGATGCTGGCATTCGGATTGTGCTTTCAATTGCCTGTGGTTTTGATTTTTCTCGGAAAGCTGGGTTTGATAACGGCTGATTGGCTGCGGGCAAAACGGCGTTATGCCATTGTTGTAACTTTTGCGGTCGCCGCTTTTTTAACCCCACCGGATTTGATCAGCCAAATCGGTCTTGGCGTGCCGACCCTATTGCTGTATGAGATTGCCATTCTTGCCGTCGCCATGATTGAGTCGCGCCGCGAGAGTCAGGAAAGCGGAGCGGACGACCATGCTTGACATGAATTTCATCAGAGAAAATCCAGATGCAGTCAATGAATTGCTGAAAAGACGCGGACAGGAGCCGGTCGCAGCCGGTCTGCTGCAACTAGATGACGAGCGCCGCAGCGCCATTCAGGATGCTCAGGACCTGCAGACCCGCCGTAACAGCACCTCAAAGGCCATAGGACAGGCTAAAGGCAAGGGCGATGAGGCGGAAGCTGAACGGCTAATGGCCGAGGTCAGTCAGCTAAAGGATGAACTGCAACAGGCTGAGGCGAAAGAGCGGGACATTCTGGATCGACTGGAACAGGCCTTATCCATCATTCCGAACCTGCCCTTTGAAGATGTCCCTGTCGCCGAGGATGAAACCGGCAATATTGTCGTCCGAACATGGGGGGATCCGCACGCGTTAGACCATGCCGCCGAACACTTTGACATTGGGGAGGCGTTGGGAGAAATGGATTTTGAGGGTGCCGGGAAATTATCAGGCGCCCGTTTTGTCATCCTGAAGGGGCAACTGGCCCTGTTGGAACGCGCCATCGGCAATTTTATGCTGGACACGCATATAAACGAATTCGGCTACACGGAAATATCCCCGCCTGTTCTTGTCCGCGAAAATGCCCTTTATGGGACTGGTCAATTGCCGAAATTCAGCGAAGACGTGTTCCGGACGCAGGAAGGATTTTATCTTATTCCGACAGCTGAAGTTCCGTTGAGCAATCTCTTGGCCGATGCCATAACCCCGGCTGAAGATCTTCCCCTCAGAGTGACGGCGTTGACACCTTGTTTCCGTTCCGAAGCCGGATCAGCCGGCCGTGACACGCGGGGCATGATCCGTCAGCATCAATTCAGTAAAGTTGAGCTTGTTTCAATGGTGACTGCTGAAGACAGCGAAGCTGAACTAGAGCGTATGACGGGGTGTGCGGAGACCATTCTTCAGAAATTGGAATTACCGTATCGTGTGATGTTGTTGAGTACAGGGGATATGGGATTTTCGGCACGCAAAACCTATGATCTAGAAGTGTGGTTGCCGGGCCAGAGACAATATCGGGAAATCTCGAGCTGCTCCAATTGCGGAGATTTTCAGGCAAGACGCATGAAGGCGCGCTACCGGCTCCCGGATGACAAACGGACTTACTTTCTCCATACGCTGAACGGTTCCGGTCTGGCCGTCGGGCGCACGCTGATTGCCGTGCTTGAAAACAATATTCAAGCTGACGGGAAAGTCAGGATACCAGAGGTTCTGCGCCCTTATATGAACGGCCAAACCCATATCGGCTGATGGATGAGGACATTGCCAGAATAGGATTGGCGGTTCGCCGTGCCGGAGTCAATAAAGCAGAAATTCTTCAAGCCTTTTCAACGATTGACCGCCGCGTCTTTATGCCGGAGTCCGAAGATGATCTCCCGGCTGATCAGGCCTATGACTTGGGTCAAGCACAGACTGCAACAGCCCCGACGACTATTGCCTGTATCATGGATCATCTGGATGTTGACCGTCATGACAAGGTTCTGGAAATTGGAACAGGTAGCGGGTATCAGGCGGCGCTGTTATCCTGCTTAGTCCGCAGACTTTACACGCTTGACATCATGCGGGCTTTTCATTTATCGGCGCAGGCACGCTTCAAAAATCTGGGGTTGTCCAATATTGTCGCCATGTCGGGGGACGGTCTGAACGGCTGGCCAGAACAAGCTCCGTTTGACAGGGTTGTCGTGAATGCAGCCGCACGGAATGTGCCTGCACTATGGCTTCAACATCTCAAGCCAAGCGGATTTTTGTTGATGCCATTGCTGCAAAACGGGCGGCAAATGATGTCAAAAGTTTTCCCGACAGACTCTGCCCCGTACATTGAGCCTTTGGTGGAGGTTGATTTTCCAGTCTTGATTCAACATGAATCATCTTAATTTTCCATGTGGAGGAATGGATGACCCGTCAGCATAATTTGGTCCGGAATGTTTGCCGCGTTGCAACTGCAGCCGTTTTTACTGCATTTGTGGCAGCATGTGGCCCAGTACAAAGCGGACGCTGGTATGATGCCGAAAAAGACTATGATACCTATGCAAACATCTTCAATTCCTCGCAGACCGGGCGCAAAACAGAAACCGCGGGTGAAGCAGCCCCAACCGGGATTGAAACTGCGGGCGGTGGCTATGTGGTCGTCAAGCCGGGCGACACTTATTACAGCCTGGCAAGACAGAATAATCTATCTGTCAGAGACCTGATTGAGTTTAATGGAGCCGTGGCACCCTATAAATTGGTCAAAGGCCAACAGCTTCGCGTGCCGTCAAAGAATATTTACATGGTCAAAAAAGGCGACACGCTTTATTCGATTTCCCGAAACTTCAATCTTGATGTTAACACCCTTGCCAAGGCAAACAGTTTAAAGGCGCCGTATCATATCAAGGTAAACCAAAGACTTCAGTTGACAGGTACGGCGTCGCGTCAAACCGCCATATATTCAAAAAAAATTATGACTGCACCGGCACGCAGGGGGCAATTCATCCTGCCTGCGAAGGGCAATGTCATTTCGTCATTTGGTGCCAAAGCCAATGGCATCCATAATGACGGCATCAATATAGCCTTGCCTGCGGGTACAGACCTGAAGGCGGCTGAAAACGGGGTGGTCGTTTATGCCGGTAGCGAGCTTGAGGGCTATGGCAATTTGATCTTGCTTAAACATGCTGATAATTTTGTAACGGCCTATGCCCATACCCAGTCCTATAACGTCAAGGTCGGACAAAAAGTCAGGCGCGGGCAGGTTATCGCCAAGTCCGGACAGACCGGCAATGTCAACCGTCCCCAGCTTCATTTTGAAATCCGTAAGGGCGCCCAGGCACTGGATCCAAAAAACTACATTTAAACAGAGATTTCTGCGGTTTAACCATTTTCAAAGTCAGCTGACGCGGTTATATTGAGCCAAATCAATCTAAGAGGTTTTCAATGTTCATTTCACCCGCCTTTGCCCAATCAGCCGCACCTGCCGGAGGTGGGCTGTTCGAGATGCTGTTTCCGTTCATCATGGTGTTCGGCATCATCTATTTTCTCGTCATCCGACCGCAAAACAAACGGCAAAAAGAACATAAGGCCATGCTGGAGGCTCTGCGCAGGGGCGATACGGTTGTGACCCAGGGGGGGCTGGTCGGTAAGGTTGCCAAAGTGGATGAGACGGAAGTGCAGGTTGATATTGCTGAAAAGACACGCGTCACAGTCATCAAGACCATGATTATCAATGTCCGCGCCAAAAACGAACCGGCTGACTGATAAGCTGATCTTCCATGCTGCATTTTTCCAAATCGAAAATCCTGCTCATACTGGCGACCCTGGTATTGGGTCTGTTGTTTTCCCTCCCTAATTTTGTTGGTGAAGATGGCCGCTCCTCATTGCCGGCTTTTGTACCTGACAGTTCCCTTAATTTAGGGCTTGATTTGCAGGGAGGCTCCCATCTTCTGCTGGAAGTTGATACGGATACAGTCCAGAGGGAACGATTTGACAATCTGGTTTCTGATATCAGGCTGGCCCTGCGAGACCAGAAAATCGGCTACAGCAATCTTGCCGTTTCCAAAGAGGATGACAAATTCGGGGTAAAGGTAAGAATCCGCAATGCCGTCAACCTGACCAAGGCTAAAAAGACCTTGCAGGATATTTCAGAGCCGGTGATGGTCAATATGTTCAGCGGCCAAACGGCTACGGAATTGGATGTTCTGCAGTTGGAGGATGGGGCCTTTTTTGTGACCTTCACGGAAGATGCACTTTTACAGCGGAATATAAAGGCCGTTGAACAATCGATTGAGATTGTTCGGCGTCGGATTGATGAATTGGGCACAACCGAACCGACCATTCAACGGCAGGGGTCAAACCGCATTCTCGTGCAGGTGCCGGGCCTTGATGATCCGGAACGTTTAAAAAACCTTTTGGGCCAAACCGCTAAACTCAATTTTCACCTGCTTGATCAGAATGTGTCGGCCTTTGATGTCGCCAATGGTGCGCGTGTGCCGGCCGGTTCGCGGCTTTTGCCCGGAGAGTCAGGCCCAGAGCAACAATATGTCGTACGCAAGCGTGTGATGGTAAGCGGCGACCGCCTGATTGACGCCAGCATTGGATTTGATCCCGATTCCGGCGCTCCGGAAGTAAATTTCCGTTTTGACAGTGTCGGTGGCAAAAAATTCGGCAATGTGACCAAAAACAATGTCGGCAACCCGTTTGCCATTGTTCTGGACAATCAGGTCATTTCAGCTCCGGTCATTCAAACCCCGATACTGGGTGGTTCCGGGCGTATTACGGGTAATTTCTCCGTAGAAACAGCCAATGATCTTGCCATACTGCTGCGGGCCGGTGCTTTGCCGGCTCCTCTGAACATCCTGGAGGAGCGCACGGTTGGCCCTGGTCTCGGCGCCGATTCCGTCAAGGCCGGCAGTCTGGCGTCACTGATAGGCTTTATTCTGGTCATTTGCTTCATTCTCATAAGTTACCGACTGTTTGGGTTTTTTGCCAATATCGCCTTGATTTTGAATATGACCTTGATTATCGGGGTTTTATCGGCATTGCAGGCGACCTTGACCCTGCCTGGCATTGCCGGCATCGTCTTGACCATTGGCATGGCCGTTGATGCGAATGTACTGATTTTTGAACGTATCCGGGAAGAACTTGGGCGTGGCCGCAACACCATCAATGCAATTGATGCTGGATATTCCAGAGCTCTTGGAACAATCATGGATGCAAATATCACCACCCTGATAGCGGCTTTTATCTTGTTTTATTTCGGGTCAGGCCCGGTGCGCGGTTTTGCAGTCACCTTGGGTGTCGGCATTGTCACATCCGTCTTCACAGCTTTCACAGTGACTCGGTTGATGGTTGCGCAATGGGTCAAACGTAACCCGCGCAGCGCCGACGTGCCTTTGTAGGAGGACAAAAATGAAATCGCTGAGGCTCGTCAAAGCAGAAACCAACATTAATTTCGTTAAATTCCGCTATGTTGCCCTTATATTTTCCTTATTGCTGATGGTCGGCTCCATCGGCCTGTTTGGCGTTAAGGGCTTGAACTTCGGTATTGATTTCAAAGGCGGAACGCTGATTGAAATCGGCACCCCCGGGCCGGCTGACCTGTCGGATTTACGGACACGGCTCGGCGGACTGGACATTGGTGAAGTGCAGATACAGGAATTCGGCAGCCCGGATGATGTCCTCATCAGGGTGGGAGAGAAGGCCGGCATCACCGATAATAGTGAGAACCTGTCTGCTGTGGACAAAATCCGTGCCGAACTGGGTGCAGGGGTTGAGTTCAGACGGGTCGAGGTGGTTGGCCCGCAAATCAGCGATGAATTGGTTACCAAAGGCGTCCGCGCCGTTACCATCGCTATTGGCTTGATGCTTATCTATATCTGGTTCCGGTTTGAATGGCAGTTCTCCATCGGGGCCATTGTTGCCCTCATACATGATATTGTGCTGACCATAGGTGTTTTTTCCTTACTCCAGCTGGAGTTTGGCCTTTCCATTATCGCCGCTTTACTGACGATTGTTGGCTATTCGATGAATGATACTGTTGTTGTCTATGACCGGGTACGCGAAAATCTACGAAAATTCAAGAAAATGGATCTTGTGGATCTGTTTAACCTGTCCATCAACAACACCCTCTCGCGGACCGTAATGACGTCTTTGACAACCTTGCTGGCGCTGTTTTCACTTTATTTTCTGGGGGGTGAAGTCATCCGGGGCTTTACCTTTGCCATGATTTGGGGCGTCATAGTCGGCACCTATTCCTCAATCTTCATTGCCGGCCCGGTGTTGCTGTATCTGGGTGTGAAACGTGACTGGTCCGAGAATTCCGAGCAGAAAAACAGCCCATAAAGACTTGCAGTCAATTTCCTTGAGCTTTAACCTAATTAAAATAAAATGATTCAATTCTAATAGTGGAGGGGCCTTATGGCAGCTATTCTTACATCACTTCGCAACACCGTAATCGCCGGTTTTGTCCTGGCGGCGCTGTTGATCATCAGCTATGCGAATAATGGCGGCGCGTTTGACCATAATTGGGGCGCATTTATACTGCGATACATTCACGTTCTGAGCGGCATTATGTGGATCGGCTTGCTGTACTATTTCAACTTCGTTCAGATTCCGAACATGCCGAATATTCCTGACGATCAAAAGCCTGCCATAGGCAAAGTGATCGCCCCGGCCGCCCTGTGGTGGTTCCGTTGGGGCGCTATGTTTACCATGGGCTCCGGTCTGCTGCTTGCACACGCCAATGGCTACCTGGTTTCAGCTCTGACACTTGAAAATACGGTCATCGGTATTGGCATGTGGCTTGGTCTTGTTATGTGGTTCAATGTCTGGTTTGTGATTTGGCCGAACCAAAAACGCGCATTGGGCATTGTCGAAGCGGACGCTGACAGCAAAGCAGCCTCGGCGCGGACAGCAATGCTGTTTTCGCGGACCAACACGATGTTATCCATTCCGATGTTGTACTGCATGGTCGCAGCGCAAAATCTCGGTCTGTAAGAGACAGATGCTATAACCGGAAAGGGCCGTCCCGACTGGGCGGCCTTTTTCTTTTGTTAAAACGCCTTAGGTTAACGTCATGAGCGAGAATGACGACATAATGACTCAGGAATTGCGGCGGCAGGATGGTGATTTGTTTCTCTGCCACCTGTTCGTGTCGGCTCAATTTCGCCCGCGCATTTTGACCCTTTATAAAGCCTATGCGGAAATTTCTAGTATTCCCTTTGACGTGAGTGAGCCGATGTTGGGGCATATCCGGCTGCAATGGTGGCGGGACATGATTGAAGATCCCTCAAAAAATGCCAGAGATGGTGTTCCTATTGCGCAGGCACTTAAGGCTTACCCTCAAAACCCACAATTGATGAAGCGATTGGTCGATAGTCGTGATCAAGCCTTGTCTGATGACCTGAGCGCCGAACAAGAGGCGGAAATGGCAGGGGTGGCTTTGATGCATTTGTCCTGCCAGGCCATCGAAGTAGACTGTGATACCGTGCTGCTCGACACGGCCGGCAAGGGTTTTGAATTGATGCGGTTATCAGGAGCGGATGCCGGACAGGTCAAAACTGCTGCGGCTCTACTCGAGCAGGCCTGTCATCGTTTCAACACCCTCAGCCGGCGACTAAGGGTGAGCCTCATAGCTGTTTTTATGCCGGTCGGTCTTGCCAGACGTCAGGCACAGGCTTTTCCAAAACGTAAAAGCCTCTTGTCCTATCACGTCAGCCTTCTGAAAATGGCTGTCACTGCAAAAATTTAATTGCTGTTTGTGCTCAAAGTTTCTTGCCATGAGGCAAAATCGGTCTTGGCGCGACTGGTAAAGCCGATTTTTCTAGCGGTTTTTTTGGCTTGATGCCTGGCTTTGCCCTTTAATCGCTTGCCGTCATCATTTATCAGCATGTCAGGGGTTACTGGCGGCATATCCGGCATCAATCCGAAATTGATGTTCATTGGCTGAAAGGTGCTGCTGTCAGCATTGACGGTAATGTGTGCCAGCAAAGCACCAAAAGCAGTCGTTTCCGGTGGAGAGGGAAATTCTTTTCCCAGCATGTCCGCCGCCGCGAACCGCCCGGCCAACAGACCTATGGCTGTGCTTTCCACATACCCTTCAACACCGGTAATTTGTCCGGCAAAACGTAATTTGGGGGCATTTATAAGTCGCAAATCAGGACTGAGAAGACTTGGGGAATTTAGAAATGTGTTGCGGTGCATGCCCCCCAAACGTGCAAATCGGGCCTCTTCCAGTCCGGGAATAAGTTTCAGCACGTCTGCCTGAGCGCCATATTTCAGTTTTGTCTGGAACCCAACAATATTGTAGAGCGTGCCCAGGGCATTATCCTGACGCAATTGTACAACTGCATATGGTTTGATGTCCGGCTGATGGGCATTGGTCAGGCCTTTCGGTTTCATCGGCCCGTGTCGAAGCGTTTCACGCCCGCGTGCCGCCATCACTTCAATTGGCAGGCACCCGTTGAAATAAGGTGTGTCTTTTTCCCATTCCTTGAAATCAGCAGTATCAGAGGCCAGCAAAGCATCAATGAACGCATTGTATTGTGCCTCACTCATCGGGCAGTTGATGTAATCCTTGCCGGTTCCACCCGGTCCGGTTTTGTCATAACGGGACTGCTCCCAGCACACATCCATATTGATGCTGTCGCGATAGACAATCGGGGCAATGGCGTCAAAAAAAGCCAGCTTATCGTCACCGGTTAGCGAGGAAATATGATCCGACAAGCCCGGTGAGGTGAGGGGGCCGGTGGCGACAATCACCTGATCCCAGTCGGTGGGAATGGACGTCACCTCTTCCCGCCGAATGTCCACCAATGGGTTGGCTTCAAGCGCGTCGGTCACACTTTGTGAGAATCCCTCACGGTCAACCGCCAGCGCACCGCCGGCAGGGACCTGATGCGTATCAGCGCAAGCCATGATCAAGCTGTTCTCACGGCGCAATTCCTCATGCAACAGACCGACGGCGTTGGTATCAGAGTCATCCGAGCGGAAGGAATTGGAGCAGACCAGCTCTGCCAGACCCTCTGTCACATGTGCATCGGTTTTGCGGTGCGGCCGCATTTCATGAAGCACCACCGGCACACCCATCAAGGCCGCCTGATGCGCCGCCTCTGAGCCAGCCAAGCCGCCACCGATGATGTGCAGTTTACTGTCAGTTTTTGTCATGCTCATATTCTCACTCATAGGCTGACTGATACACAAAACATAAGACAGAGAAAAGATTTATTCTGCCGCAGTGCGTGTCGGTTTGCGCGGTTTTAGCATTTTCGCGAGATATTGCCCGGTATAGCTGCGTTTTTCAGCGGCGACATCTTCAGGTGTGCCGCAGGCGACAATTTCCCCGCCACCATCGCCGCCATTCGGACCAAGGTCAATAATCCAGTCCGCCGTCTTGATGACCTCCAGATTGTGTTCAATCACCGTCACCGTATTGCCGGTATCCACCAACTCATGCAACACCTCTAACAGTTTGGCGACATCATGGAAATGCAGACCCGTCGTCGGCTCATCAAGAATATACAGCGTGCGCCCTGTGGCCCGCTTGGACAGTTCCTTGGCCAGCTTAACGCGTTGCGCCTCACCACCGGACAGAGTGGTGGCCTGCTGACCGACCTTGATGTAACCCAGCCCGACGCGCTGTAGTGTCACCATTTTATCGCGGATCGACGGAACGGCCTTGAAGAAATCCGCCGCCTCATCAACGGTCATTTCCAGAACATCGGAAATGTTCTTGTCTTTGAACCGGATTTCCAGTGTTTCGCGGTTATAGCGTTTGCCGTGGCAGGCATCGCATTCGACATAAACATCCGGCAGAAAGTGCATTTCAATCTTGATAACCCCGTCGCCCTGACAGGCTTCACAGCGCCCACCCTTGACATTGAAGGAAAAGCGTCCGGGCTTGTAGCCGCGCATTTTCGCTTCCGGCAGTCCTGCGAACCATTCGCGTATCGGGGTAAAGGCGCCGGTATAGGTGGCGGGATTGGAGCGCGGTGTGCGGCCAATCGGGGACTGGTCAATGTCAATCACCTTATCAAGGTTCTCAACACCCTTGATTTCCTTGTGCGGCGCCGGCAGGTCGCGGGCATTGTTGAGCTTGCGGGCAATTGCTTTGTAAATCGTGTCGAGCAGCATGGTTGACTTCCCGCCGCCGGATACGCCGGTGACGCAGGTGAAAGTGCCCAGCGGGATTTCCGCCGACACATTTTTAAGATTATTGCCGGTCGCTTCGACAAGTTCCAGACGGCGCTTTGTTTTTGGCCTTCTCTTGGCAGGAATGGGGACACTCATCTCCCCGGTCAGATATTTTCCCGTCAGGCTTTTTTTCGATTTCATGATTTGTTCGGGCGACCCCTTGGCAATGACCTCGCCGCCATGAACACCGGCACCCGGACCGATATCCAGAACATAGTCCGCCGTCCGGATGGCATCCTCGTCATGCTCGACAACAATCACCGTATTGCCGAGGTCCCGCAGTCGGGTCAGGGTCTCCAGCAGGCGGTCATTGTCGCGTTGATGTAAGCCGATGGAGGGTTCATCCAGAACGTACAAAACGCCGGTGAGACCGGAACCGATCTGCGAGGCCAGCCGAATACGTTGGCTTTCGCCACCGGACAAGGTGCCTGATGTCCGGGACATGGACAGATAATCCAGACCGACATCATTCAGGAAAGACAGCCGGTCTTTGATTTCCTTCAAAATCCGTCCGGCGATATCCTTCTGTTTCTTGGTTAATTGCTTGTCCAGATCGTGAAACCATGCATTGGCGTCACGGATCGACATTTCCGTCACCTGACCGATATGGTGATCAGCGAGCTTGATGCACAAGGCCTCTTCTTTCAGGCGGTAGCCTCCGCATTTTTCGCAATCGGTCTTGGACTGGAATTTTTCAATCTCCTCACGGATCCAGGAACTGTCAGTTTCGCGGTAGCGCCGTTCGAGATTGCCGACCACACCCTCAAACGGTTTTTTGGTCTTAAAGCTGCGCATGCCGTCATCATAGGTGAACGTAACGATCTCATCAGCAGTGCCGAACAGGATGAGTTGTTGGACCGCCGCGTCAAGCTTGTGCCAGGGCACTTCCATTGAAAACCCGTATTGTTGAGCCAGGCTTTCAAGCGTTTGTGTGAAATAAGGCGATGATGTGCCGGTTTTGGCCCAGGGGACAATCGCTCCCTTGCGCAGGGAAAGTCCGCCATCCGGAACAATCGCTTCCGGATTGATGAAAAACTGTGTTCCCAGGCCGTCGCATGCGGAACAGGCGCCCACAGGATTGTTGAAGGAAAACAGCCGCGGCTCGATTTCGTCAATCGTAAAACCTGATACCGGGCAGGCAAAATTGGCTGAAAAGGTCAGCCGGTCCGGCGTCTCCTCACCTTTACTGTCGGCGAATTCAGCCACCGCCAGACCATCAGTAAGAGTAAGGGCGATTTCCAGACTGTCTGCCACACGATTACCGAGATCCGGTTTGACGACAATCCGGTCAACCACGACATCAATGTCATGCTTGAATTTCTTGTCTAGGGCCGGCACCTCGGTGATTTCATAATAGGTGCCGTCAACCTTCACCCTCTGGAAGCCGCGCTTTTGCAGTTCAGCAAAATCCTTGCGGTATTCCCCCTTACGGTCCCGGACAATCGGCGCCAACAGATACAGTCGTGTGCCGTCCTCAAGGGCCATGATCCGGTCAACCATTTGTGACACCGTCTGACTCTCAATCGGCAGGCCAGTGGTCGGTGAGTAGGGGATACCGATGCGGGCGAAAAGCAGGCGCAGATAATCATAGATTTCGGTAACCGTCCCAACCGTCGAGCGTGGGTTTTTTGAGGTGGTTTTCTGCTCAATGGAAATGGCCGGGCTGAGACCGTCGATCTGGTCAACATCCGGCTTTTGCATCATTTCCAGAAATTGCCGGGCATAAGCCGACAGGCTTTCGACATATCGCCTTTGGCCCTCGGCATAAATCGTGTCAAACGCCAACGAAGATTTTCCTGAACCGGACAGGCCCGTAATGACAATCAATTCATCTCGCGGCAGTTCTACACTGATGTTTTTAAGGTTGTGTTCACGTGCACCGGAAACTTTGATTTTCTTGGCCTGTGGCAGGATTTTCTTTTTGGTGCTCATAATTCGCCTTCTCCTAGTGATGAAATAGCACGCCGATTGTGTTTGGCAAAGCCGTATGAGCAGGGCTTTGATTTCGCTTGAATTACAATTGAGGTTATGTGAACATAAGAAGAACATAGAAGTTGTCCACAAAATTAAATAGCATGAGCAGGCTGGTAACGCATCGTGGTCAAAAAATAATAGCGGGACACAGAATCCTCCCCTAGGGTGAGGCAAGTTAAGGAGATAAAAATGGCAGGATCCATCAATAAAGTCATCCTCGTCGGCAATCTAGGTGCCGACCCGGAAATCCGCAGCACCAAGGATGGGCGCCCGGTCTGCAATCTGAGTTTGGCGACCAGTGAAAGCTGGAAGGACAAAAATACCGGAGAACGCCGCGAAAAGACTGAATGGCACCGCATTGTCATTTTTAATGACGGGCTAGCCCGTATTGCTGAACAATATCTGCGTAAAGGCTCCAAAATTTATGTTGAGGGCCAACTCCAGACCCGCAAATGGCAGGATCAAAACGGAGTGGATAAATATACGACCGAGGTGGTTTTACAGGGGTATGGCGGGAACCTGACCATGCTCGACAGCCGCAATAGCGGCGGTGACAGCTTCGCATCCGGGCCGGCGCCGGCGCCGTCTTTGTCCGGCGATGCCACCCCACCAGCAGGTGGGGGTATGGATGATGAAATTCCCTTTTAAAAAACATATAAGGCATTGTTTTATATAAGTAAAACATCATCCCCAAGGGGTGATGTTTTTGTTTGTGTAAGTTGCGACTCATCGCCTGAAAATGCTATATTAAATAACTGCTTTATAAGCTTGTAATGAAGCTGAGCAGGTCTGCGTGGAAAGGTGTATTTTGGCCGACGAAACTGACAATAAAACTGACAACGAAGCCGACAATACTGAAAGCCAAGAACAAGTATCTGTTCAGTCGACCGGCGAAATGGACGGAACGGGGGGTGGAGGCCAATCCGACCCGCCACCGGCCGGAGCAGGGGGGCTGACACCGGAGTTTGACGTTTCTCCCATAGATATTGAAGAGGAGATGAAGGCCAGCTATCTCGATTACGCCATGAGTGTAATTGTCAGCCGCGCTTTGCCGGATGTCAGAGATGGTTTAAAGCCTGTCCACCGCCGCATTCTGTTTTCCATGAATGAAAACGGTTATGACTACAATAAGCCGTACCGCAAATCCGCCCGTGTCGTCGGCGATGTCATTGGTAAATATCACCCGCATGGCGACCAATCTATCTATGACGCGCTGGTGCGGATGGCACAGGATTTTTCCATGCGGATGCCGCTGCTCGATGGGCAGGGTAATTTCGGCTCCATTGACGGTGACCCGGCGGCGGCCATGCGTTACACCGAAGTTCGGATGGATAAGACGGCCCATTCTCTCCTGCAGGACATTGAAAAAGACACCGTCAACTTTCAGGACAATTACGACAATTCTGAGCGGGAACCGGTTGTTTTGCCGGCACGTTACCCGAACCTCCTGGTCAATGGCGCCAACGGCATCGCCGTCGGTATGGCTACCAATATTCCGCCGCATAATTTGGGAGAGCTGATTGAGGCGACTTTAAAACTGATTGAAGCGCCGGAGACCACTGATGAGGAAATCTGCGCCATTGTGCCCGGGCCAGACTTCCCGACCGGAGGCCAAATTCTTGGTCGTCGCGGTTCCCTCTCCGCGGGGATGACGGGTCGCGGTTCCATTGTCATGCGGGGGCGCGCGGAGATTGAGGAAATCCGCAAAGACAGATATGCGATTGTTGTTACCGAAATTCCTTACCAGGTCAACAAAACCACAATGATTGAAAAAATAGCGGAATTGGTGCGTGACAAGGTGATTGAAGGGATTTCCGACATTCGTGACGAGTCCGACCGTGACGGCATGCGCATTGTTGTGGAGCTGAAAAAGGATGCTGTAGGTGAGGTGGTGCTGAACCAGCTTTACAAATTTTCATCCCTGCAAACCAGTTTCGGCGCCAACATGTTGGCCCTGAACAGCGGTAAGCCCGAGCAGATGAACATTCGCCGCATTCTGCAGGCATTTATTAGCTTCCGTGAAGAAGTTGTCACGCGGCGGTCAAAATTTGACCTGAACAAGGCCCGTGACCGCGCCCATGTCCTTGTTGGTCTCGCCATTGCGGTCGCCAATATTGACGAGGTTATCGCGCTCATTCGTAAGGCGCCGTCTCCGCAAGCGGCGCGGGAACAACTGATGACCAAGGCTTGGAAAGCCAGTGATGTGGCTGATTTGATCCGTCTGATTGACGATCCGCGTCACAAATTGCAGGAAGACGGCACAATTCACCTCAGCGAGGCCCAGGCCAAGGCGATTTTGGAATTGCGTCTACAGCGCCTGACCGCCATGGGACGGGACGAAATCGCAGAAGAGCTTGGTGAACTGGGCAGTTTGATTGAAGACCTGCTCGGAATTTTACGCAGCCGTGAACGGGTCATGGACATCATCTCCACCGAACTGGTTGAAGTTCGTGATGAATTTGCCACTCCACGCAGAACCGAAATCATTGAGGATGAGGCCGATGTCGATGATGAAGACCTCATTCCACAGGAGGATATGGTCGTCACGGTCTCGCATGCCGGCTATATCAAGCGGGTACCACTCTCGACCTATCGTGCGCAAAAACGCGGCGGTAAGGGTCGATCCGGCATGTCGACCAAGGAAGAGGATTTTGTTACCCGCATATTTGTCGCCAACACACATCAGCCGGTTCTGTTCTTCTCGACATTGGGGATGGTTTACAAACTTAAAGTCTGGAAACTTCCGGCCGGCAGTCCGCAATCGCGAGGCAAAGCGATGATTAATCTTCTGCCCCTGAAAGAGGGCGAAACCGTCAATGCCATCATGGCCCTGCCGAAAGATGAGGAGAGTTGGTCAGATTTCCATGTCATGTTCGCGACTTCATACGGCAATGTTCGTCGCAATGAACTCTCGGATTTCACCAATGTGAACAAGGCCGGAAAAATCGCCATGAAGCCGGATGACGGCGAGGAAATCATTGGCGTACAGATGTGTACCGAAGAGGACGATGTGCTTCTGACCACAAATGTCGGGCGCTGCATCCGGTTCCCGGTCACGGATGTCCGGGTCTTCCGCAGCCGGAATTCCACCGGCGTGCGCGGTGTCAAAATGGCTGAAGGTGATGAAACCATTTCTATGGCGATACTGCGTCACAGCAATGCCACACCGGCGGAGCGCAACTCCTATCTCAAACAAGCCGCCATGCTGCGTCGTGCAACAGATGGCGAGGTCGAAGAAGTCCAGGACGTGACGGATGATATGGAAACGGACGAAGAGGCCACTTTGAGCCCCGAGCGCTATGCCGAAATGGGGGCCCGTGAGCAGTTCTTGCTGACCATAAGTGAAAACGGCTACGGGAAACGCTCTTCAGCCTTTGAATACCGCGTATCAAAGCGCGGCGGGAAAGGCATCATTGCCATGACAGTCACAGACCGCAACGGTCCGTTGATAGCCTCTTTCCCGGTCGAGGATGATGATCAGATCATGCTGGTGACCAACAGCGGCACCTTGATCCGTACACCAGTTCAGGATGTGCGCGTGGCCGGCCGAAATACACAGGGTGTCACAATCTTCAAAACGGAAGAAGATGCGCGCGTGGTTTCCGTCATCCGCCTTGGTGATGAGGCCAGTGATGACGATCAGGAGCAAGACGTTATATCAGAAACCCTTGACGGTGACGAAAGCGGGGGTAATGTGAAGCCTGACGATGGGGCTGGAACACCGGATGCTCCCGACACCCCAGATGCAACCGAGGATGACTGATTATGCTTTCCGGCTTTTATCCAGGCAGTTTTGATCCGCCCACTGTTGGGCATGTGGATGTACTCAAGCGCGCCATGGCCTTTTTGGACAGATTGGTAGTGGGCATCGGTGTCAATGCAGGTAAGAATGCCCATTTTTCAGTTGATGCGCGCAGCAACATGTTAAGCCGGTGCCTTCAGGCACATGCCCAAACATCCGGCTGTGTTCTGGAAATCGTTTCATTTGAGGGCCTTTTGGTCGACGCTGCTCAAAAGCATGATGCCCGACTGATTATCAGGGGGCTGAGAAATGGCGTTGATTTTGATTATGAGGCGCAAATGAGTGCCATGAACCGGAAAATGTCCAATGATGTAGAAACCATCTGTATGGCTTCGGCGCCGGAAGTGGCACAGGTATCTTCAACATTGGTTCGTCAAATTGCTGAAATGGGGGGGGATTTCAGCCCATTTGTACCTTCAGAAATTCTAGATACAATCAAAGATAAATATAGATAAGCCAATAATTTACGGGAATAAAATGATTAATAACATCAAGAAATTTCAGTTCAGAAACTTCATTTCAATTTTTATGCTATTTACGTTTGTGTCGGGTGCGCCAGCGGTATACGCTCAAGCCTCATTGAAGTCACAATTTGCGTCCAGTAAGGAGGAAATCATGCTGCTCGAACTCAAAGACGGCACAGTCAAGATCAAATTGCGCCCGGATCTGGCACCCAACCATGTTACACACATCAAAAAACTCGCTGCCGAAGGGTTTTATGACGGCATCATCTTTCACCGCGTGATTGATGGTTTCATGGCACAAACCGGTGACCCGACCGGCACCGGCATGGGCGGGTCGGAATATCCGGACCTGCGCGCAGAATTCAGCAATGAACCTTTTGTCCGCGGCGTGCTTGGCATGGCTCGATCTCAACATCCGGATAGCGCCAACAGCCAGTTTTTCATCTGCTTTGAGGACGCTCAGTTTCTCAATCGGCAATATACGGTCTGGGGTGAAGTCGTTGAGGGCATGGAATTTGTCGACAACATCACACGCGGTGAGCCGCCGGCGGACCCGGATAAGATTATCTCCATGAAACTTGAAGAGGGCGAATAAGCCCGATGCAGGTCGAGGCATTTGACTTTGACCTGCCTGATGAAAACATTGCGCTGCGTCCGGCCAACCCGCGGGACGCAGCTCGGCTTTTACATGTTTCCAAATCCGGCAGGTTAACTGATCATATCATTCGGGATTTGCCGACATTTTTTAGCGCCGGAGACCTGATTGTCGTCAACAACACAAAGGTGATCCCAGCGCGGCTAGAAGCAGAGCGCCACAGGCCCGGTGCGTCCGGTGCCCGCATTGAACTTACCCTGACGGAACAAATTGAGGCAACCCGGTGGCAGGCGCTTTTAAAACCTGCAAAACGGGTTAAACCCGGCGACGTTCTGATCTTTAAGAGCATGAAAGCCGAGGTTTTGTCCAGGGTAGACGGTGCCGCAGAGATTATCTTTGATGTTCAGCCGGGGCAGATGGAACAGGCTCTCATTGAGAACGGCGCCATGCCCCTGCCACCCTACATAGCGGCGAAACGCAAGCCAGATGCGCAAGATCTGGATGATTACCAGACCATGTTTGCCGAACATGATGGTGCTGTTGCCGCCCCGACAGCTGGCCTGCATTTTACACCGGATTTGATGAGAAAATTGCTCACGTCCGGGGTGAAGCTTGCCGAAGTGACGTTGCATGTCGGGCCCGGCACTTTTTTACCGGTTAAGGTTGAGGACATCAGCAACCACAAAATGCATAGTGAATGGGGCGAAGTCAGTCAGGCAACCGCGGACCTGATTAATGCAACATTGTCGAGTGGGCGCAGTGTCACCTGTGTTGGAACAACATCTTTGCGTTTGGTTGAAAGTGCAGCCACTTCGAAAGGACATATTGAACCATTTTCCGGTGATACGGACATATTCATTTCGCCGGGGTATGAGTTCAAAATCGCCGACCGACTGATGACCAATTTCCATCTCCCCAAATCGACCCTGTTTATGCTGGTTTCCGCTTTTTCCGGTCTTGAAACAATGAAAAAGGCCTATGCGCATGCCGTGGCTTCGGGCTATAGGTTTTATTCATATGGCGATGGTTGTTTGTTGGACTTGCAGGACACTTAGCAGGGCAATTAGGCAGAATGGATTTTAAACTGTTAAAAACCGACGGAGACGCAAGACGCGGGGATATCACCACGCCGCGTGGTATCATCCGAACTCCGGCCTTTATGCCGGTTGGCACTGCCGGTACCGTCAAGGCTATGTATCCCGATCAAGTCCGCGATTTGGGTGCAGACATTGTGTTGGGTAACACTTACCACCTCATGCTGCGCCCGGGTGCGGAAGAGGTTGCCGCTCTGGGCGGTCTTCATCATTTTATGCAGTGGGACGGCCCAATACTGACCGATAGCGGCGGATTTCAGGTCATGTCCCTGTCTAAATTACGTAACATGACCGAGGAGGGCGTCAACTTCCAAAGCCATATTGACGGCAAAAAATACATGCTGACGCCAGAACGCAGCATCGAAATCCAAACCTTGCTGGGAGCCAATATCCGTATGGTGCTTGATGAATGCACCCCATTTCCCGCCACGCATGAGCAGGCGGATGCCTCTATGCAGTTGTCCATGCGCTGGGCGGAACGCTCGAAACAGGCATTCATCACTTATGATAAAGGCGAGGGGGATGCCCTGTTCGGCATTGTTCAAGGCGGTGTGTATGAGGATTTGCGCCGCCAAAGCATTCAAAACTTAACCGATATCGGATTTGATGGTTATGCGGTTGGCGGTTTGGCCGTCGGTGAGGGGCATGAGGAAATGTGTCGGGTTCTGGACTTTACAACACCTGCTCTGCCAAAAACCAAGCCACGTTATTTGATGGGTGTCGGCACACCGGAAGATCTCGTAGAGGCTGTTGCACGCGGTATTGACATGTTTGACTGTGTCATGCCGACCCGTGCCGGGCGTCATGGGCTGGCCTATACATGGCGCGGCAAGGTGAATTTACGCAATGCCCGACATGCGGCTGATAACAGACCTTTGGATACAAACAGCCTTTGTGAGGCCGCGTCACGCTATTCGCGTGCATATCTCCATCATCTGTTCCGATGCGGCGAACTGCTCGGATCCATGTTGTTGACCTGGAACAATCTTCACTTTTACCAGCAACTGATGCAACAGATGCGCGATGCCATTGAAGCGGGAACATTTTCACAATTCAGAAAAAATTTTTATGAACGCATGTCGCAGGGTGACATTGATCCACTCGCCTGAAATCAGCTTTCGTAAGCTGGTCGGCCCATCTTAGCCTAAACTTGCAATCACGCCGTAAAGGGCACCCATAAAAGTGGCTATGAATGTCACGAAACCGATCATGAACCCGGTGGTTCTCTTGCCGGCTTCATTATAATAGCCCAGCGCATAAATGATTCGACTCACACCGAACACAAACCCTGTCACGGCGGCGATGCAATCTCCATTCCCATGTGGGTAGAACAATGCAAAAACCCATAGGACCGGGACAAACAAAACTATCTGTTCGAGGGTGTTGTTCTGGACACGAAAAACGCGCTCAAAATCTGGATTGCCTGAAACCGCGGGGGCCTGGATATTATATTTCCCCCGTGCCATGCCGGTTTGCATCAATGTCCAAAAATAAACGGCGATGATGAATAAGGTCGCAAGCCCTGTCAGCGATAACGTCATATCTTTCCCTCCAAATTGTCTAGTGCCTTTAAAGCATGACATAATTTATCTCCAAGGCAATGCTCTTTGTCAGTTGCCAACATGATTAAACGCATTTTTGTCGCATGTCTGTTTTGCACTTGCATTGACTCAGTGGAAAAGTTAAGAAGACGCCAGTGGGCCCGTAGCTCAGTTGGTAGAGCAACTGACTTTTAATCAGTGGGTCGCAGGTTCGATTCCTGCCGGGCTCACCATTTCTTTCAGTTTTGCCGCGATTTACGCCAAATTTTCAGTCCGGATGACTCCCTGATCTCTTCAAAACGAGTCTGTGACCAAAGTCTTGCGTGAATTCGAAAAAAACACTGATAAGGCCAGGTAATATACCGGTTTCCAGGCAATATTCTTGTGCATAACAGGGCTATGGAAAACAATTACGTCTTAAAAAACTCATACATTGGTTAAAATTCCAAATCCCGCCTTGATTTTCCTAAATCTTTAATAGTAAGTTCCCTTATGTCATGCCTCAAGTCTGCTAGGATAAGAGGCTTCTATCAACCATGGCGAGGGGTTCAATATGCCGATGGCCTATTCTGGTCTTATGACCGTTATTTTGCGTGGAGGAATAGCTTTATCATTCCTTGGCGTTGTTATGCTGGCATCAACCATTGATGCTGTTTCACAGACAAATACTCTCTCTGACATCAAGCAGGTTGCGCAAGCTTCTGTGAATGACGGGGTCAAATCTCAAAAAGTGATCAACAAATATGACGATAAGACGACTGAGCTTGTCGGCGAATATCGTGTTGCAGTCGCCCAACTTGAGGCACTTCGTGAATATAATGACCAGCTCGAAAAGCTGATTAAGGCGCAGAAAGCGGAAATGGTGAGCATCCGTCAGCAAATTGAAGACGTGACATCCATTGACCGTTCTATCATCCCGCACATGTTCCGCATGATTGATGGAATCGAAGCTTTTGTTGAGCTGGACACACCATTCCTGATTGATGAGCGTCGTGCCCGCGTGCAACGCCTGCGGGCCCTCATGGACCGCTCGGACGCAAACCCGGCCGAGAAATATCGCAAAATCCTCGAGGCCTTCGAAATTGAAAATGAATATGGCCGTACCATTGAAGCATATGAAGGGCAGTTGACCGTTGATGGACAAGAAAAAACAGTCAACTTCCTGCGTCTGGGACGTGTCGTCTGGCTTTATCAGACACTCGACCGTGAGGACAGCGCAGTCTGGAGCCGTGATGCCGGTGGTTGGGTTGACCTTAACGGTGATTTTGACTCTGAAATCAATACGGCTTTCCGTATCGCCAAAGAGCAAGCAGCTCCGAACCTCCTGACTGTTCCTGTATTTGCTCCGAAGGGAGGAAACTAAGATGTTACGCAATCTCTTTGTAACGGCGTTTCTCGCCACATCACTTTCATTCACACCAGTTTTGGCCCAGGATGCGGCTGAGACAAAAAAGCCAGCCGATGAAGGCATCAGCCTCATACAGCTGCTTGAGCGTGTCAAACAAGGCCGCGTCACCGACAATGCTGATAACAAGCGTCGGGAAGCGGCATTTCTGAAAAACCGTGACCAGCAACAAAACCTTCTGAACCGGACCAACAACGCGATTAAGCGTGAAGAGGCCCGTTCAGAGCGCCTTGAGCAGGAGTTTAATGAAAATGAACTCAAGCTTGCTGAGCTTGAAGGTCTTTTGCAGGAACGCCTTGGCGTCTTCGGGGAACTGTTCGGTATTGTCCGTCAGGTTGCCGGCGAAACCAAAGCACAGGTTGACTCTTCAATTATTTCCGGTGAATTGCCGGGTCGCGGGGCATTCCTTGAGGAATTGTCCAAGACCAAAGGTCTGCCGTCCATGAAGCAGCTTGAGGGATTGTGGTTTGAACTGCAACGTGAAATGACCGCACAGGGTGAAGTCAAAACTTTTGAGGGCAAGATTGTCGCTCAAGATGGTTCAGCCCAGCCGTCTCTGATTACGCGTGTCGGGCCGTTCTCAGCCATCTCTGAAGATCAAGGCTTCCTGCGTTACAGCGGAGAGGGCCGCTTTACGACACTCGGCCGCCAGCCGCCGGCACGCTTCCTTGACGGTGCTGATGCTCTGACATCCGCATCCGCCGGTGAACTGACCGCCGGTGTGGTGGACCCGTCACGTGGTGCCATTCTGGAACTGTTCCTGCAAACGCCTAACCTGTCCGAGCGTATCGGTCAGGGTGGTCTTGTCGGTTATGTCATCATATCCCTTGGTATCATTGGTGTCTTGATGGCGTTTGAGCGTATTTTGACCCTGACCCGTTTGGGCCGTTCCATCAATAATATGCTGGAAAGCGGCAATCTGCAGGGCGACAATCCACTTGGACGCGTCTGGGAGGCCTATTCAGCCAATCGTGGCGTTGATGTTGAGACCCTTGAACTGAAGCTGGATGACGCCATTTTGAAAGAAATGCCTGCCCTTGAACGGGGGCTAAGCACCATCAAGCTGATTTCCGGTGTCGCCCCATTGCTTGGGCTGCTGGGGACCGTGACGGGTATGATTTTGACCTTCCAGGCAATCACTCTGTTCGGCACGGGTGATCCGAAGCTGATGGCCGGCGGTATTTCGCAGGCTCTGATGACGACGGTTCTTGGTCTGGTTGTCGCTATTCCGACACTGTTGCTTCACTCCATTGCCTCCACCCGCTCGAAAGAGGTGGTGCAGGTGCTTGAGGAGCAGGCAACAGGTCTGATTGCAGCGCATGCTGAAACACAAGGCAGCCGTTAGGAGAGTCTTATGGAATTCAGCGAGATCATCTGGCTGTTTCTTAACCCGTTCGAGTCAATACGCGGTGTGCGTGACTTCTTGGAGATGGGCGGTAATGTGTTGGTCGTCATTATGCTGGTCAACATCGTCCTTCTCGGACTGGTTTATGAACGTTTTGCCTATTACCGCACGGCGTTCAAACAGCTGGAAATTGATACACTTCAACAATGGAATGCCAGATCTGATCACAAATCCTGGCATGCCCACCGCATCCGGGAACAGCTGATATCTGTCGCCCGGGGCGGAGCTTACCGGAATATCGGTTTCATCAAGGCGCTGGTAGCCTTGGCACCCCTGCTGGGGCTGGTTGGAACCGTAACCGGTATGGTTGAGGTGTTTGACGTCATGGCCATTACAGGTTCGGGCAATGCCCGAGCCATGGCCGCGGGTATCTCAAAAGCCACACTGCCGACAATGGCAGGTTTGGTGACGGCTGTATCCGGCATTGCCTTTATGACAGTGTTGGAACGCCGGGCTGAACGTGTGGTTGAGGAACTCGAAGACGAACTTATTTTGATGTAGGGAGGGCACTATGCGCCGACATCGTTTAACAAATAGTGAAGAGAATGATATTGACATCACCCCAATGCTGGACGTGGTGTTCATCATGCTCATCTTTTTCATTGTCACAGCGACTTTCGTGAAAGAAAGCGGCATTGACGTGTCCAGACCGGATGCAGAAACGGCTTCAAAACAAAACCGTGTCGGCATTTTAGTGGCCATTAACAGCAACAGTGAGGTCTGGATCAACCGTCGTGAGGTTGATCTTGCGGCCGTGCGCGCAAACATTGAACGCCTGCGTGCCGAAAACCCTCAAGGGGGTGCCGTTATTCAAGCTGACAAAGACTCCGAAACCGGTGTTTTGATTGAAGTCATGGATCAAATTCGCCTTGGGGGCGTCTCACAAATCTCCATCGCGGCAGAGGAAAAATAGATGAACAAGCTATTATCCTCTCCACTCAGATCAGCCGTTTCCTGGGGCTTGGCCCTGGTGACGACAATGGTGCTGTTCCTGGTCATGAAAATCATGATTACCGGTCAGGACTATGAGATTGAGGAGGCCGGACCAAAGATTACCATCGATATGACCCGGCTTGAGCGCGATGAGGACGTGAACACGAAAGATCGCGGTCCGAAAAAACCGACACGTCAACAACCTGAGGAACCGCCGCCTCCACCGAAGCTGGACAGCATCGACAAGCCTGATCTGGACGACGCCAATGCTATGGATACAAGCTTTATGTATCAAGGCGGCGGTGCCAACATACCCGTTGATGGCGATGCTCTGGCGATTGTCCGTGTCCCGCCAAGATACCCGAACCGGGCCTTGTCACGCGGTATTGAGGGCTGGGTCTTGCTTGAATTTACAATCAATGCTGTGGGACAAGCCGTTGATATTTTCGTGGTTGAGGCGGATCCGCCAACCATGTTCAACCGGTCCGCCATGAACGCTGTGCGTAAATGGAAATACAGACCCAAAACCGACAATGGACGCGCCGTGCCACGACCGGGTGTTCAGCAGTTGATCACTTATCAGATTGCGGAATAAAGAGGCTGCAGATGAAAAAAACCATTCAACTCTTTGCAATTATGGGGCTTGCCTCCGGTTTGCTGGTGGCACCCGTGTTCTCACCTTTCCCTGAAACAGGATCAGCTTATGCGCAGGAGAAGGAAAAGAAACAAAAACCAAAAACACGCCGCTCCCAGACTTTGAGCAAATCCAGCGGTTCTAAAATTCTAAACGCCCAGGAAGCCCTGGCTAATGGTGATCATGAAACTGCCATGCGCATCCTGCAGGATGTTTTGGCTAGTACAAAGGCCAAGCCATATGATAAGGGCGTCGCTCAACAATTCATGGCCTCCGTTTGGGCCGATAAGGGTGATTATAAACGGGCGGCTCAGGAGTTTGAGCGTGCCATCAATATGAACGTTTTGCCGGATAATGTGATTAATGATATCACCTTCAATCTGGCTCAGTTGTATTTGGCCGAAGATCAAACCAACAAAGCTCTGCGTCTGTTGAACAAATGGTTCAAAACAGCCAAGGACCCTGGGTCTTCAGCCTATGCTTTGAGATCGCAGATTTATCTTATCAAAGAGGATTTGAAACGCGCGGAGCGGGACATTGACATTGCCATTTCCAAGGTAGAGGAGCCCCGTGAAGCTTGGTACAGAATCAAGCTATCGATTTTGTTGCAGCAAGACCGGTACAAGGAGTCTCTACCTTTGCTTGAGATGGTTGTTGATAAATTCCCCGGCAAAAAACAATATTGGCAGCAGCTTGGTGCGGTTTACTTCGAACTTGGCAAAGAAAAAGAAGCCTTTTCAGCCCAGCAGTCCATGTATCGCCAGGGCATGCTGACCTCAAGCAAGGAAAAAGTCACATTGGCCCAGCTTTACCTTTACAATGACTATCCTTACAAGGCCGCAAAGATCCTGGCTGACGGTTTGAAGGATAAGTCCATTGAGCGAACGGAAAAAAACTGGGAACTGCTTGCGAATTCCTGGATGCATGCCCGTGAATGGAAAAAATCACGCAAGCCCTTGCTGAATGCCGCAAATAAATCCAAGACAGGTAAACACTTCATTCAGCTTGGTCAGGCTTACATTCAAGATGAAGACTGGGGGCAGGCTGAAAAATACCTTAAAAAAGGTTTGGACAAGGGTAAGCTCAAAAAACGGGAAGCCGAAAGCTGGCTGACCCTTGGTATTACCCAAAGCAAGCTTGAAAAATACGAGGAAGCCATCAAAACATTCCGTAAGGCTGGCGATTTTGATGATGTCGCCACGGACGCCTTCCGGTGGATCAGATCACTTGAGCGTCGCCTGGCCAAACTCAAGGAAGAAAAACAGAATGCGGAGAAAAAATCCTGATTATTTCCGTGTCATGTACTAAAAAAGGGGCTGAGACATTTGGCCCCTTTTTTTTATCTCAAAACATAATAATTTAGGATCATATCCATTGAGAGGTTAATATGAGCTATCGCGCACCCGTACGGGACATTTCCTTCAGCCTGTTTCATGAAGCAGGTTTTGATCGGCTCTTTGCAGGAAACTCAGAGACTATAGATGCAGATCTTGCGCAATCCATTCTTGAAGAAGCGGGACGGTTCACGTCTGAAGTCATAGCTCCAATCAGCTGGACCGGCGACCAAGAGAAAGCGGAATTGACGGATGAAGGGGTGATTGTTCCGCCAGCCTTTGTTGATGCCTATAGACAGCTAGTTGAAGGCGGGTGGCCGACCCTGGCCGCGCCGGTTGAATTTGGCGGACAGGGCCTGCCCTTATCGCTGTCAAATGCCGTTTATGACATGCTCAACTCCAATATTGCCTTTACGCTGTGCCCAATGCTGACCAATGGCGCTGTGGAGGCATTGACCGCACATGCTTCTGACGAGATGAAAGCGAAATATTTGCCGAAAATCATTTCCGGGGAATGGTCTGGCACGATGAATCTAACAGAGCCGCAAGCCGGTTCGGATGTCGGCGCTTTAAAAACTAAAGCTGAACCTGTCAGTGACGGTAGTTACAGGATCAAAGGCACAAAAATTTACATCACTTACGGTGACCATAACATGGCGGAGAATGTCATTCACCTTGTGCTTGCCCGCTTGCCCGGAGCGCCTGAGGGCACCAAGGGAATTTCGCTGTTTTTAGTCCCGAAATATTTTGTCAATGATGACGGGTCATTGGGGGCGCAAAATGACGTTAAATGCATCGGGCTTGAGGAAAAGCTCGGCATTCATGCCAGCCCAACCTGTGTCATGTCCTATGGCGAGGATGACGGCGCAATCGGCTGGCTAATCGGGGCTGAAAACAAAGGCATGGCGGCCATGTTCACAATGATGAACAATGCTCGTCTGCATGTTGGTTTACAGGGTGTTGGCGTTGCTGAAAGGGCGACGCAATTGGCAACGAATTTTGCCATTGAGCGCAAGCAGAGCAAAGCTTTTGACAGCAAGCCGGAAGACGGGCCAATTGCCATTATTGGTCACCCCGATGTCAAACGCATGCTGATGACCATGCGCAGCCTGACCGATGCGGCCCGCGCCATCTGCTATGAAAATGGTGTGCTGCATGATCTCGCGCACCAGAATAATGACGCACAGGCCAAGGCACTCAATGATCTGCTGACACCGATCTCCAAATCCTTCAGCACAGACATTGCTAATGAAGTGGCGGCTCTCGGCGTACAGGTTCATGGGGGAATGGGTTTTGTTGAAGAAACCGGCGCCGCCCAACATGTCCGGGACGCCAGGATCCTGACAATTTACGAAGGGACCAACGGTATTCAGGCGATTGATCTGATCGGACGCAAATTGCCGCTTGATAATGGCGGTGTTGTCGCCACTTTCATAAATCAAATCCGTGACACATCAGAAGAGTGTAAAAATCACGGTAATCCCGCCGTCAGAGAAATCGGGATGGCGTTGGACAGCGCCATACAGGATTTGAATGACAGCACGGACTGGATGCTTGACGCACAACAACCTCAGGCTGATAAACTTGCCGCAGCAACAGCTTATCAGCGCCTCTTCAGCTTAGCAGCCGGCGGACATTATCTGGCACGTGGTGCAATCCGGGCCTGTATCGATATGGAAGGTGATTTCACCAGGAAGAAAATATCGGTCGCCCGGTTTTTTGCACTGAACCTTTTGCCTGAAACGAGTGCCTTGAAAAGCTCAGTGATGCAGGGCAGTGACTGCCTGTCGGACGTCGACGAAGCTTGCCTCACGGCATAAGCGGTTCGTAACAAAACGCAAAATTCTTTGACTTCTAAAATGTTCTAAATCCCTCTAAACAGGAAATATCCCGTTACAGGAGGCTGATTTGTCCCATTCTGACACCGTGTCCATTATTCTTGCCGCCGGCAAGGGGACCCGCATGAAATCCGCGTTGCCAAAGGTGTTGCACCCTGTCGGCGGTCTGCCAATGTTGGGTCACGTCATGCGCGCCGCAGAACATGCAGGCTTGTCAGAAACAATTATTGTTGTTTCACCGGAGCAGGAGAGCATCAAATCATTTGTCACACATGTCTCCAGCACAGCCACTATGGCCATTCAACAGCAGCAAAATGGAACCGGTGATGCCGTCATAGCCGCCATGCCATTACCGGCGCACATCAAACGCGCTGTCATCATGTTCGGGGATACACCATTGATGCGCCCTGAGACATTGAGACAACTTGCCGGATCAAAGGCACAACTGACCGTGCTCGGTTTCACGCCTGAAGACCCGCAGGGTTATGGTCGAATATTACTGTCAGATAACCAGACCCCGGTCGAAATCATTGAGCACAAGGACGCTGATGAGGAACTTCGACAGATTACCCTGTGCAATGGCGGCGCCATGGCCGTTGACCGCGAAATACTCGATCAATGCCTTGAGCAACTCAACAGCAACAATGCACAGGGTGAGTATTATCTGCCTGATCTGGTCAAACTGGCGGTTGAGAACGGCTACAGTACCGGTCTAGTTCTTGGCGATGTCCATGACATAATGGGTGTAGACAGCCGCGCCGGATTGTCTAAAGCCGAAGCCGTTTTTCAGAACCGCCAACGCCGGCATTTTCTTGATACCGGCGTGACACTCCAATCCCCGGAAACAGTCCATTTCAGCTTTGACACCACGATTGAAACTGATGTGGTGATAGAACCTCATTGCGTCTTTGGGCCGGGGGTCAGCATTGCGTCGGGCGCGTTGATTAAGGCCTTCAGTCATCTGGAAGGGGCCCAGGTCGGCAATCATGCCGTGATCGGCCCCTATGCCCGACTGCGGCCGGGCACGGAACTGGCGGATGGCGTGAAAATCGGTAATTTTGTTGAAACCAAAAAAGCGAAAATTGGTCTTGATGCCAAAGTCAACCATTTGTCCTATATTGGTGACGCTGAGATCGGAGCGGGGGCCAATATCGGCGCCGGTACAATCACCTGCAATTATGACGGCTTCAATAAACACAAAACGGAAATCGGGGCAGGGGCCTTTATCGGCTCCAACTCCTCTTTGATTGCACCGGTCAGGATCGGTGACGGCGCTTATGTTGGCTCTTCCTCGGTACTAAGCGGTGAAGTTGAAGCCGATGCGCTGGCAGTAACACGAGCACCGGCCCGAACAATTCGGGGTTGGGCGGCAAAGTTCAGGAACAAAAACTCCAAAGGGAATTAACATGTGCGGAATTGTTGGCATTATCGGTCAGGAAAATGTAGCCGAAACGATTTTGGAGGCTCTCAAGCGACTCGAATATCGCGGCTATGACAGTGCCGGAATTGCAACCGTCGCCAATGGCAGAATTGACCGCCGGCGTGCTGAGGGCAAGCTGAATAATCTCCAGGCCGTATTAAATGAGAACAATTTGAGCGGCACAATAGGCATCGGTCATACGCGGTGGGCGACACATGGTGAACCGACGGCAAATAATGCCCACCCGCATGCCAATGAAAAAGTTGCTGTTGTTCATAACGGTATTATTGAAAACTACAAAGAACTTAAGGCCGAACTGGAGGGGCAGGGCGCCGTATTTGTGACCCAGACCGACACGGAGGTGATTGTTCATCTGTTTTCCTCGTTTCTGGAAACTGAAAAGGACGCGCTGACGGCCGCCGGGAAAACCTTTTCCCGGTTAGAAGGGGCTTTTGCGATTGGCATGTTGCTGGCTGGTGATGAGGGGCGCATGATTGCCGCCCGCAAAGGCTCACCCTTGGCCATCGGGCATGGTGAAGGAGAAATGTATATCGGCTCAGACGCCTATTCATTGGCGCCTTTGACCAACCGGGTGACCTATCTTGAGGATGGAGACTGGGCGGAAATCAATCCGGCCTCAATGCGGATATTCACCGCTGACGGCCAGCAAGTGGAACGCGCTCTGACCGTGGTTGATGCGTCCACAACTATGGTTGATAAAGGCACACACCGTCATTTTATGGCCAAAGAGATTTTTGAACAGCCTGAGGTCATCTCCAACACCTTCGGGCAATATATTGATGGTGCCCGTGAAGCCATCACCTTGCCGGACATGCCGTTTGACTTCAAGGACATCAACCGCATCACCATCATCGCCTGTGGGACCGCCTACTATGCCGGCATGGTTGCCAAAACCTGGTTCGAGCGCCTGTCGGGTCTACCAACTGACCTTGATATAGCCTCTGAGTTCCGCTACCGCGAAGCACCGCTGGACAGTAAAAGCCTAGCCGTATTTGTCTCGCAGTCAGGAGAAACGGCTGACACTTTGGCGGCCGTAAATTATTGCAAAGCCCATAATGTCAAAACCCTCGCCATCGTAAACGTCATGCAAAGCTCGATTGACCGTGAGTCAGATATGACGCTGCAAACCTTTGCCGGTCCTGAAATCGGTGTGGCCTCGACCAAAGCGTTTACGTGTCAACTTGCGGTTTTACTGTGTCTGTCTCTCTTTGCAGCCAAACAAAGGGGGTTTCTGTCAAAGGAACACGAAGCCGCTGCAGTGGCTACCCTGCTGAGTGTGCCTCGGAATGTCGGGGATATGCTGAAACGTGACGTCGACATTGAGACGATTGCCGAAGATATTTTAAGCAAGGCGGAAAACGCTATTTATATTGGCCGGCAGACAATGTATGCACTGGCTCTGGAAGGAGCTTTGAAGCTCAAGGAAATATCCTATATTCATGCAGAAGGCTTTGCGGCAGGAGAACTGAAACACGGATCGATTGCACTGATTGACGAGACAATGCCGGTGATCGCGCTTGCGCCCAGTGACAAAATTTCCGGCAAAACCGTCTCCAATGTGGAGGAAGTGCTTGCCAGAAAAGGTCATGTTGTTCTGATTGGCTCAGAAGAAAATTGTGCGGCCTTGACCACTTGCCAGGCACAGTTACCCGTACCGGAGATTGATGATTTGGTGGCACCGATTATTTATGCCGTACCTTTGCAATTATTGGCCTATCACACGGCCGTTGCAAAAGGGACAGATGTCGACCAACCCCGTAATCTGGCTAAATCAGTAACCGTGGAATAGGTTTTTAATCCCGGCATCCTAAGTCACCTATATGGATACTATGCACCAGGAAAAACCCATAACAGTTTACTATAACGGCTCTTGCAACATTTGCGGACCGGAGGTCGCCCTCTACCAGAAGCTGGCGTTGGAAAATAACGCCAAGATAAAATTCATCGATGTATCCGGAAGCTGTCCGGCAAATATGAATCAAACCACCTTGTTAAGGCAGTTTCATGTGAGAGATCGTGATGGCAACATGAAAATTGGCCTTGATGGGTTTATTTTACTATGGACGCAGTTGCCACGTTTCCGGATTCTTGCAAAAGTCTGCGCTCTGCCCGGCATTCATTTGCTCGGCCAGACGGTTTACCGCCATGTCCTCGCGCCTTGGCTGTACAGACGCTATCTCAAACAAATCACCAAATGATGAGCTTGGCTTTCTTGACTGATTTGCTAAACTTTGAACATGGCTGATCCGATTACTGACAGTTTGAACCAAGACCCCAAACAGCGCACTTTTTTTGGCGTCTTGCGGACATATTTTCTGACCGGTCTGGTCGTCACCGGGCCGATTGGGCTCACTTTTTTACTCTTCAGCTGGGTGATTGACATTCTTGACGGGTGGTTCAAACCCTGGCTTCCGTCCCGTTTTCAGCCAGAACAGTATATTCCCTATGACATCCCGGGTGTCGGCTTGATTGTGGCCTTGATTATTGTGTTTGTTACCGGGGCCATCACAGCAAATTTTTTCGGTCGCCGACTGGTGGCCTTAGGCGACAGTATTATCTCCCAGATGCCGGCTATCGGCACTGTTTACAATGCGCTCAGACAAATCTTCAAAGCGGCCATTGATGATAACAGGTCATTTTCCCAAGTCGCCCTGATTGAGTATCCGCGCAAGGGGATTTGGGCCATCGGTTTTGTGACCAATGATATTGAAGGCCAGATTGCCGACCATATAGGCTCGGAGACAATCGCCATTTTCCTGCCGACAACACCGAACCCGACATCAGGATTCCTGCTGTTTCTGCCGAAAGAAGATGTCAAAATTCTCGACTTGACGGTTGAAGAGGGGGCAAGGCTTGTGATTTCCGCTGGCCTGAGTACGGAAATGAATGACGTTAACCCGACTCAATAAGCCTAATCGCTTCATCTCGCCTGAACAGATAAAGCAGGAGCCGCAAAGCCTTTCCGCGCTCAGTTTTCAAAGTTGCATCCTGCTCCAGAATGAGGCGTGCATCATCATGGATGGCGGGTAATAAATGGGCATGCGATTCCAGATTGGCCATTCGGAATGTTGGCAGACCGCTTTGACGGGTCCCCAAAACCTCTCCGGCACCCCGCAAACGCAAATCCTCCTCAGCGATTAAAAACCCGTCTTCGGTTTCTCGCATGATTTTCAGCCGCGCTTCAGCGGTCTTGCCGAGTGGCGCCTTATATATCAGGACGCAGGATGATTTTTCAGCCCCGCGGCCAACCCGACCACGTAACTGATGCAGTTGGCTTAACCCGAAGCGTTCCGCATGTTCGATTATCATAACCGTAGCTTCGGGAACATTCACCCCGACCTCAATCACTGTCGTTGACACCAACAGAGAAAATTCACCTTTCTGGAAGGCTTCCATAACGGCATCTTTTTCAGCCGCCTTCATTTGTCCGTGAATAAGGCGTACTTTTTCGCCATAAACGCCTTGCAGCACTTTCGCCCGTTCCTCCGCGGCCGCCAGATCCACAAGTTCACTCTCAGCCACCAAAGGACAAACCCAATAGGCTCTTTGTCCGGCCTCAAAAAGCCGGTCAAGACGCGCAATCACATCATCCATGCGCTCAAAAGGAACGACGCTGGTCTCGACAGGTTTGCGGCCAGGGGGCTTTTCAGTCATGCGCGAAACGTCCATATCGCCATAGACAGCCAATGTCAGCGTGCGCGGGATCGGTGTAGCGGTCATGACGAGAATATCGGTCGCCTCTCCCTTATGGGACAGACGCATGCGCTGGTTGACCCCAAAGCGATGCTGCTCATCCACCACCACCATGGCCAAATCCTTGAATAAAACATCATCCTGAAACAAAGCATGGGTACCGATAATGATATCTGCTTTACCGTTGCGAATCTGTTCTAGCAGGGCTTGGCGTGAGGCGCCCTTGTCACGGCCGGTCAAAAGCAGCGCCTTAATTCCAAGTGACTCACAAAACGGAATTATGGTTTCGGCGTGCTGCCGGGCAAGTATTTCTGTTGGCGCCATAATCGCCGCTTGTGCCTGATTTTCAACGGCACCCAACATCGCCAAAAATGCAATAATGGTCTTGCCGCTGCCGACATCACCCTGCAACAGCCGCAACATTCTCTGTGGGCCGGCCATATCTTCCTGTATTTCAGTCAAGGCCTGCTTTTGTGATGACGTCAGTTTAAACGGCAAAGCGGCGATTATGTTTTCCGTCAGGGTACCGTTTCCCTTGAGTTCACGCCCCGGTTTGTTGCGCCGCCGCAGACGGACAAGGCTCAACGCCAATTGGTTGGCCAGCAATTCATCATAGGCCAGCCTTTGACGCGCGGAGGCAGTGGGTAAAAGATCATCAGTCCCCGCAGGTGCATGAGCCGTCAAAAGCGCTTCTGCCCAACTGTTCCAGCCTTTTTGCGCCAACCAATTTTGCTCCTGCCATTCCGGAAGCGGCTGTATATATTTGAGCGCCTGGCGGATGGCTTTGCCGAAGGTTTTTGTCGTTATGCCTGCTGTCATCGGATATATCGGTTCAATGACAGGCAGTTCAGAAAATTCATTTTCAGTCAGAATATGATCCGGATGAACCATTTGCAGATTGTCGCGGTATTTTTCAATCCGACCAGAAATGATGCGACGTGCCCCAATGGGGAGAGTTTTCAGAACCCAATCCGCACGGGCATTGAAGAAAACAAGCGTCAAATACCCGCTGTTCGCCTGACACAGAACACGGTAGGGCAGACCGCGCCTTCGGCTAGGCTCATGTTTGACGACATCAACTTCAAAAGTGGCAATTCTGCCTTCCTCAGCAGATATAATCGAAGGTTTGTAATTCCGGTCAATCAAACCGGAGGGCAGGTGAAAAAACAAATCCACAAGTGAAGGGCCGCATAATTTGTCTAGAATACCAGCCATTTTCGGACCCACACCTTTTAATGACTGGGTTTCGGCAAACAGCTTATTTAATATGCTCGGTCTGATGTCACACCTCCAATAATGATCTCAGAATACACCCAATGTGTTGATTTGACCCATTTTTGTTTCTTTTCTTTTTCATACCGGAAATTAAGTATATATAGGCCAAACAAAAAGCCACTCGGAGAGCATAATGCAGGACCTTTTTACCAAACTCGATGACAGACGCAAAAAACTTTACTTCCGTTCCTGCCATCGGGGCATCAAGGAAATGGACATCATCTTTTCAAAATTTGCTGAAACAGTTCTTCCGGATCTACCTGACGATCAACTGGATGATTACGAGCGTATCTTGGAACTTTCTGATACGGATTTGTTCGCCTGGGCGACCGGACGACAGGACATGCCGCAGGAACTGTCCTCGCCATTGCTTGACCAGCTTTTAAGCCTTGGACACATGACGGCCTAACTTAGTCGGGCCAGAGCATCTGCCGAAATGAACATGCTAACAAACCCAATTCGTTTGACAGGGCCGGAGCTTTCCGTTCTGTCCGGCGTTCCGCCGGGTTTCGATGCAATGGTTTTGGCGGATCTTTGTAAAAAAGGTTTTGCCGAAAGCCAGGCTGCAGTCTTGCACATTTCACATGATGCAAAAACACTCGACACACTTTCAAAAGCCGTCAGATTTTTTGCACCTGACCTAGAAATCATCGAGTTTCCAGCCTGGGATTGTCTTCCCTATGACCGCATTAGCCCAAATCCGGGTCTGGTGGCGCGACGGATGGTTGCTATGGCACGGCTATGCCAAAAACCGTCAAGCCCAAGACTTGTCATCACAACCGTCAACGCGGCTCTCCAACGAACGCCCTGCAGGGACACAATCGGCAATCTTTCCTTTATCACAAAGCCCGGTGAAATCATTGATACGAACCGGCTGCTGAACTTTTTGGCCGTAAATGGTTATAACCGCTGCTCCCTGGTCATGGAACCG
This sequence comes from Parvibaculales bacterium, assembly GCA_049889415.1. Taxonomy (GTDB): domain Bacteria; phylum Pseudomonadota; class Alphaproteobacteria; order RS24; family RS24; genus JAYQKL01. Next base: position 162,518 of record JBMHDL010000003.1, on the reverse strand, counting down.
GGAGATTACGCCATGCGTGGCGGCATTATTGATTTGTTCCCGCCCGGGTCAGACCATCCCGTCAGACTCGATTTTTTCGGCGATGCGCTGGAAACCATCCGGCATTTTGAGCCGGAAACGCAAAGAAGTATTGGTCAGGTTTCAATATTGGAACTGGTCGGTGCGAGCGAGGTGCAGCTTGATGACAAATCCATCGCTCGCTTCAGGCACAATTATATTTCCACTTTTGGAGCCGTCACTTATCAGGATCCGCTATATGAAAACATCAAGGCAGGACTGCGGTTTCAGGGCATGGAGCAATGGCTGCCACTATTTCATGAAACTTTGGAAACGATTTTCGATTTTGTTGATGCGTCTTTAGTAACTTATGACCATCTTACACAAAATGCATTTGCGGAACGCCAGGAACAAATTGCAGATTACTTCGAGGCCCGTACAGCAGCTTTTACATTGGCGGAAAGAAATGAACAATCTCGCATTCATCATCTGCCGCCGGAACAGCTTTATCTGAATGAGACCGATTGGCTGAAAAAGTCGAGCGGACCGAACAGCCTGATGTTGACACCGTTTTCCGAAGGCCAGAAAGATGGTGTTCATGATTTTGGCATCAGACAGGGCAGAAATTTCGCCGCTGAACGGGCCATGGATGGCGTCAATGTGTTTGAAGCACTTATTGAGCATCTGAACAAACTGACAACTTCAGGAAAATCCGTGATTTTGGTCAGTTGGAGCGAGGGGGCAAGAAGTCGGCTGGAGGGCTTGTTACGTGAACATGGTGCCGGCCATCTGACCCTTTGTGACAGCTGGTCGGAGGTTGAGAAAGCAGGCAATGGAATCCGGCTCGTGGTGTTCGAACTGGAAGCCGGCTTTGAAACACAGGATTATTGCTTCATTGCTGAACAGGATGTTCTTGGCGACCGGCTTGTTCAGCGCAAAAAATCCAAAAAGGCGGCCAATTTCCTCACTGAGGCAGCCAGTCTTTCGCCCGGTGATCTGGTGGTTCATGTAGACCACGGTGTCGCGCGGTTTGATGGGCTGGAGACCGTCACGGTGACCGGCGCACCGCATGACTGCCTGAAACTGACATACCGCGACGAGGACAGGCTGTTTCTGCCCGTCGAAAATATTGAACTGCTGAGTCGTTACGGACCTGATGACATCGGAACACAGCTTGATAAACTTGGAGGTGCCGGGTGGCAGGGCCGCAAGGCAAGGCTCAAGAACAAGCTCAAGGACATTGCTGATGAACTCATTAAAATTGCCGCCGCCAGGAAACTGCGGGACGGGAAAGTCATGACGGCCCCGGATGGCCTGTATGATGAATTCTGCGCCCGTTTCGCTTTTGATGAGACGGACGACCAACTCGACAGCATCGAGGCAGTCATGGATGATTTCGCTTCCGGCCTACCGATGGACAGGCTTGTCTGCGGTGATGTCGGTTTCGGCAAAACGGAAATAGCCCTGCGTGCCGCTTTCATCGCGGCCTTTTCCTCCTCACAGGTGGCTGTAATTGCCCCTACAACGCTGCTGGCACGCCAACATTTCAAAACCTTCACCGAACGCTTCAAAGGGCTGCCGGTCACCATCCACGAACTCTCACGGCTGGTCAATAACACGCAAGCTTCAGACACCCGGCTGGGGCTGGAAAACGGATCAGTTGATATCGTCATCGCCACCCACGCCTTGCTCAGTAAAAACATTTCCTTCAAAAACCTTGGTCTCGTGATTGTTGACGAAGAGCAACGGTTCGGGGTCACACACAAAGAACGATTGAAAAAACTTCGAAATGAGGTTCATTTGCTGACCCTCACGGCAACACCGATTCCACGCACCATGCAGTTGGCATTAACCGGTGTTCGAGACCTGTCTTTGATTTCCACACCGCCGGTTGACCGGCTGTCCATCCGCACTTTCGTCACACCCTTTGACCAGGTGGTCATCCGTGAGGCATTGCTGCGTGAAAAATACCGTGCTGGCCAGAGTTTCTATATTTGTCCGCGCATTGCCGACCTAGACAGCGCGGCGGAGTTCCTCAGAGAACAAGTCCCGGAGATCAAATTCATCATTACACATGGACAACTCAGCGGACAGGAACTTGAAGAACGGATGGCAGCTTTTTATGAAGGCCATTATGATGTCCTGTTGTCCACCAGCATTATTGAAAGCGGTATTGATATTCCCTCCGCCAACACAATGGTAATCCATCGCGCCGACATGTTTGGCCTTGCCCAGCTCTATCAGATGCGGGGAAGGGTCGGGCGCTCAAAAACACGGGCCTATGCCTATATTACTTATGATGAAACCAAACCTCTGACCGGTCCGGCTGAGAAACGACTGAAAGTCCTGCAGTCGCTTGATAGTCTGGGCGCCGGCTTCACCCTAGCATCGCATGATCTGGATTTGCGCGGTGCCGGCAATCTGCTTGGCGAAGAGCAATCTGGTCATGTCAAAGAAGTCGGGTTTGAGCTTTATCAATCCATGCTGGAGGAGGCGGTCGCAAACCAGCAAGGGCAGATAAAGGATGAAACATGGTCGCCTCAAATCAACATCGGGACGCCTGTTTTGTTGCCGGAGAGCTACATTACAGACTTTGAGGTCCGCATGGGGTTGTATCGGCGCCTTGCAACATTGGAGACAAGTGAGGAGATTGAGTCTTTTGCCGCTGAATTGATTGACCGCTTTGGACCGCTTCCGGAAGATGCGGAAAATCTCATAAAAGTGCTGACTATCAAAGGTATGTGCAAGACGGCCAGTATAGAAAAGATTGATGTCGGGGCAAAGGGTATGGTGCTGTCTTTCCGGGACAACAATTTCCTGAACCCTGAAGGAATGATTGAGTTCATCAATCAATACCCTGACAGGATTAAATTGCGGCCGGATCATACCTTGCTCTACAAGTCAAACCTGGAAACGGATGCAGACAGACTTTTGAAAACCAGAAAGCTGGTGACGGAATTATCCCGCTTGGCAACCCAGTGAATTCTCAACCAAGGGTATTTTTCTCAGACGCTTTGTGGTACGAACCAATATGCTCATCGACAGTCATTGCCATCTTGATTATCCGGACTTTGCCGAGGACAGGGATGCCGTCGTGCAACGGGCGCGTGACGCCGGTATCGGCCTGATGGTGACCATTTCCTGCAAAGTGACCGAGGCGGAAAAGATCCTGGCCATTGCAGAGACTTATGAAGATGTCGTCTGCTCCATGGGCATTCACCCTCATGAGGCCGGCACCGAACCGGAAACAGAAGCCCAAACTCTTGTCGATTTGGCGCGTCATCCAAAAGTGGTCGGCATCGGTGAAACCGGATTGGATTATTATTACGAACACAGCCCGCGCGACAGACAGCAACGTAATTTTCGTCACCATATTGAGGCGGCGCGTGTGTCAGGCCTGCCGTTGATAGTGCATGCCCGCGACGCGGATGAGGACACGGCTGATATTCTCGAGGCTGAATTTGCACAGGCGCCGTTTCCGGGATTGATCCATTGTTTTACGGCCGGCCCCGAGCTTGCGCGGCGCGCCCTTGATATCGGGTTTTACATATCCATTTCTGGTATCGCCACCTTCAAGTCAGCACAGAATTTGCGGGACGTCATCAAAACCGTACCGCTTAACCGTTTGCTGGTGGAAACCGATGCACCCTGGCTGGCACCAACCCCGCATCGCGGCAAGCGCAACGAACCCTCCTTCGTTAAGCACACTGCAGCCTTGGTGGCCGAGGTTAAGGGCGTGAGTTACGAGGAAATTGAACGCCAGACAACGCAGAATTTCTTCACCCTGTTCAGCAAAGCCAAAACCTTCGGGGGTGCGGGATGAGCCTGAAATTCCGGATTTTAGGGTGCGGGTCCTCCGGTGGTGTACCACGCATTGACGGAGACTGGGGGGTGTGTGACCCAAATGAGCCTAAAAACAAGCGGAGTCGTTGTTCTTTGCTGGTCAAATCAACTGAGGGGAAGGGCGTGACCAACCTTCTCATTGATACCTCCCCGGATATGCGCGAGCAATTGATTGCCGCCAAAGCCGGCCATATTGATGCCGTCGCCTTCACCCATGATCATGCCGATCAATCCCACGGCATAGATGATTTACGGGCCATTGCCTACAAATTCAGAAAACGGATCCCCGTATGGATGGATGAGCGGACTGCGCAAACCATTACAGACCGCTTCGCCTATTGTTTTCGAGAGCTCAATAATAGCGGATATCCGTCAATCCTTGAGGAGAAACGCATTGACGACACCCATGCGCCAATTGAAGTCTCCGGGGCAGGGGGGGGCATCAGCGTCAAACCTTTTCCGGTGGAACATGGACGTATCACGGCACTGGGATACAGGATCAGTGATGTCGTTTACACACCGGATGTTAGTGAAATCCCTGAACAAAGCTTTGAATATATTGAACGTGCTGAAACCTGGATTGTTGACGCGTTGCGGCTGACCCCGCATCCAACCCATTTTCATCTTGAAAAAACCTTGGATAATATTGAAAAATTCAATGTCAAACGCGCCTTTTTGACCAATCTACACATAGATATGGACTACAAAGCCCTATGTGATATCCTGCCGCCAAATGTAATGCCTTCATATGATGGGCTTGTTTTTTCCTGATATTTTTATAGGCAAAAAAAGAAACTTCGCTATTATGAAGTGTTGAATTTAACGGGGTAAAGCTTTGCGTAACGGTTTTTCTTTGATTGAACTGCTGGTTGTGGTCGCCATTATCGGGATTCTCGCCTCAGTCGGCGTGGTCGGGTACAATAATTATATCGACAGAACCAAAACGGAGGCCGCAGTCAGCAATGCCAATACCGTTTCACGGTCTTTTGAGCAGGATTACATCGCCATTGCCAATGACCTCGGTGGCCCTTCGCAAATTGCCAATAGTGGTTCCAATGTGGTCACCAAATCAGACCAATGCATAGAATATGTCAAAAAAGCCGTCGCCAACATTAATGAGTTGAACAGCCTGAAAAACGCCTATGACAATGACACTGATTTTGCGGTGAATCTGCACAATGATCCCAGTCAAACCCTCAGTTCTTTTGATAGCATCAAACCAGGTCAGCTCGGCATGCAATGCGCCAACCCTGATGCGGTCATTGGAACTTCTGATTTTTACATTCACAGATGTGTTTGCACCGGATCCGAGGACTGCACTCTGCATACGTTCCGTTATAATGACGGGTCAACTGAAACCTCCGATTATGAATCCGAGATTGCGGATGCAACGGATTATGATGCTGATCCCGTGGTTGTGACATCCAACACTTTGCGATGGCGCACCGGTACCGGCAACATTCCCGGGACGACATTGGCGGTAAAAGGGTCTGTGAAATTGGGACCGCATCTTCCGGATTGGGTATGTCCAAAAGCCGATTATTACAATTAGAGCTGTGAATAAACTGTGTTTATAAAGCCACAGTAACAAACTATATTTTGAGGCAAAAATATCTATTTGCTTAAAGTGCAGAATTTCTTCAAAATAAATCAATGTTTAAGAGTTATCGTTCAGGGGTAGGGGTCAAAGAGTATGAAAATGCGTCGTGATGTAAAATTTGCTTCAATTGTATGTTCCGTCTTGCTGGTGTGCGCCGTCACCGCCAATGCAGCTTTCAAATCAAGCTCAACAGGCAAGGGTACATCAAAACCCGCGCCGCCGGCAGTATGTGTCGGGGATCCGGGCACGAACCAGCCTTGCGTGATTACGGATGACTCGGTTGCCTTTGGTCAAGTTGCCGACTTAAAAGCCAAAGTGGCCGCCGGTACCGCCACCAAGGCTGATTTTGAAGCCCTTGGCATCACCATCAGCGCCAGTGTTGATCTCGATGATGCGGATACGATTGCCTACCTAAATGCCAAGGTGAACGCCATTATCACCAGCGGCAACCTGACCAACAAGAAAAAGCCTTCTGACCTGAAATCCACTATCGATTCAGCAACAACTGCAAATGTTGCCCTGTGGACCATATATCAGACGGCAAGCGGTGCCTCGGGCTATCCGACATCCGGCCTGACCACGAGCCTGCTGACAAATGCCGGTGTTTCCACAACCATTCTGTCAGACACGGATACCACCATATCAAATCTGCAGTCCAATATTACAAGCTCAGGTCTGACCAGTTCGCTGACCGCTACGGATGTCGAAAACTGGATTGCGGATGCGGCTGGCTTTTCATCCAGCACAACCTATGCGCAAGTGCAAACGGCAACGACAAACGGCTGGTCCATTGCCAATTTCAAAACTGCCTCCGGCCTTGGCTACACCACAAGCAGCGCCGACAACACATTGTTCGGCCAAGCCAGTGGGTCAACCTACACACCGCATTGTCAGGCCGAAATTGATGACTCGTCAGCAAGTTGTACCGATTTGACGAAAACCCAATTTGAGTCCGCCAAAAGCGGCTCAGCGTTGCTGGGAACCAAGAAGACGAAAGTAACCGCAGGCACGCTGACATTGGCGGACCTGACCGAGCTTGGGCTAACGACGACGGCGCTCGGCTCAAGCCCGGCTGATTGGGAATTGGAATATTTAATGTCACAGCTGGGTACTGGAGCAAGCGTGACCAAATCAGACTGGCAGACAACTATTACAGCCTATGACTCTGCAACCGCCGCGCTGTGGAAATTGGCACAGATTGCTGCCGGCGAAAGTGGTCATCCCACATCTGATTTGACAATTGCCATAATTGAAGCGGCCGGTGGCACATCAGGCGTCGCAACGACGGTTGGGGCGACCATAACGCAATTGAGGGACGACGTTACATCCTCAGGCCTAACAACATCTTCCACGGGCACAAACATTGACGACTGGGTCACTGAAGCAGCCGGCTTTAATTCCTCAACAACATTCGCCACGGTTAATACGGCCGTGACGAACGGATATACGGCGGCCAATTACAAGCTTGCGGAAGATCTGGCCGGGTGGACAACATCTGCAACTGATGCGACGCATTTTGCCAATTGTAAGGCCAGCACAAACAGTGCAACCGGTGGTTCAGGTACATGTTCAGCTACGCGCGCAACATGGTTGCCATTGGATACGCCGACATTTGCATCCAGCTGGTCATGCGGTGGAACATCCTCAACAACGATGACAACTTCGTGTACCTCAACATCCTTCTCAAAAGGAGATTCCTACTCATCAAGTGGGACGGGAATCGTAACCCTGACGGCCAGTGATACTGATGGCAGCTTGACATACTCTGTTTCTGGAACCAACAGTTCGTCCTTCTCCATCAATTCATCAACCGGGGCGGTGACGGCAGCTTCAAATTTGTCCCCCGGGACATATAATTTCAATGTAGTTGCAACGGACTCTACCACGGCAGCTTCAAGCAAGGCCTTTACCGTCACGATTACTGATTCAACAGCTCCTTCAATCGTGGGTTCCTCGTCGGTCAGCGCTTCAGCAATCAACACATATTATACAAATGGAACAACCATTTATAGTGCTGCCAGTAAGTTCAGTGACTCCGGTACACTGACTTACTCCATCAACAATTCAAAGTTTTCCATCAATTCATCAACTGGTGTGATCACCAAAAACGGAAACATAACAGCTGAAGAGACAGTAACGGTAACAGCCACCGATGGCGGTGGTAACACAGCAAACATTACCTTAACCGTGCCGTTTACAACATCTGTGACGATCTATGCACACCAATTTGTCACAACAACGCCCAATAAAACGGATGGCTGTTGTCCTTCCGGATACATTCCAATGAAGGATGCCTGGAAAGATTATTCTTACTGGGACAACAAAACAGTTTATTCAGGATCATTCTGGATGGGTGGCAAAACATGTATCTATGGGTGGAGCCATACCGCAGGAACACGTAACATTGCAACTTGGCTTGATAAGACCACCACCAACTGTAGTGGTGGTAAAAGAGGCGACAGTTCAACCTGTTCTGGTACCCACAACAGTATTCTACTTTGTGTAGATGTTACGCCGTAAAGCTTTTTTAAGGAGATGAAATATGCGTATTCGTAATCTTTTTCTAACGTTGACTTGCCTGAGTTTGCCAGTTGTAGCCATGGCAGCTCCGAGCTCAGTTACAGCTGTTGCGTGCACGTCTACAACTGTCACTTTGACAATCAATGATAATGATGATGTCTCAGCATCCGGGTTCAATGTAAACTTGGTGACCTTGTTGGATTCTGACGGGAGCGATGCAATCGTTTTGACTGACTCAACTGTCACGGATTTGACAGGGAATAATCTGAGAATTGATCTGTCATCAAGTGATCAGACTGCTGTATCATCAATTATCAGTGACTGCAAAATTGATATTTTGGCTGATGCGCATGCAAACTTAAATGCCTATAGCAATTAATTTGTCATAATATAAATTATGCGAAAATAAGAAGGCCCGGATTTAACTCCGGGCTTTTTTTATGCAACGCCCTTTTTAAAGGTTATCATAATTTTTTAAGATCATTACAACTGCCGTTGGCGTAACATCATAAAGACAACCAATGCCCCTGCCATCTTGCCGGCCACAGACATGGTTATATTCGCTCCGGTAAACATACCCGGTACCATATTCTGTGCTAAAAACAGAAAAACGGTTGTGTCAATGGGAGCAGCCAATGCCGAAGACAAAAGAACGCGCGATGACAGCCGCAGACGAGAAAACGTATAAAGCGCCCAGTCCACCAGTTCCGCGATAATAAAAGCTATGCCGCTTGCCACGGCCAAATCAGCACCGGTTGTCCAATATGTCAGGCACAGACCGATAAACATGGCAATTAACACCTCATGGCCGATTTCCCGTTGGGCGAAATCACGGAACACCAGCACCAGGCCTGTAACGATGGTTACAGGATTAAACGCCCAGCCCGGCACAACTTCCCAGATGACGGCCCAACTGAATGTCCAGTTTATAAAGGGGACCAACAGGATATAAATCAGCGTGTATTTGATGGAAAAGAGGCTGACAGGCTTGGTAATTGGAGTGTCTGTATCTTGGCTCATGGGATATTTAAGGGACTGAGGTTAACACTTGGCAGGGGTGAAGACTCATAACATCTTAGCCTAATGAACAAAAAACACCAAAACATAGAAACCCTGCTGGATATCATGGCGGCGTTACGTACACCCGAAACCGGCTGCCCGTGGGACTTGCAACAGGATTTCAAATCCATTGCCCCTTATACACTGGAAGAAGCTTATGAAGTAACGGATGCAATCGAGCGTGGCGACATGGATGACCTCAAGGATGAATTGGGGGACTTGTTGTTACAGGTTGTCTTTCATGCCCGTATAGCTGAAGAAAAGGGCCTGTTTTCATTTTCAGATGTGGTGGACGCGATTAGTGCCAAGATGATCCGGCGCCACCCGCATGTTTTTGCAGAGGCGCATGCAGAAATGCCAAGTGATGTAAAGCAGAGTTGGGAGGCGATAAAACAAGCTGAGAAGGAGGAAAAAGGCAAATTACCTGCATCCCTGCTGGATGACGTACCAAGCACCCTGCCTGGCCTGACCCGTGCTGTTAAACTACAAAAACGGGCAGCCAAGGTTGGCTTTGACTGGCAGGATGCTGCGCCTATTTTCGACAAGCTTGAAGAAGAACTGGACGAACTTCATCATGCGATTTCAGCCAATGACAGTGAAAACATTGAAGAGGAGTATGGTGACCTGCTTTTTGTCATGGCCAATCTTGCCCGACATCTTAACCTTGATCCTGAAACCGCACTTCGTAGAGGAAACCATAAATTTATAAGTCGTTTCAAGTGGATGGAGGCGGAAGCTAAGGCAAAGGGTTTGGTATTGAATGACTTGTCACTGATGCAATTGGAAACCCTTTGGCAAACCGCAAAACAACACCTGCAAGACAAATCCGGGGATTAAGAAATCTCCTCCAATACACCCGGGAATTTTTTTTCAAACCGTCCCTTAGCCGCCTCGGAAAGTAGAACTTCCAAATCATGCAAGCCGTGCTCATCAACGGTTTGGGACAAGACCTGCCCGGTTTCGTGAATCAGGGCAACCGCCTGTGCCTGCTCAGGCGTCAGCTGAACCTTGAACCGCCCTGCCCGTGCCGCAAACACATCCGACAAGGCTTGGGTGAAAGCCTCAAGCCCCTCCCCCGTCATGGCAGAGGTGAAGACGGTGGACTTGTCGTCCCGCAAAGCCCGGTTCTCGGCCTCCTGCAATCTGTCAGGGACCAATAAATCTGACTTATTCAACACCTCAATCATGGGAATGTCATCGCGCACGCCCAGTTGTTGCAAAACCTCCATAACATCCTGCTTTTGCGCCTCAGTGTCTTGATGGGCAATGTCGCGCACATGAATGATGACATCCGCCCCGAGCACTTCTTCTAAAGTGGCGCGGAAAGCTGCGACCAACATGGTCGGCAATTCGGACACAAAGCCGACCGTATCCGAAAACATGATTTTCTGACCGCAAGGCAACTTAATAGTCCGCATGGTCGGATCGAGCGTTGCAAACAGCATATCCTTGGCCATGACTTCAGAATTGGTCAGGCGGTTGAACAGAGTTGACTTACCGGCATTGGTATAACCGACCAAAGCAACGACAGGCCATGGCGCCTGGGCGCGGGCTTTGCGGTGCAGCGTACGTGTTCGCACCACGGACTCGAGCTTTTTCTTGACCCGGTTGATGCGGGTTTGAAGCATGCGGCGGTCGGCCTCAATCTGCGTTTCTCCGGGACCGCCGACAAACCCCACCCCGCCGCGCTGACGTTCCAAATGGGTCCAACTGCGGACCAAACGACTTTTTTGATAAGTGAGATTGGCAAGCTCAACCTGCAAACGTCCTTCCCGTGTTGCGGCTCGGGCGCCGAAAATCTCCAGTATGAGCCCTGTCCGGTCAAGCACTTTGACCTGCAGCTCCTTTTCAAGATTACGCTGCTGGATCGGACTAAGGATCGTATCCAGCAACAAAAGGCTTGCCTGATGCTGTTGGATCAAATCGGCGCAGGCGGCAAGTTGACCACCGCCCAGCAAAGTAGCGGGCTGTGGTTTCGGCACAGGCTGTATGGCGGCATGAGACACATTCAAATCAATGGCGCGTGCCAGAGAGACAATCTCATCCAGGCGTGCACGCGGGCTGCGGATCGCCCTCACATGATGAATTTCGGGATGCAGGATTAGGGTGCGAGTGCTGTTTGTCAGCGTCTTATTATTATCTATGGCGTCACCTATTCCTCGTCATCATCACCATCAAAAATCTGAATTGGGCTGTTCGGCATGATTGTCGAAATTGCATGTTTGTAAACAAGCTGTGAATGACCATCACGCGCCAATAGCATACAGAAATTATCAAACCATGTTACAACACCGGCAAGTTTGACACCGTTGACGAGAAATATCGTCAAAGGCATTTTGTTTTTGCGCACATGGTTAAGGAATGAGTCTTGCAGATTTTTATCTGACATGGGTAAACCCCACTTCTAGGCTAGGGAAAAGCCGATTTTACATAATGGAATTGGTTCCCTGAACTTGCCAACTCCAACCCTCTTATGAGTATATACACATTTGTTTGATCAAATTAACAGGAAATTCAACTTTTAATAGAATATTTTTCATAAGCATCAAACAGTTGAAGTGTCAGGGATCCCGGTAAACCGCTCCCGATCTTTTGTCCGTCAATCGAAACGACGGGAAAAATTGTCATGGTAGAGGCGGTGGAAAAAGCTTCCTGCGCCTCAAAAGCCTCATCCAAAGTGAAAGGACGTTCCACAAAATTTAAGCCCTGCCCCTTGATAACCTGCAATAGGATTTCCCGTGTGATGCCGGGCAGAATATCCGCACCGGATGGACGGGTCACGAGCGTCCCCTCCGCGCTCAGAATCCAGGCATTGGTGGCGGCCCCCTCCGTAACAAAACCGTTCCCATCAAGCAACCAGGCTTCCTGCGCCTGAGCCTGTTTTGCGGACTGACGCGCCAAAATATTGGGTAAAAGAGAAATACTTTTAATGTCACATCTCGCCCATCTTTGGTCAGGATGTGAGACAACGGCAATCCCCTCACACTTTAACCTGTTGATGGCATCCTTTTGTTGCGGACGCACAGTAATGATCAGAACCGGTTTAAGTCCGTCAGGATATATATGATTGCGCGGGGCGACACCGCGGCTAATCTGCAGATAAACAACACCTGATGTCACGGCATTCTTGCGGATAGTCTCCCTGACGACCAGCCTCATGGCCTGCCTGCTCATGACTGCGGGAATGGACATTTCTGACAGTGAGCGGTCGAGACGGTCAAAATGAGCTTCTTCATCAATCAAATGCCCATCGCGCAGGGCAAAAACCTCATAGACGCCATCCGAAAACTGGTAACTGCGGTCCTCCACATTAACGTGTGCCTCAGACAGCGGCATGTACTGACCATCAATATATGCAATTCTCGCCATAAAACGCTCTAGTTTCCACTACGCCAATAGGCGGGATTGAAAAGCACTAAAACAATAAACAACTCCAACCGCCCTGCAATCATCACAAATGCCAGAAAAATATGTCCAAATGAAGACAGATTTTGATAAAGCTCCGGATAACCGGCAATCAAAGCAATGCCACCGGCATTTGCCAATGTGCCAAGCGTGGCTAGCCACATAAGTTCAAAATCGCTCAATAACAGGCTGCAAACTAAAAAAACGAATCCGAATGTCACAATACTCAGGATAAAAAACGCCCAAATTTCCTCAACCTGCTCCTTGTGCACATGCCGGTCACCGAATTTGATATGCTCAACGGCATTCTGATACGGCAAAATCTTCATTTGCTGCCAGATATGCTGCACAAGAATAACGACACGAAACAGCTTGATACCGCCGGCCGTCGACAAAACCATGCCGCCAATCACAACCGGAATGAGAAAGATCAGCCAGTTCCCACCCTCCCATCCGGAAGCCCCGCTCTGGACGGGCAACAGGGTTGTTGTCACCATTGACACCGCAAATGTCAGGCTTTCCACCAGTGAAGCGAAGGGCATGGATATGATGCTGATGATACCCGTTAAGATGAGTACAAGGGCAAAGGCTTTCAGTTCCGGTTCTTTGCGAAACAATTTGAATTGCCCCTTGAGCAAGACCATATGCAATGGAAATGCCAAAGCACCGAACAGCATCAAAGCACTGAGTATCAGCAGACTGAAATTTGACGCATTTTCCGTAATGGACGACAAACTCGCCGTGAAACCTGTAGTTGAGACGGTCGAAAGTGTCATAAACAGGCTGTCAAAAAAAGACAAACCGGACAACAGCAGCAACACAACACCGACAAGAGTGACGGAAAGATAAGGTAGGGCAATCAGTTTCAACGCCCTGCGAAGGCGTTGGGGCAAACTTTCCTCCTCGCTTTGCCGGATGAGAGTGGCCTTGACTTTCACACCGCCAATACCGAAAGGCATGATGATGGCCGCCGCAAAGGTCAATATTTGAAGTCCCCCAAACCAGCCCATTAGGGCCCGCCAGAGCAGCACCGACTCATTTTCATATTCGGGATTTGCAAACACACTCGCACCTGTTGTGGTCAGAGCGGAAACAGCTTCAAAAAATGCTGCCGAAAAACCCAGATTTGTCAGGCTCCCGATTAAGGGAAAGCTCGCAAAAACGCCAAGCATCAGATAAGTCAAAGGCGCAACAAGGTACAACTCACTTTTTCTGACTTTTGCAGCGTTCACGCCCCTACCCGAAAAAATCAGGGCACCGGAAATGAAAGTCACCAGCATGGCATTGAGACCGAATTTGACAGCGCTTGGATAATCCATAACCGCGACCCCCCAAGCGGCTGGGATCAACATTAAGAACGCCAGCAGCAACCCACACCATCCAATGGTCAGGAAAATGCTCGACAAACGCATATTTTAATATTTCTCCAAAACCGAATGGAACAGTTTTTCAACCTCATCGACGGACTCAGTCATGGCGAAAACCACAATCCGGTCATCCGATTTTATTTCGGTGTTACCGCGCGGAACAACTGTCTCACCGTTCCGGTAGATTGACCCTATCCGCACATTATCCCGCAGATCAAGCTGTCTGATTTTTTTTCCGACAAGCGGGGAATTGTCCGCAACCTCGGCCTCGATGACCTCAGCGGCTCCGTCATCAACAGTATGGACATTTTTCACCCGCCCGCGGCGAATATGTGACAAAACGGAGGAAACAGTCGTAGATCTCGGATTGATTGCGGCATCCAAGCCGATGGTTTTGCTGATCGGCAGAAAGGTTGTGTCGTTAATCAGGCAAAGGGCGCGCTCGCAACCCTCATTACGCGCCAGAAGCGAAACAAGAATATTTACCTGGTCATCATTGGTCAACGCTACCAACAAGCCGGCATCCCTGACCCCGGCTTCATAGAGGAGCTCCGACTCCAGACCATTGCCCTGGAGAACGATGGTCCGGTCCAGTTCATCAGCGACTATTTTTGCGCGTTCCCTGTCATTTTCTATAACCCGAACAGAATAGGTGCTTCCCCTCTGCTCCAGCTTGCGCGCCACATAGGAGCCGACATTACCGGCACCCACGAGAATGATTTTCGCAGCTTCCTTTTCCTCATGACCGAAAATCGTCATGGTTCGCTCGGCGTCTTGCTCATCCGTCACCAAAAAAACATCATCACCGATCATCATCACATGATCATTTTTCGGCACAATGATTTTGCCGTTCCGTTTAATGCCGACCACAACCGCCTTGAGGTCGGAAAAAAGTTCCGTCAGCTGATTCAAGGGTGTATCCACAACCGGACAATTTTCGGTCAGGTTCATGGCCAAAAACTTCTGCTTGCCGCCGACGAAATTTGCCGAGTCATACGCACCGGGGATGGCAAGACGCTGCAGGACGGACTCGGCCACCTCCTCCTCAGGAGAAATAATTTCATCTACAGGCAGGTCATCATGGCTGAAAATGCCGGCCCATTCCTTTTCCAGATATTTGTGGTCACGGATACGCGCAATTTTTTTCGGCACCTTGAAAAGCGAATAGGCGATTTGACAAATCACCATATTCACTTCATCGCTCGAGGTTACAGCGATAATGATGTCAGCATTGCGCGCACCGGCATTGTCCAGCACTGAAGGATGAGCACCGTGTCCTTGAATGGCACGGACATCCAACGTGTCGTTAATCCGCTGGATAAGTTCGGCCTCCCGGTCAACAACAGTGACATCATTGCCCTCTGCTGCAAGATGACGGGCAATTCCGAACCCAACAAGCCCGGCACCGCATACAATGATTTTCATCCCATTCGCCCCTTGAAATGCCCTCTAGGCGGTACTGACCTTCTTACCAGAATTTACGCCCAAGGTCTTGAGCTTGCGATGTAACGCAGAACGTTCCATTCCTACAAACTGGGCAGTTCGGGAAATATTGCCCCCGAACCGCGAAATTTGAGCCAGCAAATACTCTCTTTCAAAAACCTCCCTTGCGTCCCGCAAGGGCATGGTCATCAGATTTGTGTTGCTTTTCTCAATCGGCAGTTTTGTACCCGAGATGATGTCTGAAGGCAACATTTCAAGCGTGATAACTTCACTCTGGCTGTCGGCTGCGGAAATCAGGATATATTCAATACAATTGCGTAATTGACGCACATTGCCCGGCCAGTCATGGGTCTCAAGAACGGTTCTGACCTCCTTAGAGATTTCCTTCGGCACCAATCCGGACGTTTCGGTCAGATAATCAACGAAATAATTGATCAGAAGCTTAATATCCTCGCGTCGTTCCGACAAAGACGGGACCGTAATTGGTACAACATTCAGACGATGATAGAGGTCTTCCCGGAACAGCCCTTCTGAAATCAAGGTGTTCATATTTTGTGAACTGCCGGTTATCACCCGGACATCCACTTTGACGTTTGGTCCACCGCCCAGTCGGATAAATTCCTGGTCGGTGAGCACACGCAAAATCTTGTTTTGCGTGTCAATTGGCATTTCCCCGATTTCATCAATGTAGAGGCTGCCGCCATGTGCCTTTTCAAGCAGGCCGGGATAAACATCCTCATTATCCACCTGCCCAAACAAAACATATTCCATGTTTTCAGGCTCAAGAATGGCGGCGTTGACCGCTATGAAAGGTTGCGCGGCACGTTTCGACTGACGATGTATCATCCGAGCGACAAGCTCCTTGCCTGAACCAGCCGGCCCTGTGATGAACACCCTGCTGTTGGTGGGCGCGGTTTTTTCAATCGTCTGACGCAGCTTATCAATAATGGGGGTGTTCCCGACCAAATCAAATTGCCAGGTTTTCCTCTGGAGTTCGGAGTTTTCGCGGCGCAGTGAAAACGTCTCTATCGCCCTTTTTACAACCAGCAGAAGACGATCCGAGTTGAACGGCTTTTCTATATAATCATAGGCTCCAATTTTGATGGCGCTGACGGCCGTATCAATATTGCCGTGACCGCTGATCATAATGACAGGAAGTTCCGGGAAGCGATCCTGCAACTCCGTCAGGATCTCAAGCCCATCCATGTCACTGTTTTTCAGCCAAATATCCAGCACCACCAGAGACGGGCATCGCTTGGCAATTTCTGCCAGGGCTTCTGAACTGTTTTCTGCGGTTCGGGTTGCATAGCCGTCATCTTGCAAAATGCCGGCCACCAGCTCCCGGATATCTTTTTCATCATCTACGATTAGAACATCAGCAGTCATATCACTTGTTCCTCAACTTTCAAAAGTCCCACCGTTTGGTTATCCTGAAACGGAAAAATGAGCGTAACCTGGGCGCCGGTCCTACCGTCTTTCACCCAGGGGGCATCCCCCAATCTGAGAACACCTCCATGATCTTCAACAACCTTTTTAACAATAGCCAAACCAAGCCCGGTTCCCTGCTCACGAGTGGTGATGTAGGGCTCCACGAGATTGTGCCGGTCCGATACAGGTAGACCTGGTCCGGTATCGGCAACAGCAATAACTATTTTGTTGTCATTGATTGACAGAGAGACCTGGATTTTCTTTTCTCCGGAAAAACCTTCGCCATTCAGAGCCTCACAGGCATTTTTTAGAATATTGGTCAATGCCTGAGAAAGCTGACGTCGATCGGCATTGATGACCGGGGTGCCGTCAATCTGATCATCCAGAATGAATTCAATATCGGCTTGCGCGACACGTTGCAGGAATATCACCTGTGATACGGCATCCTTTAAATCAAAATCCTTGAACACGGCAGACGGCATACGCGCAAAGGAAGCAAATTCATCAACCATACGACCAATATCACTCACCTGTCTGATGATGGTTTCCGTGCATGTTTTGAACACATCAGGATCCGAGACCACTTCAGCCTCATATTTGGATCGCAACCGTTCGGCTGAGAGTTGTATCGGGGTCAGAGGATTCTTGATTTCATGAGCGATGCGCCGGGCGATATCCGCCCAAGCTGCCGTCCGCTTTGCTGATAACAAGCTGGTCATGTCATCAAAGGTCAGAACGCGGTCCCCCTCATGATTACCGGTACCGCCCGTCAATCTGGCAAACAACACCCGTGTGGCCCCTTCATCATCGGTGACCTCAACCTCGAAATTATTGTTGCGTTGGATTTTCTCGGAATTGAGGAATTCCGCGAAATATGGAAACGCCTCTGCGAACGGCAATCCAACCATGTCTCCCTCGCTTTTACCTGCGATCTGCTGGGCTAGAAGGTTGGCGTGATTGATCAAACCATCCGGATCAATACCAATGACCCCGGAACTGACCCCATTCAGAACCATTTCAGTGAATTGATGACGCAGATCCAGATCATCCCGGGCATCAAGAATTTCTTGACGTTGTAGGGTCAGCTGCTCGGTCATCAAATTGAAGGTCGAGCCCAACTCCTGCAGTTCATCATTCCCGCCGTCTTGGGTCACCCGTGCGGACAAGTCACCATCCTTGACCTGCTCAGCCGCCTTGATGAGGTCCCCGATTGGAGTGGCCAAAGTTTTGGAAATCCATAATCCAAACCAGATTGCGGCCAGAAGAATGACTAGTGCAATACCGATATATACAAGGGCGAATGTGATTTGGGCCTCTGTGCGTCGTGACTCGAATTCACGATATTCCTGAACAGCGGCGTTGGTACGTTGCAATTGCGCCAGAACCCGCTCATCAACATTGCGCATCACATACAAATAGGCCTGCTCAAATCCATCCAGTTTGAGAAGCCCCCAGATCTGGGACCTTCCACTGGCCGTGATGATTACCGGTTGGAGCTTGTCGGCCGCTTCAAACGCCTCCCCCGGAGGCACAGGCAGGCTGTATTTCTTGCGTGTATCCGCGACGTCCAGAACCGTTCCGTCCCGGTCAATCAGGATGGCCATGTTCAATTCCCGCAAGGCAGCTTGCGCGGTAAGGAATGAACTGAAACGGGTTTTGTCGGTTTTGAAATACCCTGCTGCCCGGTTCAGGTCACGGGCCATCACCACCGCGTCATTTCGGAGTTTTTCGCGATTCTCGTCAAGATAAGCGTTGGCCACCAGTGAAGAGTTGTTGATGATGGCCTTAGTCCGATCGCTGAAAAACTGGTTGAAGCCCTGATCAAGTGTGACAAAGGCAAAAACCGCAACGAGAATGGCCGGGATTAGCGCAACAACGGAAAACAGCCCAACCAAACGACTGTGAAGTCTGGCTCCGCCAATGCCCAGCTTGCGATCGCGGTATATGTCATACAATTGTACGGTAACCAGTCCGATCATTAAAATCACAAACACAACATTGAGAATCATCAGGGATGAAAGAACCGTCTGGGACGGCCGGATCGGGGACAGACCGGTAATGATCAGATAGGTGCTGAGCCCACACAGTGCACCGCCGAGAACAATCAATGCGGACATTTTGGAGGGAATATTCTCCAAAACTGCAGCGATGCGTCTTTTTGCATACTGAACGGGAGATTGAATTTTTTGTGCAATCTGCATTCGGATTGACTGCGCCTGAACTGCGACCCTCATAAATAGTTTCACATTTTTGACTTGCGGCCTGCAAGACGAAGTGCATCAAGCAACTTCAATGTGTTTTTATGTGATAATAAGGCAACAAAAGTTGCTTAAACGCAACAATTAATTAGTCCTCTGTCGCTTCCGGCAAAGACACTCTCGGGAAAACCCCTTCAGGTTTAGGGAGTTGACTGGCTGTCGCCAACCTGCCGGGTGAACCCAAAAATTTAAAATCACGTTGAGATCCTGGAATCAAAAGCAAGTCGAGAATTTGATTGGCAGCATTTGGGGTGACTGGTTGCATGGCGATGGCCGCCTGTCGGATAATTTCAGCTGTCACATACAGGACAGAGGCCATTCGATCCGGATCGGTTTTCTTCAAAGCCCACGGCTCCTGTTCGGCAAAATATCTGTTGGTGTCAGAGACAAGCTGAATGACCGCGCCAACATAATCGTGAATGGCAAGCCGCGACATATGACTGTCACATTCTCCCAAAAGGGCATCAGCCTTATTGATTAACGCCACGTCCATTTCCTGAAGGTCCGGTCGCTGAGGCAGCAACCCGTCACAGTTTTTGGCAATCATGGACAGGCTGCGCTGCGCCAAATTTCCCAAATCATTAGCCAAATCCGCATTCACCCGGTTGACGATGGCCTCATGTGAGAAACTGCCGTCATTACCGAAATGAACCTCACGCATGAAATAATACCGCACAGCCTCGACGCCGTAGAGGTCAATCAGGTTGTTTGGATCCATGACATTGCCGGCGGATTTGGACATTTTTTCGCCTTTGACCGTCAAAAATCCATGAGCAAACACTTGTTGCGGCAGTTCCAGCCCGGCGGACATCAAAAAGGCCGGCCAGTAAACTGCATGAAACCGGGTGATGTCTTTGCCGATGACATGCAAGGCTGCAGGCCAGTAAGCACCTGTTTCACCCGGGTATCCTAGGGCCGTCAGATAGTTGGTCAATGCGTCAACCCAGACATACACCACATGATCGGGGTCATCGGGCACATCCACACCCCAGTCGAAGCTAGTCCGCGAAATCGACAAGTCCTTCAGGCCACCCTTGACGAAAGAGACAATTTCATTGCGGCGGCTGTCGGGTTGGATGAAATCGGGCTGGCTCTCATACAAGGCCAGTAATTTGTCTTGGTAGTGCGACAGGCGGAAGAAATAGCTTTCCTCCTCAACCCATTCAACAGGTGTGCCGGTCGGTGCTGTTTTCTCACCATTGCCGTCTTCGGTCAGTTCACTTTCCGTATAAAACGCCTCGTCGCGGACAGAATACCATCCGGCATAACTGTCTTTGTAAATATCGCCATTGGCCTGCATTTTTTGCCATATGGCTTTGACCGCCGCATAATGGCGTGGCTCAGATGTTCGAATGAAATCGTCATTTGAGCATCCCAGTCGCGATACCATATCCTTGAAATGCGGCGTGACCTCATCAGCTAACTCACGTGCAGACATGCCGCGGTCCCGAGCCGTTTGAAACATTTTTTGCCCATGGTCATCCGTGCCCGTGACGAATTTCACGTCATAACCTGAAAGCCGCTTATAACGGGCGATCACATCCGTAGCGATGGCTTCATAGGCATGACCGATATGCGGCATGCCGTTAGGATAGGAAATCGCCGTCGTGATATAAAAGGGCTCTTTCGCGACACTCATGGACAATCCTCTTAAGGGCTTACTGCGCCGCTTTTCTGATGGCTGAGAAACACTCAATGACAGTCTGCTTTCTGTCGAGGTTCAACGCATCTGACTGACGGAGCAAGAATGCGACCTTTTCCCATACATCGCTCCATTGTTCAAGCGATGCAGCCGACAAAAAACGCTGTATCACATCCGCTTCCCCCTCAAACAAGGGTGCGCCCTGCCCGCCAGTGGCACCGGTTCGGGTCAATAAATGCAACCAACTGCTCAAAAACAAGGAAAACAGGCGAAAGGCACCTTCGTTGCGCCGGTCAGCCATGCGATTTGCAAAACCATGCAATTTGACCCCGTCCAACCCCGGTAGAGAAGCCAGCACACCAACCATATCCCGGTAAATGTCCAACCCGTTCAGGTCTGCAATCTGCAGAGCCAGACCGATGCTGCCCTCTGACAAATGCGTCACGGCCTGTACGACCTGCGCGTCAAGTTCCGGGCGCATGGAGGACAACAAAGCCTGCACCTGTTCGGGCTTGAGGATCTCCATCGGCATTTTCTGACAGCGCGAATGAATTGTATCCAGCAGTTTTCCAGGTCTGTGCGACACCAGAAAGAATATCGTTTTGCTGGCCGGCTCCTCCAAGGTCTTCAAAATGGCATTTGACGCCTGGATGGTCATATCTTCAGCGCAATCAATAATACAGACCCGCCAGCCGCCAAAACCGGATGTCATGGTCATGAATTTTCGTAAGGCCCGTGCTGAGTCAATAGGAATGTCTTTCTTGAAATCCTTTTTCTTCACATCATAAGGGCGGTTCATGATGAACAGGTCCGGGTGGCTGCCACTTTCTATCAGATGCAGTGTTTTTGGATCCATCTGGTCGGCAAAGCCCGTTTGCGTCATATCCGGCAATTGCCCCGGCTTCAATGACAACAAATATTTTGCGGCCTGATAGGCGAAGCTGGCTTTGCCGATGCCTTTTGGCCCGGTCAGCAACCAGGCATGGTGCAACTTATTATCAGAGACAGCCTGCTTCAGCATCTCTGCAGCCCGAATATGCCCATGTAACATCCTGCACAAACGCGGCGCCTGCGTTCCATCAATATCCAGCAAGGTGTCCGGATCAGGTTCAGCCTCAGCCATTACCCTGCACTCCAAAACGGCCTTCAATATGAGCAAACACATGGCCGGCAATGGTCTCGACGTCCTCGGTAGCGTCAATGACGACAAACCGCTCAGAGTCAGTTTCAGCCATTGTCAAAAAGCCGGCGCGTATCTTTTCATGATAGGCCAACCCCTTGGCCTCAAACCGCGCCGCACCGCCCCGCTCAGCAGCGCGTTCAAGACCAATCTGCGGCGGCAAGTCCATCAAAAAGGTTAAATCCGGCAGTGTTGTGCCAATGATCGGTGCTTGAAGATGATCAATCATGTCAAGCCCCAGAGCGCCTGCCACCCCCTGATAAGCACGGGTCGAGTCCATGTAACGGTCACATAACACCCATATGCCCTGTTCAAGGTTTGGGCGGATCATGTCTTCCAGATGTATGGCCCGGTCTGCCAGCATCATCAGCGCTTCGGCCATGGGCGGCCAGCGATCGGCGGCTCCAGTCACAAGCAGTTCCCTGAGTTTCAGGCCACGCTCGGTGCCGCCAGGCTCACGAGTGGCAACATGCTCTACGCCATCAGATGTGAGCCGTCGGGAAAGCAGTTTAATCTGGGTTGATTTCCCTGCCCCTTCCCCGCCCTCAAAAGTAATAAAACGGGCTGGCGCCATCCTTATTCCCCGAAAATAAGATAGGCCAAGGCTGACAAGGCCCGCGCAACGGTTCCTTCACGCGCTACATCAGAAGCCGTGACAAGCGGGACTTCCTGGGTTTCAATGCCCGGTGCCGTCATCCGCAGACTGCCGACGACCGTTCCTTGCTTGACCGGTGTCATGAGCGGCTTCTCATAGGTCGCCGTCACCACCATTTTGCGTTTGCCGCGATGCGGCAGCAAAACCTTGAAATCCCGTTGCGGCGACAAGCCGACTGTTGAAAACTCCCCCTGCCAGACAGGCGCACGGACAACAATATCATTGGCATCAGCCAAAACATCCGTGGAGAAGGAGCGAAAGCCCCAATTCATGAGCCGATTGGCCTCGCGCGCCCGCTCACGTTTTGACTCGAGACCGTTGAGCACCAAAATCAGCCGTCGCCCGTTCTGTTCGGCGGACGCCACCAGTCCGTAGCCGGATTCCTCAGTATGCCCTGTTTTAAGACCATCCGCTCCGATGCCGGCATACAGCAACGGGTTACGGTTGGACTGGGTGATGCCGTTCCAGGTGAAGTCACGCTCTGCGAACATGCCGTAATATTCCGGGAATTCCAAAATCATGTAGCGGGCCAAGACAGCCAGATCTCGTGCCGTTGTCTTGTGCTCCGGGTCCGGCCATCCAGTTGCATTACGGAAGCTGGAGTTCGTCATGCCAAGATCAAGGGCGCGGTCGGTCATCATTTCAGCAAAGGTCTCCTCACCGCCGCCAAGTCCTTCAGCCAATGCAATGCTGGCATCATTTCCGGACTGGATGATTACCCCGCGTAGTAAATCTTCAACTGAAACCATGGATCGGGCTTTCAGGAACATGGTCGAACCACCGGAACTGGTGCCCCCCCGTCGCCAGGCATCATCACTGACCCGAAATTCCTCATCCAAGGTGATCCGGTTTTCCTCAACCGCCTCAAATACCATCAAAACCGTCATCAGCTTGCTCATGCTGGCCGGGGACATCAACGAGTCAGCATTTTTCTCATACAACACAATACCGCTGGAGGCGTCCATCAACAGGGCATATTGGGCCCGGGACTCCAAAGCTTGAACGCCCTGCACCGACCAAACCATCAATCCCATCAATAAGATCACGAAACGCATCATTTTATCCTTCACTCCTCGATGATGTAGCTATCCTGATGACCCCGCATCAAGACTTTATCAGCTATTTCCTTGGCGTCAAAACGTGAAGCGGCCGGCCCGATCCGGACCCGGAACAAATCCATCCCGCCGCTGAAGACGGGCTCTATGTCCACAACGCCCAACCCCTGCATTTTGGCTGCCAAAGCCTGCGCCGTTTCGCGACGGCTGAAAACACCAACCTGGACGTAATAATTCTTTTCCATTAGTGCCTGCGGCCGTGGCGTTGAATTGCCGCTTAAATCGACGGCTGTCACACCCGTTTTGGGTGCGGCCGTGACATATTGTGCGTCACTTGGTGTGCTCGGCTTTTCAAGAAAATAACTGTCCGGTTCAGACCCGGAAATCAAATTGCCGCGGTCATCATATAAGGGCGCTTTTCGTAAATACCGAACCCGTACATAAGCCGTGCCCTTTTTTTGGAATCCCAGCAGTTCCGCCGCCCGTTTGGACATGTCAATCTCGCGGTTTTTTTTGAACGGGCCACGGTCATTGATCCGTACCACCAGGGACCGTCCGTTTTCCAGATTGGTAACTTCCGCCATGACCGGCATGGGCAGGGTCGGGTGCGCGGCTGTCAGCAGGTTCATGTCAAAAATTTCACCATTGGCGGTACGCCGTCCTTGAAAATTTGGTCCATACCAGCTGGCGATCCCCTTTTTGTCATATTGCGTGTTTTCTTTCGGGTAGTACCAATCGCCAGCAATTTTATAGGGCGTGCCGACTTTATAAATACCACCGGCAGCTGTACGACGTGATTGTTTGGCAAGCTCGGCCCCAAGTTGAAACTCCGAACAGCCAGCCAGCAACATTCCGGTCAGTAAAACGCCAACCAGTTTAAAGAAATGGGGTGCCGACGAAGATTTTGAACTGGATTTCATCCAAACCTCAAACCACACGAAAAGTGTTCTCACAGTATAGAGATTCGTCCCCTCACTTGAACTGCAGTATTGCCAAAACCTTCAGAAAATAGGCAATTGTGACAATCTCATGTGAAATACCCTTAGCGTCTTGCAATTCATCAGCAACAGGGATACAACATCCGTGGTTCGGAGAGGTGGCTGAGTGGTTGAAAGCGGCGGTCTTGAAAACCGTTGAACGTTTGCGCGTTCCGGGGGTTCGAATCCCTCCCTCTCTGCCATTTTTCAAAAATTATCATAATCAGCCTCCAGACTGAAAATTTGTATCAGTATATTTGAAGAGATTTTTCGAATAAATGCTACTGCCAGACGCTCGTCATGTTTTTGATTGAGGCATATTGAGATAAACTGCCAGAAACATTTTTGGTATGTAATGTTTCTTTTTTTTGCTACGGTTAGTTCTAATAAAAACAAGATGAACTTTCTAAACATTAAAGTTTAAAAACAACAGTCCAGATGTTGTGTTCCTGAGTAAATTTAGCGTTTTTACAAAATGCTCATGGTTCCGATTGACTATTGTGCAAACGGCAATCCCAATATTAACCCGGAGGAATAACAACATGCCAAAGATCTCTAAACCTTTTTCATTTGTCGTAATTTTTTGCCTCATGGCCATTATGCAAGGCTGTTCAGCATTACAAGGGCACTCTGAACAAGAAAGTAGTTTGACGTCATCGTTTAATACGTTTGAAGCCTCTCTAAACATCAAACAAATTGACGGCGTACATCAGGACTATATCCATCAAGTCATCTATTTGATGGATTTACTGGATGAAATCAACATCGCACTTGATGGCTCAGAAAATCTCGATGTGGTAATGGACATAACGTCCCAGCTAAATGACACCACATCACTAAATGGCGTTGGGACTTTATGGGGCGAAGCTACCTATGAACTGCAAACAACTTACTATGTTTTACCGACATCAGAGTCGCCTTCCATTTTAGGTCGTAAAGCGGTTGGTACGGGTATATATGTGCAATATGTTGAGGACCTTCTTCAGGAAACCCAAGGCAATCTCAACAAATCGAAAGCTGGAACTCTGGATAATTTCATCATGGTAAATACACCTGAATTCTCAAGTCTGGAGGGTTTGACAACAGCCTATTACGCGCAGGCAAATAAAGCCGATAGAGGTTTCATGAATGCCGGTTTCGACTATGAGAAGGATTTTTTGGTTCATTTTACCCAGACAGTAGATCAATTCTACCGCTAGGTTGCATGATACAAGATTGTCCAAAGTATCTATCTATACAAGACCAACGAACTTTCGACATTGTCGTTGGGGAAGGTTTATAGCCGGCCTCGAACCGGGATCAGTGCCCCGTGCACACCCGCTGCCGCCGGGGAAACCAGAAAGCCGATGACCTGCGCCAGATCCTCCGGCTTGACCCATTGACTGAAATCGGCATCCGGCATGTCTGTGCGGTTGATTGCTGTGTCAATGATGGTCGGCAATACGGCATTGACCCGCTTGCCACCCTCCGCCAGTTCCGCCGCCAGCCCTTCCGTCAGGCGTGCGACGGCGGATTTTGACGCCGTGTAGGAGGCCATCCCCGCTTCCGCGCGGGCTGTCGCCGCCGCCCCGACATTGACAATCGCGCCGGTGCTTGAGAGTTTCGGCACCACTGCCGTGCACATGTTCAGGCAGGTTTTGAGATTGATGCCCCACATCTTCTCCCATGTGTCGGCAGACCCGTCCATCACGGTCTCCCAGACAAAGCCACCGGCGACATTGACCAGCCCGTCAATCTGCCCCAGCTTGTCGGCTACAGACTGCGCCTGCGCGGAATCGGTCAAATCCACGCCGCCATAAAACATTTCAAAGCCGTCAAACATGCGTGGCGTGTCGGCATAATCAACCCCGGTCACGGCCCAACCTTCGGTTGTAAGATGCCGGCTGACGGCGGCGCCGAGCGAGCCGCTGGCTCCGGTGACGATGATATGTGATTGGCTCATTCTATCCCTCATCTGTTGCCTTGAGACTGCACGCTTCAGCCTGTTGCGTCAAGCCACCCAACAGGTGCGCATTGCGGGATTGCACCGATAAGGCAATCAGGTAAACTGCAGGTCTAGGAGTTTCACATGACCACTACCACATCCACCACACCCGCTGCATCCCCCAGCCCGACAACCGATCTGTCCGACGCCTTCAGCGATGATGCCGATGCCAAGCTGCAATATCTGGCACCGGGCTGGCGCGATTTCGGCGGCATAAAAACCTTCGCAGGCCCCGCCCGCACCTTGTCCACGCTGGATGACAACACCAAAGTCCGCGCCCAGGTGGAAAGCCCGGGTCAAGGCCGCGTGCTGGTTGTCGATGGCGGCGCGTCGATGAACTGCGCCCTGTTTGGCGGCAATCTCGCGCAACTGGCCGCACAGAATGGCTGGGCCGGCATCATCATTAACGGCTGTGTCCGCGACACGCTGGAACTGCAGGCCGAGGCCGTCGGCATCAAGGCGCTGGCGACTCACCCGAAAAAGAGCGTCAAACGCGATCTTGGCGAGCTGGATGTGCCGCTCAGCTTTGGCGGCGTCACGGTCAATTCGGGCGACTGGGTTTATGCCGATGAAGACGGAGTACTGGTGGCCGCCAAATCTTTGGCCCTGTAAATCTCTTTCAAGGAACGGTTTTTAAGAGCACCGGCTATAGTTCGGGCAACAGTAAATACCATTGAGACCAATCGCACCATCACTGAAGTTATTTCCTGGAGAAATATCCTGAGTAACATCGGGTCCCAGATAATCAAATTTTAAGGTTACCGGATAGGAGCAATTATTGGTGACTGTTACGTCAGTATCATCGCCTGTACCAAACTTTGTGTGAACACATGACGGCAGAGGGTCGCGTTGGTTTGAACTGCACTGATCACTGCCGAGCAGCGGCGCACTTCCGCCACCAGCTTGAACAGCTGAGTTTCCCAGCAAAAATAGACCTATAAGTGAATAAGCGAGTGATTTTCTGATAAGCATTTTATTGTCCTTTTTGTATGAATGCTTGGAAGTTAATTTTACTGCATATGATTTTTTTTTATCAAGCAAAAAACAATGCAGATTTGCCAGAGTTTCATTTCAATGCGATAAGGAATTACCGGCTGTGTCTCTTGAAACCACCGTCAAACCCGCCTATTTATAGCTTATGACAGACATTCAGGTAACCGACATTCAAGTGACAGATATTCAGGTCACGGACAGCGCGATTGAGCAGGTGTCTAAAATCCTCAGCACCGAGGCTGACGGCGCCATGTTGCGCGTCTCGGTGCAGGGCGGCGGCTGCTCCGGGTTCCAGTATCATTTCGCCATTGACGATACGGCGCTGGAGGACGATATCAAGCTGTCGCGCGACGGCGTGACCGTGCTGGTCGATGCCATGTCGCAGGGCTTTCTCGAAGGCGCGGTGATTGACTGGGTCGATGATTTGATTGGCGCCAGTTTCCAGATTAAAAACCCCAACGCCACCGCGTCATGCGGCTGCGGCACCTCCTTCTCGGTTTAATCCATGCGCATTGCGACCTGGAACGTCAATTCGGTCAAGGCGCGCCTGCCCAATGTGCTGCGCTGGCTGGAGGAGGAAAAGCCTGATGTCGCCTGCCTGCAGGAGCTAAAATGCGTTGACGAGGCCTTTCCCCGCGCCGAGATTGAGGCGCTGGGCTATAATGTCGAAACACACGGGCAGAAGACCTATAATGGTGTCGCCCTGCTGTCGAAATTCCCGCTGGAAGATGTCAGCCGTGGCCTGCCGGACTTTGAGGACGAGCAGGCGCGCTATATAGAAGCCGTTGTGTCCGATAAAAACCTGACCGTAAGGGTCGCCTCGCTGTATCTGCCAAACGGTAATCCGGTAGAGGGCGGTACTGGCGCGAAATACACTTATAAGCTCGACTGGATGGCAGCGCTCGAAGCGCATGCCAAAACGCTGTTGTCTTATGAAGAGGCGTTCGTGCTGGCCGGGGATTATAATGTCATCCCGACGCCGGCCGACACACATGATCCGGTGGCGTGGGACGGCGATGCCCTGTTCCGGCCCGAAACCCATGCCGCCTATCGCCGCCTGCTCAATCTCGGCCTGACCGAAGCTTTGTCCAGCCTGCGCGATACCGGCGACGACACTTACACTTTCTGGGATTATCAGGGCGGAGCGCGGCGGCGCAATCACGGCATCCGCATTGACCACCATCTGCTGTCACCGCTCGCCGCCGACCGGCTTGAAAGCGTGCATATCGACGCCCACACCCGCGATTGGGAAAAACCCTCCGACCACGTACCGGTGGTGATGGAGTTGAAATAATAGTCCATTAAGGATCACCCCGTATCGCGGTGTTTATAGAGCTGCACGACGGCGGCGCGCTGGCGTTCCTGGCGGCGGCGCTCAGAGTAGCGGTAGCGCAGCCACAGCCGCCCGAGCGACACCATCGCCACCACCATATTGATAGTAATGTACAGGCCGACAATGGTGATAATCTTGACCGTATCATTGGCCTCGCGCCAGGTTTCCATCAAATCCGGAATGAATTGGTATTCCTGCATGGGACGCTCCGTTATTCTTATTTTGTACAGTCCTTCAAAATGTTAGCACAAATAAACGGGCTTTGTCAGCCTTCATAGCGTGATCAGGCAACGGGGTTCAGCTCCCCTCAAATCAAGCATCACCCCAAATCAAGCATCAATGGCAGCACATACAGCCCGAACAGGGTCAACACCACAATGCTGACCAGATTCAGGCCCAGCCCGGCGCGCAACATATTGCGGATTGTGACCTTGCCGGAGCCGAACACAATCGCGTTGGGCGGGGTCGCGACCGGAAACATGAAGGCGAAACTCGCCGCCAGGGCCGCCGGTATAACCAGTTGCAGGGATGGCTGGCCGATTTCCAGCGCCAGCGCCGCCACCACCGGCAGAAAGGTCGTGGTTGTCGCGACGTTGCTGGTGATTTCGGTCAGGAACACAATCACCGCCACCACACACAGCAGAATGATGAACACCGGCGCCACGCCAATCGGCGCAAGCTGAGCGCCGATCCAACCGCTGACGCCGGAGCCGGAAATGCCGCCCGCCAGGGCAAAGCCGCCCCCGAACAACAGCAACACCCCCCAGGGCAGTTTGTTCATATCCGACCAGCTCATCAGCGTGCCCGGGCGGTCACCGGCGGGGATGAGAAACAGCAGAAACACCGCACCAATGGCAACCGTCGTGTCGGTGATACCGGTCAGCCCGAACGCCGCGATGACATATTTGCGCGACATCCACGCCAGCACCGTCAGCAGAAACACAAACATGACGCGTTTTTCCGATGTGCTCAAAGCGCCAAGTGCTTTCAGCCGGTCCGCCATCAGCCCACGCATTTCATCGGTGATGTCAAAATCAACCGGATGCATCACCCGCGTCAGCAACAGCCAACTCAGTGGCAGCATGACCAGCATCAACGGCACCCCGAAGCTCATCCATTGCGCGAAACTGATTTCAATGCCGAAACTGGACTCGATGAACCCGGCGGCATAGGCATTGGGCGCCGTGCCGATAATCGTAGAAATGCCGCCCAAGGTCGCGCCCTGCGCCAGCCCGAGAAACACCGCAATGTCAAAATCATCAAGCTCTTTGGCGTCGAGATGACTGAAGTTTTCGCGGATCATCAGGGTCATGGAAATCGCCACCGGCAGCAGCATCAGGGTTGTTGAGGTGTTGGTGATCCACATGCTGGTAAAGCCGGCAACCAGCATCAACCCACCGACCAGATAGCGGGCATTGACCCCGAGCAGGCTGAGGAATTTATAGGCGGTGCGCTCATGCAGACCGCATTTCTCAATCGCAATCGCAAGCACAAAACCGCCAAACAGGAGAAACGTAATCGGGTGCGTGTAACTGCCGGCGACTTCCGGCATGGGCGTGATGCCGAACGCCGGCAACAAAATCAATGGCACCAAAGACGTCACGGCCAATGGAAACGCCTCGACCGCCCACCAAACGGCCATCAATACCGCCACCGCCAGCATCCGCTCACCGGTCACCGACAATCCGGCGAAATCCGTCAACAGCACCGGCACAGCCAGTAACGGCCCGATCAGGATTTTAAACATATGGGAATTGACGGGCAGATTTTCTGCAATGGCCTTCATGACACCCTCATTATTCAAACTTATTTTCAGGGTATGATGGGCTATTCAGGCCTTCATATCAAAGCCTAAATTGAAAAAGCCTAAGCTGTGACGTGTCCTTGCACGGTTTCGTGTAATGCCTTCAGCGTGGTCAGCAAATCGCGGGCATCTTTCAGGTCCAGACAGCTTGGCGCGTCACACAAAGCCTCATCCGGGCGCGGGTGAAATTCCAGAAACACTCCGTCCGCCCCTGCCGCAACAGCTGACTTCGCAAGCACACTGACACCTTCACGCCGGCCACCGGAAGACGCGCCGCCCGTGCGCGGGTCAGCACCGGGCAACTGCACGGCATGGGTCGCATCCATTGTCACCGGCACGCCGAGTTTTTTCATCTCAGGAATGCCCAGCATATCCACGACAAGATTGTTGTATCCATAGCTGGTGCCGCGATCACACAGGATAAGCTTGATGTCCGGGGCCACTTCTCGGCACTTCGAAACAATATTCGCGCAATCCCAAGGTGCAAGAAACTGCGCTTTTTTGGCATGCAACCAACCACCACGCTTGGTAACGGCTTCTGTCGCCGCCACCACCAGATCAGTCTGACGCACCAAAAAGGCCGGTAACTGGACAACTTCTGCAATGTCAGCGACGATTTCCGCTTGCGCCGGCTCATGAATATCTGTGACAACCGGCACATGATGTGCCGCCTTGACCGCTGACAGGATCGGCAACCCCTCATCCATGCCCGGGCCGCGATAGCTGGTGATGGACGACCGGTTGGCTTTGTCAAAACTGGCCTTGAAAATATACGGTAGGCCCAGGTCGCTACAGACGGCTTTCAACTCGGCACAGACTTCAAGCGCCAGCCCTTCATCTTCGAGCACATTCAGTCCGGCCATCACGGTCAGGGGGGCACCCTGACCAATTGATACATCATAATTATCTAGTTTTAACAATGTCATACCAGGACTTTCTTATACTTTAAACAAGTCTGCTTTGTTGAATGGCTGCCGCAATAAATGACGCAAACAACGGATGCGGCTCAAACGGCCGCGATTTCAATTCAGGGTGAAACTGAACGCCGACATACCAAGGGTGTTCGGGGATTTCAACAATCTCGGGCAATAACCCGTCCGGCGACGTTCCGGAAAATACCAGGCCGGCTGCCTCCAATTGCTCCCGATAGGCCATATTCACCTCATAACGGTGGCGATGGCGTTCGGAAATGGTTTCAGAACCATAAATCTCTGCAACCCGCGACCCCTTTTTCAGGCTAGCCTCAAAGGCCCCAAGCCGCATCGTCCCACCAAGATCCGTATCCAAACCGCGTTTTTCAAGTTGATCGCCGTCCAGCCACTCCGTCATCAGACCAACCAGCGCCGTTCCAGTATCCCCGAATTCAGAGGAACTCGCATCCTTGATGTTGGCCATATGGCGGGCCGCCTCAAGCACAGCCATCTGCATCCCGAAACAAATGCCGAAATACGGCACATCATGGGTACGGGCAAATTGCGCTGCCGCTATCTTGCCCTCGGCACCGCGCTCACCAAACCCGCCCGGCACCAAAATACCGTCAACCTTTTCAAGCCGGCTGACCACATCCTCGGTCTCGAAAATCTGAGCGTCAATCCAATCCAAATTGACCTTCACCCGGTTCGCGATGCCACCATGATGCAGCGCTTCAATCAACGACTTATAGGCATCCTTCAACTCGGTATATTTGCCGACAATGGCGATATTCACCTCGCCCTCCGGCTCACGGATGGAAGTCAAAACCTCCTGCCAACGCGACAGGTCCGGCCTGCCCTCTTCACCCAGACCGAAGGCAGCCAACACCTCATCATCCAAACCTTCTGCGTGATAGGCCTCCGGAACAGCGTATATATTGTCCACGTCCCGGGCCTCAATCACCGCGCTTTCCCGCACATTGCAGAACAGAGCGATTTTACGCTTCTCCCCTTCCGGAATAGGTCGGTCGCACCTGCACATTAAAACATCAGGCTGGATACCTATGGACCGCAACTCCTTGACCGAGTGCTGCGTCGGCTTGGTTTTCATTTCCCCGGCCGCGGGAATAAACGGCAGCAATGTCAAATGAATATAAACGGCTTGACCACGCGGCAGTTCATTACCAAGCTGTCGGATGGCTTCAAAAAACGGCAAGGCTTCAATATCCCCGACCGTGCCGCCAATCTCACAAAGGACGAAGTCCACATCGTCAACATCACTGAGCACAAAATCTTTAATGGCGTCTGTGACATGCGGGATGACCTGAACCGTGCCGCCCAGATAATCGCCGCGCCGTTCCTTGGCGATGATGTCTGAATAGATCTGGCCCGTCGTGACATTGTCACCTTTGCTAGCCGGCACACCGGTGAAGCGCTCATAATGGCCGAGATCAAGATCAGTCTCGGCCCCGTCATCTGTGACAAAGACTTCGCCATGCTGATAGGGGCTCATGGTGCCCGGGTCAACATTCAAATACGGGTCAAGTTTCCGCAACCTGACACTGTAACCGCGCGCCTGTAACAAGGCCCCTAATGCGGCTGACGTTATACCTTTTCCGAGAGAAGAGACCACGCCGCCTGTGATAAAAATGAATCGCGCCATGGGTTTGTAGAATACACATAGACATCCCCAATGGCGAGACCAAACTTTGCCTGCAGGAAAAAAATTAGGGATTATTGAGTCGGCAGGTCAGGCAAGCTGTTGTCAGAGCCAAACCCTTCGGGCAATTGCGGTGCCGGTGCCTGGAAAACATCCGTTTCTTGAGGCTCAATGAAACCGTCAAGCACGGAGTCTGACGCCTCCATCCCGGACAGGATTGTCAAACCGATACTGGTCAGGAAAAATGCAATGGCCAGAAAGGTTGTTACCCGGGTCAGTGTGTCGGCCACGCCGCGTCCCGAAAACATGCCGCCGCCCTGTCCGCCGCCAATGCCGAGCGCACCGCCTTCAGAGCGTTGCAAAAGCACCAGTACAATCATGGCGAGAGCGATAAAAATATGGATGACCAGCAGGGTTTCGGTCATGGGACAACTCCAAACGGTTCAAATTTGCACATTGTGTATCGCATCAGTGCTGAAAAATCCAGTCTTGTTTTAAGCGGTTGGCCGGCGCGTCACCGACACGCGACGATTTTGATGAAATCTGCGGCCTTCAGACTGGCGCCACCAACCAGCGCGCCATTGACATGCTCCACCGCCAGCAGTTCCGCCGCATTGTCCGGATTAACCGAACCACCATAAAGGATCCTGATTTTTTGTCCCGCCGGCCCGTAGCGCCGCACCAAAGCCTTGCGGATATGCGCGTGCACCTGCCTCACCTGGCCGAGCGTCGGTGTCAAACCGGTGCCGATTGCCCAGACCGGCTCATAAGCCACAACCACCTTTTCCGGTTTGTCTATATCCGGCAGTGAACCTCGTAATTGCGCCCCGACGATCCGCAATGTTTGACCGCCCTTCCGCTCTTTCAGGGTTTCCCCGATACAGATTATCGGTGACAGCCCCGACTCCAGCGCGGCCTGGGCTTTTGCCTTCACAAGCTTATTGGTTTCCATATGATGCGTTCTGCGCTCGGAATGACCGACAATGACGGTTTTGGCACCGTATTTTTTCAACATAACCGCCGAGACATCTCCGGTATGGGCCCCGCTGGGCTCGGGATGGCAATCCTGCCCGCCGATTGCCACCTGACTGCCTTTGGTAATCTCGACAGCCGGGCCGATGTCCAAATAAGGCGGGCAAATCATAATATCCGCAGCGGTTTTGACCTTTTCCAGTCTGGACAGCAGCGACTTAAGCTGGGTCAACCCTGCACGCCCACCGTTCATTTTCCAGTTGCCGGCAATCAATGGTCTGATTTTTGAAGCGGATGATGACATGAAGACCCCCCATTGTGAATTCACAGCACTCTAACGCAGTCGGCGGACAAGAAAAAGAAAAACCCTGCCAGAGCGAAAAATCGGTTAACCGCATTGTTACAGCTTGTGAAATCACGGCCGCCTTATTATGATGCCGAACAAAAGTTCAAGGAAAGATTACCCATAATGCTGAGTAAAATGAAATCATACATAGGAGGTTTTTTCGGCCTTCTCTTAATTGGCCTTTTGGTTGTCGCTTTTGCGGCTTGGGGCGTCTCTGATGTGTTCAACGGCTTCAACCGGGGTACAATCGCTTCGGTCGGTGACCGCGACATCCCAACCAATGAGTTCAGATACCGCTACGCCCGCGAACTTGATTTCCTGTCCCGGCAGTTGAATGAGCCCTTGACGCTTGAACAGGGGAGCGCTCTTGGTCTGGACAGGCAGGTTTTGGCCGACATGATGGCCATGGCGACTTTTGACCAGCTCGGAGAAGATCTCGGTCTTGCCGTCAGTGACGACATCATCGCTGAAAAAATCGTTTCTGACCCGGCTTTTGCCGGGCCCAATGGGCGCTTCGACCGCCCGACCTTTCAGCGCCTGCTGCAAAGTAATGGATTGAGTGAAAAAATCTTCGTTCGTGACCGCCGCTTGTTTGAAACGCGCCGGCAATTGCTGGACGCCGTCGGAAACTCCGTCCGCTCACCAGAGACCATGAATGAACTGGTATTCAATTATCTCCTTGAAACCCGTGTAGCGGAATATGTTGTTCTGCAGATGGACAGCATAGATGAAATCAATGAACCTTCTGATGACGAATTACGTAGCTTTTATGACCAGGCACCAAATATTTTCACGGAACCGGAACGGCGTTCGGCAACCTTGATCATTCTTGACCCAAACAAGCTGGCCGAAAGCTTGAACATCAGTGATGATGAGCTTCTGGAGGAGTATGAAAACCTGCAGGATACATTCATCGAAGCTGAAACCCGTGAGGTTGACCAGCTTGTTCTCGCCGATGACGCGGAAATTGCCAAAGCCCAAGCCCTGCTTGCTGAAGGCGGCAAATTTGACGAAATCGCCGCCGCTTTCGGTTTGACCGCAGAAGACACAGACCTTGGCACAGTCACACGAGATGACTTCATAGCCCCTGAATTGGCGGATATAGCCTTCAGCATTGCCGCAGGTGAAAACAGCGGGATTCAGGACGGCCCCCTAGGACAGGTCATTCTGCGGGTGCGGACAATTACGCCACAACAGCAGCAGGATTTTGTGAGCGTCAAGGAGCAAATCCGCACATCGCTCTCACTGGACAAGGCCACTGAGGAAGTCATTCTCATGTCAGAAAAAATTGAAGATGAGCGTGCCCAGGGCACGACGCTTGAAGGCATTGCCAGGATTTTTGACCTTGAATTGATACAGATTGACCAGGTTGACCTGAACGGTCTCACCAAGGAGGGTGACAAGCCGGACATTCTGAACCGGCTGCCCGATCTGCAGGCAACTTTGTTCGAAAATGAGTTGGGTCAGGATCTGCCGTCTTTCGAGACCTCGCAGGGCGGTGCATATTGGGTCCGCATGGACGGGATCAAACCCTCACGGATCAGCCCGTTTGAGGATGTGCGCGAAAAGGCCCGTGCCCAATGGCAGGCCCAGGAACGCCGCGCCCTGCTTGTCGGCTTGGCTGAGCATTTTGTTGAAAAGGGTAATCAAGGTGAAAGCCTCACATCTTTGGCGGATGAATTGGGCAAATCCCCCCTCACCTCTCCACCCTTGCTGCGCTCCACCAGCAACGAGACCTTTTCCCGCGAGGCGGTCGCAAATTTATTCCAGGTTGCGGAAGGTGCGTTTACATTCGGAAAAGTCGGTTTCGGGGAAAGTCTGATTGTAATGCGGCTTGATGCAATCAACTCACCCGAGAAGGACAGTTCGGCCCAATACGCGCAGATAGCAGGTGAAGAGACCGCCCGTTTCAATGAAAACCTTCTCAATCAACTTCTGCGTGCACTGCAGACCGGTTATGGTGTGCGGATTGACCAACAGGTTCTGAACGCCAACACCAACGCACAGCAATAATGACTTTGAACTTCCAACCCAGCACTGAGGATTTCGCCCGTCACTATGACCAGGGCGACATTCAGCTGGTTCACGCGGATGTAATCGCTGATCTGGAAACACCTGTCTCTGCCTATATGAAATTATGCGCCGGGTGTGCCAACAGCTTTTTGCTTGAATCGGTGCAGGACGGGGATATCAAGGGGCGGTTTTCAATTATTGGCTGGGCCCCAGATCTGGTGTTCAAGGTTGAAAACGGAACAGCCCTGATCAACCGGAATGCAGCAAAGGAAGATGACGCCTTTAAGGAGATGGACCTGTCGCCCTTAGACGGCCTGCGCAAAATATTGAACGAGTCGCGCTTTGACATACCCGCTGAGTTGCCGAAAATGAGCGCCGGTGTTTTCGGATATCTTGGCTATGACATGGTCAAATATATGGAGGCTCTGCCGGACACCAACCCGACAAAGCTGGAAACGCCTGAAAGTCTGTTTATCCGGCCGACATTGATGGCTGTTTTTGACAATGTCACCAACAGCCTCAAACTTGCCACCCCGGTTTATCCCGCTTCCGACCAAACCGCCCGGCAGGCCTATGAAAATGCTGTTATACGGCTGACTGAGGCGCGGCAAAGTCTTGGTCGTGAAATTCCCGATGATGAGAAAACCGCTGATTTTGAATTCGAAGAACCCGGCTCAAACATATCGCCCGAGGAATATTTTGAGATGGTCCGCAAGGCGCGCGATTACATAAAAGCGGGTGATATTTTCCAGGTTGTCTTGAGCCAGCAATTCAACATGCCGTTTCCACTTCCCCCCTTTTCCTTTTATCGCTCCTTACGACGTATCAACCCGTCCCCCTATCTCTTTTTCCTGAATTTTGACGGGTTTTCCATTGTCGGATCCAGCCCGGAAGTTCTGGTAGGAGTTGAGCAGGGGACGGTCAATATCCGTCCGATTGCCGGCACACGACGACGCGGCAATTCGGCTGAGGAAGATCGAGAGATTGGCGCCGAACTGCTGACGGATGAGAAAGAATTGGCCGAGCATCTCATGCTGCTCGACCTTGGCCGTAACGATGTCGGGCGCGTGTCACAAACTTCCTCAATCAGCATTAACGAAAGCTTCAGCCTGCAGAAAACATCACATTTGATTCATATCTATTCCGATGTGACCGGAAAATTGCTACCAGATCATGATACGGTTGACGCTCTGACCGCCGGTTTTCCTGCCGGCACTGTATCTGGTGCGCCTAAAGTCAGGGCAATGGAAATTATTGACGAACTTGAGCCCCAGAAACGTGGGATTTATTCCGGTTGTGTCGGCTATTTTGCCGCTGGCGGAGACATGGACACCTGCATTGCCCTGCGCACGGGCATAATCAAGGACGGCATGTTATATGTTCAGGCAGGAGGCGGCGTTGTCTATGACTCGACTGAAAAAGGCGAATATGACGAGACCGTGAATAAGGCCATGGCTTTGTTTCGGGCCGCTAAAGACGCAATTGATCTATATAATAAAAAATAATGTAAAGGTTAATATAAATGATTTTACTCATTGATAATTATGATAGTTTTACATTTAATCTTGTTCACTTTCTTGGCGAACTCGGGGTCAAGACCAATGTTGTGCGTAATGACAAGATCACGCCCGAAGAGGTTTATGAAACCAGCCCCAAAGCCGTCATCATTTCCCCCGGCCCCTGTACCCCGAATGAGGCCGGCATCTGCCTTGATTTGGTGACCTCGGCACCGGATGATTTACCGATTTTTGGTGTTTGCCTCGGCCACCAGACCATTGGCCAGGCTTTTGGCGGAAAAGTAGTGCGGGCACCTTTGATCATGCATGGCAAAAGATCAAAAATAGTGAACACTCAATCCGGCGTATTCAGAAACCTTCCAGCGCACTATGCCGCCACCCGCTATCATTCGCTGATTGTTGACCGGGACACCCTGCCCGACTGCCTCGAGGTTACGGCTGAAACTGAGGATGGCATTATAATGGGGCTGCAACACAAAACCCGACCCGTTTTTGGTGTCCAATTTCACCCCGAAAGCATCGCCTCATTGCATGGTCATGCCCTGCTGGCCAATTTCCTTGAAATCGCCGGCCTGCAACCTGACCTGAGCGGCGTCACCACCCAACCTCTGGGGGAGTTGAACTGATGGACAAATTGAAACCAATTTTGGCTGAGGTTGCCGCCGGCGCGCCGTTAAGCCCGGAAACGGCTGAAACAGCATTTGACATTTTGCTTTCGGGCGAAGCAACACCGGGGCAAATCGGGGCATTTCTCATGGGTTTGCGTGTCCGCGGTGAAACGGTTGAGGAATTGACGGCAGGCGCAAAAATTATGCGCCGGAACGCCCTGGCCGTCCGCGCACCGGAAGGCGCCATTGACACATGCGGGACAGGCGGTGATGGAGCCGGAACCTACAATATTTCAACTGCTGCAGCCTTTGTCGTCGCCAGCGGGGGGGTGCCGGTGGCCAAACACGGCAACAAAGCTCTCAGCTCGAAATCCGGTTCAGCTGAAGTGCTGGAGAAACTGGGTGTTCGTCTCGACCTGACAGCCGAGCAGATCAGCAACAGTATTGCGACAGTCGGCATGGGGTTCATGTTTGCCCCGGCGCATCACAGCGCCATGAAACATGTCGGCCCGGTCCGTGCGGAACTTGCCCAACGTACGATTTTCAACCTGCTTGGCCCCTTGTCCAATCCTGCCGATGCGCAACATCAACTGCTTGGCGTCTTTGACCGTGCCTGGCTTGTGCCTCTCGCAAAAACCCTGCACCAGTTGGGCTCTAGTTCGGCCTGGGTTGTGCATGGATCTGACGGCTTGGATGAGTTGACGACCACCGGCCCGTCCTATGTTGCCAGCCTCAGCGACGGCGTGGTAACGGAGTTCGAAGTAACGCCCGAGTCTGTCGGTTTGCCGCGAGCAGAGCCCGACGCCTTGGCCGGCGGAACCCCTGATGAAAACGCATGCGCTCTCAAGGAGATGTTGACGGGCGCGCCCTCGGCTTATCGTGATATTGTGGTGCTGAACGCCGGGGCCGCCTTCGTGACGGCCGGACGCTCAAAGACATTGCCTGACGGAGTAGCACTTGCCACAATGCTCATTGACAGCGGACAAGCACTTGAAAAACTGGAGGCGCTGGTCGCCTTTTCGCGGCAGGCGGACGCATGACCGATATTCTCGAGCATATCAAAAACTACAAACTGCAGGAAATTGAAACGGCCAAGTCTGCACACCCCCTGTCGGAGCTGCTCCCTTTGGCTGAAAAAGCTGACGCACCCCGGGGGTTTCTAGCGGCACTGGCAGCCAAAAAAGAAACCGGCGCCACCGGCCTTATTGCTGAAATCAAAAAGGCCAGCCCCTCAAAAGGGTTGATCCGTGCGGAATTTGACCCACCCGCCATCGCTAAGGCCTATCAGGCCGGCGGAGCAGACTGTCTGTCCGTTTTGACGGATGCGCCGAGCTTTCAAGGTGCTCCGGATTTCCTGCAAGCAGCCCGCGCGGCCTGTTCTCTGCCGGTCTTGCGCAAGGATTTCATGTATGACCCCTACCAGGTTGTGGAGGCCAGAAGCTGGGGGGCTGATTGCATCCTCATCATCATGGCCTCAGTAACCGACCGCCAGGCCCGGGACCTGCTGACCGCCGCACGTGACTGGGGTATGGACGCACTGCTGGAAGTCCATGACAAGACGGAGCTTGTCCGCGCCCTTGCGCTTCAACCGGACTTTATCGGGGTCAACAATCGGAATTTACGCAGCTTTGAGGTCAGTTTAGAGACCACACTGGATCTTGCCGCTGACGTTCCGGATGATGTCCATCTGGTTTGCGAAAGCGGTATTCATACGCCTGGTGATATCGCAAAAATCAGGTCCAGCGGGGTCAGCACATTCCTCGTCGGAGAGTCCCTGATGCGTCAGCCTGACATTGAAGCGGCCACAAAGACGCTGTTGGCATAAACTCCAGATTTTTGTCTTGACCCGTCAGATCGAACTAAAGTAGAACATATTTGTTATCGCTTTGTTCTTTATGGGCTATCGGGAGAAAACGGACATGCTGACCAAAAAACAATTAGAGCTGCTGCTGTTTATCAATGAACGTTTGAAAGAGTCGGGTGTTGCGCCGTCTTTTGATGAAATGAAGGCGGCTCTCGACCTGAAGTCAAAATCAGGCATTCACCGTTTGATTACGGCACTTGAAGAGCGCGGGTTCATCCGCCGGCTGGCACATCGTGCCCGGGCGCTTGAAGTGGTGAAACTGCCGGAGTCGATTTCTCCCAGCCTCGGCGCCTTGCCCCGTCAAACTTCCGAGCCGACATCCGTGACATCACTAGACATTCCCGGTCCGGCCAATGACGACAATGCCGTCTCTTTGGGCGTCATGGGCAGGATTGCAGCCGGCACCCCGATTGAAGCCCTGCAGGATGAAACCCACCGTATTTCCGTTCCGATAGAGATGATGCGCTCGGGTGCCCATTACGCTTTGGAGGTTCAGGGCGACTCAATGATTGATGCAGGCATCCTTGACGGGGATACGGCGATCATTCAACAGAGCAATTCAGCTGATAATGGCGACATCATCGTCGCCCTGATTGAAGACAATGAGGCAACCTTGAAGCGGCTGCGCCGCAAAGGGGATATGATTGCGCTGGAGGCTGCAAACCCGGCCTATGAAACGCGCCTGTTCAAATCCAACCAAGTGCGGGTGCAAGGTCGCCTGGTCGGATTGATCCGCAAATATTAATCCATCCATAATCTGTCATATTGGGTGTCGGGCACCCGGGTCCAGACCGGACTGCCTTGTGCCGCGATCATCAGGCCCTGCCCTTTCTCATATCGCCAGACCGATCGGTCGATAAGTTTTGCCCGGCAGGCATCTGAAAGCCGCAATTTTCGTTTTGGCGTCACTTTGAACGGCACCAACACCAACTCATAGCCATCACATGCCTGCTTGATCAGGTCAGGAGTATCGAGCCGGACAATCTTGCCATAAGCGGTTTCCATCGGACAGACATCCTCCTGACAAACCAAAATATCGGATGTGGCGGGCTTGCCGGCACCAATAATTTCCGACCATTTTTGAGCTACATAGAGATTACCGCTCCGGGACATCATCACATATGAGCCATCAGCCTGTCGGGCCGCAACCTGATGGGCATATCCATAAACCAGAATGTCCGGCACTTCGCCGCGGCCCATCAACAGACAAGCTGCAACCACCGGAATGACGGCCAGTCGCCGCCAAGGTCCGTTCATTAGGCACAGGCCGAGCAGACCGATTGTGAAAAACAACAAGGCTGAAGGCGGTGACAGCGGAATGTCGAAAATCGCTTCGCCGTTTTTCGACGTCCAATCCGATACCTCGACCACAAATTCAATGCCCCAGCTCATCAGCCAGAAACAGGGCTTATCTAATCCAAGGGGTGACAGAACCAGCCCGCATAACGCCATGGGCATGATAATCAGACCAAACACCGGCATCGCCACAAGATTTGCCGTCAAACCGTTAACCGGCAGCATGTTGAAATGATAGGCGGCAATATATCCGGTCACGGCCCCGGCAATCAGACTGGTCAGAAAAAGGGTCGTGAAATAAACCATAATCCGTCGCCGCCAATAGGCGATGCGGTTTATGCGTCCCTGTTTACCGGATTGCCAAAAACTGCGGCCATAGTGTTCGTAAAACGCCACAAGCGCCAGTACAGCGGCAAAGGACATTTGGAAGCTGACCATCACAACGCTTTGCGGAGCCAGAAGCAATACAATCATTGCTGCCAATGAAACATTTCTGAGGGTCAACGCATATCGACCGAGAACGATGGCCAAAAAGACCAGACACATCATAATAAAAGCGCGTTGAGTCGCAACTCCACCACCAGAAATCAACAAATAGACCAAACCGCTGGAGACCGCGACCAGTGCACAATATGGTGCCAGATTGACTGTTTGGTTGAGACGGGGAAACAACGCGCCGATCAATCTGAAGAAACCGAACACACTTCCGGTCATCAAAGCCATATGCAGACCGGAGATCGCCAACATATGGGCCAGGCCGCTGGCACGCAGGGACTGTTTGTGGTCCGGCGGAATTTGTCCCCGCAACCCCGTTACCAAAGCAATGCCTATCCCTCTGGCTTGTGGCGACAAGACCTGCTCAAGATAGCCTGCAAGCTTGACCCGCCAGCGTGCAACCGTTTCTCCCAAGGCATGCGGACCGGCACAGGATACATCTACAATTTCACGAATGAAACCACGCCCACCCTCCTTTTTGAAATGTGCGGCCAAACGCGGGTCATAACCTCCCGGCACAAGTGGCTTGGACAAGGGCACAAGCCTGGCCTTAATCTTGGCGCGGCACCCAGGTTGCAGAAAATCAAGATGACGGTGTTTGCCATAGAGACGCAGCCTTTCCGGGGTCTGGTCGTGGCGCAACCGGGCGATATCCGTGACCGCAATGACATACTGACTTCCTGTCCTGCGTTTTTCGGCAAATATGATGGAACCATGAACCGTGGCCTCCTTGAGTCCGCGACTGAGCATCGGCGTATCCTTGTCACCGGTCTGCAGCTGCGCCCAGATAAAGCCGGCACATGTCATGAACACAACGGCCGAAAACAGCCGCAGACTTTCCCTGGTTGAAAATATAAATACCAGACTGAATATTGCGGCAATCAGAAAACCGAGCAGCAGGCGCGGTTCCGTTTCATGACTGAAATAGGCGAGGCAGCCGGCACCGAAGAACACCGGTGACCAATAAAAAAGTCTTTCACCATGCATTTCGGTCAGGGCAACCTCCGAGGATAAGTCTGCCATGGCACGCAGGTAAGAAATACCGCGCACTGCAGCGGCTTTACATGCGGTCATCGCAAAGAGCGGAACTTTGTTCAAAAACATCAGGCTGTCTCATCTTATTTTTCTTCTTACGTCCATATTGACTGCTGACGCGCCGGTTTGTCTATGCTAAGAGCAATTATTTTAATTCACGGAGAGTATTCGCCCATGTCCGCTGATGAGCAGCAGGTTGTCACACGTTTTGCACCGTCACCGACGGGCTTTTTGCATATTGGCGGCGCCCGCACGGCCCTGTTCAATTGGGCATTTGCCAAAAATCAAGGTGGAAAGTTCCTGTTAAGAATTGAAGATACAGACCGTGCCCGCTCGACGGATGAGGCTGTAGATGCAATATCCGCCGGGCTGGACTGGCTCGGGCTGGAACCGGATGAGCCGCCTGTATTTCAACATCAACAAATTGACCGTCATGTTGCGGTTGCCGACACATTGCTGCAGGCTGGCAAGGCCTATAAGTGCACCTGCACACCGGCAGAACTTGACGACATGCGTGACAAGGCACAAAAGGCCGGACT
Source organism: Parvibaculales bacterium (assembly GCA_049889415.1). GTDB lineage: Bacteria > Pseudomonadota > Alphaproteobacteria > RS24 > RS24 > JAYQKL01. The sequence goes on along the minus strand of JBMHDL010000003.1, from coordinate 118,719 downwards.
GCCGATCCGCTATGACGGCCGCTGCCGAGACAAGACAAAGAGTGATGACGCCCTACCCTATGTGGTGCGTTTCAAAGCCCCGCGTGAAGGTCAGACTGTCGTCGCCGACAGGGTTCTCGGTGATGTGACCGTCGAGAATGACCAGCTTGATGACCTCATATTGCTGCGCTCTGACCGCACCCCAACCTATATGTTATCGGTTGTTGTCGATGACCATGATATGGGCGTCACGCACATCATCCGGGGAGATGACCATTTGACCAATGCGGCCCGGCAACAGCAATTATACAAGGCACTGGAGTGGACTGTGCCGATATTTGCCCATATTCCGCTCATCCATGGCCCTGACGGTGCCAAGCTATCGAAGCGGCACGGAGCATTAGGCGTGGAGGCTTACGCTGATATGGGATATCTGCCTGAAGCCATGCGCAACTACCTCGCCCGACTCGGCTGGAGCCACGGGGATGATGAACTGTTCAGCACGGAGCAGCTGGTTGGCTGGTTTAATCTGGAGGGGATTGGAAAATCTCCGGCACGGTTTGATTTTGACAAATTAGCGCATGTCAACGCCCACCATCTCCGCCTGACGGATGACAAATCATTGACAGAATTATTGATATCCCGCTTCCCGGAGGTCTCAGGCTATCAGGACACGTTGGTAAAGGCTCTGCCATTCATCAAGGCCAAGGCCAACAGCCTTGAAGAACTGGTCGAGCAAACCGCGTTTTTAAGGGCAGAGGAACCGATTGAGATTGAAGAAAAACTTCAAAACGCGCTCGATGAAGAGCGTCTTGGTCTTCTCGAGGACCTCTTACCAAAGCTGGAGGTTTTGCCAAACTGGACCAAAGAGAGCCTAGAGCAATGCGTGGGAGATTTTATGCAGGCTCAGGATATCAAGATGGGAAAAATCGGCCCTGCCCTGCGCGCCGGCCTTACGGGCACGACAAAATCCCCAGCAATTTATGACGTGTTGTTTCTGCTGGGCAAAGATACCTGCATCAGCAGAATTTCAGCGCAAATCAGGAAAAAATAACACTTTTGGCTCTGGTTTTTTAAACTCTGTTTAACTATAATCCCGACAAATTCTTAAACGGGGTTAGAAAAATATGACGGACAATAAAGCTTCAGGGTCAGCCACTCTAAATACATTAGAGCAGGATTATGAATTCACTGTCATGGAGGGTTCTGTCGGCCCCAGTGTCATTGATGTATCAAAGCTTTATGCCCAAACCGGACAGTTCACCTATGATCCCGGCTTCACGTCCACAGCAAGTTGCAAATCCAACATCACCTATATTGATGGTGAAAAAGGCGTATTGCTCCATCGCGGATATCCGATTGAGCAACTAGCTGAAAAGGGCAATTTCATTGAAACCTGTTACCTGTTGCTTTACGGCGAACTGCCGACACCGGCCGAATTGGAGGAGTTCGACAACGCCATCACCAATCACACTATGGTGCATGAGCAGCTTGAAAAATTCTTTCATGGTTTCCGCCGTGATGCACACCCTATGGCCATCATGGTCGGCGTCGTCGGTGCCCTGTCAGCCTTTTATCATGACAGCACGGATGTAAATGATGCAAAACAGCGTGAAATTGCAAGCCGCCGGTTGATTGCCAAAATCCCGACCATTGCGGCCATGGCCTATAAATATTCCATCGGCCAGCCTTTTGTTTATCCACGCAATGAACTCAGCTATGCCGCCAATTTCCTACATATGTGCTTTTCCGTGCCCAGCGAAGAGCGTCCGGTCAATCCGGTTTTGGCTGAAGCCATGGACAAAATCTTCATTCTCCATGCCGACCATGAGCAGAATGCCTCAACCTCGACAGTCAGGCTGGCCGGATCCTCCGGCGCTAATCCGTTCGCCTGCATTGCCGCAGGTATTGCCTGCCTTTGGGGGCCGGCCCATGGCGGCGCCAATGAAGCGGCCTTGAACATGCTGAAAGAAATCGGATCGGTTGACCGAATTCCGGAATTCATTGCCCGCGCCAAAGACAAGGATGATCCCTTCCGCCTGATGGGTTTCGGGCACCGGGTATACAAGAATTACGACCCGCGGGCACGAGTCATGCAGACGACATGCCATCAAGTTCTCGCGGAATTGGGCATCACCGATGACCCGTTGCTGGACGTGGCGATGGAACTGGAACGCATTGCCCTGAATGATGACTATTTCATTGAAAAGAAACTGTATCCAAACATCGACTTCTATTCAGGCATCACCCTTAAGGCCATGGGCTTTCCTCCGGACATGTTCACCGTTCTTTTCGCCCTGGCCAGAACGGTCGGCTGGATTTCCCAGTGGAACGAAATGATTGAAGACCCAAGTCAACGTATCGGCCGCCCCCGACAGCTTTATATCGGTGCCGGTGAACGCGACTACATGCCACTCGACAAACGCTAGGCCTCCGCAGCCAGTTCAAGAATTTTCATGGCCGCCGTCCGACTGGGTGACCCGCCTGCAGGGCGCATAAGCTCGGCCACACCCTTAAAGCCTTCAATCTGGTAATCCCGCAGCCCGCCCTCATTGGCAATCAGGGATGACAAGGCACCAGCTATCAAATCAGCGCGGCATCGGTCGGTTAAAAACTCAGGCACCAGAGGCCGGTCCAAGATGAGGTTCGGCAGAACAACAGACGGAGCCTTGATGATTCGTGGTAGGACGAATTCCATCAGGCGGTCCATTTTATACGCCACAACCATGGGCAACCCAACCAGAGCCAGCTCCAGAGAAACCGTACCAGAGGCAACCAGAGCGCAATGGGCACTGTGAAACAGGTCAAGCTTGTCGTCTTCCCCCTCAACAACCGTGACCGGCACACGCCATCCGGCAACCTCGTCACGAATTTGCGTGCTCAGATGAGCCACGGCCGGAATCACGAGATGAAGGCCAGCAAGGTCCGCTTCCAAAGTCTCGATGACCTGCCGGTAAATCGGCAGTAACCGGCGGATTTCACTCATCCGGCTGCCGGGAAGAACGGCAATGATGTCACCCTTCGCAAAGCCGTATTTTGACCTGAATGAAGAGACATTGCCGCTACTCCCCATACGATGAATGGCTGAGTGTCCAACATAAGTACACCCGGGGCCATTCAAGCTTTCAAAGACCCGCGGCTCAAACGGAAGAACCGCCAGAATATGATCCATATATGCTTTCATCTTAGCGGCGCGGCCCTGTCGCCAGGCCCAGACTGTCGGCGCGACATAGGTTATAATCGGCACGTTCGGTAAAGATGCTTTGACTTTTTTGGCCACCCTATGGGCGAATTCCGGGCTGTCGATCAGGACCAACGCATCAGGTTGCTGTGCAATCACATATTCAGCCATTTGATTAATCCGGCTTAGCAAATTTGGCAGGCGCGGGAGGATTTCAAAAATTCCCATCACCGCAATATCCGCCATCGGAAACAGGCTCTTCAATCCCCTAGCTTCCATCGCCTGCCCGCCCAAACCGGTAATCCTGACATCGGCGTCAAGCTCACATAACGCCATCATCAAATCTGCCCCAAGCATATCACCGGAACTCTCCCCGGCCGCGATCATGATGTGAAGACCACTCCCGCTCATGACCCCGTATCATCCCCGGTATCGGCGCCGATACCGTAAAGGAAAAGGCCCAGTTCATCCGCTCGTTTGATGCACCCCGGCAAATCATTGAAGACGGCGCCGCCAACCTCAAAAACGATGCCAGAAAGATTGGCATTGGCTGCATTTTCAATGGTGTTGAGGCCAAAAGCGGGGACATCTATCCGCCTGTCCTGTTGCGGCTTGGGGAGTTTTACGAGAACACCTTGGGGCTTCGTATCGGAACCACGCAAATTCTCTTCCAGGGCTGCGATACGGTGCAACAAGGCATCGGTTCCGTCCACCCCTTCAACCGCAAGCACTTGTCCGCGACAAACAACACTCCCTTGTCCAATATCCATGCGCCCGACAGCACGGGTAACCTCAATACCGAGCGCCATATCAGTTCTGTCTGTCGCATCGGGTTTTGCTTCCGTCAGGTTTCCGGCTTCCGGTGAGAGGTTTTTCGCAACGCTGTAGGCCGGAAGAACTTCAAGACCGGCTTGATTGCAGGAATTGACAACCTCGCGCAATAAAACATCGTCGCCTCGTTTGGTGTTGAACAAAACCCGCGCCAGAACCCTCAACCCTTCAAAATCCGGGCGTAATGTGAGTAGGTTCGGCCGCTGGACATTCCCGATGATGACCAATTGTTCACAACCCGCCTTTTTGAAAGCCTTCAAAAACTTGCCGATATGCTCCACAGGAAAGGTGTCGTGACACTTAAGGTTGTCGGCAACCGCACCTTGAATACCCAAAACATGGATTTCGCCGCCGTGAGCCTGCACCGCCTCAATGACCTCCAAAGGCATATTCCCGCCGCCGGCAATCAATCCAAGTTTCAAGGAGGGGTCGTAAGTCATTGCTTAATCTGCATGTTCAGTTTTTGGCCTGACAAAACCCTCTGCCAGACCCGTTATTAATGAACGCAACAAGTTCTGCAACTAACGGACTGTCGAGAGTCTCCGGCTCAAGAGCAGCCAGTCGATCCGTCAATGTCATTTCATTTCGATTTTCAAACAGGGCTTTATAGACCCCCCGCAGATCATGAATATGTTTCCGGTCAAAGCCGCGCCGTTTTAAGCCAACCAGGTTCAAACCGGCAAGGGTCGCACGGTTGCCGGTGACCGAGCCGAAGGGTATCACATCTTCAACCACAATGCTCCCGCCCCCCAAAAAAGCATGCTCGCCGACCCGGCAAAATTGGTGTATCGCCGCAAGACCCCCGAAAATAGCAAAATCACCGACCTCAACATGTCCCGCGAGAGTCGCATTATTGGCAAGAATGACATGATTGCCAACATGACAGTCATGCGCCACATGTGCACTGGCCATAAACAGGCAGTGATCCCCTACACTGGTCAGTCCCCCGCCGCCGTCAGTTCCGGGATTCATCGTGACATATTCGCGGATGCGGTTGTCAGTGCCGATCTTCAGTCGGGTATTCTCCCCATCAAATTTCAAGTCTTGAGGAATATGGCCAATGGATGCGAACGGAAAAATATGTGTGCGTGCGCCGACGGTTGTTTTACCTGTCACCACAACATGGGACTCAATAACAACATCTTCTGCTAGGACGACATCTTTTCCAATGACGCTGTATGGGCCAATGCAGACACCATCGCCGATTTTTGCACCATCTTCTATAATGGCTGTTGGGTGAATGGTCATGTTCCGCTTCCTAAAATACTACAATATTGCCGTATCGCTATTTGGCGCAGAGAACAAATAAAGGATTATTACGGTTTTTTACCGCTTTCGCGACTTCGACAATCGTGAAATCTGTGCTTGCTGTCGGCGCCAGTCATTGACGGCGCGGGCCGGATACCCTGAAACATGAGCCTTGTCAGGAAGATTTTTGGTAACGACAGATGCACCTTGAATAATCACATGGTTACCAATCTTCAAATGGCCGGCAATGCCGACCTTGCCCCCAATCATGGTGTAATCACCCACCGAACTGCTACCAGCTAAACCGGATTGCGCAGCCATGAAACAATGGCGTCCTAGGGATGAATTATGCGCCAGTTGACATAAATTATCGATTTTCGTTCCCTCGCCGATGACCGTGTCCGGGATGGCACCTCGATCAATGGCGCAGCCGGCGCCGATCTCAACGTCATTTTGGATGAGAACGCGTCCCAATTGCGGAATTTTGATGTGTCCGGAGTCCCCGGGAGCAAAGCCAAAACCGTCCTGTCCAATGGCCGTGTTGGAGTGAACGATGACGCGGTCGCCGATCAAGGCATGCGTAATTGTGACATTGGAACCAATCCGGCAATCGCGTCCAAGGACGCATCCGGAGCCAATAACCGTGTTCGCTGCTATTTTTGTTCCCGAACCAATTTCAGCCCCGGCACCAATGACAACCCCATGTCCAAGAACAACACCTTCTTCCAGCTTTGCATCAGCATGAACGGCCTCATCCTGAAGGCCGGCAAGGGGTTCACAAAGTGTCGCTTCTGGATAGAAAAACTGTGCTGCAAGGGCAAACCCCTGATAAGGCTTTGAGGTGATCAGGGCCACTGAATTATCCGGCACAGCGTCAGCGCGCTCCGGCGACACAATCACAGCACCGGCATGCGATCCCTTCAAATCTTGCAGGTATTTTTCATTCTCCAAAAAGGAAACATCACCCGACCCTGCCTGGGCGAGTGATGCCACATCCTGTATCGGCAGAGTGCCAGAGCCAGGCTCAACATCAGCACCAATCCTGTCAGCAAGCTCTGAGGCTGAGACTGGATCGCGCTTTCTGAAAAACCTGGGGTCCGCCATCGTCTCGGGTTTAGTCTTTCGGCATCACCAGCTTGACGGATTTCAGTGAGTCATCAAGACGTTTGACGACAACATCAGTCACATTGATGTCAGGGTTAGAAATAAGGGCCAGTCGGGCTTCCATGATTGCATCAGCCCCTTTTTCCTTCATCACGTCCGACAAAATCGGGCTCAGCTTTTTAAGTATCTCACTTTGCGCAGCAGCCTGGGCGGTTTCGAGCTTACGCAACTCCTGCTGTAGCTCCTGGTTTTTGGCAATCTCTTTCAGGCGCAACTCATCAGCTTTCGCACGCAGTGCTTCCGGCGTCAGGAGTGTTTTTTGATCCTCAATTTTCTTGGCATCAGCTTCTAAATCCTTTTGGGCCTTGTCCCGGGTAGCCCGAATGGCGTCAGTCTTTTCCTTGACCTGACTGTTCAGGCTCTTGCCGGACAGTGAATTGGCGAAGACCTTTTGAATGTCGACAACCAGCACGTCATTTGCCAGTGCCGGATTCACCGTCGCCATGAACAGGACTGCGATAAAAGTGTAAATGGATTTTCTAAGCATGTTAAACCTCTTTATTAAAATCTTGTACCGGCGGTAAACCGGAAAAATTGTGCACTATCATATGGTTCTTTTACGATCGGTCGCGCCAAATCGAAACGAACGGGACCAAACGGTGATTTCCAGGAGAAACTTAAACCATAAGTCGCCCGCAATGAAAAGTCATCTTTGACTGAGGCGGCCTGAACATCAGTACCCCCGAGCATCCCGAAATCGGTAAAAACAAATCCCTTGATCCCCAATTCCTTCGGAATGCCAAGCGGAATTTGGGTTTCCAATGTACCGGCAACATATTGTTTCGCGCCGAGAACATAACCGCTGTTGATGTCACGTGGACCGACGCCTGAGCGCTTGAACCCCCGAATGATGCTGCCACCGACAAAAAAGTGATCATTATAGGAAATCGGATCATCATTATAGTCAACAATCGCGCCGACAGAACCGCGCGCATGGAAAATCCATTCATCAAAAAACGTGCGGTAATAATCATAGACCGCGGTGGATCGCAAATAGCTTTTATCCCCGAGCGGACCAGCAATGTCCTGGCTGAGTGAAAAACGCCAACCTTCTGTCGGTTCGATTTTATCGTCCCGCTTGTCGATTCCATAAGAGTACCCGAGAATGACCTTGAAGTCTGAATAGGGTTTCAAATATTCACCAAATGACGATTGGTAGGCATCATTGATCAGTTCATCTTCCAAGATGCGTGCAAACAATGACACACGCCCATCTTCCGAAACCGGGAATCCGACCGACCCCCCAATACCCGTCTGGGCGGTTTCCAAATTCGCTTCAGTCTCATAGTCAGCGGTTGTCCGGAACAGGTTCACGCTGCCATAGAGGTCACGGCCAAGAAAATACGGCTCGGCAAAATTGATGTTGAAAGTCTGCACCTGAGAAGACACGGAGGTGGCAAACTGCAGCACCTGCCCCCTTCCAAGAAGGTTACGTTCAACAATGCTGAACTGGCTAGAGAAGTTTTCCGTGGAGGAGTATCCCACCCCCAAAGAGAGTTCACCCGTGGACTGCTCTTCGACATCAATGTCAATGATGGTCTTGTCAGGCTCGGTTCCAGGCTGCTCGGTTATTTCCACTTCAGCGAAATAATCCAGTGCTTTAATGTCGCGTTCGGAACGGTTCAGCAAAACCTTGTTGAATGCATCGCCTTCATCCAGGCGCATCTCACGACGGATTACCCTGTCCTGTGTTCGGACATTATTGTTGATGTTGATGCGCTCAACATAAACACGCGGTCCTTCTTCAATCCGGTATTCGACATTAACGATTTTGGCCTCTTTGTCCCTGCGCACACGCGGGCGCACATCGGCAAAAGCATAGCCCTGGGCGCCAAGGATTTTGGTCAGATCTTCAACCGTATCGTCTATGCGCTTGAGATTGTATTTGTCGCCGGTTTCATGGCGAATTAACGCCTCCATTTCAGCCACATCAATCTCTGCCACATTACTGTTGATCTTGCCGTCGCCGAAACTGTAGATATTGCCTTCCTCAACATTAAAGGTGATGAAGAACTCTTTTCCGTCACGCGTCAGTTCTGCGACGGAAGAGATAACGCGGAAATCGGCAAAGCCTCTGCCAAGATAGAAGCGCCGCAGCAATTCGCGGTCATAATTCACGCGGTCAGGGTCATACTTGTCACCCGATGCAAAGAATTTATACCATCGGCTTTCCTTGCTGGAGACCTCTTCACGCAGCCGGTCATCATCAAAAGCCTTATTGCCAAGAAAATTAATGGAACGGATTTTGGTAACTTCCCCCTCGTCAATCTCAAAAACGACGTCAACCCGGTTTTGCGGCAACTGAATGACCTTGGGTTCAATGCGGGCCGAAAACCGTCCGGCACGCTGGTATAATTCAACAAAATGCGCGACATCATCCTGCACTTTGGAGCGCGTATAGACCTGGCGCGGCCTGAGCGTGCTCTCCTCGGTCAGCTTATCTTCCTCGAGCTTGTTATTCCCCTCGAAAATGATGCGGTTGACAATCGGGTTCTCGACAACGGAAACGAGCAAGCCGTCATCCTCGCGGGTGATGGTGACATCAGCAAATAGGCCCGATTTGAAAAGCGACTTCAAGGATTTGTCGATCAATTCTGGGGCAGGCCGCATCCCCACTTCAAGGGACAGATAGGACATAACGGTTTCCGCCTCAACCCTCTGACTCCCTTCAACACGGATAAACGCAATGGCATCAACCGTCTCCACGCTGCCGTCCTGAGACCAGGCGGCAGGGTTGAATATCAGAACAAGGCTAAAAGCAAAAACAAAGAAATATTTATCGGGCCGCATAGTGTAATTCCATAATTAGGGAAAACTCAGTTAAACAGATTCGGCTGGGTCAAATCGTTCCAAGTGACAAAAACAAACAACATTAAAACCAGGGCCAAACCGACACGCATTCCAATTTCCTGAACATGCTCCGGCAGCGGTTTGCCGAGCACAGCTTCAAAACCGTAAAACAACAGATGCCCTCCATCCAGCATGGGAATTGGAAAAAGGTTGATCAGACCGATGCTGACCGAGAGCACTGCGGCAAGGTTGATTAAGGCAATCATGCCGATGGAAGCCATCTGGCCGGAAATTTGAGCAATGCGAATCGGCCCACCTAAAGCGTCCGCTGACTCCCTACCAGAAATGATCCGTCCGAGGGAAACAAAAGTCTGCTCAATGATAAAGGCTGTTTCCTCAACCCCCTTCACGACTGCCGCAAGCGGATTGTGCCGGATATGCTTAATGTGGGCGGGATCATTGGTATTGGTGAAACCAAGCCGCCCGACGCGATATACATTGCCGAACCGGTCTTTTTCTTCAATCAAATCGGGCCGCGCCACCAAGTCAATCAGAACCCCGGCACGCTCGACGGTAAAGACCAAATCTGTTTCTGGATTTACCGACACAATGCGGCGTACTTGGGTGAAAGAGACGATTTCTTCTCCGTCAACCGCCAGAATGACATCTCCGGTAACCATTCCGGCCCGATCAGCTGCGCTTTGTTCCACCACCGTATTGACCACTGGGGTGACGACCCGTTCCCCCAAAATTGTGTACATGCCGGCAAAAATGACGATTGCCAGGATGAAATTGGCGACCGGCCCGGCCGCGACAACAGCCGCCCGTTGCCAGAGGGGTTTAAAGTGAAAAATTACCTCACGGTCTGCCTCAGCTATTTGTGCAAGTTTGTCCGCATCAGGGTTGCTGGCAACCGAGTCGTCGCCATAAAATTTGACATAGCCTCCCAGCGGCAGCCAGCAGATTTTCCAGACCGTACCATGCTTGTCAGTCCAACTGGTCAGGGCCCGTCCAAACCCGATGGCAAACGCCTCAACCTTCACACCGCATTTGCGGGCGACCCAAAAATGCCCCAATTCGTGGAAGAAAACCACGACTGTGATGATGGCCAAAAACGGCAGCAAATATCCCACAAAAATGCCAAGCAAGGTTTCCATAAGATATACTCCTGACCAAGCTTTAAAAATTAGCGACAGCTCACCAAATGCATAGCATAAAAACGCTGAAAGAACCTAAAAAACGGAATTTTCGGCTAATTTTTCTTCAGCATAAGCGCGGCTTTGTGCGTCAACGGCATAAACGGTCTCAAGATCTGTCTGACGAGCCTGCGAGACCATCTCACCGACCTTTTCAATCAGCGCCGGTATGCCCATGAAAGACAATTCCCCCCGTTGAAAAGCAGCTACCGCCACCTCATTGGCGGCATTCAGGACAGTTGTCGCTGCTCCACCACGCCGCATGGCGGTTTTGGCAAGCCGCAGACACGCAAAGCGTTCCTCATCCGGTTTACGGAAAGTCAATTCACCCAGTGCCGTCAGATCCAAACGCTTGGCATGGGACGAAAGACGCTCAGGGTAAGCCATGCAATAGGATATTGGAATCCGCATATCCGGTTCCCCAAGCTGGGCAAGCACCGAGCCGTCACGCATGTGCACCAGTCCGTGCACGATGGATTGCGGATGAATGACAGCATCAAACACTTCTGCCTCCAAACCAAAAAGGTGTTGTGCTTCGATCAGCTCCAACCCCTTATTCATCAGAGTCGCTGAGTCGATTGAAATCTTATCCCCCATTGACCAGACCGGATGTTTGACCGCCATTTCTGCAGTCACATGCTTGAGCTTGTCCTCAGAAAAATCCCTGAAGGGGCCGCCTGACGCCGTCAGTGTAAATTTTTCAACATTGTCCGTGTCCTGATCATGCAGAAGTTGGTAGAGGGCATTATGTTCAGAGTCCACTGGCACAATCCGGCAGCCATGCTGATGCGCCGATGACATAAACAAGTCCCCGGCGCTGACAAGACATTCCTTATTGGCCAGCATCAGATATTTAACATGCTGCAAGGCCGTTATGGTCGGTGCCAGGCCTGCAAAGCCAACTATCGCAGCCATACATCTGTCTGCCGGCACACAGGCCGCTTCCCGCAACCCGCTGTCACCGGCCCCAACCTTTATGTCAGTGTCTGCAAGCGCATCTTTGAGCACCGCGTAATGGGCGTCATTCCCGATAGCGACAAATTCCGGATTGAATTTGCGGGCGATCGAAACCAGTTTTTCAAGATTGTTCATCGCGGTTGCCGCAGCCAATTGGAAACGGTCATTGTGCTGAGACATAATATCAAGCGTGCTGTCTCCTATTGACCCGGTAGCCCCCAAAACTGTAATTCTCTGCTGAACCGACATGACCTTCACCACTTTAATAGAGCTGACATGGCCGGCTCAGCCATCCGGCCGGTGCCAAGCAAAACCAGAAAAGTAACAGCAAGAACAGAAATCAATCCGTCAATACGGTCCAGCAGGCCACCATGTCCGGGCAACAGGCTGCCACTGTCCTTGACCTCATAACGCCGCTTAATCCAGGATTCAAGCAGGTCACCCATTTGGGCAATCACTGCGAACCCCGCGCTCAAAAAAACAACAAGTGACATCGTTTTCCAGCCGAAAATATGCGCCATTGCAGCGCCCCCAGCGGCAGCCCCCATCATGCCCCCCAGCAATCCGGCCCAAGTTTTATTCGGAGATATGACCGGCGCAAGTTTCGGCCCCCCAATGGTCTTGCCTGCCAACATTGCAAAAATGTCAGTCAACCAGACCAACACAAACAAATACAGTACCAAAAAGGCACCATCCTCCATTTGCCTCAATTCCACTAAAGCCAGCAGGGGCAATGTCAGATAAGCATAGCCACCAAGCAAAACCGGTCTTTCAGCCCATCCAATCTGGGCAAATCCGGCACTCAAAACCAAACCGGTCAGCCAGGCAATAACCGCAAGCTGCGGCCCGGTCATGGCCGCTCCTCCCAATGTGGCTATGATCAGGACCGCAAGCAGGGCGTTTGCGCTTTGGGGTCTGTGCGCCTTTAACATGGCTGTCCACTCCCGTATCACGAGCAGGCCGACCAGAACCACCAGCCCCGTAAAAACCCATTCGCCGTAATATATTGCGCCAAGAACAATCGGTAAAAGCGTCAGGGCCGTGAACAGCCGCAATCTGAGGGCCTGCCAAAAACGTTTCATGAAAGACGGACGCGGTGGCGTCATCTGGCGGCCTCCAGGCCTTCAACATTGTCGTGAACAGCCTTCAGTTCTTCAGCCTTTCCGAAGCGGCGATCACGTTGCATGAAGTCATGCAGCGCCTCTTCATAATGATGTATCGTATAATCAGGCCATAAAACAGGTTGAAAGACCAGTTCGGCATAAGCACTCTGCATCAACATGAAATTGCTCAAGCGGTATTCCCCGCTGGTGCGGATAATCAAGTCAGGATCAGGAACATTGGCTGTCATCAAATGGGCACGCACAAGCTCTGCGTTCACATCAGCCGCTGATATCTGTCCAGCCGAGGCCTTGGTCACCAGCGTTCTCACCATTGTGGTGATCTCATCCCAGCTACCATAGTTAAAGGCCACCTGAAGGGTCATTGCGTCATTGTCTTTGGTCGTTTCCTGAGCCTTGGCAATCAAATCCGAAACATCCTGCGGCAAGCCGGCAGGTGAGCCGGCAACCCGAATTCTGACGTTCTGTTTGTGCAATTTTTCAAGATCTTGGGAAATATAGCGCTTTAAAAGGCCCATCAAAAACGTGACCTCCACCTCTGGGCGTTGCCAGTTTTCGGTGGAGAACGCATAAAGGGTGAGTGTTTTTAAACCGGTGTCAGCCAGATGCTCGACCAGATTCCGGACCGCCTCAACACCTTTCCTGTGGCCTTGACTGCGCGGCAAACCACGCGCCTCAGCCCACCGCCCATTGCCGTCCATAATGATGGCGACATGATCAGGTGAGGACTCCTCCTGCTTAGATTCTGTCTGATCACATTGATCCATGAAGGGGCCTTTTAAACCTGACGTATTTCGGTTTCCTTTGTTGACAGCATGGAGTCGATTTCGCCGACCTTGTCATCGGTCAGCTTCTGCACGTCATCCGCATAGGCTTTTTGTTCGTCTTGACTGATTTCACTATCTTTTTCAGCCTTTTTGAGCTGATCCATGCCATCGCGACGCACATTACGGACCGCAATTCTTGCCTGTTCAGCATATTTTCCGGCCACTTTGACCAGTTCCTCACGGCGTTCTTCATTCAGTTCAGGTAACGGGATCCTGACAAGCTGACCATCGGCCATGGGATTTAAACCCAGCCCAGCTTCACGGATGGCCTTTTCAACAAAAGCCACCTGCCCCTTGTCCCAAACCTGCACCGACAGCATGCGCGGTTCCGGAACGGAAACCGTACCGACCTGTGATATCGGCATTTTTTGACCATAAGCCTCAACCATCACCGGATCTAAAAGGCTGGCACTGGCGCGACCGGTCCGCAACCCGGCGAATTCCGTCTTGAGAGTTGCAATGGCTCCGTCCATGCGACGTTCAATTTCATTCAAATCAACAGACATGTTTCTATTCCTTAACGATTGTGCACATTCCTCGGCCTTTCAGAACATCCAACAGAGCACCGCCTGACTGAATGCTGAAAACAACAATAGGAATGCCGTTCTCCCTGGATAAACTTACAGCAGATGCATCCATGACCCTGAGATCTTTCGACAGAACTTCCATATAGGATAATTCATCATAACGTTCAGCGGAAGAGTCCTTTTTGGGATCTGCAGTATAAACCCCGTCGACATTGGTGCCTTTCATCAAGGCATCGCAGTTCATTTCAGCCGCACGCAAAGCCGCCGCCGTATCAGTCGTGAAAAACGGATTGCCAGTTCCTGCGGCAAAAATCACCACTCGTCCCTTTTCCATATGGCGAATGGCGCGCCTGCGAATATAGGGCTCACAGACGGTGGTCATGGGGATGGCGGACAAGACTCGGGTCGGTATACCCTGCCGTTCCAGTGCATTTTGCATGGCCAAGGCATTCATGACTGTCGCCAGCATGCCCATGTAATCAGCGCTTGACCGGTCCATGCCGCCGGCGGCACCACTCAGCCCCCGGAAAATATTGCCGCCGCCAATCACCAGACATAATTCAAAGCCGCTTTCCATAGCTTGGCGCACTTCACCGGCAATGCGGTCCACAGTGCCGACATCTATGCCATAGGCTCCTTCGCCCATGAGCGCTTCACCGGAAATTTTGAGGAGAACACGTTTGAACTTTGTTTCACTGTCCATCGCTGTTCCCCTCCTTTGTGAGATCAGGCGCCGCCTGCGGCTGCAGCAACCTCTGCTGCAAAGTCCTCTTCAGGCCCCTTGTCAATGCCTTCACCAAGGCCGAATCGTACAAAACCCTTCAGCGTTACAGCGGCACCAACATCACCTTCGGCGTTTTTCAGAACTTTCTCAACTGTATTTTCGCCATCAATGACGAAAACCTGTTGAAGAAGAACAACCTCCTGGAAGAATTTACGGATACGACCCTCAACCATTTTCTCAATGATCTCTTCAGGCTTGCCGCTTTCGCGCGCTTCATTGACAAGCACCTCACGCTCGCGGTCAACTTCAGCCGGATCCAGATCCTCGACGGTCGCAGCCAGCGGGTTGGTTGCCGCAACATGCATGGCAATCTGACGCCCGAGCGCTTGCAGCTTATCCGCATCGCCTTCCGATTCAAGCGCAACGATGACACCGATTTTACCCTGGCCTTCCGCGACCTGTCCGTGGATATAGGATGCTACTGCGCCTTTCTCGACTGAAATTGAGGCCGAACGCCGCACATTCATGTTTTCTCCGATGGTTCCAACCATTTCAGATACATGTTCCTGTACGGATTTGCCGGCACCGGGATACTCTTCAGCCAACAGGGCGTCATAGTCACCGCCGACACTGACGGCAAGTCCGGCGATATCCATTACCATGGCCTGAAAAGTTTCGTTACGAGCCACAAAGTCTGTCTCAGAGTTCACCTCAACAACGGCGCCTGTGGTACCTTCGGTGGCCACAGCTACCAGACCTTCAGCCGCAACACGCCCGGCTTTTTTGGCCGCTTTGGCCAAACCTTTGGTCCGCAGCCAATCAACAGCCGCCTCGACGTCACCGGATGTTTCATTGAGGGCTGCCTTGCAATCCATCATGCCTGCGCCGGTTTTTTCGCGCAGATCCTTAACCATAGCGGCGGTAATATCAGCCATCGCTTGTCTCCTTAAACTGAAATCTAGTCGTCTTTGGCCTGCGTATCCGCCTCAGACTCTGAGGCTGCTTCTGCAGGTTCAGGGTTTTCTTGAGCAACCTCGGTCGGAGCTTCCTCTGCGGCAGCTTCTTCGGCCGGAGCTTCTTCTGCGGCAGCTTCTTCGGCCGGAGCCTCAACCAATTCCTCGGCAGCAGGTTCAGCCTGCTCACCAAGGTCGATGCCAGCCGCTGATTGCCCCTGCTCAATGCCGGCAATCACGGCTTTCGACAGAAGGTCACAATACAGTTCAATTGCCCGTGTCGCGTCATCATTACCCGGTATCGGATAGGTGATGCCGTCGGGGTCGCAATTGCTGTCAAGCACGGCAATCACCGGAATGCCCAATGTTTGGGCTTCGGCGATCGCAATCGACTCTTTATTGGTGTCAATGACAATCATGATGTCCGGTATGCCGCCCATATCCTTGATACCGCCGATCGCACGCTCAAGCTTGTCGCGCTCGCGGGTCAGGTTCAGGATTTCCTTTTTGGTCAACCCTTGGGAGCCCTCCTCCGTCAGGGTTTCCTCCAATTCGCGGAACCGTTTGATTGAATTGGAAATGGTTTTCCAATTGGTCAGCGTTCCGCCGAGCCAACGGGAATTCATGTAATACTGCGCACATTGTTTAGCTGTGCGGGCAATCACGTCTGAAGCCTGGCGTTTGGTGCCAACAAACAGAACCCGGCCACCACCGGCAACCGTATCGCGCACGGCAACCAGCGCCTGATGCAGCAATGGGGTGGTCTGTGATAAATCAATGATGTGAATGCCGTTGCGGTCGCCGAAAATATACTGACCCATTTTTGGGTTCCAGCGATGGGTTTGGTGTCCGAAATGAACACCGGCTTCTAGCAATTGACGCATGTTGAATTCTGGCAAAGCCATAAACTCGTCTCCTTTTCTCCGGTTAAACCTCCATAAGGGTGGAATTATCGCCTGATAACACCAGAGGAGCTCGACGCGAGCATTCCCTTATGTGCGTAATGGGGTTGATATACTGGAAAGTCTCACGGAAAGCAAGCGGCAGTTTGCGTGTTTCCCGCAGGCGGTGTTGTCTTAAAGGTCCTCGACATGCAAAACGCCGGAAAGGGCTTTGATGGCGCCGGAAACACGGGGCGTCACAGCATAACTGCCAGGCAGGCGCATTTCGATTTCATGCAGGTCATTCTGAAATATCAGGGAGACATTTCCGCCCTGCCCCGGCTTGGTACCGGCATTGGACAATTGCGCCTGTATATTCGGCAGTGTTTCACTTTTCTCGACAAAAACACGTAGACCGGCAGCGCTGTTGGCGACAACCTTATCGACCGGTCGGATGGCTTCTGCCATAAGGTCCATCACATCATCGCGATAGCTAATTTTAGCGCTGATGACCACGGATGTCCCGACCGTCAAAAGCTCACGGGAGCGCTCAAGTGTTTCAGAGAAAACGATAATCTCAAACTGTCCGGTTGGGTCCGACAGCCCAAGGTAAGCGAAAGGTTTGCCGGATTTGGCCTTGCGCTCATCAACACGGCTCAGCGTGCCGGCAATCAGAACCTCTTTTTCCACACTGGCCTGCAGATCGGCATATTGTTTGACATTGGCGCGACGCAATGCAGTCTTGTAATCATCCATCGGATGACCGGAAAGATAAAACCCGATTGCGTTAAACTCATACGTCAAACGGTCGACCGGCGCCCAGGCCATCGCCGCAGGCAATTGCACGGATTGCGTCATATCCACATCACCAAACAGATTGTCCTGCTTGGTCCGTTTTTCCTCGGCCGCCAGATTGGCTTCAGTCAGGATCAGATCAACACCGGAATAAAGACGCGCCCGGTCCGGCTCAAAACTGTCGAAACAACCTGCTGCAACCATATTTTCAAGCATGCGGCGGTTCAGGCCGGTTTCTCCGGTTCTTTTGGCAAAATCGAAGATATCCGAAAACGGTCCACCTTGATTCCTCAGGTCAATAATATCGGCAACCCCCTGCATGCCGACATTCTTGATGGCGGCCAAGGCATAAAAGATCTTATTGTCATCAATTTCAAACAAAACTCCGGACTTGTTCACATCAGGAATACAAACCTCAATCTCATGAGCCTGGGCGTCTTGCACAAACACCTGCAGTTTATCTGTATTGTGAAAATCCAGCGACATGGAGGCAGCCAGAAACGCCACCGGATAATTGGCCTTGAGATATGCCGTCTGATAGGCAATCAGGGCATAGGCGGCGGCGTGGGATTTGTTGAAGCCGTAACCGGCAAAAGCGTCCACCTGATCAAAAATCTTGCTGGCAGCTTTGTCGGTAACGCCGTTCTCCATCGCGCCCTCAATAAAACGGGATTTCTGCCGGTCCATCTCTTCCTGTTTCTTTTTACCCATGGCGCGGCGCAAAAGATCAGCCTCCCCCAGCGAATAGCCCGACATGACCTGGGCAATCTGCATGACCTGTTCCTGATAAACCGGCACGCCATAGGTTTCCTCCAAAACCGGCTGCAGCATTTCGTGCATATAGTCGGGTTCCTGCTCACCCTTTTTGCACGCGATATATTTGGGGATGTTGTCCATCGGACCAGGCCGATACAGGGCTACGAGCGCAATAATGTCCTCGAAGCAGTCGGGGCGCATTTTGCGCAGGACGTCGCGCATACCCGCACTCTCCAGCTGGAACACACCAACCGTATCGCCCTTGCCCAGAAGTTCATATGTTTTCTCATCATCAAGCGGCAAACTGTTGACGTTGATGTCAATGCCTTTGGCCGCGAGCAGCTCGGCGGTTTTCTCCAACACGGTGAGTGTCTTCAAACCGAGAAAGTCAAATTTGACCAGCCCGGCTTCCTCAACCCATTTCATGTTGAACTGCGTCACCGGCATGTCGGATTTTGGATCCCGGTAAAGGGCAACCAATTCCTGCAACGGACGGTCCCCAATCACCACGCCGGCCGCATGGGTCGAGGCATGGCGGTACAGCCCCTCAAGCTTGAGGGCAATCTCAATCAGTTGCGCGACCTGCGGTTCCCTGTCACGTTCTTCCTGCAGACGCGGTTCGCCGTCAATGGCTTCCTGAAGGGTTGTCGGGTTGGCCGGATTGTTCGGCACCATTTTGCACAAACGGTCAACCTGACCATAAGGCATTTGCAGAACCCGGCCGACATCGCGCAAGACCGCCCGCGCCTGCAGTTTCCCGAAGGTGATGATTTGGGCGACCTGGTCATGGCCGTATTTTTCCTGCACATAACGGATGACCTCATCCCGGCGTGTTTGACAAAAGTCAATGTCAAAGTCAGGCATCGAGACACGTTCGGGGTTTAAAAACCGCTCAAACAGCAGGTTAAACTTCAACGGATCAAGGTCGGTGATGGTCAGCGCCCAGGCCACGAGCGAACCAGCCCCCGAACCCCGCCCCGGCCCGACGGCAACACCGTGCTCTTTCGACCATTTGATGAAATCCGAAACAATCAGGAAATAACCCGGAAACCCCATATTCTTGATAACGTCCAATTCAAACTCGAGGCGTTGCTTGTAAGCCTCAAGCGGGGCAGAGGGCTCATTTTCCTGCAGCCGCAACGCCAGCCCCTCTTCGGCCTGACGGCGCAATTCTCCCTGTTCGTCACCGCCTTCAAAGGGCGGCAGTATGGGAGCACGGACTTCGGGCCTGAAAGCGCAGCGCCTGGCAATCTCAACCGTGTTTTCCACCGCTTCCGGCAAGTCGGCAAACAAAGAGACCATTTCCCTAGGAGATTTCAGCCTGTGCTCGGGAGTCAGGCGGCGGCGGTTTTGCTCAACCGTATAGGTGCCGTCGGCAATGCACAGCAATGCGTCATGGGCCTCAAAATCAGCCTCGGACTCGAAAAAGCACTGATTGGTCGCAACCAACGGTATGTTCTGCGCATAGGCAAGATCGATCAGCCTTTCCTCAACCGGGCCGTCCATATTCCGGTTGTAGCGTTGCAACTCAACGTAAAGCCGGTCACCGAAAATCTCATGAAAGACACTCAGCAAGCCCTCCGCCGCCTCCTGTTTGTCAGCTCCAATTAGCCTGTTGACCGGTCCTTCCGGACCACCAGTCAGGCAAATCAACCCGTCGTGATGACGTTTGATCAGCTCAAACGCCACACCTGACCCGCCATTGTCCTGGTCTTCAAGGTGGGCGGCGCTGACCAAGGCCATCAAATTTTCATAGCCGGTCTCATTTTGGACAAAAAGGGCAATATGCGGCAGCATATCAAGCGACAAAGGATCCTGGCCCGGCAGATCATGTACGCCAGGCGTTTCCGTCAAGGCAAGGGTAACCCCAATAATCGGCTGCACACCTTTGCCGGAGAGGTTTTCCGCAATCTCCAACGCTCCGAAAAGATTGTTGCGGTCGGTAATGCCCAAAGCCGGAACATCAAAGCGCAAACAGGCATTGGCGATGTTGGATACTTTCAGAGCCCCCTCAAGCAGGGAATAAGCACTGTGCACGCGCAAATGTACGAATTTGGCGGTATGCGGAAGGCTTTCGAGCAACTTGTTTGTGACGGCCTCCGTCATGGCGACTCCCGAGTAATGACAAGTGATTCTGGTCCATTGTCTGATGTCTTGCGGACAAAGTCACCTAAAGCCGCTCTCACCTGTCATAAATCTGGGGGTAAATTTGGGGTCATTCAGACCCGCCCGATCTTATTGCACCAAAGCCTCGCCGATACTGCCCCAAAGCAAAACCACATAGCCAAAAGCTGACAAAGACAAAATGGCCAGCGCATCTTCCATATATTTTTTCATCATGGTCTCCCGTAAATTTTCAATACTATGTTCTTGTTTTGTTCTTTTGTCAAACGGAAAAAATTAATAAACCATTAGGCATTGAAATGAAATGAATTTAATCGCTTGTTAAATCAGACGGCCATCAACAAGCGCAACACTCCGATCAAGTGAAGCGGCCAAGGTATGATTATGGGTGGCGATCACCGCCGCCGCACCCCGCGCTTTTAAGGTTTCGACAAACACCTCAAACACCCTCTCCCCGGTTGCCGGATCCAACGCCCCGGTCGGCTCATCAGCCAACACCAGATGCGGTTTGTTGACCAATGCCCTGGCAATTGCGATCCGCTGCTGCTCCCCACCGGATAACTCAGCGGGAAAATGATCAGCCCGGGACACCAGACCCAACTGCTCAAGCAATTCCATCGCGGCCACTTCAGCTTCACCTTTGCCGCCGCCTGCGACCCGAACGGGCATCATGATGTTTTCCAGAGCCGTGAGTTCCGGCAGCAAATTGTGAAACTGATACACGAAGCCGATATGTGTTCGCCTTAATTTTGTGCGCTCGGCGTCAGTAGCCCCACCCATATCTTTACCGTCAATAATCACGCGCCCCTTCTGCAATTCCTCCAGCAGGCCCGCAAGATGCAGCAATGTAGACTTTCCAGCCCCCGAAGGTCCGAGCAGACCGACAACCTCACCTCCGCTCAGCGACAGGGACGCCCCCTTCAAAACCTCGACCCGCCGGTCAACCTGGACATAATCATGCTGCACATTGTCCAGAACAAGAATTTTGGTCGCCTCACTCATTACGCAAAGCCTCCACCGGCTCCAGCCTTGCTGCCCGCCAGGCCGGATACAGGGTTGACGCAAAACTTAACCCAAGCGCCATCATCACAACAGCAACCACTTCTTCCAAAACGACGGTCGCCGGCAATTCTCTAAGAAAGTATACCTCCGCCGGAAACAGCTCGGCGCCGGTCAAATAGGTTATGAACTGTCGGATGGCTTCAATATTGTCACAAAATACTATGCCAAGTATCAAGCCGGCAAAAGTTCCGGTCATGCCAATCGACGCGCCGGCGATGAGGAATATCCTCATAATGCTGCCGCGTGACACACCCATAGTCCGCAAAACGGCAATGTCGCGCCCCTTGTCCTTAACCAGCATGACCAAGCCCGAAACAATATTCAACGCGGCAACCAGCAGGATCAGGGTCAAAATCAAAAACATGACATTACGTTCAACCTTGAGCGCGCCCGACAGGGTCGCATTGGCCTGCATCCAATCAACCACGTAAACATCCTCCGGACTGGCCACTTCAAGATCCGCCCGCAGCTCTCTGATCTTGTCCGGGTCGTCCACGACCACTTCAAGTGCCGCGCTGTCCAGCCCCTGCCCTGACAGTTCACTGAGCGTTTGGGCGTTGGTAAACAGAAAACTCAAATCATATTCAGAAACACCAACCTCAAAGACCGCCGCAACAGTATAGCTTTTGAGCCGTGGTGCAGTCCCGAACGGTGTCACAATGCCTTTGGGTGAAATCAAAGCCAGCGGCATGCCGACCTCCAGACCGAAACGCTGCGCCAGACGTGCACCGACGGCAATGCGGTTTCCTCGGGCCAGATCCTGCAGGCTTCCTTCAAGAATATTGTCTGCCAATATCGGAAATGTCTCCAACTTATCCTGCGGCAAACCCCTGATAACGGCCCCGCGCGCCTGAGGCCCCGACGAAACCATGACCTGCGTCTCAAGTAAGGGCGTGACTCGTACGACGCCCTCGACGCCGTCAAGTGCCGCTTGAACCCGATAAATGTCGTCATAGCTGGCGGAAATCGAATGGACTGTGGCGTGACCGCTGACACCCAGTATGCGGCTAAGCAGGTCATCGCGGAAACCGTTCATCACCGCCATAACGATAATTAAGGTGGCGACCCCCAACATGATGCCGAGAAAGGAGACCCATGAGATGACGGAAATGACGCTTTCACGCCGGCGCGACCTGATATAGCGGGCGGCAAGTAGCCACTCATAAGCTGTAAAGGGTCGGGTCGTCATGGTGTGTGGCCCCTATCCGGTGCCGTCCGGCGGCGTGCACAATCTTTCTATCGCCGCCTCGAGCGTCAGGTTTTCCTTGGCACCGGTTGCCCTGTTCTTAATTTCAATTTCACCGGCTTCAGCCCCACGTGGCCCGATGACCGCCTGATATGGCAAGCCGATCAGATCCATGTCCGAGAATTTGGCGCCGGCGCGCTCGTCACGGTCATCATACAGGACATCCAATCCACGTTGGCTTAGGGCATCATAAAGTTTGGTGCTCAGCGTATCTGTTAGCTCATGCCCCACCTTCAAGTTCACCAGCCCGACATGAAACGGGGCGACCTCCCACGGCCAAATAATGCCATTATCATCATGCGAGGCCTCGATGATGGCCCCGACAAGCCGAGAGACCCCAATACCGTAAGATCCAGACTGCACAGGCATTTCCTTGCCGTCCGGACCGGCAACGGTGCAGTTCATGGCTTTTGCGTATTTGTCACCGAAATAGAATATGTGCCCAACTTCAATGCCCCGCGCCTGCACCCGCTTGTCTTCCGGCACCTGCTGTTCAAACGCAGCCGGGTCATGCTTTTCATCCGTCGCGGCATAAGCGCAGGTATAACGTGCAATCACAGGCTCCAGATCATCCGTATAAGCGACCTCCGGCCCGGGCGCAGGTATATCCACCAAATCACTATGACAAAATACCTCAGACTCGCCGGTATCGGCGAGAATGATGAACTCATGGCTCATATCCCCGCCAATCGGCCCGGTGTCTGCAGCCATCGGCAAGGCGCGCAGACCCAAACGCTCAAATGTCCGCAAATAGGCGACAAACATCCTCTGGTAAGACCGTCGGGCACCGGCCTCGTCCACATCAAAAGAATAGGCGTCCTTCATCAGGAATTCACGCCCGCGCATCACCCCGAAGCGTGGCCGGATTTCATCCCGGAACTTCCACTGTATGTGGTACAGATTGCGCGGCAAATCTTTGTAACTGCGGACATTATCGCGGAAAATCTGGGTAATCTGTTCCTCATTGGTCGGCCCGTAAAGCAAAGGCCGGTCATGGCGGTCGGTAATGCGCAGCATTTCTTTGCCATAATCCTCATATCGGCCGGATTCCTGCCAAAGTTCGGCAGACTGAATGGTCGGCATCAGGACTTCCAAGGCACCGGCCCGGTTTTGTTCATCACGAACGATCTGTGAGATTTTCGTCAAAACCCGCTGCCCCAGAGGCAACCAACTGTAAATCCCGGCACTGGCCTGACGGACCATGCCGGCCCGCAACATCAGCCGATGGGAGACGATTTGTGCCTCAGCGGGGTTTTCCTTTAAGGTTGGCAGAAAATACTGTGAAAGCTTCATATCAATTATTCACCATAAGTTTCTGTTAAATAATACTTTCTTAAAATTCCAGAGGTATCCAGTTCAGCGCTCCGGTGGTCAGGATCCAATAAACCGCCAGAAACAAAATGGTGGCGAGGACGGTCGTATATCCCATTTTTTTGAGGATTGACGCCTGATGTGGCGCGCTGCCCGGAGACCCCGGCTCAACCTCCCCCTGTTCATCCTGGGTTTTAACCCCGAATGGCAGAATTATGAACAGCGATATAAACCAGATCATCCCGTATATTGCCAGACCAAAGGTAAAACCGATATCCATTTACGTGCCGCTCCACTTGCTGTTTTTCAAGTTCTCTACAGATGTACCTGTGTTCCTGACTTAAACATAGCAAAAGTTGACGAGTACTTCGGGTTTTTTCCCCCAACGTCGGCGCATTTCACGGCGGACGGACAGCTTGATGTCAGCCTCGGCGCGCTCCGGTGTTATTTTCCCGTTTTCAGGTACCGCGCGGTCAACGGCATCCAAAAGCCAGTCCTCCAGTTTAACGCCCAAACCATCATCATCCGGCAGCCCCATGGTCTGTACCTCCGGGCTGGCCGCCAGACGTCCCCCCTTGTCAACGGCGATGCTGACACTGACCAAACCATTATACGCCAATTTGCGCCGTTGAATGGATGGCGACTCAGCTGCAGCAACATAAACGTCACCGTCCATATGCAGCCGCCCATGGGTAACGACATCAACAATTTCAGCCTGCCCCGGAAGCAATTTGACCATATCACCGTTTTTGGCGCGGATGGCCGTTTCCACGCCCAACTCCTCAGCCAGCGCAGCATGCGCCAATAAATGCCGATGCTCCCCATGCACCGGCACGGCACATTTAGGCCTGACCCAGTCATACATCTGCACCAGCTCATCACGATTGGGATGGCCTGAAACATGCAGCGTACGATCTCCAGAGGTCAATATCGTCACGCCGAGACCGGCAAGACGGTTCTGTAAATCCAAAATCCCGGTTTCATTCCCCGGAATCATCTTGGAAGAGAAAATCACCGTATCCTCCGCCTCCAAAACTAGATGAGGATGCGTACCTGAAGCGATACGAGACAGGGCAGCCCGCGGCTCACCCTGCGACCCGGTACATAAAATCAACAATTTGTCGGGCGGCAGATAGCCGGCATCCTCATCGCTAAGCAGTTTGGGAAAATCCTGCAGATATCCAGTTTTGCGGGCGGCATTGTAAATGCGGTGCATCCCGCGCCCGACCAGGGTCAAATGGCGTCCCGTTCTGCGGGCGGCACGGCCAATGGCTTCCAGCCGGGCCACATTGCTGGCGAAAGTCGTCACAACAACCCGCCCAGTGCATTCGGCTATAGTTTCCGCCAGCCCCTCAGCCACGTCTGACTCAGAGCCACTGACCCCGGGCGACAGCACATTGGTCGAGTCGCAGATTATTGCATCAATGCCCTCTTCCCCGAAAGCAACCAGTTTGGCGCTGTCCGTAACCTTGCCGATCAGCGGATTGGTGTCGATCTTCCAGTCTCCGGTGTGCAGAAGATTGCCCAATGGCGTCCTGATCGCCAGGGCAAAGGGTTCAGCGATTGAATGGGTCAGGCCTATCAGGTCGATGCTGAAGGGCCCAAGATCGATATGCCCATCCAGATCCAGAATATGCAGCGGGGCTTCCTGTTCCAGCCCGGCCTCTTTGAGCTTGCCCATGACCAATTCGGCGGTAAAAGGGGTTGCATAAATCGGACATCTCAGCCGCGGCCACAAATAGGCAACCGCACCGATATGATCCTCATGCCCATGGGTCAAAACAAGACCATGCAAACGTTTCTTATGTTGCTCGATGAACCGTGTATCCGGCATGATGACATCAATGCCCGGGTCTCGCTCATCTCCGAACGTTACACCGCAATCAACCATGATCCAGTCGCGCTCGCCAGCGGCACCGAACCCGTAAAGATTAAGGTTCATGCCGATTTCACCCGTGCCTCCCAAGGGCACAAATACAAGATTTTCGTCAGTCATGAGTAACCCGCCCCAAAATACACATCCCCGGCGGAAACCATGACCGTGCCGTCATTCTCGGTTTCCACAACAAGCCTTCCATCACTAGATAGGTCAACAAACACGCCGGACAACACCCCCTGTTGCTGACGCACCTCAATCACATCGCCAACGCCATGCGCCCGCTTCAGCCAGGATGACCTCAAGGCCGCAAAACCGTCAGCCTCCCATTTTTTTTGGCGGTTCAACAGGGCATGAGCCAAATTTGCCAAGACCTCGTCAGGCGCATGGTGCTGCCCTGTCGCACTTTTCAGGGCTATGGCCGGATAAGGTGTATCGGTCGGAGCACTGTCCAGATTGACCCCGACACCGACCGCAACATGGCGCATGTCTTGATCAAGCGTTTCAAGCAAAATACCGGAAACCTTTGCCCCCTCTAACAGAACATCATTCGGCCATTTCAGGGCAATGGAACTGTCCGGCGCCAAGGATGTGAGTGTGTCATGGAGCGCCAGGCCGGCAACAAACCCCATCTCGGCGAGCTGATGACGCTCGCACGCAGGCGCACAGACGTAAGTTGCCATCAAATTCCCGGACGTCGACGACCAACTCCGCCCCATTCTGCCGCGTCCGGCCGTCTGCGTATCCGCACGGATCCAGACCGGTCTGGTGGCGGCATCATGACCGCCCTCAAGCACTCTTCGTGCCTGCGCATTGGTGCTGTCAAGCGTTTCAAACGACAGATAGGCAATGCCCTCTGGAAAACCGGCCATCAATGTAAATCAGCAACGTCGCCCGCAAGCACGGTATCGCCCAGAAATGCGGCTGCGGCCATTTTGGAAATGGAGACCAGAGGTGATGGATAAGCGAAAAACAGTATCAGTATGCCTGCTGAAATCAACGACACAAGCCTGAGGTTTGACGGCATGGCAATAATGGCGTCCTCATGCGGCTCATCCAAATACATGATTTTGACGACACGCAGATAGTAATAAGCGCCGACAACACTTGCCAATACGCCAAATACGGCAAGGAAGTATAGTTCGGCATTAATGGCGGCGCGGAAAACATAGAATTTGCCGAAAAAACCCGCCAGAGGCGGAATGCCGGCCAAAGAAAGCATAAAGGCCGCCATACAAAACGCCATTAAGGGCTGTGACCGGCTCAAGCCGGCGAGGCCTGAAATCTGTTCAATCACGCCCTGAGAATTACGCATGGACAAAATACAGGCAAACGTACCCAATGACATGATGACGTATAAGATCATGTAAGCGATGACACCCGTAACCCCCTCATAGCCGACAGCGGCGAAGCCAACCAAGGCAAAGCCGATATGCCCGATTGAGGAATAAGCCATCAGGCGCTTGATATTGTTTTGACCAATTGCGGCAAATGCGCCAAGTGCCATGCTGGCAAGGGACATGAAGACCACAATCTGCAGCCAAATATCAACGGACTGCGGAAAGGTGATGATGATGGCGCGCATCATAAGGGCCATGGCCGCCAGTTTCGGTGCAGCGGCAAAAAAGGCCGTCACCGGGGTCGGCGCACCCTCATAAACATCGGGCGTCCACATATGAAACGGTACGGCCGAAATTTTGAACGCCAGCCCAGCCAGCATGAAGACCAGACCGAACACCAGCCCCATCTGCGCAGCCATGGATCCGTCCGGCACAATCAGGGCAAGATCTGCAAAATTGACCGTTCCTGTGAAGCCATAAATCAGGGAGATGCCGTAAAGCAGCATGCCGGAACTCAAGGCACCCAAAACAAAATACTTTAGGCCCGCCTCGGTCGAGCGCCCGCTTTCACGGTTGATTGCAGCCACCACATATAAAGCCAGAGACTGAAGCTCAAGACCCATGTAAAGCGCGATCATGTCATTGGCGGAAATCATGATCATCATGCCGCATGCGGCCAGAACAACCAATACCGGAAATTCAAACCGGGCGATTTTCTCTTTTTCCATATAGCCCTGCGCCATATAAAGCGCTGCGGCGACCGCCAGAAGGGTCAAAACCTTCATCAAATTGGTGAACCCGTCAATCTGCAGAGCCCCATTGAACAGTGTCACATCCTGCCCCGCGTTCATCAACACCATCAGTGCGGATACGGCCAAAATTGCAATGGCACCGAGATTGACCATTCGGGAGGTGTCGCCATTAGCATAGACGCCATACATCAGCAGCGCCATGGCTCCCAGGAAAAGGGTCAGTTCAGGCAGGAAGGCAGTCAGATCTTGTGCAATCATGTGGTCATCCTTTATGGCGCGGTTATCGACACGGAAATGGCGGCCTGATAGTTTTCAAGCAGATTTTGTAAAGAGACGGACGTTAAATCGAGTATCGGCATCGGCCACACACCGAACAGAAGAGTTGCGAGCGCCAATGGGGCGATAATGAGGATTTCCCTGCTGGTCATGTCATTAATGTCCTGGAGAGCCTCATTGTTCAACTCACCGAAACTGATGCGCCGATACAACGAAAGACCGTATGAAGCAGATAAAATGACACCGCTTGCGGCAAGAAGCGCGGTCAGGGTACTGACCTGGAATGTCCCGATAATGGTCAGGAACTCTCCGACAAAGCCAGATGTTCCGGGCAGGCCGACATTTGCCATTGTGAACAGCAGAAACATAACAGCATAAACCGGCATGCGATTGGCAAGGCCACCATATGCGGCAATCTCACGCGTGTGCATGCGGTCATAAACCACCCCGACACACAAAAACAGCGCGCCGGAAATCCAACCGTGAGACAACATCTGGAACACGGCACCCTGAATTCCCTGATCCGTCAGCGAGAAAATGCCCATGGTCACGAAGCCCATATGGGCGACCGAGGAGTAAGCGATGAGCTTTTTCATGTCTTCTTGTGCCAAAGCGACAAGCGAGGTGTAAATAATCGCAATCGCACTCAAGGCAAAAACAAAAGGCGCAAAATCAGCCGAGGCCAGCGGGAACATGGGCAAGGAAAACCGCAAAAACCCGTACCCGCCCATTTTCAGCAGCACGCCGGCAAGAATGACCGAGCCGGCCGTCGGCGCCTCAACGTGGGCATCAGGCAACCATGTATGGACCGGCCACATCGGCATCTTGACGGCAAAGCTGGCAAAAAAAGCCAACCACAGCCAGGTCTGCGCATCCGCACCGAATGCATAGTCCTGCAGATCTGGGATGAAGGTCGTGCCCGTCTGCCAGTACATATACATGACCGCTAACAGCATGAGGACGGACCCAAGCAGTGTATACAGGAAGAATTTGAAACTTGCATAAACGCGGCGCGCACCGCCCCAGATGCCGATGATCAGAAACATCGGTATCAAACCGGCTTCGAAAAACAGATAGAACAAGACCAGGTCAAGAGCGCAGAAAACACCAATCATCAGCGTTTCAAGAACCAGAAACGCCACCATATATTCACGCACACGATGAGAAATCGACTCCCAGCTGGCCAGAATACACAGTGGCATTAATGAGGTTGTAAGGATTACAAACAGCACGGAAATGCCGTCAACCCCCATCGCGTAGTCAATGCCGCCGCCAATCCAGGCAAACCGTTCAACAAACTGGAAGTCTGCTGTTGCTGGGTCAAAATTGACCAGCATGATGACACTCAAGACCAAAGTGGCGACCGTTGTCCATAAGGCGACAGCCCGTGCATTACGCGCAACAACCTCTTCATCGCCACGGATAAGCATGATGAATATTGCTCCAAGCAGCGGCAGGAATGTGAGTGTGCTCAGAATTGGCCAGTCTGACATTAGTGTCCTCCTGCAAGCATGAACCAACTTGCCAGCCCGGCAACACCGAGAAGCATGGCAAAGGCGTAATGATAAACATAACCAGACTGGATTTTGACAACGCGCTGGGTCATGCGTTGCACCTGAGCCGCAACACCATCCGGCCCGAAGCCGTCAATAATCAGGCCATCCCCAATCTTCCAGAACTGACGGGCCAGCCATTTGGCGGGCCGGACAAAGATGAGGTCATACAGTTCATCAAAATACCATTTGTTCAGCAGGAAGCGGTAGAGAATATCCTGCTCCCTGGCGAGTTGAACCGGCACGTCCGGCTTGCGGATGTAAAAATACCAAGCGGTCACAAAACCGGCAATCATCGCCATCAATGGGGAATAAATCACGATTTTGGGTACATTTTTCAGATCAATAAGAATGGTGTTGTCGGGATTGGTGAAAATGGCGCTGCCCCAGAACCCGGCCTGCCCGTCGCCGATGAACAGCCCTTTAAAGGCAGCCCCGGCAATCAAGGCGCCAAGTGCCAGCAAAACAAGCGGCACCATCATCACCGGCGGGCTTTCATGCACATGCGAAAGTTGATCACTGGTCATCCGGGCCTTGCCATGAAAGGTCATGAACATAAGGCGCCAGGAGTAGAAAGAGGTGAAAGTCGCCGCCACAACTAGCAGTACGAAGCCGAACATATGCGCTGTGCTGGACGCGGCAAAGGCGGCTTCGATAATGGCGTCTTTCGAGTAATAACCGGCCGTTAGCGGAAATCCTGTCAGGGCCAATGTGCCGATCAGCATCAACATCCATGTAAACGGGATCATCTCGCGCAGACCACCCATTTTGCGCATGTCCTGCTCGTCCCCCATGGCATGAATGACCGACCCGGCGCCAAGAAACAGCAAAGCCTTAAAAAAGGCGTGGGTGAATAGATGAAATACAGCCACCTGATAGGCACCAACCCCAAGCGCTACGAACATATATCCGAGCTGCGAACAGGTAGAATAGGCGATCACCCGCTTGATGTCATTCTGCACCAGACCGACAGTGGCGGCGAAAAAGGCTGTTATGGCACCAAATATCGTGACGACACCCAAGGCAACCGGTGAAAGCTCAAATAAGGGGGAGCATCTGGCAACGAGAAAGACACCGGCGGTCACCATAGTGGCAGCGTGAATAAGCGCTGAAACGGGGGTTGGGCCTTCCATTGCATCCGGCAGCCAGGTGTGGAGCAGGAACTGAGCCGATTTGCCCATCGCTCCCATGAACAAAAGCAGGCAGATGGTGGTCAGCACCGGCACATTGTAGCCCAAAAACTCAAACCGGCCTTCCGCAAGAACCGGCGCGGCGGCAAAGGCATCATCGAAATGAATCGAGCCGACCGACAAATACAATGCGCCCAGCCCCAAAATCAGACCGAAGTCACCGACGCGGTTGACGACAAACGCCTTAACCGCCGCAGCATTGGCCGAAGGCTTTTTGAACCAAAACCCGATCAGCAGATATGAGGCCAACCCGACGCCTTCCCAGCCAAAAAACAGCTGCAGGAAATTATCCGCCGTCACCAACATCAGCATGGCGAAAGTAAACAGGGAAAGATAGGCAAAAAAGCGTGACCGATGCGGATCATGGCTCATATAGCCGATGGAATAAATATGCACCAGCGTTGAGACCCCATTGACGACGATGAACATGACAGCGGTGAGCATATCAACCCGCAGGGTCCAGCCGGCTTCAAAGCTACCGGACTTGATCCAGTCCAGCACATGAACCGTTTGCGGACCGTTATAGAGCACATCGGCGAAAACCATGCCGGACAAAAACGCCGTGATGACCATCAAGCCGCAGGTTATCAACTCGCTTGCTCGATGTCCGATGATACGCCCGAACAAGCCGGCAATCAGCGATCCAATCAAGGGCAGAAATACGATGAGTGCAGACATTCCCTCTACCCTTTCATCTGATTGATGTTTTCAACGGCAATGTCTCCGCGGTTACGGAAATAAATCACCAGAATGGCCAAGCCAATAGCGGCTTCCCCCGCGGCGACAGTCAGAACCAGAAGCGAGAAAATCTGGCCGGTAATGTCACCTAGATAGGATGAAAACGCGACCAGATTGATGTTCACCGCCAGCAGCATCAACTCAATGGACATCAAGATGATGATGACATTTTTACGGTTCAGGAAAATCCCAAATATGCCGATGGTCAGCAGGATTGCCGCCAGTGTCAGATAATGGCCGAGTCCGATATGCGTCATGTTCTCCATCTGCACCCCCTACAGCCCTTGTCCAGGTTTGACTTTGACAATTTCAACGCCGTCCTCTTTAGTGCGCGCATTCTGGGCGGCGATATCCTGGCGACGCGGATTTTCGGATTTTTGCAACGTCAGCACGATAGCGCCGATCATCGCCACCAGAAGAATGGCACCGGCAGCCTGAAAATAGAAAATGTAATCCGTGTACAGCACCCGCCCGATCGCCTCGGCATTGGTGATGTCACTGCCGGAGGCTTTCGGTCCGGTTTGAGTTATTTCAGAATTGAAGCTTCCACCACCCAAAACCAAGATGAGTTCAATCAGCAAAACCGAACCAATCAGCCCGCCAATTGGAAGGTATTGCAAGAACCCCTCACGCAATTCCGTGAAATCAATATCCAGCATCATGACGACAAACAGGAACAGCACCGCCACCGCCCCGACATAAACAATGACCAGCAAAAGGGCCAAAAATTCAGCCCCGAGCAGAACAAAAAGGCCTGCAGCATTGAAAAAAGTTAGGATCAAAAACAAGACGGAATGCACAGGGTTGCGTGCGGCAATCACCATAAAGGCACTGGCGACAGATACCGAGGCGAAGAGATAAAAGATGAAGCTGGTGAGGGTCATGATGGTCCGATGTTGAGGGCGTGTCAGCGGTAAGGTGCGTCCAGTTCGAGATTCTTGGCAATTTCCACTTCCCAGCGGTCGCCATTGGCTAATAGTTTGTCTTTGGTGTAAATCAGCTCTTCACGGGTTTCGGTGGCGAATTCAAAATTCGGACCCTCGACAATCGCATCAACCGGACAGGCTTCTTGACAGAAACCGCAATAAATGCATTTCACCATGTCAATGTCGTAGCGGACGGTGCGGCGTGTCCCGTCATTGTTGCGGGGGCCGGCCTCAATGGTGATGGCCTGAGCTGGACAAACCGCTTCGCACAGCTTGCAGGCAATGCAACGCTCCTGGCCGTTAGGGTAGCGGCGCAGAGCATGCTCACCTCTGAAGCGCGGGCTGAGCGGGCCTTTTTCATACGGGTAATTAACGGTTGCCTTGGGCGCGAAAAAATAGCGCATGGCAAGGCCGAAAGCCTTGACGAATTCCGTCAGAAACAGGGAGCGAGCGGTACGGTCAAGCCAAGCCATTATCTAACCTCTTCTGCCTTACGGCGCCAAATCAAAATATTGCAGCACTCCAGCCGTGAGAACCACCCAAATAAGGGAGAACGGCAGGAACACCTTCCAGCCCAACCGCATCAGCTGGTCATAGCGGTAGCGCGGAACCATGGCTTTGACCATGGCAAACATGAAAAATACGAAACACAGTTTCAAAACAAACCAGACAACACCTGGAATCCAGTTAAACGGGGCGATATCGACCGGCGGTAGCCAGCCGCCCAGAAACAGGATGGTCGTCATGGCGCACATCAGCACGATATTCGCCAGTTCCCCGATCATGAACACGACATAGGGGGTGGAGGAATACTCAACCATGAACCCCGCCACAAGCTCTGATTCCGCCTCAGGAAGATCAAATGGGGGCCTGTTCGTCTCCGCCAGGGCGGAGATGAAAAACACCACAAACATCGGAAACAGCGGGATACAAAACCAGACCGTCTGCTGGGCCAGAACAATGTCGGTCAGGTTCAGCGACCCGACGCACAACAAGACCGTGATGATGACCAGCCCGATGGAAACCTCATAGGAGACCATTTGCGCGGCTGAGCGCAAGGCACCGAGAAACGGATATTTAGAGTTCGAGGCCCAGCCACCCATAATCACGCCATACACACCAAGAGATGAGATGGCGAGGATATAAAGGATGCCGACATTCAAATCCGCAACCGCCCATCCTTCATTGACCGGTATCACCGCCCAGGCGCTCAGGGCGAGAAACATGGTAATGAACGGTGCCAGCAGGAAAATAAACTTGTTGGCCGTGGTCGGCACGACAATTTCCTTCACCAGATATTTCAAAATATCGGCAAAACTTTGCAGCAGACCGAACGGTCCGACCACATTCGGCCCGCGCCGCAACTGCACAGCCGCCCAAACCTTGCGGTCGGCATACATGAAGAACGCCAAAGCCAGCAATAAAGCCACCATGATGGCAAGACTGTGGCCGACAATAATCAGTCCCGGCAGAACATAGATATCGAAAAAGCTGTTACCCATCAGTTCCGGTTCCTTGTTCACGCTGCTGGGCCTGTTGACTGCATTCCGCCATAACAGCAGATGCGCGGCAGACAGGGTTGGTCAAATAAAAATCCCGGGTATAGCCGTCAAAAGCCTGTGCATCAGGCTTGGCTTTCATGGCCGGTGCTGCCGGCTTGCCGGCCGGAGCAATGTCGTCCAAGGCGGCAAAATGCGGGACCGCCTCAAACATTTGCGCACGCAGGGCGTTGAGATTGTCATAGGGCAGCTTGTTGCCTACATGCTCTGACAAGGCACGGAATATTTTCCAGTCCTCACGCGCTTCGCCGGGCGGGAAAGCAGCTTGTTCGGTCATTTGTACGCGCCCTTCCGTATTCACATAAATGGCGGATTTCTCGCTGAAGGCCGCCGCCGGCAGAATGACATCCGCAGCATGGGCACCGGCATCACCGTGACTACCGACATAAATAGTGAAGGCCTTGGAAAGCCGGCCCAGATCAATTTCATCTGCACCGAGCAGGAATACGGTTTCTACATCTCCAGCCTCGGCGGCATCAAGAATACCCTGCACATCACGGCCCGCCTCTCCCGGCACGAAACCGAGATCAAGACCGGCGACCCGGGCCGCAGCCTGATGCAGAACATTGAACCCGTTCCAGTCATCGCGCACCATGCCGGCCGCCTCGGCCAATTGAATTGCAAGAGACAAAATGGCATCGCCGTCCTGACGTGACAGGGCTGTCTGACCGAGTATCAACATCGGGCGTTTCGCCTTGTTCAAGACGTTATAAAAGCTGTTTTTACCTGCTGCCAGATCAGCCAGCGTTTCCGGACCGGCACCAAGCTCCTCCACCGGATAAGTCAAATCCGCCGGCGCACCAATATTAGCGACCGGGAAATCCCTCTGCAGCCAACGCTTGCGAATGCGGGCATTCAACACCGGCGCTTCCTTACGCGGGTTTGACCCGATGATCACCAACGCATCCGCCTCTTCAATGCCGGCAATGGTGGTGTTGAAAAGGTAATTGGCGCGTGGGCCGGAAAGTTTGGCCCCATCCTGACGGCAATCCATATCGGCACTGCCGAGGCCCTCCATCAGACCTTTCAAGGCAAACATGCCCTCCGCACAGGCAAGATCGCCGGCTATGGCGGCTGTTTTCGTTTCTTTGCCCTTGACCTTTTTGCCAATGGCCGCAAACGCCTCATCCCACGACACCGGCTTGAGGTTTTTGCCAGAGCGCAGATATGGCGTATCCAGCCGTTGACGGTTCAAACCATCCCAAATAAACCGCGACTTGTCGGACAGCCATTCCTCGTTAATCTCGTCATTATTGCGCGGCAGAATCCGCATGACTTCGCGCCCACGAGTGTCTACGCGGATGTTGCTGCCCAAGGCGTCCATGACGTCAATGGTTTCGGTTTTCTTTAACTCCCAAGGGCGCGCCGTAAAGGCATAAGGCTTGGAGGTCAACGCGCCGACCGGGCACAGGTCAATCACATTTCCGGACAGTTCAGAGGACAGGGACGCCTCAAGATAAGTGGTGATTTCCATATTTTCACCACGCCCAATGGCCCCTATCTCCGGCACGCCGGCCACTTCCGTGGAAAACCGCACACACCGCGTGCACTGAATGCAGCGCGTCATGATGGTCTTGACCAGCGGCCCCATTTCCTTGTCTTCGACCGCTCGTTTATTATCAGCAAAGCGGCTGTCATCATGACCATAACCATAGGCCTGGTCCTGCAAGTCACACTCGCCGCCCTGATCACAAATTGGACAGTCAAGCGGATGATTGATGAGCAGAAATTCCATGACCCCTTTACGCGCGGTCTGGACAGCCTCCGATTTGGTGTCGATTTCCATATCGGGCGCAACTGGCATGGCACAGCTCGCGACCGGCTTGGGTGCGCCTTTCACATTGACCAGACACATCCGGCAATTGCCGGCAACCGACAGGCGCTCATGATAGCAAAAGCGCGGAATTTCAGCGCCAGCTTCTTCACATGCCTGCATGATGCTTGTGCCGGGGGCAACCTCGACCTCAATTCCATCAACACTGACTTTTAGTTGATCGCTCATTATTCGGCTGCCTCTTGAGATGATGCATTCGTCAAACGGGCCTCCACCTCTGGGCGGAAATGACGGAACAGCCCCTGAATTGGCCACGCTGCGGCATCACCCAGGGCACAGATTGTATGACCTTCAATCTGCTTGGTTACATTCAGCAACGTATCGATTTCCTGTGGCTTGGCCTGACCACTTGCCATGCGTTCCATAACCCGCCACATCCAACCCGTGCCCTCACGGCAAGGGGTGCATTGACCACAGCTTTCATGCTTATAGAAATGAGAAATGCGGGCAATGGCCTTCACAATATCCGTGGATTTATCCATGACAATCACCGCGGCCGTACCAAGTCCGGACTGCACTTCTTTCAGACTGTCAAAATCCATCAGCACGGTGTCGCAAATCTCTTTCGGCAACAGCGGAACGGATGACCCGCCGGGAATGACCGCCAGAAGATTGTCCCATCCCCCGCGAACACCGCCGGCGTGTTTCTCCAGCAGTTCTTTCAGGGGAATACCCATTTCCTCTTCGACATTGCACGGCTTGTTGACATGTCCCGAAATGCAGAACAGCTTAGTACCGGTATTGCCCTCTCGGCCGAGGCCGGAGAACCAGTTCGCGCCACGGCGTAGAATAGTCGGGGTGACGGCAATCGATTCAACATTATTGACCGTCGTTGGGCAGCCATACAGGCCCATATTGGCCGGAAATGGTGGCTTCAAACGCGGCTGGCCTTTTTTGCCTTCAAGTGACTCAATCAAAGCCGTTTCTTCACCGCATATATAGGCACCGGCACCATGGTGAACATAAATGTCATAATCCCAGCCCGAACCACAGGCGTTCTTGCCCAAAAGACCAGCCTCATAAGCTTCGTCCACAGCGCGTTGTAGGGCTTCGCGCTCGCGGATGAACTCACCGCGCACGTAAATATAACAGGCATTTGCCCCCATAGCGAAGCCGGCGACCAGACAACCTTCCAAAAGTTTATGCGGCTCGTGACGCAGAATATCGCGGTCCTTGCATGTGCCTGGCTCGGATTCATCGGCATTAACAACCAGATAGTGCGGACGACCGTCGCTTTCCTTCGGCATAAAGGACCATTTCAAACCTGTCGGGAAACCGGCCCCGCCACGCCCGCGCAGACCGGACGCCTTGATTTCATCAATAATACCATCACGCCCTTTGGCCAGCAGCGCCTTTGTGTTGTCCCAGTCGCCGCGCTTTTGCGCCGATACCAGATCCCCGCCTGTCGGGCCGTAAATATTGGTGAAAATTCTGTCCTTGTCCTGCAGCATTACGCCTCTCCTTTGAGAACCGTGCGCCCGCCATCCGGCTCAGATGCTTGCCGCGCATTTTGCGGGCCGGGCGCAACCTCTTTACCCTGACGCAGGTCTGCCAGGATTTCCTCGAACCGCTCCGCGGTCAGATCTTCATAAAAGTCATCATTAATCTGCACCATGGGTGCATTGACACAAGCCCCCAGACACTCAACCTCAAGCCATGATAGTCTGCCATCTTCGGTGACACTGTTTTGTTCACCAATGTGTTTTCTGCACACATCTTTCAACTCTTCCGCGCCCCGCAACATGCAGGGCGTGGTACCGCACAACTGAACAAAGTGCTCACCCACCGGTGAAAGATTAAACATGGTATAAAATGTCGCCACTTCCAGAGCGCGCATGTAAGGCATATCCAGAACGTCAGCAACATGACGGATTGCCGGTTCGGGCAACCAGCCGCCTGCCTGTTTTTGCGCCTGCCATAAAAGCGGAATAATGGCACTGGCCTGCCGTCCTTCCGGATATTTTGCAATCTGCTGATTGGCGAATTCGACGTTTTCCGGCGTAAAAGCGAAACTGTCAGGCTGATCAGCATGAAGACGACGCACACTCATCGGTCAACCTCCCCGAACACAATATCCAAAGACCCTAAAATCGCTGACACATCCGCCAGCATATGATCACGGCTGAGAAAATCCAAAGCCTGCAGATGGGCAAAACCCGGCGCTCGGATTTTACAGCGGTAAGGCTTGTTCGAGCCGTCTGCCACCAGATAGACGCCAAACTCACCCTTCGGCGCCTCAACAGCGCTATAAACCTCACCGGCCGGCACATGGAAACCTTCCGTGTAAAGCTTAAAATGGTGAATGAGCGACTCCATTGAGCCTTTCATTTCCGCACGCTTGGGCGGCACAACCTTTCCCTCAGTGGAAGATACCGGGCCATCCGGCATGTTTTCAATCGCCTGTTTGATGATGCGGACGGACTGACGGCACTCCTCTACGCGGCACAGATATCGGTCATAGCAGTCACCGTTCTTACCGACCGGGATGTCAAAGTCAAAATCCGAATAGGCTTCATAGGGCTGTGCTTTCCGTAAATCCCAAGCCAGACCGGAACCACGCGCCATCACGCCGGTCAAACCCCAATTCTGGATGTCCTGAACACTGACAACGCCGATATCGACATTACGCTGCTTGAAAATGCGGTTGTCGGTCAACAGACCCTCAATGTCATCGACAACCTTGAGAAACGGGTCACAAAAATCATAAATGTCCTGAATCAGATCCTGCGGCAAATCCTGATGGACACCGCCCGGACGGAAATATGCCGCATGCAGGCGCGCACCAGAGGCACGCTCATAGAAAATCATCAGCTTTTCACGCTCCTCAAAGCCCCAAAGCGGAGGGGTCAGAGCCCCGACATCCATGGCCTGGGTGGTGATGTTCAGCAAATGTGATAGCAAACGCCCGATTTCAGAATAAATCACCCGGATATATTGACCGCGCTTGGGCACGTCAAGATTGAGCAGCCGCTCAACCGCCATGGTGAACGCATGTTCCTGATTCATCGGCGCAACATAATCCAAGCGGTCAAAATAAGGGACGGACTGCAAATAGGTCTTGTTCTCAATCAGTTTTTCCGTACCGCGGTGCAGCAGGCCGATATGCGGGTCAACGCGCTCGACCACCTCACCATCCAGATCCATAACCAAACGCAGAACGCCATGAGCTGCCGGATGCTGAGGCCCGAAGTTGATAGTGAATTTACGATCCTGCTCTTTGGCTTTTGACATCAACAACCCCTATCAAGCCTTATCCGCGGAGGCGGCTTTTTCATCCCCCGGCAAAACATCATCACTGGCCTGCAAACCGACCCCTTCCCAGGGGCTTTCAAAATCAAAGTCCCGAAAGTCCTGCACCAATTTCACAGGCTCATAGACAACCCGCTTGGCATCATCGTCATAGCGCACTTCCACATGACCGGTCAGCGGGAAATCCTTGCGCAGCGGATGCCCTTCAAAACCGTAATCGGTCAAAAGGCGACGCAGGTCCGGGTGCCCAAGAAACAAAATACCGTAAAGGTCAAACGCCTCGCGTTCAAACCAGTCGGCAGACGCGAACAGTTCGGTTGCGCTTGGAACCTGTTCTCCCTCTCCCAACTCGACCCGGACCCGTACACGGACATTTTGGGTCATGGATAAAAGGTGATAAACGACATCAAAACGCTTGTTGCGCTGCGGATAATCTACCCCGCAGACATCCAATAATTGGGTGAACCCACATTCCGGGTCATCGCGAAGAAATTTCAGGAAAGCCAAAATGTTATCCGGAGCGATGGAAAATGTCAGTTCACCGTGAGAAATGACACTCTCAATCAGCTTGTCGCCATGTGTGGTTTGCGCGAGTTTTTGCAGAGATGTTAACTTAATTGACATACGAAATGACCTGGCAAGCTTGGCCTACCGTTCAATGGTCCCTTTTCTTCTGATTTTCTTTTGCAATTGCAGAACACCATAAAGCAGGGCTTCAGCAGTTGGGGGACAGCCCGGCACATAAATATCAACGGGAACAACACGGTCACACCCCCGTACCACGGAATAGGAATAATGGTAATACCCACCGCCATTGGCACAGGACCCCATCGATATCACATAGCGGGGTTCCGGCATCTGGTCATAGACCTTGCGCAAAGCCGGTGCCATTTTGTTGGTCAGGGTGCCGGCCACGATCATGACGTCGGACTGGCGAGGACTGGCACGTGGAGCAAAACCGAAGCGCTCGCCGTCATAACGCGGCATTGATGTATGCATCATCTCCACCGCACAACAGGCCAGACCAAAAGTCATCCAGTGTAGGGATCCGGTTCTGGCCCAATTGACGATATCCTCCAATGACGTGACAACAAAGCCCTTATCAGCGAGTTGGTCGGATACCTGCTCGTAATAAGGGTCATGCATTGGAGCGACAGGAGCAGGATTGTTGTTATCTTTTTGTACAGCCATCAAATTATCCTATCTCAGTCCCAGTCGAGAGCGCCTTTTTTCCACTCATAGGCAAAGCCGACCGTCAAAACGCCGAGGAAAAACATCATTGACCAGAAGCCGAACAGGCCGACCTCGCCGAAGGCAACCGCCCATGGGAAAAGAAAGGCAATCTCAAGGTCAAAAATAATGAACAAAATTGCGACGAGATAAAATTTCACGTCGAACTTCATACGCGCGTCATCAAAAGCTTCGAACCCGCACTCATAGGGAGATAATTTTTCAGTATCAGGAACGGCAGGTGCCACAAGGGCCGGTACAATCAGAAGCGCGAGGGTGATGACAGCGGCCAACCCCATGAAAATCAGCACCGGCATGTAGGAAAGGAGCAAGTCCTGCATAAAAATCCCCAAGCCCCGTCAGGGCATTAATTACTTTTCAGGCGGTATACCCCAATTTTTGACCGGCGTATATCCAAAAACGAAAATTTGATCCGAAAATATCAAATTTTATGACCATGAAAATAGAGCACAGATTCAGGAAAATTGTTATTGCCAGAATGCCGCAGGGGACAAAAAAAGATCAAACAATTATAGCTCGTGCAGTTGCCGCGCTTGACGAAATTTGTTCAGGAAAGTGGCGAGAGTGACGGGACTCGAACCCGCGACCTCCGGCGTGACAGGCCGGCGCTCTAACCAACTGAGCTACACCCCCATTCGGGCCAAGCCGGAGCTTGGAGTGTCTGTGGTGTAAGCCGTGTTGCCGGGAGTGTCAAGACAAACCCTCTACGACTAACCGCAAACTCTATCCTGACGGGATAGATGGTGGGCGGTGACGGGATCGAACCGC
Organism: Parvibaculales bacterium; assembly: GCA_049889415.1. GTDB lineage: Bacteria > Pseudomonadota > Alphaproteobacteria > RS24 > RS24 > JAYQKL01. Next base: position 77,734 of record JBMHDL010000003.1, on the reverse strand, counting down.
CGACCCTCTCGGTGTAAACGAGATGCTCTCCCAGCTGAGCTAACCGCCCTGGATGTGGGTGATAACCCACCTCTTTGTAAAAGTAAAACGAAAAACGCCGACTGATCCAAAAATCAGTCGGCGCTTATACGAACTGTCTGCAGCTTAGCTGTTGACTGCGTCTTTCAAGCCTTTACCGGCCTTGAACTTGGCCTGGTTGGAGGCCGCAATCTGGATGACAGCACCCGTCTGCGGGTTACGTCCAGTTGTTGCCTTACGGTGGGAAACCGAAAATGTTCCGAAACCGACCAGGCGCACTTCGCCGCCAGAAGCCAATTGCGCGGTGATGCTGTCAAGAATGCTGTCAACAGCCTTGCCTGCATCGGCTTTTGAAAGGCCGGTATCTCCGGCTACTTTGCTGATAAGATCATTTTTGTTCATCTGTGTACCCCTCCAGTGGGTTGTGATGGTTAATAAACAAACACTAGCCAGCGATTCGAGGGGCGGTCAAAATAAAAAACCCCTGTTTCCTTGAGTTTTTATAAAAAAACAGCAGAAAACAGGGATTTTTTTAAAAAAACGGGATAAATCCTGTATTTTTTATGAGTATAAAGTTAATGTGCTGTGACACTGCCGCCGTTACCACCGAGCGACTGAGCACGTTGTGCATCATAAGCTGCCTCATCCCAGTCAATCGGCTCGGGCTGAGTTACAAGACAATGCTCAAGCACTTCATCCATTGTTTTAACGGGAACAATTTCCAGACCATCCTTGATGTTGTCAGGCACATCCACAAGATCTTTGGCGTTTTCATGAGGGATCAGAACCTTTTCAATCCCGCCGCGCAACGCTGCAAGCAACTTCTCCTTCAAGCCGCCGATCGGCAAAACCTGACCGCGCAAAGTAACCTCTCCGGTCATCGCCACCTCACGCCGCACGGCGATCCCGGTCATCAGGGAAATGATCGCGCTTGCCATGGCGATACCGGCTGATGGACCATCTTTCGGAGTCGCCCCTTCCGGCACATGAACGTGGATATCTCGGCGCTCAAATACAGGTGGCTCAATGCCGAGGGAGGCACTTTTCGAGCGCACATAAGACGAGGCAGCTCCGATGGACTCTTTCATGACGTCCCCGAGCTTGCCGGTGGTCGTCATTTTGCCTTTACCGGGCAACATTACGCCTTCAATTGTCAACAACTCACCACCGACTTCCGTCCAGGCCAGACCGGTGACAACACCAATCTGATCCTCCTGTTCGGCCAGGCCGAACCGGAATTTCTTAACTCCGAGAAACTCGTCAATATTCTCTGGCGTGATTTCAACGCCGTCTGTCTTGTCCCGTACGATTTTGGTGACAGTTTTCCGGCACAAATTGGCAAGCTCACGTTGCAGGTTCCGCACGCCGGCCTCACGGGTATAGGTACGGATAACTTCGCGCAATGTGCCTTCGGCCATTTTGAACTCGCCGTCCTTTAAACCGTGATCTTTGACGACACGCGGCAGCAAATGCTGGTCGGCAATGGCGATTTTTTCATCTTCGGTATAACCGGCAATCCGTATCACCTCCATCCGGTCCAGCAGCGGGCCGGGGATGTTGAGGGTGTTGGCCGTGGTCACGAACATGACATTGGAGAGATCATAATCAACTTCCATGTAATGATCATTGAACGAATTGTTCTGTTCCGGATCAAGCACCTCCAACAGGGCCGATGCGGGATCACCACGATGGTCCATGCCCATTTTGTCAATCTCGTCCAGAAGAATCAGCGGATTGGTGGTCTTCACCTTTTTCATGGACTGAATGATTTTTCCCGGCATGGAGCCGATATAGGTCCGTCTGTGGCCGCGGATTTCGCTTTCATCACGAACACCGCCCAGTGACATGCGAACGAACTCACGGCCGGTGGCTTTCGCCAATGATTTTCCAAGCGAGGTTTTGCCAACACCGGGAGGTCCAACCAGACACAGGATCGGCCCCTTGAGGCGGTTGGTGCGGTTCTGGACAGCGAGATATTCAAGGATCCGTTCCTTGACTTTTTCCAGCCCATAATGGTCGGAGTCCAACGTCTTTTGAGCGAGGTCGAGATCTTTCTTGATCCGCCCTTTTTTGCCCCATGGCACACATAACAGCCAATCCAGATAATTGCGCACCACAGTGGCTTCAGCTGACATCGGGCTCATATTGCGGAGTTTCTTCAACTCACCATTGGCCTTTTCCTTGGCCTCTTTTGACAGTTTGGTCTTTTCAATCTTATCTTCAAGTTCGGCCAGCTCGTCAGACCCATCTTCGGACTCGCCGAGTTCTTTCTGGATCGCCTTAAGCTGCTCGTTCAGATAATATTCGCGCTGGGTCTTCTCCATCTGGCGTTTGACGCGGCCGCGGATTTTTTTCTCAACCTGCAACATCCCAACTTCGTTTTCCATATGCCCCAAAACCATCTCAAGACGGGTAGAGACGGAGACCGTCTCCAGCAATTCCTGCTTTTCGGAAATCTTAACATTGAGATGCCCGGCAACGGTGTCTGAGAGCTTCAGCGGGTCATCAATCTCTTTGACTGTTGTTTGGACTTCCTGAGGGATTTTGCGGTTCATTTTGACGTAATTGTCAAACTGACCGACAACAGAGCGTGCCATGGCATCAAGGTCCGGATGATCAACATCCTGTTCGTCCTCGGCAACCACACTGGCCTGGAAAAACATATCATTCGGGAGATATTCAATGATGCGGGCACGCCTTTGCCCTTCAACCAGAACTTTCACCGTACCATCGGGAAGTTTCAACAGCTGCAAAATGGTGCCAATGGTCCCGAATTCATAAATATCCGCTTTGTTTGGATCATCAAGGTCGCCGTCCTTTTGGGCAACAAGCATAATTTGTTTATTGTCCTCCATGACCTCTTCCAGCGCCTTGATGGACTTGTCACGCCCGACGAAAAGCGGCACAATCATGCCCGGAAACACAACAATGTTGCGCAAGGGCAGAACTGCCAGAACTTCAGGGATGTTCGGGTTAGCTTGTAGTGGGCTTGAAAAATCGGTCATAGGGTCTCTCGGTTTTTATCGTTAATATCTGTCTTTAATTAGCTGTTGATTCCACACTTCAGTCAAAACGCTTCCCTAGTGATGTGGGTTTCATGCACAGCATTTTCAAGCATCCGCGACATATTTTCCATGTTGCAGCAAAAAAGCCGCCCAATGGACGGCTTTCAGCTTATCTTTACAGATGTCAAGATCCGCTTAAGAGGCCTTGTCTTTCTCTTCAGCCTCTTTATCAGCAAAAATAATCAGGGGCTGGGCATTGCCGTCAACCACTTCAGCACTGATGACGACTTCTTCAACACCCTCGAGTGTCGGCAGGTCGAACATAGTGTCAAGCAGCATATTTTCCATGATTGACCGCAGTCCCCGCGCACCCGTCTTGCGCTCAATCGCAGCACGAGCGATGGCAGACAAGGCGTCATCTTTGAACGTGAGGGCGGCGCCGTCCATCTCAAACAGACGTTGATACTGCCGGACGAGCGCGTTTTTCGGTTCAGTCAATATCCTGACCAGCGTATTTTCATCCAGATCTTCGAGCGTGGCAATTACCGGCAAACGGCCGATAAATTCCGGTATCAGGCCGTATTTCAGCAGATCACCCGGCTCCAACCCCTTCAACAACTCCCCGGTGGGGCGTTTTTCCTTGTCCGCGACCTTGGCGCCGAAGCCAATCGAGGTTTCTCCGCCGCGACTGGTGATGATGTTTTCAAGCCCGGCAAAGGCGCCGCCGCAGATAAACAGAATATTGGTGGTGTCGACCTGTAAAAACTCCTGCTGCGGATGCTTGCGCCCCCCTTGCGGCGGGACGGAGGCGACCGTGCCTTCCATCAGCTTGAGCAAAGCCTGCTGCACCCCCTCACCCGACACGTCGCGAGTAATTGACGGATTGTCGGCTTTACGGGTGATTTTGTCGACCTCGTCAATGTAAACGATGCCGCGCTGCGCCCGCTCAACATTATAATCGGCGGCCTGCAGAAGTTTTAGAATGATGTTTTCAACATCCTCACCGACATAACCGGCCTCGGTCAAAGTCGTCGCATCAGCCATGGTAAAAGGAACATCAAGAATACGGGCCAGGGTTTGGGCGAACAAGGTTTTCCCGCACCCGGTCGGTCCGACAAGAAGTATGTTGGATTTCGCCAGCTCGACTTCATCATTTTGGGAAGCGTTGTTCAGCCGCTTGTAATGATTATGAACGGCAACCGACAATACCCGCTTGGCACGCGGCTGGCCGATGACATAATCCTCAAGCACTTTGTGAATTTCCTGAGGGGTCGGTACACCTTCACTGGTTTTGAGCGATGATGATTTGCTTTCTTCACGGATAATGTCCATGCATAATTCAACGCATTCATCGCAGATGAATACAGTCGGTCCGGCAATCAGTTTGCGGACTTCATGCTGGCTTTTGCCACAGAAAGAGCAATAAAGCGTACTCTTCGAGTCGCCTTCACCGCTTGTTCCACCGATTTTACTCACCCATATCTCCTTTAAATGGAAAGGCCTGATTGCTGTCTCTCATTCGAACACATTCTGAGAACACATAGCAAACAAAATGTTATGTCATGCCTGTGACTCAACTTTCTTTGCCGGTTTCCTCTCGCTTTTCGACAACCTCATCGATAATGCCGAACTCCTTGGCCTCATCAGCCGTCATGAACGTGTCTCGTTCCAGAGCCGCCTCAATGCGCGCAAGCGTCTGCCCCGTATGCTCAACATAGATCTTGTTTAATCGGGAACGCATATCGAGAATTTCCTTTGCATGGCGCTCAATATCTGAAGCCTGTCCGGAAAAACCACCGGAGGGCTGATGCACCATGACCCGGGCGTTCGGCAAGGCAAAACGCATATCCGGTGCCCCGGCGCTAAGCAGCAGAGAGCCCATACTGGCCGCCTGTCCGATACATAATGTGGAAACAGCCGGCTTGATATATTGCATGGTGTCATAAATCGCCATGCCGGCCGTCACCACGCCGCCGGGTGAATTGATATACATTGAAATTTCTTTTTTCGGATTGTCGGCCTCCAAAAACAACAGCTGCGCCGTGATCAGGCTTGCCATATGATCCTCAATGGCTCCGGTCACAAATATCACCCGCTCCTTCAGCAGGCGGGAATAGATGTCAAAAGCGCGCTCACCGCGATTTGTCTGCTCAACCACCATGGGCACAAGCGAACTCATGTATGTCTCTACAGGGTCGTTCATTTTCGTTCCTTCATTAACCGATAAATCCAATATGGGGGTGTTTGCCAAAAAGACCAAGGGGTTATGTGTGACAAATTACCCTACAAAAAACCGGCCATTTGAATGTGGCCGGTTTTTATGAAGAAAAGATGACTTTAATCATCTTTTTTTGTGGCTGCCTTCTTTTTCGCCGCCGGTTTCTTTTCCGCCGGCTTTTTCTTGGCCGCTGGCTTTTTCTTGGCCGCCGGCTTTTTCTTGGCCGCCGGTTTCTTCTTGGGTTTGGCGGCTTCGTCCTCATCCGGATTTTTCATCAACTCTTCAATCGATACGGTCTTTTCAGACACCTCCGCCTTTTCAATGATGAAATCAATGACCTTATCTTCGAAAATCGGCGCACGGATTTGAGCCATAGCTTCCGGGTTTGAACGGAAATATTCAAAGACCTGCTGCTCTTGACCCGGGAATTGCTGCACGCGTTGCATCAGGCCCTGATTAATTTCCTCCTGCGTGACTTCAATCTCATTCTTGCTGCCAACCTCTGCCAACACCAATCCAGTTCTGACGCGCCGCTCGGCAATATCTTTATATTCTGCACGAAGCTCCTCTTCCGTTTCGTCCAGATCGTCAATTTTTTTGCCCTGGTTCTCAATCTCATGTTCGAACTGATGCCAGATTTGGTTGAACTCAAGCTCGACCATTTTGCCAGGCAGCTCAAAATCATGTCCATCCGAAAGCTGGTCAAGCAGAGAACGTTTCAAACGGTCGCGCGAAAATTGACCATAATCATTCGCAATCTGGTCGCGGATCGCCTCCTCTAGCTTCTCCAGAGACTCCAGGCCAAGGCTTGTTGCAAATTCATCATTTAATTCTGCCGCTTTCGGGGCGCTCACTTCATGCACGGTCACCTCAAATACGGCGGCTTTTCCGGCAAGGTGTTCAGCATTGTATTCTTCTGGGAAGGTGACGTTGACATCCAGTGTGTCGCCGGCTTTGGTGCCGACTAACTGCTCTTCAAAACCGGGAATGAACTGACCGGATCCCAATTCAAGGTCAAAGCCTTCAGATGCCCCGCCTTCAAAAGGTTCATCGTTAATCGCGCCGAAGAAATCAATCTTCACACTATCGCCGTCTTTGGCTTTTGCGGTCTTACCGCGAGGTTCAAACTGCTTGCGAGACTCGGCAAGACGTTGCATCGACTCCTCGACTTCCGTCTTGCTGACCTCAGCCACCTGGCGCTCAAGCTTGATTTTACTGAAATCTGTCAACTCAATCGGCGGGATAATGTCATAAACCATGTCGAAAATCAGATCCGCCTCGCCGGACATGACTTTCTCCACATCACCGTCAAGTTTCACCTCGGGTTGCAGGGCCGGACGTTCATCGCGGTCAGTCAAAGCCTGCTGGCTGCGCGAATTGACCTGTTCCTGAACGATATCCCCCATGACCTGCTGGCCATATATTTTTTTGAGATGTTGCGCCGGCACTTTTCCTTTACGGAAGCCCTTGAGTTGAACCGTATCCTTCAGCTCATTAATTTTAGCGTCAAGCTGGGTGTTCAGATCATCACGGCTTATGGTGATTTTGATTTCTCGTGACAGGCCTTCGGCACTTATTTCTTGAACATTCATGTCAGTATCCAGTTTCAATTTTCTTAAATGGTGCGGGTGGAGGGACTTGAACCCCCACGCCTCTCAGCACTAGAACCTAAATCTAGCGTGTCTACCAATTCCACCACACCCGCAAACAAGGCTTAAACTGTCGGCGGGTATAGCAGTGTTGCACAGCTTTTACCAGCGAGTTTTTAATAAAATCTCAACTCCGGCCGTAAACAAACATGCATTCTGCGGCAATCTGGACATGTTTGAAATAACCGGAACAGAACCAAACAGACGCTCCCATTTTGCCTTCCGGTTACTCATATGACTAATTATTGGGCAGTTATGGTCATTTGCCAGCTTATGGGTGATTGGGCACGTTGTATTTTGTGGGAAATCATGACAATTCAGGCTCCAAATTACCAAACAGGAGCACTCAATTTGGCACAGTTGATGCATATGGCCTGCAACTTAACAACCAATCTTATGCAGGGGAAAGAGATGAAAAAAATTGAAGCCATCATCAAACCTTTCAAGCTTGACGAAGTTAAAGACGCGCTTCAGGAAGCGGGCATGCAAGGCATTACGGTCACTGAAGCCAAGGGTTTCGGGCGTCAAAAAGGTCATACCGAGCTTTACCGTGGTGCCGAATATGTAGTTGATTTTCTGCCCAAGGTTAAACTTGAGGTAGTTGTTGAGGATGACGCTGTCAATGCAGCAGTCGAGGCCATCCAGAAAGCGGCTCATACAGGCCGTATCGGTGATGGGAAAATATTTGTTTCGGACATCCAGGAAGCCATCCGCATCAGGACTGGCGAGACTGGCGGCGAAGCAATATAGTGTCGTGGTTAGAAAATATTGGAGATTATAATGTCTGACGCTTCTTCTATTCTTAAAAAAATCAAAGACGAGGGTATCAACTATGTTGACCTGCGGTTCACAGATCCGCGCGGTAAAATGCAACATGTCACGCTCGACTCTTCGCTCGTTGACGAGGATTTCTTCAACGAAGGTACTATGTTTGACGGATCCTCAATTTCTGGCTGGAAGGCTATTAATGAATCCGACATGTGCCTGATGCCGGACACTGGTACGGCCAAAATGGATCCTTTTTATGCGCAGCCGACCCTAACCTTGTTCTGCAACATCGTTGATCCGTCAACCGGTGAGAGCTACAACCGGGACCCGCGTTCAACAGCTCTGCGTGCGGAGGAATACCTCAAGTCAACCGGTATCGGCGACACGACCTATTTTGGGCCTGAAGCGGAGTTTTTCGTTTTTGACGATGTAAGATTCTCAAATGATCCCTATAACAGCGGTTACAGTCTGGACAGCACCGAATTGCCAGACAACTCCGCCGCTGAGTATGAAGGCGGCAATATGGGTCACCGCCCGCGCACCAAAGGGGGCTACTTCCCGGTCAATCCAGTGGACAGCGGTCAGGACCTGCGTGGCGAGATGCTGACCGTCATGCGTGAAATCGGCCTGAATGTTGAAAAACATCACCACGAAGTGGCGGCGGCCCAACATGAGCTGGGTCTCAAATTCGGCACGCTGACAAGCATTGCTGATGACCTTCAGCTGTACAAATATGTCGTCCATAATGTCGCCCATGCCTTTGGCAAAACAGCGACCTTCATGCCGAAGCCGGTTCAGGGCGACAACGGCACGGGCATGCACTGCCACCAGTCCATCTGGAAAGACGGCAAGCCGCTTTTCGCCGGTGACAAATATGGCGACCTGTCACAGGACTGCTTGTACTACATTGGCGGCATCATCAAGCATGCCAAAGCCATCAATGCTTTGACCAACCCGTCCACCAACTCCTACAAACGTCTGATTCCGGGTTTTGAGGCTCCGGTTCTGCTGGCCTACTCCGCCCGCAACCGCTCAGCGTCCTGCCGAATCCCGTATGCGACCTCAGCACCGGCGAAGCGTGTTGAAATCCGGTTCCCGGATCCAACCGCCAACCCGTATCTGGCCTTCGCAGCCATGCTGATGGCCGGTCTGGACGGCATCGAGAACAAAATCGATCCGGGCGATCCAATGGACAAAGACCTTTATGAACTGCCGCCGGAAGAGCTGGCGGAAGTCCCGCAGGTCTGTGGTTCCCTGCGTGAAGCTCTTGAGGCTCTGGACGCCGACCGTGACTTCCTGAAAAAAGGCGGTGTCATGGATGATGACCAGATTGACGGCTATCTCGAACTGAAATGGGAAGAGGTATATCGCTTCGAACACGCCCCGCACCCGGTCGAGTTCGACATGTACTACTCCGTCTAAGCCTGACGGATACGAACATCAAGAGGCGGCTTTCGAGCCGCCTCTTTTTTGATCCATTTTTCTCTGATGGATTCAAGAAATTAAGTTATATTACCACCGATTATATTTTTTCCGTCCGAGTAACCAATGGAAAACCCGACATCCCTCAAAAACCAAATCAAGTTTTTTCGGCCCCGCCGTTTTGTCATGGGCCGCCTGCGACGCAACCCTGTGATCAACAAAATCGGCCGCTGGATGGAGAAAAACGTTGAGGCGTTCAACAATGAAGACCGGCATATGGTCCGCAATGGAGAATATTGGCTGATGCGGACCCTAATGGAAGGCTCAAATAGGGATTATGTGGCGTTTGATGTCGGGGCCAATAAAGGCGAGTGGACGATTTGCGCCAAAGGGCTGAACTCGGACATGCAGATCCACGCTTTTGAACTTGTACCAGACACATTCAGCCAGCTGGAAATGACCACAACCGGCCTAGCCAATGTCACGCTCAACAATGAAGGCTTGTCCGATGCCACCGGCAAGGTAGAGATCTTTCTTAATTCCAGCAGTGAAACCGCAGGCCTGTTCAAGCGAACTGGCTTGGCCCAGTCCCAGACAGTCACCGGCAAGGTCACGACGGGCGACAGCTACATGCGCCGCAAAAAGCTCAAGCACATTGACTTCCTCAAAATTGATGTTGAGGGGTCGGAAAAAGTTGTACTGGATGGATTCGCCAAAACCCTGAAGGCTGGCAAAGTGGACGTCGTCTATTTTGAATATGGCGAATTCAACATCGCCGCCCGCACCTTCCTGGAGGACTTTTATCAGCAGCTCTCCGGATATGACATCGGCAAACTCATGCCACGCTGGGTCGAGTTCGGCCCTTATGACAAGCGCAATGAAAACTTCCGTCCGGCCTATTATGTTGCCGTGCGTAAAGACAGGCAGGATTTGGTTGAGAAACTTCAAGGCTGATCATAAGTTTTTTTGAAGCCATCGCGCTGTGCGGGTAAACTAGGGATGATTCGTTATCCGGAGTGCGTCCGTCATGGCCAGAAAAAAGAAACAAGACACAACCCCTGACCTGTTTGCAACGGCGCAGGAAACGCCGCAGACCGCAGCGAAAGCACCCCCAAAAAGCAAAGCGGGCAACAAAAAATCCGGTGAGTATGACGCCTCTGCCATCGAGGTTCTGGAGGGCCTGGAGCCGGTACGTCGTCGCCCTGGCATGTATATCGGCGGCACGGACAACCGCGCCCTGCACCACTTGTTTGCCGAGGTTATTGATAACTCCATGGACGAGGCCGTGGCCGGTCATGCCAGTTACATTGAGGTGGAACTGAATACGGACGGCAGTCTGCGGGTTTCGGATAATGGCCGTGGTATTCCAATTGACCCGCATCCCAAATTTAAGGATAGATCAGCCCTTGAGGTCATCATGACCACGCTGCATGCCGGCGGCAAATTCGGTAATGGGGCTTATGACACATCGGGCGGCCTGCATGGTGTCGGGGTTTCGGTCGTCAATGCCCTGTCCGACAGGTTGTGCGTACAGGTGGCCCGTAACAAAACCCTGTATGAACAACAATTCTCCAGAGGTCTTTCGAAAGGCAAGCTGAAGAAAATCGGCAAGGCCAATGCCAATGGCACCACCGTCATTTTCCACCCTGACCCCGAAATATTCGGAGACAAGGCAAAATTTGACCCGATTCGCCTGCATGCTATGGCCAAAGCCAAGGCCTATCTGTTCGGCGGTGTTGAAATTCGTTGGCATTGCGCACCGGAACTGATTGCTGATCCCGAAAAATGCCCAGCTGAAGATGTGCTGCATTTCCCCGGTGGCCTGAAGGACTATCTGTCCGAAAGGGTCGGCGGGCGCACCACCGTCACCCCTGCCCCATTTGCCGGCAATGTCCAGAAAGATGGTTCGCACGGCAGTGTGGAATGGGCCGTGACCTGGGTCGGCGGCGGCGACAGCCATGTCTCGTCCTATTGCAACACCGTTCCGACAGCAGAAGGCGGCACGCATGAACAAGGCTTGCGCAATGCTCTGACTAAAGGGTTGAAAGCGCATGGCGACCTCACAGGCAACAAAAAAGCATCAATTATTACGGCTGATGATGTCATGGCAACATCCTCCGCCCTGGTGTCCGTCTTTATCCGAGAACCGGAATTTCAGGGACAGACCAAAGACAAGCTGGCTTCGCCGGAAGCCACAAAAATTGTTGAGCAAAGCGTACGTGATGCTTTTGAATTGTGGCTGGCGGGTGACAAGTTACATGCCGAGAAATTGCTGAACTGGGTCATTGACCGGGCTGAGGAACGCATTCGCCGCAAGCAAGAGCGCGAAGTCAGCCGCAAATCAGCCATACGCAAATTGCGCCTGCCCGGCAAGCTTGCGGATTGCTCACAAAACGGCAAGGAAGGTTCGGAAATCTTCATAGTTGAGGGTGACTCAGCCGGCGGATCGGCAAAACAGGCCCGTAACCGCGCCACCCAAGCTATTTTGCCCCTGCGCGGCAAAATCCTAAATGTCGCCAACGCAACAGCAGCGAAAAAACAGCAAAGCCAGCTAATCAATGATCTGGTGCAGGCGCTTGGCTGCGGCACCGGCGGCACCTATGACGGTGACAAGTTGCGCTATGAACGGGTCATCATCATGACGGATGCCGATGTGGACGGCGCCCATATCGCCGCCCTGCTGATAACCTTTTTCCACGAGGAAATGCCGCAACTGATCCGCGAAGGACATCTGTATCTTGCTGTTCCTCCGCTATACCGCCTGGCCCAAGGCGGCAAAACGTTCTATGCCCGCGACGAAGAACATCGTGAAGAAATCCTGAAAAACGAGTTCCGCGCCGGTGCCAAAGTCGAGGTCTCTCGGTTCAAGGGGTTGGGGGAAATGCTTCCCGCACAGTTGAAAGAAACCACCATGCTTCCCGAGAATCGTACTCTTTTGCGGATTGAAATCCCTGAGGATGAAGACAAAATGACAGCCGACTCGGTCAATAGGCTGATGGGCAACAAACCTGAAATGCGCTTCAAATTCATTCAGGAAAATGCTGAATTTGCGGGTGAAGAACTGTTGGATATATGAGTTTTCCAAGCTTGTATTTGACCATTCACATTCTCAAAGTTTGACAATTACGGATTATCCCGTATGGTGCGCCACAGATGAAGGCTCAGGCCGCGTGGGTCTGAAAAAAAACGCTGACCATAAGCGTTAATAAAACTCTAAAAGGCGGTATCGCATGACATTTGATAAAATGGGGCTGGACCCCAAAATAATGAAGGCTATCCAAGAGGTCGGTTACACCGAACCGACCCCCATTCAGGCACAGGCCATTCCTGTCGTCCTGCAGGGCAAAGACGTGCTTGGCATAGCCCAGACCGGAACCGGCAAAACGGCCAGCTTTACGCTTCCGATGATTCACCGGCTGATGAAGGGCCGTGCCAAGGCCCGCATGCCAAGAACCCTGATATTGGAGCCGACCCGCGAGTTGGCGGCTCAGGTTGCGGATAATTTTGATCTTTACGGGAAACACACACGACTATCCAAGGCACTTTTAATCGGCGGGGTGAGCTTTAAGGATCAGGAAATCGCCATTACGCGCGGTGCTGATGTGTTAATCGCCACGCCAGGTCGCCTGCTTGATCATGTGGAACGCGGCGGCGTGTTGTTGCGCGGCGTTGAAGTGCTGGTGATTGATGAGGCCGACCGCATGCTTGATATGGGATTTATTCCTGATATTGAAAAAATCGTCAAGCTCCTGCCCTTTACCCGCCAGACCCTGTTCTTTTCAGCAACCATGCCGCCTGAAATCACCCGCCTTGCCGATCAATTCCTGTCCGCCCCGGAACGCATTGAGGTGGCTCGCCCCTCTTCCGCCAATGCGACAGTCACACATAAGCTGGTGCCGACAACCCGCGACGGCAAGCGCGAAGCGCTGCGTGTTTTGCTGCGACGCGACTCGGTCAAAAACGGCATCATTTTCTGCAACCGCAAAAAAGACATTTCCGTATTGAACGGCTCCATGACCAAACATGGCTTTGCCGCAGTGTGCCTGCATGGGGATATGGACCAGTACACTCGCATGGACATGCTGGAGCGCTTCAAGAGCGGAGACGCCAAATTCCTGATCGCCAGTGATGTGGCCGCACGCGGCCTCGATATTCCGGATGTTAGCCATGTGTTCAATTTTGATGTGCCCACCCATGCGGAAGATTATGTGCACCGCATCGGCCGGACGGGTCGCGCCGGCAAAACTGGTGAGGCGTTCACCCTGTCCACCCCGTCTGACGGCAAATATGTCGACGCCATTGAGAAAATGCTCGACCAGAAAATCGACATTGAAGAAATTGATACCCTATCACCGCGCACCAAGCCCAGGCGCAGCGAAGAGCAAAAAGACAAGCCCCGCAGCAGCGAGGGCCGCAATCGACGCGGACCGCCTAAAGACGGGGCGGAGCAAACCGCCAAAGGGAAACGCCGCGGCTTGCTTGGTCGCAAGGGCAAAAAAGATACTCCATCAAAAGACATGGATACAAAGGTCACGCAAACACAAAACAACGCATCCGCGAAAGATGAGAAAAAACCTGAGCTACAACCCAAACGGGGCAAAGGTTTCGGGGATAATGTACCCGCCTTCATGAAAAACGGTCAGGATGGCTGACGCCTATTTTGTCATGGTCTTCAAAAGGTTGAGGATTTTGTCACCATAGGGCGGCCGCAGCATAGCAGTGACCGTATCATTTTTGGTCTGGCGATAAACCGCCTTGGCATGGCTGAAATTCTTGAACCCGTCAAAGCCATAATAAGCACCGGTTCCGCTCGGCCCAACACCGCCAAAAGGCAGATCTTCCTGCTGGATGTGACTGAGCACATCATTAACGCAGACCCCGCCTGATGTTGTTTGCGACACAACGCGGTTTTCCTGTTCCTTGTCCTGACCAAAATAATAAACGGCCAGCGGATGCGGTCGCTCATTCACATAAGTAATGGCCTCCTGCACGCTGTCATAGGTTTTGATCGGTAGGAGAGGTCCGAAAATCTCCTCCTGCATGACCTTCATCCGGTCGGATGGCTTGAGAATTAAGGTCGGCGGAATTTTGTAATGCTCCTGCTGACGGAAGTCCTCATCGGCGGGATTGATCTCAACAATTTCTGCGTCCTTGCGGGCGGCATCCTTAACGTATCCCTTAATGCGGTCATAATGCCGCTCATTGATGACCGAAGTATAGTCCGGATTGTCCTTAAGGGTCGGATACATGTCTTTGGCCGCTTTCTGCAGACCATCCACAAGCTCATCATGCCGCTCTTTGGAAACCATGATGTAATCGGGCGCCAGGCAGATTTGGCCGGCATTCATCATTTTACCGTTCATGATACGCTTTGCTGCCAGCTCAAAATCAGCCGTGTCGGAAACAATCACGGGAGATTTCCCACCCAGCTCCAGCGTTACCGGCACAATACCCTCTGAGGCCGCACTCAGAATATGCGGGGCAATAGCTGTACCACCGGTAAACAGCAGGTGGTCAAAGGGCAATTTCGCAAAGGCGGCGCCAACCTTTGGCCCACCGGTGACAACCGCCAATTCGGTCTCGTCAAAATATTCCTCAACCAATGCTTTGAGCAGGTTGGAAGTATGTGGCGTGAATTCGGACGGTTTGATAACGGAGCGGTTGCCGGCGGCAAAAATGCTGGCCAGAGGTGCAAAGGTCAAGCCAACCGGGAAGTTCCATGGAACAATATTGCCGACACAACCCAAGGGCTGATATTCGACTTTTGAACGGGCACCCAAAAGATTGAAAGGGAAATTGGTTTTGCGCTTTTCCGTACGCATCCATTTCGTGACATTTTTCTTTGCGTTCTGCATGTCCATAATCGGAGACGCGACATCCGCCATCATGGATAAATGCAGAGGCCGGTTACCGAAATCGGCATTGATGGCCTCAGTTATGATGTGATCATTCTCTTTCAAAAGCGTGATGCAGCGATCCATCCGGTCAATGCGCGTTGAAACAGAGGCCGGCCCCTCATCCAGGTGGGCCTTTTTCTGCGCCGCAACAATCCGCTTCATCGTCGATACGGGTGTGTCCTTCAGGCTTTTCTTTAATTTGATACTATCTGCTGATACTGACATTTCATCCCCCCCAAAATGCTCTGGCATAAACCTAGCCAATCATACAACCCGCAAGCAAGCTTAAAAACCCCAAAACAAAAAATATAACCAGATGTGGCATAAGGGTCTGTGTATCACTCAAGGCCGAGTTTTTGCATGACAAGCTGATTCACGGCCTGCGGATTGGCCTTGCCGCCAGTGGCCTGCATAACCTGGCCAACAAACCAGCCCGCCATTTTCGGTTTTTCCCTGGCCTGCTCCACCTTATCCGGATTGGCGGCGATCACCTCGTCCACGGCCGCCTCAATGGCGCCGGTATCTGTGACCTGTTTCAAGCCCTTCTCCTCAACCAGAGTAGACGGGTCTTTGCCTTGGTCATCGCCGTCATAGAACATCATTTCAAACACATCCTTGGCAATGCGCCCGGAAATGGTGTTGTCGGCGATCAAATCAATCAATTCACCCACCTGTGCCGCACTCACTGGGGACTCGCTGATGGGTTTGTTGATTTTGTTCAATCCAGCGAACACCGAACCGATAACCATATTGGCCGCCGCTTTTGCATCGCGCCCATTGGCGACCGCCTCAAAGAAATCGGCGTTATCCAGTTCCGACACCAAGACGCCGGCATCATATTCCTTCAGACTATAGGCGTCCATGAAGCGCTGCTTTTTCTCGTCCGGCAATTCCGGCAGGGTCGCCTTGATGTCTTCCACAAAGGCATCTGAAAAGGTCAAGGGTAACAAATCCGGATCCGGGAAATAGCGGTAGTCATGCGCCTCTTCTTTGGAGCGCATGGACCGGGTCTCACCCTTATTCGGGTCAAACAGGCGGGTTTCCTGATCCACCGTTCCGCCATCCTCAATCAGGGCGATCTGACGGCGCGCCTCATAGTCAATCGCCTGTCCGATAAACCGGATGGAATTGACATTCTTGATTTCGCAGCGCGTGCCGAGCGCATCACCGGGTTTACGGACGGAGACATTGACATCGGCCCGCATGCTGCCTTTTTCCATATTGCCGTCACAGGTTCCCAGATAGCGCAGAATGGCCCGCAGTTTCTTGACATAGGCCTGCGCCTCGGCGGCCGAACGCATATCCGGTTTTGAGACAATTTCCATCAGGGCCACACCCGAGCGATTCAAATCAACAAAGCTCATATCCGGATGCTGGTCATGCATGGATTTCCCGGCATCCTGCTCCAGATGCAGACGCTCAATGCCGACCGTTTTGGTTTCACCGTCATCCAATTCAATGACGATTTCGCCCTCGCCGACAATCGGCTGCTGAAACTGGGAAATCTGATAGCCCTGCGGCAAATCCGGATAAAAATAGTTTTTCCGGTCAAATACGGAGTAATTGTTGATTTGGGCCTTCAGCCCCAGACCTGTGCGGACAGCCTGTTCCACACATTTCCAGTTGATGACCGGCAACATGCCCGGCATGGCGGCGTCAACAAAACTGACCTGAGCATTCGGCTCGGCGCCATATTCCGTTGAAGATCCGGAAAACAGTTTGGCCTGTGATGAAACTTGTGCATGAACCTCAAGACCCAAAACAATTTCCCAGTCTCCGGTTGCGCCGGATATCAATTTGTTCTCAGCCATATTACACCCACCATTCCTGCGGTTTCGCCGTGAACCCGGCCGCCTGCTCCAGCACACCGGCCGCGCGCAAAAGTGTTTCTTCGCCAAACGCCTGACCAACAAGTTGCAGGCCCAAGGGGAGCCCTTGCGTGTCCAGCCCGGCCGGGATGGAAATCCCAGGCAGCCCAGCCAGATTGACGGTCACCGTAAACACATCATTGAGATACATGGCCAGCGGGTCATCCTGATTTTCACCCAGACCGAAAGCCGCAGACGGGGTTGTCGGGGTCAAGAGCAGGTCGCACTTTTCATAGGCATTGTTGAAATCCTCTGAAATCAGGCGGCGCACCTGCAGCGCTTTGCGGTAATAGGCGTCATAATAGCCGGCCGAGAGCACATAAGTGCCGATCATGATACGGCGGCGCACCTCAGAGCCGAACCCGGCACCGCGCGTCTTGGCGTACATGTCGGCAATGTCTTCGCCCTCAACCCGTTCGCCATAGCGTACCCCATCATAGCGCGCCAGATTGGACGACGCCTCCGCCGGCGCAATAATGTAATAGGCCGGCAGCGCATATTTGGTATGCGGCAGGCTGACATCAACAATTTCCGCCCCGGCCTGCTTCAGCCAGTCAATGCCCTGTTGCCACAAGGCATCAATTTCGGCCGACATGCCGTCCACCCGATACTCTTTGGGGATGCCAATACGCAAGCCGCGAATATCTCCGGTCAAGGCCGCCTCATAATCAGGCACAGGCATATCCACAGAGGTGGTATCTTTCAAATCATGTCCGGCCATAGCCTCCAGCATGATGGCGGCATCCTTGACGGTGCGCGTAATCGGGCCGGCCTGATCTAGTGAAGAGGCAAAGGCAACAATCCCCCAGCGCGAACACCGCCCATAAGTCGGCTTCAGCCCGACCGTGCCGGTAAAGGCCGCCGGCTGGCGGATGGAGCCGCCTGTATCTGTCGCTGTTGCGGCAATACCGATTTGCGCTGCAACCGCTGAGGAAGATCCGCCGGATGAACCACCGGGTACAAGCGACGTGTCGTCACCCTGGCGTTTCCAAGGGTTGATGACAGGCCCAAAATGAGAGGTTTCATTGGAGGAGCCCATGGCAAACTCGTCATTGTTGAGTTTTGCAAGATGCACGGCACCGGCCGCCCACAGATTGGCGGTGACAGTGCTTTCATAAGGCGGCGTGAAGTCACCGAGAATTTTGGAACATGCGGTGGCCCGCACCCCTTGGGTGCAGAACAAATCCTTGACCCCAATCGGCAGACCTTCAAGCTTGCCGGCCGAGCCGCTTTTCAGGCGCTCATCAGACGCTGCGGCCATGGATAAGGCCTTATCGGGTGTTTCACAGACTACAGCGTTGAGCTTTCCGCTGACGGCAATTTGATTCAAATGGGCTTGTGTTAGTTCCGTCGCGGTGAAGTCACCTCGGCGTAACCCGTCACGGGCTTCGGCCAGTGTCAGTTCAATCAATTTGCTCATAGCTATTCCACCACCTTGGGCACGGCAAAATAATTGTCGTCCTGCACCGGTGCATTGGCCACAATATTGTCCGCATACCCGCCATCACTGACCACATCCTCGCGTCGTTTGATTTCCCGCTCCACAACACTGGTCATGGGTTGGATACCATCCGTCTTTACTTCTGAAAGCTGTTCGACAAAGCCGAGTATGTCATTCAACTCTTTGGCAAGATTCGCTACGTCATCATCTGGCACGGCGATGCGGGCCAAATCAGCAATACGGCGCACGGTCTTTTCATCTACAGACATCGAATTCCTCACGGTTTTTACAAGCTTTATATTGTCTTGGCGGCAGTTGAGGGGAACCTATCACCGGCGCAGGCCCAGTGCAAGACACGCCAACACAAGTGATGCAAAAAAAACGCCGGGATGCTACAAGCGGCTATGGCCCTGCTTGATGACAAAACCGCTCTACCCACCCTACTGGAGAAAAACCAGCGCCTTCTGGGTCTCGATCTCGGCGACAAAACCATCGGGCTGGCCATATCCGACACGGAATTTTCAATTGCGACGCCACTGGACACCATCCGGCGGAAAAAATTCGGTCAGGATGCTACCGCGCTTGTAGCCGTCATGTCGGAACAGAATATTGGTGGTCTGGTTTTCGGTCTGCCGCTCAATATGGACGGGTCGGAAGGCCCGCGCGCGCAATCCACCCGCGCCTTTATCCGCAACCTGTTAGCCCGTGGTCATAATCTGCCAGTTATTTTATGGGATGAACGCCTGTCCACCATGGCGGTGACGCGCACACTCCTGGAAGCCGACACCAGCCGCGCCAAACGCGCCGAAGCGGTCGACAAAATGGCCGCCGCTTATATCCTGCAGGGCTATCTCGATTACCTGCAGGAGCAGAATATTTAAAACAATTTGAGCTATCTGCAAATTAACTTGCCAAACAATCAGGCGAAGCGTATATAATCGGGTTTTAATGACAAGTAAGCAGCCAAAGTCGTCCGGGCTTCCGGACATGCCCTTCGAGCACAAACATTTGCTCGGGATCGAAGCGCTTTCCCCGTTTGACATCACCGCCCTTCTCGACCTTGCCGACAGCTATGTCGGCCAGAATCGGCGCGCCAACAAAAAATCTGATGTCTTGCAGGGGCGCACTCAAATCAATCTGTTCTTTGAAAGCTCGACCCGCACGCAAAGCTCGTTTGAGCTGGCCGGCAAACGGCTCGGAGCTGATGTCATGAACATGAACATCGCCACCAGCTCGGTGAATAAGGGCGAAACCCTGCTCGATACCGCCGTCACGCTCAATGCCATGAATCCGGATCTTCTGGTCGTGCGTCACGGCTCCTCGGGCGCCGTCAATCTGCTGGCCCAAAAAGTCAGCTGCGCTGTGCTTAACGCTGGTGATGGGTCGCATGAGCACCCGACACAGGCACTGCTCGACGCCCTGACCATGCGCCGCAGGTTCAACAAGCTGCAGGGCCTGAAAGTCGCGATTTGCGGCGACATCAAACACTCGCGTGTGGCGCGCTCCAACATTCTGCTGTTATCCGCCATGGGCGCCACCGTGCATCTGATTGGTCCCTCCACCATGCTGCCCAGTGAAATTGGCCGGCTCGGTGCGCATTGTTTCACCAATATGGAACAGGGGCTGGCCGGCTGTGATGTCGTGATGATGCTGCGGATCCAACGGGAGCGCATGAAGGGCGCCCTTATTCCGTCGGAGCGCGAATATTATCACCTGTACGGTCTTGACTACGACAAGCTGGCTTTTGCGAAAGACGACGCTGTTGTCATGCACCCCGGCCCGATGAATCGCGGTGTCGAGATTGACAGCGCTCTGGCTGATGACCCACAACGCAGTCTTATTGCCGAACAGGTCGAGATGGGTGTTGCAGTGCGTATGGCGTGTCTGGACATGTTGGCACGAAATCTGCCGGATATCGGGGATGATGTCTGATGAGTGCGGAGCTGAAACAAATCGGCAGGCTGGCCATCACCAATGCCCGCCTCTTCGACCCCTCCTGCGGACGCGATGAAACCGGCTCCCTTCTGATTGAGGCGGGGATTATCAAAGCCGTCGGCGCGGATGTACAATGGCCTGATGGGACGCAGACCATGGATGCACAGGGCATGATGCTGCTGCCCGGTCTTGTCGACATGCAGATCAATACCGGCGAACCCGGCAGCGCCTACCGCGAGACCCTGGCGACCGTGTCGGATGCAGCAGCGGCCGGCGGCGTAACATCCATTGTCACCATGCCGGACACGGACCCGGTGATTGACGATGCGGCCTTGGTGGATTTCATTTCGCGGCGCGCCCGTGACACGGCAAAAGTCAGGGTGTTTCCGACAGCGGCCATCACCAAAGGTCTGGATGGGGAAATGATGACCGAGTTCGGCCTGTTGCGCGAAGCCGGCGCCGTCGCGTTCACCGATGCCGACCGGTCGGTGATGAATGCTCAGGTCATGAGCCGCGCCTTGGCTTATGCAACGAATTTTGACGCTTTGGTCATGCACCATGCTCAAGACGCCAATCTGGCCGGCGCTGGTGTGATGAACAGCGGTGAAAAGGCCACCCGTCTTGGTTTGGCCGGTATTCCCAAAATGGCTGAAATCATCATGATTGAACGCGACATCCGACTCGTCGAAATGACCAAAGCGCGGCTTCATATCGCCCAGATTTCCTGTGCGGAAAGCCTGGACATCATCCGGGCGGCCAAGCAGCGTGATCTTCCCATCACCTGCGGTGTAAGTGCTAATCACCTGATGCTGAACGATAATGATGTTGAGAATTACCGCACCTTCGCCAAATTAAATCCTCCCCTGCGCAGCGAGGATGACCGGCTAGCCCTGTGCGAGGGCATTGCCGACGGCAGCATTGACATAATTGTATCAGCGCATAATCCACAGGATGAGGACACCAAGCGGCGGCCTTTTGAGCAGGCAAGTTTCGGCTCAGTCGGGGTGCAGACCCTGCTCGGCGCTGCTTTGACGCTGCATCATGAGGGCAGTGCGCCGCTCGACAAAATCATTAGGGCTGTGACCTCAACCCCGGCGCAACTTCTGGGCCTGTCAGCCGGCACATTGGCCCCCGGACAGCCGGCGGATGTCGCGCTGATTGACCTTGACCACCCTTGGTCCGTGACCGCCGTAGACTTGAAATCAAAATCCAAAAATACCGCCATTGAGGGACGCAAACTTCAGGGCCGGGTCATGCAGACCTTTGTACAGGGTCAGCGGGTTTTTGAGGTAGACGGATCAGCCTGATGGACGTCACACAATTGGCGAGCTTCTGGATTGTTACGGGCTATTTGGCCGGTTCCGTTCCGTTTGGCCTGTTGTTGACCAGATTGGCCGGATTGGGGGATATTCGCGACATCGGCTCAGGCAATATAGGCTCAACGAATGTTTTGCGGACCGGTAATAAAAAACTAGCGCTTGCAACACTTGTTCTGGATGCCGCCAAAGCCGGTATTGTGGTGATGATCGCCCGTCAGTTTACACCTGAAAATGTCGCATATTTCGCTGGCGCCGGTGCCCTGATCGGGCATATTTATCCGGTCTGGTTGAACTTTAAGGGCGGTAAAGGGGTGGCCACCTATTTGGGATTCACACTTGCCGCCGATCCATGGCTCGGCCTGGGTTTTGCCCTAATCTGGCTCGGCGTTGCGGGGCTGTCGCGCATTTCGTCCCTCTCCGCCCTCACCGCCTGTGCCCTGACCCCGGCCATTGCGTTTTATCTGGGCAACTCAACACTGACATTTATCAGCCTGATGCTTTCCTGTCTCGCTTTTTGGGCACATCGTGCTAATCTGTCGAGACTGCTGCAAGGCAAAGAACCAAAAATCGGACAAAAATAACAATAAGAAACGAAACCATGAGCACAATCATCAATAGGTGTTTCGACTGCCGGAGGTGAACCGGCATGAGAAAATTAACTGAACATCAAAGGCGTGATGCCTTACGCCTTATCCGAAGTGAGCGGCTTGGCCCCATCACTTATCACAAATTGTTGGAAATCTACAAAGACCCGAGTGAAGCCCTGAAACAGGTTCCGGAATTGGCAAAACGCGGCGGCTCGGCCCGCAGACTGAAAATCATGTCCAAATCCGCAGCTGAGAGGGAAATCAAAGCCATTAAGAAACTCGGTGCCCGGATGATTGTCTGCGGAGACCGTGACTATCCGGCGGACTTGTCAGCCATCCCTGATGCTCCGCCGGTTTTGACCGTTTTGGGGCATCAGCATTTGCTGAAACAGCATAAAGTTGCCATTGTCGGGGCAAGAAACGCTTCCCTGAACGGGCGTAAAATGACAGAGCGCCTGGCATCTGGACTCAGCTCCAAGGGGTTTATCATCGTGTCAGGCATGGCCCGTGGCATTGACGCTTGCGCCCATAATCACAGTTTGGCACATGGGACGATAGCTGTTCTGGCCGGCGGCGTGGACAATATCTACCCCAATGAAAATGCGGAACTCTATGATCGGCTCAGGCAGGAAGGCGTTATCGTATCTGAAAACGCTCTTGGAACGAAGCCCATCGCCCATCACTTTCCGCGCCGCAACAGGATCATTTCCGGCCTGTCCCTGGGGGTGATCGTCACCGAGGCAGCATTGCGGTCCGGCTCCTTGATCACGGCCCGCTTTGCCGGAGATCAGGGCCGGGAGATTCTCGCCGTTCCTGGTTCACCGCTCGATCCGAGATGCCGTGGTGCCAATAATCTGATCCGCCAGGGCGGTACATTGGTTGAGACGGTTGATGATGTGCTAGAGGTTATACGCCCCTTGTCCGAACGCAGCGAAGAACCGCCACCGTCGCACCAAGATGACAACAAGCCGATACAGCTGGATGTAACCCAATCCATGCGCGAGACAATTATCGGCCTGCTCGGGACCAGTCCGACATCCATTGACGAAATTATCATGCATACCGGCTATCCCCCGATGATGGTGCATATGGTGATTATTGAACTGGAACTTGCCGGTCGGCTGGTCAGGGATCACATGGGCATTACGCTTGATATGAACCCCGAAGACGGGTGACCCTGACAGCAAAAAGGGGGTATGACCGATAGATTTTCCGGCTGGTCTGGCCGGTGCTCATGGCCTCCGTCACAACTACACGCCGCCCCTAGAAAAAAAATTGGGATTTGACAAAAGCCTGTATTTTGACCATTTATCATTCAGAAACGGAAACAAAAGAGGCGCACCGGCGACTCTAAGCACTGATTATAGGGGCACTTATGGACGTCGTTATTGTTGAGTCACCTGCCAAGGCGACCACCATCAACAAATATCTGGGACCGGACTATAAAGTCTATGCCTCCTTCGGCCATGTCAGGGATCTGCCTGAGAAAAACGGCTCGGTTGATCCGGAAAACGCCTTTGCGATGGAGTGGGAAGTTCAGTCGGGATCAAACAAGCGGCTGAATGAAATCGCCGATCAGGTTAAATCCGCAGACCGTCTCATTCTGGCGACCGACCCCGACCGAGAGGGCGAAGCGATTTCCTGGCACGTACTGGAAGTCATGCGCAAAAAGAATGTGCTGAAAGGCAAGCAGGTCCAGCGGGTTGTCTTCAACGCCATCACCAAAAAATCCGTTCTTGACGCCATGCAGCATCCGCGTGAATTGGATGAAAAGCTCGTGGAAGCCTATCTGGCCCGCCGCGCCCTTGATTATTTGGTAGGGTTTAATTTGTCTCCGGTCTTGTGGCGCAAGCTTCCCGGCGCCCGTTCCGCAGGACGGGTGCAGTCGGTGGCCCTGCGTCTGATTTGCGAACGTGAACTTGAGATTGAAGCCTTCAACCCAAGAGAGTACTGGACAGTCGGCGCCGATTTCAGCACGCCGTCAGGTGACAAGCTCCCGACACGGCTGACCTTCCACAAAGGTAACAAGCTAGATAAATTTTCCCTCGGAAATGAGGTACAGGCCGAGGAAGCCCGCAAAGCCGTTGAAAACGGGGCATTCAGCGTTGAAATGGTGGACAGCAAACCCGGGCAACGCAAACCGTCCGCACCATTCACCACCTCAACCCTGCAGCAGGAGGCCGCCCGCAAGCTCGGCTTTAATGCCAAACGCACCATGCAGGTCGCCCAGTTGCTTTATCAGGGCATCAGTATTGACGGCGAAGTCACCGGCCTGATTACCTACATGCGGACGGACGGCACACAAATCGCTCCGGAAGCCGTAGCCGAAACCCGCGATGTAATTGTCGAGGATTTCGGCCCCGATTACCTGCCGACCAATCCGCGGATTTATGAGACCAAAGCTGCAAATGCTCAGGAAGCGCACGAAGCTATCCGCCCGACCGCCTTGAGCCGGCGGCCAGAGCATATTGGCCGTTTTCTGGATGCGGATCAGGCCAAACTCTATGAGCTGATCTGGAAGCGGACCATGGCGAGCCAGATGGAAAATGCCCGAGTGCAGCGCACCACAATTGATCTGGTTGACCAGACCATGCAAACACGCTGCCGCGCGACCGGGACGGTCATCACCTTCGCAGGCTTCCTGAAACTTTATGAAGAGGGCAAGGACGACGCCGCCGACAAGGACGGCAAAGACACGGACGGCCCGACTTTGCCGAAAGTCGAACAGGGCGAACAGATGAGCGTACAGAAAGTCTCACCTGAACAGCATTTCACCGAGCCGCCGCCGCGTTATAGCGAAGCGACATTGGTCAAGAAAATGGAAGAGCTGGGCATTGGCCGCCCCTCCACTTATGCCAGCGTTTTGAGCGTCTTGCGCGACCGTGACTATGTTTTTATGGACCGCAATCGATTCAAACCGCATGACAAGGGCCGCCTGGTGACATCCTTCCTTGAAAGTTTCTTTGAACGCTATGTGGAATATGATTTCACCGCCGGGCTTGAAAACGACCTTGACCGGGTATCCGCCGGAGAGCTTGGATATCAGGAGGTGCTGGCCCGCTTCTGGAATGATTTCAACGCCAGTGTCGAAAAAACCATGGAAATCCGCAACACCCAGATACTCGACACCATGAATGAGGTCTTGGGCAAGCATATCTTCAAGGATACCGGCGACGGCGACCCGCGTGTCTGCCCGAAATGCAATGAAGGCCAACTCAGCCTGAAAACTGGAAAATTCGGGGCCTTTGTCGGCTGTACCAACTATCCCGAATGTCGCTTTACCCGCCCCTTTGCGCAGGAAGCCGGTCGTGAGGGTGACATTGAGCGCGTTCTTGGCACCGATCCGGACACCGGACTTGAAGTACATCTGAAAGACGGACGCTTCGGCGCCTATGTCCAGCTGGGCGAACAGACCGAAGACGGCGAAAAGCCGAAACGCTCGGGCCTGCCGAAAGGCAAAATGCCGGCAGACATGGATTTGCCCTATGCCTTGAAGCTGCTGTCCCTGCCCCGCCTTGTCGGCCTGCATCCGGAAACATCAGAGGAAATTAAAGCCGATTTGGGGCGCTACGGACCTTATCTGCGCTGCGGCAAACAATCCGCCAGTCTTGAAAATGTTGAGGACCTTTTTGAAATCGGTGTTAACCGCGCCGTGACCGTGCTGGCCGAGAAAAAACCAGCACGCCGCGGCAGTTCCGTCATCAAAGAGCTCGGGGAGCACCCTGATGACGGCAAACCCGTCAATGTTATGGACGGACGCTTCGGCCCTTATGTTAAACACAACAAAATCAACGCCACCATTCCCAAAGATGAAAACCCGGAAGACATCTCTCTGGAACGCGCTTTGGAACTTGTTGCGGCGCGGGCTGCAAAGGGTAAAACCAAAAAGCCACGGCGGAAAAAATCCGCCTGAGGGCATCCATCAGGAACACCCATATGTGTTCCGTAAGCCGGAGCGAGTGTGACCGAGCGTATCAGCCGACAGGACATTCTGGACTTTATCTCAAACGCTGACGGTAAAGTCGGCAAGCGGGAAATCGCCAGGGCCTTTAATATTAAAGGGTCGGAAAAAATCATTCTCAAGCGCTGGTTGAAGGAAATGCTGGCAGATGGCCAGATTGAGGGCAATACGCGCGAAGGGTTAAGGCCCGGTGGTGTTCTGCCGAGTGTCAGCATGGTGCAGGTCACACACCGGGATGAGGACGGCGAACTGCATGGCCATCCCATTGTGCGGGGTGAAACGCTTGACGCCTATGACGTTATCATAACAAGCCGCCAGCGCCCTCCGGCACCAGGTGACCGAGTTCTGGCGCGGCTCAAAAAAACAGAGGGGACGACCTATCAGGCATCAGTCATGCGCAAAATCGCAACACCGACGGGCCTGCGGTTTATCGGAGTTGTCACGAAAGCGCAATCTGGTCTGCGTGTGGACCCGACCGACCGGCGCGAGCGCAATGATTATCCGGTGCAAGGCGAGACCGATGCCGAACAGGGGGATTTGGTCTGGGCCGAAAAACTGTCAGGAGACGAACCGGCCTGGCGTAAACGGGACCAAAAGGTGAAGATTCTTGAAGTCATCTGCCGGGCGGATGACCCAGGCGCCTTCAGCCTAATTGCCCTGGCCGAGCAGGGCATACCGCTTGACTTCGACGCCGAGGTTTTGCAACAGGCCGCCGAGGTGGGGCCAATATCTCAGAGCATTTATGAAGATCTGCGCGCCCTGCCCTTCATCACCATTGATCCGGCGGATGCGCGTGACCATGATGATGCCGTGCTCGCCGTTCCGGACCCGGACAGTGACAATCAGGGTGGGTTTCAAGTTTATGTCGCGATTGCCGACGTCGCTGCTTATGTGCAGCCTGAAACGGCGATGGACCGGGAGGCGCGCAAACGCGGCAATTCCGTTTATCTGCCAGACCGGGTCGTGCCGATGCTGCCCGAACGCCTGTCCACTGACCTGTGTTCCCTGCGTCCTGATGAAGACCGGCCGGCCCTGGTGGTGCGGATGCGGGTCAACAAGTATGGCGAGATCACCAAGCACAGTTTTACCCGCGCCTTGATTACCTCCAAGGCGCGGCTGAGTTATCAGCAGGCGCAATTGGCATTTGACGGGGCGCCGGATGAAGATTGCGCGCCCTTGCAGGACGTGGTGTTGACCCCGCTTTGGCAGGCCTATCTGTTGATGGCGCAGGCCCGCGACAAGCGCAGTCCGCTCAATCTTGACCTGCCTGAACGCAAGGTTGTGATGAATGAACAAAAACAGATTGTTGATATTTTTGTTCCGCAGCGGCTCGAAGCCATGCGCCTGATTGAAGAACTGATGGTCAGCGCCAATGTCTGTGCCGCCAAGACGTTGGAAAAACACAAACAAGGTTTGATCTATCGTATTCATGACGCCCCCGCGCTTGAAAAGGTTCATGCATTGGCTGACTTTCTGAAACCGCTTGGCGTAAAACTGGATCTCGGGCAACCGCTTATTCCGCGCCTGTTCAACCGTGTCTTGATGGGCGCGCGTAAACAGGCCGGCGAAGAGGACGCGGATTTGGGTTTCATGACCCAGGAAGCGGTGTTGCGCACACAATCGCAGGCCATCTACAGTCCCAACAATATCGGGCATTTCGGTCTTGCCCTGTCGCAATACGCCCATTTCACCTCACCCATCCGTCGCTATGCGGATTTGACGGTGCATCGTGCCCTTATTGCCGCCCTGAATATGGGGGAAGACGGGCTGTGTGTGGATGAAGAGGAACTTGCCCCCATTGCCGAGCATATTTCCTCCACGGAGCGGCGGGCAATGCTGGCCGAGCGCAGCGCCAAAGATAGATATCTTTCGGCTTTTCTCGCAGAACGGGTGGAGGAGTTGTTTGACGGCACCATTAGCGGCATCAGCAGTGCCGGGCTTTTCGTCAAGCTGTCCCACACCGGCGCGGACGGCCTGTTGCCGGCATCACGGCTTGGCAGTGAGCGGTTTTACAAAGATGAGGACGGCTTGACCCTAACCGGTGGAACAACCGGCCTGACCTTTAAGGTTGGACAAAGTCTGCGTGTCAGACTAGTAAAGGCTGAACCGATAAAAGGCGGCCTGCTATTCTCGCTGGCTGAAGGCGGATCTTATGAGAAAGATAGCCGGCCTGCACCGGCAAGACGCGGACGCCCTTTGGGTAAAATGGGTAAAAGACACAAAGCCGCCAAAGCAGCAAAAGGTAGGGCTAACTCGGGAAAACCAGGTTCAAAACCGCCGAAAAAAAGCAAATCCCGTGCAGGACGGCGACGGGCAAAAACCAAACTGAAAAAATAAGGGTTGAAATATGGGGGAAAAAAGACAGGTCAAACAAGCCATGTGGCGGGGATTGCGCTTCAAATGCCCGGCCTGTGGGGAAGGGTCTCTGTTTGAAAAATATCTCAAAGTGAGCGACCAATGCCCCGCCTGCGGCCAGGTGTTCAGCGGTCATCAAGCTGATGACGCCCCGCCCTATTTCACCATTTTCATTCTTGGTCATTTGATCATTCCAACCATGTATTTTGTCGAGCGCGCCTATATGCCACCGCTCTGGGTTCATGTGGTTCTGTTCAGCATCATCACCATTACCGCCAGTCTGGTTAGTTTGCCGGCGACCAAAGGGGCGACGGTTGGTCTGCAATGGGCTTTGCGGATCCATGGCTTTTCCGAGACCGAAACAGAAGGGGAAAGCTGACATGAAAAAAATTACCGAGGCGGAACAGAAAATACTCAATAAGGATGTCCATGAGGGGATTGACGCCAGACTGCCCTATATTCGCCCGGTTGATGCGGCGACGCTGGTGATTATTGACAGCACGCGGAAAAACCCCAGGGTTTTGATGGGGAAACGCTCTGCCAGGCATAAATTCATGCCGAATAAATTCGTTTTTCCCGGCGGGCGGGTTGACCCGTGTGACACCCGGCTCAAAACCCGGGAGAGCTTGCGTGCACCTGTCATGAAACGTCTGCGTCAAAAAACCTCCGCCCGTATGACCGATAACCGGCTGCGCGGTATGGCGCTTGCCGCCGTGCGGGAGACATTTGAGGAAACCGGCCTGATTATCGGCAGCCGCCCTGATGCCGTCCTCACCTCATCAAACCCGGAATGGGCGGCTTTTTTGGCGCAAGGCGCAGCCCCCGCCATCCGCAATCTTGACTTTATCGGGCGCGCCATCACCCCCACTTTAAGGCCTCGGCGCTTTGATACGCGTTTTTTCTGTGTTGAAGCCTCCGAATTGTTTAACGACCCGAAGCAACTCGGTGGCACCGGTGAATTGCTGGAATTGCATTGGCTGACCTTCGAGGACGCCAAGAAAAAGGATCTGCCTTCCATCACCCATTATGTTTTGCTTGAATTGGAGAAGCGTTTGCAGGTCCCGATCCCGGAACGTTTCAACAAACCGGCCTTCTTCTTCCGCACCGCCAACAGCAAACCTGACATCGCAATCCTGCGCTGACCTGATTTCAGACTTGACTTAAGCGTTAAAAAGGTTAGTTTCACGCAAAATTCAGATCTTATGAGGACAGATTCATGGCAAAGCCGACAACGGTTAAAATCAAGCTCGAAAGCACTGCCGGCACTGGTTTTTTCTACGTGACGAAGAAAAACGCCCGCACCATGACGGAAAAAATGGTGGTCCGGAAATACGATCCGGTGGCCCGCAAGCACGTGGAATTCAAGGAAGGCAAAATTAAATAGCCTGTTCTTTTGTCGTTAAAAAAGCCGGTCTCATTCACGAGGGCGGCTTTTTTTATCCCTTTACCCGGGTCAGGATACATTGATGACGGAAAATGACGCTGAAATTTTGGCTTTAAAAATCCTCGAATGGATTGCCAGGGATGAAGACGCGATGGTGCGGTTTGCCCGTCTGTCCGGCATTGACCCGATTGATTTGATCGTCCATGCCTCTGATCCCGAAATGCTGGGCGGGATGATGGATTTTTTCCTCTCCGATGAAGAACTGATCATCGCCTTTTGCGACGAAACGGAGACGGATAAGGAACTCCCGGCCCTGGCCCGCCAAGCCCTGCCTGGCGGGAATACCCCGCACTGGACATAAGCACCTGCAGCCCTAACTTGTTGTCAGGAGTTACAACGTGTCAGACCTTTCACAAGACATCATTAACCAATGCGCGGAACTGGACCTTGATCCGGCCCGCCCTCTGATCATTTCGGATGCGGATGAGGTGCTGCTTCAGTTCATGGTACAGTTTGAGCATTATCTTGACCGCCAGGAACTTTGGATTGACCTGCAAAGCTTCAAATTGAACGGCAATATCAAGCACAAAGGCACCGATGACCCGGCGGATGTCAACATGTCGGATCTGCTGGACACTTTTTTTGAAGCGGAAACCTTGAATTTCCAGCCGGTCGAGGAAGCCGTTAACAGCCTGACCATATTGTCCGAACACGCCCAAATCATCGTTTTGACCAATCTCCCCCTCGCCCAACGCGGGCAACGCATCGAGAACCTCAGGGGCCACGGCATGGATTATCCGGTGATCGTCGGCAGCGGACCCAAAGGGCCGGCCGTGAAATGGATTACCTCGGAAATGGCTGCCCCGGTGTTTTTCCTCGATGATATTTTTCACAATATTGACAGTGTCGCCGACCATGCTCCGGACACCCACCGCATCCATATGATCGCCGACAAACGCCTGCGGACCATGATGGGACCGGCAAAAAAGGCCAGCGCACGCATTGATGACTGGCCGGAAGCGAGAGCGTGGATTTTGCAAAAGCTGGCTGACTGAACTTGCACTGAAACCACTATCTGCCGCACAATACGCAGATGAATCGAATATCCATGATGACCATGTGCCGCGACTGTATGGGGTATACTGATGCGCCTGCAGACAGATGTGTATCCTGCAAAAGTCCGCGCCTGTTGTCGCATCCGGAACTGAACATGCTCCCCATCGCACATATTGACTGTGATGCCTTTTTTGCTGCAGTCGAGAAACGTGACGACCCAAGCCTTGAGAACAAAGCCGTCATCATTGGCGGTGGCAAGCGGGGTGTGGTCTCGACCTGCTGTTACATAGCCCGCATTAAAGGGGTACGCTCCGCCATGCCGATGTTCAAGGCATTGCAGCTGTGCCCTGATGCGGTCGTCATCAAGCCCAGAATGGAAAAATATCAGGAAGCAGGCCTGGCCATCCGGGAAATGATGCAGAATTTGACGCCGCTGGTCCAGCCCGTCTCAATTGACGAGGCCTTTCTGGACCTGACCGGGACCAACCGCTTGCATGGCGAGCCGCCGGCAGCGCAATTGGCACGTCTGGCCAAACAGATCAAGCGCCGGGTCGGTGTGACCGTCTCGGTCGGTCTAAGTCATAATAAATTTCTGGCCAAGCTAGCCTCTGACATGGACAAGCCGAACGGATTTACAGTCATCGGGGCCGCAGAAACCAAAGAGTACCTTGCGGAATTGCCGGTTTCAAAGCTATGGGGCGTCGGCGCCCAGTCACAAAAAAAATTGGCCCGTGACGGCATTACGCAATGTCGTCAACTTCAGAAAATGGATGAGCAGGAGTTGATGCGCCGCTACGGGCAATTCGGTCTGCATTTGTCGCGGCTTTCACGGGGTGTAGACAGCCGGTTGATCACACCGGGCCGGCAGGCCAAGAGCATCTCGGCCGAAACAACATTTGACG
Organism: Parvibaculales bacterium; assembly: GCA_049889415.1. GTDB lineage: Bacteria > Pseudomonadota > Alphaproteobacteria > RS24 > RS24 > JAYQKL01. Next base: position 45,949 of record JBMHDL010000003.1, on the reverse strand, counting down.
CTGACAGACTTGACCTTGATTTTTTGCAAAAAAACCTTTGGCGATTATGTGAAAAAGTCTCCCGGCGCTGCAAAGACAAAAACATGGCCGGCACAACTGTTGTCCTGAAATTGAAAACTTCGGATTTCAAAAGCCTGACCCGCAACCGGAAACTTTCGGATCCCTCGCAAATGGCGCAAACCCTCTTTGAGCACGGCAATGAGCTTCTGCAAAGGGAGGCAAAGGCCTTTCCAAACCGTGCTTACCGCCTGATCGGTATCGGCTATACCGGGCTGACGGAGGGTGAATTGGCCGATCCCTTCGATCTTGCCGATCCGGACAAGGACAAACGAATTTCCGCTGAACGGGCCATTGACAAGGTCAGAAAAAAATTCGGTCAGGAAAAAATCAGCAAAGGCCGCGGACTTGGAAAATCATCAGCATGATGCCTTGCCGGACAAGATTGACAATCTAATTTGGATGTTAAGATGAAGCATATTCCCCAAAATCTCGAACGCCTGGGTCTTTTCCTGCCGGCCCCCAAGCCAGCTTTGGCCAGCTATGCCCCGTTCACGCTGAGCGCCGGTCTTCTTCATGTTTCCGGACAGGGACCGGTGGATGGCGATGGCACAGCCATTACCGGTACATCCGGGGCGGACCTTGACCTTGAGACGGCACATATGGCGGCGCGTTTATGCGCTGTCAATATTCTGGCGCAGGTCCAGCAGGCTCTGGAGGGGGACTGGAGCCGCCTGCGCAGATGCCTCAAACTCAACGGCTTTGTCAACGCCACAGCTGATTTCACCCAACATCCGCAAATCATTAATGGCGCCTCCGACTTGATCGGCGATGTGCTCGGGGACAGCGGACGTCATGCCCGCTCAGCCGTCGGCGTCGCCAGCCTGCCCTTGGGTTGGGCAGTGGAAATAGACGCCCTTTTCGAGGTTCGGTGTGACTGACTCTTCGCAATGGAAACTGAACATTCATAAAACCATTTCCGACATCAGCGCAGCGGATTGGAACCGTTGTGCCAATCCAGTTGATCAGGACTACAATCCGTTTCTCGATCACGCCTTTTTGGCAGCGTTGGAGCTGAGTAAATCCGCCACACCGGAGACCGGCTGGGGCGCACATCACCTCAGCCTCACAGACGAGCGATCAAACCAAATCTGCGCCGTCATGCCGCTTTATCTCAAAAGCCACAGTCAGGGGGAATATATTTTCGATCATGGCTGGGCTGACGCTTTTCATCGTGCCGGGGGGCAATATTACCCGAAACTGCTCTGCGCCATTCCCTTCACTCCGGCCAGCGGCAGACGTCTGCTTGTCGCTCCGGGCGATAACAGCGAGATGCTGGCAACGGCTCTGGCGCAGGAGGCCGCGGCCATGACGGAGCAGCTTGGCTTGTCGAGCCTGCATCTGAATTTTCTTACCGAACAGGAATGGCGCAAACTCGGCAGTGAAGGGTTTTTGCTGCGTACAGACCAGCAATTTCACTGGCTGAATGCAGGTTATCGACACTTTGACGACTTCCTTGCCGACTTGTCTTCACGCAAACGCAAGAATCTGAAAAAGGAACGCCAAAAAGCCGTTGAAAATGACATTGAGATTGAATGGGTCACAGGCAATGAATTAACCGAAGCCCATTGGGACGCCTTTTACGGTTTCTACCTCGACACCGGCTTCCGCAAATGGGGAGAACCCTATCTAAAGCGGGATTTTTTCAGCCGGATTCAGACCGGTATGGCTGACAGGACTCTGCTGATCATGGCGAAACGTGCCGGTCAATATGTCGCCGGTGCCTTGAATTTCATTGGCTCCCGGACCCTGTTCGGGCGCCATTGGGGGTGCTCGGAGGATCATCCCTTTCTGCATTTTGAATGCTGCTATTATCAGGCGATTGACTTTGCCATTACCAGAGGCCTCAAGCGCGTTGAAGCCGGGGCGCAGGGCACGCATAAGCTGGCCCGTGGTTATGTTCCCACCCGCACCTATTCCGCACACCATATTCCACATGAAGGCTTTCGTGCCGCCGTGGAAAATTACCTTGAACAGGAACGCCGTCACGTTGAAAATGACATGTCCGTATTAAGCACCCACACACCGTTTAAACAACAGGATCAGAACCATGACTGACAGTTACGATCAAGATAATGTCTTCGCGAAAATCCTGCGCGGCGAACTGCCCTGCGTCAAGGTCCATGAGGATGACATGACCCTCGCCTTCATGGATGTCATGCCGCAAAGTGACGGGCACACACTCGTCATTCCAAAAACCCCGTCCGTTAACATGATGGATATCTCTCCTGCTGACGCCGCCGCCCTTATCGCGGCCGTTCACCGTCTGGCCCCCGCCGTCAAAAAGGCGATGGCCGCTGAGGGCATCCAGATCGTCCAGTTGAACGGACCGGCAGCGGGTCAAACGGTCTTTCATACACATTTTCACATCATCCCGCGCAATCAGGGCCTAGAAATGGGCTTTCACGCAAGGGATATGGAGGATCCAGCCATATTGGAACGCCATGCGGAAAAAATCAGGGCCGCGCTCGGCTCCGCCTGACAATAAAATGCAGTAAAATACGCGAGGTCAGACCTTAACTTTGTCTTTTTTGCTTTTGCTGGGCTTGTTGTCATGCGGCTCATAGGACAGTGACAGTTTCTCGTCCTTCCCAACACCGACCTTGACGACACCGCCATTTTTCAGCTTGCCGAACAGCACCTCATCCGCCAGCGGCTTCTTGATGGTCTCCTGAATCAGACGCGCCAACGGGCGGGCTCCCATATTTTTGTCATAGCCTTCATCAGCAATCCAGCTTGCCGCTTCCGGGCTGAGTTCAATAATGACGTTGCGGTCAGCCAGTTGAACTTCAAGCTGGAGGATGAATTTCTCAACCACCCGCGCGACCACCTCCGGCGGCAAATGCCCGAATGGAACGATCGCATCCAGACGGTTGCGGAATTCGGGTGCAAACATTTTGGTAATCGCCTCTTCATCATCTCCAGTCCGGACTTCGCGACCAAAGCCCATTGGTGGCTTTTCCATGTCGGCGGCGCCGGCATTGGTGGTCATGATCAAGATCACATTGCGGAAATCCACCTTACGCCCATTGCTGTCGGTTAGCGCTCCATTGTCCATGACCTGCAGCAGGATGTTGAACATGTCGGGATGGGCCTTTTCAATTTCGTCGAGCAACAATACGCAATGCGGGTGCTGGTCAACTCCATCCGTCAAGAGACCGCCCTGGTCATAGCCGACATAACCGGGAGGCGCACCAAGCATCCGCGAGACTGTATGGCGTTCCATATATTCGGACATGTCAAAACGCAGCAGCTCTACACCAAGAATATCGGACAGCTGTCGGGCAACCTCGGTTTTGCCAACACCGGTCGGACCCGAGAACAAATAGCACCCGATAGGCTTGTTTTCCTCACGCAGGCCGGCCCGAGACAGTTTGATGGCAGCGGACAGAGCGTCAATCGCCTCATTCTGACCAAATACAACCCGCTTCAGGCCGATATCCAGATCCCTAAGCTTCTCCTCGTCATTTTTACTGACGGTTTTGGACGGTATCCGCGCCATGGTTGCGATGGTGTTCTCAACATCCTTGACCCCGATGGTTTTTTTGCGCTTCGAAGGCGACAGAAGCATCTGCGCTGCACCAACTTCGTCAATGACATCAATGGCTTTGTCCGGCAGTTTGCGGTCGGCCATGTATCGGGAGGATAACTCAACAGCCGCCTTAATGGCGTCATGTGTATAGCGGACTTTATGAAAGGTTTCGAAATAGGGCTTCAAACCCCGCAGGATTTTAATTGAGTCATCCAGGCTTGGCTCATTAACGTCAATTTTCTGGAAACGTCTGGCCAAGGCACGGTCTTTTTCAAAATGCTGCCTGTATTCCTTATAGGTGGTTGAACCAATACAGCGAAGCCCCCCATTCTGCAACGCCGGCTTAAGCAGATTGGAAGCGTCCATCGCCCCGCCCGAGGTGGCGCCCGCCCCAATCACCGTATGAATTTCATCAATAAAAAGAACGGCTTCCGGGTAGTCTTCAAGCTCTTTCATGATTTGCTTGATGCGCTCTTCAAAATCACCGCGATACCGCGTTCCCGCGAGCAGTGCACCCATATCAAGCGAATAAATCACATTGTCCTGTAAGACGTCCGGAACCTCATTTTCAATAATTTTTCTGGCCAATCCTTCTGCAATGGCGGTTTTGCCGACGCCGGGATCCCCGACAAGAATGGGATTGTTCTTGTTGCGCCGGCATAAGATCTGGATGGTCCGTTCAACCTCACGGGCACGCCCGATCAGCGGGTCAACCTTTCCGTCACGAGCCTTGTCATTGAGATTGACGCAATAAGCCGTCAGTGCAGACTCGCTCGCCTGCAGGCCGGCGCCGTCCTCATCATCATCGACACCACTGACATGGCGCTCCTCGGTCATGCCGGGATTTTTGGAAATACCGTGGGCAATAAAATTGACGGCATCATAGCGGGTCATATCCTGCTCCTGCAGGAAAAAGGTCGCATGGCTCTCGCGTTCGGAGAACAGGGCCACCAAAACATTCGCGCCGGTCACTTCCTCGCGTCCGGAAGACTGGACATGGATTACGGCCCGTTGAATGACCCGCTGGAAACCGGCCGTCGGTTTGCAGTCCTCATCCTCAGGGGATACCAGGCCTGAAAGTTCATTATCAACATATGCCGACAGGCTCTCCTCAAGTCGTTCAATGTCCACTGCGCAGGCATCCAGAACCGCCCTGGTCTCCTCATCCTCAAGCAGAGCTAGAAGGAGATGTTCCAAGGTCGCAAACTCATGATTGCGTTCATTCGCCAGCTCAAGCGCCGTATGCAACCCCTGCTCCAGACCTTTTGAAAATGCCGGCATAATCTAATCCTTTTCCATCGTACATTGCAGCGGATGTTGATGCTGACGCGCCAAATCCACCACTTGTGTCACCTTGGTCTCCGCGACTTCATAGGTGAACACACCACAAATCCCAACACCATTCTGGTGCACATGCAACATAATTTTTGTCGCCTCTTCCATGTTCTTATTGAAAAAACGCTGCAGAACATGAATGACAAATTCCATAGGGGTGTAATCATCATTAAGCAAAAGAACCTTGTATAGAGAAGGTTTCTTTGTTTTCGGCCTGGTTTTGGTAATGATGCCTGTTTCCCCGCCATCTTCGCCTCCGGGTGGGGTCGGCGTATCCTGCAGGACAATGGGGCTTTCCAGCATCTCCGCGTTTGTTTTTTTCTTTTTCATTGCATCATTTTTGCCGCTAAATGGCACCTAAAACCTTCACTCATGTCTCTATGTAGGGTTAAATATTTGCCTTACAAGCCAAACACGATACCCTGTAGACGTATTTTTGAGTGATTCGAGTGACAAATGCGCTTGAAGGCAATTTTTTCGATCAAAAACATGCTCAGACAGGCATTCCTGCTGGCCTGCCTGCTGCTTGTGTTCGGGGCCCCGAAGGAGACTTTGGCACGCAATTATGCCGCAATTATTGTGGATGACGCGACCGGCAAGACCCTGTATCACCGCGCAGCTGACCTACCACGCTACCCCGCCTCGCTAACCAAGCTGATGACTGCATATCTAGTCTTTGAAGCACTTGACCAGGGACATGTCAAAATGAATGACATGGTAATTGTATCCTCCAAAGCGGCAAGGCAACCTGCTTCCAAACTTTACCTTAAACAAGGCGACGGTCTGAGCATTGAAAATGCCCTCAATGCCCTAATTATCAAATCCGCCAATGATGTTGCGGTGGCCTTAGGTGAACATCTGGCCGGCTCGGAGCAAAATTTTGCCCGTGACATGACCTCTAAAGCCAGACAGTTGGGCCTGCGCAATACGCAGTTTGAAAATGCCAGCGGTTTACACGACAAAAACCAGATCACAACAGCACGCGACATGGCGAAACTGGCGCGCAGGCTGTTGGCCGATTTCCCGCACTATGCCGGCTATTTCAAAAATGACCGGTTCACCTTCCGGGGCACGACCTTTTACACCCATAACAGGTTAATGCGCCAGGTCGATGCAATCCAGGGAATGAAAACCGGATACACCAATGCCGCGGGATATAATCTGATATCCCTCTACCAAAAAGGCGGCAAAAACCTGATTGGGGTCGTTATGGGGGGTAAAACGGCCGGCCAGCGCGATCGGCAAATGGCGCGGTTGCTGAAAAAATATATTGCCCATGCACAAACGGCAGATCTTTCGGACATGTCCGCCCCTCTTGTCGCCAATACAGTCCGCCAACCGGTTTTCAAAAGCAGGCCCACCGGGGCAAATCGCAATCACCCGTTTTACACCACAGACTCAAAAGTGACGAATTGGCGTATCGGCGGATATCTGGTTGATCAAGCCCAAACTGACCAGGACCCGCTTATGGCGGTTTTGAAACAGGGCTGGAGCATTCAGATCGGAGCCTTTACCCGCCAAAGTGATGCGCGGCGACAATTGGAGAAAGCACGGGAACAAATGCCTGACCTTTTGGCGTCGGCTGCACCGCATATGATGAGCGTCAGCACCCGTGGTGGCGTTTTCTATCGCGCTAGATACAGAAATTTCGATGAAGCGGGAGCCAAAAGCGCATGTCTGAACCTGATTGAACACGGCATGGATTGTCAGGCTTTGGCGCCGTAAGCTTATTTTTTCTTTTTCGGCAAATTCAGCGCCGACAGCAATTCATCCACCTCAGCGCGGGCAGCCAGATGCGACATGGTCAGGCTGATATTCGCTTCATCTTCCGTCAGATCAAGCAGGGTCAGCCCGGCCGGATACATTTCGCGGAAAATAACCCTTTCGGACAAGCCCGGGGCAATTCTGAACCGTAACCGGTCGGATAAATCATTCAGGGCTTTTTCAACACGCTGGCGGTTTTTCGCAAAAACATGACTGGTGCGGTTTCGGATCACCACCCAATCAATCGAGCCGCTATTGGCGGCAGCGCGGGCTTTTCGGCATTCCCAGACCAGTTCTGAATAAATGCTCGGCCCCAGTATCTCAAGCGTATCAGGGTCCACCCTCCCTAGCAGGTCAAAATCAACAAAGCTGTCATTGATCGGCGTGATCAGCGTGTCGGCACTGGCATGGCCGAGGCGGGACAGGAACGTGTCGGAGCCAGGACTGTCAATGACTATGAAATCATTTTCGTCACGCAGGGACTCAATGGCCTGAAGAAAATTCTCTTTGTCGTTGTTCTGACGCTCCGCCATGGCGGCACCCTCGGAAATCGGCACCACAATATGTTCGGGCATGGCCAGTTTGCGTCCGGAATCCTCTGACCATTTGGTCCGGTTTTCAATATATCGTGTGAAGCTTTGCTGGCGTACGTCAAGGTCCATCGTGCCGACTTTGTAGCCCTTGTCCAAGAGCGCCGCGGTAATGTGCATGGCTGTCGTGGTCTTGCCGGATCCACCCTTCTCATTTCCGACAACAATGACGTAAGGGGGTTTTGCTTTACCCGTTTTTTTACCGAATAGACCCATGACTCATCACATTCCAAGTTACCATGGTTTTGATTATAATGATTCCACGACAAAACGGGGGAAATAAATAAGCATTTCAAAGGCTTTTTTCACTGCACTTTTAACTGCGAAAGGGCTAATGTGCGCTCATGAAAGGGTTGAAAAACAAACGTATTCTGTTGACAGGAGCCAATGGCTACCTTGGCCGGGCCGTAACACAACGGCTGGTTGCGGAGGGCTGTCAACTTGCCTTGACCGACAGGACAGCACACGAAGCCGCTGCGCCGGGCGCTCTGGTGATTCCGGCGGATATTTCAAACGCCGACGACCTCGAAACCGTTTTTGGAACCATCAAAACGCATTGGGACGGGCTGGACGGGCTGGTCAACCTGGCTGCAATCCTGGATGAAGCTGATGGGGGCATTGAGAGCACAAGCCGTGAAACTTTTGAGCGCACCCTGTCCATCAATCTTCTTGGAACGTTTCTGACATGCCAAGCAGCGATTGAACCCATGCGCGCTGCTGGTGGCGGCGCCATAGTCAACTTTTCGTCTGTTGTGGCCCATGCCGCCTCCGCCTATGCACAAATCGCTTACACAAGTGCGAAAGGCGGGGTCGAAGCGTTAACACGCGAAATTGCCATTGAACATGCACGCCATGGCATCCGCGCCAATTGCATTGCCCCCGGGCCAGTCATGTCGGAGCGCAACCAACATTATTTCAACACAACAGAAAAGTGGGAAACCCGCCGACGGCATATCCCGATGGGGCGCCTCGGGACACCGCAGGAGATGGCCGGCAGCGTCGCCTTTTTGCTGAGTGAGGATGCAGGCTATGTGACAGGTACCACCCTGCTGTGTGACGGAGGCATTTCCAATGCCTATGTCATTGACGACAGTCATGGCGCCGCAAGCCCGTAAAGGTCCATAAATGCAGGTCATTACTGAAATTGAAGAATTGCGTTCGGTTGTTGCCGCCTGGAAAACTGATGGCCTCAAAGTCGGATTGGTGCCGACAATGGGTGCCCTTCATGACGGGCACCTGTCATTGATTGAACATTTGCGCCCGCATTGCGACCGCATCATTGTCTCAATATTCGTCAACCCGACCCAATTTGCGCCCGGAGAAGATTTCGAGAGTTATCCCAGGGAGATGGCAGCTGATCTTTTGAAACTTGAAACAGCAGCAACTGAACTGGTGTACACCCCAACTGCAGACACCATGTATGGGACTGCCCACGTCACCCGCATTGTCATGGACGGCCCGGCGCAAGAGCTGGAAAGCGAGACGCGGCCTCATTTTTTTTCCGGCGTTGCCACCATCGTCCATAAGCTGTTTCAGCAGACCTCAGCCGATTGTGCGATATTCGGTGAAAAGGATTATCAGCAACTCTGCGTTATCCGCCAAATGGTCAAAGACATGGATATGCCGATAAAAATTTTCGGCGGACCAACCCTGCGCGAAGCCGACGGTCTGGCCATGTCCTCACGCAATGTCTATCTGAATGAGGCACAAAGATACATAGCCGGAAAGCTCAACTTAATTCTTAAAAATTTCTGCCAAGATATTGTTTTATTGGATTTTTATGAAGATAGAGTAAAAGAGGCAATTGAAGATATTCTGTCCGCCGGGTTTGACAGTGTTGACTATCTAGAGGTGCGGGCCGCTGACACGCTGAGCCGGGATACAAGCCGCTCCATGCGAAGGCGCGCCCTGGTCGTAGCCCGTCTTGGTGATGTCCGACTGCTTGATAACATGCCGGTACCGCCGCTATAGCAACCCCAGTTCCGTCAGCTCCGCCCTCAAAGCTTCCGGCATGTCGGCATCGACCTCTGTCCCTTTCGGCAAATCCAGTGGTGCATCACCCCCCTGCAAATATCGCCAGCCCTGAAACGGACGGCGGCCCTGCGGGCGCGTTCTGATCATTTCCGGTTGCAAATGAATATGACATCGCTTGATGCCTGCATTGTCGGTGAACGGCTCAATATCGAGAATGGTCTGCCGCACGGCAATTTTGCGTTTGATGACCCAATACAAGGAGCCGCCGTCAAGAAGCTCTCCCACCCTTTTGGGAACCATGCGCGTGGTATTGAAAACTTTTCCGTAAGTCTGCATCAGATGAGTCTGCCAATCCTGAAGATCCTCAATGCTATCAGCGCCGACCGCGAGTTTAATCAAATGCAAGCTCATAGGTGTCACAATAGCGTTTTTGAAACATTTGACCAGTCAAGGCGTGTAAATCGAAACATCATCAGAGGCCGTAAAGAAGGCATAAAACCCGACACCCAACGCCCCGCCTATGACAATGATTTTACCCCCGGCATCAACTGCAGCCGCATGATGGCGTGGCGACGGCATGGCCGGTAAGGCTCGCCAGCTTTGCCCTCCCGGTTCCAGCAGATAATGAGAAGCGAGCGTTTTGTTCGGCGCCAAAGCATAACCACCCAAAAGGTGCAACCTCCCGTCTAGTTCTACAAGACTGCCGCCGCTGATTGAAACCGGCAAATCCGGTCCCCGCCGCCATCCGCCCGACTGCGGATTGAAAATATGGACATCGGAAAATATTTCATTTTGGCGCCCCCGCCCCCCGACAAGATAAATCTCACCGCCAAGCTCAGCGATCGCAAATTCCACCCGCTGGACAGGCATCTCAACCTGTAGAACGCGCCACTCGGATCTGATGATATCATAGCGGTAGGTTTTGTTGCTGTTCAGGCCCCTCCCGCCAAACACATACAGAAAATCATCGACAACGATTGATTTATGATAAGCCCTGACACCGGGCATTGGCGGTAATTGATACCATTGCGACATTGCCGGCGAGAAAGACCACAGCCCATCGCTCATCAGCTCCGACTGCGGATTGATGCCACCCGTAACAAATAGCCTGTCCCTTGAGGAAGCAACACCGAAATTCGAGCGGTCAACCGGCAGCGGCATGAGCGGACGCCATCCATCGCCGGTGACATCATAGGCTTCAAAAAAATTATCAGCCTTGGCATGCCAATTATTCCGCAGGACGAATATCTCTTCGCCAATCAACTCTGCCGAACTGTGCGCAATGGCAACGGGCAGTGCCGATCTTTTTATCCAGTCGGCTTTTGCAGCATCCGCCCGGGACAGGATACCAAGCAGTAGCAGAACAAGAAAACCAATGGGAAAACGCAAAAGAGACACCATAATCACCACTCTAGATCAATATCCAAGTAGCAAAGCCGAGAAACGCAAAAAAGCCAAAAACATCCGTAATGGTCGTCACAAAAACACTAGAAGCCAAGGCCGGGTCAACGCCGACTTTGTTCAACCCAATCGGAATCAAAATGCCGGACAGCCCCGCCACCAGCATGTTAACGATCATGGCGATCGCCAAAACCCCTCCAAGAACGGCATTGTCAAACCAATACGCGCCGATCAGCCCCATCAGCACTGCAAACAGCAATCCGTTGATCAAGGCGATGGAAAATTCGCGGAAAATGACGCGAACAGCGTTCACCGCCATCAAATCCATGGTTGCCAGAGCCCGCACGGTAATGGTCAGGGTCTGGGTTCCGGCATTACCGCCCATGGAGGCCACGATCGGCATCAAAACGGCCAGCGCAACCATCTGCTGCAGGCTGGCCTCATAAATGGAGATTACCAACGAGGCGAGAATAGCTGTCAGAAGATTGACAAAGAGCCAGTTGAACCGGCCACGGGCGGCGGCAAAAACCGTATCCGTAACCGCTTCATCGCCCACCCCGCCAAGCAATAAGATATCTTCCTCCGCCTCATCCGCAATCACCTCGAAAACATCATCCGCCGTCACGACCCCCACCAAGCGGCCATTCTCCTCGACTACCGGGGCCGAGACAAGATTGAACCGCTCAAACTGGCGGGCCATGTCTTCCCGGTCCATATTGGCAGGTATCAGCGTCAGACGTTCATCCATAACCTCCACCAGTTTGGTCGGACGGGCGGACCGCAAAGCCTTGTTTAACTGAACGACTCCGACCGGCAGATAACTCGGATCAACAACCAGGATTTCATGAAAATCATCCGGCAGATCTTCATTTTCCCGCAAATAATCAATCGTCTGTCCGATTGTCCAGAATGGCGGCACCGCAACCAAATCTGAGCGCATTAATCGGCCTGCGCTCTCCTCCGGATAATCCAGCGAACGCTGAAGGACCAGCCGCTCAGACTCCGGGATCTGATCAAGGATCTCTTTTTGATCAGCATCATCCAGTTCACCTAGAACAAAGACCGCATCATCTGTTTCCAGTTCCTGAACCGCAGCGACAAGCGTGTCTGTTTCAAGCGCACCGGCAACCTCAGCCCGCACCCCCTCATCAAGTTCCGCAAAAACATCTGGAGACAGATTGTCACCGATCAAATGGATGAACTCCAGGCGTGTATCGGGCGCCAGCAAGGCAACCATATCGGCGATATCGGCTGCATGCGCGCCGTCAATAATGCTGTTTAAGGCATCCAAATCCTTTTTACGGACAGCCTTTTGGGCCGCTCTGACAAGCGACCCGACCTGAGACTGCTCTTGCGCGGCATCCAGCGCCTGGCCATCCTGTTCATTTTCGCTGGTTTCAACCATCTTTGTCCCAAAATGTGTGTCTTATATGGCAGTGCGCCAATAAATGCTGCCTTATTATGGCAATGCTTCGGTTTGTTTCAAAGACTAAAATGCCTGAAGCCATTATCACCCTCACTGATTTGCTTTCCCTTGCATCCAATGAAAAATTTAAGCAAACTGCACACATCAGAGGAGACGTCATCATGAGTAATGAAATTGACAGCTATAAGGTTTTCTGGCCGTTTTACCTTAGGGAACACAGCCATCCGGCCAATCGCAGGTTGCATTATATCGGAACCACTCTGGCCCTGCTGATTCTCGCCCTGGCCATCCTCAATGAATATTATCTCTTGTTGCTGGCTTTTCCCGTTGTCGGCTATGGCTTTGCCTGGGTTGGTCATTTCAGAATTGAAAAAAACAGGCCGGCTACATTCAAATACCCGTTTTGGTCATTATTCAGCGATTTCAGAATGTATTTTCTCTGGCTTTCCGGCCGGCTGAGCCCGGAGCTGGAAAAGGCCGGCGTCAAAAATATCAGCTGACCGTGAAACCCGCTAAATATGATACGGGCCGTCAACGCGTTTATGTCGCTGAGCGGCAGGCCCGCAAAAGGCTGTGGCACCACCACCAACGCTTTGAAACCCTGATCGCGTGCCAGGACTTCGCTGAAACCATCACATCCTTACCTGTTTGGCAGGCATTGGGCGGCCCCTGTCCTGTCCGCCTGAAAGCCATGCCGCGTCTCGGGAAGCGGTCCTGGTTTGTCCGCCGCCGTTCTCTAGGCCTTACAAAATTCAAAACGGACCCCGACACGGGACAGATCGCCTTCAGTCATATCTCCCTTGCACCCAGGGAAATGTGGAAAGCATCCATGGGCGGTTGGGACAATTTCACCATCCTTCATGAGCTGGCACATGCCGTCAATCCCTGGCAGGAAAAACACGGCGCAGGATTTTTGAGCGCTCACCTGAAATTGATTGAAGCCAGCCTGGGGCCGGATGCCCGGGAAACTCTCAAAAATGCGTATATGGAACATGGCTTGCATTTGCCGCCCGAATAGCCCGCTTTTTACTTTGTAAGCGGCTCCGAATGAGATAGGTTAGGGAAATTTTCACAGGGGGAAAACATGAGAGAAGCAGTAATCGTTTCAACCGCCCGCACCGGCTTGGCCAAATCAGGCCGTGGGGGTTTCAACATGACACATGGCGCCAAAATGGCCGGTCATGCCATCAAACACGCCATTTCACGCGCCGGCATTGAAGCCGGGGAAGTGGAAGACATCATTCTGGGCTGTGCCATACCAGAGGGCGCAACAGGCCATAATGTTGGTCGTGTCGCCGCCATGAGCGCCGGATGCCCGGTTACCGTGTCCGGCACAACCGTCAATCGCCAATGCTCCTCCGGACTGCAGACTATTGCCATGGCCACCGGTCGTGTCGTGACTGAAGGCGTGCCAATTGCCATTGGTGGCGGTGTTGAAAGCATTTCACTGGTGCAAATGGGCGGTATTAACCTCAACCACTTTGTTGAGGAAGACCTGCACAATGAAAACCCAGCTCACTGGATGCCAATGATCGAAACAGCCGATGTCGTGGCCCACCGCTACAATGTCAGCCGTGAGAGCCAGGATGAATATGCCCTGCAAAGCCAGCAAAGAACCGCTGCTGCGCAGGAAGCTGACATATTTGCCGATGAAATTGTCCCGATGGACACCAAGATGAAGGTCGTCAACAAAGAGACCGGCGAAGAAAGCGTTGTTGATTATGTCGTTGACCGAGACGAATGCAACCGTCCGGGCACAACACTTGAGGGACTGGCAAGCCTACAACCGGTTCGTGGTGAAAACGAATTCGTTACCGCCGGTAACGCCTCACAGCTTTCTGACGGGGCCGCCGCTGTCGTCGTCATGGAAGCCAAGGAGGCCGAAAAACGCGGTCTGGAACCACTCGGTGCCCTGCGCGGTTACACGGTTTCCGGTTGTGAGCCGGATGAAATGGGCATTGGCCCGATTTATGCCATTCCGCGACTGCTGGAGCGTACCGGTCTCAAGCAGGACGATATTGACCTTTGGGAGTTGAACGAAGCGTTTGCCTCACAGGTTGTCTATATCCGCGATCATCTTGGTCTGGATAATGAAAAGCTCAACGTCAATGGTGGCTCAATCTCCATCGGTCACCCTTATGGCATGACCGGCGCGCGTCAGGTCGGGCATGTTCTGCTTGAAGGCAAACGACGCAATGCCAAATATGGCGTTGTGACCATGTGCATTGGCGGCGGCATGGGTGCTGCCGGCCTGATTGAAATCTTTTAAGATTTCGGATGAAAAAAGAGATAGTCGGTTGTGCCTGTATAACCGGCTGTCTCTACAAACCGGTTCCCGGCCTGATAAGCCATGCTTTGATAGCCGAGAGCCGACAGGCTGTCGAAAATATCTGATGCCCGATAATTCATGCGTTGACAGAACGCATCACTGATCTCGAGAACGATTGTCGGCAGATCACGGCGGATAACCTGCATTCCACCCTTCAAAACCAGACCTTCCGCCCCCTCAACATCAGCCTTAATCAAGACGATATTCTCCAGCCCACGCTCATCTGCGAAGCTGTCCAGGGTTGTCACCTCAACCTTTTCCAGAATGTAATCACGTTGTGTTTCCGCACCGAGATGCGACAGGCCGATGCCCATACGACCACTCGCCTTGACGGGGATGGAAATGTCAAATGCTCCTGGCTGGTCAGACAGAGCGACGGTCTCAGGAATAATGCGCGGCCGTCTCTGGCTGATTTTGCCCAAAATGGAATGGCAGTAGGCAATCGGCTCGAACGCATGGACGGTCAGGTCATGCGTCTTTAAATCTGCCAGTTCCTTGGCGATATAGCCAAAATGTGCACCGACGTCCAACGCCACTCCCTTGGGTTTGATGTAGGGGAGCCAGGCTTGAACTGTGTGTTTATGCGGACGCTTGAACCGCGCTTTCAGCAAATGCTGATGCCAGGCCAGTCTTTGACGCGGGGAATTGTAGACCTGCTCTCGATCAAGCTCCATATTATCGACTCTCCGAACGCTTGCGTTAAACGCTGGCTTTCGCCTCCTGAATATCCCTCCAGTAATCGGCAAGGTCCTGCTTAATTTCAGGTGCCAGCATATACAAACCAATAAGGTTCGGGATAGCCATGACGAAAATCAAGGCGTCAGCAAAGTCCAAAATAGCATTAAGCTGCACGGAGGCACCGATAACAATGAAAACACAGAAAATCAGACCAAAGACCCGCTCCTTGTATTTCCCTTCTCCGACCAGATAGGTCCAGCCTTTGGTCCCGTAATACGCCCACGCCAGCATGGTTGAAAAGGCAAACATCAAGGCAACGAATGACAACGGGACCGGTGACCAGGAAATTTTCGATTCAAACGCCGCTGATGTCAGTTCAATGCCTGACAATCCGCCGCCTGAAATGGTTTCGGGTGGCAAGGACGTCACCAGAACCAACCCGGTCAGGGTACAAATGACAACCGTGTCAATAAATGGCTCCAACAGCGCAACAAAGCCTTCCGTGACCGGCTTGTCGGTCTTGACGGCAGAATGAGCGATAGCGGCTGACCCAAGACCGGCCTCATTGGAGAAAGCCGCCCGTTTGAAGCCCAGGATCATAATGCCGATGACGCCCCCGGACACGCCCTCCATGGAGAACGCACCGGTCACAATGGCGCCAATCGCCGCCGGCACCTGCGAGATATTCATCATAATCACGATTGTGGCACCTACGACATAGATCACGACCATGAACGGCACCAGTTTGGAGGTGGTGTTGGCGATTGATTTGATACCGCCGATAAGGATTAAGCCAACCAGGGCCGCCATCACCAGGCCAACGAGCCAGCCATAACCGACCAGCGGGCTGTCCATGCCGCCGGAAACCTCTTTGAGTTGCACAAAAGCCTGATTGGACTGGAACATGTTGCCGACACCCAGACAGCCTATGACAATACTGGCGGCGTAAAACGCACCAAGATATTTCCCAAGCCCGGTATAGCCGCGCTTGGCGAGTCCATCCCGCAGATAATACATAGGCCCGCCTGACACCGTACCGTCAGCATTGACCACACGGTATTTCACCCCCAGTGTACATTCGACAAATTTGGTGGTCATGCCGACCAGTCCGGCGATGATCAACCAGAAAATTGCACCCGGCCCGCCAATTGAAACCGTGATCGCTACCCCAGCAATATTCCCGATCCCCACAGTGCCTGACACGGCTGCCGTCAAGGCCTGAAAGTGGGTAATTTCGCCTGTGGAGTTCTTATCACTGTGAACGCCACGGACAATATCGACCGCGTGACGGAACCCCCGCAGATTAATGAACCCAAGATAACCGGTGAAGAAAAACGCCCCAAAGACAAGCCAACAGACAATCAGGGGAACATCCGCCCCGGCTAACGGCACCGAATAAAAAATAAATGATGATAATAAATCCGTCAGTGGTTGAACGAGATTGTTTATCGTCTCGTCAATGGTTTGCGCCTTCAGTGTTTGTGGTAACAACAGCATCAGCGTTGCAAGTATTATCTTAGGCATATGTCCCTC
Source organism: Parvibaculales bacterium (assembly GCA_049889415.1). Lineage (GTDB taxonomy): Bacteria > Pseudomonadota > Alphaproteobacteria > RS24 > RS24 > JAYQKL01. The sequence continues at coordinate 29,330 of JBMHDL010000003.1, read as the reverse complement.
TATTTATGGCTCTTGAAAACCATGACATGATTCCAGACCATGACAAGCCTATTGTCCAGATGACTGCATCTTCTTCCCTTAATAAATTTATGAAATACCCGTCACCTTTTGCTTTTTTTGGCGTTCATTTTCACATATATAATGAGATTATATTCTTTTATTCAGGCAATTTGAGATGACTGACTTTGTTTGCAAATCTCCGGCCGACGGCACTCAGGTTTTTGCAGGTGTTCATGCAAATAGGTCTGAGATTGTGTCAACCCTCACGCATGCCATTCAAGCCCAGAAAATTTGGGCTAATCGCCCTTTAAGGGATCGTGTTGAGATGCTCGGCATGGCCCTGAACCATTTGCAACAGCAAAAACAAGAGATTGGTGAAGAAATCACGCGACAAATGGGACGACCAATCCGGTTCAGCCCAAAAGAGGTGGACGGCCTGGTGGAACGCGGACAAACCATGCTTGATTTGGCGTCACAGGCACTGGCAGACATATCTCTACCCGAAAAACAGGGCTTTGAGCGGTTTATCAGGAAAACCCCGGTCGGGGTTGTCGCCGTCCTCGCGCCCTGGAATTATCCCTTTCTCACATCTGTCAATGTCATCATCCCGGCTCTGGCGGCCGGCAACAGTGTTATTCTCAAACATGCCTCACAAACGCCGCTTGCCGCAACCAGATGGCAGGAGGCATTTAACGCCGCCGGTGTGCCGGACGGGGTTTTTCGGCACCTCTTTTTATCGCATGATGGTACTGCCGAGTTACTGGGGTCGGGCAAAGTGAATTACACCGCTTTTACTGGTTCGGTGGCTGGTGGACACGCCATTGTCCAAGCCCTGTCAGGAGGCTTTGCCAGCGCCGGGCTGGAACTGGGCGGTAAAGACCCGGCCTATGTTCGACAGGATGCAGACCTTGAACTGGCCGTCACAGAATTGGTCGACGGTGCCTTTTTCAACAGCGGTCAGTCCTGTTGCGGGGTGGAACGCATCTATGTACACGAAGATATCTATGACGCTTTTCTTAAAGCTTTCCTGACCGAGACAGGAAAATTAAAACTCGGGGATCCGATGAACCCAGAAACCACACTTGGTCCGATGGTCTCCACGAAAGCCGCCAATATGGTTCGCGATCAGATTGCCAATGCCCTTGCCAGCGGCGCCACAGCACATTTCCCCCTTAATGACCAGCGGGACAGCCCCTATCTGCCGCCGCAAGTTCTGACCGATGTCACACATAAGATGGACGTCATGCGTGAGGAAAGCTTTGGCCCGGTTATTGGCATTATGCCCGTCACGGATGATGAAGAGGCCATCGCCCTGATGAATGACAGCGCTTACGGCCTGACCGCTTCGATCTGGAGCAAGGATGCCGAGAGCGCTCAATTAATTGGCGACCAGCTTGAAACCGGAACCGTGTTCTTGAACCGTTGTGATTATCTTGATCCATCATTGGCCTGGACCGGCGTCAAGGACTCGGGGCGCGGCTGCACGCTATCCGTCATGGGATATGACAGCCTGACCCGACCAAAATCCTTTCATTTGAAAATCGGATGACATTATGAGCGAGACATTCAAAACAATAAATGCAGAAAAAATCAGTAGCGCCATGGGTGCGATGATTGACGGCGTGGATTTGGCCGGCGATATCTCTGACAGCCAGTTCACGGAAATCCGCCACGCTCTGTTCCAGTTCGGTGCGATCGGGTTCCGCAACCAGAAACTTGATTTGCAACAGCAGGTTTCCTTCGCCAAACGGTTCGGCAGCCTTGAAGTCCACCCCATCGTCAAAGGCATGGAAGACTTTCCGGAAGTCATCAAAATGCATAAACCGGCAGGCCACCGCGCCAGTTTCGGAGTCGGCTGGCATTCCGACAACTCCTTCTTCAAGGAACCAAGTCTCGGATCCATTTTATATGCGGAGAAAGTCCCACCGGTCGGCGGCGATACTTTGTTCGCCAATCAGCAACTGGCATATGAGCGCCTGTCGGAGGGGCTAAAGGAGACACTGGAGGGATTAACCGCAATCCATAGCGCTCATGACGCCTACACTTCCGATACCGCCTTGGAAAAATATGATACAGACGGCCCCATTCAATACACCCGAAGCGACATCATCACGGACCAGACCGAACATCCAGCCATTATCAGCCACCCTGTTACCGGCAAAAAGGCTTTGTATCTGAACCCTATGTTCACCAGTCATTTCAAAGGCTGGAGCATTGAGGACAGCCGTCCTCTGCTGGATTATCTTCTGCGCTATTGCGTCAGGGAGGATTTTCAATGCCGTTTCAAATGGGAAGCTGGAACGGTTGTCATTTGGGACAACCGTATCGTCCAGCATGCCGCCATGGATGATTACCCTGACCACGAACGCATCATTTACCGCATCACGGTCAATGGCGAAAAACTGAGATAAAGATGTCTGAACGCCTGCGCTTTCTCATCATTGATTGCTATGACGCTGACGGTCAGTTGAGCTTGCAAAAATCCGGTGCCACACTGGGCGGACAACTTTATTTAAAACTGCTGAACATTCTTGCGCCTGACGCCCAAAAGGATATTTATAATATCGCCTTACTGGATCAGGTTGAAATCGATCCGTCGATCTATGATGGCGCCTGCTGGACAGGCTCGAACCTTTTTCTGTCTGCAGATAATCCGGCCTGCATCAACCACATCAATTTATGTCATGCTTTTTTTGAGCGCGGCACGCCCCAATTTGGGAGCTGTTGGGCGGCACAACTGGCCAGCGTCACCGCCGGCGGAACCGTTGCGGCCAATCCGCTTGGCCGTGAATTTGGCTACATTCGGGACATTAAAAAAACCGAGGCCGGTAAATCCCACCCCATGCTGCAGGGCAAACCTGACACCTATGCCTGTTTTGCCTCGCACCGTGACAGCATCACCGAACTGTCGGCCCAAGCTGAAATTCTGTCGGGAAATGCACATTCTGCAGTGCAAGCCTTGGATGTCCTCTTTCTGAACGGGCATTTCTGGGCCACACAATATCACTCGGAATATGATTACGCCGAAGTCGGCAACCTTGCCCAAACCCGAAAACAGGCTTTGATCAATGACGCGGTCTTTGAGACAGAAGCCGATGTTGATCTGTTTTCAGAAGACCTCTTGGAATACCAAAACAGTCAGGGTCAAAGCCTTGAAATCAGATACGGTTTCGATCCCGCAATGCGGTATCCTGCAGAAAATGCTTTTGAACTGCGCAACTGGCTGGCGCATTTTTTCAATCTTTGATGCCTTCTTTGACGCCGCTTTTTCACCCGGAACTAAATCTTGACTAACGTTCCTGAAGCTTTCTAAGCTTGAGTATATAGTTCAAAAACTGCATCCAAATGCAGAATATCACAAACATGTATAGAGGGTTTTCATCATGGAACTGGGACTGAAAGGTAAGACAGCCATCATCACCGGCGGCAGCGGCGGTATCGGACAGGGCATGGTTCTGGCGTTTGCGGAGTCCGGCATCAACACAGTAAGCGCTTCCCGAGATATTGAAAGTGGCCGCAAATTGGAAGCAACCGCCAAAGAGCGGGGCTATGAAGGCCAGGTTCTTGCCATTCAAACCGATGTCACAGACAGAGCATCCGTTGATGCGATGGTCGCGGAAACCCGCAAAACATTCGGACCCATTGATTACCTGATCAACAATGCCGGCGGCGCCAGCCATCCCTGTAATTTTGAGGATTTAAAACCCGAGGACACCGCCTGGGAGGTTGATGTCAACATTAACGGCATCATCAATTGCTGTCAGGCCGTCTCGGAAGATATGGTCGGGCGTGCCACCGGGTCTGTCGTCAATATCGGTTCAACTTCCGCCCTGAAAGGCGAAGCCGCCGCCCAGCTGGTCAGCTACGGCAGCGTAAAAGGCTTCGTTCATGTCTTCACCAAAAACCTGGCCTGGGAATGGGCACCCAAAGGTGTGCGGGTCAATACGATTGCGCCGGGCTGGATTGTGCCTGAAAGCGAGGAGGCCATCGGGGAAGGCAGCTTTTGGCGCAAATACGGATTCGACCTGATGGGCACGCCGGACGGCATGCAACAGGCCATGGAGGATGGCACGCTCTACAATATGAGCAGTCTGCCGATCAAGCGGCTCGGCCGCCCGGTTGATATTGCCAACTGCGCCATGTTCTTGTGCTCTGATGCTGCCGGTTACATCACCGGACAGCTGATCAATGTGGGTGGCGGCACCTGGATGTATTAGGCTCTGCCCTTCTATTAAGCTGATTACTCATCGGAGAAACCAATGTCAGACACCATTTTTTGGACCCCCCCGCCCCGACCTGATTGGCTTCAAGCCTTCAATGATGAAGGGGCCGGCATGGACATCAACGCACTCGTTCCGCTCGAAGCCGAAGAGCTGATTGCCCAGGCCAAAGCAGAAACCGGGTTTGATGATTTTGGGGATGATGAGTGGCGGCAACCCTTTGAGGTTCTTCTCACATCTCTTAAAGACGAGGCCGAGTTGAATTTCTTTGGCCGCCTGATGACCCGCAGTGACATCCTGATTTGGCTGAAAGCCTTACTGGGCATTCAGGCCGCTTTCAACGAGCACCCGGAAATCGCAGATGAGAAAATTGATAAACCCGTTTTTATGACTGGTCTTGCGCGCTCAGGAACATCCATTCTGTTTGAGCTTTTAGCGCAGGATCCCAAATTCGGATCCCCGCGCCACTGGGAAATGATGTTCCCCTACCCGTCACCAGAAGCAGCAAGCTATGAGACCGACCCGCGCATTGCCAAAGCGCAGCATCTGGTCACGCTTATGAACAGGGTCACGCCCACCGTGCAGACCATGCATGAGTTTGACGCCAGCCTGCCCAATGAATGTGTCATCGGACAGTCCGCAAGTTTTATTTCCGAGAACATAGCCTTCCTGTTTCAAGTGCCGAGTTACATCAACTACATTTACACGCAAGGCAACTGGGAATATTCCTACAGCCTGTATAAAAAAATGTTACAGGTTCTGCAGTTCAAGAACCCACGCGAACACTGGCTGCTCAAAGCCCCGTCGCATCAGAATTTTCTACCTGTCTTGTTTAAGGTGTTTCCGGATGCTGAGGTTTTGATCACGCACCGCGACCCGATTTACGCGCAAGCCTCCGTGACCAATCTCGCCGGAACCTTTTTCTACATGCGGAGCGATAAAAAACTGGATGTGAAAGCCTTTGAAGGGCTGCTTTCCCCCGAAGCCATGTCACTGAACCTGAACCGGATTATTGACTGGCTGGAAGACGGTGTTATTCCAAAAGACCAAGTCAGCCATTCACTCTATGCCGACCTGATTGCCGAGCCGGAGCAGGCGCTGGCCAAAATCTATGAACAACTCGGGTTTGAGTTCACGCAAGAAGCCAGAAAACGCATGCAGGATTATCTGGCTGCCAAGCCCAAAGCCAAATTTGGCAAGCACACTTATTCCATCGGCGAACAGGAAGAGATTGACCGAAAACGAGCCTTCTTTGCGCGTTATCAGGATTATTTTGGTGTCCCGATTGAAGAAAAGAAAGAGCTCGGCTGACGAGGATATGTCAGGGGTTATTGGTGCGGCCGAGAAGACTCGAACTTCCACGGGTGTTACCCCACAGCGACCTCAACGCTGCGCGTCTACCAATTCCGCCACGGCCGCAAAGCATGTCAGAGAGAGACTTTGAGGGTGTAACAAAAACGCCGGACATCCACAAGCCCTAAACCGGGTTAAATTCCGTCCCCATCAACAAAATCCGTCTCGTGAATGCCGCATTCCTCCTTGTCAGTGCCGGCCCAACGCCCAGAGCGGTAATCCCCGCCCTCTTTAACCTTGGATGTGCATGGCATACAGCCGATGGACAAATACCCGTCCTTAACCAGCGGATGGCGCGGAAGATTGTGTTCTTCAATATAAGCGTTCAGGCTGGCCAGGTCATGCTCAACCAGTGGATTGATGCGAAGGCGACCGGTTTCAACATCTTCAATCTCAATCATGCCCATATTTTCGCGTGCAGATGTCTGGAAGCGCTTACGTCCGGTAATGACAGCGTCAAACCCTTTCAAGGCCCGCTTCTGTGGCAACACTTTACGGATATGGCAGCATTGATCCTGATTACGGGTCCATAAATCTCCGTCTTGATCCAGTTTTTTCAGGTCATCAGGATGTGGAGCGATAGCCCGCACATCCGATAGACCAAGTGCCGACTGTATCCGGTCGCGATATCTCAGAGTTTCCCCGAACAGTTTTCCGGTGTTGAGGAAAATGACCGGAACTGTCGGGTCAATCTGGGCAACCTTATGCAACAGCACGGTCGACTCCGAGCCGAACGAAGACACAACACAAATCCGGCCGGCGAATTCCTGCTCGATCATTGCCCGCAAAACGTCATCTGCCGTCTGCCCCTGATACCGGGTGTTTAGCGCGGTCAGGACGTCTTGCTGCTGCTGTCGGTCGTCAAGGGACACTGACATGCCAACCATCCTTTTTCATCTATCAGCGCATTGCTGCGTTCCGTCACATCCTTGAAGGACAGCCCCTGCGCTCGCCAGTCTTCGCGGGCTGCCGCAATCTGCTCGACATAGCCGGCCCAGCTTTCCGGGAAGCGAGCCGCCAAAAACCCTTTCAAGCGCCGCGCCAAGGCCGGGGATTTACCCCCGCTGGAGGCCGTCAACAACAAGTCACCGCGCCGGACTAGGGCTGGGACATGGAAGTCACATTGCGGTTTGACATCCTCAACATTCACCAGCGTTTTGCCGGCTCGGGCTAGTTGCGTTATGCGGTCAGCCTCGGCCTCACTCTCATTGGCGACAAACACCAACGCGAGCGCAGTGATGTCATCCTCGCAAATGGGACGCCGCTCAAGGCGCGGGCCGGCCAATACCTGCATCTCGTCTGACGGGTCAGGGCAGTAAACCTTAACGCCCTCAGCCCCGGCCTCATCCAGCATCTGCAGACGCCGGCAGGCTTGCACTCCGCCACCGACCACTGCCGCACGAAGACTTGTCATATCAAGAACTATTGGAAGCATAAATTTCCTTTCATGAGTAATATAGGTACATTAGCCCAATTTGTCATCTTTTTTTATGTAGTATTTTTTATTATACATATATATTATGTATTTAATTCTATGTAAGGTATGCTACATACTCAAAATGGATTTCGAAGACACCTTCTTACCGCCTGAACCGGGTTTTTCAAGGCCGGAATGTCGAATTTCCGGAACCCAAGTGCCTTATGAAGAGGCCGTCTCCTTCATGGAAGCCCGAGTCAAGGCCATCCGTGACGGCGCAGAGAATGAACTTCTTTGGTTTCTGGAACACCCGCCCCTTTATACCGCCGGGACCAGCGCCAAAGCCGAAGATTTGCTGCATCATGACAGATTTCCGGTTTATCAGGCCGGGCGCGGCGGGGAATACACCTATCATGGCCCCGGCCAGCGCGTTGTCTATCTGATGCTGGATTTGAAAAAACGTGGAGAAGATATCCGGTGTTTTGTCCGTAATGTTGAAAACTGGATGATCAGCACCTTGGCCGAGTTTAACATTCAGGCCAAAATCAGCGACGGGCGGGTTGGCGTTTGGGTGCCGCGCCCGGAACTCGGAGCGGGACGAGAGGATAAAATCGGTGCCATTGGTATCCGCGTCCGGCGCTGGGTCAGCTTTCATGGACTGGCCCTGAATGTCGAACCAGACCTCAGCCATTTTGGCGGCATTGTCCCATGTGGTATCACGGACCAAGGTGTAACTAGCCTGATTGATCTCGGATTTCCGGTGAGCATGGAGGATGTTGATGCAGCCCTGCTAAAAACCTTCAACCGAGCGTTTGAGCCATGTGACGCCTGAATCGTCGGCTTATTCGAACTCAATCATCACATCATCGACAGCCAACGCATCGCCGGGAGCGACAAGGATTTTGGCGATGGTGACGTCTTTTTCCGCCCGCAGGATATTTTCCATTTTCATGGCTTCCACAACCGCGAGCGGCTGCCCGGCTTTAGCCTCATCACCTTCAGAAACAGCAAGGGAAACAACCACACCCGGCATCGGGCATAACAGCGCTTTGTCAGAGCCGCCATCATCCTTTTCAGGCATAAACCGAACCAGTTCCTGCGCTTTAGCGGAACGGATACTCACTTCAAGTTCGGCACCATTGCCGGTCAACACATAACCTTCCAGCGCCTTGTCAACGGCAAAGGAAACCGGGCGGTCATTGACCGTACCGGTGTAAAACAGCTGACCGGGCACCCAGTCAGTTGCAATTTCATAAGAGGTTCCGTCAACCGTCGCTCCCGCCTCGGTTTTGTCGACTGTAAAGACGGCCTCACCAATCTGGACACTGAACGCATCAGCCGGCAGTAATGTTTCACCGGCAATGGCGCCGCTGATGCTGGCCGCACGGTGCAGCTCAAACACATGCATATCCGTGGCAATGGCAGCCAATGTCTGCACCTGCTCCAAGCTTTGCGGTGCGCCGGCAAAACCCTCCGGATATTCTTCGTCAATAAAGGCCGTCGTCAAGGCTCCTTCGCGGAACCGCTCATGCTGCATAATGGCGGCAAGGAAATCGATATTGTGGCGGATGCCGTCAATCCGGAAGCCGTTCAAGGCCTCCAGCATGCCGTCAACAGCCTTGATGCGGTCTTCTCCATATGTCACCAGCTTGGCGATCATCGGGTCATAATAAATGGAAATTTCACCACCCTCATAAACGCCTGTATCATTACGGACCGTAATGCCGTCAAACACCCCCTCCTGCGGCGGGCGATAGCGGCTCAGGCGGCCCGTAGACGGAAGAAACCCGCGATACGGGTCTTCGGCGTAAATGCGGCTTTCAATCGCCCAGCCATTCAGTTTGATGTCTTTTTGCGTCAGATCAAGCTTTTCACCAGCCGCCACCTTGATCATCTGCTCGACCAGGTCGACACCGGTAATCAGTTCCGTCACCGGGTGTTCAACCTGCAAGCGGGTGTTCATTTCAAGGAAATAAAAGTTCTTGTCGCCGTCAACAATGAACTCGACCGTGCCGGCAGAGCAGTAATCCACGGCCTGCGCCAGCGCAACGGCCTGCTCGCCCATGGCTTTGCGGGTCTTGGCGTCGAGAAACGGGCTTGGCGCCTCTTCAATGACCTTCTGGTTCCGGCGCTGAATGGAACATTCGCGCTCGCCGAGGTAAATGATGTTGCCGTGCTTGTCACCCAAAACCTGAATCTCAATATGACGGGGCTGGGTCACAAATTTTTCAATAAAAATGCGGTCATCACCAAAACTGCTGGCCGCCTCATTTTTTGAAGACTGAAAACCTTCCCGCGCTTCATCATCGTTCCAGGCAATCCGCATGCCCTTGCCACCACCGCCGGCTGAAGCTTTAATCATCACCGGATACCCGATTTCAGTGGCGATTTTGACCGCCTCCTCAGCATCCTCAATTAGCCCCATATGCCCCGGGACAGTCGAAACACCGGCCTCAGCAGCCAGCTTTTTTGAGGTGATTTTATCCCCCATGCTTTCAATCGCCCCAGCAGGCGGGCCGATGAAGGCGATGCCGGCCTTATCCAGCGCTTCGGCAAATGCTTTGTTCTCGCTCAAAAAGCCATAGCCCGGATGGACCGCTTCGGCGCCGGTCTGTTTGATGGCATCGAGGATCTTATCAATTACAAGATAGCTTTCCGCCGCGGCGGCCGCACCGATATGCACGGCCTCGTCAGCTTCACGGACATGCAGGGCGTTGGCGTCTGCATCAGAGTAAACAGCGACGGTCTGGATGCCCATTTGTTTGGCCGAGCGGATGACACGGCAGGCAATTTCACCTCGGTTTGCAATCAGTATTTTCTTGAACATTTGGGGCAATCCTAAAGCGGGATGTTATCGTGTTTTTTCCAGGGATTCTCAAGCTGCTTGTTTTTCGTGAGCCTGAGGGCGCGGACAATCCGGTTACGTGTGTTATGCGGCATGATGACTTCGTCAATATAGCCGCGCTCCGCCGCCACAAAAGGATTGAGGAACCGGTCCTCATACTCCTTGGTCCGCTTTTCAATCTCAGCATCATTGCCGATGTCCTGACGGAAGATAATCTCCACGGCACCCTTTGCCCCCATAACGGCGATCTCTGCAGACGGCCAGGCATAGTTGATGTCACCGCGTAAATGTTTGGACGCCATCACGTCATAAGCGCCGCCATAGGCTTTGCGCGTGATGACCGTGATTTTCGGAACCGTGGCCTCAGCATAGGCAAACAGAAGCTTCGCGCCATGCTTGATCAATCCGCCATATTCCTGCGACGTGCCCGGCAAAAACCCCGGAACGTCAACAAAAGTCACCACTGGAATGTCAAAGCAGTCACAAAAGCGGACAAATCGCGCACCCTTGCGGCTGCTGTCACTGTCCAAGACACCCGCCAACACCATGGGCTGATTGGCGACAAAACCGACCGTCCGGCCTTCCACCCGACCAAACCCACAGACTATATTGGCTGCAAAATCCTTCTGGATTTCAAAAAAATCCCCCTCATCCACGACTTTGCCGATCAATTCCTTGATATCGTATGGCAGGTTCGGGTTGTCCGGCACTAGCGTATCAAGGGACATTTCCTGACGCTTCGGATCATCAAAAAAATCACGCTCCGGCACACCCGACTGGTTGCACTGGGGCAGGAAATCAATCAGGCGTCGTAAATCTGTCAACGCCTCAATGTCGTTATTGTAGGATCCGTCCGCCACAGAGGATTTGGTAGTATGGACTTTGGCGCCGCCAAGCTCTTCAGCCGTCACCTCCTCATTGGTGACCGTCTTTACGACATCCGGGCCGGTAACGAACATATAGGACGTGTTTTTGACCATGAAAATGAAATCGGTCAGGGCTGGAGAATAGACGTCACCACCGGCACATGGCCCCATAATCATCGTGATTTGCGGAATGACGCCGGATGCAAGCGTGTTACGCTGGAAAACCTCGGCATAGCCGCCCAGCGCATCAACACCCTCCTGAATCCGGGCTCCACCAGCATCCAATATCCCGACAATCGGCATACGGTTGCGCAGGGCCATATCCTGAACCTTCATGATTTTTTGGGCATGGGACTTGGACAAGGAGCCGCCGAAGACGGTGAAATCCTTGGCAAAAACATAAATCGGACGGCCATTGACCGTGCCCCAACCGGTAACGACACCATCACCGGGGATTTTTTTCTCGCTCATGCCGAATTCATGACAATCATGCTCGACAAACATGTCAATTTCTTCAAAAGAGCCGTCATCCAGCAGCAAATCAATGCGTTCACGTGCGGTCAATTTTCCGCGCTGATGTTGCGCATCAATACGCTTTTGCCCACCGCCCAATCTGGCCTCAGCGCGTCTCTGGTTCAGCTCTTCAATGATATCACTCATGTCCCTGTCCGATTCATTGTTTAATTTGTCAGACTTGTGTAAAGCTTTTTACGCATCAGTTCTACCCTAAAACCCCAAAATATTTCACGATTTCCTCAATTTCCCCCCTGCGGCTCTGCAACCTGACGGTCGCCTCATCATCTTGTCCCCATTGATCAATCTGGAACCGCTCATCCAAAAACGCGGCCTCAAAAGCAGTCTCTGCATCCATTTCTTTCTGCTCAACCGCCAAGGCCAACACCGCTGACCCCAAAAGGGCCGTGGCATGACTGAGCCCCCCCATACGCAGGACATTATCCGCATCCTGAAGATAGATATTGTGCAAACGTTGAAGCGTCTCATCAGACTGGTCAACCGGCTCAATCCCATTGGTCACTGCAAACGATACATCGAATCTGCCGCCGCACCATGACAGCCATCTGCCCCAAATTTTTTCCTGCAGCGCAACAAGCTTGTCCGGATGTTCAGCGCGGTAGCAGGTCAAATCGTTATTGGCGTAGGCGACGAATTCCTTCGCCAAGCCTTGAATATTGTCGGGCACACGGTCAAGGGAGGTGTTGACGATGCGGTTGATGGGCATTTTCATGGCATCAATTTTGCCCTCGACCGCCTCCCATTCCGTCTGCACCAACTCAGCCAGAGCTTTGGTCGGGAGTGTAACAGGTTTTTTTGCCGGTGTTTTTAAGGCAAAACTGTCAAGAAAAACTGCAAAACCGTCCGGTTGCTCACTAATCTGAACAGCCTCATAAAACCTTTCTGTCATTAATTAAAAACCTTTTACAAGTATATGTTTTTTAACATTTTTGAGAGATCAAAAGAGCTTTCAGCAATGTGTTCCGCGCCATAAGCCCGCAAATCCGAGACCGGGTTATACCCCCAGCTGACCCCAATCGGCAAAACCCCGGCATTCTTCGCCATCGCCATGTCATACACCGTATCGCCAATCATAACGGTCTGCCCTGGCGTAACTCCTAATTCATCCATAGCATCCAGAATGAGTTGCGGGTTGGGCTTTCCCGGCCCGTCATCGGCACTTTTCAAAACATGAAAAACGTTTTCAAACCCGTGGGTCTTACAGACTCTGCGGACACCCCGCCGAGACTTCATGGTCACGATACCCAGCAATGTATCCTGTTCAGCGGCCAAGTCATGAATCAGTTCCCCCATGCCGGGGAAAACCGCTTCACCCCTGTCCTCCTGGGCAGCAATCTCTGTTGCAATGGATTTATACGCCTCAATCAAATCTGTACGCTGTTGCACCGAACTGTCAGGCAGATAAAGCTCAACCGCAGCCTCCAATGATAAACCGATGGTTTTAAGAATATCAGTATCCGCAACCGGCTCAAGCCCGACCTGAACCATGGCGCGGGTCATGCCGGTAATGATAGCCTGCTGGCTGTCTACAATCGTGCCGTCGCAATCAAACAAGATCAAACGCATAGAATTCCCCTGTTACGCCCAGTCATTTTCCGGAAACGGATCAGCGCCATCGCGCTCTTCAAACGCCAGAAAGTCCCAACTCTGCTTCATATGGCCGCCCAACGGCGCCTCAATCTGGAAAATCCCGCCGCGAGGGTGCGGCAACTCAAGGCTGCGCGCATGCAAATGCAGTTTTACGGCAAGCCCCCTGCCCGTCTCAACCTCATCATCAGCATATTTCGGATCTCCGACCAGCGGATGACCTATCGCCAGCGCATGCGCTCGGATTTGATGCGTGCGCCCCGTCAGCGGCATGAAGGAAACCCAGGCAAAGTCCTGACCAGCACGTTGCAACACGGCAAACCGGGTGACAGCCTTGAGGCCGCCTTTTTCACCGTCACGGACAGGGCGGACGCGCTCCTGACCATCTGCCGCAGCGCGTTTGATAAGGGGCAGCTTGATATCCCCCTGCTCGGGACGAGGAACACCATGAGTCAGCGCCCAATAAAGTTTACGGGTTCTGCGTTCGGCAAACACTTTGGTCAAAAAAGACGCAGCCTTGCGGGAACGGCCCAAAATCAGGACCCCGGATGTGTCCCGGTCAAGCCGATGCACCAGACGCGGGCGCTCGGAACCATCAAACACCAATTCGTCCAAAAGCCCGTCCACATGTTGATGTGTCTTGCTGCCGCCTTGAACCGCCAGGCCGGAAGGCTTGTTCAGCACCAATATATCATCATCCTTATAAATGACAGCATCGCGGATCTGCTGGCGCAGGGCCGCCGACGCCCGAGGCTTGCCGGCTCCGGCTCTGCGGGCATCCTGCTCGGCCTTTGTCGGCATGGGCGGCACGCGCACGGTCTGACCAGCAACGAGGCGTGCACTGGATTTGGCACGTGCCCCATCAATACGGATCTGGCCTTTGCGCAGCATTTTCTCAATATCACCCTGCCGCAGACTGGGAAACAGGCTGCGAAACCATCGGTCGACCCGCATACCGTCCTGATCAGGCTGAACCTCTAAATGTTGAACCCCTGCCATAACTCACCTGACCGTACTGCGGATTAAGCGGTTACCACGCCTGATTTCCAAAGACCAGCCGCGCATATTGGCCGAGATGAGATCGATGGCCTGCGCCACATTGGAAATCCTCTGACCATTGACCTTCTCTAAAATATCACCGACCCGCAAGCCCAGACGCGTTCGCCCGGCAACGTCACTGACAATGACGCCTTGAGCGTCAAAACCCAGTCCCATCTCGTCAATCACAGCCGGATTTATGTTTGACAACTCAACCCCATAAAAAAGGTTGTCCGCAGTTACGGTTTGTGAACTGCGGGGTGGCTTTTCGGGGGCCGCTAGCAGGGCAATATCAGTGCTCAGAGACTGACCATTGCGTAAATAACCCAATAAAAGCATTTCGCCAACCTCACGGATGGCAAGGCGGTAGCGCAATTCCTCCGGCCGGTCGATTGAGATGCCGGCGACCTTGACAATCACATCCCCTGCTTTCAAACCGGCGGCAACAAATGGACTGTCGGGGTGAAGCTCCAGCACCAATGCCCCCATCGGACGCTCAAGCCCCAAGGTCTGCACCAGGTCCTGCGAAACAGGCTGCAGTTTCATGCCTAACCAAGGGCGACGGACACGACCATCCCCCAACGCACCATCAACAACGCGGCGTACCATGCTGGAGGGAATGGCAAAACCGATGCCAACAGATCCGCCCGTGCGGGAAAAGATCGCCGTATTGACGCCCAAAAGCCGGCCTTCCATGGTGACGAGCGCCCCGCCGGAATTACCCGGATTAATCGGGGCATCAGTCTGGATGAAGGACTGGAAATCTCCGACCCCCACCTGCGTACGCGCCAATGCGGAAACAATGCCGCTGGTGACGGTCTGCCCCACTCCGAACGGGTTGCCGATAGCGAGAACAAGATCGCCGATCTCAACGGCGTCCTCTGACTGATAATCCAAGACGGGAAATTTGATGTCCCCCTCTGTCTTGAGTTTCAACACAGCCAAGTCTGTCCGGGCATCCGAGAGCAACAGCTCTGCGCTGAATTCCCTTTGATCCGGCAGCACAATGGTCAATTCATCACTGCCCTCAATAACATGATTGTTAGTAACAACAATGCCGTCTGCCCTGACAATGACACCAGAACCGAGGGAATTCTGCACCCGTGGCCGCGACCGAAACTGCCGGTCAAAAAAATCATTGAAAAAAGGGTCATCAAACAAAGAGCGCCGCTGTGTGTTCACACGACGCTTGGCATAAACATTGACGACCGCCGGTGCCGCCTTCTCAACCACCGGGGCAAAGCTTAATTGTATCTGCCCCCGGCTTTGAGGAACCTGGCCACTTTGCGCCCAAGTGTGTTGCGGATAAAGACAGAAAGAAAGAGTAAAAAAAACAAAAAAGCACCCGACCAAAATCGAGTGCTTTTTGTCATGTGTTTGATGTGTCATGTGACTGGTGCCATGTGACAGGGGCCAAAAGCCCTAGGCTGAAGCTTCAACGCCCTCATCGTCGATTTCAACAGGACCAGAATCCTGCCCACGGGCGCTTTCATCGCGGTCAACCAGTTCAATAACGGCCATCGGAGCACTGTCGCCATACCGGAAGCCGGCTTTCAGGACACGCGTATAGCCGCCATTACGTTCAGCATAACGCGGAGCCAGCGTGTCAAACAGTTTGGCCGCCCACTCCTGATCCGGAAGTTTGGCATAAGCCTGGCGGCGGGCATGCAAATCGCCTTTTTTGCCGAGCGTGATCAACTTCTCGACAAAGGGGGCCAATTCCTTGGCCTTCGGCAAGGTGGTCACGATCTGCTCATGTTTGATAAGCGCAACGGCGAGGTTGCCCAACATGGCCTTTCGGTGGCTTTGTGTGCGATTGAGTTTCCGTCCTGCTTTAGCGTGTCGCATAATATTCTCCGCGCGTGGAACTGTTAGTATGTTTCTTCAAATCGTTTGGCGAGTTCTTCAATGTTTTCCGGCGGCCAATTCGGAACTTCCATCCCAAGATGCAGACTCATTTCCGCAAGAACTTCCTTGATTTCATTCAGTGATTTACGGCCGAAATTCGGGGTCCGAAGCATCTCAGCCTCGGTTTTTTGAATGAGATCGCCGATATAGACAATATTGTCGTTTTTCAGGCAGTTGGCTGAGCGTACGGAAAGCTCCAACTCATCGACTTTCTTGAGCAGAGCTGCACTGAAGCCGATTTCCTCCGCAACGGATACCTCTTCCTGAATAACTTCCGGCTCATCAAAATTAATGAAGGTCTGGAGTTGGTCCTGCAGGATGCGGGCGGACAGCGCCAAAGCATCTTCAGGCGTCACGGTGCCGTCAGTTTCAATTTCCAGGGTGAGCTTATCATAGTCAAGCACCTGGCCTTCACGTGTGTTTTCAACATTGTAGGATACGCGACGGACGGGGCTATACAAGCTGTCGACCGGTATCAGGCCAATAGGGGCATCCTCTGGACGGTTTTTCTCTGCCGGCACATAACCTTTACCGGTATTGATGATAAACTCGAAGCGGACATCAGCCCCCTCATCGAGGGTGCATAAAACCAAATCAGGGTTTTTGATTTCAACATCCGCAACTTCCTCAATATCGCCGGCGGTCACGACGCCCGGGCCCTTTTTGACGAGTGTCAGGCGTTTGGCGCCCTCGGAATGAACATTAACGGACATTTGCTTGATGTTGAGAACGATATCCGTCACATCTTCGCGCACACCCGGAATGGAGGAAAATTCGTGCAAAACCCCGTCAATCTGGACTGCGGTGACGGCGGCGCCTTGAATGGATGACAGCAGGATACGACGCAGGGCATTGCCGAGTGTCAGACCAAAACCACGTTCCAAAGGTTCGGCCACGATGCGGGCGGAACGTTCCGGATCAGCGCCCGGAATGATGTCGAGTTTTGTCGGTTTAATGAGAGCTTGCCAATTGTTCTGTATCACGATGATACCTCTTTACTGATGTCTGGAAGATTAGACGCGACGGCGCTTGGGCGGACGGCAGCCATTATGCGGAATTGGTGTCACATCGCGTATGCTGGTGACGGTAAACCCGACAGCCTGCAGGGCGCGCAAAGCGGACTCACGACCGGAGCCAGGACCCTTCACATTGACTTCCAAGGTCTTCATGCCGTGCTCCATGGCTTTTTTGCCGGCTTCTTCAGCGGCCACCTGAGCTGCATAGGGAGTGGATTTACGCGATCCCTTAAACCCCATGGCCCCCGCGGAGCACCAGGAAATGGCATTGCCTTGTGCATCGGAGATAGTAATCATGGTGTTGTTGAAAGTCGAATTAATATGCGCAACACCCGAGGTGATGTTTTTACGCTCACGACGCTTGACGCGGTTTTCAGTAGCCATGTTAAATCCTTACTTCTTCTTGCCGGCAATAGCTTTGGCCGGACCTTTGCGTGTACGGGCGTTGGTATGTGTACGCTGACCACGAACGGGCAGATTACGGCGATGACGCAGGCCACGATAAACGCCCAGATCCAGAAGACGCTTGATGTTCATGGCAACATCCCGTCTCAGGTCACCTTCCACCATATACCCGGCATCAATGGTCTCACGAATTTTAATGACTTCAGCGTCGGAAAGCTCATTGACGCGGCGCTCCGGCTCAATGCCCACCGTTTCACAGATTTCCTTGGCCTTGGTGTTGCCGATACCATGAATATAAGTCAGTGCAATCACGACGCGTTTCGCTGTCGGAATGTTTACACCTGCAATACGAGCCACTCGATTCTCCTCGTGTCCAAAACTGAAACCAGCAAAACCACAGAAAATCCTTACTTTTCTGGGATTAATGACAAATAGGTTATGGAAGAAAACATCTTACACTGGCGGCGGATTATAAGTTTATACCGCCTTCAGTCAACCTATTTTACAATGCGTTCTGCGTGTTTCTCTCCTTGTTAAAGCGACAGGGCCTGTTTAATTTGCCCGGTCACTGTGCTTATATCCTGCATACCGTCAACTTTAACGAGCAGGCCTTGATCCGCATAATATGCAGAAACGGGAGCGGTTTGCTCCTCGTAAACTTTTACCCGATGCGCCAGGGCTTCAGCCGTGTCGTCAGCGCGGGTTTCTGCACCGGCAGCGGCATTTTCCGCTGCACGGGTGTTAATACGCTCAATCAAAATATCTGTATCAACATCAAGTTCAAGCACATGATCAAGCGCAATGCCTTTTTCTTCAAGCATTTGGGTCAAGGCCTGCGCCTGAGGTACATTGCGAGGAAAGCCATCCAGGATGAAACCGGCGATACAGTCATCCTCTTCAATGCGGTCCGCAATAATGCCGACAACAACTTCATCCGGCACCAAATCGCCTTTTGCCATAATATCCTTGGCCAAAAGCCCAATATCCGTTTCCGCTGCAACTGCTGCGCGCAGCATATCACCGGTGGAGAGTTGGACAAATCCGTGATTGTCCTCCAGGTATTTTGCCTGTGTGCCCTTACCAGCACCGGGCGGTCCCAAAAACACCAGCTTCATGAGCGACGGCCCCCAAGCTTTGATTTTTTAATCAGACCTTCATATTGATGAGCGAACAGATGGCTCTGAACCTGGCCTACCGTATCCATGGTAACGCTAACAACGATCAGGATGGATGTACCGCCGAAATAAAACGGCACACTATAGGCGTTAATCAAAAACTCCGGCAACAGGCAGACAATGGTCAAATAGACAGCACCGACCACGGTCAGCCGGGTCAGGATACGGTCAATATATTCCGCAGTCCGGTCCCCGGGGCGAATGCCCGGAATGAACCCGCCGGCCTGTTTGAGATTATTCGCCGTATCCACCGGATTGAAGACAATCGAAGTGTAGAAAAAGCAGAAGAAAATAATCAACGCAGCATAAGTCGCCATGTAAAGCGGCTGCCCCTGTCCAAGCAGAGCGGTTAAGGAGGTCAGCCATTCCGGTCCGGTTCCGGCGGAAAAATTGGCGACCGTCATCGGCAGCAGGAGCAGGGATGAGGCAAAAATCGGCGGAATGACGCCGGCCACATTAAGTTTCAAAGGCAGGTGGGAATTGTCACCCCCCATCATTTTGTTACCAACTTGACGCTTGGGATATTGCACCAGCAAACGGCGTTGAGCACGCTCGACAAATACGACAAAGGCGATAACGGCAACAACCATCAACAGCAGGAAGATAATGACCAGTGTAGAAATCGCCCCTTGACGGCCAAGCTCCAGCGTACTGACAAGCGCACCCGGCAGCTCAGCAACGATACCGGCGAAAATGATCAGCGATATGCCGTTACCAATGCCCCGGGCGGTGATTTGCTCTCCCAGCCACATCAGGAACACGGTGCCCGCAACCAGAGTTGTGACCGTGCTGACCTGAAAAAACAGTCCGGGATTAAGCACAATGCCCTCGGCGCGCTCCAGCCCGACAGCCATGCCATAGCCTTGCATGGTCGCCAGCAGGACAGTACCGTAGCGTGTATATTGATTGATCTGTTTACGGCCCTGCTCACCGCCCTCTTTCTTGAGTTGCTCAAGGTGCGGGACAGCGGATGTTAACAATTGGATTATAATCGAAGCCGTGATGTAGGGCATGATGTTCAGGGCGAAAATTGCCATACGCCCGACAGCACCGCCGGCGAACATGTTGAACATGCCGACAATGCCGCCCTGATTTTGTTCAAACAGTGATTTCAAGGCACCCGGATCAATACCCGGCAACGGGATGTAAGTGCCGAGACGATAAATCAGCAAAGCGCCGAGCGTGAACCAGATACGCTGCTTCAGCTCTGTCGCCCCCCGGAATGAGGACCAGTTCAAATTTGCTGCTAACTGTTCTGCTGCTGACGCCATTTTATGTCCGATTATACTCGATTACGCTTCGGCCTGATCATCCGCCACTTCCACGGGTGCCTTGACTTCCAGCAAGGTCACACTGCCGCCGAGTTTTTCGACAGCTGCCTTGGCTGCAGCTGACATGCCGGCGACTTCAAAGTCGAGTTTGGTTTTCAACTCACCATTGCCGAGAATCCGGACACCATCCAGTTCACGGCGAATGACACCTGCGGCTTTCAGGCTCGCTGCATTCACGGCCTGCTTGGCATCCAGCTTGCCGGCATCAAGTGCCTGCTGCAGACGACCGAGATTGACGGCATTGAGTTTCAGGCGGTTCGGCTTGTTGAAACCACGTTTGGGCAGACGCATATGGATTGGCATCTGACCGCCTTCAAAGCCCTTGATGGCGACGCCGGAGCGTGATTTCTGACCCTTGACGCCACGGCCACCTGTTTTACCCTTGCCGGAGGATGTGCCTCGGCCGATGCGGGTGCGGGATGGGCGGGCGCCGGCATTATCTCTGAGTTCATTGAGTTTCATGAAACTATTCCTGCGCTTTATGCGTCTTCAACAATTCTGACAAGATGGGCGACTTTGGCAATCATGCCACGCACTGCCGGTGTGTCTTCAAGCGTGCGACGACGGCCGTTTTTGTTCAAGCCAAGGCCGACAAGCGTCGCGCGCTGGTCACCTGGACGACCAATCGGGCTGCCGGTTTGCTCAACAGTAACAGTGGATTTTTTCTTTCCAGCCATGTGCTTTCTCCTCGTACCGGCTTAGGCTTCCGCCTGGCCTGAAGCGGCCTCCGGGCGACTGATGACTTCAGACACTTTTTTGCCGCGTCGTGCCGCAATCATGCGCGGACTGGACTGCTTTTTCAGTGCGTCTATCGTGGCATGAACCATATTATAGGGGTTGGATGTCCCGATTGATTTGGCCACGACGTCCTGCACGCCGAGAGACTCAAAAACCGCACGCATCGGGCCACCGGCAATGATACCGGTTCCGGGAGGTGCCGCACGCAGCACAACTTTGCCGGCCCCGTGGTGCCCCTTAATGTCATGGTGCAGGGTCCGGCCTTCGCGCAGCGGAACGCTGATGATGTTGCGTTTTGCCGCTTCCGTTGCCTTGCGGATGGCTTCAGGCACTTCGCGAGCCTTGCCAATTCCATATCCGACACGCCCTTTCTGGTCGCCGACGACAACCAGGGCGGCAAAGCCGAAGCGACGCCCGCCTTTCACCACTTTTGCGACACGGTTAATGTTGACGAGACGGTCTACGAACTCGTTGTCACGCTCTTCATTCTGCTTTTCGTTTCTAGCCACAGATCGTCTCCTTAAAATTTCAAACCGGCTTCACGGGCGGCCTCAGCCAGAGCCTGGACACGTCCGTGATACAGATACCCGCCGCGATCAAACACGACATCCTCAACACCAGCCTTGATGGCACGCTCAGCGACCAACTTACCCACCAGATTGGCGGCATCCTTGTTGCAGCCCTTTTCACCGGAAAACCCTTTTTCCTTGCTGGAAGCGGAAACAAGAGTCAAGCCGCGTTCATCGTCAATCACCTGCGCATAAATATGCTTAGAGGACCGAAACACGGAAAGTCTTGGTCGGCCATTGGCCACCTTGCGAAGACGTGCACGCACACGCTGTTTACGCCGTTCATTTGTCGAAAGTTTATGCACCATGACCAGTCCTTACTTCTTCTTACCTTCCTTGCGGAAAATATATTCGCCCTCATAGCGCACACCCTTGCCCTTGTAAGGCTCCGGTGTCCGGTAGGAACGGATTTCAGCCGCCACCTGACCAACCTTCTGCTTGTCGATGCCAGACACAATGATTTCCGTCTGTGACGGGCACTCAACCTTGATGCCCTCAGGAATGTCATAATCCACATCATGGCTGAAGCCGAGGCTGAGTTTCAGCTTTTGACCTTGAACCTGGGCGCGGTAACCGACGCCGACCAGCTCAAGTTTTTTCACGAAGCCGTCCGACACACCGACAACAAGATTGTTGACGACTGACCGGCTCAAGCCCCAGAAACTTCTGGCTTCTTGTGATTTATTGATCGGGGAAACCATCACACCCTCATCATTCTGTTCGACTGAAACCAGTTCGGACAAAATGGTGTTCAATTCACCCTTCGGGCCTTTGACTGCAACGGCATTGCCATTCAGGGACACTTCGACCCCGCTTGGCACCGGAACAGGTTTTTTACCGATACGAGACATATCTACTCCTACTCCTATCCGTTAGAAAATCCGGCAGAGAACTTCTCCGCCCACATTATTGGCACGTGCATTGCTGTCAGACATGACACCTTTGGGTGTGGACAGAATGGAAATGCCCAAGCCGTTCTGCACAACCGGCATGGTCTTGACAGATGAATAAACGCGGCGCCCGGGCTTGGATACGCGCTGAATTTCCTGAATGACAGGCTTGCCTTCATAATATTTCAGCTCAATTTCAAGCTCTGAAGCGGTCCCTTTGAGGGGGGTTTCGGAATAGCCGCGGATGTAGCCTTCTTCCTTCATGACATCAAGCACCCAGCGGCGCAGCCGTGAAGACGGAGAGACAACAGTGGATTTACCGCGCATCTGAGCGTTACGGATGCGGGTCAACATATCACCGAGAGGATCAGTTACATACATATCAATTCTCCTACCAGCTTGACTTCACCATTCCGGGAATTTTGCCGTGTGAGGCAAGGTCCCGGAGGGAAATACGTGACATGTTCAATTTACGGTAATATCCGCGCGGCCGACCAGTCACGCCACAACGGTTACGGATCCGGTTTTTCGATGAGTTACGCGGGAGTTCCGCCAGTTTCAGACGCGCCTTGAAACGCTCTTCATTGGACAGGGACTCGTCTTTGGCGATTGCGTGCAATGCGGCACGCTTAGCTGCATATTTTGCAACCAGCTTTTTACGCTTATTGTTGCGGGCAACTGAACTTTTCTTAGCCATATCTACCTTCCTCCGTTCCCGTTATTGATTATCCGTGAACGGAAAGTTAAAGCCACGCAGCAGTTCGCGTGCTTCATCATCCGTTTTTGCACTGGTGCAAACAACAATATCCATGCCCCAAATGGAGTCGACCTTGTCATAGTCAACCTCAGGGAACACAATGTGCTCTTTCAAACCCATGGCGTAATTGCCGTTGCCGTCAAAGCTGTTTGGGTTCAGACCACGGAAGTCACGCACACGCGGCAAGGCGATGGTGACCAGACGGTCAAGAAATTCATACATGTTGGCGCGGCGCAGGGTCACTTTCACGCCCAACGGCATGTTTTCACGAACCTTGAAGCCGGCGATGGAGTTGCGGGCGCGGGTCACGACCGGGCGCTGACCGGCAATCAACTCCAAATCGGCAAATGCAGATTTGACCTTCTTGGTGTCCGTTGTCGCTTCGCCGACACCCATATTCAGCACGACTTTTTCGAGTTGCGGAACTTCCATGACGTTTTTGTAGCCGAAATGTTCGGTCAACTGGCCACGCACAACATCATTAAAATGCGTCTTGAGACGCGGTACGTATGCTTCAGCCATCGATCACTTCTCCTGAACGTTTGGCGACACGCACTTTGGTGCCGTCTTTTTGGATTTGAAACCCGACGCGGGTGGCTTTGCCGTCTTTCGGGTCGGCTATCGCAATGCTAGACAAATCAATCTTGGATTCACGAGCAATGATGCCGCCTTCCGTCTGTGCCGTCTGACGCTGATGCCGGCGGACAATGTTCACCCCCTGTACGAGAGCTTTGTTCTCGTCCGGAAAAATGCCCAAAACCTCACCGGCTTTGCCTTTGTCGCGACCGGCCAAAACGATGACCTTATCGCCTTTTTTGATTTTAGCAGCCATTACAGCACCTCCGGAGCAAGCGAAAGAATTTTCATGTGATTGCTCGAGCGCAGTTCACGCGTAACCGGGCCGAAAATACGTGTCCCGACGGGCTCGCCCGCATTGTTGACCAGAACCGCCGCATTCCGGTCAAACCGGATGATGCTGCCGTCCTGACGACGGATTTCCTTTGCAGTACGAACAATCACAGCCTTCATCACATCGCCTTTTTTCACACGACCACGCGGGATGGCTTCCTTGACGCTGACAACAATCGTATCTCCGACACCCGCTGCCTTGCGCTTGGAACCACCCAAGACTTTGATGCACTGCACCCGGCGAGCGCCTGAATTATCGGCAACATCCAGATTGGTTTGCATCTGTATCATTGTTTTCTTCCTCTGTTGGCACCTGCGTGCAGATGCCGGTTAAATCACTCAGCCAGGGCAACCCAGCTTTTTTGTTTCGAAATCGGACGACATTCCTGAATCCGGACAACGTCACCGTTCTTAAACTGGTTATTTTCATCATGCGCATGATAACGCTTTGATTTCCTAACCGTTTTCTTCATCACAGGATCCGTCAGACGACGCTCGACCTTGACCACGATGGTCTTATCGGTCTTGTCGCTAACAACAGTTCCTTGCAGAATTCGTTTTGGCATAATCTACCTCTTCACCCTGCCTGACCTAGTCAGACTTCTTGGCCAGTTCAGACTGGACTGTTTTCACACGGGCAATATCCCGGCGAACCTGTTGAATACGTGCCGGATTTTCCAGCTGACCTGACGCCTGCTGAAAGCGCAGATTGAACTGCTCTTTTTTCAGCTTTTCCAACTCATCACCGAGTTGATCCGGAGTCATTGATCTTACTTCACTAACTTTCATCATCTCACTCCCGCTCAGCTGCTCTCACCGGGGCGTGACACAATGCGTGTCTGCACCGGCAGTTTTGCTGCAGCAAGTTTTAAGGCTGTATGCGCAACATCAGCCGGCACACCGTCAACCTCAAACATGATGCGTCCAGGCTTGACACGGCAGGCCCAATATTCCGGCGACCCTTTACCCTTACCCATACGGACTTCCGTCGGCTTTTTGGAAACCGGCACATCCGGGAACACGCGGATCCAGACGCGTCCTGCACGTTTCATATGACGGGTAATCACACGACGGGCAGCTTCAATTTGGCGAGCCGTGACACGTTCCGGCGTCGTTGCCTTCAGGCCATGAGACCCAAAATTCAGCGTTGTGCCGCCTTTGGCATTGCCGCGAATACGCCCTTTGTGGGCTTTGCGGAATTTGGTACGTTTTGGCTGTAACATGATTAACCTCTAGCCGCTTGGGCGCCTTCAGAGAACTGCTCGCCACGCTTGTCACGTGCCAGCGGGTCATGTTCCATGATTTCGCCTTTGAAAATCCAGACTTTGATGCCGCAAACCCCATAGGCGGTATGGGCAGAACCGACACCGTAATCAATGTCGGCGCGCAGTGTATGAAGCGGCACGCGACCTTCACGATACCATTCAGTACGGGCAATCTCCGCACCACCGAGACGCCCTGCACAGTTGATCCGGATACCCTGAGCGCCAAGCCGCATGGCGGACTGGACGGCCCGCTTCATGGCACGACGGAACCCGACACGACGTTCGAGTTGCTGAGCAATGCCATCTGCTACAAGCTGGGCGTCAATTTCCGGTTTGCGGACTTCGACAATATTCAACAAGACTTCGCTGTCTGTCAGTCTTGAAATTTGCTGGCGCAGCTTTTCAATATCAGCACCTTTTTTACCGATAATGACACCGGGACGGGCGGAATGAATGGTGACGCGGCATTTTTTGTGCGGCCGTTCAATGATGATTTTAGATACACCGGCCTGACGCAGACGTTCTGTCAGCATTTCGCGAATTTTCAGATCTTCGTGCAGCAAAGTCGCATATTCGCCCTTCTTAGCGTACCAGCGGGAATCCGCTGTGCGGTTGATGCCCAGGCGAAGGCCGATTGGATTAACCTTATGTCCCATTATGCTTGCTCCCCGGTTTCTTCAACTTCCCGCACAACAATCGTGATTTGGCTGAACGGCTTCAAAATTTTCGCTGCACGACCCTTGGCGCGCGGACGGAAACGCTTCATGACAAGGTTTTTGCCGACAAACGCCTCAGCCACAATCAGACTGTCAACATCAAGATTATGGTTGTTTTCCGCATTGGAAATGGCGCTTTCCAGAACCTTCTTGACGTCACCGGCAACCCGACGGCGCGAAAAGGTCAGGTCGGCGACAGCAGCCCCGGCTTTTTTGCCGCGGATGAGTTGGGCAATCAGGTTAAGCTTTTGCGGGCTTGTCCGGATCATCCGGCCGACGGCCTTGGCCTCATTATCCGCAAGACTGCGTGGAGTGGATGCTTTACCCATGACTACTTCCTCTTCGCCTTTTTGTCGGCACCGTGACCGTAATAGGTCCGGCTCGGCGCAAATTCACCAAATTTATGACCGACCATTTCCTCTGTCACCAGAACCGGAATATGTTTTTGGCCGTTGTGAACGCCAAAAGTAAGACCGACAAAATTCGGCAAAATCGTGGACCGGCGGCTCCACGTCTTGATCACATCATTACGACCGGATTCCCGAACGGCATCTGCTTTTTTCAGCAGATATCCATCAACAAACGGTCCTTTCCAAACTGAACGTGCCATATGTCTGTCCTCTAGCGTTTCTTCTTCATGTGACGGCTGCGCAGAATATATTTGTCAGACGCCTTGTTAGAGCGCGTGCGCTTGCCTTTTGTTGGTTTGCCCCACGGGGTTACGGGGTGACGGCCACCTGAGGTCTTGCCTTCACCACCACCATGCGGGTGATCGACCGGGTTCATCGCCACACCGCGGACGGAAGGGCGTTTGCCCAGCCAACGCTTGCGGCCAGCCTTGGCCAGCTTGATGTTGGACTGATCCGGATTGGAGACCGCACCGACACTAGCCATGCAGTCACCATGAATTAGACGCTGCTCGCCAGAGCCGAGACGAATAATGGCATAAGCGCCATCACGACCAACCAGCTGGGCGAAGGAACCGGCGGAACGGGCGATTTGACCACCCTTGCCTGGCTTCATTTCCAGATTGTGGATAATGGTACCGATCGGAACAGAACGCAGCGGCATGGCATTGCCAGGTTTCACGTCAACCTTGTCACCGGCAATCACTTTATCGCCAGGTGCCAGTCTCTGCGGCGCCAGAATATAAGCCAGCTCGCCGTCATCATATTTGATCAAAGCGATAAATGCCGTGCGGTTGGGATCATATTCCAGACGCTCGACCGTGGCTGCGACGTCAAACTTATTACGTTTGAAATCAACGATACGATATGTCCGCTTGTGACCGCCACCACGACGGCGGGCCGTAATGCGGCCGGCATTGTTACGGCCACCTGATTTGGTCAAGCCCTCAGTCAGCTGCTTGACCGGCTTGCCCTTATGCAGAGCTGAACGGTCGACCTGAATAAGGCCACGCTGTCCAGGGGTTGTTGGTTTATATGTCTTTAATGCCATGGTTTTATACCTTCAATGCGCAACCGGACTAAAGTCCTGTGGTCACATCAATCGAATGCCCTTCCTGAAGCGTTACAATCGCCTTCTTGACGTCACTGCGTCTGCCTTTGATGCCACGAAAGCGCTTCGTTTTGCCTTTACGCACAAGCGTGTTAACAGCTTTTACCTTGACATCAAACAAGGCTTCTACAGCCGCTTTGATGGCCGGCTTGTCAGCATCCGATGCCACATCAAAAACAACCTGATTATGCTCGGAGGCCATGGTCGCCTTTTCCGTAATCACCGGCGAGCGGATGATGTCATATTGATTGACTTTGCTCATTTGAAACGCTCCTCAAGGCTCGCGACAGCCGCAGTCGTCAGAACCAGATGGTCGCGACGCAAAATGTCGTAAACATTAATGCCCTGAGCCGGCAGCACATCGATACGCTCAATGTTGCGGGCGGCGCGGGCGAAACTCTCATTGACCTCGGCACCGTCAACAATCAGGGCGGACTCAATACCGAGCTTGGCAAGATTTGTTCTCAATGCCTTCGTCTTGCCGTCCTTAATATCGGCAGCCTCGAGAACGATCAGCTGCCCACTTTTGGCCTTGGAGGACAAGGCCGTTTTCAGGGCCAAAGCACGAACTTTTTTGGGCATATTGATAGCATGGCTGCGGACGACCGGCCCATGCGCCTTACCGCCGCCAACGAAAATATTCGATTTGCGGTTACCGTGACGGGCACCGCCGCCGCCTTTCTGACGACCGAATTTTTTGGTCGTCCCGGCAATTTCCGAACGGTTCTTGGTTTTATGCGTCCCAGCCTGGCGCTTGGCAAGCTGGTACGTCACCATGCGATGCAGCAGGTCAGCACGCGGCTCAAGACCATATACGGCGTCATCGAGTTCAACAGTGCCGTTCTTTTTGGCGTCAAGTGACAGAATATCGGCTTTCATTATTCCGCATCCTTCTCTTCAGTGTCTTCAACTGGAGCCTCATCTGCCGGAGCTTCATCAGCAACAGCCTCTTCAGAAGGAACCTCATCAGTTGCAACGTCAGCAACCGCGGTCTCCTCAGCAGGCGAGTCATCGGCCGAAACGTCTTCAGCCGGGGCAACAGCCTCCACCAATGCGGCGGGGACCGGCACGTCTGAAGGAACAGGAAGCTTTACGGCATCGCGCAGCAAGATCCAGCCACCTTTTGAACCGGGAACCGCTCCTTTGACCATAACCAGACCACGCTCAACATCGGTTTTGACAACGGTCAAGTTTTGAATGGTGACACGCGCATCGCCCATGTGACCGGCCATCTTCTTACCCTTGAAAACCTTACCCGGATCCTGGCACTGACCTGTGGAGCCATGGGAACGGTGCGAAATGGACACACCATGTGAAGCGCGCAAACCACCGAAATTATGACGCTTCATGGCGCCTGCAAATCCCTTACCGATGCTGACGCCTGTGGCATCAACCTTCTGGCCGTCCAGGAAATGATTGGCGGCAAGCTCGGCGCCGACTTCAATCAGATTATCCCCTGACACACGGAATTCAGCCAGCTTGCGTTTGGGCTCAACGGATGCCTTGGCAAAATGGCCACGCATCGCGCTGGAAACGCGCTTGACTTTGGCAAAACCCGAGCCGAGTTGCACAGCATTATAGCCGTCCTTTTCCTCGGTACGCTGGGCAACGACCTGACACTTATTGAGTTTCAGCACAGTCACGGGCACATGTTTACCATCCTCCGTAAAGAGGCGGGTCATCCCGATTTTCTGCACGATCATTCCGGACCGCATAACTCTTCTCCTTCGCCTGGCGAGCGTTTAACGCCGGCCTACAACTTTATCTGAACGTCAACACCAGCTGGCAGATCCAGCTTCATCAAAGCGTCAACGGTTTGCGGGGTCGGATCCAAAATATCCAACATCCGCTTATGTGTTCTGATCTCGAACTGCTCACGGCTTTTCTTGTCAATATGAGGACCGCGCAACACAGTGTATTTTTCAATATGTGTTGGCAACGGAATCGGACCCCGCACATCCGCGCCGGTCCGTTTGGCCGTGTTCAGAATTTCACGGGCAGAATTGTCCAACACGCGATGATCGAATGCTTTAAGGCGAATTCTTATGTTTTGGCTCTGTACCATTTGCTGTCCTCTGACTGTGCCTTTGCCTTACTCAAAAGAAGGGGCAGGACTCGCGCCCTGCCCTTTTTCCTTACTCAATAATTGCTGAAACGACGCCTGCGCCGACGGTGCGGCCGCCTTCACGGATGGCGAAGCGCAGCTTCTCCTCCATGGCGATCGGCACAATCAGTTCGACTTCCATCTCCACATTATCACCCGGCATCACCAT
>JBMHDL010000002.1:0-72964 GCA_049889415.1 Parvibaculales bacterium | reverse complement strand
CAAGGGCTTAAAATGAAGTGTGGCACTGCTTAGGCAGCGACAGCAACTTCCGCATAGTTGTCATTTGCAACTAAAAAACAGCCCGATAACGGTGGTACAATGCCGAGCGACGGAACCAACCTTTACACCCTCGTCGATCCTATTTCGCCCCCATAAACGCCAATTGGCCGGCGGTTAGATGGTGGAGGCGCCGGGTACCGCCCCCGGGTCCGAATGGTTTATTACGAAGACCGTTTATCGCCATAGCCGGCAAGCCGGCACCCCATATATAACCCATTTGTGCTGAAATTTACAGGGGGGATGAATTGTTTGTTGATAGATTTCAAAAAACCCGTGAAATGGTTCAGAATCCAGCTAACTTACGGGCATGAAACAGTATCTGACTCTGCTGCAGCGCGTTGTGGACGAAGGTGTCGAGCGCGGCGACCGCACCGGCACCGGTACCATCAGTGTTTTCGGCCACCAAATGCGGTTTGACCTGTCTGCCGGCTTTCCGCTTCTGACGACCAAAAAGCTGCATTTACGCTCGATAATTCATGAATTGCTGTGGTTTTTAGCCGGCGATACCAATATCGCCTATCTGAAAGAAAACGGCGTCTCGATATGGGATGAATGGGCTGATGCGGACGGCAATCTTGGCCCGGTTTACGGCAAACAATGGCGCAGTTGGGAAACTACAGGCGGTGAGCACATTGACCAGATTAAAATGCTGGTGGAGCGTCTCAAAACCAATCCGGATTCGCGCCGCCATATTGTTACGGCCTGGAATCCTGCTGATGTGGAGCATATGGCCCTGCCGCCATGTCATTGTCTGTTTCAGTTTTACGTGGCCCCGACTGCAAACGGTAAAAGCAGGCTGAGTTGTCAGCTTTACCAGCGTTCAGCGGATATTTTTCTGGGTGTGCCATTCAACATAGCGTCCTACGCGCTGTTAACCATGATGCTGGCGCAGGTCTGCGACATGGAGCCCGGCGATTTTGTCCACACGCTGGGTGATGCGCATATTTATCTTAATCATCTCGATCAGACCCGCGAACAGCTCTCGCGCACGCCGACCGGCTTGCCGCAGATGCAACTCGACCCCGCCGTGACGGATTTGTTCGCCTTCACTTATGACAGCTTTACGCTGGAGGGCTATGAGGCCCAGCCCAACATTCCTGCGCCGATTGCGGTTTGAGGGAGGCGGAGATGCGGATTTCGATGATTGTGGCGATCGCCCGCAATGGGGTTATCGGCAAGGACAATGACATGCCTTGGCGCCTGCCGTCGGATCTCAAGCATTTCAAGCAAACCACCTCGGGTCATGCCGTGGTCATGGGGCGCAAAACCTTTGAAAGCATCGGGCGGGCCTTGCCCAACCGCCTGAATATTGTCATCACCCGCAATGTTGATTTTCAGGCGGAGGGCTGTGCCTTGGTGACGACCCCGGAAGCGGCGATTGCGGCGGCACAGGCGGCGGGGCATGAGGATTTGATGGTGATGGGGGGCGCGCAGATCTATGCCCTGTTTGAGCCGCTGGCGCAACGTCTGGTGATTACGCAGGTGCAAGCCGAACCGGAGGGGGACACATTTTATAATCCGGATTTGACAGGCTGGCGCGAAACCAGCCGCATAGAACAATCGGCTCAGGAAAATGACAGCGCGGATATGGTGTTCATCGAACTCGAGCGCGGATGAACCCTAATTTTCGGACCCGGACGAGACAAGGTCTGCAAGGGTTCCGAAAGCCTCCGTGGCCGGGCTGTCCGGTGCAAACACGTTCACCGGTTGACCGGCATTGGTCGCTTCCTGCAGTGTTGAATCCAATGGTAATTGCCCGAGATAGGGTACACTCATCTCACCTGAAATAAGCTCACCACCGCCTTCACCAAACGGGTGCAGGCGGGTTTCCCCGTCCGGAGCAAACATCCATGCCATGTTTTCGACCACACCGATGACCGGCGTGGATGTTTTTTGCAACATGGCGATGGACCGCCTGACATCCGCCACCGCCAAAGCCTGCGGCGTGGTGACGACGACCGCGCCCGTGACTGGGATTTGCTGGGCCAGTGTCAACTGAATGTCTCCCGTGCCCGGCGGCAGGTCAATGACCAGACAGTCCAGATCCGGCCAGGCCACGTCATTGAGCATTTGCAGCAATGCGCCCTGAACCATCGGGCCCCGCCAGGCCAACGGCTGGTCAGCAGGCACCAGAAAGCCGATTGACATGGCCAGTACCCCATGCTTGTGGACCGGGATCAGTTTTTTGTCCTCATTGACCTCCGGGTTGCCGGCAATGCCCAGCATTTGCGGTGCCGAGGGGCCGAAAATATCGGCGTCCAAAAACCCGACTGTCTGGCCCTTGGCGGCGAGTGCGGCGGCCAGATTCAAGGCCACGGTCGATTTGCCGACCCCACCTTTGCCGCTGACCACGGCAATGACGGTTTTGATGCGGTCAAATACCTCCGGGGTCTTTTTTTCCGGCGCCTTTTTGGCTTTTTCCATTGAGGGTGCCGTTTCATGGGCGGTCAGCACGGCCGTGACGCTCAATACGCCCGGCAGGGCCGCCACGACCTTTTCACATTCAAGGCGCATGGCTTCACAGGCGTCAGCGTGTTGCGGATCAATACGGACGGAAAAGCCGATATTGCCCTGCTTGACGACAACACCTTCCACATGGCCGGCAGCGACAATCCCTTCCCCCGTAACCGGGTTTTTGATTGCGTTGAGGCTGCTTAATATGTCGTTTGATGTTGGTTCAGGCACTTTCGTTCCTTGAAATTCAATTATTGCAAATCTTTAACTTGAAAAGGGCGGTCGTTCCCCCCACATATAGGGTGTTAAATTTAACTATTCAACAGCAACAGTCTTTGTCGCCGACGGCAAAGGGTGTCAAAAGGCTAAAGGAGCAGGGCGTATGCCGTGGGACAATCAAAACGGCTCCGGGGGTGGAAACCCTTGGGGGTCAGGCGGCGGGGGCCGCAACAATCCACAGGGACCGGATTTAGATGCCTGGATGAAACAGAACCGGGAAAAGCTGCAGAAGCTGATACCCGGGGGCGGTGGCAGCGGTTTTGTCCTGATCCTGCTCGGTCTGCTGGTGATTTGGGGCTTGAGCGGCTTTTACCGCGTGCAGGCTGATGAGCAGGGCGTGGTGTTGCGCTTCGGCAAATTTCATACTCAAACCAGCCCGGGCCTGAATTATCATTTGCCGTTTCCGATTGAAACGGTCCAGACGCCGAAAGTCACGCTAGTGAACCGCGTGGATATCGGCATGCGGGCCGGCGGGGATGAGGGCCGCAGTTCTCGTTTGACGACCCGTGATGTGCCCGAGGAAAGCCTGATGCTGACTGGGGATGAAAATATTGTTGATGTTGACTTTTCCGTGTTCTGGTTGATCAAGGATGCTGCTGATTTTCTATTCAACATCCAGAACCCGACTGGCACGGTCAAGGCCGTTGCGGAAAGCACAATGCGCGAGGTTATCGGACAGAATGACATTCAGCCAATTTTGACCGAGCAGCGCCAGTCCACTGAGGATCAGGTGCGCGAGCTGATGCAAAAGACGCTGGATGAGTATGGCTCCGGCATCACCATAACCCAGGTGAAGATGCAGAAAGTTGACCCACCGGCGGATGTGATTGATGCTTTCCGTGATGTGCAGGCCGCTCGAGCCGACCAGGAGCGCGCCCGCAATGAGGCCAACGCCTATGCCAACCGCGTTGTTCCTGAGGCACAGGGTGAGGCGGTTCGCATCCGGCGTGAGGCGGAAGCCTATCGCGAGCAGACCGTTGCCGAGTCGGAGGGGCAGGCCAGCCGCTTTGCCGCCATTTACAACGAATATCGTGATGCGTCTGACGTGACCCGCCAGCGCCTGTTTCTTGAGACATTGGAAAAGGTCATGCAGAAATCCGACAAGGTGATTATCGAGCAACCTGAGGGCGGGTCAGGTCAAGGGGTGGTTCCCTACCTGCCGCTCGACCAGCTGCGCAAGAAGGAGGCGAACTAATGGCCCGTAACTTCTCCATAGCGTCCATCGTTTTGGCTGTGCTTATCGGCTTTCTGGCCCTTTCCAGCCTGTTCACCGTTCACCAGACCCAACAGGCAATTGTCCTGCAGTTCGGCGACCCGCGAAAAGTCGTTACCGAGGCCGGTTTGCATTTCAAACTGCCGTTCGTGCAAAATGTCATTTACATTGACAAGCGCATTCTGGATTTGGACAGTTCAACTGAAGAACTCATTGCCGCCGACCAAAAGCGTTTGGTCGTGGATGCCTTCACGCGCTATAAAATCGTTGATCCGCTGCAGTTTTATACGGCTTTGCGCGACCTACGCCGCGCCAACTCCCGGCTTGAGGCGACCGTTTCCTCCTCAATGCGTTCCGTCGTCGGTGAGGCGCCGTTTGAAGAGATTGTCCGCAACAACCGCAATAATCTGATGCAGAAAATCAAGGTGCTGGTGAATGAGCAGGCCAAAGATTTCGGGATAGAGATTGTGGATGTACGGATCCGTCGTGCTGATCTGCCCGAAGCCAACAGCCAGGCAATTTACCGCCGGATGCAAACCGAGCGTCAGCAGGAAGCTGCGGAATTCCGGGCCAAGGGTCAGGAAGTCTCGCGGGCTATCCGTGCTCAGGCTGACAAGGATGTAACGGTTTTGCTGGCCGAAGCCTCGCGGGATGCGGACATCATCCGCGGCCAAGGCGATGCCTGCCGGAACCGGGTCTTCGCCGCGGCTTATGGGCAGGATCCCGACTTTTTCGCCTTCTACCGGTCCATGCAGTCATATGAAACGGCCTTGGAGGAAAACAGCACGACAATGGTTTTGTCTCCCGACAGTGCTTTCTTCAAATATCTGAACAATCCCAATGCCGCGATCACGAGTGTTAAAACCGGAAAAACCGCCGGCAAAAACAGGATTGACGTCGCTGAGTTGATCACATCCGGCAAAAGCCTGCGGGATGAGATTTGCCCAGAAATCAAGGCCGAGGCTGATGTGTCGTCAACGGACCTGCCTTAATGCTGCAATACCTGTTGCTTGGTATTGGTCTGGTCTTTGTCGTGGAGGGCACGCTTTACGCCCTCTTCCCGGATGCCTTGAAGCGCATGATTGCCCAAATGGGGGATATGAAGCCTGAGATGCTGCGTACAGGTGGTGTCATGGCCCTGGCTTTTGGTGTTTTGTTGGTTTGGTTGTCACAACTGTAAGGTTACAAAAATGAATATCTCCGTTCTTAATCCCTTGACTGTAAAGCGTGTGATGGTGGTCCATGCTCTGATCTGCCTAGCCGTGATGATTGTTCCGGCGCAGGCGGTGGAAAAGGGGTTCGCTGATTTGGCGGAGCGGCTGATGCCTGCGGTCGTCAATGTCTCCATAACCACAACGGTCAATAATGGCGGTTCGGTGATGCAGGGCAGTCCGTTTGAGGAGTTTTTCGAAGACTTCATGGACCGCAAGAACGGGGTTCCGAATGGTGAGAACAGCAAAAAAGAGGTCACATCAGTTGGTTCAGGATTTGTCATCGACCCGAAGGGCATCATCGTCACAAACAATCATGTCATTGAAAAGGCCGAAAAAATCACTGTGAACTTTTCCAATGGTGACAAATACGACGCCACGCTGGTCGGGCGGGACGCCAAGACGGATATTGCCGTGCTCAAGATTGATGCGCCCAAAGACCTGCCTTCAGTGGATTTCGGCGACAGCGAAAAAGCACGGGTCGGGGATTGGGTTATTGCCATCGGAAACCCGTTTGGTCTGGGCGGATCCCTGTCCGCCGGTGTCATCTCGGCTATCAACCGCGACATCAATTCCGGCCCTTATGACAGCTTCATCCAGACCGATGCGGCAATCAATAAGGGCAACTCAGGTGGCCCGCTGTTTAACATGGAAGGTGAGGTTATCGGGGTCAACACAGCCATTATTTCCCCGACCGGCGGCTCTGTCGGCATCGGCTTTTCCATCCCGGCTGACATGGCGCAGACCGTCATTAATCAGTTGCTGGAGTATGGTGAAACCCGGCGTGGTTGGCTTGGTGTGCGGATTCAGACGGTGACGGATGAGTTGGCTGAAGGCCTTGGCATGAGCAAGCCGAAGGGGGCGTTGATTGCGGAAATTATTGAAGACGGGCCAGCCGAAAAAGGCGGTCTCAAGGCCGGCGATGTGATTTTGCGCTTCAACAATAAGCCTGTCGCTGAAATGCGGGATCTGCCGCGCATTGTGGCAGAGACAGGGATCAACAAGACGGTTCAGGTCGAGGTACTCCGGCGCGGCAAGATTGTCCGTAAATCGGTCACGGTCGGCCGGCTTGATGAGACCGAGCAAAAGGATGCAAAAGCCGCACCCGCGCCAAAGGACCAGCCGCAGGAGAAGGATGTCGTGATTTTGGGGATGCATCTTGCCCCACTGACCGATGCGGCTCGGGAGCGGGCAGGCATGGCCAAGGATGATGCCGGCGTGCTAATTGCCAAAGTTGCCCCGAACTCCGCGGCGGCTCTGGCCGGCTTGCGGGGCGGCAATGTCATTGCCGAACTGGATCAGGAACAGGTCAAAGTGCCGGAGGATGTCGTCAAACTGGTCAAGCAGGCCCGCACGGACGGAAAAAAATCGGTCTTGGTGCTGTTGAAGACACCCAATGGTCTGCGCTTCATCGCTCTCAAGGTTGAAGAAAAGCAGTAAAGTCAGCCTGCAAACTCTGAGTCGGTGAAACCTTGTAGATACAGCAGGCCGGTCAGATCTCCATAGGTGATGCTGATTGCGGCCGCCTCAGCTACCAAAGGTTTGGCGCGGAAGGCAACCCCGAAACCTGCCAGACCGATCATTGCCAAATCATTGGACCCGTCTCCGACAGCAAGTGTGGCGTCCTGAGCGAGATCCATTTCCTGTTGCCATTTCTGCAAAAATTCGGCCTTGGCGTCGCGGCCTAATATCGGATCACCGACAGTGCCATCCAGTGCACCACCCACAATCGTCAGCGTGTTGCTTCGCCATCTGTCAAACCCAAGCCAGTCGGCAATTTTCTCGGCGTAATAGGAAAAGCCGCCTGAGACGAGGGCGCAAACCGCGCCGTGGGCGTTCATGGTGCTGATCAACGTCTCAGCACCGGGCATCAGGGTGACCTTTTCCTCGTAAATCTGCGCCAAGGTTTCCTCCGGCAGGCCCTTCAGCAAGGCTACGCGCTCGCGCAGGGCCGGTTCAAATTCAATTTCCCCGCGCATGGCCCGCTCGGTAATGTCGGCAATTTGTGGGCGAAGATTCAGCAGTTCCGCAAGTTCATCAAGGCACTCCTGCTCAATAATGGTGCTTTCCATATCCGCCACCAGGAGTTTTTTGCGCCGGTTTGTGGTGCTGACAAGATTGACGTCGGCCTGGTGCATGGCGGCATGGTGAGAGAGTTGCGCCACATCCAGACCATGCGCCTGCGCTGCCGTCACATCAGCCTCATAGGCTTTGCCCGGTCCCAATTCGCGGAGTGCCGGGGCGAGATCATGTTTGGTCAGCCAGTCCGCGCATATGTCTGATGTAAGCGAGGCTTGGGCGGGGTCACAGGTGAACACAATATGATGCGTGACTGTCATGGCGTAATCCTGTCTAGGCATGTGAACGCAGATGCATTAGGTTGTGGTCTAGCAATATACTGAGATGCAAGTCCGCTCAACCAAATATGACTGAGATGCTGAAAATAGACCCGGGTAAACCAGAAGCCCCTTTGCGTGCCATCCTGATTGCCGGACCGACGGCCAGCGGCAAATCGGCCTTGGCGCTCAATTTGGCAAAGCACTTCAAGGGCAGCATCATCAATGCCGACTCGATGCAGGTTTATGCCGAAATGCAGGTCTTGACGGCCCGCCCGACGGCAGAGGAGATGGGTGGCATACCGCACTATCTTTACGGTCATGTGCCTGCCAGCCGAGTCCATAACACTGGCCAATGGGTCAAAGATGCTTTGCGGGCCATTGCTGAAAGTGAGGCGGAGGGCCGGTTGCCGATATTGGTTGGCGGTACGGGGCTGTATTTCAGAGCGTTGACGCAGGGTCTTGCCGATATTCCCGATGTTCCCGATGATACCCGTCAGGCTTTGCGCAGGCGGCTGGAGCAGGAGGGAAGCTCGGTTCTGCATGCAGAATTGCAGACATTTGATGCCGGCGCGCATGCGAGGTTACAACCGACTGACCCGCAAAGGATTTTACGGGCCCATGAGGTGTTCGCCGCCACCGGCAGAAGCCTGACGGACTGGCAGGCGGACCCTGTCATCCCGCCCGTGACAGGCAAATTGGCTACTATCCTGCTGATGCCCGAGCGCAGCTGGTTATATGACCGGTGTAACCGTCGGTTTGTCTGGATGTTGGAAAACGGGGCGCTGGCGGAGGCTGAGCGCATGAATAGGCTCAATCTGGATCAGAGCCTGCCGGCAGCCAAGGCTCTGGGTCTGTCTGAGATGATTGCCTTGACATCCGGACGTTTGGAGAAGTCGGATGCAATCGAAAAAGCGCAACAACGGACACGGCGCTATGCCAAACGGCAGATGACCTGGTTCCGGAATCAGATGATTTCATGGAAATCATTTAATGAGCAAGAATATTATCACAATCAAGAAAAAATCTTTTCATATATTGCATAAACTGCTTGACCAAACCTTGCCGACTGACTAGATTGCCGATCAAAGTTAGTCAGGTGTATGCTTGAAAAGGTGCAGTGATGAAGGATCAGATGACAGGTGCTGAAATGGTTATACGCGCTCTGCAGGAGCAGGGGGTGGAGCATATTTTCGGCTATCCCGGCGGGGCTGTCCTGCCGATTTATGACGCGATATTTCAACAGGATAAGCTTGAGCACATACTGGTGCGTCATGAACAAGGCGCGGCGCATGCGGCTGAAGGCTATGCCCGCTCAACTGGAAAATGCGGCGTATTGTTGGTCACCTCCGGTCCTGGGGCGACTAATGCCGTTACCGGCTTGACTGATGCCTTGATGGACAGCATTCCGTTGGTTTGCATTACCGGGCAGGTGCCGACGCCGCTGATCGGCTCTGACGCCTTTCAGGAATGTGACACGGTCGGCATTACCCGCCCGTGCACCAAACATAATTATCTGGTGCAGTCGGTTGAGGATTTGCCGCGTATCATGCATGAGGCGTTTCACATCGCGACCACTGGCCGCCCAGGTCCCGTCGTGGTTGATATTCCCAAGGACATTCAGTTTGAAACCGGCACTTATGTTGGTGCTGACAGTGTGGACACGCCAAGCTACAAGCCGCAGTTGAAAGGCGACATGAACGCCATCCGTGAAGCGGTCGAGATGATTGCCAATGCCAAAAAGCCGGTTTTCTATACCGGCGGCGGGGTCATCAATTCCGGTCCGCTCGCCAGCAATCTGTTGCGCGAACTGGTGCGCCTGACCGGTTATCCGATTACCTCAACCCTGATGGGGCTGGGCTGTTATCCGGCCAGTGACGGGCAGTGGCTCGGCATGTTGGGTATGCACGGCACTTATGAAGCCAATATGGCGATGAACCAATGCGATGTCATGGTCAATATCGGGGCGCGGTTTGATGACAGGGTGACCGGCCGTCTGGATGCGTTTTCACCCAATTCCAAAAAAATTCATATCGACATTGACCCGTCCTCCATCAACAAGATTGTTCAGGCTGATGTTCCGATTATCGGTGATGTTGCTCATGTTTTGGAAGATATGCTGCGCATCTGGAGGGATGAAGCGTATCAGGTAGACAAGTCCGCTCTGTCCGGCTGGTGGGACGAGATCGCAGCATGGCGCGGGCGGGACTGTTTGGCCTATGAAAAAAGCGATGACCAGATCAAACCGCAATATGCTGTTGAACGCCTTTATGAGCTGACCAAAGACCGCAAAACCTTCATCACCACCGAGGTTGGTCAGCACCAAATGTGGGCTGCACAGCACTATCATTTTGAAGAGCCCAATCGCTGGATGACATCAGGTGGGCTGGGCACAATGGGCTATGGCGTACCGGCAGCTGTTGGTGTGCAGATTGCGCACCGTGACGCGCTGGTCATTGATATTGCCGGCGAGGCTTCTGTGCAGATGACGATGCAGGAAATGGCCACCGCTATTCAGTATCGGCTGCCAATCAAGCTGTTCATTTTGAACAATGAATATATGGGCATGGTGCGCCAATGGCAGGAATTGCTTCATGGTGGCCGCTACGCCCACAGCTATTCCGAGGCGCTGCCGGATTTCGTCAAAATGGCTGAGGCATTCGGGGCCACCGGTATTCGCGCTCAGACGCCGGAAGAGCTGGATGCCGGTATTGAGCAGATGATGGCGACCGACGGACCGGTGATTTTTGACTGCATCGTCACCAAGGAAGAAAACTGCTTCCCGATGATCCCGTCTGGCAAAGCCCATAATGAAATGATTTTGGGCGGTGGTAAGGCGTCCGATGTTGAAATTTCCGAAGAGGGCAAGGCGCTGGTTTAAGGCGCTGGGTGAAGAGACATGAACATGGATGTTGAAGTGCATACACTGTCCGTTCTGGTGCAGAACCAGGCGGGCGTTCTGGCCAGGGTGATCGGCTTATTTTCCGGGCGTGGCTATAATATTGAAAGTCTGACGGTAGCCGAGGTGGACGGGCAGGCGCATGTGTCGCGCATCACCATCGTCACCTCAGGCTCGCCACAGATTATCGATCAGATCAAGCATCAGCTCATGCGCCTTGTGCCGGTCAATTCGGTGGTTGATTTGACGGTTGAGACTGATGCGGTTGAACGTGAACTGGCGCTGGTGAAAGTTGTCAGCCAGGGCGAAAAGCGGGTGGAAGCGTTGCGTGTGTCGCAGGTTTTCCGTGCCAATGTTGTTGACACGACCCATGAGTCCTTTGTGTTTGAGCTGACCGGCGCGCCGGACAAAATCAATGCATTTGTCAATTTGATGCGCCCACTCGGGCTGAAGGATGTCTCCCGCACCGGCGTTGCCGCAATTTCTCGTGGCGTTGAGGCCCTGTAGGGGCTATAAGAACACAAATTTCAAAAGACTGTTTCCAAGGAGAATGTAAATGGAAATGTTGTATGACCGCGATGCGGATCAGGAACTGATTAAATCCAAAAAAGTCGCCGTGATCGGATATGGCTCACAAGGCCATGCTCATATCCTGAATTTGCGGGACAGCGGTGTCGAGCAGGTCTGTGTCGGTCTGCGCGCAGGCTCCGCCTCCATCGCCAAGGCTGAAGCTGAGGGCCTGGAGGTGAAATCCATCGCCGATGCCGCAGCCTGGGCCGATGTGGTCATGATTTTGACTCCGGACGAGTTGCAGCGAGACATTTACAACGAACACATCGCCGGCAACATTCAGCAGGGTGCGACTTTGATGTTTGCTCATGGTCTGGCTATTCATTTCAAGCTGATTGTGCCGCGCGAAGATTTAGACGTAGTCATGGTGGCCCCGAAAGGCCCGGGTCATACCGTACGTGGGGAATATCTTAAAGGCGGCGGCGTGCCGTGCCTGATGGCCGTGCATCAGGATGCCTCTGGCTGTGCCCGCGATTTGGCCATGTCCTATGCCTGCGGTGTCGGCGGCGGACGCTCAGGTATCATTGAAACCAATTTCCGCGATGAATGTGAAACCGACCTGTTCGGTGAACAGGCGGTGTTGTGCGGCGGTGTGGTTGACCTGATCAAGGCCGGCTATGAAACCCTGACGGAAGCCGGGTATCCGGAAGAAATGGCTTATTTCGAGTGTCTGCACGAGGTCAAGCTGATTGTTGACCTGATTTATGAAGGCGGCATTGCCAATATGAACTACTCAATCTCCAACACGGCTGAATTCGGTGAATATGTCGCCGGGCCGCAGGTTGTCACGTCCGACACCAAAGCGGCGATGAAGAAAATCCTCGACGATATCCAGTCCGGACGCTTCACCAATCGCTGGATGCAGGAAGGCCAGGAGGAAATCAAGCAGATGCGGGCAGACTGCGCCGCTCACCCGATTGAAAAGGTCGGGGCGGAATTGCGGGCCAAAATGCCGTGGATTGCCGACAACAAGCTGGTCGACCAGACTAAAAACTAGGCTTTCCCGCCAACTAAATTTAAGGGCCGCTTTTGTGCGGCCCTTTTTGTTTGTGCAATTTATCTTTTGCGAATTTGCAATCATGCATTTTTGCAAGTATATAATTGCATTTATGAAAAGCATGGATTGGGATGATTTGCGGTTTTTTCTGGCTGTAGCGGGTGCCGGCAGCCTGTCGGCGGCCGCCAAACAGTTGAATGTCAACACCACGACGGTGTTGCGCCGCATTGCGCATCTTGAAGAAGCGCTGGATGCGCGCCTGTTTGAACGCCTGAGATCCGGCTATCAGCTCACCCAAAGCGGTTCGCGTCTACGTGAAATGCTGGATCCGGTTGATCAGAATCTGTCGGCTCTGGAGCGGGATTTTCAGGCGGAGTCAGAGGAGACCGGCGGGCTGGTCAAAATGTCAGCCGGTGAGGTGATCGGCGCACAGGTTCTAGCGTCCGGTATGGAGGCTTTCCAAGCACGTTATCCCGGCGTTACCCTGACCCTTTTGATTGACCAGGGTCTGGGATGGGCCGGCAGCAGCGCTGCGGCCCCGCGCATTATGAACCCGTTGCGCGACGTTGATATGACTATCCGCGCTGCCCGGCCGACAGATGGCGATATGCTTATGCGCAAAATCGGGGAAATGGCCTATGGTCTCTACAGTTCCGACCGGCATCAGCAGGGGATTGACGTCAAATCCTTGGCCCGCGGTGAGTTGAACGGCGCCAAATTGATTGGATTTGCTGAAGAAGAGGCACCGGTCGGCCCGGTTTGGTGGTTGTCACGGGTGGAGAAAAGCGGGCAGGTGACGGCACGCACCTCGTCTGCCACCGCCCGCATGCGCATGGTTGAGAACAGTGCAGCCATTGCTGCTTTGCCGTGCATTCTCGCCGATGCCAATCCTGCTCTGACGCGGGTTTTGGGTCCGGCTCATGTTGGTGCCTTTGAATTGTGGTTATTGGTCCGCAAAGACCTCGCGAAACTGTCTCATGTCCGCACCGCCATGGATTTTGTCATTGACCAAGTGCAGAGCAAAAAACCGCAATTGCTCGGTTGAAGCCGATCATCTCTCGCGCCTATCTGCAACCCTCCGGAATCATCAAAGTACATTGATTTCCCTTGCAATTTTTTTTCCTGAAAGATAAACAGAAAAGACGTTAATAAATTGGTTGTTCAAACAGGACTCAAAAGTGAAAATCAGGGTTTTGACAACGGCGAACAGGCCACAGTGCCAAACGGCATCATCCGGCTTGCATCTGAACGGGAATAGTTCAAATTCCCGGTCGACCTCTGCTGTCTGCCCGCACCTGCTCCTCCTAATCAACCCCTGAGGTGACAAGGACGCTGTCCATACGCGCGCTCAGGGGTAAATAAGCAGATAAACACTTTTGATTGAGGACGCAGACATGACAGAACAAAACCATAATGCACAAAAGATCGGCACGGCGGAGGACCGGGTCATCATCTTTGACACCACTTTGCGCGACGGTGAACAGTCACCCGGTGCTTCCATGACGCTGGATGAAAAGCTCCGGGTCGCCGAAACCCTTGACGATATGGGCGTTGATGTCATTGAGGCCGGGTTTCCGATTGCCTCCAATGGTGATTTCGAGGCCGTGACGGAAGTCTCAAAACTGGTCAAAAACGCCACAGTCTGTGGTTTGGCACGGGCCGGTGAGAAAGACATTGAGCGTGCAGCCCAGGCCTTGAAGCCGGCAGCCAACCGCCGTATTCACACTTTCATCTCCACCAGCCCGGTGCATATGAAACACAAGTTGCAGATGGAACCTGAGCAGGTGTTGGAGGCTATTGCCTTCAGTGTTGATCAGGCCCGCAGGCATACCGATGACGTTGAATGGTCGCCCGAGGACGCGACCCGCACCGACCGGGATTTTCTGTGCAAAGCCGTCGAGACGGCGATTAATGCCGGGGCCACCACCGTCA
Organism: Parvibaculales bacterium; assembly: GCA_049889415.1. GTDB lineage: Bacteria > Pseudomonadota > Alphaproteobacteria > RS24 > RS24 > JAYQKL01. The sequence continues at coordinate 59,013 of JBMHDL010000002.1, read as the reverse complement.
ATATTCCTGATACAGTCGGCTATACATTGCCGGATGAGTATTTTGACATCATTTCCATGCTCCGCAATCAGGTGCCGAATATTGACAGAGCGGTGATTTCAACCCATTGCCATAATGATTTGGGCCTGGCGGTTGCCAACTCCCTGGCCGGTGTGCGTGCCGGAGCGCGGCAGGTGGAGTGTACGATCAACGGTTTGGGTGAGCGCGCCGGCAATGCCGCTCTGGAAGAGATTGTCATGGCCATGAATGTGCGCCATGATCTGATGCCGCAATGGACCGGTATTGACACTACCAATTTGATGCGCGCTTCCAAGCTTGTCTCGGCAGTGACGGCTTTTCCGGTGCAGTACAACAAGGCGATAGTCGGTCAAAACGCCTTTGCCCATGAAAGTGGCATTCATCAGGACGGAATGCTGAAAAACAACCAGACCTATGAAATCATGCTGCCGGAATCTGTCGGCATTTCGCAGTCCGCTCTGGTTTTGGGTAAGCATTCCGGGCGCCATGCTTTCCGGGAAAAAATCATTCAGATGGGTTACCAGATGGGTGATAATGAGTTTCAGGAGGCTTTTGTCCGCTTTAAGGAGCTTGCGGACAAGAAAAAGCAGGTCTTTGACGAGGATATCGCCGCGCTGGTGGATGATGCCGAAGCCCGCAAGGATGAACGCATCAAGGTTGTTTCCCTGCAGGTGGTTGCCGGGTCCGTTGGGCCACAAAAGGCAACATTGGAACTTGAGATCGACGGCGAACTGAAAAAAACTGAAACATCCGGTGACGGGCCGGTTGATGCCACCTTCAATGCCATCAAAGAGCTGTTCCCGACAAAAGCGCGCCTGAAACTGTATCAGGTTCATGCTGTGACGCAGGGTACGGATGCTCAGGCGGAAGTCAGTGTGCGTTTAAGCGAGGATGGTAAAACGGTCACCGGCCGCGGCGTTGACACGGACACGATGGTCGCATCGGCACGTGCTTATGTCAGCGCCTTGAACAAGCTGCTGGTCAAACGCCTGCGGCATGCACCGGACGATGTGGCAACATTGCGGATTTAAAGAAAAATAGCGAGGGTTAAAAAATGCTAGACGGTCTACTCGGAATGTTTTCCGCTGACATGGCGATTGATTTGGGGACAGCCAACACTTTGGTCTATGTGAAGGGCAGGGGCATTGTGCTCAATGAACCTTCCGTTGTCGCCATTTTCAATAATGGCGGCCGCAACCAGGTTTTGGCAGTCGGGGATGAAGCCAAGCTGATGCTGGGGCGGACACCCGGCAACATTCAAGCCATTCGCCCGATGCGGGACGGTGTTATCGCCGATTTCGATGTGGCTGAGGAGATGATCAAGCACTTCATCCGCAAGGTTCACAACCGGCGCACCTTCGCCAATCCGCAGGTCATCATCTGCGTGCCGTCCGGTGCTACAGCGGTTGAACGCCGCGCCATTCAGGAATCGGCCCTGTCTGCGGGTGCGCGCCGCGTCTATTTGATCGAGGAGCCGATGGCTGCGGCCATTGGTGCTGGCCTGCCTGTGACCGAGCCGACCGGATCGATGATTGTGGATATTGGCGGCGGCACCACTGAAGTTGCCGTCCTGTCGCTGGGCGGGATTGTCTATTCGCGGTCTGTGCGAGTCGGGGGCGATAAAATGGATGAGGCCATCATTGCCTATATTCGCCGGAACCATAATCTGCTGCTGGGTGAATCCAGTTCCGAGCGCATCAAGAAAGAGGTTGGTTCTGCGGCCGTTCCGGAAGACAGTGATGGTGCGAGCCTGCGCATTAAAGGCCGTGATCTGATGAATGGCGTGCCCCGCGAAGTGACGATTTCGCAGCGGGAAATCGCTGAGAGTCTTGCTGAGCCCGTCGGTGCCATTGTTGAGGCCGTCAAGGTTGCGCTCGAGGCCACCCCTCCGGAACTGGCGGCCGATATTGTCGATAAGGGCATTATCCTGACCGGTGGCGGGGCCCTGCTGAAAAATCTCGACAAGGTGTTGCGCGAGGAAACCGGCTTGCCGGTCAGTATAGCCGATGAGGCCCTGTCTTGTGTCGCCCTTGGGACGGGGCGGGCGCTTGAGCACATCAAGACCATGAAGCACATTTTGTCTTCGGTTTATTGAGATAACAGGAAAGGCTGTGGACGGGGTATTCCAAACCAAATCACGACCTGGGCGACGTTCTTCCTCGCGCCGCATACTTTTTCTTCTGGCCGCCGGTATTCTGGTCTTCCTGCTTTCACGCGGGCAGGAATTGACGACTGACCGATTGCGTCAGCTGGCCACCGATATTGTTTATCCCGTCACCTATGTTGTGACCCGCCCCATAGAGTGGATCCAGCAAGGCTTTACCATTGCCCGAGACTATTTCAGCTTGCGCAGTGATAATTTGCGCTATCAAGTGGAGCTGGAGCGCTTGCGCGACGTTGAGCGGGAAAACCAGCTGCTGAAACAAAAACTTGAGAATTATCAGATGCTTTTGGGAGGTCAGGGTGAGGCGAAAACGGACTCCGTAGCGGCCAATGTGATGTTTGATCCGGGCGGCCCATTTGTCAGAACTTACGTGATTGATACCGGAAGAAATTCGGGCATAACGGTCGGCGATCCGGTGATCGGGATGTCTGGTTTGGTTGGACGGATTGTGTCTGTCGGTGCGTTGTCCAGCCGGGTCCTGTTGTTGACGGACCTCAACAGCCGCATCCCCGTTCGGGTTGAACCGTCAGGCCTCAATGCGATTTTGGCGGGGACGAATACCAGCAGGCCAAAACTGCTGTTTTATTCCGAGGAAGTCTCTTTCGCCGATGGTGACCGTGTCCTGGCATCAGGTTTGGGAGGCCAAATTCCGCGAAATACTATGATTGGACGCGTCCGCACCGGGCCGGCCGGTAATCCGCGGGTTGAGCTTTCCGAAAAACCTGAAAACCTGAATATTGTAAGGGTGATGAAGTTACGTGGAGAGCTTGATGTCTCGTCCATGCAGAATATACCGGAAATTCTCAAGCCTGGGCCGGAGGATGGCAAGCCTGACAGGGAGGTCGAAAATGGCCTTTAAGCCTGGCAGTGGATTGCGCAATTTTCTGCAAAGTCAGCGTGAACCGACCGGCCTCAGCCGAGCCGTCCCGTTTCTGGTTATTGTCGTGTTGGTGGCGCTCCAGCAAGCGCCCTTGCCGGGTGTTCAGGGGGTATCGGCCATGCCGTCGCTGTCACTCATTGCGGTTTACTTCTGGGCTCTGTCTGGAGAGGACCGACTGAGCTATGCCGCAACTTTTTGTTTGGGGCTGTTCAAGGATTTGATGACCGGAACGCCTTTAGGGTTATGGGCGTTAACCCTGCTGTTGATGCATATCTATACCGCTTCCCAAACCTCGGTTCTGGCATCGGCAAGTTTCGCCACCAACTGGGTCAGTTTTTCCCTTGTTGCGATGGTCTCCTATGTCACGGTTTTTTTTGGCGTGTCCTGGCATGCCGGAGAGGCATATGTTTTCAGCCTGGTTCTGCTGCCTTTTCTTATGACCGTGATGGTGTTCCCCCTCATGGCCCGTGTGCTGCGTGTTATTGAAGAGCGCCTTTCCCTGCTGGGTGTAGGGGCCTAAATCATGCAGCCACAAGCGGAAGACTCCACAAAATTGACACGCCGCGCCTTGATGCTGGGTGCCAGCCAATTCGGACTGCTGTCGGTTCTGGCTGGACGGCTGTATTATCTGCAAGTCGTCCGGTCGAAGGAATTTGCCATACGTGCGGAGGAGAACCGGGTCAATATCGGCTTGATCGCACCACGTCGCGGGCGAGTCCTTGACCGCTTTGGACAGGAAATCGCCACCAATCGACCCAATTTTCAGGTTGTCCTTATTCCTGAGCAGGTTCAAAAGCCGTTTGAAACCATTGCCAGACTTGAAAAAATCATTCCGATTTCCCCCAGGCGCAAGAAGCGTTTGCAACGAGATGTTCCGCGCAGCAGAGGATTTGTTCCGTTCACGGTTGCCGAAAACCTGACTTGGGAGCAGTTTTCAAAGGTCAATATTCATCTGCCGCATTTACCCGGCCTGGAAACCAGTGTCGGCGAAATGCGCTACTATCCGAAAGGCGGGGAATTCGCTCATATTGTCGGTTATGTCGGGGTGCCAGACCGCGAAGATTTGCTGGAAGATGACCCGCTGCTGAAACTTGAAGGGTTCCGGGTCGGTAAAAGCGGTATTGAAAACCGCTTGGATGACCGCTTGCGGGGCCTTGCCGGAAGCCGGCAAGTGGAAGTCAATAATGTTGGCCGTGTCATCCGTGAATTATCCAAAGACCCCGGCACATCGGGTGAAGACGTGGTTCTGACATTGGATGCAGAATTACAGAAATATGCTCTCGAGCGCATGGGAGAGCAAAGCGGCTCGGTGGCTGTCATGGAGATTAACTCGGGCGATATTCTGGCGCTTGCATCCAATCCATATTTCAACCCAAATGCGTTCAATCTCGGCATCAGTCAAAAGGATTGGGACAGTCTGGTCAGTGATGAGCGTAAGCCCCTTTTGAACAAGTCCATCGCCGGTCAATATGCGCCGGGATCAACCTTCAAAATGCTTGTTGCGCTGGCGGGGCTTCAGGAAGGCGTGATCACGCCGGAAGAGAAAATCACCTGCACGGCCAAATATGAGTTTGGCAGGGACACATTCCACTGCTGGTTTGACGAGGGTCACGGCCCGACAGACATGCATGATGCCATCAAACATTCCTGCGATGTTTATTTCTATGAATTGGCGCGTCGGGTTGGTATCGAGCCGATTGCGCGTATGGCAAAAACATTCGGGTTGGGTGAAAAAACATATATTGAGTCCACTGGAGAAAAACAGGGCATTGTTCCTTCACGTGACTGGAAGCGGGCTAATCTCGATTCCCTGTGGCAAAAAGGCGAGACCTTGATTACCGGCATCGGCCAGGGCTATTTGTTGGCAACGCCCCTGCAACTCGCCGGGATGGTTTCAAGCCTTGCCAATGGACGGCGTCAGGTTCTGCCCAATTTGATTTATGCTGTGGGGGGGCGCATCAAAACCATGCCGGAAGCCCCTTTGCTTGATATTGATGAAGCGCATATGGCGCTCATTCACAATGCCATGAAAGCGGTGACGCATGACGCGGATGGCACGGCGTTCATGCCGGATTTGAATGTTGACGGTCGCCGTATGGCCGGCAAAACAGGAACCGTTCAGGTTCGGCGCATTACGGCCGCTGAACGCGAAGCGGGCATTATTAAAAATGAGGAACTGGATTGGTATCTGCGGGATCATGCGCTGTTTGTTGGCTTTGCGCCCGTGGACAATCCAAAATACGCCATATCCGTGGTTGTGGAACACGGCGGCAGTGGTTCTAAAACCGCTGCGCCGATTGCGCGTGACATTATGCGTAAGGTTCTCGAGCGTGACCCCCAAGCCAGAGATGTATATCTGCCTATTCCAGTGCAGAATACGGGAGGGGAGGTCTGATGAGTTCCGCCTATCTGTCCATGCGCGCCGACTGGCGTGAAAAGCTTGCCAACTTGAATTGGCTTCTGGTTGCCTTGGTGGCCGGATTGTGTCTGGCCGGTATCATGGCTCTGTATTCAGTGGCGGAAGGTCAGTTTTCGCCCTGGGCCTATAGGCAGTTATACCGAATTGGTCTTGGCTTTGTTCTGATGCTGATTGTCGCGATCATCGATGTCAGACATTGGCTGACTTTCGCATATTTCTTCTTTGTGTGCGGTCTGATCAGTCTGTTGGGGGTGGAATTTCTCGGTGATACGCAAATGGGAGCCAAACGATGGCTGGATCTGGGGGTGGTCACTGTGCAACCGTCTGAGCCCATGCGGATCGCGCTCATTCTGGCTTTGGCGCGATATTATCATAATTTGGTACCTGAGCGGGTTTCCCACCCATTATGGACCCTGCTGCCGATTTTGATGATTTTGGTTCCGAGCCTGCTGATTATGCGCCAGCCGGATCTCGGTACATCAGTTTTGTTGGCGCTGACAGGTATTGCCGTCATGTTTCTGGTTGGTCTGAATTGGCGGTATTTTTTTCTGGGTGCTGTTTCTCTTGTTCCGATCACCATGATTATCTGGGGCAGAATGCTCGAATATCAAAAATTGCGGGTCATGACCTTCCTGAACCCCGAGCGCGACCCTTTGGGGGCGGGCTATCATATTCTGCAGTCAAAAATTGCCATCGGATCCGGCGGGGTTTGGGGAAAGGGGTTCATGAAGGGCAGTCAAAACCAGTTGGATTTTCTGCCTGAAAAGCACACCGATTTCATTTTTACCATGATTGCTGAGGAGATGGGCTTGATCGGCAGTTTGACGATTATGCTGCTTTATGTGGGGGTTTTGTTCATCGGCCTATTGATTGCTTACGAGGCCAAAAGCAAGTTTTGTCGTCTGGTCGCCGCGGCCTTGTCCTTTTCCCTGTTTGCCTATTTTTTCGTCAACATTGCGATGGTGGTCGGTCTGTTGCCGGTGGTCGGCGTGCCGTTGCCATTTATTTCATATGGCGGAACTTCAAGTGTGACCATGCTTATCAGCATTGGATTATTGCTGAACATCCATCTTCATAAAAATGTGGAACTGCCTCAGGCGTGATAACAGCTTAATCAGCTAAAAGGCTGTCCAGGCGGCCTTGGTGTTCCAGTTCATAAAGGTCATCACAGCCCCCAATATGCGTTTCACCAAAGAAGATTTGCGGGACGGAGGTGCGCCCGTCAGCTTTCTGGCTCATTTGACCCCGCAGGTCCGAGTTCCCTGAAACATCAATTTCGTCATATGCAATTTTCTTTTGTGACAGAAGGTCCTTTGCTGCATGGCAATAGGGGCAGGTTTGGGTGGTGTAAATCGTAACTTTTTTCATGGCAGGATTTTATTGAAACATGGGGTCTGGTGTTGTGGCCAGAAGCCATTGGCTTTCCAGCCCTTCTTCGCGGTGGATTTTATCCTCCAGATAGGCCGGGGAGCTTGTCATGTCCACAAAGGCTTTGTGGTTGGGGTATTGGACCAGATATATGGTTTCAAATGCAGGGACGTTTTTACCGATAACAGTAGACCGCATTTCGCCTGCCCAGACGACCTTTGCGCCATATTCAGGCAGCAGCTTGGCGACAGCGAGCTGATATTTTTCGTAAGAACTTCTGTCTTTAAAAACCAGAAGATTGATCATCACGACGGGTGAGTCAGACGGTCCGTTCAGAAGATCTTCGATTTGACTTTTTTCAGGATAAAGTGTCATTGCATGACCCAAGCTATGTTATATCTGCAATATAACCATCACATAAGGTTTTGAGGCAAGACTTTATCCCGCGAGGGTTTCCATTTGGTCAACCAAGGTGATGTCAGACGCGATATCACGACCGTCACGACCTTCTTTTAACTCGAAACTGACTCTTTGGTTTTCAACCAGCATTTTCAGGCCTGAGTCCTTCACCGAGGTGATATGGACAAAAGTATCGGCCGAACCATCATCTGGTGTAATAAAACCGTAGCCTCGAGCGGTGTTGAACCACTTTACGACGCCTGTTGGCATTGTTTACTCCTGTGCCCTTGAGGGCTTATTGTCGCGGAAGGGTGCCGTAAGCCGCTAAGAAGTAATCACACCCAAATACATAAATAGGGCAAGAGACAAAAAAACCAGTCAGTTTTTGAAAAAAAGTTTTTTCGGCAAATATCGTTTGCTGATTTGCCGCAAAGCCCAGATAGCTGGTAAAAAGGCTGCATAACGGCTCATAATCAGCCCAAACGGCGTAGAAAACAGGCTTTCTCCGAAGTCGCGGAAAGAAAACATCCCTTTATCACTGAGATGCGGAAGGGCTGAGGTTATTACTAGAAAAGTCAACAAAGCAGCGAATGCCGATTGGTGGAGTCTCAAATGGGGTTTGACCCTTGTGAACAGCACGGCAATACAGGCAAAGACGATGATGTCCATCTGACTTGGCGGCAGGTGTAAAAGGTCCATCCAATATGCCATTACAAAACCCCATACAGTGACGATAGGGTCAGACTGCATCATGATTTGCTGAAAATCAATGTTTGGAACTCAAATCCAGCCGGCCAATTCACGTTTGGCGAGTTTGTGTAACAATGTGATGGCTTGATCACTTGCGTTCAGGCATGGGACGGTTGAGAAATGGGTGCCGCCGGCCTCCAGAAACATTTCCTGCACACCGATACCGATTTCCTCCAGTGTCTCAACGCAATCTGATATAAAGCCGGGGGTGATGACGGTGATTTTTGTTTTACCCTGTTCAGCCAATGCCTCAATGGTTTTGTCGGTGTATGGCTCAAGCCATTTTGCCGGTCCGAAACGCGACTGAAAGGTCAATTTGAATGTATCCTCAGTCAAGCCCAGTTCTTCACGCAGCAGTCTCGCTGTTTTGGCGCAGTGACAATGATAGGGGTCACCTTTGCGGAAATAGCTGACTGGCAGGCCGTGGAAAGACGCCACCACAACATCTGGGCGCCATTTTTGTTTCCTGATTTGTGTCCGGACGGAGCGTGCCAGGGCCTTGATGTAATCAGGATTGTCATGCCATTGAGCGCCTGTGCGCAGAGCGGGCTGCCAGCGGCATTTTTTCAAACCGTCAAAAACCGCATCATGCACTGAGGCGGTGGTGGTCGCGCTGTATTGCGGGTAAAGCGCCATCACCACAATACGTTCGCATCCCGCTTCCCTCAGGGCATCCAGCCGGCTTTCAACAGACGGCTGACCGTAGCGCATAGCCCAAGCGACCTTCACCGTGTCACCGAATTTTTCCTGCAGGGCTTCAGCCTGCTCTCTGGTGTGTCGGCGCAAAGGGCTTTCATTAGTTTCGCGGTCCCAAATCTGGGCATAAGCATGGGCTGATTTACGGGGCCGGACATTGAGGATAATGCCGCGTAAAATGGGCTGCCAAATCACAGCCGGCGTTTCAATCACGCGCTTATCACTCAGGAACTGTTTCAGATAAGGCCGCAGACCTCTTGCATCAGGGCTGTCCGGTGTACCCAAATTAACGATCAAAAGACCTGTCTGTCCGAAGGCGGTGTCGGGGTGGCCTGAGGGAAGACTCATTAAATGGCCTCGGAGAGCTTGCCTTCGGTTTTGGCGCAAATGTCCAAAGCCTCCCAAACTTCCAGTAGGGCTTCAATCAGTTCACCAAGCATGGTGTCATCATGCAGCGGTGACGGGGTAATCCGCAGGCGTTCGGTACCGCGTGGGACGGTCGGATAGTTGATGGGCTGAATATAGATGCCGTGTTTTTTTAAGAGCCGGTCAGAGGCCGCTTTGCACAAAACCGGATCGCCGACCATAACCGGCACAATGTGGGTTTGTGTCCTCAAGAACGGCAGCCCGGACTCGGACAGCATGTTTTTAAGCTTTTCTGCCCGTTCCTGATGTCTGGTTCGTAATTCATTGCCTGATTTCAGCAATCTGATGCTGGTTGTGGCACCGGCAGCGATGGCCGGCGGTAGGCTGGTCGTAAAAATGAAACCGGGCGCATAAGAGCGGATGGCGTCAATAATATTGGCTTTGCCGGTGATGTAACCGCCCATAATGCCGATGGCTTTGGCAAGCGTGCCTTCAATGATATCAACCTGATCCATGACATTATCGCGGTCTGCTATGCCCCCGCCACGAGGCCCATACATGCCAACGGCATGCACCTCATCGAGATAGGTCAGGGCATTGTATTTTTTCGCCAAAGCGCAGACTTCCGCAATCGGGGCAATATCCCCATCCATGGAATAAACACTTTCAAAGGCGATCAGTTTGGCTCGGTCCTGGCCGGCGTTGGAGAGGATTTCCTCGAGGTGGCCGAGATCATTATGCCGCCAGACCACTTTGTTGCAGCCAGAGCTTTTGACACCGGCAATCATGGAGGCATGGTTGAGCTCATCAGAAATGATGAGACAGTCAGGCAGCAGCTTTGAAAGGGTCGAGATGGTTGCTTCATTGGAAACATAGCCGGATGTGAAAAGCAGGGCCTTTTCTTTGCCGTGCAAATCAGCAAGTTCATTTTCCAGCTCAATCAACAAATGATGTGTGCCCGAAATATTGCGTGTGCCGCCGGCGCCGGCACCATAGGTCTCGATGGCATGTTTCATGGAAGTCAAAACCTGTGGGTTTTGCCCCATGCCAAGATAGTCATTGGAACACCAAACAATGATTTCCCGCGGCGGAGACTGCGAGTAGTCCAAGGCACGCGGAAACAGTCCGGCTTGACGGCCCAGATCGGTAAAAACCCGGTAGCGCCCCTCCTGGTGAAGGGTCTTCAGGGCATTATTGATATAACTATCGTAATCCATGGCGAAGACTGTGCCTTAACGCGGTTTGTTAATCCAGTCTTTTTCCTGTTGTCATTTGCGCCAAAACAGCACACCTATTCCTGGCTCAAGCCCAGGCGTCAGTCACCTTTGACAAATGTCACGGCATAATATGTGTCACCGTCAAACAGATCCTGCGGCTCGCTCAAACCGTCTGTGACCTGGAAACGTCTGGCAACAATCGATCCTTCCATACGGTATCCCTTGGACGCCATGTGGCTGCGGTGAAATTCCATGGCAGCCGGGGTAAAGTCCTTGGACAGAACGGTAATGCGTTCTGCATCGTCTTGGGTATCAGACATTCAGTTCTCCATTCATACGCTGTTTAAATCCTGATGATGTAACCTGGATTATGTTGTCAGATATTTGCATATTGTGACGCCAAAAAAAACAGGAAAAGACAAATAAGAAAAGACAAATAAAAAGGGCGTTCTCTTCCCCCGATGAGAACGCCCTAACGACCTAAGTCGTGTTCAATACACTTATAGAACCAGAATCGATGTGGGCTTTCAAGAAAAAAATGACGCATCCGTCATTTTTTTATGGGGATAGTTTAGCCACCCTGTTTTTGTTGCGCAGGGGGGAATAAGCTATAAGTTGAGAACAGGTTTTCAGGCGGAAATGACGATGACAACAGCTTTTTTGATGGTTTTGTGCGGTTTTGCCATGCTTGCCGCTGGTGGCGAGGCGCTTGTCAAAGGGGCCGTAGGGCTGGCGGAAAAGCTCCAGATTCCCCCGCTGGTCATCGGGTTGACGCTGGTTGCGCTCGGAACTTCCGCCCCAGAACTCATGGTATCGGTTCAGGCCGGTCTGTCCGGCAATCCCGGCATCGCTGTTGGCAATATTGTGGGTAGTAACATCGCCAATATCCTGCTGGTTTTAGGGGCAACGGCTGTTATCACGCCATTGGTTACTGATCAAAAATCCCTGTTCAGGGATGGCGCTTTCATGATGCTCGTCTCCTGCGTCTTTCTGCTGTTTTGCTTTTTCGGCCTCATTACCCGGGCCATGGCGATTTTCCTGCTGATGGCTCTGACGCTGTATTTGTCAGGCGTCTATCGTCAGGAAAAGCAGTCCGGTGGCAAGGACCGCGACGTCGGCGACGCCGGACAAACCGGAGTGTTTCTCGCCATGCTGCTATTGGGAGCCGGCGTGGTGATGGTGGTTTGGGGAGCGGATATTCTGGTTGAGGGTTCGGTTGTGCTGGCGCGTGGCGTTGGAGTTTCTGAAGCGGTCATTGGCCTGTCCTTGGTCGCGCTCGGCACCTCCTTACCTGAATTGGCTATTTCCGTCTTGGCGGCATACCGTGGCGAAGTCGGGGTTGCCATAGGAAATATTATTGGCAGCAATATTTTTAACATATGCCTGATTTTGGGGGTTGCGGGGCTGATAACGCCGCTTGAAATTGCCGTTGAAATCGCCGGTTTTGATGTTTGGGTCATGCTGGCTGCATCGTTTGCGGTGTTCGCAGCGGTTTTGGCGCGTCAACCGGTCGGCAGAATGGTGGGAGGCGTGTTTCTTGCGGCATATGTTTCCTACATTGCGTTCATATTCTTGCCATGATAGGACCGCCCCGAAAGCCTGTTTTCAGGATGAGACAACTTATTCGGGGGTCGCATGACTCAGCAAAATGACATTTTGCCGGTAACTGTTGAAAAAAAAGCGCAGATTAACCTGCTTTTGGACCGTGAATTCGGTCCAGGGCGTTATGTGCGCATGGCGGAACGCCTTCGCGAAAAAAGCGCTGAGCTGGAAAATCTCGCTTTCATGACGCTTGACGGGCAGGGGCAGGTCATTGCCGCCATATCTTATTGGCGGATCATTGTCGGCGGGGTTGAGGGCGCCTTACTCGGGCCTCTGGTGGTTCATGGCGACCGGCAAGGGCAGGGCTTGGGTCGTGCCTTGATGCGCCACAGCCTGGCACTGGCTGATCAGACCGGTATGGCTTATATTCTTTTGGTAGGGGATTTGCCCTATTATCAACCATGTGGGTTTGAACCGGCTCCGGCCGATCTTTCCTATCCGGCGCCGGTTGATCCTGGCCGCGTTCTCATCAGATGGGCAGGAGCGCAGCAACCGCTGAATGGGCTGGTTGAGGGCAAAACATGACACCAACAGCTGATGCAAAGGCGTGATTTAGGCATGGTTACTGACACAAATGCCCTGAATGAGGTTCTCAAAAGTATAGACCGGCAGAAAGATGCTGCGGGTTTGCCGCCTGTGCATTTGTGGAACCCGCCTTATTGCGGGGATATAGGGCTTGAAATCAAGCGGAACGGAACTTGGTATTATCAAGGCTCGCCGATTGGCCGCAAACCCATGGTCAAGCTTTTCTCCTCGATTTTACGCCATGATGAGGACGGGGCGCATTATGTGGTGACGCCCGCTGAAAAAATTCTTGTCACGGTGGAAGATGCGCCGTTTGTCGCGGTCGAGCTAGATGTGGAAGGCGCAGGGGAGACCCAGAAACTTGTTTTCACCACTTTGACCGATGATGTCTGCCTTGCCGGGGGGGATAATCCGATACGTGTGGCGATTGACCCGGACAGTCTTGAGCCGTCACCCTATGTTCTGGTGCGCGCGCGCCTGGAGGCCTTGATTGCCCGTCCGGTATTTTACCGTCTTGTCGATTTGTGCGTTGAGGAGACGCACAAAGGGGAAAGGCATTTAGGGGTGTGGAGTGCCGGTGTGTTTTTTCCCGTGTCGCGCTGCGATGCATTTGAGGAGTGAGCCATGTCGCCGACCGAGAGGTTGAAAAAAAGACTGCACGAACGGATTCTGCCGACCGCGCCAAGCGTGACGGCGTTGTCCGTGGCGCGTGGGCAAACTGGGGATTTTGACCTGAACCAGGACGTGCCTGACAGCCTGCGCAAAAAAACGCTTAAACCGGCTGCGGTGCTGGTGCCGATCATCCCATATGAACAGGGAGCTGAAGTCTTATTCATCCGTAGAGCTGAAAAACTGGCCAACCATTCCGGTCAAATCGCCTTTCCAGGCGGGCGCGTGGATCCGACGGATGCCACGGTGGCCGCCGCGGCCCTGCGCGAGGCGCAGGAAGAGGTCGGCCTCAATCCGGATTTGGTTGAGGTGCTGGGATATGGCGATACATATGAAACCTTCACCGGATATTGCGTGGTGCCGGTTGTCGCGCTGGTGCAGCCGGGTTTTGACATGTTACTCAATCCCGATGAGGTGGCTGACGCTTTTCAGGTGCCGCTGGCACACTTGATGGACCAACGCAATCACATGGTGGCCAGCGACCGGTTCCACGGCAGGGAACGGTTTTTCTATACGATGCCGTATCAGGACTACTATATTTGGGGTGTGACAGCGGGCATGATCCGCAATCTCAGTGAAAGGGTGTTTCCATGATCCGCATTCTGCTCTGGAGCCTGTTGGTTTTCTCTTTGCCGTTTCTGGTGGCCTTGTTCTGGCTGGCCGTGGTCAAGCGCACTAAGCCGAGCGAAGCTGACCTCAAGATTTGGGCTGTTGCCGGTTCGGCTGGGCTGGTGCTGTTATTAGCCAGCCTGTTCTGGTGGCGCGGCACTCTGGGTGTGTCAACGGAATATATTTATGTCCCGGCCGAGATGCGCGACGGCGAACTGGTCCCGGGGTATTTTGCGCCGGTTGAACTATCAGATGACGGTAACGGGAAATGACGACGCCCGTCATTCGAGCGGACTGGCTTATCCGCCCGCAGACCAGAAAACTTTTTGAGCTTTTGGGGCCGGCCAATCTGCGTGCTGTCGGCGGCTGTGTGCGCGACAGTCTGAGCGGTCATGTCAGGGATAATGGCAAACAAGCTGTGGATGTTGATATGGCCACCAGCTTGGTGCCGGAAGCCGTGGTCGCACATTTGACGCAGGCCGATGTCAAAGTTGTTCCCACAGGGGTGAAATACGGCACTGTGACGGCGATTTTGGACGGGTTTCATTATGAAATCACCACCCTGCGTCAGGATGTGGAAACGGATGGCCGTCATGCGCGTGTGGTATATGGGGAGGATTGGGTTGCGGATGCCCGCCGCCGTGATTTTACCGTCAATGCGCTGTATTGTGATGCCGCCGGCCATGTGGAGGATCCGCTTGGCTGCGGATTGGCTGATTTGGCGGCCGGTCGGGTTGTGTTCATTGGTGATGCTAAAACCCGGATCCGTGAAGATTATCTGCGGGTTTTCCGGTTTTTCCGGTTTCATGCGCTGATCGGGGCCGGTGCGCCGGATAAAACGGCTCTGGCGGCCTGCCGTCAGGCAGCGCAAGACGGAGCGGGTCTGAAGCAGCTTTCCGGCGAACGTCTATATCAGGAATTGATGAAAATGCTGGCAATACGGCAGCCCGTCGCGGCCCTTGAACTTATGCATGGGGCGGGTGTTTTGGCCCATACCATGCCGGTCAGCGGGTTGCAAAACGGCCTTGAGCGTCTGTCGCGTCTGGTGGCCTATGACAGTCAGGTCATTGCCATTGACCCATTGGTGCGGCTGGCCGGTCTTCTTGCGCATGTGCCGGCGGACATTGCAATGCTGGCTGACCATTTGCGCCTGTCAAACCGGGAACAGGATCGAATAACCGCGCTGTTGACCAACCCCTATCATGATACCGAAATCACGCCTGATAACCAGCTGCAGCTTGCCTATCGACTTGGTCCGCAATTGTGCATTGAGTTGTTGCTACTCCAGCAAAGTGCCGCAGGGCACACGCCTGACATTGCCGGGTTGAAAACTGCGGTCAGGGATCTGAAAAACCTTGTCATTCCAGTCTTTCCTGTGACCGGAAAGACCCTTTTGCAGGCAGGTTTTGAAGCGGGACCGGAAATTGGCAGGATTTTGGCGGCTTTGGAGAACTGGTGGGTGGAAACCGGTTTTGAGGCTGATGAGTCGGCCCTGTTGGCTCGGCTGGAGGAAATGACCGCCTCAAATGCGCCGAATTAAGTCACCGGCCATTTCACCAGCGGCGGCATAGATGACAGAATGCTCTCAACATTGCCGCCGGTTTTGAGTCCAAACATGGTGCCGCGGTCATAAAGCAGGTTGAATTCTACATACCGTCCGCGCCGGACAAGCTGTTCGTCTCTGTCTGACTCGGAAAAATCGTCATTCATGCGCTGGGCGATGATTTCAGGATAGGCAGTCAGAAAGGCTTTGCCGACGTCGCGGGTAAAAGCGAAATCACGTTCCCAATCACCCGTGTTGAAATGATCATAAAATATCCCGCCCGTCCCTCGGGTCTCTTGACGGTGGGGCAGGTAAAAATATTCGTCGCAGGCGGTTTTGAATTGCGGATAGTAACTCGGGTCATATTTGTCACAAGCCTTTTTATATGCATCATGAAAAGCTTGTGTATCAGGGTGGTCCGCCCTGCGGTCCCGGTCCAGCATCGGGGTCAGGTCGCCGCCGCCACCAAACCAGTTTTTGGTTGTGACAACCATCCGTGTGTTCATATGGGCGGTGGGTGCATTCGGGTTTTTGGGATGGACAATAACGGAAATGCCACTGGCCCAAAAACGCGGATCGTCCTCCGCCCCAGCGACTTGGCTGCGGAATTGCTCGGAAAACTCGCCATAGACGGTGGAAATATGCACCCCGGCTTTTTCGAAAACGTCGCCATCCAGCAGAGCCATTTCCCCGCCACCGAGATCCTCGTCTGAACCGTGCTGCTCGGCGCGACTCCAAGCTTTTTTGGTGAATTTTTTGCCGTTCGGCTCTAGCGCCTCAAGTGCCGCGCACAAGTCATCGCGCAAGGTTTTGAACCAGTCTGCTGCGCGTCGTTTGTTTTCTTCCATAATCAGGCTCCGCCCGTCTCTCCGGGTAGATATAATGGCGGAAAAAAACATGAAAATCGTTGATTTTTCCGAGTCTGCGTCATGGTGACACATATTGTTTCACCCCACATAGAAGTATTTTCGCTGACAGTCAAATCCTCTATAAAGGAGTGACTCGTGCGCTGTGGCGCAGACTGTGAATATTAACGGTGGAGAGACCGTCTTGACTGATACATCTGACTCTAACGGCAAAACCAATCGCCGTGAATTCCTGCATCTGGCAACCGGGGCGTTTGCCGCCATCGGAGCCGTGAATATTGCCTGGCCTTTGATTCATCAAATGAACCCGGACGCGTCCATGCGCGCATTGGCTTCGATTGAAGTGGATTTGAGCGCGATTGAAGTCGGGCAAAGCATCACCGTAACCTGGCGCGGAAAGCCGGTGTTTATCCGCCGTCGTACAGCTGATGAGATTGCCGAAGCCGATGCTGTTGATATGGCGGAGCTGCGCGACCCCCAGACCGATAATCTGCGGGCTGAAAAACCGGAATGGCTGGTCATGGTCGGTGTCTGCACCCATCTGGGGTGCGTCCCGCTCGGACAGGCGGGTGAGTTCAATGGCTGGTTCTGCCCGTGCCATGGTTCCCATTATGATACGTCCGGCCGGATCCGCAAAGGCCCGGCTCCGACAAACCTTGAAATTCCCGAATACACATTTGTTTCAGACACCCGCATAAAAATCGGTTAAGCGAGATAGGATAGTACAATGAGCGGTGAAAGCACTTACAACCCACAAAGCGGTTTTGCAAAATGGATGGATGAGCGCCTGCCCCTTATGCGGCTGGCCCATGACAGTTTTGTTGATTATCCGACGCCTAAAAACCTCAATTACTGGTGGACATTTGGCGGGATTTTGACGTTCTGCCTGATGACCCAAATCATCACCGGCATTATTCTTGCCATGCATTATACGCCGCATGTTGATTTAGCTTTCAACTCGGTCGAACACATTATGCGTAACGTAAATTATGGCTGGTTGATCCGCTATATCCATGCCAATGGCGCGTCGATGTTCTTCCTAGCCGTTTACATCCATATGTTCCGCGGCATGTATTACGGCTCCTACAAGGCGCCACGCGAGGTTTTGTGGATTCTCGGCGTTATCATCTATCTGCTGATGATGGCTGCCGCCTTTATGGGTTATGTGCTGCCATGGGGACAGATGAGCCTATGGGGCGCCACCGTGATCACCAATCTATTCGGTGCCGTGCCGCTTGTCGGTGACAGCATCGCCACCTGGTTGTGGGGTGGTTTCTCGGTAGACAATCCGACCTTGAACCGCTTCTTCTCATTGCATTACCTCATTCCGTTCCTGATTGCCGGCGTAGTTGTGCTGCATATCTGGGCCTTGCATGTGCCCGGTAACAACAACCCGATCGGCATCTCGGTTAAATCCAGTCAGGATACAGTCCCATTCCACCCTTACTACACGGTCAAAGACGGTTTTGCTCTGGTCATGTTCATGATCCTGTTCAGCTATTTCATCTTCTTTGCTCCGAATGTGCTGGGTCATGCGGACAACTATATTCCTGCTAATCCGCTGGTGACTCCGGCTCATATTGTGCCGGAATGGTACCTGCTGCCGTTTTACGCCATTCTGCGGGCGGTTCCGGACAAACTGGGCGGCGTGATTGCCATGGTCGGTGCGATCGCTATTCTGTTTGTTCTGCCGTGGCTGGACACCTCAAAAGTGCGCTCCGCCCGCTACCGTCCGTTGTTCCGACAGTTCTTCATCATTTTTGTGGCGAATTGCCTGCTTCTCGGCTATCTCGGCGCGATGCCGGCTGAAGGTATTTATATCGTCTTGGCGCGTATCGGGACGATTTACTACTTCGCCCATTTCCTGATTATCCTGCCGTTGCTTGGCTTCGTGGAAAAACCCAAGGATATACCGGAGAGCATTTCCGCCTCCGTTCTCTCAAGTGCAGCCTCGCCTGCAGAATAGGACCAAGAGACATGAACCTGAAACGAATTAGTCTGTCACTGGTTACCGCCCTGACACTCGGCCTTGCGGCCCCTGTCACGGTGTATGCTGCCGGTGACGCCAAGCACCCTGCCGCTCAGGACTGGAGCTTTAACGGGCCGTTCGGTACCTTTGACCGCAGTGCCCTGCGCCGGGGATACAAAGTGTATCAGGAAGTCTGTGCTTCCTGTCATTCCATGAACCAGCTGCGCTTTCGCAACCTGTCACAAGATGGCGGGCCGGAGTTCTCCGAGCCTGAAGTCAAGGCCATCGCAGCCGGCTTCACGGTGGAAGACGGGCCGGATGATTACGGCGACATGTTTGAACGCCCCGGCCTGCCTAAGGATGCTTTCGTCAATCCGTTCCCGAACGAAAATGCAGCGCGTGCTGCCAATGGTGGTGCCTACCCGCCGGATCTGTCTTTGATCACCAAAGCCAGAGGCTTAGGCGCGGATTATGTCTATGCCCTATTGATTGGCTATGAGGATGCCCCTGAAGGCGTCAAGCTCGGCACGGGTCAGTATTACAACCCCTATATGGCCGGTGGCGCCATCGCCATGGCCGCGCCCCTGTCGGATGAATTGGTTGATTATGAAGACGGCACGGCGATGACTGAGGCGCAATATGCCAAGGATGTTGTGACGTTTCTAGCCTGGGCCGCAGAGCCGGAATTGGAAGCGCGCAAAAAGACCGGCGTGATGGTGCTCATCTATCTGTCAATCTTTGCGGGTCTGCTGTTCCTGTCGATGCGGAAAATCTGGGCCGACCAGCATTAAGCTTTTCTGAAATCCCAAAAAACCCGTCGGGCGTCCCGGCGGGTTTTTTATGTCTAGACGTTAAACCGGAACAGCAGGACGTCGCCGTCTTCGACGATGTAGTCTTTACCTTCCTGGCGCAGGCGGCCCGCGTCGCGGGCGCCGCTTTCGCCCTGATGGGTGATGTAATCGTCAAACCCGACCGTTTCGGCACGGATGAAGCCGCGTTCAAAATCGGTGTGAATGACCCCTGCGGCCTGCGGTGCGGCGGTGCCGCGCTTGATTGTCCAGGCCCGGGTTTCCTTCGGGCCGGAGGTGAAATAGGTGATCAGGTCAAGCAGCTGATAGCCCTGGCGTATCAACCGGTTCAAGCCCGGTTCCTCAAGCCCCAAAGTTGACAGATATTCCAGCCGCTCGGCGTCGTCCAGCTGGGCCAATTCTTCTTCAATCCGGGCAGAAATGATAACCGCCTCGGCCCCTTCAGCGGCGGCCTTTTCCTTGACCTTGTCGGACAGTGAATTACCGTTTTCCGCGCTGTCTTCCTCGACATTGCAGACATACAGCACCGGTTTGGCACTGAGCAGCTGCAGGTTCTTGAAATCCTGCTCGCGTCCCTGTGGAATTTCCGCGCATCGCGCCGGACGGCCTTCCTGCAGTTCCGCCAAAGCAAGGTCGACCAATTCAAGCTCTTCAATCGCCTTTTTTTCCTTGGTGGTAGCCTTTTTGCGCAGATTGTCGGCACGTTTCTCAAGACTTTCCAGGTCCGCCAGCATCAATTCGGTTTCCACCGTATCCGCGTCGGCTAAGGGGTTAATCGTGCCCTCGACATGGGTGATGTCGCCGTCCTCAAAGCATCTGAGCACATGGGCGATGGCGTCCACTTCACGGATATTACCGAGAAACTGGTTGCCGAGACCCTCGCCCTTGGAAGCGCCGCGGACCAGTCCGGCAATGTCCACAAAGCTCAGACGGGCCGGAATGGTCTCTTTTGATTGTGAAATGCCGGCCAGTTCATGGATACGTGCATCCGGAACAGACACCTCACCGACATTTGGCTCAATGGTGCAGAACGGAAAATTCGCGGCCTGTGCCGCGGCGGTCTGCGTCAGGGCGTTGAACAGGGTGGATTTACCCACATTCGGCAAACCGACAATGCCACATTTGAACCCCATAATTTACTCCTGTGTAGGCGATGCAGCGGAGGGTTTGGGCGGAGACAGTGCCGCCGTCATGTCCTCATGCACGCGGTTTTGATAAGTGGCGTCCGCACCCGTGACCAGCAGATCGGCATGGTCGGCCAGGGCTTCAAGAAAGGAAGGAAGCCATTTTGCGTCGGCTTTGGAGAAATCCTTCAAAACATGCCCCAAAACCTTGTCTTTGTGGCCGGGATGGCCGATGCCGAGCCTGGCGCGCCTGAAACCCGCACCAATATGGGCCTTTAGGGATCTCAGACCATTATGTCCGGCCAGTCCGCCCCCGGTTTTCATGCGTAATTTGCCCGGCACCAGATCCAGCTCGTCATAAAAAACGATAATATTTTCAAGTGGAAGCTTGTAAAGCCGGACAGCCTCCGCAACCGATTTCCCGCTGTCATTCATGAAGGTTTCCGGCTTCAAAAGCAGCACTTTCTCACCGTTCATAACGGCTTCAGACAGCTGGCCCTGAAACTTTTTCTTGAAAGCAGGGAAACTGTGGCGCGCGGCAATGCGGTCAATGGCCATGAACCCGATATTATGTCGGTTGCCGGCATATTTGGTTCCCGGATTGCCAAGCCCCACAAATAAAAGCATCAGTCCTCTCCCATGCAGGAGAGACACAGCAAGGTTTAGTCCTCGCTGCTCTCTTCAGCGGCCTCATCAGAGGTGCCCTCTTCACCGTCTTCGGCTTCTTCGCCTTCACCGGTATCTTCATCATCGGTCAGGCCGGCAGGCGCGGCAATGGTGGCGACAGTGAAGTCACGGTCGGTGATGGTCGGCACAATGCCGTCGGGCAGCTGAATGTTGGAAATGTTCAGTGAAGCACCGATTTCCGCTTCCGCAAGATCCAATTCAAGGAATTCAGGAATGGAGTCTGCAGGGCAGAGCAGTTCAACGGCATAACGCACCACATTGAGCACACCGCCCTGTTTGAGGCCCGGACAGGTTTCTTCATTGAGGAAGTTCACCTGAACCTCAACGGCGATTTTTGTACCTTTACTGACGCGCAGGAAATCAGCGTGCAGAATGACGTCCTTGACCGGGTCCAGTTGGATGTCGCGGGCGATGACGCGGTTGTTTTTTCCGTCAACATCAATTTCCAGCAGAGTCGCCATGAGACGGCCGGAATTATAAACTTTTGTGATGTCCTTGCGCTCAAGGGCAATCGGTAGGGGATCTTTTTTGTCACCATAAATGACGGCCGGAATTTTACCGGCTTTGCGCAACTCGCGAACGGGCCCCTTGCCGTTCAGCTCGCGGGTTTCAGCGCTGAGGTTGAATGTATCACTCATAATCTGAACTCCAATAAGTCGTTGGTCTCAACACTTGGGCTCCCTCCAGGGGTGTGAGCCACAGCATGGGGTGCCATGCGGCGTTCAAGCGTGCCGTTTTATAGCGGGTCTGCCGGGGGAGGGCAAGCACAAACACCGCGGGTCAGGCGTTTTGCATCTCAATGCCGTTATCCGCCAGATATTGCCGCAATTCGTCTTCTTCAAACATTTCCCGCACAATGTCACACCCGCCGACAAATTCACCTTTGACGTAGAGTTGCGGGATGGTTGGCCAGTTGGAAAAGCTTTTGATGCCTTCGCGCAGATTGTCATCGTCCAAAACATTGATACCTTTAAACGGTACGCCAAGGTAAGACAGAATCTGCACCACTTGCCCGGAAAAGCCGCATTGCGGAAACACCGGTGTGCCCTTCATGAACAGGACGACATTGTTGCCCTTGATTTCGGTTTCAATGACTTGATGAATATCTGACATTTAGTTCTCCTCGGGAACTGCGGTTTGCAGGGCCAGGGCGTGTAACTCACTGCCCATCCCCCCTTGCAGGGCGTCGTAAACGAGCTTGTGCTGCTGAACACGGGTTTTTCCTTTGAACACGGTTGATGTCACAATGGCGGCATAATGGTCGCCATCACCGCGCAGGTCGGTGATTTCCACCTGTGCATCAGGAATGGCCTGTTTGATCATGTGCACAATGTCTGAAGCGTTCATTGGCATGGGGTGTTCCTTTTCGCGCCCATGGCTCAGTCAACCACACTCATATAGTCCGGCAGCCAGCTTTCATGGGCTGTTTTAAGCTCTTCCATAGATATGAGAACTGTGCCGTCTAAAGTCAACTCAGAGCCGCCGGTTTTTCCAAGTTCTGCGATTGCTACTCCGGCTTTTTGCGCGTCAGCGACAAAACGGTCAATATGCTCCGCTTTGACAGCCACAACATAACGTCCCTGATCCTCTCCAAACCAATAGGCATGATCGGGAACATCCGTGGTATTGGATAGATTGACCCCAATACCGCCGGCCATGGCCATTTCCACAAGAGCAATCAGCAACCCGCCGTCAGAGACATCATGCACTGCTGTGAACAGGCCGTTCTGCACCAGCGCGCGGACAAAGCCGCCATGGCTCTTTTCAGCTGCAAGATCAACAGGCGGCGGCGCCCCTAGGTCGGTGCTGGCACGGCCAATGACATCACGCAGATACAGCGAACAGCCAAGATGACCCGTAGTTGCGCCGATGACGAACAGGCTGTCGCCTTCACGGGTCAGTGCGATGGCGGCGCGCTTGTCAATATCTGGCATAATACCGACACCGCCAATCGCCGGGGTCGGGAAAATCCCTGCGCCGTTGGTTTCATTATAGAGCGAGACATTGCCGGAAACGACCGGGTAATCAAGCGCTCGGCCAGCCTCGCCCATGCCCTCCAGGCAGCCGACAAACTGTCCCATAATCTCCGGCCTTTCCGGATTGGCGAAGTTCAGGCAATTGGTGATGGCAAGAGGGGTGGCGCCGGTGGCGGAAATGTTACGGTAGGTTTCAGCGACCGCTTGCTTGCCGCCCTCAACCGGATCGGCGAAACAATAGCGCGGGGTGACATCCGTACTGATGGCGAGCCCCTTTTGCGTGCCGTGGACGCGCACAATGGCGGCATCGCCACCCGGACGCCCGACCGTATCACCCATGACCATGTGATCATACTGCTCCCAGACCCAGCGGCGTGAGGCCAACTCAGGACTGGCGATCATTTGCCTGACCGTGCCGGCCCAGTCAGTCGGTGCGGCAACATCCTGAGGTGAAACCTGTTCACGCGGCGGGGTTTCCACATAAGGGCGTTCATAGGCGGGTGCGCCGTCAGCCAGCGGGCCGATCGGCATGTCAGCCTTGACCTCGCCCTCATAAGACACCACCATCCGGCCAGTATCGGTCAATTTGCCGATGACGGCGAAATCCAGCCCCCAGCGGGTAAAAATGGCTTCGGCTTCGGCTTCGCGTCCGGGTTTCAGCACCATCAGCATGCGCTCCTGGCTTTCCGACAGCAGCATTTCATAGGCTGTCATGGCGGTTTCGCGGCACGGCACCTTGTCGAGGTTCAATTCAATCCCAACCCCGCCCTTATCCGCCATTTCCACGGATGAGGAGGTCAACCCGGCCGCACCCATGTCCTGAATGCCGATAATCGCGTCAGAGGACATGAGTTCCATGCAGGCTTCAAGCAGGAGTTTTTCGGTGAACGGGTCGCCGACCTGCACAGTCGGGCGCTTTTCATCCGAGTCGTCATCAAATTCGGCTGAGGCCATTGTCGCCCCGTGAATGCCGTCGCGTCCGGTTTTGGAACCGACATATACAACCGGATTACCGATGCCGGTCGCGTTGGCATAGAAAATTTTGTGAGCCTTCGCTAGCCCGCCCCACATGGCATTGACCAGAATATTGCCGTTATAGCTGTCGTCAAAATTAACTTCGCCCCCGACCGTCGGCACGCCAATACAGTTGCCATAGCCGCCAATACCGGAGACGACGCCGGAAACAAGGTGCTTGGTCTTGGGATGGTCGGGGTTCCCGAAGCGCAGGGCGTTCATATTCGCCACCGGACGCGCCCCCATGGTGAACACGTCGCGCATGATACCCCCAACCCCGGTGGCCGCGCCCTGATACGGCTCAATAAAGGAGGGGTGGTTGTGGCTTTCCATTTTGAAAACAGCAGCATCCCCGTCGCCAATGTCAATCACCCCGGCATTTTCCCCGGGCCCCTGAATGACTTGCTCGCCGGTCACCGGCAGTTTGGCAAGAAATTTCCGCGAGGATTTATACGAGCAATGCTCAGACCACATGACGGAAAACACGCCCAATTCCGTCATGTTGGGCGCTCGTCCCATATGCGCGACAATCAACTCATATTCATCGGGCGTCAGGCCATGTTCGGCGACAATCTCATCGGTGACGGCTGTGTCATTCACGTTATCAATTTTGGTGCTCATGACACAAACTCCACAAGACTGTCAAAAATGGCTTTGCCGTCCGTGCCTCCCAGGGCCTGTTCCGCATAGCGTTCGGGGTGAGGCATCATGCCGAGCACATTGCCGGTCTCATTGACAATGCCGGCAATATCCATGCTCGCGCCGTTCGGGTTGTCGCCCGGTGCATAGCGGAAGGCGATGCGTCCGTCCCCCTCCAGCCGCTTCAGGGTCTCGTCATCAGCGAAATAATTGCCTTCATTATGTGCAACCGGAATGACCACTTCATCCCCCTGTCCATATTTGTGGGTAAAGGGTGCGGCTGCCCGTTCAACAATCAACCGCGTGTCGCGGCAGACGAAATTCAGCCCTTTATTGCGAATCAAAACACCAGGCAAAAGGCCACATTCGGTCAGAACCTGAAACCCGTTGCAGATGCCGATGACCGGCACGCCTTTCTTAGCGCGTTCTATGACATGGGCCATGACCGGGCTGTTGGCGGCCATGGAGCCGCAGCGCAAATAATCCCCGTATGAAAATCCGCCGGGCAGGACGATGGCATCCACCTCCGGCAAATCTGCGTCACCATGCCAGACCATATGAGGCTTCTGGCCAGAGGCGGCCTCCAAACAGACGGCGACATCGCGGTCGCAGTTGGAGCCCGGAAATACAATAACTGCCGTTTTCATGATGGTTACGCCGTTTCGATATCGATGTCGTAATTTTCAATGACGGTGTTGGCCAGCAGCTTTTCGCACATGTCAGTCAGCTGGCTTTTGGCCTTGTCCGCATCGCTTTCGGTCAGTTCGATCTCAATGAGCTTGCCTTGGCGGACCTGATCCACCCCGGCAAAATTCAGTTGCGTCAGAGCGTTTTCAATGGCCTTGCCCTGCGGGTCGAGGACACCGTTTTTGAGTGTGATTTTGATGGTAGCCTTCATGTCTTTACCCTTTTCAAACCTATAGGCCTATACGTCCTGTGTGCCATGGATCAGACCAAGCCGTCTTGCAACTTCCTGATATGCGTCAACCATGCCGCCCAGATCGCGGCGAAATCTGTCCTTGTCGAGTTTTTCGTCCGTTTCACGGTCCCACAGCCGGCAATTATCCGGACTGATCTCATCCGCAAGGATGATTTCCTGTCCGGTGTCGGTGCGCCGGCGTCCGAACTCAAGTTTAAAGTCCACAAGCTTGATGTTGCAGCCCAGAAACAGCTCTGTCAGGAAATCATTGATACGCAAGCCCAGTTCAGTCACGTGCTGGAGTTCAGCCTCACTTGCCCAGCCGAAAGCCGTAATGTGGTCAGGCGCAATCATCGGATCGCCGAGGTTGTCATCCTTGTAATAAAATTCAACAATGGTTCGGGGAAGGGGGTTTCCTTCGGGCAGGCCAAGGCGTTTGGATATGGACCCGGCGGCAATATTGCGCAGAACCACTTCAATCGGGATGATCTCGACTTCCTTGATCAACTGCTCGCGTTCATTCAGGGTCTTGACAAAATGGGTCGGAATGCCCCGTTGCTCCAATTGCGTGAAAATATATTCGGAGATGCGCTGGTTGAGCACGCCTTTGCCGGAAATAATGTCATGTTTTTCGGCGTTGAAGGCCGTGGCGTCATCCTTGAAAAACTGGATAAGCAGACCGGCTTCAGGACCCTCAAAGAGGGTTTTGGCTTTGCCTTCATATATTTTTTTCCGTGAGGGCATGACGCTCTCCTTAACTCATGACCACAATAGGGTGACTCGCACGCTCAAAACCAGCAACACTTCAGGCGTTTTTAAAAACCCGGTCGAAAATCGTATCGACATGTTTGAGGTGGTAGCCGAGATCGAACAGGTTTTCCAGCTCCTCCTCGGACAGGGCCGCGCGAACTTCCTCATCAGCTTTCAGTAAATCCAGAAAAACCCCTTCGCCCCTCCAGACAGGCATGGCATTGCGTTGCACGAGGCGATAGGCGTCTTCCCGACTGACACCGGCCTGGGTCAAAGCCAGCAGGACGCGCTGTGAGTGGATCAGACCGCCCAGACTGTCCATATTGGCCTGCATCCGCTCCGGGTAAATCAGCAGCTTGTCAATCACGCCGGTCAGTCGAACCAGGGCGAAATCAAGCGTCACTGTGGCATCCGGACCGATCATACGCTCCACGGAACTGTGCGAAATGTCACGTTCGTGCCATAAGGCGACATTTTCCATGGCCGGCGTCACCATGCCGCGCACCAGCCGGGCAAGACCGGTCAGGTTTTCCGTCAGGACCGGGTTGCGCTTGTGCGGCATGGCCGATGAGCCTTTCTGCCCTTCCGAGAAATATTCCTCGGCCTCAAGAACTTCCGTGCGCTGTAAATGACGGATTTCGACGGCGACACGTTCAATTGATGAGGCAATCACGCCGAGTACGGCAAAAAACATAGCGTGCCGGTCCCGCGGGATGACCTGAGTTGAAACCGGCTCAACTTCAAGCCCCATTTTGTCTGCGACATAGGCTTCAATGGACGGGTCAATGTTGGCGAATGTGCCGACGGCCCCGGAAATGGCGCAGGTTGCGATTTCCTGTCGGGCATCCTTAAGCCTCTGGTAGTTGCGGTCAAACTCTGCATAAGCCTGGGCGAGTTTCAGACCGAAAGTCGTCGGTTCGGCATGGATACCGTGGCTGCGTCCGATGGTGACCGTGTCCTTGTGCTCATAGGCGCGTTTTTTGATGGCGGCGAGCAGGGCCTCCATGTCCTCCAAAAGCAGATCTGCGGCGCGGACAAGCTGCACATTCAGGCAAGTGTCGAGCACATCCGACGAGGTCATGCCCTGATGGACGAACCGCGCTTCCGGACCGACATGTTCGGACAGGCTGGTGAGGAACGCAATCACGTCATGTTTGACCTCGCGTTCAATTTCGTCAATACGGTCAACATCAAAGCCGCCGCGTTCACGTACAGCTTTGGCGGCTTCCTGCGGGACGATGCCAAGTTCAGCCATGGCGTCAAGGGCATATGTTTCGATGTCGAGCCAAATCCCGAAACGGCTTTCGGGGGTCCAGATTGAGGCCATTTCCTCACGGGTGTATCTTGGAATCATTATGTATCTCCTGCAGCGGAGGTATAGCTGAAAAAACCCTGAGTCTCAATATAGGAAGCCTGTTTGGGGCTGTTTTATCCCCGTTAAAGCAGGTTCAGCAGTTTGAAGCTCGCGACCTCTTTGCGGCCGACGACAAGATGATTATGAAGCACAATACCAAGCCCTTCACAAATGTCTTTCAGATGCATGGTCATATCAATGTCAGCTTGCGAGGGCTTCGGATCGCCGCTGGGATGATTATGGGCAATCACAATGGCTGACGCACTCAAGGTAATGGCCCGTCTTGCGATTTCACGGGGATAGACTGGCGTATGGTCAATCGTGCCTTCCGAGACGCATTCATCCGCGATGACGGCATTGCGCCGGTCAAGAAAGATGACTCTGAACTCTTCAATGTCCTTTTCCGTCATTTTTGTGCGGCAATAGGTCTGCAAATCATCCCATGAGCTGATGACATTGCGGTGCATAATCCGGCTCTTGCCGACATGTTGGGCCAGCGCCTCAATCAGTTTAAGAACATAAACGGTGTGCTCCCCAACACCTTCTATGTTTTGCAGAAGGTCTCCGCGTGCCCCCAGGACACCGGATATGTCACCAAACCTTTTCAGTAAATCCTTTGCGATCGGTTTGGTGTCTCTGCGGGCATGTGCAAGAAACAGAATGGACTCAAGCAATTCGTAATCCGCCAGAGCCTGCGGATCCTTCATGAAACGCGTTTTCAGCCTTTGTCTATGCCCGTATAAATGTTGGGAATTTTTTGAGATGACGAGATTATTGTTGTTTTTTTGCGTCATATTTTTAATCAATTTGGGGGGTGTTGATGGGGTTGGTGGAGACCGGACGGTGAGAGTGTGAAAATCTCATACCCATCATCCGTGACACCGATGGAATGTTCAAATTGGGCCGACAGAGATCTGTCGCGCGTAACCGCTGTCCAACCATCGCCCAAAATCTTGACACCTGCTTTGCCGAGATTGAGCATGGGCTCAATCGTGAAAATCATGCCAGGCTGAAGGGTGATGCCCTGGCCGGCATGCCCGTAATGGAGGATGTTCGGCGCATCATGAAAGATTCGCCCCAGCCCGTGCCCGCAAAAATCTCTGACAACGGACAGACGTTCCGCCTCGGCGAAGCTTTGAATGGCATGACCGATGTCACCAAGTGTGGCTCCGGGCTTGACCGCTTCAATGCCAAGCATCATGGACTGATATGTGATGTCCATTAGGCGTTTGGCGCGCACCGGCACTTCACCCACCGCAAACATCCTGCTGTGGTCGCCGTGCCAGCCCTTATGGAAAAGGGTTACGTCTATGTTGAGTATGTCGCCTTCCTTGAGGACGCGCTCGCCGGGTATGCCGTGGCACACAACATGGTTCAAGGAGGTGCAGATTGATTTCTTGAAGCCACGATAATTCAGCGGTGCCGGCGCGGCACCGTGGTCAAGGATGAATTCATAAGCCAGCTTGTCGAGAGCGGCCGTCGTCATGCCGGGCGTCACATGCGGGTGGAGCATATCAATGCATGCGGCAGCCATGCGCCCGACTGCTCGCATAGCCTCAAACCCCTCCGGACCATGCAGCTTGATTTGTCCGGTATTGATCAGAGGTGCTGAATTTGCGTCAATATAATTCATAGACATTCTTCTAGCACGAATGTGTTGTCCTCCGCCATAAAACCGGCATGCGGTCATGTTTTTTTTGTATATGAGATTTTCGGCTTTACGCTTGGGAAATACCACGGCATTTGCTATAGCAAATGCACCGGTTTTGGCCCCCTGGCGGAATTGGTAGACGCAGGAGACTTAAAATCTTCGTCCGTTAGCGGAGTGCCGGTTCAAGTCCGGCGGGGGCCACCATCATACTCACTCGATAATCTCTTCCTGAATGAATTTGTCGGCGTGCATGGCTGACAGTTTCGGTGAAGTTTCCATGGGCAGATGACCGACACCCGGATAAGTGATCAGTTCGGATGTCAGAATATATGCATTCATCCGGCGTCCGTATTTGAGCGGGACAAAACTGTCCTCCTCACCCCAAATCAGCAAAGTGGGTGTGATGATTCCACCAAGGTATATATCCATTGGCTCTTCGGCGGTCTGCTGCTGCAGGCGTTGGCTCGTCGCGGCCCGGTTGCCGACATGCAGCAAAAGGTCATAATAACGCCGGACCAGTGCCGGTGTCACCGCAACCGGAGTCCCGTAGGCGTCAAGAACCGATCTTTCAATGGCCCAATATGGGGTGATGTAACGGGTTAGACCTGAAATGCCGGGCGTGCCGGCGATGCGAAACGCAAACGGTCTGCTGTCCAGGCTGTCTGCTTTCAGTCCGGCTGATCCAATCAGCACCAGTCCCCTGACCCGTTTGGGGTGCTTCAGGGCTATTCTGAGGGCAACAGCACCCCCCATGGAACTGCCGACGAATACAGCCCGTTTGATTTTCAGATGATTGAGGGTTTCGACAATTGTTGCCGCCATGGCATGGCTTGTATAGTCACCGGCATAGGTGGGGCCTGTGACACCATGACCGGGAAGGTCCATCCGGATGATTCTGTATTTGCCTTTCAACTCTTCTGTCCAGGCGTCCCATGTGTGAAGAGATGCGTTGGAGCCGTGTATCATGACCAATGCCGGCGCGTCTTTGGGGCCTTCATCCTTCAAATGGAGAATGGTCAGGTCGCTTAGGGTCAGGAAGATGGATTTTTCATCCGTATATTTGGCGACAATTTCCGCCCGCGGCTTGTCCGGAACAGTGAACACGGTCATGGCGAACAGGCCGGCCACCAAAGCCAGCACCAACACACTGATCAGTGTGATGAAAATGCGGCCGAGCCATTTTTTCAGCGGTTTTTTAAGTCTAGCCAAGCTTGTGCCTTCGCATCATATCCCCGTAACGGCATTTTAGGGTGAAGCGGGGATAAAGCGCAATCCCTATTGCTTAATCAGCCAGAGATCCGGCAGGTATTGTCTCGTCGGGTTGCAATGAGTCATCAAACTCATAAACGGTCGAGCAATAAGGACAGATAATGTTTGCGTCCTTGCCCATATCCAAAAAAACATGAGGGTGGTCATAGGGCTTGCTGGCGCCGATGCATTCAAAGGTCTTCACCCCGATCCGGATGGTGGGCACGCCTTGGTCATTCCTGAATTTGGGTTTGGCCTGGTCTGCCATGAAACGCTCCTTAACTTGCTTGCAAAGCTATATCGCTTGTTTCTCCGCCAATCAAGCCCTGTCTCAAATCGTCTCAAATCGTTTCAACAGCAACCGCAGCCGCCGAGTTCGGGATTGCCGTCCGCGTGCCAGGCACCTGAAACGGCTTTTCGGGAGCTGGTCTCGGTCTGCCGGAAGGCGGCCTTGGATTTTTCACGCAACTCCTCATCCAGCATTACGTCCAAAGCGGTCATGGCCATCGCTTTGGCACCGTCCAACACCGCCTGATCGCCGGCGGCACTGGCGGCGTGGCGGGTAAAATCAGGATGATGAATGTTAATTTCCGGCGGCGCACAGGCGATCATCGGATGAATGGAGGGCACGCGGTGTGAAACATTGCCCATATCCGTTGACCCTGAGGCGGAGAGGTTGTCGAGCGGAAAAAAAGTCCGTCCCAACTTTTCAGCATTGTCCCGATAGGCCTGAGCAATGTCCCAATTGTCTTTGATTTCCAGATAATCGACTTTGGCCCAGACAATTTCGGCACGGCATCCTGATGCCAGAGCCCCTGCCTCAAGGCAATTTTGAACGCGGGACTTGATGTCCCCCAAAGCAACCCCGTCTGCGGCACGCACATAAAAAACACCTGAAGCGCGGTGCGGGACGATATTCGGAGCGTCGCCGGCCTCTGTAAATATGCCGTGGATTTTTTCGGTCGGGCGGATGTGCTGGCGCAACTGGGCCAGAGACTGATAGGCCGTCACCAGCGCGTCCAAGGCGTTGATGCCGTCATGCGGCATCACGGCGGCATGGGCATTGCGGCCATGATAGGTGACTTTGACTTCGGTCATGGCCAGGGAAGGCATGGTGATCAAATCCGCCCCTGCCGGATGCACCATCATGGCGGCATCAAGCCCGTCAAAGGCGTTTTCCTGGGCCATATATTCCTTGCCGCCACCGCCTTCCTCGCCGGGGGTACCGAGATATCTGACTTTGCCTGGGAGGTCAGCCCCGAGCTTGGCCAACCCCAAGGCTGCGCCGAGGCCGGCAGCCGCGATGATGTTGTGGCCGCAGGCATGGCCGATGGCGGGCAGGGCATCATATTCAGAAATGATGCCGATTTCCGTTGTTCCACTGCCGAATGCGCTAACGAAAGCAGTGTCAAGACCGCAGGCCTGACGGGTGACGTCCAGGCCATGATCCTCGACGGCTTGGGTCAGGGTTTCATGCGCAAAAAACTCTTCAAAAGCCAGTTCTGGCTTGGCATGGATGGCATGGCTGATACGCACCAATTCCGGTGCCAGCGCATCAATCTGCGCACTAACCTGCTGTTTCAGTCTCTGTAAACCCATATCTTCTCTCAGTCTTGCTACCCTATGCTAACTCCTTGCCGCTTCCAAAGCAATCCAAGGCGGGCCAGAAGCACGGAAATCTTGCTTGCACAGGCCTTTAAACCACATTACTGCTAGATGAATACCAAAGGTAGCTGAATGACTGATGATAATACAAAACCGTCGCAGGAAGAAGTCTGGACCGCCATCTGTGAAGAGGCTGCCCAGATGGCCGATCAAGACCCGAGTTTGTCAGACTTTCTGGAGACCCGTATTCTTGGGCAACCAGATCTTGTTGCCGCTGTCACCGCGAATTTGTCTGAAAAGCTGGCTCAGGGAGGTATGCCTGAAGCTGATTTGAAACGGGAACTCGCAACAGCCTTTGCGGCGGATGACACCATCGCGCAGACCATGTGCGAGGACATCATCGCGGTTTATGACCGTGACCCGGCCTGCCGGACATATCTTGACCCTGTTCTGTTTTTCAAGGGTTTTCTGGCATTGCAGGCCTATCGTGCGGCGCATCAATTAATGCAGCAGTCCCGGCGCGGCATGGCCATGCTGATACAAAACCGGGCCTCTGAGATTTTTGGCGCTGACATTCACCCTTCCGCCAAGATTGGCAGCGGCATCATGATTGACCATGCGACTGGCGTTGTCATTGGCGAGACCGCCGTCATCGGTGATGAGGTCTCGATGCTGCATGGCGTGACGCTTGGCGGCAGCGGCAAAGAGGGTGGCGACCGGCATCCGAAAATCGGCAATGGGGTTTTAATCAGTGTCGGCGCGAAAGTTCTTGGCAATATTCATATCGGCGATTGTGCCAAAATCGGCGGCGGGAGCGTCGTCCTAACCGATGTGCCGGCCTATTCCACCGCGGTCGGCATTCCGGCCAAAGTGGTCGGCAAGGTTGATACGCCGACACCGTCCAGATCGATGGATCATTCTCTGACGGATGCAATGGAACCGAATAAATAGGGAGGCAAATGCAGGATGACTGATGAAGAGATCAAAAAAGTGGAGACATATCTGAAACGCCAGTTTCGGCTTGATACAATTGAAATCAACCGCAGCGCCCGCGCCGATATGTGTGAGGTCATGATTGACGGAGACTTTGTTGGGACCTTGACTGCTGATGAGGATGAAGGCGAGGTCAGCTATAATTTTGTCATGGCCATTCTGGATTTTGATCTTGAAGAGGCGGGGTTGTAAATGACCCTTTATGCTTTGGACGGCAAACAGCCTGTGATGCCGGAAAGCGGCAATTGGTGGGTGGCCCCCAATGCCCAGATTATCGGCAATGTCACATTTCATGAAAATGCCAGCGCCTGGTTTGGTGTTGTTGTGCGCGGTGACAATGATGATATCGTCATCGGCGAAAACACCAATATTCAGGACAACGCCGTCCTGCACACTGATTTGGGTTTTCCCCTGGAACTCGGCAAAAATTGCGTTGTCGGGCATATGGCGATGCTCCATGGCTGTACAATCGGTGACAATACGTTGATCGGCATGGGGGCGATTGTCATGAACGGGGCCAAAATC
This sequence comes from Parvibaculales bacterium, assembly GCA_049889415.1. GTDB lineage: Bacteria > Pseudomonadota > Alphaproteobacteria > RS24 > RS24 > JAYQKL01. Next base: position 25,659 of record JBMHDL010000002.1, on the reverse strand, counting down.
GGCAAAAACTGCCTGATTGGCGCGCAGGCCTTCATCAAGGAGGGCATGGAAGTACCGGATAACTCCATGGTGCTTGGTCAGCCGGGCAAAGTTGTAAAGCAGGTGTCTGATGAAGTGGCGGCCTTCATCACGGTGAACGCCGATGTTTATGTGAAAAACTGGCAGCGGTTTAAATCGGGTCTTGTCGCTTTGGATTAATCAACCCTTGATTTCATCTCTCCTCTTTGCAAAAGTTTTCGAAATGGAGGGGATATGATTTACGATTATATTATTGTAGGCGCCGGAAGCGCGGGTTGCGTTCTAGCCAATCGTTTGACTGAAGATACATCAGTTCAGGTTTTGTTGATTGAAGCGGGCGGTAAAGACCGCAATCCCTTTATTCATATGCCGTCGGGCTATTCACAGATTGTCCCCAAAAAAAACAACAGCAATTATGGTTTCGAGACGGCCCCTGTGCCCGACCTTGACGGGCGCGAGATGTACTGGCCCCGGGGGCGCGGCTGGGGCGGCTCATCGTCAATCAATGCCATGGTTTATATTCGCGGCCATGCTTGGGATTATGATCACTGGAATCAGTTGGGTAATCAGGGATGGTCGTATGAGAGTGTGCTGCCCTATTTCAAACGGGCGGAATGTTTCAATGGTGATGGCGACCTTGATTACCATGGCAAGTCCGGCCTGTTGCATGTGAAGAAGTCGGATCAAAAAAATGATCCGCTTCTGGACAAGTTCATCGAGGCTGGCGAACAGGCCGGTTTTCCGCTGACGCGTGATTTCAACGGCAAGCGGCAGGAGGGGTTTTCGCGGTATGAGCACACGCTTAAGGGCAATAAACGAAACAATGCGGCCCGTGCATATCTGCATCCAGTGTTGAACCGCCCGAACCTACACACGATGACGCATTTGCAAACTGACCGTGTGGAGATAAAGGACGGTGAAGCCGTTGCCGTTATTGCGCGACGCGGTGGCAAGGAAATCCGCCTGGAGGCCAGTAAAGAAATTATTCTGTCCACTGGCGCACTCAACAGCCCGCAAATTCTTCTGCGCTCCGGCATTGGCCCGTCCTCTGAAATCACCAAACATGGTATTGATATGGTCCATGAATTGCCAGGTGTCGGCGGCAATTTGCAAGACCATGTTGGCGTGACGTTACAATATGCCTGCACACAGCCTATCACCATGCACCCCACGACCCAGCCTCTAGGGATGCTGATGGCGGGGTTGCGTTATTATCTTCTCGGCGGCGGACCGGCATCAATCCCGCCAACAAGCGGGGGGGCTTTCATCAGGTCGGCGCCTGACAAGGACATCCCGGACACCCAGTTCCATTATGTCTCTTTGGGCATGATTGACTCACACGGGCGTGGTGATAAATTTTCTGAATGTCACGCCTTTTCCGTGATCACATATTTGTGCCGGCCTTTGAGCCGGGGTTATATCGGATTGAAGTCAGCCAATCCGTTTGATGATCCCTATATCCAGCCCAATTATTTCAAGGAAGAGCAGGATCTTGTGGACACACGCAATGGTCTTTTGCAGGCGGATAAGGTTTTCTCTCAACGAGCCTTTGATGCCTATCGAGGAGTGCGCCGAAAGCCAGCGCAGGAAATTGACATGAATGACACGGGTCAGCTTGATGAATGGATCAAACAGACCTGCGAAACGCTCTATCACCCGATTGGCACCTGTAAAATGGGACGTGACGATCAGGCGGTCGTCAATGAGCACGGTCAAGTCCATGGTGTTGGCAAATTGCGCGTTGTAGATGCGTCCATTATGCCGACATTGATCGGCGGCAACACCAATGCACCGACCATTATGATGGCGGAAAAAATTTCCGATCATATTCGCGGACGTAATTTCCTACCGTCACAACCAGTCCAATGACAGGCAGGAAGCCATGACAGGGGTTGCCTCAAGGATTGAGTTCTTTTTTGACATATCCAGCCCATGGACCTATCTCGCCTTTTCCCAGATTGAGACGCTGGCCGAACGCTACGGAGCCGAACTTGAATATCGGCCGATTATCGTCGGCGGGGTGTTTAATGCCGTAAATCAGCAGCTTTATGAAACTCGTGCTGCCATGGACGGGCCGAAACTGGCCTATACGCTCAAAGACCTGCAGGATTGGGCCGATTTATACGGCCTCGTCATCACGTGGCCCGATGTTTTTCCTCTCAATGCCGTCAAGCTGATGCGTGGCGCTTTGATAGCTCAAGCGGAAGGCTGTTTACGTACCTATGCGCAGCTTGCCTTTGAGCGCTATTGGGGGCAGGGTGCGGACCTGTCGCAAATGGCGGATTTGCGGGATCTGGCGACAACGGTTGGATTGGATGCGGATACTTTTGAAGCCGGGCTTGCTGATGAGACCGTCAAGGCCGCCTTGCGCGCCAATACGGACGAATTGATCGCCAGAGGCGGCTTCGGCTCTCCGACTGTATTTGTCGATGAGACGGATATGTTCTTCGGCAATGACCGACTGCATTTGATTGCCGCCAAACTGACAGGAAAGGTGGGGTGATGGGCGCTGGTGCAGACGAACCGGTTTTGCGTTCCCCTCCGGTGGTGTTGGGGCTTTGCGCGACTTTGGTTGCGGTGCATTTTCTGGTTTATACGCTTGCGGATATACGCTCGCTGTTCGCCCTGATCGGCTTCATTCCTGAACAGTTTGGCGACGGCGCCAAGGCACTGGCAAACCTTGTCAGTTTCGCGTTTTTTCACGGCAGCTGGGAGCATGTTATTCTCAACACCTTGTGGTTGTTGGTGTTCGGAACACCGGTTGCCATCAGGCTGGAAACATCGGGACGGTTTATGATGTTGTTTTTTGTGACATCTTTGATTTCCGGTTTGACCCATTATGCGTTTCACGCCCAGTCCGCCATCCCCTTGGTTGGAGCGTCCGGCGGCGTTGCCGGTATGTTTGGTGCGGCGACGCGTTTCGCTTTACCCGGGATTTCCTGGCTCAACCCGGAGCAGGCAAGAAAAAAACTGCCCTTGATGCCATTGCGTCAGACCCTTTCCAGACGTCCGGTGTTGGTGTTTATAGCGGTCTGGATGGTTCTGAATGTCGTTTCCGGTGTCTCCGGTCTCAGCCCGAGCGGGCAAAGCGTTTCGATAGCCTGGCAAGCGCATATTGGTGGGTTTTTGGCTGGATTGGTGTTGTTGCCGGTTTTTGAAAAACCCCCTGTTTCCCCGTCCGGTGGGCCGGGGAATGTTGAATATGGTCGCTGGTCTGGATCTTAAACCATTGTTTTAATTTAATAATTTATTAGGCCGATGCGCGTATTCTTGCATTGAGACCTTAGTTGGCGCACACTTGTGCCATAAGGAGGTACAATGACAGTTAAATCTATATTGGATGAAAAAGGGGCTGGTATTCTGTCGATCGGCAGTGATCGCACCCTGTTGGAAGCCGTTAAGGTGCTGGAAAAAGAAGGTGTCGGGGCATTGGTTGTCTCCTCGCCTGAAAAGGCACTGGCTGGGATCATTTCGGAACGTGATGTTGTGCGGGGCCTTTGCCAAAATGGTCAGGGCGTTTTGCAAGACACGGTCGCCGAGCATATGACCAGCCAAGTGATCACAATCGCGCCGGAGAAATCAGTAGTTGAGGCGATGGAAATCATGACAGAAAAAAGAATTCGTCATTTACCGGTCATGCAAGAAGGGGCTTTGATTGGTCTGATCTCGATTGGAGACGTCGTCAAACGCCGCATCAGCATGACGGAAGCTGAAGCGCAAGCGTTGAAAGAGTATATCTCTACCGGATAATCAGAGTTTGGTCGGGTTCGGCGCGTCGCCATAAACCTCAACCGGATCAAAAACCTTGGTGTCCTCCTCAAAGGTCAGCTCAAGGTCAGGGGTGACTGTGCCACCGGTCGGGACTGAGCGGTAAAAGCAGGAGCGGTACCCGACATGGCAGCTGGCACCATTGCCGGCGACCTCAACCCGCATCCAGACACAGTCTTGGTCATCGTCAATCCTGAACTCGACGATTTTCTGAACCAGCCCACTCGTTGCACCCTTGTGCCAGATGACTTCGCGGGAGCGGCTGTAATAATGTGCTTCGCCGGTTTCAATGGATTTGACCAAGGCTTCTTCATTCATATAGCCGTGCATCAATAATTCGCCGGATGTGGCGTCGGTTGTCACGACAGGTATCAGACCCCGCTCATCGAATTTCGGGGCAAGCTCAGTGCCTTCTTCGACTTGCTCTACGCTGATGCGGCCTGCAAAGGGGCTGTTACCGGTCATATGTGGTCCTGTGTCAATTGTTGATCATGGCGAGGAAGCGGGCTTCCATGCGCGGGTCCTCGGCGAAAACGCCGGTAAATTGAGTGGTGATGGTGGCGACATCAGGCTTTTTGATGCCGCGTGTGGTCATGCACTGGTGCTTGGCGTCGACCAATATGGCGACCCCGGCCGGCTCCAGAACGCGCTGAATGCAATCGACGACCTGCGCGGTCATGGTTTCCTGGGTTTGCAAACGCTTGGCGAAAATTTCAATGACCCGTGCCAGCTTGGAAATCCCGACAACTTTGTCCACCGGCATATAAGCGATATGCACTTTGCCAAGAATGGCGACCATATGGTGCTCACAATGGCTTTCAAGGGCAATATCGCGCAGCATGACCATGTCGTCATAGCCTTCAACATCTTCAAAAGTCCGGCCCAGAACCTCTTCCGGGTCTTCCTCATAACCAGCGAAGAACTCCGTATAGGCGTTGACGACCCGTTTCGGGGTGTCAACCAGACCCTCGCGGTCCGGATTGTCTCCGGCCCAAGCAATCAGTGTGCGAACCGCCGCTTCTGCCTCTTGTTGTGAAGGTTTCTTCACTTTCACATTCCGTTCATTTAATTTCGGCTGTTTGCCGTCAACTAGTGCATCCATTGTTCTGCCTCTGCAGGGAAATAACGTCCCTGCGATCGTCAGGCGTGTGCCCGTGATTAATATGCCTCAACACGAGTCATGGCTTTGTGCCATGATAATCCGGGATTGCCTATGCATAAATGCGCACAGTGTTTTGCAAAAACCAGACAACGGCATAAAATCATGTTGCAGAGCAGGGTATAAATCCTGCCATACCGAAGGTCAAGGCTTGCTGTCCCTAAACTAGCCTAGATTATACGGCCCTTAACCACCGGTGGATTACCGCTCTTGAGGATTGTTTGAAACAGCATTATGGTGCGCCTCATGCAGATACGCTTTCATAATGTGGCGACAAGGGCCAAACAGGTGTTCGAGCCGAGCAACCCCAAGCGCGTAACCGTTTATGTGTGTGGGCCAACGGTTTACGGTCCGGCGCATGTCGGCAATGCCCGCCCGGCCGTTGTATTTGACACTTTGGTGCGGTTGTTGCGGCATGCTTATGGCGCAAATCATGTCGTTTATGCCCGCAACATCACCGACGTGGATGACAAAATCAACAAAAAGGCCGCTGATGAAGGGGTTGATATTTCCGTCATCACCGACCGCTATAAGGCCAAATATCATGCCGATATGGGGCTTTTGGGGGTTACGTTGCCTGATGTGGAGCCGCATGCGACCGCTCATATTGACGACATGGTGGCGATGATTGAAACTTTGATTGCCAAAGGCATGGCCTATGAAGCGGAAAGCCATGTGCTGTTTGACGTCACGAAAGACGCGGAATACGGCTCTTTGTCGCGCCGCAAAATGGATGACATGATTGCCGGCGCACGGGTTGAAGTGGCCCCTTATAAGCGCAATCCAGCTGATTTTGTGCTGTGGAAGCCCTCCACCCCCGAATTGCCGGGTTGGGACAGCCCGTGGGGGCGCGGGCGTCCGGGGTGGCACATAGAATGCTCTGCGATGATCCGCAAACATCTGGGCGTCACCATCGACATTCATGGCGGCGGGCAGGATTTGCAATTTCCTCATCACGAAAATGAATGCGCCCAGAGCCGGTGCGCCCATGACAGTCAGTTGGCGCGGTTCTGGTTGCATAACGGCATGTTGACCATGTCGGGCGAGAAAATGTCAAAATCGGTCGGCAACATCAAATTGGTGGATGAGCTTTTGGCTGATTTCCCGGGCGAGGCCATCCGTCTGGCCCTGTTGCAGGGGCACTATCGCCAGCCTTTGGATTTCACCGATGATCTGCTGGCGCAATGTGTCAAAAACCTTGACCGTCTTTACGGAGCGTTGCGCGAGGCGGCAGCGGTTGAAACCAATGCCGCGCCCCCGCCTGAGTCTTTTGTTGCCGCCTTGTGTGATGACCTGAATACGCCAAAGGCAATGGCGGAACTGTTCGCCCTCTCCAAGGAACTGACCACGCCGGAGAAAAAATCTGCGTTTCTGGCCGCGGGGGAATTATTGGGCTTGCTGCAGCAGGATCCTGCCGACTGGTTTGCTGGCGATGATAATGATGTTGATGCCGCTGCTGTGGAAGCCCTGATTGCGGAGCGGGCCGCCGCACGTGCCGATAAGGATTATGCCCGCGCCGATGCCGCTCGCGATAAACTCACGGAGATGGGTGTGGTTATTGAAGATGGTGCAGATGGGACAACATGGCGTCTCGCCCGCTGAGCCTTCCTGCGGTAAACTGAAATCATGATGAACGCGCTTTACAACAAACGCATTTTGCAGCTTGCCGGTCATATTGACCGCATTGGTCGGTTGGACGCACCCGATGCTGAAGCTGTCGCGGTTTCACGGCTGTGCGGGTCCAAAGTGACGGTGCAATTGTGTCTGACGGACGGGGTTGTCAGTGATTTTGCGCATGAAGTGGAGGCTTGTGCGCTGGGGCAGGCCAGTTCCAGTGTTATGGCACGCGAAATCATCGGCACCACACCGGATGAGCTGCGCGCTGTCGGGACACAGATGCGTGCCATGTTGAAACAGGACGGATTGCCACCAACCGGCAAATGGCAGGATTTGGAGGTTTTGGAGCCGGTACGTGACTTCAAGAACCGCCACGCCTCTACCCTGCTGACATTTGATGCAGTCGCGGACTGCTTGAACCAGCTGGGGGTTTGACCCCTAATCCATCTGCACATTCAACTCAATGTGGGTGATATCGCCTTTTGCCAGCCCTTCCGCTGTTCGGATTTTCTTGCTGAGCAGCAGGATAAAGGTGTTTTCGCGGGTTGAGGGAAAAATGGAACTGTCCCAATGTGACGAGCCGATATGGGCTTGCACTTTCAGGGATTTGAAGCCGCGCTGGATATGAGCGGTGAAGTGCCGGATGTGGTCGGAGATCTCGCGGGGCAGGGCGACATAAAAATAGTCGGCCTTTTTGCCCTTCATGACCGCTACCTCGCCGTCAAATGCATAGGCCAGATAATCGCCAGAGCTATGCGTCATCTTTGCCAAGCATCACAATCAACAGCCTGATATAGGTAACGACAAACACCGCCCCCCAGAATTTCCAGCCAAATGCAGGCAGTTGCGGCCAGAGATCCGCCAGCATCATGGCGAAAGCAAACACGCAAAGCTTGAAAATACCGATGTCGAGCCACCGCATCTTGCGGAATTTCTCTTCGGCCCAAGAAAATATGGACATGGCGTCACCTTTGGTTGCACATGTTGTTTGCTTGTATAGTATGCCCCAATGTCGCTTTTTTTCAAAATACTGGCACTGTCCCCGGTTTTGCTATACCGCTGGCTGATTTCCCCGCTCACGCCAGCGTCCTGCAGGTTTTTGCCGACGTGTTCGGAATATGCCGTCGAAGCGGTGCAACGTCACGGAGCCTGGGCTGGCATAATCCTGACCTTACGCCGCCTGACCCGGTGCCACCCATTTGAAAAACTGGGTGCCGGGCATGGTTATGACCCCGTTCCCCTTGAGATTTTGCCGATTGCTTGGTATGCCCCTTGGAGAGTAGTATCCGGTGACCCAACCATGGACGATAAATCATGATTACCCTGACTTTACCTGACGGCGCGACCCGCGATTTTGATGCCCCGCTGGACGGTTTGGCCTTTGCCAAGTCGATTTCCAATTCGCTTGCAAAAAAAGCGCTGGCGCTGAAAGTGAATGGCGAATTGGTGGATTTATCGACGACTCTGGACAAAAGTTGTTCGGTGGCGGTCATCACCGCGGCCGATGAGGACGGGGTCGAGATCATCCGTCATGACGCCGCGCATATTATGGCCGAAGCCGTGCAGGAGCTGTTCCCCGGCACACAAGTGACCATCGGCCCGGTCATTGAAAACGGGTTTTATTACGATTTCGCCCGCGAGGAGCCGTTCAGTCTTGAGGACCTTGAACAAATTGAGGCCCGCATGCACGACATTGTGCAGCGGGACGAACCGATTGTGCGCGAGGTTTGGGAACGCGGCGACGCGGTCGCCCATTTCCTCGAAATCGGGGAAAAATACAAGGCCGAAATCATCGAGTCCATTCCCGGTGAAGAGCCGATTACAGTCTATCGTCAGGGGCAGTGGAAGGATTTATGCCGTGGCCCGCATCTGCCCTCCACCGGCAAGCTCGGAAAAGCCTTTAAGCTGACCAAGCTGGCCGGCGCCTATTGGCGTGGTGACAGCAACAATGAAATGCTGCAACGCATTTACGGCACCGCTTGGGGACATGAAAAGGACCTTAAGGCCTATCTGCATATGGTGGAGGAGGCTGAAAAGCGGGACCACCGCCGGCTGGGGCGCGAAATGGATCTGTTTCACCTGCAGGAAGAGGCGCAGGGCTCGGTGTTCTGGCATCATAAGGGCTACATCATCTGGCAGGCCCTGGAGCAATATATCCGCCGCCGCTTAAACGATAACGCCTATGAAGAGGTCAAAACCCCGCAGCTTCTGGACCGCCGTTTCTGGGAACAGTCCGGACATTGGGACAAATTCCGCGAAAACATGTTTGTCGTCCCCGATGAAATCCCGTCCACGGAAGAGGGAAAAGCGGTGCTTTCTGGTGAGGCTGATTTGATGTCCCTGAAGCCGATGAACTGCCCGGCTCATGTCCAGATTTTCAAGCAGGGTATCAAAAGCTACCGCGACCTACCCATTCGCATGGCTGAGTTCGGCTGCTGTCACCGCAATGAGCCGCATGGTGCTCTGCACGGGCTGATGCGCGTGCGCCAGATGACTCAGGATGACGCACATATTTTCTGCCGGGAGGACCAGATCATTAGCGAGGCGGTCAGTTTCTGTGAACTGGTCAAACAGGTCTATACCGACCTTGGCTTTGAGGATGTGTCAGTCAAACTGGCCCTGCGTCCGGATGTCCGTGCCGGCGAGGATGCGGTTTGGGACCGGGCCGAGGATGGCTTGCGCGAGGCCCTCAAGGCCGCCGGTCTGGACTGGGAGGAACTGCCCAATGAAGGGGCGTTTTACGGTCCGAAAATCGAATATCATTTGCGCGACGCCATTGGCCGGACATGGCAGTGCGGGACCTTGCAGCTCGATTTTGTCCTGCCTGAGCGGTTGGATGCCGCCTATGTCGGCGAAGACGGCAACAAGCACCGCCCGGTCATGCTGCACCGTGCCGTGCTTGGTACTTTGGAACGCTTCATCGGCATTATGCTGGAAAGCTATGCCGGAAAATTGCCTTTGTGGTTGGCACCGCAACAGGTGGTTGTCTGCCCGATTACGACTGAGGTGGATGACTACGCGAAGCAGGTTGTTGAAACGCTCAAGGCACAAGGCTTGCGGGCCGAGGCTGATTTGCGTAATGAAAAAATCAACTACAAGGTACGCGAACATTCTGTCGCCAAAGTGCCGGTCATTCTGGCAGTGGGCGGACGCGAGGCTGAGGGGCGTACAGTCTCCATGCGCCGGCTTGGGTCAAAGGATTCGCAGGTCATCGGGCTGGATGAGGTGGCCGAACAGCTCCGTGTCGAGGCCTTGGCACCCGACTTAAGGTAAGTTTTTCAGTTTCAGGCGGAGCCCGAAAGCGGTCGATTGCTCGCGCGGCAGCCCCGGCAGGGTGTGTTCATGCCCGCGTTTTGCCGTCAGGATGATGGTCTGCGTCAGCGGGATGCCGACTTCTGCGAACCAGAAATGCTCAGTGAACTCTGTTTGGCCCCAAAAGCGCCCGTCCAGCCGCTCATAAGCCAGAAAAACATTGCGGTAACCCAATTCCAGCCGGCTGATTGCCTTTAGTCCCTGATTTGCATTTTCATATCTCTGGTAATTTAGGGATATTTCAAAAAATATGCTGAGGGGGTTCTGGTGGCTGGTCTCAACTTTTTCTGCGCCGTTTAGCTGGGCAATGAGATAGGGACCGCTGTTGGAATTGTGACCGGCCCCCAGGTCAATACTCGCCACACCATAGCGCCTGGCCGGATTTGGTGAAAGAATGTTCCACAAGGGTTTGATGCCGGGTGGCAGCAGCCTGAGTTTGCCGGCCGATAACGGGCTACGCAGGCTGATCTCCTGCAAATCAAATTTTTCGCCTTCATGTTCCACGCCGGAGCCGCTGCTGCCGATGAGATGTTTAAATGTCAAGCTGTGTTGCGCGTGCCAGCCATATTCCACATAAAGCTGGTCAGCGTTTCGGACAAATTCATTTTCTACGCCTTGAAATATTTCGCTATGGGTTGCGTTGACATGTTCATAATGCACTTCCAACATTCCTTTGGGTTGAAGCCATGCCGCCGCCTCACAAATGTCCGGTAAAGCCGGAATTGACAGGCATAAGGCCACGCAATATTTGAGGATTTTCATAAGAGGCGTTTTCTTTTTTTTATTGTGTTCTATGTGTTGATTATATTAACCATACGCGGCGCCATAACAATCCCTGCCGCATCCAGACAGCTATTTGACCGGAAACCCTACATGACCTCTGAAGTTGCAGCTTTTCTAAAATCCCGCCGCTCGGTTCTGGCACGGAACATGACGACACCCGGTCCTGACACGGCGCAGTTGCAGACATTGTTGGAAATCGGCGCCCGTGTGCCGGATCATGGCAAGCTCGCCCCATGGCGCTTTCTGGTCTTCAACGGAGGTGCCCGGGCTGCATTTGACGACATGTTGCGCGAAGTGTTTACCGCACGCCACCCGGAGGCGCAAGCGACGGAAATTGACTCATCCTGTACCTGTCTTGTTCGGGCGCCGATGGTTGTCGGTGTTGTGTCCAGCCCGAAACAGCATCCGAAAATCCCGGATTGGGAGCAGTATTTGTCGGCTGGCGCCGTCTGCCAGAACATTCTTGTTGCCGCGCAATCCATGGGTTTTGCCGCACAATGGCTGACCCAATGGTATGCTTACGATGATACTGTACGCGCCCATCTCGGTCTGTCGGATGCCGAGCGCATGGCCGGTTTCATTTATATCGGTACGGCGGTCGAACCACCCAAAGAAAGGGCAAGACCCGAGATTGACGACATGACGACCTATTGGGGCGCATAATGTCTGATACCGTTGATGCCATGCGTTCCGGCACCTTGCTGGAGGACACCAAATCCCTGCTGCAATTGGCCTGGCCGATTATCCTTAACCGGGCCGGTATTTTCAGCCTGTCCGTGGTGGATACGATTATGGTCGGGCAGTATGCCTCCACGCAACTGGCCTATCTCAGTGTCGGGCAGGTCCCGGTTGGGTTTTGCCTGCTGCTGTCCATAGGCCTTCTCATCGGCACTATGGTGCTTTCGGCCAACCATTACGGGGCCGGTGAATATGAGCAATGCGGGGCGGTCTGGTGGCGGTCATTGCCGTTTGCCATGGTTATCGGTTTCGTCGGAATGGGGGTCTGCCTGTTCGGTGAGCCGTTGCTTTCGCTATTCGGTCAGCCGCTGGAAATTGCTGAAAATGCCGGCCGAATTTCAATGATATTTGGTCTTGGTCTGCCGCTTGCAATGTTGAGCATTACCACGGGGTTTTTCCTGGAAAGCATTGGTAGGGTCAAGCCGGGCATGATTATTATTCTGATTGCCAATGTCTTGAATTTTTTTCTTAACAGCATTTTCATCAATGGCGGTATGGGGCTTGAGGCTATGGGCGCGGAAGGCTCGGCCTGGTCGACCCTGATTGTGCGGACTGTCCAATGCACATTGATTGTCGGCTATGTGTGGATGATGGCGGACTGGAAAAAATTTGGTATGCGCACCCCACCGTCCTTGGCCTGGCGCCACGCCAAGCGGCAGCGCGAGATTGGCTATGCGTCTGGCCTCAGCATGGGCATTGAAAATATGGGCTTTAATGCTCTGGTGCTGTTCGCCGGTATCATCGGCACCACTGCCGTAGCCGGGTTCTCCATAACCTTTAACTTGTTTTCACTTTGCTTCATGATTGGTTTGGGCGTCGGGACTGCCTCATCAGTTCTGGTCGGCAATGCCTACGGGGCCGGGCAAATGCAGCTTGTCGCCCGCTATGGGTGGATTGGGCTGGGGGTGCAGTTTTGTCTGATGTTCGTCATAGCTGTGCTGATATACGCCAATGCCGAGCTTCTGGTATCAACCTATACGCGTGATGTCGAGGTTGCCGTTATGGCCGCCATGCTTTTGCAATATGCCATGCTGGCAATTCTGTTTGATGCGGCGCAAGCCTTGCTTGTGCAGGTCTTGCGGGCGCGTCAGGACATTTGGATGGCGATGTTGATTCAATTGGCCAGTTTCGGGATACTGATGATACCGGCGTCTTATCTCGCGACTTTTGTTATCGGGCGCGGCGTTATCGGACTGATTGACGGTCTGGTGGCAGGCGCGGCTCTGGCCTTTATTTTGGCCTTTGCAAGATTCAGTCATCTGGTTCGGGCGGATGAAAATAAAAACGCCCAAGCCAAACTGTGCTAGATTTTTTCCATGACTGATCTTGATGTAGGCACATACCGCCGTCTCCTTGAGGCGCGGGCTCAGGAGCTTCATGATTTGAATGAAACAACACAGTCGGACTCCGCGCCGGTGGAGTTGGATCAGGCAGCGGTCGGTCGACTGTCACGAATGGATGCGATGCAACGACAGGCCATGTCGGAGGAGACCCGCCGGCGCCGCGTGCGGGAGATTGCGCTGATCGAGGCCGCCTTGGACCGGATGGAGGCGGGGGAATACGGATTTTGCCTGACATGCGGGGATGCTATTCCCGAGCCCAGACTGCAACTGGATCCAGCCGTCGCCCATTGTGTGGCGCATGCAAGGACATAGCTGATGTTGAAGGATTATGGCGCCCTGTTTGCCCGCAATGGCCACTTCATCCTGTTTGGTATGTTGATGATGGCCTTGTCCGGCCCGGGCCAAACTTTCTTCTTTTCCTATTTCATCGCCGATATCCGGGCTGACTTCAATCTCAGTCACAGCGAATTCGGTGCATTATATTCGGCGGCCACCCTGTGCAGCGCCTTTTTGATCCTGTTTACAGGCCCTTTGATAGACAATTGGAGGCTGACGCATTACGTCGGCGCCGTCCTGCTTGGCGTGGGTGTTTCCTCCCTGGTTTTGGGGCTGGCGGAGGGGTTGCCGCTGCTGTTTTTGGGGTTTGTTCTGGCGCGGCATTTCGGGCAGGGCTTGTGCATGCATACGACCGGTACGGCTTTCGGGCGCTCCTTTGACCGCAATCGTGGGCGGGCTGTTGCATTGGGACAAATCGGTCTACCGGTTGGCGAAACCTTGCTGTCCATTTATATCGTTTGGCTGTTGACCGGCTTTCATTGGCAGCAGAGCCTGATCGTGACCGGTTTGGGTGTGCTGTTTGTTGCGCTGCCCGTGCAGGTCTGGCTGGCCAGAAACGAGCCTGACGCCAGGCATGATCGGTCGGACAAACGGCCCGTAATCAGTCAGTCACGGTCTGAAATTTTGAGGGATTGGCGGTTTTATGCCATTACCGTTTATTATATCGGGTCGCCGACCCTGTTGACGGGCCTGTTTCTCAATCAAGCCCTTTTGGCCCAAGAGCGTGACTGGCCGTTGGCTGTCATTGCCTATGCCTTTGCCTTTTATGCCGGCATGAAAATATGTATCTCCCTTATAGTCGGACCACAGATTGACCGGTTCGGCGCCAGGAACATTCTGCCCTTATCGGCCATTCCGCTTGTGCTTGCTCTGGCCTGCCTGCTTATGTTTGAGGGGCAGACCGAACTTTCCGATTATCCGGTTTTGCCCTTCATCTATATGGGGCTGGTTGGCGCCAATGTCGGCATCAACAGCGCTTCAACGTCCAGCCTGTGGCCGGAACTGTACGGGACGCAATATTTGGGGGCCATCCGCTCACTGGTCTCCACCATCACGACTTTCGGCACGGCATGTTCCCCGGTGCTGGCCGGTGTGCTGTTGGATTTAGGATTCGGATATAACGGGCTGGTCTGGGCCAGCCTGTTTTATACGCTGGGATCCTTGCCGATAGCCTTGGCCGGTTTGCGAAAACCCGCCTCGTCACAATAGGGTCCGGTTTTAGGGCAGGAACTGCTCGCGCAAAATGCGCTCATCAAGATTGTGGTCAGCGTCAAACAGCATATTAAGGCTGCGGGCCTTGTCCTGGGCTATGTCAACCTTGACGATGTTCGCAAAGGCGATATGGTCGGCGACGGCCTCAACCGGGCGCTTGCCGTTGTCCAGGGTTTCGATTGTCACGCGAGCTGTTTCCGGCAAAAGCGCCCCGCGCCAACGCCGAGGCCGGAATGCCGAAATCGGGGTCAAAGCCATCAATTGCGCCTCAATCGGCAAAATCGGGCCATGCGCTGACAGATTATATGCCGTACTGCCGGCCGGCGTCGCCACCAGCACACCGTCGCACACCAGCTCCTCCATACGGACTTTTCCGTCAACATGGATTTTCAGCTTGGCGGCCTGCGCGGTTCTGCGGGTCAAAGACACCTCATTGATTGCCAAAGCTTCATGCGCGTTACCCTGACTGTCAATGGCCTTCATGTTAAGGGGATGAATTTGTGTCGGATGGGCATTTTCAATGCGTTCCAACAAATCATCAGCACTGTAGCTGTTCATCAAAAACCCGACGGACCCGCAGTGCATGCCGAAAATCGCCTGTCCGCTGTCCATGGTCTTGTGCAGGCACTGCAGCATCAAGCCATCACCGCCCAATGCGATGATGATGTCCGCATCCTCCACCCCAACAGTGGCGTAAGCCGCTTCAAGGCTTGCTTTTGCCTCCAGCGCTTCTGGCTTTTCAGATGCAACAATGGCGATTTTCTTGTCAGACATCATATCCTCATGCAGGACCCGTAAATTGGTCTTTTACACATCTGAAATTGTTTGTAATGTAAAAACAGTGATTTGGGGAGGCCAATATGAAAATTCCTGGAAAAATTAATTTTGCTTTGATGGGGCTTGTCTGCACCATATGCCTGACCAGTCTGCCGTCTTTGGCGGGCGAAATCGTGCAGGCGCGTAAACAAAGGTTCAAGCAAAGCGGCGCGACTCTGCAAATGATGTCGAAGCAATTGGCCCCGGCAAAGGATTTTGAGACCTTGAAACAAAAAGCGAATGAGCTGATTGAATGGGCCAATGAAATGCCCGGTTACTTCCCGCCCGGCAGCGATACGCCGGACGATGAAGCCAAGCCAAATGTGTTTACCGACCCGGAGGGTTTCCAGGCCGCCGCTCAAAATTTTGCCAATGCCGCCCAGATGATTGAGGATGCGGCCAAGAACGGTGATATTGCCGCCGTCAAAGCCGCCATCGGTCAAACCGGGGCTTCCTGCAAAGCGTGTCATAAAAAATACAGGGCCAAAAAGTAAATCAGCTCTTCAAAAGCACCAGACTGTGCGCCCCCGCCAGGCAGGCGATCAATAATGCCACCCCCAGCACAGTGCGTTTGATGCCCGGTTTATCTTTTGCCGTGCCACCGGTGATCATGCGGCCGGTCAGTTTTTCCTTCAGCACAAAACGGTGAACCAGCAAAGCGGACCAGTGCAGAAAGATCATCAGGAATATCAACACCCGGACGAGATTGTGGATTGAAAAGGCGGTGTCGGAAAAGCCCGGTGCAAGGTGCAGCAACGGTCCCTCGAACAAAATATCATCAGTGGAAAAACTGCCGCTCAGGGTCTGCACCAACAGCAGGGACAGCAGAGCTAAAACACTCAAGGCACCCAGCGGATTGTGCCCGGGCTTCGGGTTTTTCCAATTCTTTAGATAGGACGCCAGCACTGTCGGGCTTGGCACAAAGTTTGAAAACCGTGAAGGGGCATGGCCGACAAACCCCCAAAGGATTCGGAAAACTACAAGGCCCAGAACACTCAAGCCAAATTTTTCATGCAGGTCTATATTGCCGGCAGTTATGCTGCCATAAGCGCCGATGACGCAAATGACCAAAGACCAATGAAACAGGCGTGTCGGTAAATCCCAAATCATGCATTCAGCCTAACCTGATATGTCCTGTGAGCCGAGTAAAATTATTACCCGTTATCGCTTGGCAAGGGTTGGTCTTGTGGTTAGTCTCTTGATGTCGCTTGGTATGGTTGTGTTGTGCTGAAAAAAATAACAGCTTTTTTGTCATTTGTCGGATATGCCGGAAATATGGTCGGTGAAGCTTTGTTGCTGGGTTTTTTCGGACGTCGTTATGATCAACCCCTGCGTTTGCATCAGGTCTCCGAGGAAATCATTGAAGCCGGTGTGAAGGCCTTGCCGATTGTCTGTCTGATGGCGGCGTCGCTCGGCGTGATGTTGACCATTCAGGGCATTGACAGCTTGCGCATTTTCGGCGCTGAAAGCCGGGTGATTTACGGCATTGCACTGTCCATCCCGCAGGAATTTGCACCCTTGATTACGGGCATCATCGTGGCTGGACGTTCCGGCTCGGCCCTGACCTCGCGGGTCGGGTCCATGCAGTTAAACGGGGAAATTGACGCCTTGACGGTGATGGGCATTGCTCCGGCCCGGTTCATTGTCGCGCCGTGCCTGATTGGTCTGCTGATTGCCATGCCGATTCTGGTCAGTTTCGCCAATCTGGTGAGTCTGGCCGCAGCCGGATTTTACGTGGATCTGATTTTGGGCATTGGTCCGCAGGCCTATTGGCCTGAAATTATTGACATTGTCTCCGTCGAGGACTTCACCTTCGGCATCATCAAGTCACTGGTATTTGCGACCCTCATCGCCCTGATCGGCATTGCCGTCGGCATGCGTGTGTCAGGCGGCGCCGAAGTGCTGGGGCGGGCGACCACTACATCCGTTGTGGCCTGCATCTCTTCGATACTTCTGGCAGACGCCTTTTTCTCGATTGCCAGGTGATGCATGTCTGACAATTTACTCGAGACAGTGGATTTGACCGGCGGCTATCAGGGGACGGCCGTCATCCATAATTGCTCGGTCACAATCAAAAAGGGTGAGATTGTCGTGATTATGGGTGGTTCCGGCTCCGGCAAATCAACCTTTCTGCGCCATTTGATCGGATTGAAAAAGCCAATGTCCGGCTCGGTTTTGCTGGGCGGCAAAAATGTCTATGAAATCCCGGCCTTTGAGCGCTTCAAGCTGCTCAAATCCATCGGGGTTGCTTTCCAGTCCGGGGCCTTGCTGTCGTCCCTGTCAATTGAGGATAATGTGGCTCTGCCGTTGCGAGAACACACCAAGCTGGATGAAGAGATGGTCGGTATTGTGACCCGCATGAAGCTGGATCAGGTGGATTTGCTGGGCAAGGAAGAATTGTTACCCGGAGAATTGTCCGGCGGCATGCTCAAGCGGGCGGCAGTGGCGCGGGCCTTGGCTCTTGATCCCAAGCTTTTGTTTTTTGATGAACCCTCCGCCGGTCTGGATCCGGCGATTGCGGCCTCATTGGATGAATTGATCATCAATATCAAGCAGGCGCTCAATATTTCCATAGTTGTGGTTACACATGAATTGGACAGTGCCTTTAAAATTGCGGACCGGATTGTCATGCTGGACCGCGGGCACATAATTTTCGACGGGTCGGTGCCGGACATCAAGGCATCTAAAAATGAACGCATACAGAATTTGATTAACCGTGTTGCCGAAAAAGAGGAATTTGACCCGGAGCAGCACCTTTTGCGTCTTGTGGGAGCGGATCATGAATAGGGATAAAAACGTCAAGGCCGGCATTTTCATCATTATTGGTGTGGTGCTGTTGATTGGCCTGATCACAGTGTTCAGAGGCTATGAAGGGCCGACCGACAAATATTACCTGTATTTTGACAATGTGTCGGGCCTGCGCGCCGGCGCCGCCGTGACCTATGAGGGCTATGTCATCGGTTCTGTCAATGACATCACGCCTGAGGTTGAAAGTGAAGCCATGCGGTTCCGCATTGACATCAGCACCAGACGCGGCTGGAAAATCCCGTCCGGGACGATTGCCTCGGTCGGGGCGGACAGCCTACTATCTGCTAAGGGTGTGGTTCTGGCAGAGGGCACGGGTGATGCATTAGTACCCGGCGCGGAGATCCGCACCGGTGTGACCGGCATGGACCTCAGCGATTTCAGCAAGGCCGCCGAAGAAATCACCAAAATCGCCAAGGAAAGCCTGGCGCCCATGCTCAATACCATGACCCGGGTCATGGATCAGGAGGGCCGTGCGGCCTTGGGCGGCATTGCCGGATTTGCCAGTGAGCTGTCATCTGCGGCCCCGCGGCTGGTCGGCAAGACCGAAGGTACACTTGACCAGCTCAACAAGGCTTTGAGTGACGCCAATCTGTCGGCTTTGGAGGCCTCATTGGCCAATATCGAACAGGCCAGTGCTGCTGCCAATGCTGTGCTGAAAAGTGCCGACGGGGCGATTAATCCGAAAACCTTCGATGAGTTGGGTGCGGCTGTGGCGGATATGCGGCAGGCGGCAGCTTCTGTGCGTAATGTCACCGATACGGTGGCGCCGCAGGCCGCCAATGCCGGGCGCGAGGCATTTGACCGTCTGTCCTCAATTTCTGACCGGCTTGACCGTGCGGCCCTGAATATTGAGGAAATGACCGCCACCTTGCGCCGCAATCCCCAAGCCCTGATAACCGGAACACAATAGGAGGCCGACCATGAAACATGTTCATGTCCTGATGATAACCCTGATATGTGCTGTGTTGGCGGCCTGCGCCGGGGCGCCCAGCCAGCCCCCGCACACCCATTACGGGCTTTCCGCCGACATGTCGCAACCCGTCCGGTACGGTGCCGAAGGGTTGGTGCTGGTTGAGCGAGTGCAGGCAGAGGGCGTTATTGCCGGCCGCCCGATATTGAAAAAAACCGGTGACCAACCCTTGCAGCTGCGCGAAATGGAGGGGCATTTATGGCGGGCAGCTCCCAGCGCGCTGGTGCAGGAAGCCGTTGTCAAAAGCCTCAGTGACGCTTCACAGGATTTGTCGTTTCTGCCTGCAGGCATCGGTGTGACAAATGGGGATTTTGTGTTGCGGGTGGCTTTGACCGGGTTTCATTGGGATGCCGGTGCGCAAACCGCCGAAATTGCGGTCTATGCCACTGTCACCCGCCGGAAGGGGAATGCCCTGATCTTGACCAAAACTTACCGCAAAACCGCCAGTACCGGCACCAGTGCCGGTAGCGGGGTCAGCGGATTGGGTGCTGCTTTGGGGCTTGTGCTGGATGATTTGGCAAAAGATTTGGCAAGTGCGCTGTGATGTGGTGAGGTGAAGTCTCATAACAAGAACGGGGAGAGATTATGAAACTGAAACTTTATGGGGCGCCCTTGTCGCCATATGTCCGCAAAGTCAGGATGCTGTTGGGGAAAAAAGGTATTGCCTATGATTATGACCCACGGGTCAGCCCATTGGCCATGCCGGAGGATTATGAAAAAATTCACCCCCTCAAGCGCATTCCCGCCATGGTAATTGCTCATGATGGGGGCGAGACCAGTATTCCGGACAGCTCCGCTATTTGCGCTTTTGTGGAAAAAGCTTTTCCGGACACGCCGTTTTATCCAGCTGACCCGGTGGATTATGCCAAGGCGCTTTGGCTGGAGGAGTATGGGGACACAGAGCTTGGCCCCAACGGCACGGCGGCTTTTTTCCGTACCATTTTCTTTTCCTGGGCAACCGGTTCCGAGCCAGATATGAGCGCCGTGGAACAGGGCTTTGAGAACATCAAAAGGTTCGCCGCTTACATTGATGGCGAGCTGGGTGGCAATGATTGGTTGATTGGCGACACGATGAGCATTGCCGACATATCGATTGCGGTGCATTTCGTCAATATCAGCCATGCCGGATATGATTTGATGGAGTCCGACGGCGCGGCATTACACGGGTTGGTCGAACGGGTCTGCGCCGATCCGGTCATGGCGGAGTTGATTGCCGGGGAGGGTGAGGCAATTGCCTCTCTCGGGTTTGAAAAACCGGATCTGAATGCCTACCGGTCGGAAAAGGGGCTTTAAGCCGGTCCCCGTCTCAGGGAAATGTGACGGGGACGTCTCCGTCCTGCCATATCGGGTATTTCCTCATAACCTTCGCGAGTCGGTTTGATTGTAAAAATGCCTGCACCCAAGCTTGGACATGCGGCCATTGCGTTTGGTCGTCAAACCAATCCGGATCGGCAATCCTGAACTGCCGTAAAAACGGCAATAATGCCAGGTCAACGAGTTTCGGCTTGTCCCCGAACAGCCAGGGCCTGCCATCCAGCACCCCGTTAAGGCGCTCTACAAAGGCACTGCAGGCGGTGCGATGTTCTAGCGCATCGGCATTCTCATAGCGGCTGGCATATTTGTAGCGGTCAAGATTGTGCTTGAACGGTCCGTCATTCAGTTCGATCAGTTCAGCAGCGGACTCATGCTCCCCGGCGGCATAAGCGGTCAAGGCCTCAGGGTCATTCTGGCCAAGCGCCCATTGCATCACCTCAAGGCTTTCATCGAGAACCCTGCCATTGGTCAGCCAAAGCACCGGAACCGTGCCTTTGGGGGACAGCACGAGCATATGGGCCGGCTTGTTGCGCAGGATGATTTCGCGCAGCTCACATTCTATCCCACTGCTGGCCAGCGCCATGCGCGCACGCATGGCATAGGGACACCGGCGGAAACTGTAAAGGATGGGCGGCTCAGGTCCGGTTTTCATGTATCATCTTCCCGTCTGTTTCGGGTGACATCAGCGCCCAGATGGGTTTCCCCGCGGGCTTTGGCGAGTTCCATTTGGCGTTGGCGGTCGGTAAACCGCTTGAGTTGCGTGTCGGAATGGGTTCCATGGCATTTCGGACAGCTGATGCCGGGCTGATACCGCGGATGTTGCTTGTCGTTCTGCGTTATCGGCATGCGGCAGGCGTGGCACATGTCGTAATCGCCCTGCACCAGGCCAGGTCCGACTGAAACCCGTTGGTCAAAGACAAAACACTGACCCTGCCATTTGCTTTCTTGTTCAGGAATATGTTCGAGATATTTCAAAATGCCGCCCTTCAAATGAAAAACATTCTCGAAGCCCTCTTGCAGAAGATAGCTGGTGGATTTCTCGCAACGTATGCCGCCGGTGCAAAACATGGCGATTTTCTTCGGTTTCTGGTCTGCAACCAAAGGTTTCAATTTGTCTTGAACATAAGCTGCAAAATCCCGGAAGGTCTCAGTTTCGGGATTTACGGCATTGGTGAATGTACCAATGGCCACCTCGTAATCATTGCGGGTGTCAATGACAAGCGTATCGGGATCATCAATCAGGGCGTTCCACTCTTCCGGCGCCACATAGGTGCCGATTGTGTTGGTCGGATCGACGGCCGGTTGTCCCAAGGTGACGATTTCCTTTTTCAGCCTTACTTTCATGCGGTTGAAGGGCTGTTCTGCGGCAAAAGAATACTTGACCTCAAGGTCGCCAAGGGCCGGCTGGTCGCGTAAAAATGCCATGACCTTGCTGATGCCGTCATGGTCACCGGCAAGGGTCCCGTTTATGCCTTCATGTGCCAGCAGGAGTGTTCCATAAGTGCCGGCTTTTTTGCACACCAGCTTGAGCCGAGGCTGCAGCCCGGCATAATCCGGAAGGGCCACGAATTTATAAAGTGCCGCGACAACAAAGGGTGTGTTGGCTCCATGCGGGGGAGCGGGCGGTGGCGCCATCATGTTCATATCATCGGTTTTGGTCATCACACTCATCAGGCAACGAATCAGTCTCAAATGTGCCGGTTCAATCGGCAAATTTCAAGCCTATCGCATCCCTGTGGCGACGCCGCGCTTAGTTTTGGGCGGCCAGCTCTTTGCGGTATTTCTTACGCTCATGCTCCAGCAGGTAGCGTTTGCGCAAACGCAGACTTTCCGGCGTTACCTCCAGCAATTCGTCCACCTCCACATAAGCCATCATCTCCTCCAATGACAGCCGGCGTGGTGGGGTCAGGACGACCGCCTCATCGGCGCCCGACGCGCGGATGTTGGTCAGCTTTTTGCCTTTCAGTACATTGATCTCAAGATCATTTTCGCGGCTGTGTTCTCCGACAATCATGCCCTGGTAAACCGGTGTTTGCGGATCAATGAACATGACCCCGCGGTCCTGCAGGTTGAAAATCGCATAGGCCACGGCTGTGCCGGTCTCTGACGCAATCAAAGCCCCGTTGCGTCGGCCGGGGATATCCCCTTTATAGGGGGCGTAGCTATGGAAGACCCGGTTCAGGACGCCTGTGCCACGTGTGTCGGTCAGAAACTTGCTTTGATATCCGATCAGACCACGCGAGGGCGCATGAAACAGCAATCTGGTTTTGCCGGCCCCTGATGAGCGCATATCCATCATGACGGCCTTGCGCCGGTTCATGCTGTCCACGACGGTGGAACTGTATTCCTCATCTACATCAATGGTGACTTCCTCAATCGGCTCCTGCTTTTCGCCATTTTCGGTGCGGATCAGAACCCGCGGGCGTGAGACCGTCAATTCAAACCCTTCACGACGCATGGTCTCTATCAGCACACCAAGCTGCAATTCTCCGCGCCCGCCGATTTCAAATGCATCCTTGTTGTCCCCCTCATTGAAGGTGATGGCGACATTGGTTTCGGCTTCCGCCAGCAGGCGTTCGCGGATGACGGTGGAGGTCACTTTTTTGCCTTCCTTGCCGGCAAATGGGCTGTCATTGACTGTGATGGTGACTGACATGGTGGGCGGGTCGATCGGGGTTGAAGGCAAGGGGGTGCCAACCTCGGCCGAACAGATCGTATCGGCGACCGAAGCTTTGGTCAATCCGGCGATACAGATCAAATCCCCTGCCTGCACCTCGTCCACCGGCACACGCTGGGTGCCTTCAAAGCGCAGCAGCTTGGTCAGCCGGCCAGTTTCGACAACCTCGCCGTTCAGATTGAGCGCCCGCACCGCCTCATTGACTTTGGCCGTGCCCTGGGCAACGCGCCCGGTCAGGCAGCGGCCGAGATAGGGGTCGCTGTCAAGCAGGGTCGAGAGCATGGCGAAGGGTTTATCCGGATCCACCTCAGGGGGGGAGACATGCGCGACTACCAGATCGAGCAACGGCAACAGATTGTCACGCGGGTCGTCCAGTTCGCGGGTGCACCAGCCGTCGCGCCCGGAGGCGTAAAGAATGGGAAAATCCAGCTGTTCATCTGTGGCGTCCAGCGACACAAACAGGTCAAAAACCTCATCCACCACCTCATCGGGGCGCCCGTCCGGCCGGTCGACCTTGTTGATGATGACTATCGGGCGCAGGCCTTGGGCTAATGCCTTGCCGAGCACGAATTTGGTCTGCGGCATTGGTCCTTCAGCCGCGTCAGTCAGCAAGATCACGCCATCGGCCATACCCAACACCCGCTCTACCTCGCCGCCGAAATCGGCATGACCGGGCGTATCGATGATGTTGATACGGATGTCGCCATATTGCACGGATGTCGGCTTGGCCAGAATGGTGATGCCGCGCTCCTTTTCCAGATCGCCGCTGTCCATTAGGCGCTCCTCAACCTGCTGGTTGTCCCGGAACAGACCGGTCTGTTTCATGATTGAGTCGATTAGGGTTGTCTTGCCGTGGTCGACATGGGCGATGATGGCGATGTTACGAAGGGGCTGCATGATATGTCCTGTCCTGTGTATCGGCTTACCTAGCCCCCTTTTGCATAAAGGAAAAGGTTTTTTTGCGTATTGCCGCCGGTGTCGTGCCGTGCAGCTGCCGCCGCGCTGCGGAAAAACTGTGCCTCAGGCAAAAAACAGCTTTTTTTTCACCGCCAAGATGGGTATAAAGCATCGCACAAGCGCGCCTTCGCGCCCTTTGGCCGGTATAGCTCAGTTGGTAGAGCATCTGATTTGTAATCAGAGGGTCCGCGGTTCAAGTCCGTGTGCCGGCACCATTTTCCAAATATATATCAATAATATAAACTTTATTAAGTTTGAAAGTGCTTTGCGCTAGATTTTATATCAGCATTATATCAGCAGCTTGACAGGCTTCGTTAGTTTAACCATTCTTTTGCTGTAATTTATCTCTAACAAGTTCTAAGGCTGTAATGTAGTCTGAGTTTTCAGTGACAATCTCCACTTTAGGTTTTCCCCAGCCTCTATCCAGTAATGCCTGAGCCGCTGTTCCCCTCACACGCTCGTCTTTAGCAAAGCGCATTATCTCAGCCAGGGTCTCAATTGCTTCCGTGGTGTATGTTCTTGCCAGCTCAGCGACCTTATAGGTATCTTTAGGACGCCCAGCGGGATTGCCTGAATGACCCTTAACAAATTTGCCTTGTTTATCACGCATCGTGAATGCTCCTGAACTCAGGTTTACATTATACTACTTCGGCTGTTAGGCTTTCAAAGGGTAGTATTGGTGGATATTAGGATAACTATTCCACCATATAGAAACTTTCAAAGCAGTCACAAAGTGTAGGTGTTTAAAAGGAAGGTGAAATAAATGAAATTTAAAAACTTAATAGTTCTTTTGGCTTTATCATTTTCTGTCGGAGCTTGCTCAGGAACGCTGCCAGTAGAATATAATTCTCAGTCGTATATTAAAATTAAAAATAAAGAATTAGCACTTGGTGAGTTTTCTTATATTGCCTTTGATGAGGGAAAAGTAAAAAGCAATCAAATTTCCAATACAGCTATTGGGAGCATATTTATTGGAGAAGATGTTGCATTATATTTTAAAAGAGCCACAGCTATCGAATTAGGTAATGCTGGTGTAGTAATTAACAATGAAGATGATTTGGAGCTTTCTGGTAATGTCATCCAGTTCGAAGCTGACGACTTGGGATACTCTGTAGATTGGACATTTAAAGTTCATTATTTGCTTCAAAATAAGAGTAAAGAAGAGACCCTAATCGATAAAAGATATTCAGCTAAAGAAAGAAAAACTGGCAAGTTTGGTCTTCCTTCAGATTTTTCTTCTGTTGTTAACCTCCTAATGGTCGATGTAATTGAGCAACTTATGCGAGATATTAATAATTTATGAACATAAGAAATCCGTAAATCCTCTGCTGAATTATTTTATCGTAATTTATTGTCAATAATAGAATGCTGTGTACTGGTTAAAGATATTTAACAATGAGAACATTTTATTTGAATTTTTTAATTTACTTATTTTCAATTCAAACAGCTTTTGCAAGATATTACGATCAAGATCATATCAGCGATACAAATAGCAAAGGTAACTGGATTATAATTCTTATAGCTTTGGCAGTATTTTTTTATAAGCTAGGTTGGGGGATGGTCAGAAAAGTAATATTCAAAATGATGATATAGCCCTTAAAGAGAATGAAATTTCCAAAGATGATCAATTTGTAACAGATAGCCATCTTTCTAACGACACTGAGGAATTATTCAGTTTGTCAGAGACAGATAAGGCAGAATGGGCTGTGGGTGTTGCTGAATATTTAAAAAATGAGAAAACTTTAATTGATAAATCACTGGCTATTACAGAGCACTCAATTAACTTTCAACTAGACAAGGCTAACCAAGAAAGAATTTTAATTAATAACGA
>JBMHDL010000001.1:0-15961 GCA_049889415.1 Parvibaculales bacterium | reverse complement strand
AAATAATGTCATGGCCCTCGGTTTCGGCTGGGCTTATGCCGGTGTCTATGTCGGAATATGGGAAATGGTCTGGCGCATCCGGCACTACAGGAAAATCCGCGAAATGGGCCGTGCGTTTCAGGGCAGATGGTTCAGCACCCTTACCATGGGGTTTGTTCTTCTTCCTGTTGTTGTGTTCGGTCTGATTTGGTTGTTTATTGTGCCCAAATGACATGTTCCTTGCCTCCTGATGAAAATTACATGCATCCGTCAGGGGGTTACAGGTAGGCCGGGATCTTTGTGAACAATGGAACGCCGCAGTCACGAGATGCGTATCGGGAGTGGCTTTTGAGTGCCCCCAACACATGCAAAACATTCGAGTTCTTAATGGTTTTTCCTTCTTCTAGTAACTGTCCGGCCGCGCTGATCAGTTGGTCATAGATTTGGGGGTTATCCCGGTGACTGACCAGCCCGACATCCGGACGGTAGGCCAACCCCTCTCGTCGGTCTAGGGTGTGGCCCGGCTGAATATCCACCCACCAGGCGGTGGTTTCGGAAAAATAAAAAAGGTCATCATTCCCCCGGGACAACACGCCACCATCCGGCCCCTTCACAACAACATTTGAGCGAAAGCCCTGTGCAGAAAGATTGAAATAGGCGTCATTTGAAATGATGATGCCATTGGGAAGTTTGACACATTCTTTTTCTGCAAACAGTGCAAATATACCAAACAAAATAACTAATGTTGTAATAATGCTCACAACAAAAAATTTGACGGTCAGCGTTAAACAACCTGAGAGTTTTTTTATTTGGTATATTTGCTCAGATTCCGATTTGAATGCACAGTTCCGCTGAAATGTCCCTGCCATTTGTCATATATAATGTAGGGTTTTGCTAAAGGCCAATCTAAATTGTCTCCAGGAAGAATATTAAAGTAGTCAAAAATATCCCTGTAGTGGTCATAAAAATAAAAATCACAGCGACCTGAAAGTGTTAAGGCACCGGTGGTCTCGAGGCGTGACGATCCTTTGGCTACGCCGCCGATTGTGACTTTTCCTAAATCCCAAACGATATCCTTCATATTGTAAGTATTGTAAAAATCGTAAACAAATGAGGACCCAGCTTTTTGTCGAGCCGCATCAGCGATTTGACTCAAAACAGCGGTTTCCCTCAGCCGTCTATATTCATTGACAATATTTTGAAGATGACCGGTGTCCCGCAAGCGAATGGTCTGGCCATTTCCGAAAAGGTAATGGTTCATAAAATCTCCAAGCGGTCCATCTTTCCAGATGCGTGCCGCGTCTGAAATGCCGGACATCACCATTTCCATATGCTCGTTTATGTGGGGCTTATAAGGCTCGGCGATGCAGCGGCAGCCATAATCCTCACCGGGGTGGCCTGTGGGGGGCGGGTTGTTCCAGGCAAACACTTTGCCGTCATTTTCGGCATGGCTGGGTCGCACACGGCTGTCGCGGCGGGTCCGCCAGATGTAATGGGTGGTCGTGCGCGCCTGTTTCAGCGTGCGTGCAACCGGAGTGCCGGTGCGCAGATAAAGATTGAAGGCCTTTTCATAGGCCGGGGAGGATCTGTCCATCAGGTGGTGCCGCCCTTTTCTGGTGCTCGGGACCATTATAATGGCGCCAACAGGGGCGGGGATAAGTTGGCGCGCCCGGGAGGATTCGAACCTCCGACCCCTTCCTTAGGAGGGAAGTGCTCTATCCAGCTGAGCTACGGGCGCTGAGTGCTGGAAGCGGTTCAAACCATAGCCCTCACCGCCGGTTGCGGCAAGCCGAAAGCCGGTTGCGGCAAGCCGAAAGCCGGTTGCAAATACTGCCGGTTATGCTACGGGATTTGCATAAACGTTTTGCATTTGCCCTGTCGGGAAAAGCGTATCAGGATAACAGAATGTTCACAGTGTCATCCGCCCATGTCTGACATGCAGGACGGGCGTAAAACAGCAATCATTGTCGGCGCCGGTCTTGGCGGGCTGGCGGCCGCGCTGTGTCTGGATGCGGTCGGCTGGCGGGTCGTGGTGCTGGAGCAGGCGGATGCCCTCGGTGATGTCGGGGCCGGCATCCAGATCAGCCCGAACGGGGTGAAGGTTTTGCGCACGCTCGGGCTGGAGGAGGCGGTGGCGGCATTGGCCTGTCGGCCTGAAGCCAGCCAGATGCGGTTTGGAAACAGCGGACGGGTGATTTTCAGCAATTCCATGACCGATTATCCAAGCCGCTATGGGGCGCCCTATCTGCATATTCATCGCGCTGATTTGGTGTCTGTCCTGGTGCAGGCCCTGACCGAGCGCCAGCCGGAGGCGCTCAGAACCGGTGCGCAGGTGACGGTATTTGAGCAGAATACGAACAGTGCAGAGGTGAGATTGGCAGATGGGGAGACCCTGTCCGGCGATCTTCTCATCGGGGCGGATGGGTTGAAATCTGTCATCCGTGAACAGATGTTGGGTGCGCAAATGCCGCGTTTCACCGGCAATGTGGCGTGGCGCATGGTGGTGCCGATGGACCGCCTGACCATGCCGCCGCCGCCGACCGCCTGTGTCTGGGTCGGGGCAGGCAAACATGCCGTGACCTACCGCCTGCGCGGTGGAAAGCTGGCGAATTTTGTCGGTGTGGTCGAGCGCAAGGACTGGCAGGAAGAGAGCTGGACCGCGCAGGGCACCCGGGACGAGGCGCTGGCGGACTTTGCCGGCTGGCATCCGGTGATCACCGATGTGATTGAGCAGGCGGAGGCGCATTATCTGTGGGGCCTGTTTGACCGCGCGCCGCTGGACACATGGCATGACGGGCGGGTTGCGCTGCTCGGCGATGCCTGTCACCCGATGCTGCCCTTTATGGCGCAGGGTGCGGTGCAGGCGCTGGAGGATGCGTATGTTCTTGCCGACTGTTTAAGCCGTGATGAAGATATTCCACTGGCCTTGGCAGGGTATCAAAAACGCAGACATGCGCGCACATCAAAAGTGCAGACGACAGCCCGCGCCAATGCAAGCCTGTTTCACCGCCATACTCTGGCCGGCAAGCTCGCAACCTATGGTCCGATGTGGCTTGCTGATAAATTCGCCCCGCGTTTCATCGACAGCCGGTTCGCCTGGCTGTACGGGCATGATGTGACAGATATTAAGTAAAAAGCCATGCCTTGGGTCAGGCATGGCTTTTCGGCTCATAGGGGTGAGCGGTTAAAGGTGGCAGGTCAGAATTGCCGGCTCACCGACAGGCGGGCATTCAACGGATCGCCGACGGACACCTGATGGGTGCTGTGAGCGTGCGGGAAATAGACCTCATCGGTCAGATTCTCGATATTCAGCTGAATCGTCGTGTCCCCGGAAAGATGAAAATAAGCCGCAAGATCAACACGGGTGTAATCCGGAAGCAGCGGTGATGTAGCGCTGTTCGTGATTTTCGACTCACCCTGATGGGTCAGGCCCAAGCCCAGTCCGAATGTGTTATTGGCCTCATACAGGCCCCACAGGGAATAGCTTGTGTCCGGAATTTCACGCGGCTCCCCGCCGCTGCCGTTTTTGCCGTTCAGATTGCTGTAGCTCCCTGTCAAAGATAACTTATCAGTGATCTGTCCTTTGAACTCAAGCTCGAAACCGTCAATCTGCAGGCCGATAATTTCATACTGCTCACCGGTCACGCTGTCACGCTCGGCCCGCGTCTGCTCGCTGTCAAAATAGCTGAGAGAAAAGGTGATATCAGGGGTGATGTCCCATTTGACACCGATTTCCTGGTTTTCATAGACATCTGGGTCAAGTCTTGCGCTTGAGGCAGACAGACTCTTGAACTGTTCACCCGAGCGCGGAAGGAAGCTTTCGCTGTAACTTGCATAAAGAGAAATATTTTCCTGTGGTTTGAAAATCAGGCCAGCACGCGGAGAAAACTCTTCATCTTTTCTAGTTTGAGATGAGGCGTTCTTGATGTCATCCACCTGAATGTCAAAACTGTCAAAACGTCCGCCAAGCATGACTTTGAATTTCTCAGTCACGTCAATCTGATCCTGAACGAACAAAGAGGTGACCTGGATGTCCGTCTTGGTCTGGGTGTTCAAGTCGGTTGTAAAGTCGACTGTCGTGGCGACGCCATTGGCATTGACGCTGATGTCCAGTGGCCGTGAGACACTGAAAACCTCCTGGTCATTATTTGAGGATGAGAAGAGGGTGTTGTAGCGCAGGTTTTCGGACTGCGTATCCATATATTCCATGCCCAGCAACAGGGTGTGGCTCATGGATCCGGTTTTGAATTCGCTGACCAGATTACCTGAGATGATCAGGTTTTCGCGCTGTGTCGGGTCATCATAACCATCCAATGTAACATTTGTGCCGTCATATCCCGCTGCATAGAGATTGCGGTAGCGCTTGTCATAGTCGGCATATTGAACCGTGAGGTTACCTTTCATGCTATCGGAAAATTTGTGGCTTACCATACCGCGCAGGATATGGGCTTCCAACGAGGTGGTGTTGATGTCAGCGGTTCCGAATACGATATCCTTCAGCGCTTCAACCGGGCGACCGTTCAAGGTTGGGATGCCGCGGTCAATGAACCGCTCATGATCCGCATATTCATAGGAAAGGTCGAGGGTTGTATCCTCGCCCAAATTCATTTTCAAAGTCGGGTTGATGCCGTAGCGGTCGCCGTCATAAAAATCCCTGTCATTGTCGAGTGAGTCAGCGTGAACATTAATTCGGAAAGCTGTGGCGTCACCGGTGTCGACATTGTAGTCAACCGCAAGATCATAAGCGCCGAATGTGTCAATACCGATATCAAAGCTGCCGAAACGATCGCCAATAACAGCTTTCTTGGTCACACGATTGACGATCCCGCCGGTGCCACCGCGCCCGAACAGCAGGGCGTTCGGACCGCGCAGGATTTCAACCTGTTCGAGATTGTACAGCGAGCGGTAATATTGGACATCATCCCGCACGCCATCAATATAAAAGTCCGCAGTAGAGCGCACCCCACGAAAAACGATGGCATCCCGGTGGCCTTCCCCTTGCGAGGTGGTGACGCCCGGCGTGTAGCGCACAATGTCGCCGAGTTCTCGGAAATTCCGCATCTTAATCTCTTCCCCGGTCACGATTGACAGGCTTTGCGGCACGTCAAGAATCGGTACGGGTGTTTTCAGCGCATTGACCTGATCAGAATACAGAACACGTCCTTCAACGACAATTTCATCCGTGGTCTGAGCCAATGCAGGGCTGATATAAAGGAGTCCCCCTAAAACATAGGCCAGAGTGGTTTTCGTTGGGGTAATCATGGTCAAACCTTATTAATAATAATTCTTGAGCGCTTATAATGAGAATGATTATTAATTACAAGAAAAAATTATATCTACACTCGTCTAGATGAGAAATTGAAAATTTATGCAGTGTAGTTGGAGGCGTGGTTGTCGGCGTTAGGAAAATTCAGCCTTCAGACACCAAGTCATCTTTCAGGTGCCGGCCGGCAATATAGTAATGCACCGCCGCCCAAATATTCGCCATGCCACAGATCAGCAGGGCATAGCGCAGGCTTTCCGTGCCATAGGTGTCTTTCAGCAAATCCGATATCAGACCGACCATTTGAGGCCCAAGGCCGAGGCCGATAATGTTCATGATGAACAGCAAAATCCCCGCTGCCATGGCCCGCATCCGCAATTCGGATATGCCCTGGGTCTGGGAGAAGGTAGTCGCCTGATAAAAATTGCTCAACAGCACCGGGATGATCATGGCGAGGAAGGCGGTGGTCGCATTGGTTGCCGTAAAAACTGCAAAATTGAGCGGGCAGACGACCAGCAGGGCCAAGGCGGTCGTCCAGAGATACCATTTGGGGTCCTTGGCCCCGGCCTTGTCAGCCAGATAGCCGCCAAGGGCAATACCGATGCCGCCGGGAATACCGAGAATCAGCCCGAACCAGGTGCCGACCTCGCCGGTACTCATGTCGAAAGACCGGATCAAAAAGGCCGGTGCCCAGGTGATGAAGCCATAGCCGACAAAGGCGGCCAATCCGGCGGCAAAGGACATGTGGCGGAAGGATTTCTTCTGCCACAAATAGTGCAGGGTTTCCAAAACGCCGGGTTGTGCACCCTTGTCAGTCCGGCCTTCTGCCATGCCGCGTGGCGGCTCGGTCAGGGAGAAGCGCACCAGAAGAGCCAGCAAAAGACCCGGCAGTCCGACGACGAAAAAGGCCATGCGCCAGCCGAAAAATTCATTGATCCAGCCACCGGCGAACAGGCCGAACATGATGCCGAACGGAATGCCCAGAGAGTAAATACCAAGGGCCGTAGCCCGCTGTTCCGCCGGATAATAATCGGCAATCATGGAATGGGCGGGTGGCGAACACCCGGCCTCACCGACCCCGACACCAATGCGGGCAATCAGCAGGTGCCAGAAATTCTGTGCCAGACCGGACACGGCCGTAAACAGGCTCCAGATGGAGATGGCGCCGGCGATCAAATTGCGGCGGTTGGTGCGGTCGGCAATGCGGGCGATAGGGATGCCCAAAGTGACGTAGAACGTGGCGAAGGCAAAACCGGTCAACAGTCCCATGGCGGTATCGGACAGCCCCAAATCGGTTTTGACGGGTTCAATCAGGATCGAGAGAATCTGTCGATCAATGAAATTGAAGGTGTAGACCACGACCAAAACACCCAAGGCATAGTGCCGGACCTTGTGAATATGGTCAGTCGTCACTGTCGTTTCCGTCATGGGATCCCCCCCCCTTGCCTTGCCTGACAGTGCCAGGGCTTACTGGTTCAGCAGATAGCCTTTGGCCAGTTCTGTCGCCTTGTCCCACAGCCTGCCGGCGAGTTCCATGTCATTGACAAGCGGGTGGTCTTTCGGCTCCTTCTGATTGCTGTCTGCAAAATGTCCGCCACTGACCCCGTCCAGGGCTGGGTTGGCCGACACAAAACAATGGGTGGCGGCCCCTTGGGCGATGGTACGGGTCCAGGGACCAGCGAACATGGAGATGAGTTTGACTTTGAAACTTTCCGTGTCGCTGGCCAGATTAGTGCGGATGACGCCTGGATGAATGGAATTGGCGGTGATGCTGGTGCCTTGATAGCGGCGCGCCAATTCTTTGCTGAACAGCATGGAGGCGAGTTTGGAGTGGCCATAGGCGGTCAGGGCGTCATAGCCGTTTGAGAAGCTCAGGTCCTCAAAAGCGATGCCGGTTTTGCGCGGCGCCGTGGTATAGCCTTCGCTGGCGACGATTGCCAGGCGACCGGCCGGGGCGGCCTCGACCAGGGGCATTAGCCGGTTTAGCAGAATGAAATGACCGAGGAAGTTGACGGCAAACTGAATTTCCAACGGTTCGGTGTATTTATCGACGACCGTATAAGGCGGACACATAATGCCGGCATTGGTGAGGATGACATCAAGAGACTTGAACTGCTCGGATATGGCATTGGTGCAGGTGACAATCGACTCTGGGTCCGCCAGGTCGCAGGCAAATGGTGTGGCTTGTCCAGAGACACCTTCGCAGGCGGCTTTGGCGGCCTCAAGGGTGCGGTCGAGACCAAGTACATGCGCCCCGCGTAATGCCAGGACGCGCATCGATTCCTGTCCAAGTCCGGACGCGACACCGGTGACAAGAATGGTTTTGCCGGTCAGGTCGACGCCCTGTGTGACATCCTCGGCCGTTGATTTTTTGCTGAATTGCGTTTTTACCAATTCCGTTTCTGACATGATAAACCCTCCACAAAGATATCAGAATTGGCTGCTTACTTTTTGTCGGCCAATCCGTTCCCAAAACTGTAACATGGAGTTGAGGGATGACAAACTCTTGATGCAGGAAAGCTGTGCCGGTGCCTAGAACTGCGTATCGGCGATGGTGGTGCGGTGGAGCAGGCGGTCATGCCCGTCATAGCCGCCGGTGGCTGCGTGCAGCACCGAGCGGTTGTCCCACATGGCCAGCATATTTTTTTCCCATTTGTGCGCATAGACAAGGTCTTCCGCGCTTTGGTGCCCGTAAAACTCAATCAGCAACGCATCACTCTCCTGCTTTTCATAACCGGCAAAAGCCTGAATATAGGCGGGTGAGGAAAACAGGGCCTTTTTGCCTGTTTCATGGTGGGTGCGGACAAAAGGGTGTTCGCGTTTGGCACGCGCTTTTTCGCTGAAGATAATGTCCATGGAGCGGTCGCTTTCGCCTTCATTATCTCCATAGGCGCCATTAGGCGCGTAACCCAATTCGGCCGAATGGACGGCGATCAAGGTATCGGCCTTGTCGCGCAGAGCGTCAGGCAGGCGCTCATAGGCGGCGACCTGATCGGCAAACAGCGTGTCGCCGCCGACAGGCGGGATGGTGATGCCGAACAGACAGGTGCCGGCCGGCGGAATGTCCATAAAGCTCCAGTCGGAATGAAAAAACTCGGCAAAAATCGGGGCTTTTTCATCGGCCCGGCGCGATATGGCGGCGATATGTTCATGGCCGTCAATATGACCGAAAAACGGATCATCCCCGAAATCACCGAAGGCCAGCGTGAAACGCTCAAGGTCGTGATTGCTTAGATGTTGGTCCGGGAAGGCCAGAACTTTGTGCTCCAGCCAATGCGCACGCAGCTCGGCCGCCAAATCGGTTGAGATGGCTTGGGTCAGATCCAGCCCGGTAACATATGCGCCGCAGGTTGCGCCGGTTGGGGTAACTGTCAGGGTCATATTCGCCTCCTGGTTAGTTTGCTTTACGGGGCATGGTTCCACCATGCGAGGTCGGAATAGGCCCGCAAGTCCAGCTCATGCGTCCAGGCCGAGCGGTGTTGTTGGGCTATGTGGAAATAGGTCTCCGCCATTTTCTCCGGCAGCAACAGGCCGTCATGCTCAAGCCCCCGGCTTTCGCGCAGTTTCTGGAACATATCCGGGCCAAGCATCTTGCCGAGCGTATCTGGTGCATCCACCGCGCCGTCGACCAAAATATGGGCCACATGAATGTTTTGCGCGGCATATTCGGCATTCAGGGTCTGGCACAGCATGCGGCGCGCGCCCATCGCCGCGGCATGCGAGTGCTGACCGGCATTGCCGCGCACCGACGCCGTTGCTGATGTGACCAGCAAAGTGCCGCCGCCACGCGCCACCATTTGCGGGAAAACCGCCTTGGCCAGACGGAACAACGCCAAAGTCGCCATTTGCCAGCCCAGTGTGAAGGTTTTGACTGATGTGTCGTCCAGTGCACGATTGCCGATTTGCGCGCCGAGGTTGAACAACACCACCTCAATCGGGCCAAGGGTCTGTTCAATATCTGCAACCAGGTTTTCAATGCTGTCCTCTTCCACAACATTCAGTAAGCGTCCGGTCGCGCTGCCGCCGGACTCCTCGATGTCGGCAACGAGTGTGTCGAGACCGTCCTTGTCACTGCGGCGCGCCAATACAGCATGATAGCCATTCATAGCGAATTTCTTGCCGACATTGCCGCCAATGCCGGCCCCGGCGCCGATGACCAGACAAACAGGTTTTTGTGTATTCATTCCATCATTCTCCTATTCGGATGAAAGGATTGTCTTCTCGGCAATCATGTCATCAATGTTTCCCTCATCGTAGCCCAGATGATCGAGGATTTCGCGCGTATGTTCTCCAAGCCTTGGGGCCGGCCGGGCAATTTCACTCGGTGTCTTGTCAAATTGGGCTGCCGGGCGTGCCTGACGGACTTCGCCAAAAGGCTCATAAACGGTGCGGTCAATGGAGTTGTTTGCGAGTATTTGCTCATGGTGCAACAATTCTGTCCGTTCCAGCAGAGGCGCGCTGGGCACACCTTCTTCCTGAAATCGGACAAGCAATTCTTCGCTGTCCCATTTTTCAATTTCTTCGGCCGTCATGGCTTTCCGCGCCTGGGCATTCATCATGCGCCCTTGTGAGGTACTGAAGCGCTCATCCTCCAGCCAATCCTCTCGTTTCAGGGCGCGGCACATGCCGGCCCACTCTGCATCAGAAACAGCCCCCGCGGTGATGAAGCGGTCTTTGGCCTTGTAAATGAGGTCTTGTGTGCCCTGAAGTTTGCGGACATCAAACTCCTGTTCATCATAGACCATGCCGGCCATCCCCTCTGGCCAGAAAAAAGACAGCATGGTGTCGAGCATGGACAGGCGGATGTGCTGCCCTGTGCCAGATTTCTCCCGCGCATAAAGCGCTGAAGAGACAGCTTGGGCCGCTGTCAGCGAAGTCACCTTGTCGGCAATGATGATACGGAACATTTGCGGACGCCCGCTGGTTCTGTCCGCCTGAATATCAGTGGCTCCGGACAGGGCCTGTATCACGGGGTCATAGACCCGGGACTGTGCATAGGGCCCTTTTTCACCAAAACCGCTGATGGACACATATATCAGCCTGTCATTGATTGCGCGCAAAACGGCTTCACCAAATCCCATGCGTTCAATCGCGCCGGGCCTGAAATTCTGCATGAAGACGTCAGCCTCCTCAACGAGTTGCATCAAAACCTTTTTGCCCTCTTCCGACTTCAAATCCAGAGCAAGGGATCTTTTGCCGCGATTACAACTGTAAAACGGGGCGTTGACCCCCTGGTGCGGTGGCGCCATGTGACGCAACTGCTCACCATGCATTGGTTCAACCTTGATCACGTCCGCACCTTGGTCGGCCAGCATCATGGCCCCCATAGGGCCGGATACCATGCTTGTGAGATCAAGCACTTTAATTCCTTCAAGTGGTCCCATTGATTGCCTCCGCTAATGTGCCGTAATTGATTGTCATGGCTTTTTGAAAAGCCGGTCGTTCTGAAATGCATTTATGATAGGGCGTCAGTTCCTGTGGTAGATCAAGGCCATAGAACTTGGCCCAGTCGAGACACGACATCAGCACGATGTCAGCCACTCCAAAGCCACCTTTCATGACACTGTCCCGCCCGATCATGGCCTGTGCGATTACACCCAGATGTTTGAGGACATAGGCCTGCGTGACGGAAACAACATCGGGTGCGGCGCCATAAATATCGCTCAAATCCCCATGTCTGCGGATGACATAAAGTCCGGTCTCGTCAATTTCTCCATATATGTAATTGCACCATTCATCTTCCTTGGTGCGGTCTTCAAGCTGTTGGGGCAGATACACATTTTCGGCTTGATAGGCTTCGCGCAGATAACGGCAAATGGTCAGGCTCTCCGAGAGTTTTATGTCACCATCGACCAGAAAAGGTACTTTTTGTTTGCGGGTCAGCGCTGTGTAGTCAGGCGTTTGGGTTTCGCCGGTGCGCGGACCGATCGGGTGCAACTCATAGTCCAGCCCCAATTCCTCCGCCATCCATATTGGACGGAAGGTGCGTGTCGTACCGGCTCCCCACAAGGTAATCATTATATCAGTTGCCCCCAAAGCATTTGCGATTTTGACTTTGCAAAA
The DNA here is from genome assembly GCA_049889415.1 of Parvibaculales bacterium. Taxonomy (GTDB): domain Bacteria; phylum Pseudomonadota; class Alphaproteobacteria; order RS24; family RS24; genus JAYQKL01. Next base: position 4,656 of record JBMHDL010000001.1, on the reverse strand, counting down.
AACAAATAGTCTGTTAAACAGACTTATTATACAAATCCGGAAAAGTAAAGTCAAAATGAGCAAAGTAAGATTTTCTGATCATGAGTGCCCCCTGGCGCGGGCCCTGGATGAAATCGGTGACTGGTGGACCTTGCTGGTCATTCGTGAGGTCATGTATGGCAATAGCCGGTTTGAAGCTTTTCGCAGTCAATTGGGCATTTCACGCGCGGTCTTGTCGGACCGCCTCTCAAGATTGGTGCAGGCCGGTATCTTGGAACGAAAGACATATGCCGATGACAAGCGCGCGGCGGATTACAGCCTCACCGAAAAAGGTCGTGACTTGTGGCCGGTCATTGTCGCCATGTTACACTGGAGCAAACAGCATGTGGTGGACGGCGATGTCGTCAGCGGTGTCAGCCGGATTTCAGGCAAACCCATTGACCGCATTTGCGCGGTTGATACTCAAGGTGAAATTATTGAGACTGCAGATACGCAACTGATGGCCGGCGGGGACGCTTCCGAGCATTTGCGCGCACGTCTGCAAGCGGCTTTTGCATCTGATTGATCCTCATCTCACGATTGGGGCAAATTAATTAGCGTATCTGGCTGGCCCACAGCTCATGCCAGAATTGCAGCAAAGGCTCATTGGTGCCGATGATCAGGTCACGTTGCGATGCCTCCAACCCCTTTTGGCAGTTTTCCGCCGCCTGCAGGTCTTCCTCGACAAAAACCTTGCCACCGAACTCAAACCCCTGTCTGGCCTCCGTCGCATCCATATCGGGGTGAGCAAGCCCAACAAAGCTGACCTTGGTCTGACCCGGGCTCATTCCCGGTTCAGCCCGGATCATTTGCGCACCGGATGCATTTACAATCACCATCACGCCGGGAAACAGCGTATAGGTGCATGAGCCTTCCAGCTGATCCGGCCAGTCTGTTTCATCAAGCTCGGCAAGCCGTTCAATCGTCAGCCATGGAAACGCCCAGCGGCTGCATTGCCCATAGGTGTCAAAAACCGAATAGCCAGAGAGAACCGTCGCCACACTGTCACGGTGCAGCACATCAAAATGATAGCTTTCAAGGCTCAGATCATTGATCAGCTTCCAATTGGCAGCGACCTCATAAGTGCGTCGGTCAAGTATTTTATATTGTTTCAAATCATACAGGCTGAGCTCATCCGCAATCGGTTCATATCCGGCCTGTGCCGGATCAACCCGGACAGAAAGGTCCAGCCCTAATATGACAATGCCGCTATCTTCGGATACCGGCAGTTCGGTCAGGCCAAGTTCGGATTTAGGCGAGGTGAAGCACTCCTCCTGCGGGCGTGCGATTAAATCCCCGTCTGGGCTGAAGGACCAGCCGTGAAATTCGCAGGTCAGCAGTTTTTTCCGGCCGGCGCCGTCGGCGATTTTGCCACCGCGATGCGGGCAGGCATTGAGAAACGCTTTCAGCACGCCTTCTTGATTGCGTGTCAAAACGACCGGAACATCCATGACCTCAATGGCAAGAAAACTGTTTGCATCTGGGATTTCCGCGGAAAAAGCGACGGGTTGCGGTGTGTTGCGGAACAGGGCCTCTTTTTCCTGTTGGAACCGCACGGGATCGAAAAACACATCCGCCGGCACATGACGCTCTTGAACGGCACCTTCACTTTGCTGTTTCAAAAAGGCGTCGAGTAAACGACGGTTCAGTGCAGTCACGCTCTGCCGGTTCATGACTAGCTCCGTCGCTGCTTCAGGTCAGGCGTTGGTCTTGACCAGCAATTTGGTGATGTGGCGCGCATTATAATGCTCAATATCACGGGTCGGTTTTTCCTGAAGTTCCGCATTTGGATAGCGTTTCATGAATTCATGCAACATCAAACGGGCCTGTGATTTTGCCAGAAACAGACCGGCGCAGACATGAGCACCGGTGCCGAAAACGATATGGCCGTTGAGGTCGCGGCTGATGTCAAAGTCCTGCGGATTGTCCCATTGCTCCGGGTCCAGCCCGGCCGCCTGTCCGGCAATGATGATCTGTTCGCCACGCTTTACGGTGATGCCCTCAAATTCGACATCCTCCAGCGCATAGCGGTGCAGACCGGTCTTACCGAAGGCTTCATACCGCAGCGCCTCGACAATCGCATTGTCAACCAGGGAGGGATCCTGTTTCAGCTTTTCAAACTGGTCCGGATTGTCCAGCAGGGCGTAGAGTACAGATGGGTGCATGTCGCTGGCCGTGTCGCTTCCGGCGGCGAGCATGGCCGCGACAATGCCGAGCACCTCCCAGTCACTGAGGCGGTCATCACCTTCCTGCGCCTGCAGCAGTACTCCGATGAAATCATCACCGCAATCCTGCGCGGCGCGGCGTGCGGCAATCAAATCCTGCAGCATGGCGACACCGGTAAGGGCGATTTTCAAAAGTTCAGCACGGTCCTCCGGCGTTGTGGTGAAGCCGTTATAGCGCACCATGGCCCAGCCGAGCTTGTCGAAAATTTCATGTTGCTCCGGGGGAATACCGACCAGCTTGGCGATGGAGCGGCGCGGGATATCCACTGAAAGGGTGGAGGCGACGTCAATAACATCCTGACCGGCCAGTCCGTCAAACACATCCGTGATGATGTCCTGGATACCGGAGACGATTTTGTCGGTCTGACTCATGGAAAATGCCTTGGAGGCCAGACGGCGAACCCGTCTATGATCGAGGCGGTCCAGCCGGAAAAGGCTGTGGTCCAGCATGATCTCGAAATCGTTTTTGTCTGCCTGGGGCGCTTCGGGCGGAGCGAATTTCCAGTTCATGAAATCCGGCGTCAGGCGCTCATCTGCCAAAATCGTCTTGCATAGATCATGCGAGGTGACAATCCAGGCCTGCCACGGGTCATACCAGCCCATGCGTTCATCGGTGCTTTCAAACAACCGATTGACGACATCGCGGTAATCATGAAGATATTCCTCGGATTGCGGTGTGTAGAGTTTCTGGAATGCTGTTGCGGATTCCTGCGTATGTTCAGACATAATGCACCTCTCCCGTTGAGTCTTACTTCAGCTTAACGAGTGCACTGCGGAAATAAACAAAAATCTGAGGCAGAAAAACTGTCTTGTCAGTTCAAAGGCAGAACTTTTGCCTCAAGAGTTCGGGCCTGAATTCTAGGCCGTGTAGGGTATGGATGAGTGGTGCAAAACGATTTTCAGCGCCCCGTCAGCATCTTTGCGATAGCCCCAGCTTTTGTCGACCTTCACCATGTCGCCGTCTTTGTCGGTCAGGGTGACCCAGCCCATCCACATGGCGATATTTTCTTCCATGAAGATGGCGGACGTCTCAGAGCTGAAGTCTCGCCAATATTTGAGGCCAAACCCGCCATCCTGCGGATATTCCGGATTATGGCCGACAAAATAGGACAGCGCCCCTTGTCTGGTCGGGCGGAAGGTTTGGGCGCCGCCGCTCAAAGTGGGCTTGAACAGAACCGGGCCCATTGCGTAACCGTACAGCGTGTCCAACACATTACCGGCCACCGCGCTGGCTTCCTCAATGCCGGTCGTCTCATAGGCCTTGGAAATGGAGACCAGGGCGTCCCCCCAAGCCTGACGTGCCCGGGCAAGGTCTGCTTCATTTATGGACATGATTTACCTCACAGTTGCAAAATGATGTGTTCGGTTTGTTTATAAGAAGTCCGGGCGCGCTTATCCAGAGCCTCAGCGTCGATTTTCTGCGGCAAATATGCTTTTCTGTTGAAAACAGGTGTCGGATTGATCGGCGCCTGCGGCATGGATAACTTGACAGATAAATAGAGGGGGGACGTATGACCGCATCCTTGCATATTGAGACAACGCTGATGTTTGCCGCCATTTTCGGGATCCTGCATGTGGTTTTCACTCTGCGGGTGGGGCGATACCGGTTCAAAAACAAGATCAGCTTAGGCGATGGCGGGGACAAGGAATTACGCAACCGTATCCGCGGGCACGGCAATTTCATCGAGACTGTGCCGATTGCCCTGCTGCTGTTGCTGCTCAATGACCTGAACGGCCTGGGCGACGGCCCTCTGATGACCTTGGGGGTGGTTCTGCTGGTGTCGCGGGTGGTGCATTATGTAATGATTGTGTCCCGCCGCCTGCCGATGATTTTCCGTCCCCTGTCCATGCTGGGGACGCTCGGCACGATTTTGGTCAGCGCGCTTTTTCTGGTCATTTGAAGCACGCTGCAGTGCAGGTGGGGAGATGAAATGCCGCCGGGGATGAGAGCCAATGGTGACGCGGATACGTTAGGAATTTTTCAAAAGACGCCGAATCCGTCACCTGCCTAGTTGTTGGAAGCGCGTTGCAACCGATTGATAAAATTGGTTAATCAAGGATTGATGCATGCTAATGCCGCCTATGGCTAATGCCGCCTATGGCTAAGGCAGCTGAAGGTTTTGAATTTAGATTTTAACTATCGCTTATCCAAAAGCATGATCTTTAAAAGCGGTCTGGTCTTGCGGCGGCATCAGCACCGCAATCTGCCCATAACACACTGCCGTGTAAACATTGCATTTTGGAGCCAAGCATCAGCTCTATATATTCAGCCATTTCTTCAGGAGCGATGACGCGCCCAAGTGGGACATTAATATTGTCTACATTTTTTCCCAGAAGCGGGTGGTCTAGAACCCCTTGATATAAAGGCGTATTGGTTTGACCTGGGACAACCACGTTCAACCGCACGGCGGCT